>CAVVXZ010000017.1:0-165421 GCA_963752175.1 uncultured Acidobacteriaceae bacterium
CTGCCGCCCGCGATGGCCGCGGCGCTGGCCGCCTTCGAGCGCTATCTCCGGTCGGAGCGCTCGCTGTCGCCGCACACCGTTCGCGCCTACGCCGGTGACATCTCCTCGATGCTTGAGCACGCCAGCCGCCAGGGCGTCGACACGCCGGAAGGCCTGGGCGTGACCGAACTGCGCGGCTGGCTGGCGATCCAGCACGAGTCGGGCGCGGCGCGCGCCACGCTGGCCAGGCGCGGCGCGGCGGCCAGGTCGTTCACCGCCTTCGCGTACCGCCGCGGCTGGCTGGCCACCGACCCCGGCCCCCGGCTCGGCACGCTGAAGACCCGCCGCGCCCTCCCGCACGTACTGCGCCAGGACGAGATGGCGGCCGTGCTGGCTGGCCTCGATAAGGCCGGACGCCAAGCCGAGGCGGCCACGGCGGCGGGCCACCCGGCGGACGCGGCGAGCCACCCGGCGGACGCGGCGCGGCCAGCCAACCGAAGCCGCGGTGGCCCTTCGCGACGCCGCCGTGCTCGAACTGTTCTACGCGACCGGGATCCGGGTCAGCGAGCTGTGCGGGCTGGATCCCGTCCACCTCGACCGTGGCCGCCGCACCGTGCGGGTCCGGGGCAAGGGCGACAAGGAGCGCACCGTGCCGGTCGGCGTGCCCGCGCTGGCCGCGGTGGACCGCTGGCTGGCCGCGGGCCGTCCCGCGCTCGCCACGGCGGCCAGCGGGTCAGCCCTGTTCCTCGGGGTACGCGGCGGCCGGCTGGACCCGCGCACGGCCCGCCGGATCGTGCACGAGCGGCTGCGCGAGGCAGGAGCGACCAGGGATACCGGCCCGCACGGCATCCGCCACAGCACGGCGACCCACCTGCTCGAGGGCGGCGCCGACCTGCGCAGCGTCCAGGAGATCCTCGGTCATTCCTCGCCCGCGACCACCCAGATCTACACGCACGTGTCGATCGAGCGCCTCAAGTCCAGCTATCGTCAGGCCCATCCCCGGGCTTAGCAACCGGTCCCGCGCACCCGTAACTTTGTTCCCTCCACCCGCATCCCGAGGACCTGCCTAACCGCCACGATGGAACATCGTTGTCGTCAGCGCCAATGCCAGGAATTTAAGGCGGGTCGTCCGGGCGTTGTGCGGGTTGTTTTGCCTGGTCAGCGGGAGTTGGTGTCCGGCTTTCGGGTGTGGCGATGGTGGTGGTGTACCTGGCGTGCTGTGTTATAGGGCCGGGGTGGCTGCTCCGGGACTTACAGGGGGAGCGGGCCTGCTTGACGGCCCGGGGGCAGATGCGGCCCTGGCGGACGGGGACCAGGCAGGACAGCATCTCAGTTTCGGCGGCCTGCAGGGCATCGCCGAGGGCACCGGGATCGGTGCCCAGGGTGCGCTGGGCGGCGTTCAGGGCGGCGGTGAAGGAGATCCGGGCCGGGTCGGTGCCGTCGCGGGCGGCGGCGCGGGTGGTACGCAGGACGCGCAGGGCCTGGTAGATGGCCAGGTAGGCCCATAGTTCCTGGCGGGCCAGGTCCGGGGTGCAGCAGCGCAGCGTGCGGCCGGGGCCGCGCAGGCAGGTCTTGATCTCGGCGTACCCGGTCTCGATGGCCCAGCGGCGGGCGTAGCAGGCGGCCAGGGCGGCGGCGGGGTAGGCGCGCCAGTCGGTCAGGGTGGTGATCAGCCGGTACCGTCCGGTGCGGACGGCGCCGTCATCAGTGGTCACGGTGAGCCAGAACTCGATGACCCGGACGGTGATGCCGGGCAGCGGCCCGGACTCCGGGCCGAGCGTGCTGCCGCGGCGGCGGCGCCAGGCCGTTCTTGCGCAGCCGGGCGTGCACCGCGCGCAGGACGTCGACGTGGGCCAGGAAGGACCCGTCGGGCAGCTCCCGGACGACGGGCAGGTGCATGCTGGCCTTGACCCGCCACAAAAGGTCCGCGCCGGTGCCGGCGGCGGCCTGCCACAGGGCGTAGCTGTAGAAGTTCCGGTCCGCGAGCAGCAGCATCCCCGCGTCCACCGCGCCACCGGCTTCCTTCTGACGGCTTTTTCGAACGCGCGCCCCCGTCCTCTGTTCTGCTCCACTTAGCTCACCAAGGGCGCGCCTCGGCCGGGTAACCGAGCGGCCTTGCGACCGCTCAGTCCCCTAAGAACCGGACTTGAAAGTTTCCCTTCATCCGGCTCGAGCACTCAATAACGCCCCTAAAAAAAACTCGAGGACGCAGCCTCATTCCATTGCAAAATAAGACCTACTCGATACGGGTTTGCGGCCAACTCGCACGGCGATGGATAAATCCACCAGGCGTGTGTGAAGCTGCACCAACAGCTTGCGCCGTCGTCATTTGCTTTGCTTCATGCATTGGTTCTGCAAACGTTCTCGAGTTTGAGCACCACCGAGAAGTCTGCTCCGTTTCCGGCGAAGTAATGTTGTCCCAAAAAAGGCAACGCAACCTCTATCTGCCCGATTACAGGGCAGCATTCGCTTTTTCTCAGTTCCGCTATCCGCATCGCCATCGATCCGCCTTACGGCTTCACTACCCCATAGGGGAGCGATACGGACTTACCCTGTTCCGCTGAGAAGACACGATAGGTTAGGCCTTCCCTGTACGCCGGCAGCTTGATGTGCCCATGACCGAGGATTTTCGAGCCAGGGTACCCACTGCAAAAGGAGCGCATAGCATCTTCCGCTCCCCTAGTGTCACGACGCTTACGGGAATTTGCATATGCTGGCCATGCTATCAACCCTGGCCCCTAGCCACCTTGATGCTAGCAGCTGCACCATCCCCTCGCGGTTCCGATGCCGATCTCTCGATCGCGGGATACGTTGTCGGAGGGTTCCATGACGAGTCGTTACCTTCACGCCATGCCTCGTAGGGTAGTGCTGATGGGACAGCACGTCTGATGAATTGATCCTTTCTACAGACAATCATCTCAGCAACTTTCAGGTCACAGCGAAAAAGCACTAGCGTCATCTGCTCACAATCGACAGCAGCAGATTCTGGTTTCAATTTTCCACGAGCCGACTTCTGTGGAAGCCTGATCAGCGACGAATTAACGATTGAAACAGACAAGTGAAAACAAAATAACCCACCGGGTCGACGGGGCGTTGTCGCAAGACCTATCAGAAGTCAGGGAAGCTGCAGGTCGAAGGCGTAAATCTCTTGCGTGCTGATGTCGCGAGCGAGCAGGGGGACGTCTCCGGGGCCGAGGCCGGTCCACGTGCCATTGGCGCCAAACTGGATGGGGAATCCCTTAATCTTACTTAGGTCGGCCAGCTTTTCCAGTCTCGCATCACTGATTCGCACACGATAGTATCCGCTGTCGCTCTTCAGAATCGTGTCGAAATACACATAGGCGCTGTCGTGGGACCAGGCAAGATAGCCAAACGAGTTCAGCTTCATGTCCAGCTGCCGCCATTGATGATCTTTAACGTTGCACAGCATAAGCTTATTACCGTCCTGCGAAAGGGCAACGATGTAGCGGCCATCGGGCGACCAACGGGGACCGAAGAATCCGTCGGAACCCGGCAGCTGCGAAATCTGGTGAGTTTGCACGTCGAACAGCTCGATGAGCGCGGGATCGGAACCGAAACCGGAGTGCCCAAAAGCGAGCGTATTTCCGTCCGGCGACCAGCTAGGGTCGGCTTCTTGAGTTTCCTCGGTTGTCGAAGCTAAGGACTGTGGACTGCCACCGTCCTTTGAAATTAGATATACCTTCCACGGCTTGCCGGGCAGAGCTCCCGCGAATGCAATCTGCTGCCCGTCCGGAGACCAGTGTCCCAACCCCGTTCGCATGGGAGGATACGTAAGCTGGAGACGAGCGCTGCCGTCGAGCTTGCTGCGCCAAAGCGTGTCGTCAGGATAGCTGACATAAGTCACCCATTGGCCGTCGCGGGAGAAATCCACGTCGCCAGCGGAGATGCCACCGAGATAAGGAGCGAAATCACCAGATTTGGCGTCATAGTGGACCAACTCGGCTCGCTGCTGGACGGCCGTCATGAACAACCTCTGGCTGTCTTTGCTGGGAAGCGGGTTGCCGAATTGCAGTGGTCCAGTGGTTAGCTGAACCGGTTCCCGCGGTACTTTCCTCCACCAGTCGGATTGATCGGGAACGATCCAGACGTTGGTGGCGCCGTCGCGCGTGCTTTGAAAGACATAAAATCTGCCGTCGGGCGTCCAGTTGCCGCAGCATTCGTTGGGGGGATTATTCCAGCCGGACAGCAGCGGGTGTATGCCGGTGCCGTCGGTTCGCACTTCCCAAAGTTCGGAGGTACTGTTGATGAGGTTCACAACCGCGAACCGGATGCGGGTTCCGTCGGGTGAAATGCTCATAGCGCCTGGAACATCCCGTGTGGTTGCAATCTTTTGGGGATTTTCCCCGTCGTGCTCTGCGATATAAATGTCGTTCCCTTTTGCAAAGATCAACTTCCCGTTGGGCGCCCAAAGGGCATCGTGGGCGGACACTTGCCCCAGAGGGCGTGGCGAACCGGCGGGGATCGGGACCGACCAAAAGGGATTATCCATAAGTTCGAGCACGTTCCTCGTAACCAACAGTTCTGACCCTTGCTGGGCAACGTCGGTGACGACGGGATTGTCGAACGGCACGCCGACGGGCGCGGTCTCGCCGCCATTCACCGAAACTTGAGCGATGGACAAATGCGCCGGGGGATTCTCGGTGAAGTAGAGACGATTGGCGTCGCCCACGAGGGTGATCTTGGGGAGTCCGTCGCTGGTGATCTGCTTCGATCCTAAAATTCTCGGGGGCGGCAGCGGCGTGCGTAGCCAGACGAAGAGCAGCGCGAGGGTGACCACGGCAAGTGCTGCGACAGCAATCCATCTCAGCAGGCGTGTCCTGCTGGGCGAACCAGCCTGCGGAGTTGCTACCGCGCTAACCGCTGGCGCCCGTCCCGATTCCGTGTCCCGCTTCAGCCGTTTCAGGTCGGTCTCCACGTCGGCGGCGGACCGATAGCGGAGGTCCCGGTCCTTTTCCAGAGCCTTGTTGATGATTCGTTCGAGGTCGGCGGGGAGATCAGGATTCAACCGCACGGGCGCGACCGGAGCGCGGTTCACGATCCCCTCGCAGATCATCGCGGAGGTTTCCCCGCGGAAGGGCATGGCGCCAGTGGCCATCTCATACAAGACCGCTCCGAAGGAGAAGAGATCAGTGCGGGAGTCGAGCTCCTTCCCGCGCACTTGTTCCGGCGACATATAGGCCACGGTTCCCACCATGGTGCCGGGGCTGGTCAGATGCGCCTCGTTCAAAGATTGCGTCTGCGTGTTGACAGCTGCAATCTGGCTCGACGAAATGGCAGAGGGCGAAACCTTTGCCAGGCCGAAGTCGAGAATCTTGGCATGGCCGCGCTCCGTCACGAAAATGTTGACAGGTTTGATGTCGCGGTGGACGATGCCTTTGCTGTGGGCGGCATCGAGGGCATCGGCGATCTCGATGGCGAGAGAGAGCAGGATCTCGAGGTCTAGCGGGCGGCTCGCAATGCGGTGCTTCAGCGTCACGCCCTCGAGATATTCCATGGCGATGAACGCCATGCCATTCTCCTCACCGATGTCGTGAATGGTGCAGATATGGGGATGGTTCAGGGCAGAGGCCGCCTGTGCTTCGCGCTGGAAGCGCGCCAGAGCCTGAGGATCGCGGGCCACTTCGTCAGGCAGAAACTTGAGCGCGACGAAACGGTGAAGCCGAGTGTCTTCGGCTTTGTACACGACCCCCATGCCTCCGCCGCCAAGCTTCTCAACGATACGGTAGTGCGAGATGGTTTGACCGATCAACAGGAGACCCCAAGCCTTCGGGTCGATTCATCTTATGGACGCGGCACCTGCCAGTCAACGAAGGATGGCCCTGTAGCAGGTCGCGTCGGACGCAGAATCACTGCTGTGTGACAGGCAATGCGTGCAAGCAAGGCGCCCGAGACCAGCCAACAGTGGTAACCTCTAGCCCGCCATGCTTAAGTTAGCGCTGATGCGGGCGCAGCCCCCATACGTCTCCTTAAGACGCTGCCGTCACTGCCGCTGGCAGGCTGGCAGTCTGCCGCAAAGGCTCCGCGAGTGATCGCATGACCTTGCCGAACCCAGCGAAATCGAGAGACTGAGGGCCATCCGACAACGCGCGTTCCGGGCAAGGGTGCACCTCGATGATCAAGCCATCCGCTCCAACGGCGACGGCCGCGCGCGAAACCGCAGCAATCAGGCTCTGCTTGCCGGTTCCGTGCGATGGATCGGCGATTACGGGCAGGTGCGATAGATCGCGCGCGAGCGCGACGGCGGCCAAATCGATAGTGTTGCGCATCTCAGTCTCAAAAGTCTTGATCCCGCGCTCGCACAGCACGACTTGCTGGTTGCCTCCGGAGAGCAAGTACTCAGCGGCGAGCAGCCACTCCTTCACCGTGGCCGACGGTCCACGCTTCAGCAGGATGGGCTTGTTCACGGTTGCAAGACGTCGTAACAGCGCGAAGTTCTGCATGTTGCGTGCTCCGACCTGTAGCATGTCGACGTGCTCGCAGATGACGTCCACATCTTCTGTGCTCATCACTTCCGTGACCACCGGCAACCCGGTTTCTTCGTGTGCGTCGCGCAAAATCTTGAGCGCTTCGAGTCCCAGGCCCTGAAAGTCATACGGAGAAGTGCGCGGCTTGTAGGCTCCGCCTCGCAGCATGGCCGCGCCGGCGCGCTTGACAGCGTGCGCCGTATCGAGCAACTGTGTGCGCGACTCGACGGAGCACGGTCCGGCAATGATCACTACATCAGGCCCGCCGATGGCGACCGCTCCGATCTTCACGATGGTGCGCTCTGGTTTGACCTGGCGGCTGACCAGCTTGAAGGGCTGGGCAATCGCGACGACGTTATCCACGCCGGGAGCGACCTGGAGCGCTTCGATCTCGTGGCGGCGGCCGCTGCCTACAGCTGCGACAATCGTGCGCTCGGTGCCGCGCGTGATATGAGGTTGGTAGCCGGCTTCGCGGATACGCTCAATCACATGGTTGATTTCCTGCTCGGTGGCTTTCTCGGACATGTTCACAATCATGGGCTGGTTCTCCTTGTCTGTTTTGTCGCTAAAACAAAAGCCGCGATCCGGAGATCGCGGCTTGCGGAAGCTTGTTTAGGTGTCCCCTAGTGGCTCATCCTCACCCCAAGCGCTTCCGCAGCCGCTGCGGCTGCTTCCGTAAACCAGAAGTAAGCGGTAGATGCGGCATCTGGGGTAAATCGTGTCATAAAAGTCTTCTTTTCGATGCAAATTAGACGAAGAGAGCAATTGAAACCGTGGGAGTCCAACTACTGGAGTGAGCTGGCTACGTTTGAAAACGCATTGTTGGCATTCGACCCGATCAAACGCACCGTTCCCACCACCAGAACCAGAATAACTGCCAACATTACCGCGTATTCGGCAATGTCTTGTCCCTCATCTTCCGACCAAAGCCCATGAATCAGTTTCAACATTGTCTCTCCTTCAGGCCGCTGTCAGTTCCTGGAAGGACTGAGCCTAAACTTAGTTCACACATCATGCACGCGCGCGAAGGCTCTTGTCAATGAGCGTTTTGAGATTTTCGAGAAGCAAATCAGCGCTCCGGAATGCCCGCTGGACGCGGTGTTTGCTGGGTATTCGCGGCAATCGGAGCCGGTGTTTGGGGGCGCAGTTCCTCAGCGGATTCTTGCGCGTATCGCAGAATGCGGTCAGGTAGAAGTCCGAGGTAGAGAGTGGCCACCACGCTAACGGCGAGAGCGACTCCTAGCCCAAACGGGACTCGCGTGACCGGCACGTTTTTCCGCGACTCGCGCATATACATCACGACGATGACGCGAAGATAGTAGTAGGCCCCAATGGCGCTGTTCACAACGCCGATAATCGTCAGCCAGATCAGATTCGCCTTTACCGCGGCGCTGAACACGTAAAACTTTGCGAAAAAGCCGCCGGTCATGGGAATGCCGATCAGCGACAGCATGAAAATGGTGAGTGTGGCCGCAAGCAGGGGGGAAGTGCGACCGAGCCCTTCGTAGTCTTCCAATGTGACGTAGCGCTCGCCGGCGTTGGCGAAGTGGCTGACCACGGCGAACGCGCCAACGTTCATGGCGGCATAGGACGCCGTGTAGAACATCGCCGCAGAAATACCGGCCACGGAATTCTCCGAGGCGGTCATCGCGAAGGCAACGAGCAAATATCCGGCATGGGCGATCGAAGAGTAAGCAAGCAGGCGTTTGACGTTGGTCTGAACGAGAGCGCCCATGTTGCCCAAGGTCATGGAAAGGGCTGCAGCCGCCCAAATAAGCCAGAAGCGACCGGGCGCGTTGATCGTGAATACCACTCGCAGCAGCACCGCGAATGCCGCCGCTTTGGGTGCAGTCGACATGAAGCCGACGATCGGGGCAGGCGCTCCTTCGTAAACGTCGGGCGTCCAGATGTGAAACGGAGCGGCGGCTACCTTGAATCCGAGTCCCACGAACATCAGCGCCATGGCCACGTAGACCAGCAACTGCACCGGCCCGGCCTGCAGCCTCTGACTGATGATGCCGATGTTGGTGGATCCGGTTGCGCCGAACATCATCGCCACGCCGTACAGGAAGAACGCAGTTGCGAAGGACCCCAGGAGGAAATACTTCAGCGATGACTCGCTGCTAGAAGCCTCGTTCCGCCGGAACCCCGTTAGGACATAGGTAGAGATCGACGAAATTTCGAGCGCGATGAAAATCAGGACCAGTTCCACGGCCGACGACATCAACGCCATGCCAACCGTGCCGAACAGAATGAGAGCGTAATACTCCCCGGCGCGAATCCTCTGCACCGCCATGTACTCGAATGAACTGAGAATGACGACCGCCGCAATCGCGATCACCAGAAAATGGAAGAACACGCTGAAGCCGTCCACCTTAACCATGTTTGAGAAGGCGAGGCCAGGCGACTGCGCCATATACCAAGTGGCGAACAGCCCTGCGACGGTGCCGCCGAGCCCAATAACGCCCAGCAGTCTCTGGCTCTTTTCCTCATCGACCAGCGGATCGAGCATCATGATCAGGATGCCGAAAGCAGACAGAATCAACTCGGGAAGGATACGGACGTAATCGGCACCCTGCGGAATCGCCTGCGGCATGGCCTGCAGCAACGCGGTAGAGAGGGAGCCGATCATTGTCCCACCACCTTGCCGACGACTTGTGTGAACGGAGTCAACGCCGCCTGTACCGCGGGATCGATCGCGCCCAGCCACAGAATCGGAGCCACGCCCATCACCAGGGCCGCAGCAGCGCACGGCCAGACCGCAGCCTTTTCGAAACCGATCATGTCGGCCATGGAATTATTGATTGGGTGCGTCACTTTGCCGAAGAAGACGCGCTGGTACATCCATAACAGATAGCACGCGCTCCAGATCACGCCCGTAGAGGCCAGGACTCCGTAGATTGGTTTCGCCTGAAATGCGCCGCTCAGCACCAGGAACTCTCCGATGAATCCGTTCAGCAAGGGAAGTCCAACCGATGCCAGCACGATGAACAGATAGGAGGCTGCGTAAACCGGCATGGGAGTGGCGAGGCCGCCGAACTCTGAAATCTCATATGTGTGGCGGCGCTCGTGGAGAATTCCGGCGAGCATGAACAGGGCACCGGTCGAAATTCCGTGGGCCAGCATGACGAACATCGCTCCGTTCAATCCCGCCGTGGTGAAGCTGAAAATCCCCAGAACCACAAACCCGAGGTGGCTGACCGACGAATAGGCGATCAGCTTTTTCATGTTGGGCTGCACCATAGCCACCAGCGCGCCATATATGATGCCGATCAGCGCCAGCGTCATGATCCACGGAGCATTGTGTCGGGCTTGCTCTGGGAACAGGCCGAGATTGAAGCGCAGCATGCCGTAAGTGCCCATCTTCAGCAGAACGCCGGCCAGGAGGACGGATCCAGCCGTAGGAGCCTCGACGTGAGCGTCCGGCAGCCATGTGTGGAACGGGAACAGAGGAACCTTAACCGCAAACGCAACGAAGAAGCCGAGAAACAGCCATTGCGCAGCGGCGGGGAAATTTGCGACTTTGCCGCTCGCGATCAGGTCACGAATCGTCACAAAGTCAAAGCTGTGAGTGTTGGCGTACAGCCACAGAATCGCCGCCAGCATAAACACCGAAGCGATCATCGTGTACATGAAGAACTTCACTGCGGCGTACACCTTCCGCTCATGGCCGAACACCCCGATCAGCAGGGCCATCGGAATCAGCGTGGCTTCCCAGAAGAAATAAAACAGGAACAGATCGAGGGACGTGAAGACGCCGATCAGCGCCGTTTCCATGATCAGCAGGAGAATGAAGAATTCCTTCACCCGATCGTGCACTGATTTCCACGAAATCAGCACGCAGAGCGGCGTGAGGAACGTGGTCAGGACCACCAGCCACAGAGAGATGCCGTCCATACCCATGTGGTAGTGAATGTTTGGCGCCGAGATCCACTGGCGGTCGATTTCATACTGGAATCCAGCCAGGCCGCGATGGAAGTGCACTGGCAAATGCAACGAGAGAAGAAAGGTAAGCAGCGAAAAGACGAGGGCGAAGATCCGGATGTCGCGATCGCGCCGCGGGAACATAACCAGCAGCAACGCGCCCACCAGCGGCGCGAACGTCACGAACGTCAGGATGTAGGGGCTCCAGCTATCGGTGCTCATCGCACTCCCATCCAAATCATGTAGGCGATCACGACGGCCGAACCGGCTGCGATCCAGCCCGCATACGATCGCAAGTTGCCCGACTGCATGTGGCGGACTTCATCCGACACGTGGCGTGCTCCATCGGCTGCATTGTTTACGGTGTCGTCAATGACCTTCCGATCCACTCCCTGCCACAGGATTGTGGTCGATCCGTCGATCAGCGGTTTGACGAACAACTTCGCGTAGAGTTCGTCGACGTAGTACTTGTTCAACACCGCGGTGTAGAAGCCATTCAGTCCGTCGGCGATCTTCTGCGGGAGATAGGGCTTGCTGACGTAAAGCAGGTACGCGAGGATGAAACCTAGAACCGCGACGGTTATCGATATCCCCATCAGCAGCAGTTCTGTGCCATGACTCGCGGCCTCGCCGGCGGCTTCGGCGACTCCTATGCCGAACACCGGCTCAAGAAAATGCTCAAATCGGTTACCGATGCCAACCAGGCCGCCGATCACGGAAAGCACTGCGAGGATCATCAGAGGAACCAGCATGACCATCGGGCTCTCGTGCGGCTCGCCATGACCGTGATCATCGGCACCGTGCGAATGACTGCCATGTCCGTGGGCATCAACCTGGGCGCCGTGATAATCGCCGAAGAAGGTCATGAACAGCAGTCTGAACATGTAGAACGAAGTGATGAAGGCTGTGATGACACCGATCAGCCAGAACACCCAGCTTCCGTGCGGACTCGAGTATGCCTTCCAGAGGATTTCGTCCTTGCTCCAGAAGCCCGCGAACGGCGGGATGCCCGCGATGGCGAGTGTCGCAATGCCCATGGTCAGAAACGTCCACGGGATATACGAACGCAGCCCGCCCATCTTGCGCATGTCCTGCTCGTCGCCGACTGCATGAATTACTGAGCCTGCCGCCAGGAACAGCAGTCCCTTGAAGAAAGCGTGCGTCATCAGGTGGAAGATTCCGGCGGAGAACGCGCCCACGCCGCACGCCATGAACATGTAGCCGAGCTGCGAAATCGTGGAGTAAGCGAGAACTTTCTTAATGTCGGTCTGCGTAATGCCGATGGTCGCGGCGAACAGTGCCGTCAGTGTTCCAATCACGGCGACCACCATCAGCGCGATCGGCGCGCGCTCAAAAATCATGTGCGAGCGCGAGACCATGTACACGCCAGCAGTCACCATGGTCGCGGCGTGGATCAATGCCGAAACCGGTGTGGGGCCTTCCATCGCGTCCGGCAGCCAGACGTAGAGCGGAATCTGCGCTGACTTGCCGCAGGCACCTACCATCAGCAGAATGCCGATCGCGGTCAGAAGCCCGGCGCCGCCATTTTCCACGGCCATCGGATCGACTTGTACGAACACCCTGGTGAAGTCCAACGATCCGAAGTGCTGGATGATCAGAAACAGTCCAATCAGGAATCCGAAATCGCCAATGCGGTTAACGATGAAAGCTTTCTTCCCAGCCGATGCCGCCGAATCTTTCGTGAACCAGAACCCGATCAGCAGATATGACGCCAAGCCCACACCCTCCCACCCAATGAACATGAGCAGGTAGTTGCTGGCCAGGATCAGCGTCAGCATGAAGAACATGAACAGGTTCAGGTACGCGAAGAAGCGGTAGTAGCCGGGGTCGTCCCACATGTAGCCGACGGAGTAAATGTGGATCAGGAATCCGACTCCGGTGACGACCAGCAGCATAACCAGCGAGAGTTGATCGAGATACAAAGCAAAATCGGCACTGAAGTTGCCGGAGCGGATCCAGTGCGCCAGTGTGAAGCCGTAGGGCGCTGCAGCCGAGGAGAAACCGATGGCAATCCACAATGCCAGCGCGAAGGCCAGTCCAGAAAAGGCGAGCGCAATCGTTGTGACGGCGTTCTTGGATGACCGACGTCCCAGAAGACCATTGATCGTCGCCCCGGCGAGCGGAAGCGTCGGAATCAGCCAAAGATAAGGGTTCTGGGTCATAGTTTGAGCAGGTTCACCTGGTCCACGTTCAGAGTCTCGCGTGTGCGGTAAACGGCGATGATGATCGCCAAACCCACGGCAGCTTCTGCCGCCGCCACCACCATGACGAAGAAAACGAACACTTGTCCCGCCAGCGAGTGCCAGTGCGCCGCGAATGCCACAAACGAAAGATTCACGCCGTTGAGCATCAGCTCAATCGACATGAAGATGGTGATGATGTTGCGTTTGATCAGAAATCCCGCCACGCCGCAGGCGAACAGAAATCCACTGAGCACCAGGTAGTACGATAGAGGAACCATTAGTCCACGCTCCCGACTGGTGCGGACGGAGGCTTGCTGGCCAACACCACCGCACCCATGATGGCGATCAAGATCAGGACGGAAGTAATTTCAAACGGCAACAGAAAATCATGGAAGAGCAATTGTCCAATGGTCTTGGGATCGCCGGGCAGGGCACCGGCGGCGACTGCCTCAGTTCCCGAATGCTGGAGAACGACCCACCCGAGCAGGACACTTCCCAGCAACAATCCCGGAATGCCGAACAAAACCGCGACGCGGCTGCCCGAGGTGCGCTCCTCCACCCCGGCGTTCAGCAGCATGATGACGAAGACGAACAGCACCATGATGGCGCCCGCGTAAACGATCACCTGCACGGCGGCGACGAACTCTGCGCCCAGCAACAGGTATTCGCCCGCCAACGCGGCCATCACCGCAATCAGCGAGAGCGCGCTGTTAATGGGATGCGTCTGCGCCAACAGGTTGATCGCTCCCGCCACGCAGACGGCCCCGAAAGCCAGAAACAATATGAGATGAATGCTGATCATGAACGTTTAGTACTCGGTACTCAGTACTCGGTACTCAGAAACAAGTCGGCATACCTCACGCTTCTCAGAGATAAGTTCCGGTCTGAGAACTGAGTACTGGTACTGCTTTTCACCACGCCACTGCGATCGCAGTGGCAATCACATTCGCCAGAGCCAGCGGCAATAGAAACTTCCAGCCAAACGCCATCAACTGGTCATACCGGAAGCGCGGCAACGTGCCGCGCACCCAGATATACAAGAAGAGGAACGCGACAACTTTCACGGCAAACCAGAACACGGGCAGTATCGCTTGCAGTATCGGCGGACCGCCGATGGGCCCCCGCCATCCGCCGAAAAACATAAGCGTGGCGAGGCAGGCCACCGTAATCATGTTGGCGTATTCGGCCATGAAGAACATGGCAAACTTCATCGCGCTGTACTCGGTGTGATAGCCGGCCACTAATTCGGTTTCCGCCTCAGGCAGGTCAAACGGTATGCGGTTCGTTTCTGCGTAAGCAGCCATCAGATAGCAGAAGAATCCGATGAACTGCCCCGTGAAAATATTCCAGCGGGGAATAAATCCCCAGAAATGTCCGGCCTGCGAATCGACAATCGCGTGCAGACTGAAACTGCCCGACATGATCAGCACACCCACCAGCGACAGTCCGAGTGAGATCTCGTAGCTCACCATCTGCGCACTCGCGCGCAGGCCGCCCAGGAGGGAATATTTGTTGTTCGATGACCATCCCGCAAGCGCGACACCGTACACGCCGATCGATGTGACGCCCAGAATCAGCAGCAGTCCCGTGTTCACATCGGTGATCTGAAGGGGAATGCTGTATCCGCCAATCGTGATCGAATTGCCGAACGGAATCACCGAGATCGACGTCAGCGCGAAGATGACGGCAATCAGTGGCGCCGCCAGGAAAAGCGGCTTGTAAACGTGGGGCGGCGTCAGATCTTCTTTGAATAGAAACTTGATGCCGTCGGCTGCAGGTTGCAACAGGCCAAATGGGCCGACGCGGGTGGGCCCCCAGCGATTCTGCATGTGGCCCACCACCTTGCGTTCCAGCCAGACGGTGTATGCCACAGCGGTGAGCAGCACGCCCAGCACGATCGCCGACTTGATCACCGACGCAAGTATGAATAGCCAGATTGGCAACGCCACGCCTTGCTTCCTCTCTTAACTCGGACAACCGTCCAGGGACAACCGTGCTTCAAATGTCAGTCGGCCGCGACTTCTGCCGGTTTTACTTCGTGACTCTCCATCACTGATTTCAAGGTGCGCGAATAGCGCCCGAGCGTGCCGGAAGTGAACAGGCTGTCGTTCGCGGGAGAAATCGCTTCCGGCTTGTGAGCTGCGCCCGGTCCGCTCCTCGTGAGCAACGTGTGCTCGACGTTGCCGGCCAGCAGATTCGCGCGCGAAACCTCATAGCCCGGAACCAGTCGCTGGATCTCATCGAAAATCGCCATCGGATCGAACGGGCTCAACTTCGGCTCCAGCCCCTGCATTTCGAGCCACACAGCGTGACGGTCGGCCTCCCCAGATTGGGCGCCCCGCGACTGGCCCATGTCGGCCCGCGTGCCGCTTCCGAATGGAACCAGTTTGCGGACTTCGAAGCCCATCGCGTCGGCGAGGCGGACAATCATTTCAAAATCCGCTTTCGTACCAGAAATTTCACCGGCCTTCTTCACCAGTTGCACGTCGCCGCAGGTGTTGGTCATCGAACCGGATTTCTCGTAGGCATTGGCTGCGGGCAGAACCACGTCGGCCATGACAGCAGTCTCAGTGAGGAACATGTCCTGTACGACGACAAAGCTGTTCGAGAGCGCGAAGGGATCGATGTTGAGGCGTCCGATGGGGTTCGATCCGACGACATAAAGCGCTTTTAGCTTGCCACTCTTGCCCGCTTCCACCATGCCGGTGAGGTCGAGCCCCTCGGTCTGCGGAACCGCCCACTCCTGATGGAAGTCGCTGCTTCCGACTGCAGGCTGATAACCGGGCAGCAAATCGGGATACAGCCCCATATCCGCCGCGCCACGAGAGTTAGCGTAATCGGCGAGGCACAGGAATTTAGCGCCTGCGATACCCGATCCGAAATTAACTAGATTGGCGAGGTGACCTCCGCGAATCTCCGATCCGAAGATGATCACGAGATTCTGTTCCCGGCGCAGCTTATCGCGGAGGGCGATCCAGGCATCTTTACTCGTCGCCGCGCTAGCCAGGGCATCCGCGGCCCCGTCGTCCCCGGAGAGGAAGCTCGCGACCTTACCTTCCGCTCCTGTTGGTATCCGCGTGAAAGTCGTCGCCTGCCGTCGCAGCTTGATCGACTCCGAATTCACCACGTACAGCTTCGCTCGATGCAGTCGCACGTTGTTGCGAATTTGCCAAGCCAACAATGGATGCTGTTCCGTAGGATCGTTGCCGATCAGAAGAATCGCCGGTGCCGTGAAGACATCGGCCATGCTGGCAGTGGCATCGGGCTTGCCGCGCAGCGCCGCTGACAGGGCAGGGAAGTCGGCCGTGCGGTGATGATCGACGTTGTTCGTTTTTAACACCACGCGCGCGAATTTCGAGAGCAGGTAGGCCTCTTCATTCGTAGTGCGCGTCGAGCCGATCACGCCGATGGTCGCGCCACCATCCTTGTCGCGAACCTCAGCGAATTTCTTTCCGACCAAGTCAAACGCTTCTTCCCATGTAGCTGGCGTCAACTTGCCGTTCTTGCGGATCAACGGCTGGGTCAAACGCTCTTCGTGATTGGCGAAATCGAAAGCGTAGCGGCCCTTGATGCACAAGAAGTCGCCATTGGTGCCACTCTTGTCGCGGTTGTCGCCGCGAACAATCTCCATGCCCGTGTCAGACCGCCGCACGCCCAGCGTGGTCCTGCAGCCGTCGCCGCAGTGCGTGCACACCGTGCCCACGTGGTTCATTTCCCATGGGCGTGTTTTGTAGCGGTAGGCGCCCGAAGTGAGCGCTCCCACAGGGCAAATGTCGATGCACATGCCGCACTCTTCGCATTCCAGATGATCTTCTTTATTGGGTGCGATGAGCGAACTCACGCCACGATTCTGGACCCCGAGAGCCCACACGTCCATGCCCTCGCCGCAAACCCGTACGCAGCGGTAGCAGAGAATGCAGCGCGGCCGGTCGAAGAACACCACGGGAGACCACTGCTGCTCCTCTTTATGGTTCTTCGCCTCCATGAATTTCGATTCGGCGGCGCCGTAGCTGAACGTCATGTCCTGCAGTTCGCACTCGCCCCCGGCGTCGCAGACCGGGCAGTCCAGCGGGTGATTGCCAAGCAGCATCTCGAGCATCGACTTGCGCGCCTGCTTGATTTCGTCGCTGTCGGTGACGACGATCATGCCCTCGCTGATCACCGTGGTACAGGCGGTCTGCAGCTTGGGCATCTTCTCGACTTTCACCAGGCACATGCGGCAAGCGCCCTGCAGCGAAAGATTGGGGTAATAGCAGAACGAAGGCACTTCGATGCCCACGTTCTTGCAGGCTTCAATGAGCAGCGTGCCCGCGGGAGCCGTGAGCTTCTTGCCGTCGACAGTGAGATTTACATCAGCCATTTGAAATTTCGTAACCGGAACTTCAGTGTGCGAACGCTGGCAGTTGCTCCACCGCGCCTTCCTTCTCGTATGCGCACGGTCTTCCTTCCAGGTGGTCTTCAAATTCCTTTCTGAACTTCTTCACAAACCCAATCGTCGGCATCGCCGCTGCGTCGCCCAGCGGACAGAATGTCCGCCCAAGCATGTTCTCCGCCAGGTACTGGATGTTGTCGATGTCCTTTTTCATACCGCCGCCGGCGTGAAAACGCGTCAGCGTCTTCTTAATCCAGTCGGTACCCTCGCGGCACGGAATGCACCATCCGCAACTCTCGTGCTGATAGAACTTCATGGTGCGCAGAGCGAATTTCACGATGCACTGCTGATCGTCGATCACCACGACGCCGCCCGAACCGAGCATCGATCCGGCCTTCGCGACGGAATCAAAATCCATGGCGACATCAACTTCATCTGCAGTAAGGCACGGGCACGAGGCTCCGCCCGGCACGACCGCTTTCAACGTGCGTCCGTTGGGAATCCCGCCGCCTACCTCATAGACCATCTTTTTCAGGTTGTAGCCCATGGGTAGTTCATAAACGCCGGGCTTGGCAATGTTGCCGCTCAGGCAGAACAGTCGCGTGCCGCCGTTTTTCGGAGTGCCCAGCTTGGCGTACCAGTCCGCGCCGCCAAGAATAATGTGCGGCACATTGGCCAGCGTCTCAGCATTATTAATGACTGTCGGACCGCCCCAAAGACCAACCACAGCTGGGAAGGGAGGTCGAATGCGTGGAATGCCGCGCTTGCCTTCCAGCGATTCCATCAGCGCCGACTCTTCACCGACTTCATACGCTCCCGCGCCGCCGTGCCAAAATATGTCCAGGTCGCGCCCACTGCCAAAGATGTTCTTGCCGATAAATCCCTTGGCGTAGGCGTCGCGGATCGCCTTCTGCATGATCTCCAGCAGATATCGATACTCGCCGCGAATGTAAATGTAGCCACTCTTCGCGCCCACGGCCAACGCGCCGATCATGACGCCCTCGATCACCGAGTGCGGATCGTGCTCGAAAATCAAGCGGTCCTTGCAGGTGCCCGGCTCGCTCTCATCGCCGTTGCACAGCACATACTTGGGCTTGGCCGACTGCTTGGGCACGAACGACCACTTCATCCCCGTGGAGAATCCGGCGCCGCCGCGCCCGCGCAGGCCAGAATTCTTGACTTCGTTAATAATCGCGTCGGGTTCCATCGCGAGCGCCTTCTGCACGGCCTTGTAGCCGTCCAGTTCGAGATACCGGTCGATATTGGCCGCACCCTGGCCGAAGCGCCGGGAGACGACCTTTACCTCATCGGGATGGGAGACCAAGTCAGCCATTTTGAATGCAGAATGCAGAAATCAGAATGCAGAAGTAAATCCTGTTTTCCTTTTGCATTCTCACTTCTGCCTTCTTACGGTTCACTGCGTTCCCTTCTTCTTATACTCGTCGAGAATCCTGTCCATCTTTTCAGTGGTTAAGTTCTCGTGAAAGTCGTAATTCACTTGCGCCGCCGGGGCCCAGCTGCACGCCCCGATGCACTCCACTTCCTCCAGCGTGAACAGGCCGTCGGCTGTGGTCTGCTTGTGGCCGACGCCGAGTTTCTTCGCGCAGTGGTGGAGAATGTCTTCGCCGCCGCGCACCATGCAGCTGATGTTGGTACACACCTGCACGTTGAACCTGCCACGTGGCTTGGTGGTCAGCATCGAGTAATAGCTGATCACGTTACGCACTTCGAGTTCAGTCAGGTCGAGGCGGGACGCGATTTCCACGATGACTTCGTCCGACAGGTAGCCAACTTCGTCCTGCGCGTAGAGCAGCGTCGGGACCAGCGCAGACCTCTTCGTCGGATAGTGCGGAACCATCTCCGCAAACCGCGTTTCGAACTCTTCGGAGAACTTCACCGGTCGATTTCTCCCAGCACGATGTCAATGGATCCGATCGCCGCCACAACGTCCGCCAGCAACCGCCCTTCGCACATCTTCGGTAGTGTCTGCAGGTTGGCAAAGCAGGCCGAGCGCATGTGCACGCGGTACGGTTTGGCTGTCCCATCGCTAACGATGTAGTAGCCCATCTCACCGCGAGGTGATTCGACTGCCTGATAAACCTCGCCCGGCGGTACGGCGAACCCTTCCGTGATGATTTTGAAGTGGTAGATGAGCGATTCCATCTGCGTCTTCATCTTCTCGCGGTCGGGCAGCACGATTCCCGGAGCATCGGCCTTAATCGGACCTTCCGGCATGCCGTCGAGCGCCTGTCTCACAATCGCGGTTGATTCGCGCAATTCCTGCACACGGCACATGTACCGCGCAAAGACGTCGCCTTCTTGCGACACCGGCACCTTGAATTGAAACTTCTCGTAGCTCGAATAGGGCATATCGCGCCGCAAGTCGATATCCACGCCACTTCCACGCAGGGTTGGCCCGGTCGCTCCTAGCGCAATCGCATCTTCCGCGGTCATCCGCGCCACGCCCTTGGTTCGCATCGTCCAGATTGGATTGCCGGTAAGAAGGTTTTCGTATTGATCGATCCTCTCCGGGAAATAGCCCGCGAAATCACGCACGCGGTCGAAGAATCCCAGGGGCGGTTCCAGTGCAATACCGCCCACGCGGAAGTACGACGTCATCATGCGCTGCCCGCTCACCATCTCGAACATGCGCAGCACTTCTTCGCGCTCGCGGAAGCAGTATAAGAAGACCGTCAACGCGCCAATGTCCATGGCATGCGTTCCCAGCCAGACCAGATGCGAGTTAATCCTGGTTAACTCGTTTAGCAAAACCCGCAGCCACTGCGCCTTCGGAGGAATCTCCAGCCCCAGCAACTTCTCCACCGCCAACACATAGCAGAGATTGTTGGTCATGGGGCAGAGATAGTCGATTCGGTCGGTCAACGGCACCACCTGCTGGTAGAACTTGGCCTCGCAGGTCTTTTCAATGCCGGTGTGCAGGAAGCCAATGTCAGGCATCATGCGCACAACGGTTTCGCCGTCAATCTCCAGCAATACGCGCAACACACCATGCGTCGACGGATGTTGCGGCCCCATGTTCAGGATCATGGTTCGATCCTGCCCGGGTTCCAGTACCGGTGTAGGGTTCAGGTGGGCCATTTAACGGTAGCCCTCCACCGGATAATCCTTGCGCAGAGGATGTCCTTCCCAATCCTCGGGCATCAGAATGCGGCGTAAATAAGGATGCCCCGTGAACCGCACCCCGAACAGATCGAAAACCTCGCGCTCAAAGTAGTTCGCTCCCGGCCACACCGAAGTCAGCGACTCAACCGCTGGACTGTCGCTGTTCAGGTGAACTTTCAGCCGGATGCGCTCTTTATTAGGGATCGACAGCAGGTGGTATACGACCTCAAATCGCGGTTCAGCGGGGTACCAGTCCACACAGGTTACATCGGAAAGGAAGTTAAACGGGCAGGCCGGATCGTCTTTCAGGGCGACGCAGGCCTCGCGGATGAGGGCCCGATCGACGTAAATCGTCATCTCGTCGCGATCGAACTTCACACCGGTGACAGCGTCGGCGTTCCACCCCAGAAGCCGGGCCACGGCGGGATGGTTCTTCAGTTGCTCCAGATCGGTGATGGCGGGGGCCAGCGGCATTAGAAATTCCCCCGCTTCGGAGACGTCTCGCCCCAATCCAGTACACCCTTCTTCCAGACATAAAAGAAGCCGACAAGGAAAATTCCGATATAAATCAGCATCTCCCACAGGCCGAAATGACCTTCGTGTTGCGCTTTGAACTGGCGCAGACTGATCGCCCAGGGATAGATGAAAACGGCCTCAACATCGAACAGAATGAACAGCATAGCGACCAGGTAGAACTTCACCGAGAAGCGCTGCCGGGAGTCCCCCACCGGAGTCATGCCGCATTCGTATGGAGACAGTTTAGCGCGGGTTGGTTTACGCTGCCCAATGAGCCAGGAAAGGGTCACAATCGCAGCCGCAATGCCGCCCGCCATAAGAATATGGATCAAAAACGGGAGGTATTGAGCGAAGTAATTGTCGGGCATAGGACGAGCTATATATAATTCGCGCCAAGTGTTGCTTAAACATTCTAGGTTATGGGCTTACACGAACAGTGTCAAGCGAACGGCTTGGCATCTTGTGGAAATGCCCGGATAATTTTTGTGATTGTGTAATCGGGCGCTTCAGTCATTCGAAAACCCGGTTCCGAAAGTGCAACATCCCTATGATTTTCGGCTTCAATACCGACGTGAAGCACGGCGATACGATCTACCACGTACAGAGCGAAGCACGTGAAGGCGATCTCCTTCTACAGACCCAAGTCTTCGTCCGTGGCCGCTGCATCGGCAAGAAAGCCACTTCCTACGCCAGCAAGAACAGCGAAGCCCAGGTAGGAGATTCCCAAAAAGAGCAGTTGCTTCGCGAGCAGCACCGGTTGGTGCTCGACGCGATCCGCGAAGGCAAGCTCGACAACGTTTTGGATCATCCCGAGCCGGAAGTGCTGGCCACGGTGAAAGAGTTGGACGTTGAGTGGCTGAATTCCGAGTCGGTGCATACCGACCGCAACCTAACTATGCAGTTGCGCGTCACCGAAGGAGGCGCGGCGGCGTCTGGTGCGCGTCTGACGTTCCGCTTCGCTCGTCCCGGCGGCACGCCGTTCTATACTCAGGCGGTCGCGGACTCCGGGGGCGCGGCCGAAATCAAGATTGAAGTGGAAGAAGCTGATCTGCCCGATTCGACCTTGCTGGTGCAGATCAACCAGGAAGGCCGCACCGCGACGAGAAAGTTCGTGCTGCGCAAGGCGGAATAAGGGAATTTGAGCACCTGCCATAGAAAGTCGGCGTCATCCCGAGCGTAGCCGCTTTTGAGGCGGAGCGAAGGATCTCAGTCTCCTCTGATCTCAACTCCCATGAAACTTCAAATCAATGGCGAAGAGCGCGACTTCAGCGGTTCCCCTAGTCCTTCCACTCTCGCGGCCCTGGTGGAAACCCTCGGCATGAAATCCGACCGCGTCGCCGTCGAGCTGAACCGGGAGATCGTGCCGCGAGACCGTTGGCCTGACACTCAGTTGAATGAAGGCGACCGGCTCGAGATCGTCCACTTCGTAGGCGGCGGCTTCGATCCTCCCCTGCCCCGGGAACTCTCTTAGTCAACCCTTTTCCACCGATTCTCTCCTTGACCTCCCCACATCCATGCCTAAAATGTTTGAAACATTCGACTTGAGGATTGTTTCAAACAAATCTGGGGAATCATGCAAGAGCAAAAGGAAAGTTGGTTCACATCGCAAGAGGTGATCGCACTGACGGGCATAACGCCCCGCCAGCTCCAGTGGTGGGACGAGCGTGGTGTCGTCAAGCCCGAGCGCGAAGGGCATCGCCGCCTCTACTCGATGAACCATCTCACAGAAGTGGCCGTCATCTGCGAGTTGCGCCGTAAAGGATTCTCGCTGCAGGGCGTGAGAAAGGTCATGCGCTTTCTGGAGCGCGAGATTGGTAAGGGCCTGGCCGAAATCGTCAGCCGCAGCTCCGATGTTCACTTACTGACCGACGGAACCCATCTTTATCTGGAGACTTCCGCGCGCCAGATCGTCGACATCCTGAAGAACTCGGATCAGCCGATTCTCGGAGTATGCCTGAGCGACGCGGTGCGGCAGGTGCGGGCTGGGGTTGTCTCAGGGAAGGCGAATACTTCGGTAACGTCGCCTGATTACCGGCGGCGTGCTAAAAAAGTTTCGTAGGGAAGAGTTTTGGACGGCAGCACTGGCAGGGCACTTCGAACACAGGAGGAAGACATGGTCGGTGAACTGGACCTTCTCAATGAGTGGATACCGGAACAGATGCAGCCGGGAACCGTCTTCGTGCTGGAAAACGCTGGGGAAATCGGCGAAAAGGAAGATCCCTACTGGGCGGTGCTGTCTTGCCCATCCTGCGGCATGCTGGGCCTGATCACGCGCAAACAGATTAACGGCTTCCTGCCTGTGATTTGCGGTTCCGAGCACTGCTCTGCGCAGTTCTTCATTCGCGACAGCGAAGTCGTGGTGCGCAAACCCTTCTAGTCAATCCCAATCTTCCAACAGCTTTGTCATCCTTCGGCGGGCACTTTGCCGCCGAAGGATCTTGGCAAGCTCTCCCATCAGAAAACACGTAGCGAAGGGTTTGCGGAGGTCCTTCGCGTCGCGCAGGACGACATAACTTAAGATCGAGCTTTCACTTCCTGCAATTGCACCGGAACCTGCTCCACAATCTCAATTCCAAATCCTTCCAGCGCCGCAACTTTCTTTGGACGGTTGGTCAGCAGCCGGATCTGGTGCAGATTCAGGTCCGACAGAATCTGGGCGCCGATGCCCACCTCACGCTGAATCTGCTTTTCGTTGTCGTACAGCGCAGGAAGCCTTTGTCCGCGGTGGAAGCCGAGCGCGGTGCGGTCGCCGACTTTCTCGACGGAGAATCCCTGAGAAGTCTGATGCAGGTAGATCAGCGCTCCACAGCCAGCTTCGGAAATGCAGCGCAGCGCCCCTTCCAATGTCGCATGGCATTCGCACCCGGTCGCACCAAAGACGTCACCCATCAAGCAGTGGGCGTGCATGCGGACCAGCACCGGACCCTTACTATGCTCCACATCTCCACGAATCAGCGCGACGTGCGACTCGCCGCCGTCGACTTCGCTTTCGTAGGCGATCATCCGAAACTCGCCAAACCGCGTATCGATCAAGGCCTCACCCACGCGGTGCACGTACCGTTCGTGCGCCATGCGGTAGCGGATCAACTCCGCGACGGTGAGCATCTTCATTTGGTGCTCGCGGCAGAACTCGATCAGATCGGGCACACGCGCCATGCTGCCGTCGTCCTTCATGATTTCGCAGATGATTCCTGCCGGGATCATGTCCGCGAGCCGCGCCAAATCCACCGAGGCTTCGGTCTGCCCGGCGCGCACCAGCACTCCGCCTTTTCGCGCACGAAGTGGGAACATGTGTCCGGGCCGAGCCAGATCAGAAGGCTTCGTCGCGGGATCGATCGCCACCTGAATTGTGCGCGCGCGGTCGTGAGCTGAGATGCCAGTCGTCACCCCCTGACGCGCATCGATGGCTTCGCAAAATGCGGTGCCGAACTGCGAGGTGTTCTCCGACGTCATTGGTCCGATATTCAGGTGCTCAAGGCGTTCCTCGGTCATCGCCAGACAGATCAGGCCGCGTCCATACTTCGTCATGAAATTGATGGCTTCGGGCGTGACCTTCTCAGCGGCGAGTGTCAGGTCGCCTTCGTTCTCGCGATCTTCGTCGTCAACGACAATGATCATGCGGCCCGCGCGGATTTCCTCAATCGCTTCGGGGACATCAGTAAAAGGCGTTTGGGGGCTCATATTGAGGCGATTTTAGCAGAGGCAACAGGCTCCTGGTGGCTGACCAGCCCCGCTTTTGCGCAGGCTTTCGACGCATGATGTTCGAACCCTTTGGGGTCAAACACTTCGGGTTCTCGCTGGGCTCGCACTAGCCAGCCAGTTCCCGTTCGGCGCCACGGAACAGTGCTCGCATGGCGAGGATGACCCACCGCGTGAGCATGACGATGATAACGACGAAAATTGCGGCGAGAGTTCCAGCAACATAAGGACGCCGCGTTGCCAGCCAAGTCAGACCGATGGCGACAACGTCTTCTCCCAGGCTCAAGGTGATGTTCGAGAGTGGCTCGGGAGAAGGCGTGACGGCGGCGCGGGCAGCGGTTTTGCCGCTGTGAGCGATGAGAGCCACGGCGGCTCCTAGAAGTGTGGCCAGCAGTTGGTGCTCGGGAGAAAGTTGGCGCGTTGCCTGGTAGGCCAGCAGTCCGGCGACGGGGACGCGGATGAAAGTATGCAGAGCGTTCCAGATCAAGTCGAACGCAGGAATCTTGTCAGCGAAGAATTCGATGACGAACAGCGTGGTACTGGCGGCGATGACGGGCCATCCCGCAAGGAGAATCAATCCCGGAGGTAGAGGAAGATGGCCGAAGCGGGCGAGCAGTCCGAGGACCGCGACGGTTGCATACAGATTCAGGCCGGCGGCGAAGCCGATCGCGGCCAGGAGAGAGAAGAGCTCCGCGGGCGAGATTTCGAGGACGTTCAGCATGGCTGGGCACGACATCATCAATAAGGACGGCGAACAGTCGTCGGGTTCTTCCCAGCGGACGACCGAAGGCGTCCCGCACGCTTCAAACCTGCTCTACATTATGACCAAATACAAAAGGTCGCTTCTTTATGTAAGAAGCGACCTTCAAAAATGCTGCCACCCCTGTGGTTAAAGAGTGGACTCGATCTCGAAGCCCCAGGCTTCCAGAAGAGGCTCGGGGATGTATTTGGAGTTCTTGTTGCGGCGCGCCCACTCGCGCAAGCGAGTCGACCGCAGATACTGGTCTGGAGATAGCTTGTATTCGCGCACAACCTGCTCAAATTCGGTGATGGTGGGGGTGATGGGCCCGATCGGCTCAGGTTTGCCCCAGTTCGGATTTCCGCGTCGCTTGGCCATGAAAAATGCCTTTCCACTTAAGGGGATGAAACTGCTAACCACCTTACACACTCTTCTATCTATATGATTCTCCGAGCGGTCCATGGGATTCAGCTTCAGGATGCAACTGACGACAGCGTCACCAGACAGAACTATGTCCTAGACTGATCCGCACCCAAAGCTGATCGGAGACTCAACATCTTACAGTCAATTTCGCTCGAAAGTCAACGGGAATTCCTCTCGGAAGAGTGGTCAAATATTACTCAAGCTTATGAAAAATAAGGGAGTTATCGATGATCATGCGTTCTTTGGCCGCTCCGAATCATGGCGTCCGACTTCTGGCCCACACATTACTATCACTATCCCCGGAATTTAGCGAATGCCCCGCTCCCTGCACAAATTGCGGGATTCTGCGCCTCGGTCCAGTCGGTCGGGGTCGCAAGGACTTGCAGATTACGGCCGTAACCTCTTTCCTTAGCAGAACATTGATCGCATCGGTAGATGGACATAGAGTGCAGAAAGGGAGTCCCGTTGGTGAGTCGCGTCAAGGCCCGCGGGATGATGCATTTGCCCCCCGGGTTCTGGGGAGTCCAGAGTTCTCTTAGGAATAAGGTCCGGCCATGAGTCTGAAATCATTGGTGCTGTGTTCGGACGAGAAGATCGTGCGAGTCTTGCGCCGTGTGCTGGGCGATCTGGAAATAGATGTGGAATTGTGCGTCGATTCCGACAGCGCCTTGCGCAAGCTGACGCGGCAGCGGTTCGAAGCGATCATCGTCGACGTGATGGACGACGGTGCGACGGAGGTGCTGCGCAGCGCTCGCACCGCTCCCTGCAACAAGCAAGCGGTGGCGGTCGCAATTGTGGAGCCAATTATCGGTCTCAAGGCAGTGTTTGAGATCGGAGCCCACTTCGTGCTGTACAAGCCGGTCTCGATTGAGCGCGCGAAGACCAGTTTTCGAGCGGCACGGGCGTTGATGAAGAGCGAACGGCGCCGCAATGCGCGGGTCGCGGTGCAGATTCCGGTTGTGCTGAGAAGCACCGGCGTGGGCAGCAACATGAAGGTGACCACGATTGACTTGAGTGAGGGAGGCATGGCGGTTAGCCTGCCGAACCGTCGCCGTCCCAACGGACGCTGGCAGATCGCCTTCACCTTGCCCGGAACCGAGACCTCTCTCGAACTCCCCGCCGAATTTGCCTGGGAAGGGTCGCGCGATCAGGCGGGACTGCGCTTCCGGGACATTTCTCCTGAGGCTACTCGCCAGTTGCAGGAGTGGCTGAAACAGAATTCGCCAGAAGTTGAGCAAGACGATCCACCAATCCGCTGCCAACTCACCGATCTGAGTCTGGGTGGGTGCTATCTGGAGATTTCATCGCCATTCCCGGCGTCGAGCCGCGTGACGCTGTCGATGCGGGCCGGTACTGTAGAAGTGCGCGCCCAGGGCGTAGTGCGCGTCATGCATCCGGAGAAGGGCATGGGCGTCGAGTTCACGCAAGCCACGCCTGAGCATCGTGCCGCCGTGGAGAAATTCCTGGAAGTACTCAACGAAAATCGCTCGCTGATGCCAGAGTTGCTGGTCGAGCCGCAAGGACTGGAGTCGGAATCGACCGCGCAGAAGCCGTCCGAAGACGTCGACGATCCCTTACTGCACTTGTTCTACGGCGAATCGCTCACCGCCGAGCAATTCCACGAAGCGATGCGCAAGCAGCGAGCGAATCCGCCCGAGGCCACGGGTCGCGCATCAGCGACCGCTCACGCCTAGACCCGCAAGCCTGCAGCTTTTATTCGAGACAGTCGCCCTGCGGTATCCCACGCTAAAATAAATCGCGAGCCGAGATGGCGAAATTGACAGACGCAGCGGACTTCGGAAAACTTGAGTCCTCGTCTGGGTGAGATCGCTTCTCACTTGCATATTCCTCTGTTCATGCATCCTCAGACGCCGCCTCGCGCGGTACGGGAGGCCTACTACTCCGGCTTCGACCCGCAGGTGGATCTCGCGTTTGCGGCGTTTGGTCTGGGGTGGCACTATGATTTGGAATACAGTTTCTTCGACTTATCCCTTGCAGGTGTCTTGGATCGATTTTCCGATCTTCAGATCATTCTTCGCCACTGGGGAGAAGTCGTGCTTTTCTACTCAGAGCGCCTGAAGGCGTTCTCTCGTGTGAAAAAGCTGCAGGTCTGTAGTCGACACGATGCGTGAAAATCTCTGCACGACTCCAATCGGCATGTTCAGTCAGTCCAATTTTCAGCATGCCTTAGAAATCGTTGTCATCGACCGAGTTCTGTTCTCAACCGACTACCCGTACCAATATCGACCTGGTAGAGGACCAAGAAGCTTCTTGGCAACTCCCGATAAGTCATGACGACAAGGAGAAGATCGCGCATGCAAATTGGGAGCATCTCATACGCGGTATTCGTCGGTAGCGAGATTGTCGCGAGGTTCAACCGTTGCGCGAAGGTTAGGTGCGACGGTATTCCTCGAGCAGACAGGTCCTGTGAAATCGGCTTCTCGCCGTTGACCCATTTGCTGGCGAGAAGTCTTAGTGCTGTATCCGAAGCGCCCCTTCACGGCGTCTCAACTCCAAGCTCTCCGCTCGTGGGCGCTTCAGATACAGCACTAAGACTTCTGGACCGCAATGATTTTTGCTTAGCCCGTTTCTCACGATCTATCCGGCTTAGCTAGCGGCGAGGCGTCACTTTCGAGTAACATGTCGTCCCGCAAACCTGAGTTCACTGCTTGACGCGCCTCAATAGATGAGCTTTAGCGAAAACTGAATTTGCCGCGAAGTTCCCGCGGTCTTGCTGATCATGCCAAACCCTGTACCCGCGATGATGTTCGCAGGTAGCCCCATGTTGACGATGTTAAACAGATTAAATAACTCTGCGCGGAATTGCAGGTCCGTTCGCTCCAAACCGCTTTCGCGGTGGCCAATCGGAGTTGTCTTGATGAGCGCAAAATCGAAGTCGTAATATGCGGGGCCGCGAAATGTATTACGGCCGAGCGTGCCAAAGCGCCCGGAGTTCGGTCCAGTCCCGCCCGCGAGCCCGATGGGAATCGAAAAGAAGCTTCCGTTGTTCGCGCCCCGCCCAAAATAGTCGTCGCGCGGTCGCGTGGAACTGCCGGCGCTCGAAAGGTCCGGTGTTCCGGCCTCGTCCGGCCGGTCCGCGCCGATCGTTCCCGCACCCGTTTGCTGGATTCCCGAATACACCGTAAATGGCGAACCGCTAGTGATCGTCGAGATGCTCAGCAACTCCCAGCCCTTCGTCAACAGCTTGGTTCGATCCGACTGAAGTCCCAAATGCTCGAAATGCAAGCCCTGGGCTGCGCTCAACGTGAAGGCGTTCGTCACGTCAAAGCTTGACGGCCCCCTTTCCGCTTGTGTGTCGAACGGGTCCTGCGGACTAAACAGCGTCACAGCGCCGGTGGAACCTGTTCCTCCTAGGATGCCGCTGACATCATCCAGAGATTTACCCCAGGTATACCCTGCCTGCAATGACGGGCCGCCGTGTCCGACATTTCCAGACAAGGAGGTCTGCAGGGCGTTATACGACGAGTGCGACGTCCCTGTCAGCACAGACTCGTATCCGAAACCGCCCGTCACCGCGCCGCCACCGTCGAAGTTTGTAAACCGCGCAAATTCCGGATTCGCTCCAGGATACGCGTTTGGATATGACATTCTAGGAAGTCGAAACGCCGATGTTCCAACGTACGCGACATCGGCTGTGAGGCCGCCGAAAGCCCGTTCCAGCCCCAGCGTCCAAGTCTGCAAGTACCCATTGCCGAAGCGCCGGTCGATCCCGGCCAGACTCAGTAGCGAGAGCTGACCACTCGGCGCCAGCGCTGCCAAATCCTGTTGGTATCGATTTACGTCCATCACCGTGTTCGCCGGGACGTTTTTCGAATTGCCGCTAGCCAACACATTCACGCCAGCGGTGTTATAGACGGGCGGCAATTCGTTTGGTGTAATTTGAAATCCGTAAGAAATTTCCCCGTTTTGCGCCGCATTGACGCGCGGGTAAACAACGTAGGGTGTAGACCCTGTCAGAAGATTGTCCTGCCAGATATTTGGCGGAATCACTGTGATCGCCCCGCCCATGTGCACATGCACTGCCCGCGGCGCATTCCAGTCCACTTGAACACGCGGCCCCCAGCCGTTCCAATCGGTCTGATAAGTAGGCTGCGGATTGATCAAATATTCTTGCCCAACGCCCGCAGGTGGGAACGAATTCAGAAAACTCGATGTCCGATCCGCACGCTCTGAAATCGGCGTGTAGAGCTCATATCGCAGCCCATATTCGACCGTCCATTCCGGATTGATTTTCCACGTGTCCTCGACGTATGCGTTCACATCATTCCGGTTGATGGCCGCCGGCCCAATGTGCGCGCCATCCGATGCGTAGGGCGGCGCCACCGCGATCGTGTACCCGTACGGATAGCCGATCAGCAGACTGCTTAGCGTGTCTGGTAGAGGATCGCCGACTTGCACATTGTGCTGTCCGCTAGCGGAAGGAATGAACACTGGCGAATAAACCGTCCCGCCGCCAAAATCGTATTCCCCGTTCGGGCTGATGCCAAAGTATGTCGTGTCGCGATTGAGGCGTGCTTCTGTACCCCACTTCACCGCGTGCCGCGGGCTCGTCCAGGCAAAATTCAATTGCCCCTGGAACAAATTCCCGAACGCTGACATCACCGAGCCCGCCGCGCTGTTGTACGCCTCATACAGACCATCGTTGAACTTGAGGGCCGGATCGGTGTGGTTCGGTGTCACAAACGAAGGCGTCGTCCGCGTGAAACTCAACGATGTCGACCAGAGAAAGCGCGGTGACGCAGTGCGCGTGTAAGTGATGATCCCGTTCCGCTGCCGATCCACGTACTGTACGCCGAAGCTCGGATCGAGCAGCGTTTGATCCGGATTTGTTGTCGGTCCCGTCAGATTGTCGTAATTGAATCGACCAAACAATTGTCCTTTTGCGCCAGCTTTCTGATCGATGCGGATAGAAAACTGATCCGTGTCCGTGTTCACGTTTGAAGGCGCAGCATAGGTTCGCCCACCATACGCGCCGGTTGGGTTGTTGGGGAGTGGATAGCGCGCCAGTATGGAAGCAATCGCCGGATTTACTCCTGGGCTATTCGAACTCCCTGCTATCTGCAGCGTGTCCGTGCTGCCGTCCGGATACGTCACCACATCCTGGCCCGCTCGCTCTGCCACTGTAGGCACGGCCAGTACCTGTGTTGTTCCCAGCACCTGCCTGAACCCCTGATACTGCACAAAATAGAATGTGCGGTCTCGGCCGTCATACAGATGCGGCAACACGACCGGCCCGCCATTCGTAAATCCGAACTCATTCCTACGGAATGGAGGAATCCTGCCAGGCTCCGCAATCGACGGGTGATCGAAATAATTTCGCGCATCGAGGGCAGAGTTCCTTAGAAACTCGAAGAAGGAGCCGTGAAATCCGCTCCTCCCGGATCGTGTCACGATATTGGTAAAGCCTGCCGCGCCCCGCCCGATGTCTGCTGGCATCCAGCCCGAGCTTGACTGTAATTCCTGAATCGCGTCCACGTCGAAATTCGTGAAGGTGCTCCCGCCCATCTCCGGATCGCTCACATCCGCACCGTCCATCGCGAACACGGCCTCAACGCCGCGCTGTCCGTTGATGGCGAACTGCTGGGTGAAATTCGTCTGCCCGTTCACGTCGGTCATCGTGCCCGCTGCTAACAACAACAGCGTGCTGAAGTCGCGTCCATTCAACGGCAACTCATTTACTTTTTGGCTCGAGAGTTTCTCCCCGCCTGTTCCGCTGGCTGCGTTCGAAGTTGTGCTCGGGTTCCCATTCGAGACTCCCGCAAAAGTTTGCGGATTGGCTGCAATCGACAGCACGTTTTGATCGGACACCGTCAGCACAACTGCTATGCCGGTAATATCCACTCCAGTTGGCGCTGTCGGATCTCGCCCGGGCAGTTGCACGCTCACGGTATATGGCCCGGGTCGAATGTCCGCAATCGCGAACCTTCCGTCGCTTCCGGTCACTGCTGTCATTTTCTCTTTAGCGGCCGCCGTGTATACCGTTACTTTCGCTCCGGCCACAGGTTCACCGGCAGCAGTGCGTACGACACCGGTCCGCGCTTCCACAGACGGAGAACTCTGTTGTGCTTCAAGCGCGACCGCGACTATCAGTCCCAGCAGCAAACACCTCTCTACTAGTCGGAAGGCCTTATGAAAGGTTCGAGCTATTACGTGTTCCTCTGCGTAGCGGAATTCATACATGACAAATTTCCTCGAGTGATGACGGAATGCAATCGAGCGCATGAAGGACTTTCAACAAAAGAGAAGACTTCCTGCTAGGGTGCGCATTGTCCGAAGATGCCAGGAGCAAGCGGAACGATCGAGCACCCAACCGCTTCGGTTTACGTACTTGTGACTTCTATGCCTTGGGAGCGGTAGGGATTCAGGACATCTTCGTCTGATGCATCGGTGATCAAACGTGTCAGTCGGGAAGCGGGACCGACCAAGTAAGGCAGAGATGTCCCCATTTTTCCAAGTGAAATCAGGCCAACCACTTCCGTTGAAGCCCCTATCATCGCTTGCTTCACGTACGCCTCTTCTCGGTCGCCGACGGTTATTCCGACCTCCGGGTGCAAACTGCACATTCCGAGAAAACATAGATCAGCGCGAATGGATTCGACTTGACGAATGGTCTCGATGCCTGTCGTGACCCGCGCCTCTTTAAGAAAATTTCCTCCGAGCATCAGCACGCTCAGCTTCGGATGATCCGCCAACGCCAGCGCAAGCGGTGGGCTGTTGGTAACAATCGTCGCCGAACGCTCTCTTGAAAGGTAGGAAGCAATTCTTAGATTAGTGGTACCTCCATCAATCAGAACCACCTGACCGTCGCGGATCATCTCAGCCGCCGCTCGAGCAATTCCGATCTTGCTCTCCATGTCGATTTGTTGGCGAGACACGAAAGGAACGGCCTCGGCACGGCGAGGCAGAGCGCCGCCGTGTACCCGTAGGATCTTTCCCGAACTCGCCAATTCGCGCAGATCTCGACGAATCGTGTCTTCAGAGACCCTGTATCGACTGCTAAGGTCCGCGGCGAGGATTCGGCCTTCACTGCCAAGCAGCTCCAGGATGTATTGGTGGCGCTCTTCCTTGAGGGCGATTTGGCCTGCTTGCGGTTCTGGTTTTATTCTACCCATAGTGCACGAATGCAATTGGTTATGCCCGTATATACGTGTATTATCCGATTTATGCATGATACTGCCAAACGTAGCGCCATACAAGGTCTTTCGCAAAAGCGTTCGGTTCGGGCAGTCGTCTTCGATTACGGAAACGTTCTTTGCCTCGAGCAAACGCTGGAGGATATGAAAGGTATGGCGCTCGTGTGCGGTATTCGCCATGAGCGATTTTCGGAACTTTACTGGAAGCTACGGCCGCCCTACGACCGGGGTGATATCGATGGACCTGCCTACTGGACAGCGGTTGTTACCCAGCAAGAACTGGGTTTGAGCAGAGATCAGATAGCAACGCTAATCAAGCTCGATAGCGAAAGTATCACTCGACCAAATCAAGGCGCTGTGCAATGGGCAAAGCTGTTACACCATGCAGGCTTCCCCTTAACCCTTCTCTCAAACATGCCTCTCGAACTCAGTCGCCATGTGACCAAGTCCTTTCCGAGCCTCTCTACATTTGAATACCTGATTTATTCCTGCGACTACGGATGCATAAAGCCGGAGCTGGCGATCTATCGAAATTGTCTAGAACTACTCAAAGCGGCTCCGCAAGACATCTTGTACCTGGATGATCGCGAGGAAAACGTCGAGGCGGCAGCTCGCTTAGGAATTAACGCTGTACTGTTTGACACGGTCGAAAAGACTGCATCAAGAGTCGAAAGCCGATTCGACATCCCTGTCCCGAGTTATGGCCGCTGTCGCCAATCAAGTTCACAGTACAGCTCAACAAATCGGCGCCCGGATCGGATGGAATCCGATTGATGCAGCAACGCAGCCTCCAACAGGAACGCGTAAGCGTGTCCTTAATCTTTCTGATCCACGGACTGATCATCGCAACCTGGGCTTCGAGGATTCCTGCCTTTCAGGCGCACCTCCATCTTTCTCCCGCCGTTTTGGGCAGGTCGTTGATGATGGCTCAACCTGAAATGGAGGGGCAACGCTCTCCATTAGTGTAGGCTCCGCCCCTTCGGGGCGCGGATTTTCAAGGTATGGGGGGCTATCGTCCGATCTCTCTGATCGGTGCGAGACAACAAACTGCCGCACCATCAAGCATCGGCTCGATGAGCCCCGCCACGCTATCCCTCGGCGTGTTGCATCCCTGCAGTGCCCGCTTCCGTTTCACATGGCCGAGCTAATGTAGCTCGGCATCGACGGTTTGGGCATCGTCTCACGGAGAGAGCGTTTGGTCACGGCTCGTTCCCGGAGCCCTGCAACATGACGGCCGCTCAACTGTTCTCCTAACTTTTTAGTTGACAAGCCAAATTCATGGAGCTACTGTCCTAACACGTTAGGAGATCGAAATGGGCGGCAAACGAAAATCCCAGCAGCAACTCACGCCTCTGGAGTTGCAGATCATGAATGTGCTATGGGACTGCGGTCCTTCCAACGTCCAATCAGTCCAAGAGAAACTTGCCGGATCGCCGAGACTGGCGTACACCACCGTGCAGACGATGCTCAACGTTCTTCATCGTAAAGGGAGGGTACGGCGGAGATTGCGGGGCAGGGCGTACGACTATGCACCAGTGTTGACCCGAGAGAAGGCAGCAAGCAACGCAATCGGGGACATGATTGATCGACTCTTTGGCGGTTCGGTGGACGGTCTCCTCATGAGCCTCGTCAAGAGCGAGCAACTCGATCCCACAAAACTTCAGGAGTTGAGCGGTTTGGTAGAGGAGCACGAACGCGGCAAGGAGGGAAAAGCCCAATGAATCCGATTAATGAGATTGCTGTCACGTATGTGACGAACGCCCTCTGGATGACATGCGTCATCGCGGCAGTCACAATGCTTCTTTCGCGAGCATTGCGTCGTGGCCCTTCTTCGCATCGGCATGCATTGTGGGTTGCGGCTTTGCTGCTTACTGTGTTGCTTCCCTTTGCGAGTTTGCGTGGTTCTCGAAACAATGACAAGCTAAATTCCGAGTCTGTTCCAGCAGCGAGCGCGGTTCAGCCGGGAGAAACAGCTTTTAGCAGCGACTCTTCCTGGGCACTCTGGCGGCGAATGCGGCGTGGCGGCCATCCGGTACAGTTCGGCCCGCTCTGGGTTGGGTTTGTCGCACTGCTTTACTTAGGCTTCATTTTCTATCGAGCAGTTCGCCTCTATCGCGGATGGCAGTCACTCCGGGCAATGTTATGTAAGTCAAGCAAGCCGCAGATACCGCCGGCGATGCGAACTGTGGTCGAGCAATGTCACTCGCTGCTAGGCATGAAACCCGTACCTATATTGTTGTCACTGGAAGGAAAGGGGCCAGCAACGCTGGGAATCCACAATCCCGTTCTGGTTTTGCCGGAGTGGTTTTTCTCGCAAGCATCGGAGGATGAGCTCTCTTCCGTCCTGGGTCATGAATTGGCGCACATCCGGCGGCATGATTTCCTTCTGAATCTGGTTTACGAACTCTTAATTTTGCCCATATCCTTTCATCCTGCCGCTGCTCTGATCAAGGCGCGCATCGATCAAACACGGGAACTAGCCTGCGACGAGATCGCGGCGGAATGCCTATCCACACGTACGCAATACGCCCGCTCCCTTCTGAGCATCGCCCAGTCCATGGCTGCGAACCAGCGTCCGGCAACTGTCGGGTATGCTTTGGGACTATTCGACACAAACACACTGGAGGATCGCATCATGAATGTACTCGCAAAAGCTAGTCGCTTCCGCAAGACATGGGCACGAGCATCGGCCCTTGGCGCCTCGGGACTGTTAATCACGACGTGTCTCGGAGTATCGGGGTTTTCCATTCAGGTCACTCAACCCCACACCACGGACGCTAATCTGCAGCCATATGTTGGCACTTGGCAGGCAAGATTCAAAGGCAAAGTCTTCGAAACGATCAAGTTGGGGAAACAACAGGGCAAGCTGACCGGGAGCGTGCGTGGCGCCGACATCGAAGTGGACAAAGACGGCGAACTTACAAGCGCGCATGCAATCGACAGTAGCGATCCTGACCCTATCGTGGAAGCCACGCTTGCGAGCGGGATACTGCGCATCACTATAAAGGAAAAAGACTCGGAGGATACTATTCAATTTGAGATGAAACTAACTGGACCCGATCAGGCAGAGCTGCGGATACTCGCGCCACCCGATGTCCCCACTCCTAAGCCGTGGAAGTTGGAGCGAGTGAAGGATGGTCAATAAAAGCCTAGACCAACTCGCGACCTGCGAATCGGCATGTGCCAGTCACCTACGAGCATAGATTAGCTTGTAGCGACGCCGATTGCTGGCGACGGAGCTGGCGCGGCCGCCGAGCCGCTGCCAACTTCCGGTCCCGTTCAGTGTGAATCTCCTACTGGTGTCCGGCCAGCATATCCTTCGGCGTGACGTAGCCAATGGCACTGTTCAAGCGGATGTTGTTGTAATGCTCGACGTAGCCGTTCAGGAGGCGCCGGGCATCGTCCAGCGAAAGCGATGTTCCCGGCCGAATGCACTCGCTCTTTAGTGACTTGTGCCAGCGCTCCAGCTTTCCGTTCGACTGCGGATAGTAAGGTGAGGTTCGGACGTGCGTCATGCCGGAGATGCGAATGAACTCCTTGAAGTCCCGAGCGATGAACTGCGGCCCGTTGTCGGAGATGATTCGCGGCTTCGCTTCCGGGCACTTCTCCTTGGCTCGTTCGAGGATCACTTCAACATCGGCTTCCTTCATCGACTCCCGCAGATCCCAATAAACGATGCCATGACTGTATCCATCCAACACGCTGCATAAGTAATAGAAGGTAGCGCACACGTTGATATAGGAAACATCGATGTGCCAATGTTGATGCGGCTGAAGCGGCTGGTCGAAACCGGTCCCCTTGCGCGACGGCTTGGCTTTCCACCGTGAGAGCAGCCCAGCTTGCTTCAACACTCGCCACCCGCTCGCCGGACTGACCGAGACTGAAAATCGGCGCAGGCACAGCATCTTGCTGCCTGTTAGCCGCAAAAGCGCTCTGAGCCTACCCACAGTTGCGCCAGATCTCTGAGGTTGTGTTTGTATGTACGCGTTACCAAGTATTCCTTCCCACCTTTTACACGCAGCCTGTACTCCCCCGTCGGCAAAGGTTGGATCTCCTCCACGGCCGAAATATTCACGACGACCGAGCGGTGGATGCGAATAAACCCGTAGGGTTTGAGCTTCTCCGCTATGGACGAGAGGGACTCGTGCACCAAATAGCGGTTAGGTCGGTGTCGCAACGAAACGTAATTACCTTCGGCTTGCACTGCCGAGATGTCGGCTAAATCCAAGAATAGGATGCTACCCTTTGCCTTGAACGCGATTCGTGGCGCCTGTCGTTTTGCAGTAACCTCCAACTGCCGCAAGACTCGCATGAGGTTTGCAGCATTAACTCGGATTACCGGAGGCAATGATGTATCTGCAGCTTCGCAGAACTCGTCTGCTGTCGATTCAAGAGTGTAGTCCCGTCTACTCTTGGTGGAGCAAATCGTAGCGCCCCGCAGTGGGCTAGCCGAAATGTCCGCCTTAGCGTGAGCAGCTTGTTGAACAAACATCTCACGCGCAATGGCCTTCTGATCCGGACTTTCGCGGGCGCTCAAGTGATAGAACCCCTTGCTCCCTCGTTTCGACTTCCTGGTACCCGAGGTGAAATTGACGAGTCCACTGCTTATAGATGAGTCCTACATAACCGGAGCAGGGGATCCGTCTGACCAACTGCCCACGGGAACGACGAACACGTCGATTGGTTGAGCGCTTTGGAATTGTGGATTCAACATCACCAGTGATTTCGGCAGATCGGCACCCCACGCCTGGCCTTCCAAGCCCGCAGACTACTTCTGCCCAGTGCTAACTGCCGACGGAAAGCTGGATTGCTCGCCGAAATAGCACTCAATGGATTGCAACTTTCCGTTCCTGATTCGGAGATACTCCACGTTCCGGAAAGATTTACCGTCCTTGGTGTGGCAAAGATACTTCACAAAAGCATCCTCCGAGCCAGTGGTGATTCGCTCCAGGTCAAAACGTCCAATGAAATCGATCTGGGTTTCCCAGCATCGTGTTTTGAAAGTGCTCTTGCTAATGTGGTCGTCGCCGGCCGCGCTTGTAAAGGTGAAATTATTGGCGAGCAGGGTATCCACTGGGCCCCAGTCTTTCGTCTCCCAGGCTGCGTACCACTTCCGAACGACCTCCTCGTTCGTTAAGTTCTGCCCTCCCAAGGCGCTGGCCCTTGCCGGTCCCGGCAGGTTCACGGCACCAACCAGCGCGCAAGCTCCCGTTACGAACAGCTTCCTGCGCGACAATGCGATTCTTGTCATTGTTCGTTCTCCTTTTCATGATGTAGTGTGAAGCGCTTCGTTCGAATCGCGATGCTGACCGTTGAGCATACGAACCAGTTGGTATGTAATAGTGTCACACTGTTCCTTGAGACGCCGATGCGATCAACCTCGCTTGCGGTTGCCCGGCGCGCGCAGGGACCGCAGCCAGCCCACCATGTTTCTGATCCCCGCTTTCATCACTTTCGGATCCTGAGCATTCTTTTCCAGCGACGCATAGCCTTCGACCATCGCGATCAGTAAGCCGGCGGCATCAGCGGGTTCCACGTCGCGGCGAACGCTTCCGTTGGCCTGGCCCTCTCGCAAAACGGAGGCAACGGCCTCGCGCCAGGCATCGAAGATTATCGCCAGCCGCTTCCGGAATCCCGCGTCGAGAGGAGACATTTCCTGCGCCAGATTGTTCAGTTGGCAGCCGCCCCGCACATCCGCGGGCCGAACGGGTATACGTTGAACGGCGCCGATCAAAGCGTCGATAGGGTCCTTGCCGGTCTGCAGAGGGCGCACCCACGTGCCCCGGACGTCGGGGCCGATGACCTCGTCAACGACGGCGTGTCCCAAGGCTTCCTTGCTCTCGAAGTGGTAGTACAGTGCGCCCTTGGTGACCCCAGCTACGGCCAGAATCGTGTCCAAGCTGGCACTCTGGAAACCCGATCTGTAGATCTCGCGGGATGCCGCTTGCAGCAAGCGCTCCCGCGTGCGCCCTGAATCACGCAGCCTTGTCGCTCTACGTTTCGGGGTCTTGCGTGCTGCCAACATACCAACCAGTATGTATGTTAAATCATCTGAAAGTCAATCACAATTGAGCGCATGAGTTGTGGCTGCTGACTCTCTCGAATGTCGTATCCTCTCGCTAATATGTATGAAAAGTTGGAGAAAGAGTCGCTCTACCGGTCTTGGCATCGTCCCAGGAGGTTGTTGGTCCGTCACTCGTTTTCTAAGTTTGAAGTGTTGCGCTTGTTGTGTCACGTAATCGTTGTGAACGTGGACCCCCACATGCTCCCCTCCGTTCTAACTCAGCAGGCGTTGGTGAAGTTGTGAGCCAATTCTGCTCTCAAATGCACACTGCCTGTTAGAGCGCCGAGTGGCACCTGACGTAAATCGCCAGGTATCCCCGGCACCACGACTCTACCGGAGGAAAAGAGGACCTATGAGGACGCTGAGACGGTTGCGGAATTCCTGGATACCGTGGGTTACGACGGTTGTTCTGGCTTGCTTCAGCAATGCAGTCGCTCAAGCGGGCTACAGAGTTACCGATTTGGGCACTGAAGGGAATGACAATCTGGGTTGTGCCATGTCCCTCAATGATCGAGGCTGGACGGAGATCATGGCTGGGAACGTGGAAACGGGGCAGGTGGATAGCATAGCCGGGAAACTTCTAAACGGACGCGCACTGATAGACCTCGACGGATTCAAGTCCGACCTCGGCACACTTGGAGGACAGAACACTTGGATGAACCGGGGCGAGATCAACGACTTCGCACAGATAGTAGGTTATTCCGAAACGGCTGTCCTGGACCCGAACGGTGAAGACATTTGCGGATTCGGCACACACCTTACGTGTCGCCCGTTTCTGTGGCAATTCTTCCACATGAGCGCTCTCCCCACGCTCGGCGGAGATAACGGGCAAGCTCTGGGAGGACATTTGTTGTTAGGGTCGAGCAACGCTGAGATCGGCCTGCACTTTGCGCAAGGAAAGAGCGAGTTGCAGCTGTACTGAGTACTACTGGGGAGGACGTATGCGATCACTTCAGACTGTCACTGACTCGCGGGGCTGTGGTGCTGGCGCCGCTAATCGTCACTCAGAGTGGCGTTTATCGTGTGCCGGTTTTTCGGGGCTAAGCTCCACCCTATCAACGAAGTCGTAAACCTGAGTGAGCATTCGCAATAGCTGCTATTTCTGACGCGCCATACTGGTTGCGATCAAACCGTGGTTTCACTCTTCATGTCTCGTGTTCGCCATTGCGTCGAGTGCCCGAAATGCCGCACTCGATATTTGCCGAGCTTTAGCCCGTATCGCAACGGATCGTACCTGATCCCGCTCACAGCGCACGGCGGCTCAGGGTGGATCCTGTACTGCTCTTGCCGTATGCCGCCTGCGTCCAGTCATTGGGGTTCGACGGACTTGAAGCCGTACGAAATCTGCGGCCAAGCCTATCGTCGCGGTTACGGTTCACCGGACGAAGTGTGGGATGTGACCCGGAGATGGTTGGGCCGACCCTAACTGACACAATGTCGATAGGCGCCTGTAAATGCGGTGGCTTCCAGAACCGAGACTATTGGAAGCATTGACCTACTGCTGAATGGCCGGCTCGACTTGATGTAATTTCTCTAGACGCATAGCCACCATGTTCATTATGCATGATTCGCATGCTAACGTCTGCTCATCTTTAGCTGTGTAAAGTCGACAGAACTCTGGAAACGGAGAATTCAATGCCACGAGAAAACGGTTTCGAGAATAGCGGGTGGTCATCATAGGTGGGTCGTCGGGGATCGGCTTGGCCAGTTGCCGAAGAGGCGGCATCGCAGGGAGCGGACGTCGTGATCGTCTCCAGCAGAGCAGAACGAGTTCAGGAAGCTGTCCGATCCATCGGAGGAGATGTACGTGGACACGCGGTTGACATGTCGGTGTCGCACACCTCAACAACTGTACGCAACCTTGTTGGCATCCCGCCCGTCCCTTTCCTGCCTCTGACACCGGCAGTCCAACACAATTGGACAATGCTAGAAGCTTTCCCGCCCACAGGGCGGTCGACGAGTTGATCCAGCTTGACAAGGCTAGCTTAACACAATTATCATGGCCATGTTAATTACCGTGGCCATGATATATATCGTGGCCATGTTAACAGGCCTTTGTTATGCCATCGCATCAGCAAAATCGCGTAGCAGAATTTGACAATCTCCTGACCAAGACGCTTCAGAAGGCGGGATGGCGCGTAAAGCAGTCGCCGCGATCCGCAGACAACGGCCCCGACATCGTGGCTCGCAACGGCAAGAATATCTATGTCTTCCAGCTCAAGGCGTTATCGGAATCAAGGAAAGACAGAGCTATTCCCTTGATTTCACAGGCCATTCTGGAAGCCCAAAGAGCAGCTGCCCGGATTACTGGCAGCGCAACCCCCGTCGCTGTGCTGGCCTCCGACCATGTTTCGGATTCCCTGTCGGAACACGTCAAAGACTTCGCCTTGCGCAATGCTCCTGATGTCGGGGTCGGAATCATTGACGCTGGAGGCTTCCGCCGTTTTGCGGGCCATGGCTTGGAAGTTCTCAATGCGGAGAGGTCGCGCGTCATCGAAGGCCCTGCCAAAGAGGTTTCGCCGGGCAACCTATTCTCTGACCTAAATCAGTGGATGCTGAAAATTCTCTTATCAAAAAGCATCCCGGATTCCTTGCTCTCTGCTCCGCGGGGACATTATGAAAATGTCTCTCAGCTCGCCGACGCGGCGGGCGTTTCCACGATGAGCGCGTTCCGGTTTGTGCGTCAGCTTTCCGAGGAAGGGTTCCTCGACGAAGTAGGCGGGATGAGGCTAGTCCGAACCGAGGAACTGCTGGAACGATGGCTGAGAGCGAGTCATTCTCGTATGCATGAAACTCCGGCCCGTTGGATCTTGAGCGGCGAAAAGGATACGTTTCATGCCGCTCTTCGATCTTATGCAACTAGAATGCGATCCAAACCTAACCAAGCACGGATCATGCCCCGGCTTTGCATTGCTCTGTTCGCAGCTGCGGAGGTCTTGGGCTTCAAATTCGTGCATGGAACCCTGCTGCATCTCTACATCGAGCGGTTCGACAGGAAGGCACTCCGGGAACTTGGCTTGTCACTCGAAATTGCCGGTCACCGCCCGGATGTGTTCGTCAGAATTCCTAGAAATCCTGAAGCTGTCTTCCGCGCGGTAGTAGAGTGCGACGGTGTGCCTGCCACCGATATTCTACAGGTGTGGCTTGATGTCTCGAACCATCCCGCACGCGGGAAAGATCAAGCCGATTTTCTCCGTAGGCGAGTGTTTTCGCAAATTCTCGATAAGGCAAATGCATGAATGCGAATCCCGAGTTTGCGTCCTTCGCGAGGCTCGTGGAATCTTTGACGCCCTGGCTCGACCAGGTGGTCATCATTGGGGGTTGGGCGCACCGCCTACACCGATTGCATCCTTTAGCCCAGCCACTGCAATACGAACCGCTGGCAACACTTGATGCGGATGTAGCTCTTCCGAGGCGAATCAGAGTCGCCGGAGATGAAATTTACCAGCGGCTCGCTGCGAACGGATTTGAAGCCGAGTTTCTAGGACATCACCGACCCCCGCTGCCCACTATCGACTGACCGATCCTGGCATTCATTTCTACGCGGAATTTCTTACACCGCTAGTAGGTGGTGCCGTGGGCAGCAGGAGGAAACAGAATGCAACACAGAGGGTGGGCGGCGTTTCTTCGCAAAACCTGCGCTACATCGAAGTTCTTTTAGCGGCACCTTGGAGCGTTGCCCTATCTGCGGCCAATGGCTTCCCGTTCGCAAATGAAACCGGAGTGCAGATTGCAAATCCTGTCAGTTTCCCTCGCACAAAAAATACTTATCCATCGGAGACGCAATCGCGACGAGCGAGCGAAAGACATTCGCTAGATGCATGACACGATCGACACTTTCGCAACGAGAATCGATGATTTAAGCGCGGAATGGGTCAGGAACATTCGGCACGAGTTGCACGCCAACAGTGTTCGCGCCGTCGAAAGCGCAGCGGCAACACTCTTTGGGGCTGTCACTGATTCGATTCGTGCCGCATCTCGAATCGTCCAGGCCAGAAATTTGACTCCACAGGCCATTCGGGAAACCTGCAAGTTGGGATTCGCTCGAATCTTCCAACCACGACAGCAAGAAAACTAGCGCGAGCCGTGTTCCAACTTGCCTGGGAGTGGATTTGGCGGCATTGAGCACCCCACACACCTTGGACATTTATAAAACACCACGCGGAATCGCAGCGTAGCAGCCAGTAGTCCTGTGGCGGTGAGGATTCAAGCCGTAGAAGTCGTTCCAGCACGTTTCGAGCGGTTTCATTGTGGGCTTCAAGTGGCACCGAAGACTTGCCCCAAGGAATGCCAGCAACCATACCTTGGCAACAACTAACGCGCAGCCCGGTCTGTGCAGAAAGTGACTCTGCCATGAGCTTTGCGCTTTCGAAAACCCTGCGGTTGCCCATCGGAATCGTTACACGCCTGTCAAGCAGGGGCGTGGCTGCCACTACAAAGCCATTCGCATCACGAGTTGCGGTCGGCACAAAGCTGAAGAACTCGCCATCGACATCCAAACGATAGCGGAATTGAGTTTGCTGGTTTGCCTTCTCCAAAAGGGGGCAACGACAAAAATGCGTAGGCGGTCGCGAAAGGTCTTGGCGCCGCTCGGATCGGTCAGATAGAAAACCCCGGAAAGAGCGCATCCTCGCGAGTTCTTCCTTGCGACCTGACCAGTCGAAACCCTTCAATTCTGACACATTCACTTACACAGTTTCAGGTCTTGTTCGCTATAAGTCATTTATTATCATGGCTAAACTGGCATACGCACGGGACTTAGAATCGGCGTTGATCACAGAGTGGTCATAAAACTGTCGCCACCTCGATATTAAATTGTTGATTGAAAGGGCGGGTAGACTCAGAGAATCCGGCCCTGAACAAGGCTAGCGTTGTTTGGGGGGGGTTGTGTCAAGAAGACGAGAAATCGTCATGCTGTACGAAAGATGAAGGTAGGTCCTTGGAGCAGCCGACAAGACCGCAAATCTGGAAAGGTGAAAGTCCTTTCTCCGTCAATTGCCTGAAACGGACGGATAGCATATCCAGTGCGTGCAGAGGCAACGAAGCACGTTCTGCCTGGAGGTAGAAGTCTCGGCCGCCCTGCGAAATTTGCAGCGGTGGGAGCGATCTGGGAGACAAGCAAACTCGGAGGCTTGAACGTAAGAAATGTCCGATGACAATCTCGAAACTTCACCGCGGAAAAATCGTGTTCGCGGACGAAACGGGAAGCCGACCTAAGAAGGACCTAGGGAAGGCCGATGACATCGAGGAAGAAACAGGCAAATGCACTCGATGAGACCGTCGGGATTGAGGACCAGGCATCTGAGGAAAGAATTGCGGAATAACGTCGGGAAGGTCCCACGAGCAGCAGAGGCTGGCAGCAACCTGCAAAGACTCCTCGAACGAGGCTACAAACCAAAGGAGGGGAGAGCTCGATGGGATTGGCGAATGAGTCTGTAGGAGCGATGAACGAGGAGTAATGTCCTCGGAGGAGACGGTACACGTCTCCCTGACGGAGGTAACGCCAAAGTCAGGCAAAGAGACTCTGGGCACTTGGTGGTCCCTACGACAGGCGCGGGCTCGGCTTGATAAAACCGAGTACACCAAACCGTGTAGCCAGGGATAGGGACGAAGCGGTCAGCAAACCATTCGCAGACGGGGTGTATGCGAACCAGCGCTTGAGCTTCGTGGCGAATGGGAAGGCTCATCGACGAAATGACCAAGGCTTGAAACCGGACCTGAGAAATTCGGCCGTCCGGCATTATAGGGGGGCTTAGGGAAACGTCGCCAGGGTGGAATTGTGAACCCGCCTTGCAATCGAAAGAGCAGGAGCGGAAAACCTCCACCTACAGCGGGGCGCGCCCTACTTCTATCCCAACGGAGCAGCCGACAAGACCGCAAATCTGGAAAGGTGAAAGTCCTTTCTCCGTCAATTGCCTGAAACGGACGGATAGCATATCCAGTGCGTGCAGAGGCAACGAAGCACGTTCTGCCTGGAGGTAGAAGTCTCGGCCGCCCTGCGAAATTTGCGTAAGCGTGTGAGCAACCCACCTAGTCAAGGCGCAGAGCCGGTGTTGAAATGCGGTTATGGATCATCAGACGAACGTAGTCACGGCAAAACGACGGACGCGGGAAGAGATTCGGGAGATTGTGGCGGAGTTTGCAAGGAGTGGCATGCAACAGGGTGAGTTCTGCGGCAGTCGAGGAATCTCGCGAAGTACTCTCGATCGTCATCTGAGAAAACAACGTGCCCAGGATCAAGCAAGCAGGGCAGGCAATCGATTGTTGGCGGTAGAGATAAGGACAGCGCGCGGGAGCTCGGCGAGCACCAGCAGCGGGTTGGTGGTGGGGTTGACCAGCGGACGCAGGATCGAAGTGAACCGGGGCTTCGATGGGGCCACACTGGAGCGCCTGCTGACGGTGTTGGACAAGGTATAGGGCGATGTTCGGATTTGGGCCAGCGACGCGGATCTACGTGGCCACCGGAGCCACGGACATGAGGAAGGGATTTAATGGTTTGTACGGTTTGGTGCGCGACCATCTGGGCTGCGATCCGGAGAGCGGCCACGTTTTCTTGTTCACCAATGCGCGGCGCAATCGTCTGAAGCTGTTGGTATATGACCATAGCGGGTTATGGATATGCTCGAAAAAATTGGACGGAGGAAGGTTTGGCTGGCCGGGAGCAGACACTTCGGAGACGAAGATCGTACTGAGCCACGAGGAGCTGGCAATGTTGCTGGGGGGCATTGATTTGGCAGAGACGCGGCGGCGGAAATGGTATCGCAAGCCGCTCATGGAAGAATCCGATAAGTTACGAATGCCAGCATAAACACTGGCGATTTCGTTCCCTTATCCACAGCCAGATCTGTTATCAAAGAAGCATCGTGAGTGCGACTCCACCGGCTGCCGCGATGCCCACTGCTGACGCTGGGCCTTGTTTTCCCGCCGAACTTCTCGAACAACTGAAGGAGCAGCTTCCCCAGGCTTTGTTTGCCACCCTGAGCGACAGGGTTGCGAAGGTTGCGACTTATGAAGAGCAGTTGGGCGCAGCGTCGAAGCAGTTAGATACAACCAGGAGCGAGTTACAGTATGCGCGGCTTAAGATCCAGGTGCTGGAAGAACATCTGCGTCTGCGGCGGATCGCCAAGTACGGACCAGGCAGTGAAAAGCTGAGTAATCTCCAACTGCAGTTACTGGAGGAAGAGCCCGGGGTCTCGAACCAGGAAGTTCAGGCGGAGAGCGAGCGCGAGGCGTTGCCGGCACCGGAGGGCGAGAAGCAGCGGAAGCGGCGCGCGCATCCCGGCCGGCAGACCTTCTCCGCAGATCTGCCGCGCGTGGAGAAGATCGTCGCTTGCACGGCCGAGCAGTGCGTGTGCGGAAAGTGCGGCGCGGAAACGAAAGTGATCGGCTACGACGAGAGCGAAGTGCTGAAGGTCAATCCGGCCGAGTACTACGTGGAAGTGACCAAGCGCGAGAAGCGCGCCTGCAAGCAGTGCGAGGAGCAGGGCGTCGCCATGGCGCCGCTTCCCGCGCGCATCATCGACAAGAGCCTGGTGGCCGACGAGGTGATTATCGACACCATTGTCAGCAAGTATGCCAATCACTGCCCACTCTATCGTCAGAGCGCCATCCTGCTGCGCGATGCGGGCATCGAGATCACGCGGACCACGATGTGCGGCTGGGTGATGACGGTCGGCGAGATGCTCTCCCCGGTGGTCGGGGCCATGCGCAGGGAGTTGCTGGCCAGCGGTTACATCCAGGCCGACGAAACCCCGATCGATGTGCAGACGCACGACCAACGAGGTAAGAACCATCAAGCCTACCTCTGGCAGTACGGAACGCCGGGGGCTGGGGCGGTCTTCGATTTTCGCATGAGCCGCGGACGCGAAGGGCCAAAGCAGTTCCTCGGCGCCTTCGCGGGCATTCTCCAAACCGACGATTACATAGCCTACGAGCGCGGCCTCGGCGGGCCTGGGATGGTGCACGCCTGCTGCTGGAGCCATGCGCGAAGGAACTTTGTGGATGCGGTCAAACTCAACCCGCAGGACGCCGGCTCGATTTGCGCGGTCGAACTGATAGACCAGTTGTTTCTGATCGACGCCCAGGCGCGCGAGGAGAAGATGGATCAGGCCGCACGTCATCTTCTGCGCCAGGAGAAAGCTCCTCCACTGCTCGCCAAAATCCGGGAACACATCCTGGCCACGAGCAAAACCGTGCTGCCCCGTAGCAAGGCGGGCCAGGCGTGCAACTACACGCTGGCATTATGGAAAAAGCTGACCTGCTTCCTCGACCACCCGCAACTGGAGCTCAGCAATAACGTGGCCGAGAACTCCATGCGTCCAGTGGCGACTGGACGCAAGAACTGGATCCATATCGGCAGCCCTCAAGCCGGCCCGCGCGTGGCCGCCATTCTCTCCGTTATCGAAAGCTGCCGCCGGCTCGCCATCCCGGTGCGCCAATATCTGGCCGACATCCTGCCCGGTCTCGCCGACACATCCATACAGAACGTCACCGGACTCACGCCCAAAGCATGGGCGGCCAAGACGCACTCCTGAAAACTTCTCTCATCCCTCTCGCACCGCCGTCAACCGTGTACTTGGCCGCACGGATACGAAAGATTCTCAGAAATAACGTCGGGATGGTCCTGCTAGCAGTCGGGGCTGATAGCAACCGGCATAGACTCCGAGAACTAGGCCATGGCCGAAGTCGAGGAGAGGTAACAGGACCGGCGCATGAGTCCGTATGAGCGATGAGGGAGAGGTAACGCTCTCCTAAGAGACGGTACACGTCTCTGCGATGGAGGTAACGCCGACACCGCGCAAAGGGACTCTGGGTACTTGGTGGTTCCGTCGTTCAGCGGGGCAGTCGGACGCTGCGCCGACAATAAGCCTCACGTATGAGACGGGACTAAGCTTTGGGCAAACCACGGAAGTCGGGGCGTATACGGATCAGCGCTTAAACCTCGCCAAGCTGGGAAGGCTCAAGGAAGAAAGGCCAAGACTCCGAACCGGACCTGGGAAATCCGGCTGTCCGGGATTATCGGGAGGCCTCGGGAAACGTAGTCACGGCGGGAATGTGAACCCACCTCGCAAGCGAAAGGGTGAGGCTGGTAACCCCCCGTCTAAAACTGGCGCGCTCGAGCTCTATCCCAACAAATGATCCGCTGACGAAGCGTCGAAACGACCTTAGATGACTCCAAAACCAGGGTCTCCCCCTTGTCCTGGGAGCAGCATGGAAGGTACCTACTTACTGGCCATGCGGGGTCCGGCGTTCAGGCGGCATGACTCTTATCCGGGCTTTCGTACGGAACTTGAGAACCGGGTCGGTGATGCTAAGGGAGAAAGCACAAGTGGAGACCCCACGAGGCCGAAAGTACCGATGCACCGATCAGGGGCGCACTGCTTCGTAAGAGCGATGAAACGGGGTAATGCCCGTCGAGCAAAGGGAGCAGGTCACCCACGTCAGGATGGAGTCAACGGGCAACCGGAGGAACTCCTTGTCTTGGCGGAAGCCGGCAGGCTTCCTCGGGGTGGCACGAGCCGGATGACTCGAGAGGGTCACGTCCGGATCTGTGGGCGGCTCGGGGTGAAACTCCCCGGGCCGACCCGGCGAAGGGGGGGGGCTCCCTTACTGGCCACCAAAATACTTAAAATCAGTCGCTTACCTTTCATTTTTTAATTTTTTACATTGAGTTAGGATTGCGAAGGTCCATGTGTTCGATCTTCGTTATCCCCAGCGACAGGGTGGGGTAGGAAGGTCCGAAATTCCCCGAACGGCTCGGGGGCGTCCGGCACGGCAAATTGCACCCGCGGAATCAGCCGCGCACGTATTTGTTGAACCAGTCGATCGTGCGTTGCCAGGCGAGATCGGCGGCGGCTTTGTTATACCGTTCCGGCGTCATAATCGATTTACTTTCTGACCAGTTACGCTCCAGCGCTGGCTGCTCTGACCCGCCCTTCCGGGCGCAGCGCCTGCGCGCGAAGATTTTCCGTGATCGCTCCAAAGTACGTACGGTAGGAGCGGTGGATGCCGTACATCACTGGGAAGACCGCGAGTGCCAGTCCCCAGCCCACGTGAGAGCTGACTGCCTGGACCATCGTCGTCACTCCGGCGCTGACAATGTAGTAGGGGAATGAGAGATGCGCCAGGCTCCACCAAATCTGTCCTGCCGCCTTGCCCTCGCTTACCGCTACGATCGCTGCTACCGGAGCAGTCTGTCCCAGGAACAAGGTTGCTGTCGCCAGCATGAGTCCCAGGGTGCCCGAACTCCACTGCATACCGGGGTGGGCATGAAACATCAGGCTCGCCAGGCAGCTGGCAAACGCCATCATGCTGAGATTGAATGCCATCTGCTGCGGGTTGAACCTCGCATTCTTCCGCGGCGAGCACTGTACCGCGGTGGAGACGCAGGTGATGATCACTGCTTCGGCAGCGCTCAGGCTGACTACGGCTGTGAGCAGGAATGGCAGATTCACCGACATGTTGCCGTTGATTCCCGGCAGCTTCACTTTCATCCTCGACGTAACCGCCGCCAGTACCAGCACTGCCAAGGCAAAATATGTGTGCAGCGCGTGGCTCACGAAGGTTGCGTATCCCGCAGTGATGGCTGCGGCCAGCATCATTGCGCCGATGAAGGTCCTAATTCGCCGTGTGTTATTCATCATCTTCTCCTTTCCTTGGACATTCACACGGCTAACTATTGCTCATCGTCTCCGGCGTCGGTAAATGCGCTATTGGCATTAGACACTGACGCTCCCCAGACGACGCTGGTGGCCGAAGTGCTCTGGCCCGTGCTCGATCCCCAAACTACGCTGAACGCACTCAGAGTGTTGTCGTTCCACGGCAGCGAGCTGCCCCAAACAACGGAAGTGCCGTTGACCATCGAAGCACCCCACACCACTGAAGTTCCCCAGACCACCGAGGTACCCCAAACCACGGAGGATGAGGCTACGCTCGAGTTTCCATTCACCAGAGAAACGGTATGGTTCTGAGGGTTATAGACCGCTGTCGGCGAAAGGGCCGATCCGACCGTGGCCGGAGCCATATCAGTATTGGTGGTGGCGGCTTGAACGTTCATCAATCCTGATCCTACCGAGAATAGATCGTAGAAGCTGAGGAACGACATCATGAGGTGCGGCACCCAAGCCGACGTCGACGTGAAGCCCATCTTGTATGCCGTCTTCATGAGCCGCGCTTTCACTTGATCTGGTGTGAGCGTGCGTTGCTCTTGCAGCATCAGAGCCACCGCGCCTGCGACCGCAGGGGTAGCCATGCTGGTGCCACTCAGTCTGAAGTAATCGTTGTTCCCATCAGAGCCGGTAATTACATCGCCCGGATAGGAGCCTTCGAGCGTGGCTCCCGGCGCTGCCAGCGAAATGATGGCATTACCGGGCGCCATGATGTCAGGCTTTGCGACGTGATCGTAAGTCGTGGGCCCCTTCGAACTATAGCTCGCTACCGTTTCAGCCGACGCCGAAGCTGAGCCGTTGCTCTTGGTTGCGCCCACCGTCAGCACGTAAGGATCGTTGCCGGGGGCGGTGACGGTCCCATAGCCGTTGTTTCCATTCACGTTCAAGCGGCCATAGTTGCCGGCCGCCACGACCACCACGATTCCGCTGTTCCAGGCCGCTTCCACCGCCTGGCACAGAGGATCCTGCGTGTAGCTCGCCGGAATACCCCGGCCGAGTGACAGGTTGATGACTCGAATGTTGTAAGTGCTCTTCAGCGCAATGGCCTGCTGAATAGCAGCGATCACGGTGCTGTCAGTGCCCGCCCCGTTCGCATCCAGGGCCCGCAGATCGATCAGGGTCGCGCCTGGCGCGACGCCGGCGTATTCCCCACCCGAGAGTGAGCCGTTGCCAGCCACAATCCCGGCCACATGCGTACCGTGCCCGTAGAGGTCGTACTGTGCTCCGGCGGAGTTCGTCTTCGCGGTGCCCGTAAAATCCTGGTGATAGACAACGCGCGATGAACCGTCGGGATTCTGCAGATCGGGATGGCTGTCGTTGATGCCGCTATCGATGACAGCAACGCCGACGCCTGCTCCGTTATATCCGGCGGCCCATGCCGATTCGACGCCCGTAGCATCGTTGGTCAGATCGTCCATAACGTTCATCGGGTGATCGATCGTCACGGAGGCGATTTCAGGATCAGACTCTAATGCAGCGAGAGCGCTGACCGGAATCGTGAACGACGCACCTTTGATTGTGTTCAGTCGCGCGTGCAGGCGACCGCCGCGGCCCTGCATCGTGGCGTAGTGCGCCGCCGTCGGGACCTGTTTGTACTGCACAATGACTTTCACGGTTTGGCCCTTGGCAGTTCCCTGATGGGCCTTTGCCAGAAGGCTCGAGAGTTCGGGAGCAATCCGGGACGAGAATCGGCCGTTCGAGTCGTCGGCGATGGGGTTCTTCCATCGCTGACCGAACGCCATCCCCGTTGCCAGGAGAAGGACCAGGCTCACGCGCTTACCCCAGGCAGCGCTATGTCGTTCTCCGCGCCACTTAGGTTTCGGTGTCTTCGTCGTGTGCTCCATAAAATCTCACCCTACTTTCTTGATGGGGGAAAGATCGAGCTTCGTACTCAGCCCTGCTGTTGCACGGAGGCGGCCAATCGGGGTCTCGTAAGTCATTGGTTTTAATGGAGATCGCAAAGGTTCGGAGGGGATTGGATGGGCCACTCTGTCCCATGAGGGTGGGCGTGGGACAGTCTGTCTCACTTACGACCGGCGCAAATATGACCTCAGTCCTCTGCGGCGAGTTACGACCTCAGTTGTGGAACGAGGTTGTTTGAGGACCAGCGAAGCTTGCTAGAGTCCCGCTGCCTTGCCGGCCGCGAGTCGTTGCGGTTGCGGCATCTTGGGCATGGCTGCCATCAGGCGTTGTGTGTATTCGTGACGAGGACTGGTCAATACCTGCTCCGTAGATCCGGTCTCGACGATCTGGCCTTCGTGCAGGATCGCAATGCGGTCGCAAATGCCCGCCACTGACGCGAGATCGTGCGAGATGTATAGAATCGCCATTCCATGACTGCGGTTCAGTTCGCGAAACAGAGCGAGAATCTCAGACTGCGTGATCACATCGAGTGCGCTGGTGGCTTCGTCGGCAATCAAGAGCGCCGGGCGGTGCATCACAGCCATCGCAATCAGCACGCGCTGCGCCTGGCCAACGCTCATCTGGGAAGAGTACTTTCGCAGGAATTCATCGGTTGATGGCAGGCTCACGCTTTCCAGCGCCGCTCGGATCGCGGCCTCGCAATCCGCCTTCGGTCCTGATGCGTGGGCTCCCCAAGCCTCTTTCAGTTGGGTCCGAATTTTCAATGCGGGATTCAGCGACGACTGTGGACTTTGCAGCACCAGGGCCAGCTTTCTTCCGCGCAGCGCACGCAGATCCGACTCGCTGAGTCGCAGCAGGTCGGCCCCATCGAACCGGACCGTGCCTTCCACTTGCGCGTGTTTGCGGTCCAGCAGTCCCAGAATCGCCATGGCCAGCGTGCTCTTGCCAGATCCACTCTGGCCAATGAGGCCAAGCACTTCGCCGCGCGAAATGTCCACGTCCACATCGCGCAATACGGGAGGCTTTTTCCCGTAACGCAGCCACAGGTGGGCTGACAGGAGAACTCCGCATTGTGCTTCGTCGGCCATTTCCTTCGTGTTTACCTTAGTGTCCTTCGTGGTTAACGGTTTTGATTTCGTGGACTCACTTGACGGAAAGCCGCTCCGCATTCCAGTAAGTCTGAGGTACCAGGATCACTGGGCTTGCGCCCTGCACCGAGCCTGCGACCGCCGACAATGCATTCCGGTTCACCAGATAAATAAACGGAGCCTGCTCCACGGCGATCTCCTGCACACGGTCGAAGCTTTCTTTGCGCTTCTTCGGATCCGCCGCCGACGCCTGCGCCCTCATCAGCTTGTCGATCTCCGCTTCCCATGCGGTTTCCGGGGCCTTTTCCGACGGATTCCACTGGTGGTTTTCCGAAGAACTCAGCCACACGTTCATCTGTTCGCTCGGATCGAGTCCCACGTTTGTGAGGCCGAGCAAGATTGCTTCGTAATCGAAGGTCTGCGTCATGCGCTCGATCAGGGAAGGGAAGTCGAGCGTCACCACGTTCACTTGAATTCCGATCGTCTGGAGATCTTCCTGAATCATCGTGGCCATGCGCTCGCGATATTTATTTCCGGAGTTGGTGATGATTGAAAACACAACAGCATTGCCATCTTTGTCTTTGAGAGTTCCATTTTCCAAACGGAAACCCTCGCTCTGCAGCGCCTTCAGCGCCGCGTCTTGAGAATGGGGCTCAGCCTTCAGATGCGCGTTGAACCACAGCTTGTTTGCGGGAGACACCGGACCCACCGCCGGCTGCGCATGCCCACGGAACACAACCCGGGCGAGGTCCTCGCGATTGATCGCTTGTGAAATCGCCCGCCGGAAATTCGCCGAACGGAACCAATTCTTCTTGTACGCCGGCAATGGAGACTTAGCGACTTCGTTGAACCACATCTGTTCGCTGTCGAGCGACGGGCCCGCATCATGCACGAGTTGCGGAGAAGTCGAAGCCAGCTTGTCGAAGTACTCGCTGTCGATTGAGTTGATCAAATCGATTTCCCCGCGCTTGAAGCGCAGCATTTCGACGTCACGATTTGGCTGAATATCGAGCTTGATCGAATCGAGATAAGGCAGCTTCTGTCCCTTCGCGTCCGTCTTCCAATAATTGGGGTTGCGCTTCAGAAGGACCGTAGAACCAGGCTTGTATTCGGCCACCATGAACGGACCGAGCACCGCCATTTCCTTTTTGCCGGAGTGCGCCGAAAGAATCGCGACCTGATCGAATTGCCGGTCGAGTCCGGCCACGGGCGCGGGAAACGTAATGGAAATCTGGGTGGCGGAAATGATCTGCGTCTCTACGTCGCCCGGTCCGGAACGGAACGCGTCGCCCGTCGGCGAGTGCAGTGCGGGATCCATCAACTGCTTTACCGTGTACGCCACGTCCTCCGAGGAAAAAGGAGTGCCATCGGAAAATGAGACTCCATTGCGCAACTTGAACGTGATCTCCTTCCCGTCTTTCGAGACCTTCCACGACTGCGCCAATTCCGGTTCCAAAGCCTGAGTCTGACGGTTAAGGCGCAGCAGCACACCTCCGGTCAAATAACGGATTGCAACCGATGAATCGTCTTCCACTTTCAAAGGATCAAATGTCTTCGGTTCCGACCGCAGGCAAAATCGAAGCTCGCCCTGCGCCATCGCTGAACCCGCCGACAGACCTAGGCAGACCAGCCCGATCCAGATTGCTTGTTTACTCTCTGCTCCCATCACCGCCAACCTTCCCCAGAGGCCCGTCATGCGGGCATTTCTTCGTGTTTTGAAAGTGCAAACTGAAACGAGGTCACCACGACGACCAGCAATACCAGCGGCACGAACTTCCACGGCTCTTCGCCGACCGAGACCAGCCCTTCCAACTCTTTCAATAAACTTCCCCACGAAGGCATCGGCTCGGCGACACCCAATCCCAGGATTCCCAGGTTCGCTTCGCTGAGGATGAATGCTGGAATCGAAATCCAGAACTGCGCATACAGTACCGGCTTCAGATTCGGCAGCACATGAATCCAGAACAGCCTTACTCCGCCAATGCCCGAGGCTCTTGCTTGCCGCACAAAATCCGAGCTTCGCAAGGAACCTGCGGCCGAACACAACACGCGCGCCGCGCTCGTCCACCCCAGCAGTCCCAACATCAGAAACGTCACCAGTACTGAGACCAGCGGCGACACGTTCAGAGGCATCATCGCGCGAGCCGTGATCAGCAGAAACAGCCAGGGCAGCGACAGGAACAGATCGGTCACCGCCATCGCGGCCCGTGCCCATGCGCCGCCCAAATATCCCGCCAAGCCGCCTACGAGAGCCGCCATCAGCGTCGACAACAGCGCGGCAGCCGGTGCCAGCAGCAGTGAAATGCGAGTTCCGTACAACACGCGAGCAAATCGGTCTCGTCCAATTTCGTCAGTCCCCAGCCAGTGTTCGTGGGACGGAGCCGCGCCCGCGGCCTCCCGGTACTGCTTCGCATACCCCGCCGGAGCCAGCCAGTTCGCCGCTAGCGACACGCTCACCACAAGCAGCAGTAATGTACAAGCGAGGATGCGCCAGAGCCTCATGCTTCCTGGCCTCGAAGCATAGTTCCGATTACATCCGCGCCTGAATTGGCCAGCAAGGTTACGAGCGTCACCAGAATTGTTAAATTCGTCAGCAACGGCAGATCGCGCGCCAGAGCCGCCTGCCACGCCAACTGCCCCACTCCCGCCAAACCGCACAACGCTTCCACCGGGATCGCCGCGCCGACGGCGATGCTCACCGACACTCCGGCCACTGCTAGTAACTGCGGCCCGGCGAGCGGAACCACATGCCAGAACAGGATCCGCCATTCGCTGAGACCCTTGGCACGCGCAGTGATGATGTGGGGCAGGGAATAGGACTTTGCCAGAAGATTGCGCGCGTAGCGGTAGACGCGTGGAAACACGATCAGCCCAATTGCTAGAGCTCCCGGCACGTTCCACAACACCGACAGCAGAGCCAACACTGCTGCCGGAATGCAGAGAAACGTTCCGCTGATCGCCGTGGTGAGCGCGTCGAAAGCCGACGTACGCAGCCATGCGGCGCTCAACGCCATGGCCATCGCCACGGCCCAACTCAGCAGCAGTCCAATGCCCACCAATCGCAGCGTGAGCGGGGCGCGCTCCCGCAGCAGCACGCTCACCGGTTGGCCCAGCGAAATGGAGGTTCCCAAGTCGCCATGAGCCGCGCGTTGCAAAGAATGAAAATAGAACCGGAAGATGTTGTGCTGATCCAACCGCGCCTGCCGTAAGGCTTGAACGCTCGCTGAATTCAAATGCGGATCCAGCTGCGCCTCATCCACATCAAAGCCCGGCGCCAGCCGCACCAGTGTGGCCGAGAGGAGTCCCCCCAGCAGAACCGTAGCGACGATCGCGACTCCATGCCGCGCAATTTTCCGCCCTAGCATGGTTCGAGTCTCCTATTCCGCGGACGCTCCGCGGGACTTCGTGTCCTGCTCGCGGGTAATTGCTTCTGCGTGGTGGATTTGCTTCATGGAGTACATCCGGCGGTCAGCCTCGGCTAGCAGGCGTTCCACATCGGTGCCGTCGTCGGGACAGAACGCCATCCCCACGCTCAGCGTGATCACATCCCGTCCGCAGACGTGGCGCCCCGACTCGATGGCAGCCTGATTCAGGCGGTCGGCCTTGTCCTTCGCCGCTTCCGGAGTCAGCCCGGGAGCGGTAATCACAAATTCGTCTCCACCCATGCGTGCCACATAGTCGTACCCGCGGCACACGTCTTTCAGACGCGTCGTAAACTCGCGCAGCAGTTTGTCGCCCTCGAGGTGCCCGAAGGAATCGTTGATCGCCTTGAAGCCGTCGATATCGCACACCAGCACCGCCAACGACGTTTTCATGCGGCGGCAGCGCGCCACTTCCTGTGCTAGATGCACGAACAGCGAACGCGCGTTCGGCAGGCCGGTCAGATAATCCGTCGTCGCCGAACTTTCCGCCTGCTGGTACTTCAGCGCGTTCTCGACGGAAAGCGCGACTTTCGAGGCCACCGCCAGCAGGATTCTCAAGTGATCGGGCGTGAAGGCATCGCGATTTGCCTGATACATGGCCAGAACACCAACCACGCCGTTCAGACCTTCGAGAGGTACAACGAGCGCCGATTGCAGCGTCGTATGCTTTCCCGGATCGACAATGTAGCCCGCTTCTACCTGCGGATTTCCGTTCACGATGGGCTTGCAGTTTGCTGCCACCCATCCGCACAAACCTTCGCCCACACGAATCTTCAGAGACGACAGCATCCGGAAATTTTCACCGCTCACCAATTCCGGCAACAGCCAGCCGTTCCGGTTCACGAACACAGCGATTGAATCGTATGGAATCATGCGGCGCAGGCGCATCGACAGCACCGACAGCGTCTCGCTCAAACTCAACGACACACCCAGATCCTGGCTCAGCTCAAACATCGTCTGCGCTTCTTGCCGCGCCGATGCAATCGAGCTCAGGAAGTCTCCGCTGTCCGAGGGGCCGTGCGTGGGTTCGGTTCGTTCGAATCCTGCTGCTGGCGCCTGGCCGCGCTCCACCCGCACCGACTTCGAGAGCCCGCGCAGCCCCGCCGTGTCTTCCGACATCTGCGCAATCCGCTCCAATTCCACGTAGCGACTCTGCAGAATTTCGACGACCTGCGGATCGAACCACGTGCCGGACTTCTCTTTGACCTTTGCCATCGCCTCGCCTAGCGGCAGGGCTGGACGGTATTGACGGTGGGATGCCAGCGCGTCCAGACAATCCACCGCGGCTAGAATGCGCGCGCCAATCGGAATTTGCTCGCCGCTCAATCCCTCGGGATATCCTGTGCCATCCCAGCGCTCGTGGTGCGAGCGGACAATCGGCGCCACGGGATAAGGAAATGCCACCCGCTCCAGGATTTCCGCGCCGACCAGAGGATGGACTTTCATCTTTTCAAATTCTTCCGGTGTCAGCCTTCCCGGTTTGTTGATGATCTGTTCCGGCACCGCCAGCTTTCCGATGTCATGCAGCAGCGCTGCCGCGCGCAGAGCTTCGATCTCCCCCTCCGGCAGATTCAGTTGAGAAGCGACTGCCACTGCGTACGTTCTCACGCGCTGCAGATGAGTGTGTGTGGTGTGGTCTTTGGCCTCGATGGCCAGCGCCAACGCTTCGATCGTCCGCATGTTCAGCGACGCAATCTGCTCGACGTGCCGCTTCTCAACCTCAACGCGATCTTTCTCCGCCTCAAGCCTGCCGAGATACAGCCTGTATGATCGGTACACCCAATAAATCAAGGGCAGAATCAGAAGCGAGGTTTCCCACCCCTCCGCCCGGTTCACGATCCCGACGAGTCCCACTGCAGCAGCGCCCACCAGGTAGTATGGGAACGACCAGAAATAACACTCGGACCACACTTTGCGGCTCGACTTGCCCTCGGTCATCGCGATGACAACGGAGATAGGCAAGGTGTTGGCAAAGAAGAACACCAGCGCCGCGACCATTAGCAGCATCGGCTTGTTCGATCCGAACCGTGCGGCGAGCCAGTGATAGGTGAGGTAGGTTAGCGCGCTGGCATTCGCCATCATGCCGGCCACGTTGAATAGGACCTTAACCGGATCCAGTCTCTTGTGCGCTTGCCACACGCTCTGCACCAGGGTTGCCGTGCAGCCGATCAGCAGCGTTTCGGGAAGGCTCAGTTCCAGCACGCCCAGCAGGATGAATAAAAAGTTCACCGACATGGTGCCGTCGATGCCGGGCAGTTGAACCTTGAGTCCCGAAGCCAGCACTGCGACTGCCAGGTAGCATGCGAAACGCACCAGATCGTGGGATTGCCAGTGCAACAAGGCATACCCCAGCACGACCACGCCGAACGACGCGGTGATGCCGACGAATGCCTTCGTCTGGATCGACAATCCGTCCGTCTCTGCTTTCATGTACAACCCCGGCTGCAAGGCTCCCGGCCTCGAAGCACGCTATCCCGAATGACGCCCTCGTCATCCTCCCGCGAACACACAGAAATTTACTGCGCGGACTTCTCAGCCCGCGCTCGGCCCTTGTGGAAGACATCTCTCCCGGTTCGAGCCTGCCCGCATCGTATTGGAAGGGTTAGAGGTACTAAAGCTTACTTAAGTAACCACACGAAGGTGGGGGGCATCACCAGGCGTCGAATCTGTTCGAATTGGAAGGCAAAACTATATAAGAGGATCCTCATCCGCTATCTTGCTCGGCTGCGAAATTTCTGCAAGCTAACTCCTCAGCACTACGTTACCTTGGTTACGCCCTTCGTAACACGCTTCTCGGTCCAAACGCTCTGCCTGTGTCACCATCATCCAAACGCTGACCTATGCCGACTCCGCACTACAGTTCGGACCAGCAAGAACCGTTTAGAGGCGCTCCAAATAGCGCAGCGAACGCAGCTTCTGCGCCGATGGCGGTTTTCTCCGCGGATCTACAAGGTGAATTCAGAGCGTGCAATGCCGCATTTTCCCGACTCTTCGGATATTCATCTCAAGAACTGATCGGGCGAGATTTTTGTGCACTCTTCACCCAAGCCGAAAAAGTAAACGGCGAAGACCGTTCTTTCTTGCGGAAGGCGATTCTCTCAGCTATTTCCGCGCCGGTTGACTACCAATGCCGCCTCTTTGCGCAACCGAAAACAGGACCAAGTTTCCCCGTGCAGTTCTCGGCGACAATTCTGGGGACGGCGCCAGCGGCGCTGATTGCGGTCGTAGTCCCGCAGACCTCATCGAATGCCGGTGCCGCTAGTACCACCGGGCCTGTGCAGGCCTCTCCCCCGCCGGGCGTGATTTCGCGCAAGATTGATGACACCACCTTCATTCTAGCCAGTCCCGTGATGCACCGGTTTATGGCTCTCGTCGACCGCGTCGCGGGTCACACCGAAACCGTGCTGATTACGGGAGAGACGGGTACCGGGAAGGAACTCATCGCGCGTACCATTCATGAGTCTTCGAACCGCCGCAGCCGACCGTGGGTCGACATTAACTGCGCCGCGCTTCCCGAGAACCTCGTCGAAAGCGAACTCTTCGGATATGAAAAAGGCGCATTCAGCGGTGCCGATGTCTCCAAGCCAGGCCTGTTTGAAATGGCCGACAGGGGCACGCTTTTCCTCGATGAAATCGGCGAATTGCAGCTGCAAACGCAGGTGAAACTGCTGCGCGTGCTCGATGGCCAGCCTTTCTACCGCCTCGGCGGCCACCGTAAGATCAAGGTCGATGTCCGCATTGTCGCTGCCACCAACCAGGATCTCGAAGCTGCGGTCAGAGAAGGCCGATTTCGCCAGGATCTTTTTCACCGCCTCGGTCAGATTCAGCTCCGCGTGCCTCCGCTGCGGGAGCGCCCCGAGGACATCGTTGCGCTCGCTGAGCACTTTCTGCGCCTGAAGGCTCCGAGCAAGAATTTTTCCACGCAGGCGATTTCCGCGCTGCTCTCGCATCCCTGGCCGGGAAACATTCGAGAATTGCGCAACCTGGTCGCCAAGATGGCGATGGAAACCTTCGGCGCCGAAATCGACTTCTCGCGGCTCAACGCCGCGCTCACGGGAGAGCCCACCGCGCTGCGTCAGACGGCCTCTATGCCGGTCAGCAATCTCGACAGCATGGAAGAGCAGATGATCATTAAAGCTTTGGAGCGCACGGGCGGCCAGCGCACGCTCGCCGCCGAACAACTCGGCATTTCTCGTCGCACCTTGAGCCGCAAGCTGAAGGAATACAACATCAACTTCGCTCCGGGCGAAACCACTGCATCTATGGGTTTCATCAGCAATGAGCAGCAGAAGTTCTTCCGCACCCGCGTTCAAATTCCGGTCACAGTAAAGAGTTCGCAGGGTGAAGAGGTATCGGTGCAGGGAGTCAACTTGAGCACCGGGGGAATGGGCCTTGACGGCTTGAAAGAGCCTCTGCGTTTCGCGGGATTAGTCGACATCAGCTTCGTGCTGCCCGAGACCGATATCCTCTTCCAGGCGAAAGCGCGTCTCATGTGGGTCGGCGAGGAAGGCCGCGTCGGCATCCGCTTCGCAGTGATCGAACCTGCGCTCTTCGAACAACTCCAGCACTGGACCAACCGCAAGATGAAAGAAGAAGGCTGGGACTTCCCCGCCTAAGGCCTGTTTTGCGGCTTCCACGCTCCGTTTAGGGGATCTGCCAAACCGTATCGAGCACCGTACCATCGACCCACTTGACGATGGCCACCGGACGATCGCGGCGAGCCGGTCGCTGGGGTTTTCCCCCGCAGATGCGTTCGACTTCTTCCTTGATCTCGCGCAGCGGACGGATCGGCAGCTCCGAGCCTTTCACTGCATCCAGAAGATCCTGACGCCGGGGGTTGATCGCAATGCCACGTTCGGTTACCACGACATCGATCAATTCTCCTGGCCCACACAGCGTCGTCACCCCATCCACAATGACCGGAATGCGGTCGCGGAACGATGGCACCGCCAGGATTGTGCATTTGGCCGCGAGGCAATTCTGCCAGCCACCGATGCCGTGGAGCAGCCGTCCGTCGGAATGTGTGACTACGTTGGCGTCGAAGTTTGTACCCACTTCGGTGGCGCCGAGCACGACTGCATCGACCATCGAAGCGAAATTTCCCTTGCCGTGATCGTTGTAAGACGTGAACGGGGAAGTCGCGACATGCCCCCTGTTCGTTGCCATGGAGCGCACGCCCTCGAGGTCGAATGTCTGCCCGTCGAGAATGTAATCTGTGAGGCCTTCCTCCAGCAATTCGACCAGATACTTCGTCGATCCGCCGCGCACGAAACGGGCCTTCACGCCAGCTTGCTTCATCATCTGCTTGAGATAGCTGACGAACGCCAGCGCAATTCCACCCGAACCAGCCTGGAAAGAGAAGCCATTGCGCATGATGCCAGCGTCGCGCAGAAAACGCGCCACAAATTCGGCGATGCGCAGCCGATCTGGCGAACGCGTGATTTGCGTGGTGCCAGAGACGATTCTCGACGGATCGCCGATGGAGTCAACCTCGACGACGTAATCGACGTTGTTGCCCTGAATTTGCCACGGGACGCACGGGAAGGGAACCAGGTCGTCGGTGACGACAATGACGTGGTCGGCATAGGTCGAATCCGCCAGCGCGAAACCGAGAGAGCCGCAGGCGGACTTGCCGTGGGAGCCGTCGCAGTTGCCGAACGGATCGGCGGTTGGCGCAGCAATCACGGCGATGTCGATGTGCACCTCGCCATCCTGAATCGCCTGCCAGCGTCCGCCATGCGAGCGCAGAACGCCCATGCCGTGCATCTTGCCTTGCGTGCAGTAATCGCCGAGCGGGCCGTTCATGCTGCCTTCGATGTGGTCGATGATGCGCGACTCCATCAGCTCAATCGCGCTCTTCTGCGAAGGAAACGACGCGCTGGGGAACCAAGTCAAGTTCTTCACGCCAATTTTCGCAGCGGCTTCCAGAGCCATGAGCGCAACCCGGTCACCGTCGCGGAGATGATGATGCGAAGATACCACCATGCCGTCACGCAAGCCGCACTTCCGCAGCGCGGTATCGAGGTCAGATACGCGCTTATCGCCGTTTGCGGGATAATCAGCCGCAGTGCGGATCGCCGGCGAGGCCTTGCCATCGAGCGGCCGGTACTTTCCCACACCCATGTATGGAACCTGCGGACGTCCATTGACGGATTCCGGGACAACGCGTCCCGCGGCGTTTGCGAGCATTTCAGCTTTTTCGAGGATTGCCATCAAACCCCCATTGCGACGAACGTTTGACACATCGCTATGAATCAGCGGTGCGGATCGACCTTTAAGCAACCAATCCCATCGCTTGCGCTCGCGCCATCAGCTTGAGGGCGCGTTGCACGACGGGCGGATCAATCATTTTCGATCCCAGGCTCACCACTCCCAGGCCTTTCTGTCGCGCCTCGTTGTAAGCGGCGACGACCTTGCGCGCCCGCTCGATTTCCGTAGCTGTCGGCGCGAATGCCTCGTGAATCACCGCGATCTGTAGTGGGTGAATACAGCCCATCCCTTCAAAGCCAAGTGCGCGGGAGTGCAGGCCCCACGTGCGCAAGCCTTCGATGTCGCCGATGTCGCCAAAGACCGAATCGATAGCCTGCACGCCAGCAGCATGCGCCGCGTTCACAACGCGCTGTCGCGCGTAAAGCGACTCCGCTCCCGTTGCGGTTTTCACCACGCTCAGGTCGGCCGTGTAGTCTTCCAGTCCGATCGTCAACGCGACGATCTTGTCACTCGCTTGGGCGATGGCGAATGCGTTCTCGATCCCGAGGGCGGATTCAAGAATCGGCATCAGCCAGATCGGCCGCGTGACTCCGTAGTCGGCTTTGATCTGCGCGATGCGTGCTGTGGCCTCTACGATCTGAATCGGGTTCTCCACCTTGGGAATCAGAATCAGGTCGGGAGATTCGGGGACGACCTCGTCCAAATCCTCGAGTCCGAGCGGCAACTGGTTGATGCGCACCATCCGTTCGCATTGCAGAAAGTCAACAGCCCGCAGCGCATTGCGAACCAGCAAGCGCGCCGCGTCCTTCTCGCTGGCGTGCACGGAATCTTCCAGGTCGAGAATGATCGCGTCGGCAGCATGCAGCGCCGCGTTGATGAAGTACTTTGGCTCGCTGCCCGGAACGTACAGGCGGGAGCGCCGCAAGCGATCGCGTCCGGACGACTCTGGAAGCCTAATGCGGTCGGGGAGCACCCGTGTGCCTTCGCCCAGTCCAGCACGCCGCACTGCGGCCTCGATGCGCGCGGCAATCACGAAGGGTAGCGCGCCCTCATCGTCGATCTGGACCTGCGCGTGCCGCACGCCCAGCGCCTCCAGCACCTCTTCGGCCTGCCTGTGGATCGATTCGCCGTAGTAGGCTTTGACCCGCGACTCCAGTTCCACGGCGATGCCGCCGCGTTCGCGAGGCTCAATGCGCACGTGAAGGTCGGAACGGATATCCGCGCCGGAGTGGCCGGCTTCGCCGATGCGAGTTTCGGTTGCGACTGTCATGAGTTCACCGTTTCTATTTGTGGCCGACTCCGACGAGTTCAGCGTGCGTCTCGGCTAAGGGCGACCGGTGCGCCAGTCTTGCCAGAACAGCGTCGGTCATTTCGACTGTGCTTGCGGCGCCCTGGCTAATTGCTTTGGCGCTGCCAGGAATGCGCATCATGTCGTACGTGCGCACGTTGCCTTCTTTCACTACCGCGGCGATGGCGTCGCGAATGCGGCCCGCTTTCTCGACCTCGCCGACATGCTCCAGCATCATGACCGCCGAGAGGAACATCGCGATCGGATTCACGATGGGCGGATCGAGTTCCGCATATTTGGGCGCAGAGCCGTGTGTGGGTTCGAATACTGCCACTTCGTCTCCGATATTGCCCGAGGCCGCAAAGCCCAATCCGCCTATCAATCCGGCGAATGCGTCTGAGATCACGTCGCCGAACAGATTCGAGGCGATCACGACTCCGTACTCCTCCGGGTTCTTTGTCAGCCACATGGTCTGCGCGTCGATGTTCGTCGAGCGCAGCGCAATGCCAGGATATTCTTTGGCCACGGCCCTGGCCTCGTCCTCCATCATTCCCGAAGTTTCACGTAGCACATTGGGTTTCTCGCAGATGGTGACCGACTTGTATCCATGTTTCCTGGCCCATTCGAACGCACCCTTGCAAATCTTGTGCGCTGCCTCGCGCGTGATAATGCGTACCGAGATTGCGAGGTCGGCACCGGGAACCGAGGCGAAGGGCTTGAACTTGGCGTGAGTCGCGAGCGCGCCACGGACCCATTCCGGCGGATTCGTCCACTCGACGCCCACGTAGAGGCCCTCGGTGTTCTGGCGGAAGACAATTACGTTGATGCGTGGCTCCTCAAAGCCACCGTTCGCTTTCTTGCGGATGAAGTTCAACGGGTTGCCGGGGAACGAGATGCACGGACGAATGCAGGTATCGAGATGAAAGCGCTGCCTCATCGTCACAATGGGACTGAAATACGAGTAGCCTTTGCCGTGGAGTTCGGGCGCGAGTTCGGCTTCCGCCTGCTTCTTGGGTTTGGAAGTGATGGCGCCAAACAGTCCCAGCTTGTGTGTGGCCAGCAAATCGACCGTGCGCTGAGGCAGGGCATTGCCTTCGCGGCACCAGCAATCCCAACCAATGTCGGCGGGGATGTATTCGGCGTCGAAGCCGACCGCTTTCAGAATCCGCAAGGCCTCGGGCAGAACCTGATTGCCAATTCCATCTCCGGGCATGGTAACAACGGTATGTTTTGCCATGATTGCCTGATCTCCTGAAATCTGATCTCCTGAAATTAGTCTCCTGAAACGACGACAGCGACCTGATACTCGGGCTCACGATGCAGTCCCAACCTGGTTGCAATTACGTTTTCGGCTCCGCCGGCAATCACTAAGGACTGCGGAACATTGCCGAGCGGCGGGAAGGCGAAACGCTCTCCACGCCAGATGACAATGCTGGTGGTGAAGTCGATTTCTACGTTGTCGCCAGGGAGAATGGTTTTCTGTTTGTCGGCGACCTCACTGGCGAACTGCTCACGCAGGCGCTTGACGAACTCCGGAACCTCGATGCACAGAAAGCCGTTGTTGTAGGCGTTGCGCAGGTAGGTTTGCGAGAAACTTGCGGCGATGATCAGCGGGATGCCTTTTGACTTCAGGCAGGTAACAGCCTGTTCGCGGCTAGAACCTGTCCCGAAGTTGAAACCCCCGACAATGACGTCTCCGGCGCGGGTACGTGAGCCAAACATCGGGTCGTAGTTCTCCATGACAACTCGGGCCATCATCTCGGGAGTCATGTCATCTCGGTAGGTGTAGTCCTTGCCGTAAATGGCGTCAGTGTTGACGTTGTCCTGCGTCATGAACACCAAGCGACCTTTGATCAGCTCGGGGAAGCCCGGCAGGATTTCCACGCGTTCGGTGGCGTGTGCTTCGGTGGCAATCTCTTTGTAATTGCGGACGACGGTGCGATCTCCAAACCGACGAGGCCCGGTGATGTAACCGGCAATGGCTGACGCGGCGACCACTTCAGGGCTGGCGAGGTAGCACTGAGCTTCGCGCGACCCCATCCGGCCCTTGAAGTTCCGGTTCGTGGCAGAGATTCCTACCTCGCCCTTCTCCAGGAGACCGGTACCCAGACCGATGCAAGGCCCGCAACTCGGCGGAAGAGGAATCGCTCCGGCGTCGAGCAGACACTGCCACACTCCGCGCTTCTCGGCCTCCTGTTGAGTCCACGCGCTGGCCGCGCCAACGAAGAGCTTTACGCCAGGGGCGACCCTCTTGCCACACAGAACCCACGCGGCGGCTTCCAGGTCATCGACGCGCGAGTTCGCGCAGGAGACGAGATATGCTTTCTGAATTGCGACCTTCTTTTGCTCGATCTCGGCGAGAGATTGCATTAACTGCACGGTGTCGGGCCCGGAGACATGGGGCATCACTTGACTCAGATCAAGGACGATGCGCGCAGCATAGGCGGCATCGGGATCGGGACGCGGCGGATTCTGGATCCAGCGCTCGATGTCCTTTGTTGTAAAGCGTTCAATGCCTTTTTCGTGCAGGATCTGGTAAACACCGCGCAGAAAGTGAATGGTGATGTCATCTACCGGAAACCAGGCGACGAGCGGCCCCCACTCCGTGCTCATGTTCGAGATGGAGAAGCGGGCGTCCATCGACAGACTGGCGACGCCGGGGCCGGAGAACTCGATGGCCGCATTAAGCGCTTCGTCGTGGTTATAGAGACCGCAGAGCGTAATGATCACGTCTTTACCGCTAACGCCTTCGAGCAGTTTGCCTTCGAGTTCGACCTGAATGGTGCGCGGAATCTGCCACCAGAATTCGCCAGTGGCCCAGACCGCGGCGGCGTCGGTACGTACGATCGGAGTGCCAACGGCGCCCAACGCGCCATACATATTGGAGTGCGAGTCCGATGCGACGACAAACGATCCGGGAAGGACGTAGCCGCGCTCGATCATGAGCTGATGCCCGATGCCCGATCCCGCAGAATAGAAATCGATGCCATGTTCGCGGGCGAAGGCCTCGATCGAGCCATACTTCTTCAGGTTGGCTTCGTCGCGATTCTGAATATCGTGATCGAGGGCGAAGACGAGCTGCTTCGGGTCGTGGATCTTTTTCGCGCCGATCGTCTTGAATTTGCTCATCACCGCCGAGGTGTTGTCGTGCGTCATGGTGTGAAAGGGGTGGATGGAAACGAAGTCGCCGGTGCGCAGCGGCCGCTGCTGAACCTCTGCGAGGTGGGCTTGCGCGATCTTTTCGATAATTGTCTGAGGCATAAGAAAACTCCTGCCGCGCGGCCGAACACAGCTGGCCTGCCGAGTGACGTTGCTACGCGACCGCGACTGCGATCCTGACTACATGAGCACCGGCTTGCGGCTCTTCTGACTCCTCGCGCGCATGCGCTTGCTGCCTTCGTCCGTTACGGTCTTGGTCTTGCGAACGTCGGATTCCATCAGAGCCATCAGTTGGCTGACAGAACTAACGCGCTCCAAATTCCAGATCGCTTCTTTGACTCGCTTCTGCGCGCCAGTCGACAGAACGCCTTCGGCGAGCGCAGAAAATTTCTCTTCTACCTCCTGATCGGTTAGCGGATTGCGCGGATCCCCTTTTGGATAATCCAGTTGTTTGCGGAAAGAACGTCCGTCGATGGTGTTGATGTTCACAATCACCCTTTGTAGTGCAGGAAATACCTTTTCGATCTCTGGATCTGCAACCACTTCGACTTTCCGCAGTTGCGCACGGATCGTAGGATCCATGATCTTCTCCATGGTGAACTGCACCGGCGTCACCTGACGGTCGACCAGCGCTGCCGCGATCACGTATGGCAACGAGTGGTCGGCAGTCTCCCGGGTGTGTGGATCGTACTTGCTGGGATCGGACAGAATGTCGGCGGCGCGGGCCAGCGAGCGAATCTGGATCTTCTCGACTTGATCGGGATGCAGATCGTTCGTCTTGACCAAGTCGAGGACCGCTGAGATGGGAGTGTGCGTGAGAGCTTCTGTGGGGAAGGCTTTCATCCCGCATTGCGTGATGCGCCATGATTCACTCAGGCCATCGGTCAGCAAATTGAGTTTCCAGTCCGGCTTGAAGACGTAGGTCAGACCTTCTTTCCCATCGATCACGTGCTCAGGGCCGGTATAGCCTTTTTCCGCCAGGAGCGCTGCCAGCACGCCGCTCTGGATCGCCATAGGGTCGACCGTATTTTTCATCATGGTGAGCTTGCCCGCAGTGACCGCGCCCAGCGTGCAGTGACGGCTGGCGGAGATGCCGATGGCATGCTGGATTTGCTCCCACGAGAGGTGCAGCGCACGCCCGGCTACGATGGGCGACACAAATGCGGTGAGCGTAGCGTGATGCCAGCCGCGCTCACGGATTCCCGGAAACGCCGCTTCGCAGAAACGCATCTCGAATTCGTGGCCGAGAACGAGGCCGACGATGAGTTCCTTACCGCCGCTATAAGCCCGTTCGCAGCAGGCGATGGCGGCCGGAAAGATGTCGCTCGGGTGCGATGGGTCCTGCTTCCAGTAGATGTCGTTGTAATCCATGCAGCGGATCATGAGCGCATTCGCCAACGACGCGGAGACGGGATCGAAGCGGCGGCCGGTACCGATTACGGTAGAGAGTCCCCGGCCCGCAACTTCGTCGAGAACCTCGAGCGCGATCTTTACGTCGTGTTGTCGGTAGCCTCCCAGGGCGCAGCCGAAGGAATCGAGCAGGAATCGTTTTGCCTGGTAGACAGCTTCCGGAGACAGGTCTTTGTATTGCAGAGCTGAGGCCCACCGCGACATCTTTGCGGTCACGTTTTCCGGCGGAAGAGAAATCGATTTCGGGGCCGACACGGGCATTCTCCTTTATGGTTTGACCTTGATGTTTTTCGGGTTCTTGAAGGGCAGGAACGCCATGAAGTCAGCGTGGTGCACGATGAAAGCTTCCGTGGATCGCTTGATCAGATCGCCTTCCGCGGCGTGCGCGGCGATGATGTGACAGACCGCGTCTGGAACGCCGCATTGCATTGCGAGTGCGACTCCAGTGAAGGGATGGCGCAGGGCTTCACCGCGATCGCTCCGACGGCTCTGGCCGTCGGGCCCAATTTCGTATTCCAGCAGTTTGCCGACGTCGGCCAAAATTGCGCCCGCGATCACGATGTCGATGTCGACGGGCAAGGCGCGTCCCATGAAAGCCTGCATGGCGAGAGCGCTCTCGCGTGCAATATGTACGACGCAGCGCTTGTGCTCCATAAAGCTGATGGGGCAGTTCGGAACCAGCAGAGTGAACGGGATCTGGTTCAGGTCGTCGGCCTGGAGCGGACTGCACTCAAGAGCCTTGATCCAGGTCTGCGTAACCTGTTCACGTAATTGGAGATCGGCAATCCAGTCGATCTCCGGCCAAAGGCGCCTAATGATGTCCCGCATACGCGTGCCAAGCAGACCAATCAGGCTAACTTGGGACGCAGGCGGGGACGACGATTCGGATCACAGGAGCGTGTGATTTCAGAACGCCGGAATCCTCTGGTGGCAGAGCCTAGCGCTTATGGGTTCTGCAAGAGGCTTCTAATCTCTTTCTCGAAGACCTCTGCAGACGTGGCGCCAATGTGCTTCGCGTAGATCTGCCCATCGCGGTCGATCAGAAACGTGATGGGCAGTCCCAAAATGCCTCCATACAACGCTCCGGTCTGAGCTGTTCCCATCACGACGGGATAGTTCATGTGGAATTGCTGGTAAAAAGGGCGGACTGGGTCGGAACTGTCATCCATGGAGACCCCGATAATCCGCAGGCCGCTGCTGGCGTATCTCTGTTGCAGTTCTACAAAGTGAGGAATTTCCTCTCGACAGGGATCGCACCAGGTTGCCCAGAAATCGAGAAGAACCACCTTGCCCCGATAGGCGGAGAGGCGAAGATCGCCGCCGTCAAGTTGCGGAAGGTTGAAGTCTGGTGCGGGACGTCGCAGGGCCGGTGCCGACGTTGTGACGATGGTCGCGCCATGATGCCGCACAGCATCGTGCGCGAGATAATGCGCTAGGACGGCGCCCAGCGCGAAGGCGCCTGCAGCAAGCACGAACCTCGTTGCCGGGCGCAGAAGTTATTCTCCCTTGGCGACCGGGTAGGTCTTGTCCACCCAGTTCGTGCCGAAATTGTCGGAGATGTACAGCACCTTCACGTTGGTAAACCCCATCGCATGTAAAGCGTCGTCGGCGGGCTTCACGTTGGGACAATGGCCCCAGGGGCAACAACCACAGTACAGAACGATGAGCTTGGTTCGCGGCAAAGATTCCACGCGCTTGCGGAGTTGCTGCACTCCGCTCTCGCTTGATGCGGGACCAATATATTCCGACCCCGGGATGTGCGCCTGTGAGAACAGGACGTGCGAGCCCACCTGGATCATGAGCGGCTTGTCTTTGCCAGGCGCCTGAATCATTTTTACCAAGTCTTCGGGCTGGATCAGGCGGCTCGCGGGTATGGCAGAAGCTTGGCCGGCTGCCTGAGAAATTGAGAAGAGAGCGATTACGAGGATGAATGCCAACTCGAGGGATCTGATTGCGATTCTCATAAGAGTATTCCAGTAAAAACGATGCGATCAGCCAGTAAGAATACACCCCTGCTCGCTCACACAGAACTCTTTGTCATTCTTCGCGATCGAGGAACCTCTGCAGTTTTGTGGGCGGCGCAAATTGCAGGGTCCTTCACTTCGTTCAGGATGAGAAGGGTTCTTAGGACAATGGTTTCGCTAGGGCACGGAGTCGCTCGGCTGCACTTTCCGGTGTGATGTCGCGTTGCGGGGTCCCGAGCATTTCGAAGCCGACCATGTGCTTGCGGACCGTTGCCGAGCGCAGCAGTGGCGGAAAAAAGTGCGCGTGGAAATGGCACTCCGGATGGCCGATGCCATCGGTCGGCGACTGGTGGAATCCCATCGAATAGGGAAAGGGAATCCCGAAAACCTTGTCGTACGTGGAAGTGATCTGGTGAAGAATCTGGCTTAGGGAGCGAGCTTCGACGCCTGCGAATTCGTTCATATTTCCGAAATGGCGCCGGCTGCACACCAGAATTTCGAAGGGCCACACGGCCCAGAAGGGCACGAGCGCCAAGAAAGCGTCATTCTCGCAAACCACGCGCACCTGTTGACGCGCTTCCAAGGCACCGTAATCACACAGGAGACAGCTCTCGTGTGACTGAAGGTAGGCGCGCTGAGCAACGAGTTCCTTGGAAGGCACCTCCGGAATCGAAGATGTCGCCCAGATCTGGCAGTGGGGGTGCGGATTGCTGGCGCCCATCATAGCGCCGCGATTTTCGAAGATCTGTACGTGATTGATGTTCTCGAAGCCGCCCAATTCTCGGAATTGTCCCGCCCAGATATGAACGACCAGTTCGATCTGGTCCAAAGGCATCGTGGCCAGAGTGAGGTCGTGACGCGGAGAGAAGCAGATCACGCGGCAAATCCCGGGCTCTGACTCCGCAACCAGCAGGCCCATGCCGTCAACGTCGAGACGACCAGGGGAGACCTGCGGCCTCAGTGCGGCGAAATCATTTTCAAAGATGAAAGTGGAAGAGTACGCCGGATTCTGAATTCCGCCGGCGCGGGAGTTCCCTGGACAGAGGTAGCAACTCGGATCATACGAGGGCTCTTTCGCGGTTTGGAGCTGCGCGACTTCTCCTTGCCACGGTCGAGTGGCGCGATGGGGCGAGACCAGCACCCACTCGTTGGTCAGAGCATTCAACCGGCGGTGAGGATCTTCGCTGAGCTTCAAAATTGGGCCTCGCAGCATTCTACGACGAGTGGAGGCCGTTGCATGAAGAGGACAATCAACCCATGCCGGAATATTAGCTTAGGGCTTTAGCGAGTTGCCCATCATCAAAGCAAATAACAGAGGAAGGTAAATCACAGTTGCCTGCAGCACGTGGCGGGCGCGCATCTTTGAGGGTGCGCTGGAAAGCGGCAGGTTCAAGAACGCCAGGCGGACTCCGAAATAGAGCAGCGCGAAGCCGAGCACAACCGCACCGACAAGATAAATCCGTCCAGCCATTCCCATAAAGCTGGGCAGAAGGCTGATGGGGATCAAAGCTACCGAGTAAATCAGAATGCGGCGGGCGGTCGAGCGTCCGTCTTCTTCCACCACCGGCAGCATCTTCACTCCGCCCTTGGCGTAATCGTCGCGATACAACCAGGCGATGGAGAAGAAGTGGGGAAACTGCCAGATGAAGAGGATCGCGAACAAGACTAAGGTTTCCCATTCGAGTCTGCCACGGGCGGCGGTCCAACCTAGAACTCCGGGCATGGCTCCCGGAAAAGCTCCCACAAACGTGCAAATCGGTGAGATCCGCTTCAGTGGGGTGTACGCGGCAAGGTAGACAACGGAAGTCAGGAAGGTCAGTAGGCCGGTCAAGGGATTGGTGGCGACGGCCAAATAGATCGATCCACCCACCGCAGCCAGAACGCCAACCGCCGTCGCGTGAAACAGGCTCATACGACCGGCAGGGAGCGGGCGAAGAGCCGTGCGCCGCATGTAGGCGTCGACATCGTGCTCCATGACTTCATTCAGCGCCGCGGTACCACTGGATACGAGCCCAATACCCAATAGAGAATGGAATAGCCCCCAGCTAATCCAGGAAGCGCCCGCCTGGTGTGCGCCGAAAAAATAGCCGCACCACGCAGTCATGACGATCAAGGTCGTGACCCGAAGCTTGGTCAGTTCGGCGTAGTCGCGAAGAAGGGAAGTCGCCCTGGTTCGGAAAGCGGAGAGAGGCAGTGTCATCGAGCTCATTGTTTGGCCGTGTACAGCATTGTGGAAAAGCCGTTTCTGGATGATACAGAAAAACCACGTAAAGAGCCCGCGTTCGTTACGTGCTCAAGGACTGCATAGGTACTCTGATCAGTTTCGAAAGTCAAGCGAAAACGCTAACCGCCCGCTGCCAATACGCTAACACGCCGCTTTCGCAGTGTGCGGGAACGCTCGCTACTGGCCGCCGGATGGCGCAGTGGAATCAAACATTTCCGGAGGATCAAAAAAGCATTTATGCCAGAGGGCTGAATCCGACAACGTGCCCGCCCTCCATTGCTGTAGCGTGGGCATCGTGGCCGCGATCATGCCTCCGTCCGCGGAATCAAAAATCACCACCACCCCGGCGAGGCCCTGTGGTTTCAGTGCAATTTCCTTATAGCTCTTTTCGAGCAGAAATTTCGCATACTCGAGCCGTTGCCTGGCGTCTGCGTTCTTCGCATTCTCGTCGATCTTCTGCACCGAAATAATTTTTACGTTTTTGTTCTTGAGCGGTTCCCAATCTCCCGGGAAGGTCGATGCTTCTTCGCGGATGACATGGAACAGGTCCGAGGCCGATGCCAGCGAAGCGGCCGTAGGAGCCGCCGCAGTATCGGAGATGCCATCGGGCATCTCGACGCTGTTGCGCCAGATCCATCCACGCGACAAGCCCGAAACGCGAACGTGCACCCAGTCCGTGTTGAAGTCGAGCATTTCAAATTCGTCGTGCATGCTGGCTAGAAACTGTGGCTTCGCCGTCAGGCTCGGAGTCGAGACCACCGGAGTGCCTGATTTCTTCACCGCCACCAGATTCTTAGGATGTGCTGTGTTCTTGAGGATCTCCTGCAGGTTATCGGCTTCCGCTTGCAAGGCGCTGTCTGATTTTTCCTTCGGCGCGTCGGCAGGGTGCGCGCTCGCGCGCTCCGCCAACCCCTGGCTCACGGACGACGAGAAGGTTCGATCCGTCTCCGGGAACTTGGGAGCGGGCGCGGAAATTGACGGTTCCGCGGTCGTCGGCGGTTCGGGAGACGACTTCGGCGCTGTCACCGCAGCGGTTCGATTGCTGTTCTCGGCCGGGCTCTTGGCGAGTTGCTCGGCAAGTTGGTCCAGCAGGTCCGCTTCGAGGCGCCCGTTCGAAGCGAGCAACTGGTATCCCGAGCGAGAGGCCACCGAATCGGCGTACCATGCCGTAACTTTGGTCGTGATCCGCACCAGCGATCCGCCAGACGGCATTGAGCTGATCTGGACCGTCGACTGGTAGTAACCGCGCTGGTAGCGGTCTAGAGGATGGTCGCCGGGCTTGGCGAATCCGTCCAGCACGGGAAGATGGCCAGCCAAACTCGATTGCAATCCGACCAGAGCCTTCTCGATGGTGGTCCTGGATTGAGGAAACGTCCGCTCGTATGGGCTGGTTTGGGAGGGAGCGGATACGGCGATGAGCAACACACTCCACGCAGCCACACTCACCACGACTCGCCCCATCGTTCCCATCACGGTCGTCATGGCACCAACTCCAACTCATCGCGCAATATCCAGCCGTGTTGGCCCTCGTGAGTCTCCACTCCAAGCCAGTACGTCGTCGAAATCACGATCAGAACCTCAGTTCCAGTCGGCAGGGACTGCAAAGTGCTTGCGGTGTGGAAGGGGGCGGACTTGAGCGCCGCTCCCGGCGCTTTCACGACCCGCTGGACCTGCCGCCGAAGATCCTGGGCACGTTGCTCGAGAGTTTGATCTGTGGGCGGAGGGCCTCCGTTCGGAGGTATGCTAGTGGCCGCCGCGTTTGTAAATGCCGGCGGGGCGCTGCTGCTGCTCTCTTCCACCACCACTGGCGTCTGCTTCTTCGCCAACTGCTCCTGCTTCTCCTTCTGAGCCTCGATGGTCTGGGCCTTCATCGATTCGATGGCGTCGAGGTGGTCGTGGATGTCCTTGTACTCGGCGCTTTCGACAGACCCGTTAGAAGCGTGCGTAATGCGGCGGAAATCCTCAACGAAGCGCGCATCGATGTGCAGCACACTGTTCTTGTCGCCTTGGGGCTGAACTACATAGCGGACGACCAGTGTTCCGACGTCACTGCTGTCTTTGAAGTTTCGGGGATCGATCGCCTTGAGGCGCTCTTTGTAAAAGACCTTGCCGCCCTCAGTCCACTCGGGAAACACCTTCGTCGAGGTGGCCGGTGTCGCGCCGGTGATGTATTCGTCTTTGTTGTACTCCTTGGTTCCCCGGATCAACCCGTTCTGGATTACGTCCTGTACGACCTGTGTGACTTCGTTCTCGGGGAATGGAAGGTTTACGATCAGACCCATGCCGTACTGGGTAGCGTCCTTGTCCCGAGACGGCCCAGCGAACGCGGCGAGCGAAAAGATCAGGATCGCGGCGGTTTTCCACAGGATCATCGAAGTCAGACCCGAGGTTCTTCCGGAAAGCCACAATTTCTTGGAAACGAATTTCGAGGTCCCCACAATATCCCCTGTTGGTCCCAAGAGTCTCAACTCCGGTGCCGGGCTGTCAACCCCACTGACGGGCCTAAACCCTGAGGAAAAAGCGGGCATCGAGGTTTACCTTGTCAAAAGTTTGTAAAAAAATTGTCGCTTGACCCCTTGCAAGTCGTTGCGCAGCCGTAGTAGGATTCGGCCCCGGTACGGTGGTAGGACCTTTTCCGGCAAAATCGGTTTAGGTCTTGGCTCTGAAAGCCCCATGTGAGAAGGGGTTCCCGCATGGTGGCGCTGCCTTTGGGGCCCGCTTTTCCGTTGCATTTGGTGGGAATGCAGTTCAATAAATCGCTTGAGGAGTTCGGCATGCGAATGGGAAAACAGTTATGCCTTTGTGGGAAGACGCCGTGGGGGAAGCATTTCCTGACCGCGGCTTTGGTTCTGGTCTTCCTGATCTTGAGTGGCAGCCAAAACGCGAGTGCTCTTCCGGCATTCGCCCGTAAGTACGGCCTACGCTGCTCGGCTTGCCACGAATCCTGGCCGATGTTGAATTATTTTGGCCAGAAGTTCAAAGACAACGGCTACCAACTGATGAACGACCGGGATGCCCCGATCTGGCAGAACCCAGGGTACTGGCCGGTTACGTTCCGCATTATCCCGATCTGGCATCGGGTGAGCACCGGTAAGGTTTTGGTGGACACTTATCCGGGCGGGGTTTACACCCCGAATTCCGCTGTTCAGCGAGTGACGACCTCGGGTTTCGACCTGAGCGGGTTGGACTTCCACACGGGCGGAACGCTGGAAAAGAACTTCTCGTTCTACGTATTGCCCTCTTCTGACGCCACCGCTTCCTTCCACTTTGAGACGGTCATGGCGCGGCTGGACAATCTGTTCGGGAGTCCGTGGCTCAACGTCAAGCTGGGTAAGTTTGAGCTGGATAACCTGCTTTCCGAAAAGCGCATTCTGACGCTGACCGGTAACGGCGGAATCTACCAGCTCTATCACTTCATTCCGGTGGGCGACGGCAACATCTTCGGCCAAATTGGAGATAACCAACTCGGCGTTGAAGTGATGGGCCACTCCTGGAATGACCGCACTCGATACTCGGCATCTCTGCTGAGTTCTGTCGACGGCAACGTGGGTCTGCCTTACGGCAGCGCCTACACCGGATTCTTCACCTTCAGCCAGGCGTTTGATACTGGCAAGCTCGGAGTAGATCGCATCGGAGCTTACGCCATGATCGGGGAAGCGCCGACCTACTACCTGACGCAGGCTGGCACGCCACTCGCGGGTTCGGGAATCATGAACAAGGGATTCAACCGCGAAGGCTTCGTTGGACAATTCTATTTTGGCCAGCACGTAGACCTGCAGGTGGTTACTCAGCACGGTTCGGATAACGTATGGTTCGGGCAGGGCTACGGGGATTTGATCGGTGGCACCGTCAGCGGCAACAACGTGCCGGGGACGGGTCTTCCAGCTGGTGCGCAATCACCGAGTTGGAACGGCGTACTCTTTGAGCCTCACTACGTCTTCAGCCCGCAGCTCATCCTCATCGGACGATATGAAACCATCCGCATGTCGAAGCAGGCGAACGGAGCGGCGTGCGTGGCTTGCGGAGGCTCCGGAGGCCCCTCGGCTTCCAACTTCGGTAATATCTCCACCTACACCGTCGGCATGCGCTACAACCCATTCATGACCAGCAGGGCTGGTTTTGCCTGGCACAACGAGTACAACTGGCTACATCAGGATGGAACCGGGCCCACGCTCGGCCTCGGCACCGTCAACGTAAATACCAGCGAAGTGCTGACCGGATTTGACTTCGACTTCTAGGAGAGGGAGACATGCGGAGAATACTAGGAAAGTTGTCTCTTTTACTGAGCGCAACCGTGGTATTGGCGGTGCCGCAGGTTTCGTGGGCACAGCTCACAAGCTCTCAGCTTGAAACGTGGCTGAATTCGCCTGCGGCGTCTAGTCACGTCGGCAATATCACCGGGGACGCCAAAGCGGCAGCCATGCCTTATCGAAGATATTGCGTTGGCTGCCATGGCGTGCTGGGCGATGGCAATGGCGAAAACGCGGTTTGGCTCGACCCCAAGCCTCGCGATTTCCAATTGGCGGTGTTCAAGTGCCGTTCCACTCCGACCGGAACCCTGCCTACGGATGAGGACTTGTACAACACCATCGCGCGTGGAATGGACCGCTCGAACATGCCTCAGTGGAGCACTTTCACCAAGGACGAGCGCGCCAACCTGGTGGCGTGGATTAAGCATTTCTCGCCGCGTTGGCAGAACGAAAAAGCAGGAGCGCCCATCACTATCCCACCCGAACCGGAAGTTACCCCGGAGCGCATCAAAGCCGGACGGGAGGTGTTTGCCCGGGTGCAATGCTGGAAGTGCCACGGTGTGCAGGGGCAGGCCAATGGTCCGTCGGCCGCTACCCTCACGGACGATCTGGGCCGCCCGATTCAGGCATTCAACTTTACTGACGGATCTCGCCCCAAATGTGGTGACACCGATCAGGACATCTACAGAATCTTTATGACCGGCTTGGATGGCACTCCGATGCCTTCGTTTGCCGACAACATCAAGCCTGATGAGGCGTGGGATCTGGTGTTCTATCTGCGCACGTTTATGGCTCAAAAGAGCAAGGAAAAAGAAATGGCAAAACAACTTGGCTTGAAGCCAGTGGATCCAAACGCACCAGCGGGGCAACAGTAGCGTCAGAGGGTTCGACCAATTCGGACGTAAAGGAGAGATTTCAATGAGGAAGCACTTCAATTCCGTGGCTGTCTTGTCGGCAGTCGCTCTCATCTGCTGTGGCGCGCTGATCTTGGGCCAGAAAGTCAACGCTGCTGGCGAAGGTAAGATTACCGGGACCGTAAAACTCGACGGCGCCGCGCCGCACATGAAGGGCATCGACATGTCGAAGGACCCTTACTGCTCCAAGGCACACGAGAACTCTCCGGCCCACCTCGAGAGTGTCGTGGCAGGGGCCAACGGAGGATTGGAGAACGTAGTTCTCTACATCGCTGACTGGAGCGGCCCCGCCCAAGCATCCACCGCCGTCCCCGTATTTGATCAAAAGAATTGCATGTACACGCCTCACGTGCTGGCCATGGACGTAGGGCAGACATTCAAGGTCGTCACCAGCGATCAGACCACCCACAACATTCACCCGTTGCCCAACCCGATGACTGGCAATATCCCATGGAACCAGTCGCAGCCGCCGGGTGCGGCGCCAGTCGAGAAGAGCTGGAAGGCGCCGGAAGTGATCCCGGTGAAGTGCAACATCCATCCTTGGATGAACGGCTGGTATGTGGTGGTGAAAGGGCCCTACGCAACCACAGACGGGAACGGAAACTACACCATCGAGAATGTGCCACCGGGAAACTACACGGTAACGGCTTGGCAGGAAACCTATGGCACCCAAACGGCAAAAGTGACGGTGGCCGCAGGGGCGCCGGGTAAGGCCGATTTTACATTTAAAGCAAAGTAGGACGCCGGATCGATCCGGGTTGCGCGCTGGATAATTCTGCAGTCGTTGTGAACAAGAGCTGACGAGGCCGGGGCTGCGATGCCCGGCCGGGGGGCGAAGTATCATGGCGAAATTCTTTGCGGTCACCATCATCGCAATTGCGATCATTTCCGCGATTCCGATTCTGCGGCACACATGGTGGATGGCAGAAGATATCTCGACGCACGGCGCGCCGATTGACGAGCAAATGTCGGAGACGATGGCGGAGGCTGGAATCTCGTTCCTGGCTTCGCAATTCATCCTGGCATTTTTTATCTGGAAGTTTTCCAATCCCAAGCCCGGCGATAAGGTCAAGAATTTCCCCGGCGGTGCCAAGGCCATGGTATGGGCTGCCGTCCTGTTGGTTGGAACGGAGGTCCTGGCGCTGGGCGTCTTCGGCGTGAAGGCCTGGGCTAACGTTTATTTCACTGCACCTTCCGCGGACGCAATGCCCATTCAAGTGCAAGCTGGGCAGTTCGCCTTCTATTTCCGTTACCCGGGCCCCGATGGGAAGTTCGCGACCGCTCACCCTGATCTCATCAGCGAAGCGAACCAGAACTTCTATGGCTTGGATCTGGACCACGATCCAGATGCCAAAGACGACATTGTCACCGCGCAAATGGCCGTCCCAGTGAATAAGGAAATTCATTTACTCATGCACACGAAAGATGTCGGGCATTCTTTTTTCGTCCCCGAGTTGCGGGTGCAGCAGGATTTCGTGCCCGGGCTTGATCTTTCACTGCATTTCACCGCGACCAAGATAGGTAGGTACGAGATCGTCTGCACCCAGCTGTGCGGTCTCGGACACTACAACATGAAGGCATACATTTCTGTGATGTCCCAACCAGACTTTGACAGCTGGCTGAAGCAGCAAGCAGCGATGCAGTGAGTGAATACTGTCCGCACTCTGTGCGGTACAGAGATCTCCTGAGGTGAGTCATGCACGATATGGCGAAACACGACGCCGCCGCACATCACGCGCCGACGAGTTTTATCTCAAAGCACGTCTTCAGCCTCGACCATAAGGTCATCGGTAAGCAGTACTACGGGCTTGCGCTGCTCGCTGCTCTGGTGGGCATGGGGCTTTCCTGGTTGATGCGCATTCACCTGGGGTGGACGAACTTTGCCATTCCCGGCCTGCATTTGCTGACCAAGAACGGCGCCCCCGGCAACGTCATGACGCCAGAGTTCTACCTGCAATTGATGACCATGCACGCCACGATCATGGTCTTTTTCGTCCTGACTACGGCTCCGTTCGCAGCCTTCGGCAACTACTTCTTGCCGATCCAGGTCGGCGCCGAGGACATGCCCTTCCCCCACTTCAACATGATGTCATTCTGGGTCACGTTCGTAGGTTTCCTGGTTCTGGTGTCTTCGTTCTTCGTTGGCACGGGACCGACCCTCGGCGGTTGGACCCAGTACGCCCCACTGAGCGCACTGGGAGAGGTTGGTGGTCCCGGCGAAGGGACAGGTGTGGTTCTCTGGGCGCTTTCTATTGCCATCTTCTGCGTTGGCCAGTTGCTCGGCTCCTTGAACTTCATCACCACTACGCTCGATATGCGGACACGGGGCATGAGCCTGTGGCGATTGCCACTCAGCGCGTGGGCCTGGTTCATTACATCCGTCATGGGTCTCACTGCTTTCGCAGTGTTGATGCCTGCCTGCATCCTCCTCATTCTGGATCACGTGGCAGGAACGAGCTTCTTCGTGTCCAGTAATATTGTCATCAACGATCAGATGCAACCGCACTCCGGCGGATCAACCCTCCTCTGGCAGCACCTTTTCTGGTTCTTCGGACATCCCGAAGTCTATATCGCAATCGTGCCGGGCATGGGGATCGTCTCGCATGTTCTCATTACGAATATGCGAAAACCGATGCTCAGCCACAGAGTGTTGGTTTATTCGATGGGCGCTCTGGCAGTCCTCAGCTATATGGTCTACGGCCATCACATGTTCGTCAGTGGGATGAATCCGGTTTCCTCGCTGGCCTTCTCCTTTCCCACGCTGGTGATCACCATCCCCTCCACGGTTCTTGTGCTGATCTGGCTGGGCAGCCTTTATGGAGCGAAGCTGCGCATCAACGCGGCATCGCTTTTCGGCTTGGGATTCATCTCGATGTTCATCAGCGGGGGCGTGAGTGGGTTCTTCCTGGCCCAACCCTCGACCGACATCATGCTGCATGCCACCTACTTCGTCGTTGGGCATTTCCATCTGGTGATGGGCGTCGCGGCCATGTTTGGGATTTTCGCCGGAACGTATTTCTGGTTCCCCAAGATGTTTGGCCGCATGATGAATGAGACCCTGGGGAAGGCTCACTTCTGGCTCAGCTTCGTGGGCGCCTATGCGATTTTCATGCCCTTCCACTATCTGGGCATGGCAGGCAATGTCCGACGCTATCAGGCATTTACGCCTGACTACATGCAGAAGCTCATTCCTTTGCACCAGTTTATTACTGTGGCGGCACTCGTGACCGGGGCCGCACAGCTGATCTTCGTCTACAACTTGATCCACAGCCGTTTCAAGGGTGAGCCCGCTTCGGACAATCCGTGGCAGGCGACCTCTTTGGAGTGGAGCACGCCGACCACGCCGCCGCCGCACAACAACTTTGGCGACAAGCTGCCGGAAGTCTTCCACGATCCCTACCAGTATGGAGTTGAGGGGACGGCGGGGGACTTCGTGATGCAAACCTCGCCAGAAAAAGTCATTGGGCCCGACGAGGCGTAATCGATTCAGGGATTGGAGTCTATAAGTCTTATGGCGACCACTGTACCCGAACCGCCAAAAATCGAGGAACGACGCGATCCTCCGCGGCCGACAGGCAACTCCGGCAATGGTGGCTGGCGGAACATGGTCCCCGCAGACGGCAAATTGCCGGCCGTTAAGGACTACTCTCCGCCGCCGGCTTCCACCGGCATTTGGGTCGTGCTCGCGTCGATTGCGATGAGCTTCGCGGCCCTCACCAGCGCCCTGATCGTTCGCCAGGGATCCGCGCTGGATTGGCGGCATCTCGCTCTGCCTCGAATTCTTTACCTGAATACGCTGGTGCTGTTCGCCAGCAGCGTCGCTCTGGAAGTGGCGCGCCGGCAGGTAAGCTCCTTCATGGTTGGGCGCAAGAGTCAGGTTGCCAGGCCGACCCGATGGCTCTACATCTCCCTATCTCTGGGCTTGCTTTTTGTTGCCGGCCAGTACGTGGCTTGGGCGCAATTGCGTTCTCAGGGAGTTTTTCTGGCCACGAATCCCAACAGTTCTTTCTTCTACGTCCTGACTGCTATCCATGCTCTGCATGTGCTGGGAGGACTGGGCGGGTTGGTCCGGGTTATTTATCGGCTGGACAAATCGATTCTCCGAAAAAGCACGCTGGATGCGACGTCATATTACTGGCATTTTATGGACGTGCTTTGGGTGTATCTGCTGTTGTTGCTGTGGTTCAAGCTGTAGGGCGCTCGTTCGAGAGGAGACACCGTGAGCCAAGCGGAAGTGACGATGGGAGCACACTCTGGCCTGATGGAAGAACCGGCATTTTCGGTTCCGGCCAAGAAAATGGCGATGTGGCTGTTCATTATCGCTGACAGCGCGACCTTTGCCGGCTGTCTGGTGGCCTACGGATTCATACGCAACGCCACTCCGAACTGGCCCAGACCCTTTCACGGCATAACCAATGTAGCATTGATGACATTCATACTGCTGACCAGCAGTTTGACCATGCTCTTTGCCGTACGGTCCGCTCAGAGAGGTGACAAAGCCGGAGCGTTCCGCTGGACGATGATTACGGCGGTGGCCGGAATTCTGTTCGCGATCCTTCACATCCGAGAATGGATGGCGATGATTGGCGAGGGGGCGACTCTTTTCCATAATCCGTGGGGAACGCCTCTATTCGGCTCACTGTTCTTCAGCATCACCGGCTTGCATCTGCTGCACGTAACCGGCGGTGTAGTCGCTCTGATCGCTGTGGGGTTGCGCTACCAGGGGGGCCGTTACAAGGCTGACGACCTCGAGATTACAGGGCTGTACTGGCACTTCGTAGATCTAGTTTGGATGTTCGTCGTGCCGCTTGTGTATCTTTTGAACTTGGCCCACTGAAAAACTGAAAGAGGCAGGCAACTTCTATGACTACCACCGAAACGCAGAGTGATGGAGCGAAAAAAGACATTATCGTCTACGTTTGCATACTGGCCCTGGCAGGGATACAGTTCTTCATCGCCTATCAGGACATCAGCGCGTCGCAAATGTTCGTGCGCATGCTGATCGTGGCCATCGTTGAAGCAGCGCTGGCCCTCCTGTTTTTTATGCATTTGTGGGAGAATCGCGGACTGAAGTGGTTTGTGTTGATTTTCACGGTTTCTGTCATTCTGGGGATGCAGTATGGATGGACTGACAGCTTCCGCATACTCGATGGCGCTCCTTGGGCAAAGTAGCCTGCACTCCGGAAGAAAGCAACATTGAAGGCCCTGAGGCAAATCGCGATGTTTGGGATTCTACTCGTGGGAGTAGTGATCCTGCTGATGCCCTCGTCGGCGTTCGCGCAGAGTTGTGCCCTCTGCTACACGCAAGCGGCATCGTCGGGCTCTCGCATGATTCAGGCGTTGAAGAGCGGGATTCTGGTTCTCATCGTTCCTCCCACGCTCGGATCGGTGGGCATGATCTTTGTTATGCATCGCAAACGCAATCAGGTGCGGCGAACCGAGCAGAGTGACGATCAATCCGATCAAGAGTGGTAGAGTGGCGAACGCGCCCTATATGTTGGGTCAGATCCGTTAGATATACCGCTTGTCCCTCGGCTTTTCTCATTGTGGGTCACGGGAATTCATCAACCGTCGTTTCGCGGCAATTCTGGAACGAGTTCCTTCCGCTAGGAATGGCTCTTGCGATCGCCCCGCTAGGCCTACTCGGCCCATTAGTCGCTTCCGCCCAAGTCCCAGCCCCAGAAGTTCGATCGGAAATGCATCGCGTCCGAACCCTGCCTCTTACCAAGTTCTACGAAACGCCTAATCCGTTGCCATCCGGCAAGCCGGGAGACTTGATCCGGTCGCAACCATTTGACGAATACGAACTCCCGCCCTCCGTCTCCGCCGTTCGCATTCTTTATCACTCTCGATCCGCTGCCGGCGAAGATGTGGCAGCGTCTGGAGTCGTTCTCTTTCCGTACGACAAAAAGCCACCTGCCGGAGGATGGCCAGTCATCGCGTGGGGCCACGCCGCTACTGGCGTTGCGCGTCAGTGTGCTCCTTCGCTTACGAGAAATGTAGGGCACGGTCCGTTCCTCGCCATGTATGTGAACCTTGGGTACGCTGTCGTGGCCACAGATTACACAGGATTGGGAACTCATTTCCGCAATGCGTTTCTGGATGGTCCATCCAACGCGACCGATGTCATCAATTCCGTTCCGGCAGCCCGCTCCGCTGCGCCGCAATTGGGAGCGAGGTGGATCGTCATGGGTGAGGCCGAGGGAGCCTTAGCAGCGATCGCAGTCGCAGATATGGAAAACGAGGTTCGCGACCCCAACTACCTCGGCGCTATCGCGATTTCGGTTCTGGTTAGCGCACGCAAAACCTACGAGCGGCCAGTCAACGACTCTGCCAGCGAACTGCTTCTCGCTTATGGCATCAAGACGGTGTACCCGCAGTTCGAGGTAACAGACATGCTCGCGGACAAGGCTCTAGCCCGCTACAACCAATTGGAGCAAACGTGCTCTCCCGCAACGACGAGCCCGGATTTGTCCGCAGCCGACATCGTGAAGCACGCGTGGGAGGGCAATCAATTCGTGCGCAGGTATTTTGATCGCAATGAGCTTGGCCAGACTCGAGCGTATGGTCCAATTTTCGTAATAACTGGGGACTCGGATCCGGCAATTTCTCCGACCATTCGGTCTCAGGCGTTTGCTCGCATGTGCAAACAGGACGATTGGGTTCAATGGGAACGGTATCCCAACCTCGATGCGGGAAGCGTGATTGGCAGCTCCGTCAGGGACCAGATTGCGTGGATCGAGTCCCGGTTTGCGGCTCGTCAGCCTCCGACCAACTGCCCGTGAGCACAGCGGCGCCTGCGAAAAGCCTTTCGTCGCTATACGGTTGCCCTGCAAACAACCCTGACGCTTTTCCCCGTGGCGTGGCATAATCTTCGGCAACATCCCAATCAGGTGCCAACCGATGCGTTTAGTCCTGACAGCCCTTCTAAGCCTTTGCCTGTGTGTCAGCGTCATAAGTGCTCGCGTCTCTGCCGCTGCCAGCCCGAAGCTTCTGCAGATTTACTTCGTCGATGTGGAGGGCGGGCAGGCAACCTTGGTCGTGAGTCCGTCAGGAGAGTCGTTGCTGATTGACACCGGCTGGCCCGGATATGAAGGCCGCGACGCCGATCGAATCCTCGCGGCGGCCCATCAAGCGGGCCTCAAGCAGATCGACTACGTCCTGATTACACATTATCATCGCGACCACGTTGGCGGCGTGCCTCAGTTGGTCGACGGAATTAAGGTGGGCACATTCGTCGACCATGGGCCAAATCTGGAAGATTCTGAAGTAACGCGTACCGACTATGCCGCCTACGAGAGGGCGATCGCAGGCCATGCCCACGTCGTGGTCAAGCCCGGATGGGGCCTTCCGATCAAGGACATCCAGGTACAGGTGCTTTCCGCGGCAGGAGATCATCTGACGAAGCCGCTGCCCGGCGCCGGGGAGGCGAACTCCTACTGCGGTTCCGAGCCTGCCGCTGCGGAGGACAATACCGAGAATGCTCGCTCCGTGGGTGTTCTCATTACTTACGGGCAATTTCGCTTCCTCGATCTAGGCGACCTCACGAAGAAGAAGGAACTCGAAATCGCCTGTCCCAATAATCTGATCGGCACCGTCGATCTCTTTCTGGTGACGCACCACGGCGCAGATCTATCGAATCCGAAGGCTCTGGATTGGGCGCTGCGTCCGCGCGTGGCCGTGATCGACAACGGCCCCCGTAAGGGGTCGAGTCCTGCGGCATGGCAGATTGTCCACGATTCGCCGGGCCTCGAAGACCTGTGGCAACTGCATTACGCCGCCGAATCCGATAAAGCCCACAACATCGACAGCGAGCGCATCGCGAACGTGAAAGAACCCTGCGAAGGGAAATACATCAAAGTCGAAGCGCGGCCGGACGGCGCCTTCACCCTGACAAACGCCAGAACGGGCGCGCAGAAGACCTATTCTAAGAAGTAAGTTCGAATGTAGCGCCGCCGTCCCGGCGGCTGTAGTGCGGGCGTCTGGCCCGCATACCTGAAGGCAAAGGCGCTTCGTCCGGGATTTTCAGAAAGGTCTCGGCCTGACCGGCGCTCCTAATTACAATCCTGACTCATGATCGTGATCGTGATGGGTGTCGTCGGCGCGGGCAAGACGACCGTCGGTCGCCTCCTCGCTGAACAGCTTGGTTGGGAGTTCGCCGACGCGGACGACTTCCATCCACCCTCCAATGTGGAAAAGATCCGCCGGGGGATCGCACTCAACGACGAAGACCGCAAGCCCTGGCTGGAGCGACTGAGTGCAGCGATCAGCCAATGGATTGCCGAGCACCGCAATGTTCTGCTGGCCTGCTCGGCCCTCAAGCGATGCTATCGCCATTCCGGAGTAATCGGCCTCGGTGCGAATCTTCCGTCCATGGCGGGATTGCCGGTGGCGATGGCCCGCAGCGCGCCCACCAGTTTTTCGATTTTCCCCTTGTCCAGCAGGCGCTTCTGGTGGACCTTCATCCAAGCTTTCTGTTGGGCTTCGTCCTGGGGATAGAGTTGGCGCGCCACCGCCCACAAATGCTGGCGAGCATGGTAGAGATCGACAATCTGGATGGCCTCCGGAAAGTGTTCGGCGACTAGGTTCCATATCCATTCCGCGCCGTCACCGATCACCACCTTCTTTTTCGCTCGGTTCCAACCTCGTGTCAGCGCTTCCCGATAGATGCGCTTGCCAAACTGTTCTGCGGTTTCGATGGCTCCGGTGTAGGTGGTGGAATCCGGATCGCGGAGGGCGAAGCCTTCCTCGTCCCAGGTGGTTTGCGTGAACACACATCCTAACTTGACCTCCCGGGTATGCGCGGGTTGACCGTCGGCCTTGCCTGGCCGACCCAAAGTCTCTTTCTTCACCACAGGGACTCCAGTCCCGTCCATCTGCACATACAAGATGGGAATCGGTTCACCGGCGATGACCGGCAGATCCAACTGCAGAGCTTTCTGGATCTCTGCTTGCTCGCGCTGGGCGATATGGCCTCCGATGGCCTCGGCGATACGCTCCACGGATTTGGTGGTCACCTCCAAACCGGCCAGGAGCTGCATCTGCTCCCGACCATGATCGAAGGGGGCCTCTTGGCCCACCAGAGCATGCATGCGGCGCACCCCGGGAGAAAACTCCGTATTTTCGATATCCAGTTCGACATCCACCGGAAACTGGCCCAGGTGACACCGGGAGCACAAATAGTAGGGGCGGGCCATACGCACCGGACCGACGATGGTCAGGATGGATTTGAAGCGGATTTCCTGGTATTGGGCGTGATGGCCGCAGGGGCACGGCAACTGACGCTGCTCCGCCTCCGGGATTTCGAATTGCAGCAGCTCGCTTAAGGCAGCGGCGCCGGCTTGGTGGAGAGCCGTTCGCAAGGCCGACTCGACCGCTTCCAGATCGGTCCGGCGGTCTTTCCGGCGTTGTGCAAAGATACGGCCGAGCAGTTGGTTTACTTCCCGGGCCACTTCCTGATGGATCGCAGCAGCCGTTTTTTTTCCTGCTCCGTCCAGCCCCCACGTTCCTGCGCCACCGGGCGCAGTCGACAGATCCTGTCGTTGAGAGCGACTAGGTCCTGACTGAGCTTCTGGAAGCGGTGAAACTCGGCGACTTTTGCTGTGCTTGCGAGCGCGGTGATTGGAAGGTTTCCGTCACGTCTTGCCGACACGCGGCGGTGAGCGAATTGTGGATCGTGTCCGAGTGTTGTGTTTAGCGCAGTGGCAGAAGGCTTGCGCACGTCGGTCACGCAGTGATGAGCGGGGAGATCAAGCGAGAACTCTTATGAGCTCGATGTTGGTTTAAGTGCAGTATCGGATGATCTTTGTCTATAGGCACTAGTCTGTGTTTCGCTAGTGTCTCAAGCGATGCTATCGCAGGGAACTGGCCGTCGGGCCGGAGGTGCGGTTCGTGTACCTGAAGGGAAGTGCGGACTTGATCGCCGAGCGCCTGCGCGCGCGGCAGGGTCATTTCGCCGGTGAACAGATATTGGCCAGCCAGCTTGCCGATCTGGAAGAGCCTCAGGAGGCAGTAGCCGTCGAAATCGCATCACCACCGCAGCAGATCGTAGCCGAGATTCGGAAAAAGCTCGGGTTAGCGTAGAATCCTCGCACCACGGAACATTCGCACCACTGGCACGCACCTTGGAAACCGCCCCGGACCGTCTTGAATCCGCCGTAGTCTCCCGACTGATGTGGCGGCTGATGCCGTTTCTCTTCCTTCTTTATATCGTTGCCTACTTGGACCGCATCAATGTCAGCTTCGCCGTCTTGCAGATGCGAGGCCAGCTTGGCCTGAGCGATCGGGTCATCGGCCGCGCACAAGGAATGTTCTTTGCCGGCTACTTCTTCTTTCAGCTTCCCAGCAACCTGGTTCTGGAGAAGTTCGGCGTCCGGCGCTGGATTGCAGGCCTGATGGCGACCTGGGGAGTGATTTCCTGCTTGATGATCTTCATCCGGGGGCCCATCAGCTTCTATGGCCTCCGATTCCTGCTGGGTGCCGCCGAGGCGGGATTTTTCCCCGGCATGATCCTCTACATGAAGCGCTGGTTCCCGGCACGCGCTCGCGCTCGCGCCGTCGCCTGGTTCATGACCGCGAACCCGCTGGCGGGCATCGTGGGCAGCCCGGTCTCGGGTGCGTTACTTGGCCTGACTGGCAAAGGGCTCTCGGGATGGCAATGGATGTTCCTGCTAGAGGGTGTTCCGGCCATCCTGCTAGGGGCGATCGTTCTTTGGGTGCTTTCGGACCGGCCTGAAGAGGCCACCTGGTTGAAGGGCGAGGAGCGCGTCTGGCTGCTGGGTAAACTGGCCAGCGAACAACAGGCGGAGTCGCGTCTCAAACAGGGCAGCTTCTGGCAGGTGCTGATTGCCCCTAGAATTTGGATGCTTTCGCTGGTTTACTTCGGCGTATCCACCACCATGTACGGAGTTACATTCTGGCTACCAAGTCTGATCCAATCGTTGTCAGGCTTGGGCAATTTTGAAACGAGCATGGTTGCCGTTCTTCCGTTTGTGGTGGCGACCATCGCAATGGTACTGGTCGGAATTGGCTCGGATCGCACCGGAGAACGGCGTTGGCACACGGCGCTTCCGGCGTTCTGCGCAGCACTGGCTTTGCTATTTGCAGCCTTCGGCAAGGCTCCGGCTCTGGTGATTGCTGGCGTCGGACTTGGGATGGCCGGGGCCGAGGCTATGGTGGGACCCTTCTGGGCAATGGCGACTACGCGCATGGCTGGCCTTCCGGCAGCTGCCGGAATCGCGATGATTAACTCGCTGGCGAATCTGGGAGGATACTTCGGTTCGGACATCATCGGGTTCTTTCGAACATCAAACGGCGGCTTTCGCGGTGGGCTGCTGGCGATCGGTGCGACCCTGGCCATCAGTGGTACCGTCGCCCTAATCGTCGGCCGCAGGTCAAGAGAAAGCGCTTAACCGTAGCGCCGGCATCCTCTCGACTTCGCTCAGGGCATGCTCTGTCGGATGTCGCGAACCTGCCCAGCTTGCCGAAGGGGCCTCAAGCTGCCGCAGTGATGAGGCGCAACGGTCGATGGAATAAGGCATTCTTCGGCCAAGTGTTGAAACATGGGGCCGACTGGCTAGGGGTTAATGCTTCTCAGCTGCCTCTTCGACTTTCCGCACGGCGGCTTGGTTGAAGTCCTCGCGTGGTTTTTTTCCCAGATTCTGCGGTGGACGGTGGGACGACTTCTTATCGAGTAGATCAGCTTCTCGCTGCGCTTTATCGGCTTTTGTTCGTTTCTCTGACATACGCACATTATGCGCTCGCGAATCGGAATTTGCGCGGAGGAGAAGTGTTAAGCCGCGCTCAGTGCGCGGGCATTCAGGCTCGCGACTGGCAGGTCTGGGGCGTGAACCACAACGTGTAGTGTAGGTGCACTCACTCGCGTCGCGCCTAGCAGCGCGATCATCCTACTCCGTCACCCGCACCTTGCCGCTCGCGGATGTTCGGCGAAGCGGCTCCGCACGCTCTCGGTGTCCCTCTTGGTCAGCGTGCACGAACCCGTCGGGGCCATAAATCTACTGACAGCTCCCGCCCACGGCTCAGCGGCGCGGGCCGTCCCGGTCGTCCACGATTTCAATTTCTCCGCGGGCGACCATTCCTACATCGGCACCGAACAACGCTTGTTGGTCGGTGACTCGGACTCGCGGTTTCGCCGTGCTCGGGATGAAACTGCTGGCGTAGGCGGGGTCGCTCTTCTTCTCATTGATATAAGCGTCGAGCGTAAGAGTCCCGTTCGTAGCGTCGATTACCCGGATCGCCGGTTCGCAGCGAGGAGGCCAAACGATAGTAGCGCGCGACCTCACGTCGTCCGACAACGTGCTCGCGGTGTAGACCCCGTTCCTCGTCAGCGCATCCGCGACCCCACCCTCAATGATTCTTTTTGCGCTCGGACCCGTCGTCCAATTTTCTTTCTCCATAGTCCTCCAGTGTAGCTAAGGATTGACGCAAAAACAACTTGTCATCTGTAGTCGTACATAGATCATTAAGAAAGAGTGCAAGCACCCTCTGGTGCCGGAAGTATAGTGTAAGTCTACCCTATAATCATTGAAGATGCTCCCCGTCAGATTCTCGCTCTGGCTGCGTCGTTGTTTGTGTTATAGTTCCGAGTTTACCGTTAGTTTAATCGGAACTATAACATTATGCGAACCCTCACCTTCGACCCCCAAGTCCTTCGCAAGCACTTGCTGCGGCACAAAATCGCTACTTTGCCGGAACTCAAAGACGTTCTCGGCACCACCGCTAACCTTACCGTCTTTCGCAAGCTCAAGCCGCTCGACTACCTTACCAGCTACACTCATCGCGGCCGCTACTACGCCCTCCGTGAATCTGCCCGCTTCGACAACGACGGTCTGTGGTCCCATGAGGCGGTCTGGTTTTCCCGGCACGGCACGCTCGTCGCCACCATCGAGTCCTTTGTCCATCAGTCACCACGTGGCTGCTTCGCCGACGAACTCGCTGACTCACTCCATGCTGAGGTCCAAGATCCTCTCCACGATCTGGTCCGCGCCGGACGTCTACGCCGCTCGGAGGTGGCCGGACGCTTCCTCTATACTGCTCTCGATCTGCGGCAGGCACGGAGTCAGATGCGCACTCGACAAACTGCGCTCTCCGTTCCTCTGCTCGCCGATGCCTCCGCTCTTCAGGTTTCTCCCCATGAACTCCAGGCCGCCATTGTGCTGTTCTACAGTTTGCTTGACGAGCAGCAACGGCGCCTATTCGCCGGCATGGAATCGATCAAACTGGGGCACGGTGGCGACCGCGTGTTGGCCGAATTCCTCGGCTTGGATCCACACACCGTCGCCCGCGGACGCCAGCAACTGCTCGAGCAGAAGGTGACGCCGGGTCGCACCCGCCACGCCGGCGGCGGACGCAAACCCGTGGAAAAAAAAACGCCGACATCTTCACCCTGATCGAGTTCCTACTCGAATACGACACCGCCGGGGATCCCATCACCGGCCTGAAGTGGTCGCGGCGAACCACCACCAAGGTGGCCATGGCGCTCGCTGACTTCGGGGTCCGGGTGAGCCCCAGCACCGTCGCCCGCTTGCTCCATCAGATGGGCTATTCTCTTCGCCTCAATCACAAGCAGCTTTCCACCGATCACAGTCCCGACCGCAACCATCAGTTCCTCTACCTCGGTGACCTTCGCGACCGATTCGCGCGCCGTGGTCTCCCCATCATTAGCGTCGATACCAAAAAGCGCGAACTCGTCGGCCATTTCAAGAATTCTGGTACCCGCTGGGACCTATCTCCCCGCCTGGTCAACGATCACGACTTCCGCTCCGACTCCACTGGCGTCGCCATCCCTTACGGCATTTATGATCTGCTCGCCAATCGAGGCTCTGTTGTGGTCGGCGTCTCCCATGACACACCCACCTTCGCCGCTCACGCCATTGCTCATTGGTGGCGCCAAGAGGGATCCCTTCGCTATCCTCGCTCTCGACAACTTCTCATACTCAGCGATACCGGCGGCAGTAACGGTTATCGTTGCCGCGCTTGGAAAACCGAACTCCAGTCCCAACTGGCCGATTCCCACGGCCTCACTCTCACCGTCGCCCACTACCCCACCGGTGCTTCCAAATGGAACCCTATCGAGCATCGTCTCTTTTCCCAGATCTCCAAAAACTGGGCTGGCGAACCCCTCGACAGCTATCACAAGATCCTTCACTTCATTCGTTCCACCAGAACTCAATCCGGCATGTCGGTCAGTGCTCATCTCGACCGTCGGCACTATCTGACCGGCACCGTACCTACACCGGAACAACTTCAAGCTCTCCGCATCATGCCCCACCAAATCCTACCCAAGTGGAACTACACTATCTCGCCCAATCTGTGAAATTGTTCTTGCGTCGATCCTAAGTTAGCACGAAGTCGGGCAAGCATCACTATTGGTTTTCGGCGATATGCAACTGCGACTGCGATTCGCAGTGGCCACTGAAGCCGTGACTCGTCGGCTTTTAGCGCCTGCTTGGGACGAAAGCCTCGCCGCATGCCGGGCACTTGACCCTGGTGGAGTCGATTCGCTGAACTTCGGCGGGCGGGATGCAGTGCCCGCACTTCGGGCAGGTCGTGTCGAGACTGGCCATCACCTTCTCAAGGTCGATCTTCTTGCCGCGGGGCATCAAGCCTCAGGCTACAACCTTGAAGGGGACCTCGAGCCTGCGCGCCCGTCGCTTCGGCCGGCCGTTGCGCCGCTCGATCCTTTCGGCCTTGGCGCGCACCACCTGGCCACGACCTCCGGCGTGCATGGGCCGCCCTCGCGGGCGTCGAAGACCGCCTCGTCCTCAATCTTGTTGAGTTGCATGATGACGCGGCTCCGCTTCTGCTGCGGAGTCAGTTTCGACCAGCCAGTATCGTTTCTCATCGTCTACTCCACTTGTAGTAGTTGTACGTCCCCGGCCTGTGGATTGTTACTAGTGATCTCTCGCGACGTAGTCGGGTTGATCGCTGCACGCGCTGCATGATCATCCTGCCGAACTGATCCTGCGCCATCGCGACCGACCTGTCGTCGATGTGCGAGTACCGCGCTGTCGTCTTGGGATCAACAAGGGGCACAAGGCCCAGAAGGAAAATCTGGCGGGATGCCTGCCCGCCGCCCTTCCGCCGTGTGGTTGCGAACTCGCACAACGTGTATGGGCAAAGAAGCGAGCCGGAAAGTCTAGAGCCAAAATAGACAAACGCATGGAAATAGGCGTCAAGGGTGCACCAGACGGTATGATGGATGAGTTCTTGGAACAGGAAGCACAGCAGGGTGCGACAGCCAAGGAGTGATTCAAAGGCAGATTCATCGCCTGCTCCAAGGGCGTTCCCGCAAGCGTCCCCCTTTTTGCCGTATCTAAATTTTATCTAAAACGGGTGCAAATCTCGCGTTTCTGGCGTTTCCTGCTGTTTATAGAATCAGTAAGTTACTGATTCCAGGTTGGCCGTTGCGGTTTACAATAGAAACTTCGTCTGACCCTAGCGAACAGAAGCCTCATAGAGGAACGATCACCAATTTTGGAATCGACAAACCACAATTCCAGTACGGCCCCCACCGTCTACTGGCGGGTTGAGGGCAGCCTGCTCGACCTGACCGTGGTCGAGCCTGTGGCATTCTTCACCTGGAATGCACAGACGTTCGCCGAACGCTTCCGGCGGCGTGGGCAGATCTTCCTGATGGCCCTGCTGCGCCCGTTTCTTTATTCCACCAACCGCAAGTTCGCCACCCGGGCTGTGCATACCGTCCTGCGTGGAGTGACTCGCGACCGCCTCGACCTGCTAGGCGAGGAGTTCTTCCTATATAAACTGAAGCCCCGTCTGAAAGAACGTGGCGTGCGCAAAGTGCAGGAACTGGTCGAAGCCGGTGCAGAGGTTGTGCTGGTCAGCCAGGGACTGGAACACGTCATGCGCCCGCTGGCGCAGCATCTTGGCGTCAAGCGCATCGTCGCCAACCGCCTCGAGTTTCGCGACGGCACGGCGACGGGCAGGTTGATCAAGCCGGTCATCCGTCCGCGCGGAGCGTTCGCTCGCATCCGTGAAGAGAACCCGGATGGCCGCAGGGCTCCGAAGACTCTGGCGCGGCAACTGGATATTTCAGTGGAGGAGCTGCGCGCTGCGATCATTCCCGCTGAGCGCCGACCGCTTGCGCCGACGCGGCCCATCGTGAATTTTGAGGGTCAGCGGCAGGCACCGGGATTCTCCGTCCGCCGGGCATTCGCAGGCAAGCACGTAATGTTGATCGGTGTGACCGGCTTCATCGGCAAAGTCTGGCTGGCGAACACGCTTCTGGATCTGCCCGACGTGAAGAAGATTTATCTTCTGATTCGCCGCCAGAAATCGAATCCGGCCGAGCGCCGTTTCGAAAAGATGGTGGAGGACTCGCCGGTATTCGATCCGCTCTTCGACCGTCATGGTGACCGGTTCCTTAACTTCCTGCACGGCAAGATCGAAGTCGTCGAAGGCGACGTTACGCAGCCGGGCCTCGGACTCAACTCCGAGACCGCGCGGCGCTTGCAGAAGAACCTCGATCTCATTATTAATAGCTCCGGTCTGACCGACTTCAATCCCGACCTGCGCGACGCCCTGACGACGAACACAGACGCAGCCGTCAATATTCTCGAGTTCGTGCGATCTGCCGATCACGCGGGGCTCCTGCATCTCTCAACCTGCTACGTGGCGGGCGAGCAGGATGGCCGGGTCAGCGAAAAGCTGACGCCCAACTACAATCCACGCGCGATGGCGGATTTCGATGCGGAACAGGAATGGCGGTCGCTCCAGGAATTCGTGAAGCAGGCCGAGGTGCAGGCCGGGAGCGAGGAAGTCACTTCGGGCTTGCGGATGCAGGCCCAATCCAAGGAGCACGCGGCAAAGAATCTGCAAGGCGCGGCGCTTGAGAACCAGATCCGCAAGAACCGCGTCCGCTGGCTGAAAACCTATCTCACCGAGGCCGGAACGCGCCGTGCCAAGGAACTGGGCTGGCCGAATACTTATACGCTCACCAAGAGCCTGGCAGAGTCGCTGATCGCCACACAGGGCGCCGGACTGCCGATCGCGATAGTGCGTCCCGCAATCGTTGAGACGTCGGTTGCCAAGCCGTTCCTCGGATGGAATGAGGGCATCAATACTTCCGCCTCTCTGTCGTATCTGCTTGGCACCTATTTTCGCCAGTTACCCACGAACGAAAGCAAGCGCCTCGACATCATTCCTGTTGATGCCGTTTGCAGCGGGATGACTCTGATTGCCGCTGCCGTCATGGAACGCCGGCATGACGCGATGTACCAGCTCGCAACCTCTGTGACCAACCCGTGCGACATGGGCCGGTCGATCGAATTAACCTCTCTGGCCCACCGCAAGCACTATCGGGCGCAGGAAGGGTTGGAATCGTGGCTGCGCTTGCGCTTTGATGCGATTCCAGTTTCGAAGACGCGTTACAACCGCATGTCTGCCCCGGCGCAGAAAGCGATTGTGAAGTCCATTCAGCGGGTCATGTCGCCGTTACCGCTGAAGAAGGCGCCGCTGGTGAAAACTGAGCGAAGCCTTGAGCGTTTGGAAAAACTCATCGAACTGTTCGAACCCTTCATCCTGCTGAATGAGCATGATTTCGCGGCGGAAAACATCGAGAAACTCTCGTACGCACTCGTGCCCGAAGAGCAGGAGATTTTCGGCTATGACACTCGCTCCCTCGACTGGTGGGAGTACTGGATCAATATTCACATCCCGGCCCTGCGCCGCTGGACGTATCCTTTGATTGAAGGGCGGCCTCTTGAAGCCAGGCCTCCTCGCACTTTTCAACTTGCGCCCGCGAACGGAGATGCCGTGAAGACCGGGACCGACGGAGCCACGTGGCGATATTCCTGACCGGGTCGACCGGATACATCGGCGCACATGTTGCCGCCAATCTGCTGGAAGGGCACGGCGCTTCCTTGAATGTCTTGGTGCGGGCGCGTGATCCGCAGGAGGCGCAGTTGCGTCTGTGGCGCGCCCTGCAGATGCACCTGGATTTTCCCCGTTTCTTCGAATATCTGCAGACGAAAGTCCGGATCTTTTGCGGAGATCTGACCTCTCCCGGTTTTGGTCTCGGTCGCGACGAGTACGACAGACTGGTGCATACGACGGATTCCGTGATTCACTGCGCCGCATCGCTGAATCGCAAGTCAGAGAAGAGTTGCCTGAACGTCAACCTGCGGGGCACCCTCGAGGTGCTGACCCTGGCGCGCCAGGCCGAGCACTACCACGGTCTGCGACGGTTCAGCGAAGTTAGCACGGTTGCTGTAGCTGGTAAGCGCAGCAATGAAGTGGTCACCGAAGATCGGTCGATCGAATGGGACCGCTCGGACTATGATCCTTACGCGCGCACGAAGAAGTTCTGTGAGCACATGACGCGGGTCTTGCTGCCGGATACTCCCAAGACTGTCTTCCGCCCGAGCATCGTGCTCGGAGACAGCCGACACGCCGAAACAACTCAGTTCGATATGGTGAAGGCTTTTGTATTTCTGGCGGGTCTGCCGGCATTGCCGTTTCGGCCGATGGACAAGATCGACATCGTCAACGTTGATTTTGTCGCCGACGCAATTGCGACCCTGCACCAGAAGGATCAGCCGCAATACGACACCTACCATCTTTCGTCAGGCACGGGATCGCAGACTTTCCGCGAGTTGACGACCGCACTGGCCGCCGCCCAGCAGAAGCGCAGTCCGGTGTTTCTCCCTTTTGCGGAGAAGCCGTTCTCCGGCTCCGTCAACTTCCTCTCAAATCGGAAGGGAGCGATGGCCAAGGGTGCTTCGCTGATGAAGGTATTCATGCCCTATCTGGTTTGGAACACGGTGTTCGACAACACTCGCGTGACCTCCGAGTTGAAGCGCAAGCCGGTACCGTTTTCACAGTACAGTTTTCCGCTACTCCAGTTCAGCCGCGAGAATAACTTCGAATACAACTACAAGCCTTGGCCCGCTGCCGCAGGAGGGACTGCTGCATGATGGATTTCGTTTTGGAAGCGTGGGTCAGCGGTAACATCGAGCGCGCCAAAGCACGATGGATGCTGGGCGGACACAACCCCTGGCATCCGGGCGAAAAACTGAAGCTGCTCTTTGCCGGCTACAACGGCACGCGCAACATGGGTTCCGACGTGCGCGTGGACGAAATGCTGCGCCAGATCCGTCACATCCTGGGCGCGGAGCGGGTCGAGTTCAGCGTCATGAGTCAGAACTTCGAGTTCTCGAAGGGATACTTCGAGGGGACCAAGCAGGTTCACCTGCCTGATATTTTCCCACCGTTTCTGTCTGACGAAGTTCCTAAGCACCATGGTGTAGTAGCGTGCGAAGGCTCCATGTTTAAGAGCAAGTTCGCCAACGCTCTCACCACGATGATGATCGGCTCTCTCGGGATCGCCGCGGTGGAAAACAAACTTTCCGTCGGGTATGGCGCAGAAGCCGGCCACATGGATCCGGTGCTCGCCAAGATGTGCGGCCGCTACTGCAAGAATTCGCTCGTCATCACGCGAAACGAAGAATCCCGCACCGTGTTGCGCGAGTTGGGTGTGCCGACCGAACTTGGCACGGATACTGCATGGACCTTCGAGCCGCGCCCGGCCGAATCTGGCCAGAGCGTTCTGCGGCAGGTAGGCTGGGACGGTAAAACGCCAGTGCTTGTCGTATGCCCGATCAATCCATTCGAGTGGCCTGTGAAGGCCTCAGTGGCAAAAGCAGCTATTCATAGCCTGACCGGTGTCTACAAGAAGAGCCATTATCGCGGGCCCTACTTCCACAACTCAGGTCCGGCCGCGGACCGTGCCTACGAGCACTACCTGAGTTCCATTGCCAAGGCCGTGGGTGCCTTCCGCAAAGAGCGCAACGTGTTCGTGATTCTGGCGGCGACCGAGCGCATGGATGCGCGTGCCGCCAACCGCATCTCCGAGAAACTCGGCGGAGTGCCAGTGCTGAGTTCGGACCAGTACAACATGTATGAACTAGTCAGCATTTTGCGCTCCTGCCACATGATGGCGTCATCGCGCTATCACGGCATTGTGACCTCCATGCCTGCGCTCGTTCCTTCGGCGGGAATCACCATGGACGAGCGCATTCGCAATCTGATGCGCGAGCGCGGCCATCCGGAGTTGCTCATGACGGTCGACGATCCGGATCTCGAATCGAAATTGCTGGTGGCTCTCGAAACACTCGCCACGCAGGGCGAGCGCATCGCCGACGGCATTGCACGCACGGTGGTAAAGAACCTGAAAGTAATGGCGCGAATGGGGGTTTACTTCGAGGAAGAAGTTCAGCGGCGGTATCCCGACTTCCAGACGCGCACCGGCGAGTGGGGTTGGGAAGATTATCTTCCACCCATGAACGCTTCGCTTCGCCAGTTGGTGGCGGCCTACAGCTGAATTCGCCGATTCTCCGGTACGAACAACCATGCCATTTGTCGGGGAAATATTTTCGCAACTAAAGGCCGCGACGGACACCCGGGTACTCCAGGAAATCCGCGACGGCGAGGTTACGAGTGTGACCGGTGCCGAATTCCTCGAACTGGTCCGCAAGGCGCGAACTTTCTTAGCTGCCAAGGGGCTGAAGAAAGGTGACCGGTGCGGTTTGCTGGCTGCGAACAGCATCCGCTGGATGGCAGTCGATTTCGCAGCCATGGCCGAGGGGTTGATTGTGGTTCCGCTCTACTTCCGGCAGGCTCCGGCGGAGTTAGTCGCTATGATGAAAGACAGCACGCCGTCTCTTGTGTGCTGCGGAGACGCGACTCTGCGCGACGGCATCGTGCAGAACTGGGCTGGCGACCCTGGAGCGCCGCCGCATTTCCTGTTCGATGAGATCTTTTCAGGTATCGAGGCAGTCTCGCTCGATCGTCCGCAGGTTGGCGATGAAGATCCTGTCACAATCATCTACACGTCGGGCACATCGGGCGAGGCCAAGGGAGTAGTGCTGACGGCCGCAAACGTCGGGTTCATGCTGCGTTGCACTTCAGCGCGACTGGACTTGCTGATGGGCGGACGATCAGGGCAGGACCGAATTTTTCATTACCTGCCGTTTAGTTTTTGCGCATCCTGGATCGCCGTGCTCACTTTTCTGCTGCGCGGAAGCCTGGTGACGCTGAACACCGATTTGACGAAGACCCCAAGCGACATGCAGGCAGTGTCGCCGGACTATTTCCTGAATGTGCCGCAATTGCTCGAGCGCATGCGCCGTGGGGTCGACGAACAGATCGCCCAAAAGGGCGGCATCGTGCATACGATCTACTCTCGCGCCAAGTCCGCGCAGGCCCGAAAGAAGGAGCAAGCTTCGCAAACAGCCGATGCGATCTGGTTAGGCCTGGCCAATGCCATTGTGTTCCCGGCAATCCGCAAGAAAATGGCGGGCTCGAATCTGAAAGCCCTAATCTGTGGTTCGGCTCCCCTCACTCCTGAAACCCAGGACTATTTCAGCATGCTCCGCATCCCCGTCCTACAGGTCTACGGACTAACAGAGACGACCGGGATCTGTACCATGGACGATCCGAACCACGTGGTTCCCGGGCGTGTCGGGCCCGCGATTACTGGCCTGGAGATGAAACTCAGTGACAACGATGAGATCGTCGTGCGCGGACCGAATGTCTTTCCTTGCTACTGGAACCGTCCGCAGCAAACGGCCGAAGTACTACGCGACGGATGGTTCCACACCGGCGACCAAGGCGAGACGGACGCTGCAGGGAACTGGCGCATCGTGGGGCGAATTAAGAATCTCATCGTCCTCGGCTCCGGCCATAAGATTGCGCCTGAACCAATCGAAGAGGAGATCGCCCATCAGTTGCCAGGTGCGCTGCAAGTCGTGGTGGTTGGCAATGGCCGGGGATTTCTTTCTGTAATTGTCACTGGCAACGTGACCGCGGAGCAGGTGCAGTCCGCGCTCGATGCCATCAATCCCAGCCTTCCGCACTACAAGCAACTTCGCGCGTTTTGCCTGCGTCTGGAACCATTTTCAATTGAGAACGGGATGCTCACCGCCAACGGTAAGCTCAAACGAGATTTGATTGCGTCGCGGATGAAAAGTGAAATCGAAGAGATGTATCACGTGAAGCAAGCCGTCTAGAGTTCATCGTAGAGAGGGAGGGCCTTGGGCAAACAGCAATTCAACGGGCAAGCGCTGTCGTGGCAGGTGCAGAGTGGAGTCATCGAACTGGCCCTCCACCGCGATCCCTGCAACGAATTGGGCTCCCTGTCGCTCGATGAACTGGAACAATTTGAGTCTGCTCTTGATGACTTGGAGAAAGACGCGCATGCCCTGATTATTTACAGCGTGTTGAAGTGCGGATTTTGCGCTGGCGCCGATCTGCGCGAACTTTACGAGCGTTCCCAAGCCATGGAGAAGGCAGAAGCCGCCCACGGCGTGCGCGATTTTCTGGAGCGCATCCACCGGGTGCTGAACCGGATAGATGCGGCTCCAATGACCACGATTGCCGCGGTTCACGGGGTGACGTTTGGCGGAGGGTTTGAGCTCGCATTAGTCTGCGATTTGATCATCGCCGACAAAATGGCGCGCTTTTGTTTTCCGGAACTGAGGTTGGGACTCATCCCCGGATTCGGCGGAATCCCGCGCCTGAAAAGAGATTTGGGGAACGCAGTGGTGCGCGACCTGCTCTTGACCGGTCGCAGTTTCAACGCGACCAAAGCCCAGCAGATCGGTCTGGTCAGCCAGGTCGTTTCGGAAGGCGAGGCGCTGCGTGCAGCCCGCGCGACCGCCGCGCAGTTGGGAAAATTCGACCGACAAACGGCGGTCGCGGCCAAACAATTCATCAAGCCGGTTCCGCATGACGAATTGCGCAAGGAGATTGATATGTTTTGCGATCTGTTTTCGCGGCCAGCCGTGCAAGCCGGATTGAAGAGATTCGTAGAGAGCACAGACGCACAGCCCTATTTGCCGTGAGGACCGAGCGCTGTCAGGAATCGCAAAACAGGTTAGAGTAACTTATATGCAAACAGCCGATCAGACCCTCGACGAAATCCTTAACCTGGCCGCGGCCCATTTCAAGGTGCCACGCGAGAAACTCTCACCCGACGTCGATTTCTTCAAGGCGCTCGGCATCGACAGCCTGCAGACGCTCGATCTGCTGACGCGCCTGGAGAACCACTTTCACGTCGAACTCCCGGATTACGAACTGCAAGGCGTGACCGACTTCCGCACGCTCGCGGGCAAGATCCAGGCGCGGCTCTAGAGCCTTGAAGTCGAAATCGAGATTCGACAGGTAATGAATTGATAACTAAGCTTTTCTCCATTCGTCCCGCCTCTGTGGTGAAATAAAAGGTTAATGCTCGATCTCCGCCAATACACCTGTCTGGGCGCTGCGCTGCGCGATGCGCTCGACCGCTTTTCCTCCGAAGTATGCCTGATCGAAGCGGAGCGTGATCGCGAGAAAGTCCGGCTCACGTATTCCGATTTCAAAGAGATTGCTCTGCCCCTGGCCCGCGCTCTCGAGGATGCCGATTACGATGCCGGCGATCGCGCCGCGATAATCATGACGAATCAGTCGAAGTGGCTGATCTCGGCCTACGCCATCTTTTATTGCGGCGGCGTGCTGGTCCCGCTGGATTACAAGCTGTCCGCGGCGGAGCACCTGCAGTTGCTGGCCCACTCCAAGGCCAAGGTGCTCATCGTCGAGTACCACTTGTGGCGCGCGATCATGGAGTCCCCCGACTTCCAGAAGATTGCGACCAAGATCGTCCTCGTGACCGAAGCCCCTCTGGGCGTGGAGTTAGCGGGCGCATTCCGCTGGGAAGACTTCAAGCGCAAAGGCGCTCCCGACTTCGTCATGCGGCAGAAGGACGACGTCGCCTGCATCGTTTATTCCTCGGGTACGGGAGGCCGCCCCAAGGGATGTGTTCTCACCCACGAAAACTATTTGGAACAGTGCCGCGCGCTCACAGCCTGGTATCCCTTCTGGCCGGGTGTGCGCTACTTGAGCATTTTGCCTACGAATCACGCGATCGATTTCATGGTGGGCTTCATCGGTCCCTTCGTGTGCGGAGCCTGTGTGGTCCATCTGCGCACGCTGCGTCCCGAGTTCGTGCGCGATGCGTTTGTCCGTTACCGCATTACCTATGTGTCTCTGGTCCCGATGATTGTGAAAAACCTGGAGCGCGGCCTGCGGGCCAAGTTCGACGAACTCCCATCGTGGAAGCGTGCATTCCTGAATGCCATGATCGCCACCAACCGCCTGCTGACGCGCCGCCGTCCGAACGTGAAACTCAGCCGCATGCTGCTGCCGAACGTTCATCGCGGATTTGGTGGCGAAGTGCTTGCGCTCATCACCGGTGGCGCATTCATGGAGCCCTCGACCATGCAGTTCTTCTACGATCTCGGCATTCCGGTGGTGAACGGCTACGGACTCACCGAGGCCGGCACCGCGCTTACACTCAACGATCTCAAACCGTTCCGTGCGGATACAGTCGGCAAGCCGCTGCCGGGAGTGGAACTGCGTATTCTGAATCCGGATGCCGATGGCGTGGGGGAAGTGGCGGTTCGTAGCAAGACCGTCATGTCGCACTATCTCGATGATCCCGAACTGACTTTGGAAACGATCGTCGACGGCTGGCTCCTGACGGGTGATCTGGGCCGTTTTGAGAGCGGCGGCCATCTGCAACTGTTCGGCCGCAAGAAAAATATGATCGTGACCGAGGGCGGTAAGAACATCTATCCTGAGGACATTGAAACCGTTTTCGACGGCCTGCCGGTGAAGGACTATGCGGTCTTCGCTGCGAACTACGTCTGGCGGAAAAAAGAACTCGGACGTGAAAGTCTGGTCCTAGTAGTCCGGTTCGAGCAGAATCAGAACATCGACGCCAAGTTGCTGGATGACATCTCCGCTCGGAACCGCCGCCTGCCTGACTTCAAGCGGGTTGGCGGATATCTGATCTGGGAGAAGGATTTTCCCCGCACGGCCTCGATGAAAATCAAGCGACAAATGCTGGCCGAGGAGATTGGCAAGTCCGTCAGCCGGGAAGCAATTGTGGGATTGTGACCCGCTGCTGAGGTGGCATTTGTCGTGGAAAATTCTTTCAGAGCAGATCATTCCATTGCTGTGAACGGGAAACTGAAACCTTGGGGCATAACTACCTCGCGATTGTGAATCCGGCGGCGGGAGGCGGGCGCAGTCGCAAACTGCTCGGCCCTGCCCTCGACCGTTTGCAGGCGAACGGTATCGAAGTTAAGGTAACGGCTACCCGTGCTCCGGGCGAGGCGACAGAGATTGCCCGGGAGGCCTATTGGCGTGGCGTCAGGAACTTCATCGCCGTCGGGGGCGACGGCACTTCCTTTGAAATCGTGAACGGCCTCTACCCGCAGGCCCTTGCAGGGGAGCGGCCGACCCTCGGGTTCTTACCGCTAGGCACAGGCAATTCTTTCTTGCGCGACTTCAGTCATCAGGGCGTCGAGTACGCGATCGAATCGCTACTTGCGCACCGGAGCCGGTCTTGTGACGTGATGCGCCTGCGTCACCGTGCCGGAGTAGTTCATTACATCAATTTGTTGAGCATGGGATTTTCTGCAGATGTGGCCACCTTGCGTGCTCGACGATTCAGCAACTGGGGAGAGTTGGGTTACCAAGCCTCCATTTTGCTAACCCTTGCGCGTTTCAACCGACGCCCCTTCCCGGTTCGCGTCGAAGGGGCGGAAGCCTTTGACGACCGGCGCTGTCTTTTCCTGACTTTTAACAACAGCAAGTTCACAGGGGGTACCATGATGATCGCTCCCGGTGCCGAAATCAACGATGGTTTAGTGGAGTATGTCCGGTGGGGGCCGATTGGTCGCCTGGGCCTGATCCGCAATCTGCCCGGCCTTTACGACGGCACTCATATCGAGCATCCATTGGCCGAGCGCACGGGCACGCGGCGTATCGAGTTCAACCTGGATGCGCCCGTCGATGTCATGGTCGATGGAGAAGTACTGACTCTGCATTGCGAGGAGCTAGACGTGCTTCCCGGGGCGCTCAACGTCGTGGCCTGATCATCATCGCTTCCCGTGATATAAGGATGAGTCATGTCTGAAGAACGACGGAAGCGGCAACTCGAGCGCGAGCGCAGCGCGAGCGATGGCAAGACGAAGAAAATGGTCACCTATGGCGTAGTCGTGATCCTGCTGGCCGCCGCTTTCATCGCAGGCCGTTACTACAAGAATCACAAGTACGACAATTTCGCGAAGTGTCTGGCGACCAAGCAAGCCAGGATGTACGGCCTCTACTGGTGCCCGCACTGCATCGAGCAGAAGGAAATGTTCGGCGAGGCTTTTCACTTCGTGCCTTACCAGGAGTGCGCGATCAAAGGTTCGCAGGAAGAGGCGCCGGTCTGCAAGATCGCGGGAGTGAAGTTGTTTCCCGCCTGGCAGTTCGGCGACGAATCCCCGAAAGAAGGCGTCCTCTCGATGGAAGCTTTGAGCGACAAGACCGGGTGCACCCTGCCGTGACGGACCCTGCGTCCTGCAACCGAACTCTCTTCGCGCTTATCACGCTCCTGTCGCTGGCGGGCGTCATCGTTTCTGCCGTATCGCTCCAGCGCCACTACGCAAAATCAGCTACTGAGTTCTGCGATTTCAGCCAGAAGTTCAGTTGCGATATCGTGAACCGCAGCGAGTATTCGACCATCCAGGGAATCCCCGTGGCCGGGATTGGCGTCGTCGGGTATGCCGCTCTCTTCGTCCTAGCCTCATTCTGGAAGTCGCGCGCCGACACGCCAAACCGCCTGCTGGGAGCGGCGATTGCTGGCCTCGCCTTTGCCCTTTACCTCACTTACATCGAAGCCTACGAACTCATGACCTGGTGCGTTTTGTGCCTGATCTCGCTATCGTTGATTTCCCTGATCAGCCTCCTCTCCGTCGCGCTGAAAGTCAGAACTGCGAGAGCGTAAATCGGGGCCTTCGTTGTATTCTGGTAGTGCGCTGCTCCCGATGGAAGAAATCCAGCAGACAGAAAGCTATACCCCCGGTCCCGCTGCCGGCGTAATCCACGCGCAATCCGCCACGGGAGATTTGCGCCTGCATGAATTCCGTAGCCGAATTTTCCGCAACTCCCGATTCCTGCGCGTGTGGCTGCCTCCGGGATACGACGATGCAGTCAACGCCGCACAGCACTATCCCGTCCTATACCTGAACGATGGACAGAACCTGTTCGAAGGGGCGACCTCTTTCAATGGCATCGAATGGCAGGTCGACGAAACCGGAGACCGCCTAATCCGCGAAGGAGTTGTTCCCCCGATGATTATCGTGGGCATCGATAATGCAGCTCGGGCGCGCATCCGCGAATACATGCCGCACCGTGCATTCCATCCGATGATGATGCGGGCGCACGGAACGCGCTATCCCGCATTTCTGTTCAAAGAAGTGTTTCCATTCATGGCCCGCAACTACCGCGTGGCCACCGGGCCCGAGAATACGGGACTGGGCGGCTCATCGCTGGGTGCTCTGATCTCGCTTTACACGGTGGCCGTGCGTCCCGAAGTGATTGGCCGGTTGCTGCTGGAGAGTCCCTCGCTCTGGGCCTCGAACCGTCAATTGATCCGGCAGAGTCGTGGGGTCAGACGCTGGCCAGAGCGAGTCTTCCTCGCAACCGGAACAGCCGAAGCGGGACGGAAAGACAAGGATCAGAGCATGGTGGACGATATTCGCGAACTTGCTGCGATCCTGCGTCGCGCTGGATTGGATGACTCACGCCTGAAACTCGTCATTGACGAAGGTGCTTCGCACCACGAATCGGCATGGGCCCGCCGTTTTCCGGAGGCATTGGCGTTTCTGTTCGGAAAGCAGCGATAGTATCGGTATCCTCGGCCGCTAGGAAATTCTAACGCTCACTTCTCCGTTCGCATGAACCGGCGCAGGGCTTGCACGTGAGACGCTCCAGATCAAATACACGGTACCCACCATCGCAATCACCGACAGTTGAACGTGTGTCGATCGAGTGAACGGCCCCAGCAGCGGAAGCATGTACACCAGGTAAAGCAGAGTTTCCAACCACCGGGTCGAGAGCGTGCGCTGCTGATCCACCAGCCAGTCCGCAAGCAAGATGAATGCAGGTGCCAGAATCACCAGATCGTAAACTGTGAGATGGGGCGCAACGAGCACACTTGCGAAGGGCAGGGCAGAATACCGTAGAGGCAGCAACACATCTTCGCGGCGCCTCCAGCATGCGACCGTCAGCCCGAGCACAGCTGCCGCGCTGACAACATAAAGGCCGAAGGAAAGTCCAGGCCAAGGCACAAGCATCGTCCAAAGGGTTCGTAAAGAGTGCGTCTGGTAGAGCTTGGGTTCGAGCAGAGGCCAAAAGTCGCCTATATTCCGAAGTATGCGTATCCACCGTTGTAGAGGCCCAATTCCGTAGTAGAGTACGCCCACCGAGAGTTGTCCCGCCGCCGAAACAACTGCCCCGAACACCGTCCTCCAGGCTCCGATCGATACGAACAAGACGGCTGCGGCCAGCCCCAACTGAGGCTTGAAGATCAAGCAGCCCAGAACCATCCCCGCAAGAAACGGCCGCCGGTCGCGCAGCAAGAAGTACGTCGAGGTGAAGCAGGCGAGCGCCCCCGCAGATGTCTGACCCCAGGCGATGAGATGAAAGAAAGCAGGATATGCCACGGCGAGCAATGCGACAGTCCCGCCGTAGCTACCCAGGTTCGGACATGCCCGCCAGATGCAATAACAACAAATGCCGTAGACCGCCGCGCTGCCGCACCACCACACAAGAAGCGCCCAGGCGTAAGAGAGATAAGCCAGGGGCGCGAGGAAGACGGAAACCTGCGGGGGATATAACGGCAAATACCGGATACCCGCGGCCTCTGGAACGCGTTGCGCCGCCAGCTCGGCCTGAGCATTCATGTCATACAAATCCGGCCCGCGATGAGCCGCTGCGATCGAGCCCAGTGTGTAAAGATGCAGAAAGTCCGTCCCCTTGAGGTTCCCGTTCCGGTCGCGCAGGGTAGGGGTCGCTACGTTCCAAACGTAGAACGACCACAGGCACACGGCGAGAATCGTGCCGTGCGCGCGTAATCGCCTGGCCGTCAGCCACGCGCCAGTCTGCGCAAGCTCGCTTGCCGCGCCTGTGCGATCGTCCTTCAACATCTCATGTTCTCAATCAGCAACTGTTTCCCATGATGCCGCACCCTGGACCGAGTTCCGTCTGCTCCAGAGCAGCAGCGGCAAAAGCAGTGGCATGGCAGAAGCCGCAAGCGCCGGAAGCAGCGCAAGTTGACTAACTGGACCTAGCGGGGGACGCAACGCCAGCAATGCCGTCGAAGTAATCCAGGGCCAGAACACTACCAAGATGAAGATAATCCGGCCGAGGCGGCCGATTCCTGCCCATTCGCGTATCACCAGCATTGCGGGCAGTATCAGCAGTACTTGATTGAAAGGCGTGAACAGCGGGAAGGCCAGCACCGTTCCCATAAGAAATGCTGCGAATACAGCAACCAGCCTCGGCGAATCTCCGCCAGTTTTTCGGTGCTTCCACCCGAAGATCAGAAGCCATGCGACAATCACAAACGACACGGCGATTCCGAGCGTGTCACCGAGAAGCAACCGGGGCAGGGAAGTTGTAGGAAAATATCTGCGGTAAGCGGCCATCGCGGCGACGAAATCTCCCAGCCATCCTGGAACCAGCAGTTCACCGGCCCCGAATAACAGCGAGAGCGTCCCGCCAAAGCCCAGCCCCAGGCGCCATCTGGCGCGCCATTCCCCGGCCCCCCAGAAAACAAACCAGACCAGCGGCAAGAGCGCCATCTGTGGCTTAATCGTCGAGAAAGCGAGCACCACGCCAGCGCCCGCAAGGTGTCCCTTGTGCACTAGCCACGCTCCTGCCATGAGCAGGCACCCAACTAACAGCGCCAATTGCTGGTGGCGCATTCCCTGCACAATCTGCGGACTGCTGACGACCAACACGATGAGCGCGACCGCAGTCGTCCACGGTATTTGCCAGTCCAGCAGGCCCGCGCTGAACACAACGCTCAAGCCTGCGAATGTGCCCAGCACGAACGGAGCCCAGAACTGAACTTTGGCGAAGTCCGTGTAAATCGTGGGCGCCATCAGAAACACAACATAGACCGGATAAACGAATCGCTGTTCATCGACCACGCGTCGCGCCGCTTCGTCTGCTGGGACGATGTGCCCGTAGTAGGCCATCTGAATCTCATGACTTACCTCGGCGCTGTACGGGTTGTGTCCGTTGAGAAGAAGCTCTCGGGCGCCCACCCATCGCGGATACAAATCGCCCATCTGCGCCTTGAGCCCGCCCTTTTGCAGGTCTTTCGCATCCGCCCATGGCGCCAGAATCTGGTGCATGTAGAGCCACGCCGTCGCACCGACGAACAAACTCAGCACGAACAAGACGGGAATATGTTTTATCTTTGGCGATGTCACGGGAATCGAAACGACTGCGCTGTGGAAGTGTATCAAGCCCGGCGTGGCGTGCAGGCAACACAAGCCCGTGCTGTCCTTATTTCAATTCGTAAGCTTTCAGTTCTGGTCTGGGATCGTCACCGTTCAGCTGCCACACTCGGCGATTCTTGAAATAGTCCACCAATTCCTTGTTTGCCGGCGTACCCATATCGCGGGCCCATACCACCTTGGAGCCATCGATGTCGGCGCCATTCCACACCCACTCCCAATCGACGTCATGATGCGGCCCGTAATCCACGATCACGAGTTGCTCGCCCGCTATCTGGTCGAGTTGATGCTGGACCCTTAGCCGCTGCAGATTGCCGCGTGGCCATGCTGGCTCGATGGGGGCGTGCGCGACGACGGCCGAGACGCGCAACATGATCAGCGCGCAAGCCACTATGGGAATCATCGTCACCAGAGACGCTCCCAGCCGGTCCTCCCGCCAGCGCCAGAGACGAAGATGCCGCATGCATTGTGTAGTCACCAGGAACAAGAGTGCAGTCGCAGGCGCAAAATAGTGAGGCAACGTCCAGGTCTGTACGGCAAATCCCAGAGCCATGCATGCGAGTATCAGCACCGGCAATCGCAGCTTGCGGTCGCGGATCCCCCACGGCAGCGCTAGCAAGGGCAGAGTCAACGCGGGACCAACATAGAGTTGCCACCACTGTTCCACCTTCACCGCGCTGCTCTTGAGAAATCCGCTCAGCGTGCGACTCTCTTCGAAGCGGCCAAGTTCCCAGCGATAGAACGAGCGGAAGACCTCGTGATGATACGTAGGCTCTGGCCGCGGCGTCTGCCACAAGAAGTAGGGTGCAGTCGCGTATGTCGCGCGGTTTACCTGATATGCCATGCGGACCGGGTTTTCCGTGACCCGGTAGTAGTAATAACCCGTTCCCACGGCAGCAACCAGCAGCGCCACCAGGATCGGCAAAACCAGGCGCAGCAGACTCACTTGAAACTTCGGATGATTCGGTCCTACCAGCCAGGCAAGCATTGTCGCCGCAATCGGAACCGCAAAAACAAGTCCTTCATACGGTCGGCTATTTGCCAGGATTGCCAAACCCATAGCCATAAGCAAGCCGGAGCCCAGCGACATTCTCCTCCGCAGTCGCGGCCACGCGCCCAGCACGAGCGCTCCGGCTAGGGCTGCTACCGAAGCGCACCAGTAGCTGTTCATCCAATAGCTGAGAATGCCCAGCCGCAAAGCGGCCAGAATCGCGCCGAACAAAGCCCACTGCGGAGGCAACCATCCCTGCAGCATCCAGCACAGCGAGGAGCACATGACCGCAGTCACAAGCAGTTGTCCGATCCACGGATGCCCGAGCAGTTGCCCCGCTGCCAGCACCAGGCCCTCTGCCGGGGGGTACATCGACATGTACGTGGGATGTTCGATGATGTGGAAACTCTCGAAGTGAACCCACATGGGATGAGTGGGGTTCGTGATTCTTCCGTGGGCGAACGTATCTGCCGCAAGCAGATAGCTGAACTCATCGTTCCAGCGCGGATGCGGAATGCCAAGCACCGGGATGAGCGCAGCCCGAATCACAACCACCCCGGCCCCCACCACAAATACAGCAAGCCCTCGCCTCTGCGCCAGGCGGCCGAAGGCACATTTGAAGGATTGAAGTGTTGAGGGGCGGGCCTGTTTTTGCGCTCGTCGCGCTGACCAGAAGGTGAGCGCACTAGAAGCAATCACCAGAATTAATTCGATGATGACAAGCAGTGAAGGAGCCAGCCGGGCATAGAGGTTTTCCATCGTGGTGTGCGTTGGCCCGGTGGTAGTGTACGCCAGCCGCGAGTCGACGAAGCAAGGCCTCCGCTCGGAAACCGCAGCGGAGGCCCGAAATCCTGCGATCTACGGGCCCGCCGCTTCCTTCACGCCGGTTTCCTCGAACAGGCCGTCGACGATCTGAATCATTTCATTGTCGACCACCCGGTTCTTCGCGATGGCTTCCTTCAGCGGAATCGACACGATCTTATTCGACCGCAGCGCCGCCATGCAGCCAAACTCGCCGCGATGGACCATATCGATCGCACCCAGGCCGTACCGTGTCGCCAGCACACGGTCAAACGCGCTCGGCGAGCCGCCGCGCTGAATGTGTCCCAGCACTACCGCCCGCGTCTCGAATCCTGTACGCTTCTCGATCTCGCGCGCCAGAATATTGGCGATGCCACCCAATTTGGCGTGACCAAATTCGTCCTTGCCCATGTCCTGCAGAATGGGAGCCCCCGACCCGGCATCCGACGAAAACTTTGCGCCCTCGGCCACAACAACAATGGAGAAGTAACGTCCACGCTCGTGGCGCTGACGAATCGATTCGGCGACCTTGTCGACGTCGAAGGGCCGCTCGGGAATCAGAATCACGTCCGCTCCGCCTGCGACGCCGCTGTACAGGGCAATCCAGCCCGCATCCCGCCCCATAACCTCCACGACCATCACGCGGTTGTGTGCCTCGGCCGTCGTGTGGATGCGATCAATCGCTTCGCACACGATGTTGCACGCGGTATCGAATCCAAAAGTATAGTCCGTCCCCCCCAGATCATTGTCGATCGTTTTGGGCACTCCGATCACTTTGACCCCATGTTCGTGGAGCTTCTGGGCCACCGACAACGTGTCGTCGCCGCCGATGGCAACCAGTGCATCGATCTTGTGCTTCTCAATCGTGGCCGCACATCGCTCAATGCCGTCGGGACGCTTCGACGGATTGGTGCGCGAAGTCCGCAGAATGGTTCCGCCGCGAGGCAGAATGCCGCCCACTGCATCCAGATCCAGCACCATGCTCTTGTCTTCGACCAAGCCGCGCCAGCCTTCCAGGAAACCCTCGAATTCGTCGTGATAGTGAAACACGCCCTTCCGCACCACGGCGCGGATGACCGCGTTCAATCCCGGGCAATCGCCCCCGCCGGTTAACATGCCGATCTTCATCGTTTGCTCCTCGTTGAGTATGACTTCGGGATAAAGTCCTCCAGATGCACCCCGGGTGCAGGGGCGACGAAATGGCCCAAAAACGCAAGGGTGAACATCGGTCGGAAGAGATAGATTAACATTAAATTGACCACCGCCAAAGCCCAACAGCCCACAGAAAATCGTTCATGCAAAGCCATTCGGGCCGCGCGACATGGGCATTGCGCTTCTGCGCAGGATTCGACACAATGCTCGACGGACATGAACAGAACTGTGTCGATCTTTGTGTGGCTCATGGTGGGATTGCTCGGTGTCGCGGCGGTCGCCGTTATCGCCGTTCACCGCGGCGAACCGATTAACGCGCTGTGGTTGGTCGTGGCTGCCACATGTTGCTACGCCCTCGGATACCGTTTCTATAGCAAGTTCATTGCGGCGAAAATTCTTGCGCTCGACGCCCTCCGCGCCACTCCAGCCGAGCGTCTGGAAAACGGGCGCGATTTTCTGGTCACCAACAAGTGGGTTGTCTTCGGGCACCACTTCGCTGCCATCGCAGGGCCGGGTCCCCTGGTTGGGCCGGTTCTGGCCGCGCAGTTTGGCTATCTTCCTGGGACCCTGTGGGTGCTGGCCGGCGCCGTCTTCGCTGGAGGTGTTCAGGACTTCGTGATCCTTCTTTTCTCTGTGCGCCGCGACGGCAAGTCGCTGACCGAAATGGCCAAAGAAGAAATCGGACGCGTTGGTGGTTTTGTCGCGTACACGGCGGTCATCGCGATTCTCGTCATCCTGCTCGGCGTGGCCGCGCTCATCGTGGTCAATGCGCTGAAGGACAGTCCCTGGGGCACGTTCACCATCGCGATGACGATCCCGATCGCACTAATGATGGGCCTTTACCTTCGCCGCATCCGGCCCGGTAAGGTGCTCGAGGTCTCGGTGTTGGGTTTTGTCCTCGTGCTCCTGGCGATTTGGGGCGGACGCTGGGCCTCGCTGAATCCCAGCATGGCGCAGGCGTTTACTCTGCAAGGGACCACCCTCGCAAAACTGATCATCGTATATGGGTTTGCGGCCTCGGCCCTTCCAGTGTGGCTGTTGCTAGCCCCGCGAGATTATCTCAGCACGTTCGTGAAGCTGGGGACGATCGCGCTTCTAGGCATCGGCATCGTCGTGTTGCATCCGACGCTGCACATGCCGTCGCTGACTCGTTTTGTGGACGGGACCGGACCTGTCTTCGCGGGAAAAATCTTTCCCTTTGCCTTCATTACCATCGCCTGCGGCGCGATCAGCGGGTTTCACGCCCTGATCTCCAGCGGAACCACGCCCAAATTAATCGCCCGTGAGACCGAAGCCCGCATGGTCGGCTACGGTGCCATGATGGCCGAGTCTGCCGTAGCCGTGATGGCGATCATTGCAGCGTGCGTACTTCAGCCCGGCATTTACTTTGCGATTAACAGCCCCGCTGGTATAGTCGGACAAACAGCCACCGCCGCCACGGCAACAATCTCTTCTTGGGGATTTCCCGTCAGCGCAGCAGACATGCAGGCGTTGGCCCACGCCGTTGGCGAACAAACTCTATTCAACCGTACCGGTGGCGCACCCGCATTCGCCGTAGGCATGGCGCACATCTTCTCGCAGAGCCTGGGCGGGGCGACTGTGATGGCACTCTGGTATCACTTTGCCGTGATGTTCGAGGCCCTCTTCATCTTGACCATCCTCGACGCCGGCACCCGCGTCGCCCGCTTCATGATTCAAGATGCGCTGGGCCACCTCTACAAACCTCTGGGTCGGACCAGTTGGTATCCCTCGATTCTGGCCACCAGCGGTCTAATCGTCGCCGCTTGGGGATACTTCCTGTGGCAAGGTGTAAAGGATCCACTCGGCGGCATCAATTCTCTCTGGCCACTCTTCGGTATCGCCAATCAGTTGCTCGCCACCGTAGCTCTCTGCGTAGCCACGACGATCATCATCAAGATGCACCGGGCACGGTACGCCGGGGTTACACTCGTGCCTCTCTCCTGGCTGGTCGCAGTTACATTCACCGCGTCGTGGCACAAGATTCTCGATCCAAATCCGCGTGTTGGATTCCTGGCGCAGGCCGAAGTTCTGGCAGCAGGTCCAACGACTGCGGCAACTGCGCGCCTGATCTTCAACAATCGTCTGGACGCCGCAGTTACAGCCGTTCTGGTCGTTATGGTCACGCTAGTGCTGATCGAGTCCGTGCGGCAATGGCTCGGAGTTCTCAGCGGCAGGGAAGAAACGCGCTTGAAGGAAACACCGTTTGTGATGACTCGCCTCGCGGAGGAGAGAGGATGACCCGCATCGTGAAGGTAGTCCGAACGCTGCGAGCGATCCTTCGCGAAATCTTCGACGAAGCCGCCTATGATCGTTTTCTCTACCGGAAGCAGCTGGCGGCATCACCCGCATCCTACGCCGCCTTCCGCCAAGAATTCGAAGAGGCAAAAACTCGCCGCCCAAAATGTTGTTAGGCTCGTGCGGGCGGTTGGTGTAGGGCGGACACCCCCGCCCGTACAGGTTTTTGAGTTGAATCCTGATCTTATGAAAAGTCGGGTGCCCCATCTTTCGCGTTCTTTGCGAAAGGTGGGATTCCACGAAACGAAACGCCAAATGAGGTCGCACAAACTAATGTCACGAAAATCATCCCGAGTAAGCACATTCCTAGGCGTTCTTCTATTCCTCGCGATCGTCCCCCAATTCCGCGCGCAAAGCGATGCTTCCGCGCAGACCATGCGTCCGGTGATTCGCGGACGGCATGCCGCCGTCGCATCCATGAAAGCCGAGGCCACCGAAGCCGCCCGCCAAATTCTCGCCCTGGGCGGCAACGCCTTCGACGCCGCCGTCGGTGGCCAGGCCGCTCTTGCTGTCACGGACTTCTCGCTCAACGGCATGGGTAGTGACGCCGTCATTCTCGTCTACGACGCCCACGGCAAGAAAGTCTATTCCGTTAACGCCGAGCCTCGCGCTCCGAAGCTCGCGACGATCGAGTGGTACGAGAATAACAACGCAGGGAAAATTCCTGAGAGCGACGGCTTGCTCGCAGGCGGGCTCCCCGGTGTAGTGGACGCGTGGTACACGCTGCTCGACCGCTGGGGCACGATGAGCTTCGCGCAAGTTCTCCAGCCCGCAATCGATCTGGCCGAAAATGGCTTCCCGTTAAGCGAATACAGCGCATCTTACATCGCCGAGTCGAAGAAAATTCTCAAGTATCCAACCACGGTCAAAATTTATCTGCCGGACGGTCATCCGCCCAAGGCCGGCGAGATCCTCAAGAATCCAGATTTGGCGCGCACTCTGAAGAGACTTGTCGAAGCCGAAAAAGCGAATCAGTCCAAAGGCCGGCACGAAGCGCTGAAAGCCGCCCGCGACCGATTCTACAAGGGCGACATCGCCAAGGAGTTAGCCTCTTTCTCCGAGGCCAATGGCGGCCTGTTCCGCTACGAGGACTTTGCCGAATACACTGCGGAAGTCGAGACCCCGGTTTCGATCAACTATCGCGGCTATCAGATCTACAAGAACCCCTCGGCGAGCCAGGGACCAACCGAACTGATGACCCTCAACATTCTCGAAGGCTATGACCTCAAAGCCTTGGGCCACAACAGCCCAGACTTTCTGCACACCAACGTAGAAGCCGTAAAACTCGCCATGGCCGATCGCGAGAAATATCTCGGCGACATGGATTTCATCAAGATCCCCTACGACGGCTTGCTCTCGAAAGACTATGCCCGTGAACGCCGAAAGCTCATCGACCCAGCGAAAGCCTCGCTTGAACTCCGCCCCGGCTCGCCAGAGAAGTTCGCCGCGAACTCATCACCGCTAGATCGCCCGGTCCACGAGGTCCTCGACGGCGATGCCAGTCATGACGGCGACACCAGCTACATCGCCGTCGTCGACAAAGACCGCAATATGGTCAGCTTCGAGCCCAGCCTCCACAGCTCGTTTGGGACCGGCGTCGTCATGGGCAACACCGGCATCATCTTCAATTGCCGTGGTGACTATTACTCTCTCAAGCGCGGTGAGGCCAACGCCCTCGAGCCCGGCAAGCGCCCGCGCAGCACACTGCAAAGCACACTGGTCATGAGAGAGGGCCAGCCCTATGCCATCATGGGCAGTCCCGGCGGCGACGATCAAGTGATGCGCACCATGCAGACGCTCATCAACATGATCGACTTCGGAATGAACATTCAGCAGGCGATCGAGGCCGCACGCTGGTCCTCGCGCGCTTTCCCAGCCTCACCCTTCCCACATACCATGTATCCCGGAGACATGGCAGTTGAATCGCGGATTCCAGAAGCGACCCGGCAGGCGCTCATTGCCCGCGGGCACAAGCTCCGCGTCGATCCTCCGTGGTCGCTTGGCTCGAACGCCGGAATTGTTCTTGACGCCAGCACAGGCGTACTCAGTGCTGGAGCCGACCCTCGCGTCGATGCCTACGCCTGGGCTTGGTGAGTATGTGGGAAACATAACGTCACAACAGGAACTCCGACGCACAACGTTGCCACTAGGACGGATGATCATTCCGCGATAAACTGCTCTCAATGCGAGTCCTCGGAGTTGATTGTGGAGGAGAGTACACCGGCTACGGTGTGGTCGAGATGGATTCGCGCGGCAAGCTCTGCTGCCTGACCTGTGGCGCCATCAAGCTCTCCCCACGGGAAGTGCTGCCAAAGCGCCTGTCGCGCATCTTCGCCCAACTGGGCGCAATCATTGTCCAGCACCAGCCCGACGAAGTCGCGATTGAAGACGTCTTCTATGCACTCAACGTGAAGTCTGCGCTCAAACTGGGCCAAGTCCGTGGAGTTGCCATGCTGGCAGCTTCCACCGCCGGACTAGAAGTCGTCGAATACTCGCCGCTCACCATCAAATCGTCGGTTGTCGGCTACGGCCGCGCCGAGAAGCAACAAGTCCAGCTCATGGTGACAAGGCTTCTGGAACTTGCCGCTCCCCCAGAACCCATGGACGCGTCCGACGCTCTGGCCGTTGCCATCTGCCACCTGCACACCGCTGGCACCCTCCGCCGTCAGCGCGCCGTGGCGCGGTAGCGTTCAATCTTCGATCCACTTTTGGCATAATCTGTGTGGCCGTTTGGTTGAGTTTACTTGCGGGTAAGAACCTGAGGCTAATGACGGAAGCTGGCGAGATGAAATTGCATTACGCACGACGAGGGGCACAGCAGTTCGACTGTTCATTCCCGATCCTTGTAGTCGCGTGCGTCGTTTTTCTCTTCGGTCTCCCCGTTCGCGCCACCGATCCCGCCACCATTGCCTTCTCGCTCGAGTTTCCCAAGTCGGACCCCGAGCGGTACTCTATCACCGTACAATCCGACGGCCACGCCAGTTACGAATGTTCGGCACGAATCTCGGAGGAGTCCGAGGATCGCGAAACCTACCAGACCGAATTCACTCTCACGGACGCAACCCGCGCCCGGATTTTTGACCTCGCTGCCCAGGCCCATTACTTTTCCGGCAAGATCGATTCCGGCAATCGCAAACTGGCATTCACCGGCGCCAAGAAGCTGATCTACAAAGACGGGCAGCGCGAATCGAGCGCCGCTTACAATTTTTCCTCGCTACCCGCCGTCCAGCAGTTGACGACTTTGTTCCAGAGCATTTCTGCCACCCTCGAGTTCGGACGCCGTCTGGCCCATGATCGCCGCTACCAGAAACTCGCCATCGACGACGAGCTGAAGCGGATGGAAGATCAGACGCGGCTTGGCGAGCTCATCGAACTGCAAGCCGTAAGGCCCGTCCTGCAGGAGATCCATGATGACGGCTCCGTCATGAACGTCGCACGGGTCCGAGCGCAGCGGATCATAGACATGGGGAACGTCCCACCCGCCGCACATTAATCAAGGGCCATTGAGGGGAGAGCGATTGCAGAGGCCACTGTCCTTGAAGAGTGCACTAGCGATGGACCTCCGATTCGCTGCGCCTTCGCCCTGATATCGGTAACCGACTGTCGATTACCCTCCCCTGAACCGGTGTTACGGTCCGAAATCCAGTGCGGAAGGGGCCTATCCCAGCCCAATTTGAGGAGGCCAAGCCACCGCTTTGGGTGTGCGATTCGGCCAAATAGATTAAGGTGACGCAAGTTTTACAACTTCCTCCGCCAAACCGTGTTCTAATAGTCGAAGAATGCCTTCCGGGGGTTGCTATGTCTAAGCTCTCCGTTTCCAGACTCAGCATTGTGGTTCTGACGGCCGCTGCCTGCGCGCTTTTCGCGTTGCCCGCTCTGGCCGGCTCGCAGGCGCGCATCGTGCGCCTGAGCGATGTTCAAGGTTCGGTTCAAATCGACAAGAACACTGGCATGGGGTTCGAAAGTGCGTTCCTGAACCTTCCCATCACGCAAGGGGCTCAGGTTAAAACGCATGATCGCGGACGCGCGGAAATCGAGTTCGAAGACGGCAGTTCTCTGCGCCTGACTCCAAACACGACCGTGGAATTCAGCACGCTCGGCCTGAGCGATTCCGGCCAGCGCATCTCAGTCATCAACCTCGTCGAGGGTATGGCCTACGTCAACTGGCTGGGCAAAGACGAGCTCACGCTTAATTTCTCGCGCGAGAAAATCTCACTCGACCACGCCGCCCACTTCCGGGTCGATACCTCGACCGAAGTCGCTAGTCTGGCCGTCTTTAAAGGCGATCTTGACGTCGAGGGCCCAGCGGGAAAGGTCACGGTCGCCAAGAAGAAGACAGCCACCTTTGACGCAGCGGCCGATGACAAGTACACCCTGGCGAACAATGTCGAAGAAGCTCCCCTCGATTCCTGGGACAAAGAAGCTTCCGCCTATCACGATCAGTACGCGAAAAACAACTCTTCGCCGTATGGATATGGTGTCAGCGACCTGAATTACTACGGCTCGTATAGCAACGTCCCCGGCTACGGCATGATGTGGCAACCCTACTTCACCGGAGTCGGCTGGAATCCCTTTATGGACGGCGCCTGGTCTTGGTATCCCGGCTTCGGCTACATGTTCGCCTCTGCCTATCCCTGGGGATGGATGCCTTACCGCTACGGAAGCTGGATGATGGTTCCTGGAATGGGCTGGATGTGGCAGCCCGGGGGCTGGAATTCATGGGTTACCGTTCCGCGCTATGCCGGAACGCTGCCGGTCAATTTCCACCCGCTCGTTGCACCTACAACTGGCACTGTGAAGACCGTCGCCGTAGGGAAGGGGGGATCGGTTTCGGCCATGCCTCCATCGCGCGTTCTGGTGAGTGCGGGCTCGGCGGGTATGGGGATTCCGCGCGGATCGCTCGAGAATCTCAACCACCTGAATCATCAGGTTGCCAAGTCGGGATTCGTCGAAGTGCGGCCCGCGCCCCAGTTCTCGACGAGTTCGCCCAGGCCCGCTTCGGGTTACAGCACGCAGCAACAGAGCAGCATGTCGGCTCCGGCGGCCGGTCACAGCAGCCCGTCGTCCGGACACTCTTCCACCGGCTCGCATCACTAGATTGGAATCTTTGACTTAGCAAAAAGGGCGGCTCCTGGCCGCCTTTCTTGCTAGGTGGACAGCCGCCGTCGGCTGTCCAGCCCCGGCGAAGCCGGGTGGCAGGCGCATAAACCAAATCAAACCACCGCCACCCCGGCATATCCCACGACCATATCTCTGTCTCCTGAAACATCACCGGAAGTCGCATACTTTGCCAGTTCCGCCGACTTCGCCCCGAGTTGGCGTGCGCCCGTCAGCATCACTACCGCCGGCCCAAACCCGCACATACTGATGTCCTGCTGCGTGACGACGTCGAACAGCCCGCGTGGATCCAATGTAAGAATCCGTTCGATTGCCCGCTGATCTTTCGCGCGAGTCACCGCGTCCGATTCGTAATGATTCATATCGCTCGACGCGACAATCAGGATGGGGTCGCTCTGCGCTGCAACGACGTCGGCCAATGCCTTGCCGAGCTGCTCGAGAACCTCAAACTGTCCCGTCCCCAGCGCGATGGGCACGAAACGAAGTTCAGGCTGCCGGAGCAGCAGAAAGGGAAGCTCCACCTCCGCAGCATGCTCCGCCCGATGCGCCGTCGCATCCTCTTGCAGCGCCGGGAACCGCTGCTTCAGAGCCCCCGCGAGTTCGGCATCAATCGGCACATCCCCCAGCGGCGTTCGCCACGCACCTTCACTCATCATGGCCAACGCGCGACCTACACCAGTGTGGTTCGGACATAGCACGATGCAGCGCTTCGGCACCTCCACCCGCGCAAATACCGCCCCCGCCACATGCCCCGAATACCTGTACCCCGCATGCGGTGCGATGCACCCTAAGGCGCGCACTGGCGTTTGCTTCATGAAATTGTCTTGTGAGAGATATCCATGCGCTTCGGCGCGCAGGTCCTCAGGGTCACATGGATAGAATCGCCCCGCCACTGCGGGATGACGCAGGATAGTGGTCGTCATGGCCCCTCCTCGCCCTTCTGGGACCAACAGCAATCCTATGACTCAGCCCGGACATCACGCAAGGCGCGATAGACCGCTGCGCTCTCTTCCAGCGTCAACGTCTCAGCCCGCGCAGTAGCCTTCACCTTCGCCTCAGCCAGCGCCCGCTTCAACTCTGCTCCCGCGTACTTCGCTTTCAAATTATTCCACAGAGTCTTGCGCTTCTGCCCGAACGAGAGCCGCAAAAAATCGATGAACCCATCGTCCGCCACTCCCAACTTCTCCTGCTGCGGATCGATGGTCAACCGCAATACCGACGAGTGCACTTTCGGCGGAGGCACAAACGCTCCCGGCGGCAGAGTAAATAAATTCTCCACGCGAGCATGCAACTGCGCAGTGGCGGAGAGCACTCCGTAATCGCGCCCGCCTGGTTCCGCGGCGATCCGGTCGGCAACCTCCCGCTGCACCATAACCACAATGCTGTCGAAGTATTTCGAAAACTCAAACAGCCGCAGCAGAACGTCAGACGTAATGTAATAAGGAAGATTTCCAACCACCTTTACCGGCTGCGGCTTCAGGTCGATGCCCGGCTGACTCAGTCCGGGCTTCGGTCCGAACAGGGAATCGAAATCGATGGCCAAAACGTCCGCCTCAATAATCTCGACGTTGCGCGCCATGCCAAACTTCAGGCGCAACTGCGCCGCCAGCACCCGATCGAGCTCCACCGCGATCAGCCGCCGCGCGCGCTTCGCCAGCAGGGAAGTCATAATCCCGCGCCCTGGACCAATTTCCAGCACGGTACTCTGCGACACGTCGCCCAAAGTGTCGACCACGCGCGCCGCGAGGTCTTCGCTGGCCAGAAAATGTTGTCCCATTTTAGGCTTCGTTTGCGGACGGCGCGCAGATGCTACCTTTGGCACATTGACCCCCATTTCCTCGGGAAGTAGACTTTGAAGTCGGTCCGGGCATCCTAACTGCTGGACCCTCTTGGCCCCGACCCATTCATAATAGCGTGTGCCGCAAAAATCGTGCGCGCTTCTGGAGGTTCCGCCCTCATGAACATCGTATTCGTCGCTTCCGAAGGCGTTCCATTTTCGAAGACTGGTGGACTCGCTGATGTCGTTGGCGCCCTGCCCCGCGCGCTGGCTTCCCTGGGGCATCAGGTTGCCGTTTACCTGCCCCGCTATCGCCAGACTAAGCTCACCGAACCCGTCACGGTGGTTCGCAGCGTCACCGTCCCCTTCGATGACCAGTACCGCTTCGCTTCAGTCGTGAGCGGAGGCAGTCAGGGCGGTGTGAAATTCTATTTTGTCGAGTACTCGCCATACTTCGACCGCGCCGCTCTCTATGGCACCCCGGCCGGGGACTATCCCGACAATGCCGAGCGCTTCGCCCTGTTCTCCCGCACCGTTCTGGAGGCGACGAAAATCCTGGGCGTGCCTGACATTTTTCACTGTCACGACTGGCAGTCCGCTCTGGTGCCAGTTCTGCTTCGCACCATCTACGCTGAAGATCCCGCTTTTAAAGATGTCGGCACAGTCTTCACCATCCACAACATGGGCTACCAGGGCCTCTTTCCGCCCGACACGCTTCCTTTACTGATGCTGCCCTGGGATCTCTTCACCATGTCAAAGATGGAATTCTTTGGCCAGGTCAACTTCCTCAAGGGGGCGCTGACCTATTCTGACTTCATCACCACCGTCAGCAAGAAATACAGCCAGGAGATTCAAACCGCCGAATACGGCTTCGGTCTGGAAGGCGTCTTGCGCGACCGCGCCGGCACGGTCACTGGAATTCTTAACGGAGTCGACTACGACGAGTGGAGCCCGCAAACCGACAAGCTCACCGCGGCTAAGTACTCTCCGCAGGATCTCTTGGGCAAAGCCAAATGCAAAGCCGACTTGTTGGCCGCATTCGGCGTCAAGAATGCTGACCCGAAACTCCCCGTGATCGGAATCGTCTCCCGTTTCGCTGCCCAGAAAGGTTTTGACCTGATCTCGCAAATTGCGGACCGGCTCGCACGCGAGGAGATGATCGTGGTCGCCTTGGGCGCCGGTGACAAGACCTACGAAGAAATGTTCCTTCGCCTCAACAAGCAGTTCCCGAACAAGATTGCCGTCAAGGTCGCTTACGACAACGCGATCGCTCACAAGATCGAAGCCGGCGCCGACATGTTCCTCATGCCGTCGCGCTACGAACCTTGCGGCCTGAACCAGATTTACAGTCTGAAATACGGAACTGTGCCGGTTGTCCGCGCCACCGGCGGCCTCGACGACACGATCGAGCCCTGGGACGCCCGCACCGGTAAGGGAACCGGCTTCAAGTTCACCGAATACAACGGAGAATCGCTCCTGCTCACCATCAAGCAAGCATTAACGGCTTATCGCGACCAGACCTCGTGGCAGGCGCTCATGCGCAACGGCATGAACAAAGATTTCTCCTGGAACGCCTCAGCCCGCGAATACGGGAAAATCTATGACCGCGTAAAGCAGATGCGCTCTATTACTCCAGCACCTGAGAAAGCCACGGCAAGTTTGTCATCCTGAGCGCAGTCGAAGGATCCCTACCTAAGTGGGGGTGCCGCAGCCCTAAGAAAGGCACCTTCTAAACCTCCGCTCATACTGCCAATTCAAAGCTGACCACCCTCTCGCCCCGCTGCTACAATCCGCAGAAGGATGTCCGCTGCCATCCCCATGCCTGCCTTCACTCGCACCATCTTCCACGTCGATATGGACGCCTTCTTCGTCTCCGTGGAAGAACTCTTCGATCCCTCCCTGAAAGGCAAGCCAGTCGTGGTCGGCGGACAGCGCGACGAGCGTGGCGTCGTTTCCGCCGCTTCCTACGCAGCCCGCAAGTTCGGAGTCCATTCAGCCATGCCCCTGCGCACGGCGGCCAAGATGTGCCCGCACGCCATCTTCGTCAACGGACATCCCGAGCGCTACCGTGAATCCTCTGAGAAAGTCCACAAAGTCCTCGGCACATTTTCGCCCCAAGTCGAAATGGCATCCATCGACGAAGCGTATCTCGACATGACAGGCACCCAACGCCTCCACGGCCCTCCGCTCAAAGCCGCTCACAGTCTGCACCAACGCATGAAAGCCGACACCGGTCTCGACTGCTCAGTCGGGATCGGAACCTCGCGTCTGATTGCCAAGGTTTCATCCGCCCAGGCCAAGCCCAATGGCGTGCTCTACATCGTCCCCGGCGAAGAAGCCAAATTTCTTGCCCCGCTCGAAGTCCGCGAAATCCCCGGCGTCGGCAAGGTCATGGAGACCCACCTCCACGCGCTCGGCATCAAGAAGGTTGGAGACCTAGCCCGCCTCGGGGAATCCGATCTCGCCGACCGCTTCGGTAAATGGGGCCTCGCTCTGGCCGGCAAGGCCCGCGGCGAAGACGCCGGCGGATGGTTCGATACCGAAGTCGGAGCCGATGTTGGCGCGAAATCCATCAGCCATGAGCACACCTACAACGAAGATACCGCTGACGTCGTCCAGCTCGAAGCCACGCTGATGCGCCTTTCCGAAATGGTGGCCCGCCGCCTCCGTGAATCCCAGTTCCACGCCCGCACCATTCAGCTCAAACTGCGATACAAGGATTTCACCACCATCACCCGCGCCCAGTCTCTGCCGTCCCCCACTCAACTCGACACTGAGATCTTCGAGCAAGCCCGCGGTCTCTTCCGCAAAAATTGGAAGAAAGGCGCACAGATTCGCCTTCTTGGCGTGCAGGCCTCGTCCTTCACCTCGCAGCCCGATCAGATCAACCTGCTCGACGGAAACCGTCAGCGGCGTTGGAAAGATGCCATGGCCGCCGCCGACCGCCTGCGCGACAAATTCGGCGAGTCCAGCGTGAAACTCGCCGCCGGCATGAAAGGCAACTTCCGCGAGCGGATCCACGAGAATCCGGCCAGCCTCCCTGGCAAGAAAAAGGAAAAAATAGACAAGTCGTAGCCGGAAATTGTAGCGCAGGCGTCCCCACCGGCTGTCGCGCGGTCGTCTCCGCCCGCGCGACAACCCTCATCTCAAAAGTTGCGGGATCCCACAGACGGTCTTCCACTCTTCAAGGTATCTCGCCTTCTTCCCCCGACCGAATCTGCACCAACTGCGTCTTCTCCCCCACAAGCCGAACACTGTCTCCCCACCGGTTAGGCGCGTCGGAACCGCCGCGCAGCGTGCGCACCGCAGATCCCACAGCCAGAGAACTCCGCACCAGGTGTCCAACCTTGACCGGCCCAACAACCTTCACGCCCCGAATCCAGTGGAGCGCGCTGCTGATGCTGCATCCGCACTGGCTGCAGTCCGGAGTCCCTCCAAAAACACAAGGCTCGACGCGACTCCGCAAGTCGGCGGAATAGTTCATCGACATCTTCGAAAACAGACACTCGCCTGGATTTTTCGGTGGATTCACAAACGCCCTTCCCATTCCCTCCGGCACCAGCAACTTCCGATACGCGCGCCCCAGCCTCGGCAGTTCCCGCGCCGCCCACTCTCGGTCCTCCACTCTTAGGCGCTCCTCACTTTCCTCCCCGATCTGCGGACTGTATAAGCTCACCCAAATATGATCGACCTCCGGGCGCGCCTGCCAGAATGCAACATACTCCTCCAGATAGGAGGATCGATCCAGCATGGGCCGCGTGATCACCCAATGAACGTTGATCGATCGCCCGGCCACATTCCTGAGGATGCGCTCGTAGGTAGCCGGCTTGCGCCGCTCGTCATGATGCTCGGGAAGCCCGTCGACAGAAACGGCAACGCGCAGCCGCGGAAGCTTCATCCACTCCTGCGGAATCGCGATGACCCCGCTGGTCACCACCATCGTGAACACATCCATCTCACCGAGGGCCGGAAGGATGCGCGATAACTCGCGATGCCGCACCATCGGCTCGCCTCCCACCAGCGAGACGTGCATCGGCTTATGGCGGCGCACCAGGTCGATCACACCTTCGACGAGCGCGTCCCCGCTAAAATCGCTGAGTTCCCGCAGCGTGGTCTCTCCACCCAGATGACCGTCGCCGTATGCATAACAACCGGGACAGCTCAGCGGACACTCGCGCGTGATCTCAATCGAAAGCATCGGAACATGACCGTTGAGAACACGCCAACTCGCCCGCGCCAGGTCGCGCGTGGTTAGACTGGAGCCGGATTGTGCTGCTGACATATACGTGCGTTAGATGCGGCCTCCGCATCTTGGGGTTCGCCTTATATGGGACACGATTGCGCTCTCGTATGTTTTCCCCAAATCCCCGGGGTTCACAAACCCCTCGCCTTGACCCTGCTCTGACTCGCGCTCTAAGATTCCACTTCACTCAGCAAGCCTTGGTTGGAGCCCCTCATGCGCAAACTTCGTCTGTTGTTGATCGCCCTTACGTCGGTCCTTTCGCAGTTCACCGCAGCCCAATCGAATCCTCCACTTCTACTGCGTTTCCCCACCGTCAGCAAAACGCAGATCGTCTTCACCTACGCGGACGATCTCTGGATCGTCAGCCGTGACGGCGGGGACGCCCGCCGTCTCACGTCTGCCGCCGGCATCGAGGGCCTTCCTTATTTCTCTCCCGACGGCTCCCTGATCGCCTTCACCGGTGATTTCGACGGTAACCGTGATGTTTTCGTCGTCCCTGCCACCGGCGGTATTCCTCGCCGCCTGACCTATCATCCCGCCGAAGAGTATGTCGCCGGCTGGACTCCCGACGGCAAGAAGATCCTGTTCAACTCTTGGGGCAACAGCTTCATACACTTCGAGGATCAGCTCTACACCGTCCCCGTCGAAGGCGGACTGCCCACCGAAGTTCCTCTCCCCATTGCCGAGGACGCGTCCTTCTCGCCCGACGGCACACATATCGCCTACGTCCCGCATCCCAAGTGGCAGCAAGCCTGGAAGCGTTACCACGGCGGCCAGACCACGCCTGTCTGGATCGCCGATCTCAAGGACTCGAGCATCGTCAAGATTCCCCGCGAGAACTCCAACGATCACCACCCGATGTGGATTGGCGACACCATCTATTTTCTCTCCGACCGGAATGGTCCCGTCAGCCTTTTTGCGTACGACACGAAGGCCAAGCAAGTCACGGAAGCTCTGCACAGTGATGGACTCGATTTCAAAACTGCCTCGTCCGGTCCCGACGCCATCGTGATCGAGCAGTTCGGCGCAATCAAGCTCTACGATCTCGCGACTCGTCAAGCCAGGAATGTGAACATCCATGTTGCCGGTGATGTCGAGGCCGTGCGTCCGCACTTCGCCAAGGTTGATCCCAAACGCATCCAGAATTTCAGCATTTCCCCTACTGGAGCGCGGGCTGTCTTCGAAGCCTGGGGAGAAATCTTCACCGTTCCCACTGACAAAGGCGACATTCGCAACATCACGCGCACTCCCGCCGTGGCCGACCGCGATCCCGCCTGGTCTCCCGATGGCAAGTCCATAGCTTATTTCTCAGAGGAGTCCGGAGAATACGAACTTGCCATCCGCGATCAGAACGGCTTGGGGACGGTGCGGCGCATCAACCTTGGCAATCCGCCGTCATTCTTCTACACGCCCACCTGGTCTCCCGACAGCAAGAAGATTGCCTACATCGATAAGCGCCTGCAGTTGTGGTACGTCGATCTCGACAACCCTACGCCCAAGCTTGTAGACACTGATTATTTCTGGACTTTTTCCTCCAATGCCACCGGCCAGACGTGGTCCCCGGACAACAAGTGGCTCGCCTATACCAAACAGCTTCCCAGTGGACAGCACGCTGTCTTCGTCTACTCGCTAGATCAAGGCAAGATCTTTCAGGTCACCGATGGCATGAGCGACGCACTCTATCCCAGCTTTGACAGGAATGGAAAATATCTCTATTTCACCGCCTCGACCAATGTCGCTCTCACCACCGCCGGGCTCGACATGACGAGTAACGAGCATCGCGTCTCGCGCAACGTCTACGTCGCCGTGCTCAGCAAGGATGAGAAGTCGCCTTTGGCCCCCGAAAGCGACGAGGAAAAACCGAAAGACGAAAAGAAGCCAGATCAGGACAAGGACAAGGCCGCGGACCAGGCCCAAGAAAAGGCAAAAGACAAATCAAGGAACAAATCCAAGGACGCAGATAAATCCGCTCCCGCTGCCGCCGACAAAGACAAAAACGATAAGGACAAGAGAAAAGATGAGCCCGTCGTTGTGAAAATCGACATCGACGGTATCGGACAGCGCATTCTCTCGCTGCCGATCCCAGCGAAAAACTATCTCAGCATGCTCTCTGGGAAGTCGGGAATACTATTTCTCGCCGAAGGCCCCATGGTCATCACCGAAGATGACTATCCTAACATCGGTCAGACTCTTCAGAAGTTCGACCTCAGCAAACGCAAGGTCGACAAGTTCATGGACGATGTCAACGACTTCACGGTCTCCTTCGATGGCGAGAAAATTCTCTACCGCAAAGGCGACTCTTGGGCCACTGCGTCGGCCGACGATGGCCCCGTCGGCGCAGGTGCGCCCAAGCCCGGCTTCGGTCCACTCAAGCTCGACGGATGGGAAGTCTACGTCGAGCCCCGCGCCATGTGGAAGCAGATCTACAACGAGACATGGCGCATCGAGCGCGACTTCTTCTACGACCCGCACTATCACGGCCTCGATCTCGAAAAGGCCAAGAAAAAATACGCTCCGTACCTCGATGGCATCGCCTCTCGTGACGAACTGACTTATCTTTTTCAAGAATGTCTCGGGGAGATGACGGTGGGTCATATGTTCGTCGGCGGTGGCGAAGCGCCCGAACCAAAGAAAGTGAAGGGCGGTCTCCTCGGTGCCGACTACAGCCTGGAAAACGGCCGCTATCGCATTGCCAAGGTTTACGACGGAGAAAATTGGAATCCAGGCAATGAAGCCCCGTTAACCCAACCCGGCGTCAGCGTCAAAGCCGGAGAATATCTCCTTGCCGTCAATGGTCGCGATCTTCGCGACTCTGAGAACATCTACACCTTCTTCGAAGAGACCGCCGGCAAGCAGGTCGTGCTCAAAGTCGGGGCGAATCCGGACGGAAAGGATTCCCGCGAGGTCACGGTTGTTCCCGTGGAGAGCGAAGAGAACCTGCGCCATCTTGCCTGGATCGAGAGCAACCGCCGCCGCGTTGATCAGGCCACCGGAGGCCGCATCGCCTACGTCCACGTACCCAACACCGCGGGCGGTGGCTACACCAGCTTCAACCGCTACTTCTTCTCGCAAGTAGGAAAGCAAGGTGCCATCATCGACGAACGCTTTAACGAAGGCGGCCAACTTGCGGACTACATCATCGACTACCTGCGCCGCCCCATGATGAGCAAGGTCGTCACTCGCGAGGGCCACGACTGGTCAAGCCCGTCGGAAGCAATCTACGGCCCCAAGGTAATGATAATCAACGAAATGTCCGGCTCCGGTGGCGATGCTTTGCCGTGGTACTTCCGTAAAGCCAGCCTCGGCCCGCTCATTGGCAATAAAACTTGGGGCGGCCTCGTAGGCATCGGCGGCTATCCCGAACTCATCGACGGAGGCCGAGTCACCGCACCGCGCGCCGCTATCTACGGCCTCAACGGCGACTGGGAAGTGGAAAACCAGGGTGTCGCGCCCGACGTCGAAGTCGATCTCGAACCCGCAGCGTGGCGCACCGGCCGCGATGCGCAACTCGAGAAAGCCATCGAGGTGGTAATGCAGCAATTGAAGGAGCATCCACTTCCCGAGATCAAACGTCCCCCATACCCCAACTACCACGAACACGACGATCTAGGTGCGAAGTAAATAGATTTGCTGCGACGATGCCCTTTTGGGGGCAGCCGCCTTCGGCTGTCCCCGCGGAACGAAGCTCCATACGTTTTAACTTTCGCCCGAAAGCCTTTTGCTCTCAAGTCCGGAACTAACTCTTTTTCGACAAGCGCAGGGATCGGGAACCTGGAAGGACTACTGAGGATTGGCGGAGCGCGCCGATGAAGCCAGCAGCGACGCCACTCCGGGCTTGTACCCGTAGAAGTCACCGATCACGTGGAGATGCTCGATGATCTCCTCGTCGTAGCTCTGCTTGAGAGATGGCGTCAGAATGTTGTGCTCGGCATTAGGGTCTGCCGCGAGGTCGAATAGATAGCTCTGTGCAGGCGAATCGTATGTCGTATACAAATACCGCCCGTCCGCCGTCAGGATTCCATAGACTGCGCGTACATCCGACGCCAGCAAGAGATCCCGCTGCGCGTAGTGATCTAGCTCCTGCTTCGTTTCGGCAAACAAAGGCCGGCCGTAGAGCGCGTTCTGCGCGATGGGCCGATGTCCCAGCAAGTAGTAAAGCGTCGGCGCAATGTCGGTCAGGGTCGAAAGGCGAAGGTCGTCATACACGAGATGCTCCCGCATCGCCAGTGGCAGGTGGATGATCAGCGGCACGCGCATCACCTCGGGCCAGATCGAAGTCGAGTGGCTCATACGTCCAAACTCGCCTGTAGCGTCCCCATGGTCGCTGGTGACGATGATGATGCTGTTGTCATACATTCCATGCTGCTTGAGATAACTGAAGAACTCGCCTAGGCATTTGTCGACCCAGTGCACTTCATAGCTGATACGGATGCTCATTCCATCCGGCGCCTGCCAGTGCTGCGAAGTCGGCGAGGGCACATCGTTGCGCGCAAACTGGTGCACGTTCTTCGGCTGGTCGTAAAAGAAAATAGGTTCCTGCGAGCCGTTGCGACGGTCGAGTGCCGATTCAGCCTGCCGCACCGTCGATCCGATTTCCAACTGGTTCCAGAGTTCCTTGTCGGTGTCCAGCTTGGTCAGGGTATCGGTAGGCAACAAGACCTCTTTCAGAACTTCGTCCATGCTCACGACCATGTGGTAATTGTCGGCGCGCAGCATCTGCTCCAGCCCATTCACCTTCGAAAAGGGCTTCAGGTAGTGCGCATGAAGCATCATCGTGCCGGCCCAGAGCGCAGGTTCGGATAGGGAAGTGCCGGCGTATTGTGAGTACGCGTTGTGCAGCACGATGCTGTCTCGGGCAAAGGCGTCGAGATTGGGCGTGTAGTTAACGCGGGGATTGTAAGCGCCCAGATAATCTGGCCGCATCGCGTCCACAACGAACACAAAGATGTTTGGACGCACGCTTTGCGTCATGGATAAGTTGTCGACCAGCCGAACTTCCGTGTTCGTGCGCGTGTCGCGGACGTTCGTGTATTCCCGCATGATGCGGCACAGGTCGCCGCACGCTTCTCCACGGCTATTGCCCAACATGTGATGGGCTAGCAGGAACGATGCGTCGCCCGCACCGTATTCCTCGAGCTTGAGGGAAATTTCGTCGTCGGTTGAGCCGACGGACTTGCCCCAGAAAATCTCTGTGACCTGCAGGCCCCTGTATACGAATAGGCCGACCACTAAAACGGCCACAATGGTCACCACGGAATAGTTGGTACGCACTGGGCGAAGGCGGTACACGCATAGGCTCATCGCGATCCAAAAGAGCAGAGCCGAGGTGCTCTCGACGAAGCCATTCCAGTCTTCACCGCCGATCAGCGAGCGCGATCCCAGTGCGAGCAAAGTGATTATCACCATCACGATCCAGATGGCGATGGTGTGCGCGGAAGAGAGCTCCGCGCCGTTTCCTGATGCGGATGTGATCGTTGTGGTCTCAACCTCGCCTGCCAGGAACGGCTCGACCATCGAGAATCCCCAGAACGTGAGTGTGAGCGCGAAGACGCCCGCATACACGTATGCGCTCCAACCGTCGAAACTCATGGCGTTGCCCAGAAACCGCGCCAGCACAAATCCGAGGACTACCGTGATCAGCGTGCCCACCAGCCCGCGGCGCACAACTTGGGGTCTGGTAGTCTTGGCGGCAAGCAGAAAGATCAGGTTCAGCACCGAGAGGACGATGATCGCGAGGGCGAGATGCGAGATCAGGCTCCAGAACGCAACTGCCGCGTCCTGCCCGTGAAATGCCAGAGTATGGCTGTCGGCGTAGAGTCGAACTCTCGCGCCCACGCTGTAGATCACGCTAACCACGACCGCGACCAGCAGTCCGGCGGAAAATCCAAACGGCTCCGCACTGCCGTCAACGCGGTTCACTCCGCGTCGTCTTGCCGCGCTGGCGGAGTCCCATACAGCTATCCCAATCAGGGGGAGCAGAGCAGTCAGGCTCCAGGCATAGGCCGCGCTATTGTTTTCCAATCCAGGCAGGAAGGGACGAAGAGTCAGGTAAACTCCTGCCGCCAACAGCAGACCGATCCCAATCCAAGTTCGATTGTCTTTCTGCCACGGCCAAGCGGAAACCAGCGTGGCCGCAAGCGCGCACCAGTAAAGCGCTGCCTGATGATGCGCCAGCCATGGCATCCACGCGTAGGGCGGCGTCTTGATGAACGCGCAGAATGTGTATGGCAGAAAGGCCAGCAGACAATACAGTGAGGTCAGGACAAAGTACGTCCCCGATACGGCCTTTAGTAAAGTATTGAGCCAAAGCTTCAAAAAGGGTGCTTCCTCAATGCAGCTGCGATGCCTGAGACGCTAGTAACCTGATTCTCAACGAGCCTCCGTCTGCGCCGCAAGTTACCGTGGGCAAGTTGACTCCGACAACCGCGGACCGCAACGACGGCATCCCACCTGATGTGACCAAAGTACCTATCTCGTTACTACTTCAGTGTGGGCGCGGAAGGCTCCAGACTGCACTCGGTTGGGCTAGGATAAGAACCGCACGCTGTTTCTCCTTTCGCGGGAACAACCGAATGGCTGGTCAGGCTGCTAAGAGGTCCGCTGCACGTTTGTCGTCGCTGGCGCTGTTCACCCGGAATTTTTTGAAGAGTCCGACCATGCTCGGCTCGGTGGTCCCGAGTTCTCCCTTCCTCGTGAATGACATGATGAGCCAGGTGGACTGGGAGCGGGCACGCGTTCTCGTGGAATACGGTCCGGGCGTGGGCACGTTCACGCGCGAGATTCTTAAGCGCATGCGTCCCGACGCGGTTCTGGTTGCGATCGAACTGAACACCGACTTCGTGGAGTATCTTCGCGACCACGTCCATGATCCGCGTTTCCGTGTGGTGCAGGGCTCGGCGGCGCGAGTCCGTGGTGTGCTGGCGGAGCAGAGCCTGGCGCCCGCCGATTACATCATCTCCAGTCTTCCGTATCTCAACATGACGGATTCGCTGCGCCGTGAGATTCTCGAAGAATCCCGTCTGGCGCTGAAGGCGGAAGGATCGCTCCTACTGTTCCAATACACGCGTACGATTCTGCCTTATCTGGAATCGAGCTTCAGTTCCGTCAAACTCAATTTCCAATTGTTCAACATCCTGCCGGCGCTAATCTTCCACTGTACGCCCTAGGAGAGGTTCGCGATTTCGGCGGCGCGTCTTATTCGGGCTCTTAGAATTTTCGTCGTGGAAACTGGGGAAGGGGTGGCCGGAGGAGCCGGTTGGGATACGAGAAGCGTGCCGCACAGGCGGGGCCACCCTTCGCCGACTAAGCGAAGAGCGGAGCGGCTGCCAGCGTTCTCGGCCACCCGCAGACTTGATATCGTCTGGTTCCTGAAACTGCCCATCTGTACCCGGCGTTCCCGAGTCAAGACTCATACATCAACATCCAAGAGCTGTCGAAACCGGGAGTTGTGCGGACGATCCGGGCGTGCGACGCTAGGCGACGGATCTATCCGCTACTGTGAGCGCGCAACCGGGTGAGTGGCCGCACTCACACGCAATCTCGACATCGTTCGATCCCGCATCCTCGCACGACTGGCCGCAATATTCCTGACCTTCCGGTACAACGCAAAGGCAAGGCAGGTGGGCGCAGGTTTTCGGTTCGTTGTTCGACATGCTTGACCTCCAGAAATTATTGCCAACTCTATCGCTAAGTGTGGCTCTGGAAACCTGTCAAAACGAACAGTCTCTGCACAGAACAGCGTCGGCGCTTAGGAACCGTTTTTCGGAAAGGAGAAGAATCCCCCGGTTGCGCAACGGCTACCTCGTGGGCATGATCATGCTCTTCCAGCGCCAGCGATGATGCGCGTCCTGCTGAAAGAATACGAAACAGCTGTATATGCGCTCGGTGGGCGTGCATTGCAATACGCGCGCGCGAGCGTTCGAGCCTTGCGGTTGGTAAGGGCTCGGTTGTCCTTGGACCGCCTGCTGCAAGTTAGTCCATTGCAGACCGCCGTCGGCATCCAGTCCTTTGAAAACATCCGCCGGTGACACATTCTGAGCCCGAATGAAATTAAAGCCAGGCATCATCAAGGTTGTCAGAGTGGGAGTGTCTTTCTGGGCCACGGCAGCCTTGAATTTGGCAAAGAACGCGTTGAAGTCTGGTTGAGAATTTTGGCCGGTCAGCATTGCTGCGCTCAGCAACCAGAGTCCGACCAAGCGAAAAGCGTAGGGTCGCATCATTCGTCGTAGCCACTCCCGGCTGCACGAGAAAGCTTCTGGATCCTCGGACTTACAGAAGCGCGAGCGTCTATACGTGTTCTTGCCCCGATGCCCTCGTGCCACACCGCTCAGCTTATCTGCATCGTGGAAACGGGGCCATTGGCAAAATTGCCAGTGGACTTTGCATGTGCTGAACAATATTCTTCGCGAACGGAACGCCGGAATCGAAGGGAGGTTCCATGAAAAACGTTTTCGGAAAGTTCGCGTTCGTCGGGCTGAGTGTATTGACTATCGGACTGTGCACCGGCCAAGCCCAAATCATGAACCAGCTTGATTTTAAGGTGTCGCAGCCGTTTACGGTTGCGAACACCACGCTTGCGGCTGGAAGCTACATAATCCGACCGGTGCCGGGGGCGGGGCAGACTGTTCTCGAGATATCAAGTGCCAGCGGGAAGCCTACGGTTATGGTGGATGCGGAGTCCGCCCAACCCGACTCGGCTCAGGGTGGCAGTCACTTGGTTTTCAATAAGTACAAGAACGTGCTTGCGTTGTCGCAGGTATTTCCGGGTGGCGGAGGTACCGGATACCAGCTGGTTCAAGGGCATCCCGAACAACTGGCTGCGAAGAATGAACAGCCAACGAAACAGACGGTCGCGTCCACGGCCAAGTAAGGCGCGACGGCCATCGCATGTGCTGTCAGTTTTGCCAGTAGGCCCCTCAGTTCTCCAGCAGTAGAAATTTGGTAAGTGGAGTGCCTGTCGACTGCCCGTGTGCATGCGGGTCAGTAAACGCCAACCGTAAATTCCAAGGTGAACTCTTCTGCCTTCGCGGTCCGCAACGACACCGGTGAAGTTGAAAGGACACAAGGCGGGATTCTCGATACGCGAACAGGAGCGTGAGGTCATGAACAAGAAACGGGGAATCGTATCCATCGCAACTTTGTCCCTGTCCGTGTTTGTACTGTTCTGCGGCATAGCCGCCGGACAAAACCTGCAGGGAGTGATCAACGGAAGAAGCGGCGCTACCATGACGGTGCGCACCCAGTTCTCCGGCAACGTGGTTGTGCTTCTCACACCTTCCACCGAAGTGGATGAGGTGGAGGGATTGTTGAAAGCTCGCAAGAAGGAGATGGGTGTTACAGCGCTGATTCCGGGGCTCCCGGTGCAGGTGCAAGGGACGTACAACGCGCAAAACCAACTCGTCGCAAACACCGTCAAGTTCAAGGGCGACGACCTCAAGAATGCTGAAGACATTCAGGCTGGCGTGACTCCGACCGAGCAACTTGCTCAGGCGAACCAACAGCAGATCCAGCAGAGCGAGCAGCAAATTCAGGCTCAGAAAGCGGCGCTGCAGCAGCAACAGGCGCAACTGCAGGCCGAGCAGCAGCAGACCGCCGCCAACCAGGCCGCGATCGCCGCGAACAAGGCGGCCATCGCCGCCGATAACAAGCGCTTCGGAGAACTGGCGGATTACAACATCCTGGGTGAGACGACGGTTTATTTCGCCAACGGCAGCACCGAGATCGACGCGCAGTACAAGCCGCAGCTCCTGAAATTGGCGCAGCAGGCCGTGGGCATTACCGCCTACATCATTCAAGTGCAAGGATACGCATCGAAGGTGGGCAGCGCCGCGCTGAACCAAAAACTAAGCGCTGAACGTGCCGACCATGTTCTCGAATTTCTCGAACAACAGGGGAACATCCCGTTGACAAACGTTTTAGCTCCCGGCGCTATGGGAACCAGCAGTCAGGTCGCGCCCGATGCCACGGTGGAGGGGCAAGCAGAGAATCGCCGGGTCGTCGTCAGAATCCTGCAGAACAAGGGCATCGCTGGTACCTAGAAAGGGGAAGACAAGAGAGGGTAGGAATCCGTCAGGGAACTCGCAGCTCGGAATGACGACGGATCCTTGCATCGCCCAGACTGTCCATCCAAGAGATGTTGCGCACCTGTCAAAAGCGACAGTTGTGCGCACCCTGAATATTGCCGTACACCCTAGTCTGTAGAACAGAGTCAGATGACGACGGTAGACTGTGGGGCCATATTCCAACACTCCTGGCTAAGATTCCGGATGAATATAAACCACTCGCGGCGCTGGGCATCGGCGCGTTCATCTTGGTTTTGATCGCGGTGTTCCATGGTTCCGGTTTGCACTGGATTCAGGTCCTACAACACCGCGGCGAGCGACGTCTGCGCCTCGAGCGGCCCCATCTGGTTGCGGCCTCGTTCCTGTTCGGATGGTCCGTCCTCCTCATGCTTATTTTGCATCTGGTGGAAGTCGTAATCTGGTCCTTCGCCCTCACTCAAATGGGTCTGATTGTGAAAGCCTATGATGCGATTTACTACTGTGCCAATTGCTACACCACGCTTGGCATGGGCAGGGTTGACGTAGGAGAGCATTGGCGAATCATGAGCGCCGTCATTGGCATCTCCGGATTGTTCACATTTGCCTGGACGACCAGCGCCCTGGTTGACGTCGTCGCTTCCAACCGGCGGCTGATTAATCAATTAGAGGACGAGCGCGAGCAGGAGATGTACATGCGCTTCGCCCTGCGAAAACAACAATGGGAAACGCTGAAGACGGAGAGAGGCGCAGAGCAGGCGGCAAGAGATAAAGCGAAGCTCGCCTCCGCAGGATCCTCATTGGCGCAGAGATTCCGAATCTGGCTGGAAGAGAAGCGGAACCTGCAGGAACTCCGCAGAGAAAAGCTGCGCGAGTTGGAGGCTCTCCGCCGGCAAGAGCGGCTAAAGGAATTGGAAGCCATCACCAAAGCCGGCACGACGAATTCACCAGACAACAAGCCACAGTAAAGCGAACGTGCTCAACCCGCGGTGCGAGAACCACCTAAAAAACGAAGGCCGGGTATCCCGGAAGGAAGTTCCGGATCCCGGCCTACGTCTTAGTTCAACTTGGAGTAGAAGTCTTGTCTGTTAGTTGCCCGTGCCATTGTTGGCGGCAGCGGTAGCCGGAGCCGCAGCTGGAGCGGCGGCGCCTGCACCATACCGGATCAAGCGCGGAAAGAAGGGCGTGACCTCGAACGGCATTTTGTCACGCGCCGAGGTGATGGCGACAGGAGCCGTCTTCACCATTTCCGCCTTGTCGTCCCAAGGATTGATCTTCACTCGGCCGCCCAAAGGCAAAGCAGCGATCTGATCGAGTTTCGCGTTGTCTAGCGCCGGCCCTTGCGTTTCGAGAGCCGACAAACGGATGACGGTTCCGTTTTCCGCCAGAGGATTGCCCAAGTGCGTGGTCAGCAGAGCGCTCAGCTGTGGAGCGCGCAGTTGCAGCGCCTTCAGGAATAGGCCCACGTTGTCCAGTTTCTGCGCGTAGGGCGAGTTCTTCAGGAGTTCCACCGCCTTTTTGTCGGCAGCGGTTTCTTCTTCCGGAATGTGTTTGAAGCCGAGGTTCTGATAAGTTCCCTCGTCCGAGAAGAGCATGCGGTCGTTGAACGCGTACTTGCTGCCCAGGTTGTGGCCGAGCACGATGTGCGCGAGTTCATGCGAGAGTACCGCAGCCAGGCTGGCTTCGTCGGGAAGCACGTCCACTAAGCCACGGCTGATCACGATTGTGTTTCCCACGCTGAACGTTTCGAGCGGAGAGGTCAGCAAAACGCGCGTCCGTACCGGGCGCGGCAGGTCGATGTTGTTGGTGACTTCCAGGTTGTTCACGACAGTCTGGAGAATCCGGTCGAGGTCGCCGTCGGGCGCGAGCAGTCCTGCGTTGGTCAACCGCTCGACAACGTTGTCTTCGGCCTGCTGCTGCCATACTCGCTCAGCTTGCAGGGGGGACGCATCCTGCGCGGCCGCGCTCTCGTCGGTCACGCTGTCCACGCGGATCTGGGTCAGTTCGTCGTCCTTGCCGCCCTTTTTCAAGTCATAGCCCCAAATGCGGGTCTGTGCCTTGAAGGCCAGCCGGTTCTTCACGCCAGCGCTGAAGTCGCCTTCTTCACTGTAGATGAAGGCAGGGACCCAATAGCCCGGGATCAGGTTCAAGCGCCAGCTGTCCATGTGAAAGAACATGGCGTTGCGCGGCGCAGGAGCATAGGTTCCATTCAGGCGCACGATGTTGAAGCCCTGATCTTCCACCCAGATGCGGCCCAGGAAGCGGCCACGTCCGGATTTCGGTTTTGGCGTCACGTCGAATACCAGACAGCGCACGTCGCCCAGGAACTCGCGGCGGGCGTAACGGAATTCATAGTGCTCGCGGTCGAAGTCGGTGCGGTCGGCATAGACCATCCAGGAGAAGCCCAAGGGCTGGTACTGGACCTTGTAGAGTTTGCCAAAGCCGCCCAACAGGCGCGACTGCATGCTCCGGTCTTCTTCTTTCAAGTAATCCTTGCGGTCGACGGTCTCGCCCATATCCATGCGGCCGAGGAAGTAATGATCCGCGCTCGGCACCGGGCCAAGTTGCGGGTCCGCGGTCAGATTCTGCAAGTACGTCTCGACCACCGGCGTGCGGGTTGCGAGTGCCTTGATCAGACCATGTTCATGCTCAATGAAAAGAGTCACCACCTGGTCCATGGTTGTGGGAGCAGGCGAGGGAGCCGGTGGTGCGATCGAAGCGGCCTGCGCCGCCGCTGGCTGCGCCGTTGCCGGAGTAGCCTGCTGAGACGATTGCGCTGTCTGCGTCGCATCGGGTGCAGGCGGCTGTGCGGACGGCTGTTGTTCCGCCGCTTGCTGTGCGGCCGCGCTCATCGATGCCAGCAACGCCGCAGTGAGTATCGCTTTCCAAGTACGCATGACTCTTTTCTCCAAGTTTCTTTGACCCAGTTTTCAGTGCCGAACCGTTTCTGTTGACTGGTCAATTGCCAGAGTAACTTCGCCCAAAAGTTTTTCAGTACGCCATCTGGAACGTCACGTGAACTACTGCCGTGGAATCCACCGGTTGCCCACCGCGCAGCGCCGGCTTGAACCGGATCTTGTTGGCGGCGGCGATCGCGGCTTCATCCAGCCCGTGACCCAGACCGCGCACTACGCGATTCACATGCAACGTGCCGTTCGCCGAGAAACTAACCTCAAGAAGCACTTCGCCTTCCAACTTCAGGCTGCGCGCTTCTTCGGTATAAACCGGATTGGGCTTGAACGTGATTTCCACCGGAGTGCTTGCCGGTCCGGAATCCGCTTGCACGACCTTCGGTCCGGCGTGCACCACCTGCTCCGATCCGAATCCACCTGTGGCAACTCCCTGGCCGTTGCTGCGTCCGTCACCCTTGCCTCCGGTCGCAATGCCGTTGCCGAAATCCGCGCTGGCCACCGTGCCTTTGATTCCTTTGGCTCCGCCCGACCCATTGCCCTGTCCGGGCCCCGCGGGCATATCGAAACCGCCTGCCTGGGCCGCGTACAATTTCGCTCCCTGCTTGCCTTCGCCTTTCAAACCATTGGGATCGCCAAACCCGCCCGTCTGAACTTTTTCCACGGCAGCGTTCACCGTCGGCTTCTGCGAACTGCCGCCGAAATCTCCGGTGTGCACCAGTTGCGGACGCGCTCCACCCGCTGCGATCTTTAATTCCGGGGCCTTGAATTGGTTGACCACAACTTGTGGTGCCTCGACTGGCTTAGGCGCTTCCCGGCGAACTTCGCGTGGCACGATTAACTTGGGCTGCTCAAACACCGGAAGCTTCACGGCAGGCAGCAGCTTGGGATGAATCTCCGGCTTTACCACCTTGATGGGCTCCGGTTCCGGTCGCAACGATGGCATGGGTATCAGTTCCGTCACGTGGTACTGCGCGATCTGCATCTTTTCCGGAAGGATCAGCCCGAGGTTGATTACGATGAGCAGGACCAGCGCCACTATTCCATAGGCGGTCGCCAGTGCCCGTTTGTTTACCTTGCGTTCGGGCAGTAGTCCGAGTTGAAAGCCGCGGTAAGCCGTCGCCATGCAATTTCACTCCATAGGGTGCCCGGTTGGGGAGAATGCCGAGCCTTGGAGTCTTAAAAATACGGGAGATAGGACAGGGGGTAAACGTGTCAACGGCTCTTGACCTTAGGTAACTTCAGAAGCGTACTTTTGGGGAATCGGCTCAAAACGGGCGTGGGAGGCCGTTTCCCCGCGGCCACGGGCTGGGATCCGGCGAAACCGCGAAGAAACACGGAAATATATGTAGGAACGCTGAGGGGAGTCGATCGGGCTTTCTATGGCTTTTCTTTGCCTTTTCGCCGACTCTCTTGGCTTTCGCTGTGCTTATAAGCTTGTGCTTCTGCTCCGTCGCAAATAGGAGAAGACTGCAAACACTGGAATCCCGGCGAGAATGACGAAGACTCCGTACCCCGAATTCGGCCAGTCATTCTTGAAGGTGTAGCATAAGAGCGCGGCGGCAACGACGATGAAGATCGCCGGCACAAAGGGATAGCCCCACATGCGATATGGACGCGGCGCCTGCGGTTCGCGCACTCGGAATACGAATACCGTGCTGCCGGCGATCATGTAAAAAAGCCATTCCGCAAAAATTGCCAGGGAGAATAGCTGCCGGAAGTTGGCCCCGACCAGCAACAGCAGGATCGACAGCGCGGCCTGCACTACAATCGCCACCGAAGGCGTGTGAAACCGCGGATGCACCTCCGCCAGCGCTCGAAAAAAGTATCCATCCCGGGCCACCGCGAAGGGCACACGTGCGCCGCTCATGATCGTGCCGTTCAGCGTGACCAGCATTGAGATCGCCATCCCTGCCGAGACAATGCTGGCGCCCATGTGCCCCATCACCAGCGCCACGGCATCCGACGCGGGACGCTGGGAAGCGGCGATTGCGTTGGCCGGGAGCACATACTGCACGCCCGCGTTGACCAGGATGTAGAGCAGGCCCACGGTGGCCACGCCCGCGATCAGCGCAATTGGAATGTTGCGCTCCGGATGCTTGACCTCGCCGGCCACCATGTTCAGATCGTTCCATCCATCGTATGCCCAGAGCGCCGCTACCAGCGCGGCCATGAAGCCCGCGATCCCACCCTTCGCGCCCGCGAACGTACTGGCGAAGTTAGCCCAACCACGTCCAGATGCGTTGCCGAATCCGCTGAAACAGACCACCACGATCCCCAGGATGATCGCCACTTTCAGCAGAGTAAATACCAGTTGGAACTCTCCAGCCTTTTTCACTCCAAGGTAGTTGAGCAATGAAATGAGGACGGCGGCGGCGATGGCAAACATCTGTCCCCAGGTAACGGCAAAAGGCGCAGTGATAACTTTGTCCGAGAAAAACGAAAATACCGAGAAGGTTCCGAGAATTCGCACGAGTCCCGTGACGACGGTCGCGATGGAAGCCGGCTTGGCGATCACAAACCAGGTCCAGGCGTAAAGAAACCCGCCCAGCGGGCCGTAAGCATCGCGCACGTAAACGTACTCGCCGCCGGCCTGCGGTTTCATCGCTCCAAGTTCCGCGTAGGTAAGCGCTCCGGCAAACGAAAGCAGTCCGCCCACGACCCACGCCAAATATACAAGTTTGGCCGAGCCCACGGCCTGCATCATTTCCGCGGGCACAAGAAAAATGCCGCTGCCGATAATGGTTCCCACCACCACCGCGGAGGCGTGGCTTACCCCGAGATCGCGAGAGAGTTCGGGACGGGACGGAGCGAGACGAGTTACCTGAGCCATGTTGGAGTTGGAGTATACGCGAGGATGGAGAGGGTTCGAGCGCCAATCTTCAAGTGGAATTTGCGGCGCCGTTCTAGCGCGCTGACAACGCCTGCCGCACCGGTTCCGACGCCAACGGGAGCGGCACCTCCAGCGTTCCCATGCGATCGTTTATGCGGTCGCGCACGCCAATCCGGATCGACTTTGCACCTATCGGGACGATCAATGACTGGTGCAGCCGGTACAGCCCCGCCTTGTTTTCCGTCGGCTGTGTGGATTCCTCCGGTACTCCATCGTTCACGATACCGTTCAGCACCTTGCCGTCTTCATCGAACGCCGCTACGGCAAACTCGAGCGTGGCTTTCGGTCCGCCATGCTCTGCCGCCACTTTGAACTGCGGATCGAGTACGCGATAGTCGACCGTGTAAGTTTGAACCTTCACCGGCGGCAGCGGCTTGAGTGGCCGGTTCCTGCTATGGGTGCGGTAGAATGCCGATTGTTCCTCAAGGAGTACCATCTGCGTGGGCGTCGCCGTCACGACCCCGCCCTCGGTCCGCAAGTGCGCTGAGAACACCAGATCGTGCAGCATCGGCGCCCCTGGTTTTATATTGCCCTGCAGCACATCCCCCGCCTGAAGCGGAACTGCAACCGCTGCAGACTTTGCATTGCGTTGGTCTTCCTCCGTCGTAGTGGAAACCAGAGGAACGCGGCAGTAGTCATGCCGGTACGACAGCTGATATTTTTCCTGGTTCAGCTTCACTGCGATGTTGTGACACTTTCCGTCACCGGTATACGCCGGAGGGGAGTAGGTCAGGGTGTAGTAGTTCCCGCCATCTTCGGTAGCCGTGTTCAGAATATCCACCAAGCCGTTGTCGCTGTAAAACGCACGGCCCCCGGTGAGGGAGGCTATTTCCTCCTCCCCCGCTTTACTGGCGACGTACGTGCCTGCAGCGGGATTCGGGTCAACCCCACGCACATCCGCGGGAAAGACTGCGATCTGCGCCTGCGCCAGCGCATTGATCGCCTCTTTAATCTGGTCCGGCAACGGGGAATTCCCCTCCTCCTCTGGCGAACTTGACAGGGGAAAGGTTCCCGCCACCCAGATCAAGTTCTTGCGGCCCGGAATGCCGTCCAGATATTCGCCAATGTGGGTCAGCATATCGACCGCGGTGTAGGGGTCGCCGTAACCGTAATTGCGAGCCAAGATAAAGACTCTCGGCACATGGCTCTTCGGACGCTTGGAGTCCAGCGCCGCATATAGCAAGTCTTTGTCTTCGGTGAATCCTTGCGCCAAGTACAGTTTGTCAGTCGTGACGAAGACGGCAAATCGTGTGCCCGCGGGCTTGCTCTGGATGAACTTGAGAACCTGCTGCCGGGCCGTCATCTGGTCGGCGATCTCAGTATTCACCAGGTCGAGCAGCATCACGTAAAGCGGCCCGCGCTCTGGAACTTTGGGAATGTTCTCGAAGACGCCCGGTGGCAACGGAGGAGCATTCGGCGCCCGGGAGATTGAAGCCTTGTCGAAGTCATAGACGTCGAACGAAAGAATGCGCTGCGGCTCTTTATCTTCCGTGATCGAAAAATCATTGGCTGTGAGCCCGTGCACCGGCTTGCCATTGGCGTCCCGCACCATCACGTCGACGATCACTCGCCGTACCGTCTGGTGAATGGTTAGAGTTGACTCCTGTGCCTCGGTAGGCAGCTCTGGCGCGGGCTGCCCGACCAGTTTAGTCGTAGAGGCGCCGTTTTTCTGAGCCGGAGACGGATGTTGCGCTTGGGATTGTGGCGCGTCCGACTGCGCGGATAGGGGAGCGACCGAGAAACAGGGCAGAGCCAACACTGCAAGGGCATATCGCCAGAGCGCAGGGACCATCGTCATTTCGCACCGTCGCTTGTTCCCACAGCCTCTTATACCAACCCGTTGGAAAACATCTTGTCTCGCACCAAACTGCAATTATTTCGATGCCTTCGGCCGGGGTTAACCTGTGAGCCCTTCGTTTCGTTCGGCCTACCCGCCGGCGATTGCGCTCATCATCCACCCCACCACGAAGGTTACTGTCGTTCCGATCATCACCCACCATGTCCACGGGACGTGAGTCCCCTGCCACAAGTACATTTCCATGCCAAAGCCGCAGGCCATCCCCACCATCGCCCCGCGCTGATTCGCCCGGCGCGTGAGCACGCCCAGCAGAAAAACACCGAGCAACGCGCCGTAGGCTACCGAGGCGATGCGGAGTCCCACTTCAATCACTCGCCCACCCTTTAGGAACGCGATCATCGCCAGACCAAACAGCACCAGCGCCCAGGCGAGAGTGGCCAGACGCGACAGGCGCATCTTAGTCTTCTCATCCGCCAGCGGCCGAATCCGCGCGTAGAAATCCATAATCGAAGTCGACGACATCGAATTCAGCGCTGCACTCAGGTTCGACATCGCCGCCGCCAGGATCGCAGCAATCAACAGACCAGAGATTCCATGGGGCATGCGCGTGACAACAAACGTCGGATAAATCCAGTCTGGTGTCTTAAATACGGCCGATGGCACCCGATAATAGGCCCACAGCATGATGCCGACCGTCAGAAAGAGCGCAAACTGAAACAGCACAGCGACTCCGCTCGAAACCAAGGCCGTCGCCGATTGTCTCTCTCCGCGGGCCGCCAGCAACCGCTGCACGATCAGTTGATCGGTGCCGTGACTCGCTACGGTAAAGAACGTCCCGCCAATCACACCGGCCCAGAACGTATAAGGAATCCACGGGCTTGCGGTGAAATCGAAGACCTGCAGTTTACCCGCGTCAGCGGCGGCCGCGTGAATCGCGCTCCATCCTCCAGGGACGAGTCGCAGAATCGTCACCAGCCCAACCAGCGTTCCACCGACGTAGATCGCTGTCTGCACAACGTCGGTCCAGATTACGGCGGCCAATCCGCCCTCAAATGTATAGATGACCGTCAGTGCAGTGATGATGGCTATCGACGCCACCTCACCCGTCCCCAGTGCAATCGATACCACGATGGACACGGCATAGACGCGCACACCTTCCGCCGCGCCCCGCGTCAGTAGAAACAACCCAGCGGTCAGCGAGCGCAGCCCTTTCCCGAAGCGCCGTTCAATCAGTTCGTATGCCGTATAAAGATCGCCGCGAAAGTAATGAGGCAGGAGCACGAAGCTGATCACGATGCGCCCCACTACGTATCCCATCACGACCTGAAGAAACGTGAAGTTGGTGTCGTAGGCCAGCCCGGGAATGCTGATGATCGTCAGCGTGCTGGTCTCGGCCGCGACAATCGAGAGCGCGATTGCCCACCACGGGATATCTCGCCCGGCCAAGAAATAATCGCGCAACGAGCGCTGCCTCTTGCGGAAGCGCAGCCCAAACAGCGTGATGCCTGCCAGGTAAAGCGCGATGATCGCGAAATCGAGATGGTTGAGACCCATAGCTTAGTAGCGCCGGCATCCTGCCGGCTGTCGTGGCGGCGTCTCGCCTCCACCGCTGGAAGCAGATCCGCAGCGGTCAGAAATCTATCGCTGTGCGCGGCCCGTATCGCACCGGAAGCTGCTCCAGGCTCAAGCAGTCTCTAATTATCGAAGCAATCCCCACTTTCCGCGAGTGAGACTCTGTAGTCCTCGCTCAAGACACCTACAACGCCACCGGCAACGGCTCTGTGTTAGAAATAAATCGTGTCCTACTTTCTCGGCATCGACGGTGGCGGTACTAAGACCGCGTGCGTGGTGGGCGATGAATCGCAACTGCTCGCCACCGCGACCGCAGGGCCCAGCAACATTGTTCGTGTCGGAGAAGTACAAGCGCGCGAGTCGCTGCAGCAATCGGTGCGCCAGGCATGTGCCGCTGCCGGCATCACACCCGCGCAAGTTGTGCGCACGTGCGTGGGCGGTTCCGGCGCCGGTCATCCGGAATTGGCAGAGGTGGTGCGCCGCTCGCTGGCGGAGATTCTGACCACTTCCATCGATGTGGTCGGCGACATGCAGATCGCACTGGAGGCCGCCTTTGACGCCGGCCCGGGCGTCATTGTCATCGCAGGCACGGGTTCGATTGCGTATGGCCGCAACCCGCAGGGAACCACTCTCCGCGCCGGAGGCTGGGGATTTGCCATCGGCGACGAAGGTTCGGCGCATTGGATTGGACACGCCGCCGTCAACGCGGTTCTGCGGGCGTCGGATCCTCGCGATGGGATACCGGAGAGCAACTCGTCGCAAGCCTCGCCTCTGGCCGCCGCCATCCGCAAAGCCTGGGGAGTGAGTTCGCTCGCCGATCTTGCCCGCGCGGCAAACTCGATTCCTCCTCCCGACTTCGCCGCGGTCTTCCCTGCGGTCGCCGCCAGCCGCGACGATCTGGCTGCGCAGGTGCTCACCAAGGCGGGCAGGGAACTTGCCCAGGTAGCCGCAGTCGTAATTCGCCGCCTCTTCGCAGAAGGACAGACCGCTCCCGTCCCTGCGGCCATGATTGGCGGCGTCTTTCGTCACGCCCCGTTGGTGCGGCAGGTTTTTTACAATGAACTCCGTTCCCTCGACCCGCGGGTGGAAGTGAATCCGCAGGTCGTGGAACCCGTCGAGGGTGCGCTCCGGATGGCGCGGCGAGGCGCATAGTTAAGACGAAAACTCCCTTCGACCAGGGATGCCGCATGAATTCGGAAAACGAGAACGCGATCGAATTGCCGACCTCGCCGGAATCGGTTCCCCGTCCCACCTCCCTCAACTTCGACGCCGCTGAATCCGCTCTGACCGCGGATCTCGCTCTAGCTGCCGTGAAAGATCGCAACTTGCCCTCCGAAGTGATCGAGCAGATCAGCCGCAATATGGTCGTGATGAAATCTCGAAAAGTTCGTGTGGCCCTAGCCGTTCATCCCCGCGCGCCGCGCCGCATTGCCTTGCGTCTGATCCGCGAGCTCTACACCTTCGATCTCATGCAGTTCTCGTTGATCCCCGCTGTGGCGGCCGATCTGAAGCGAGTCGCCGACGAACTGTTGGTGGCGCGCCTCACCTCGATCACTCTGGGTGAGCGCATTGCGCTCGCGCGCCGGTCTTCCGCCATGGTGGCCGCTGCCTTACTGCTCGACAAGGAAGCGCGCGTCTGGCAGACCGCGTTGGACAATCCACGAGTCACCGAAGCCGCAATCGTCAAGGCGTTACTGGGTCCAACTGCGACCCCGGCGTTCGTCAAAGCCGTTTGCCATCACGCCAAGTGGTCGCTGCGTCCTGAGATTCGAACGGCGCTGTTGCGGAATGGGTACACCCCCATGGCCCGCGCCCTTGAATTCGCCCGTCGCCTGCCTCCCGCACAACTGCGCGACATTCTGCACGCTTCGCGGTTGCCGGAAAGGATTAAAAGTTATCTGCGGAAAGCTGGAGTCCAGAGCTAACGGAACCCGAATACGAATGCCCCTGTTCTATAAATCCGGCGAGGAGATACGAATAGGCGATCGAATCACCTACCTTAGCAAACCAGGTGAGATCGAAGTTGTGGCTGACAAACTGGTCGGCGATGCCGAGGTCGACTATTACGTGGAGGAGGTCGGCAGGGGAGTGCTGATTCGAGAGCCGAAAGTGTACGGTCGAGTGTTTGTGGAGGTTAGGGACTTCGGAGACAGCCTCTTGATCGGCAGGGGGGATCCGACTTAAACCCACGATCTAGACCCTGCTCTGCGTCACCGGCCGCCGCCAATCTCCAAAATTGCTCCCGTCGTAAACGACGCGGCCGGCGACAACAGCCACAACACTCCCTCAGCCACTTCGCTCGGAATGCCAGGCCTTCGCATGGGAATCGTTCCCGCGAGCCGTTGCAGTCGGCCCGGCTCGCCGTTGGCGGCGTGCAGGCCGGTTTCGACCAATCCCGGCGCCACAGCGTTGACGCGAATTCCTTCCGTGGCCACCTCCCGTGCTAGTCCGATCGTGAAGCTATCGATCGCGCCCTTCGATGCCGCGTAGTGCACCCACTCTCCCGCGGCCCCAGTTCGCGCCGCGATCGAAGAAATGTTCACGATCGCGCCCCCCAACCCGCCGTGCCGAGTCGACATCCGCCGCACCGCTTCGCGCGAGCAAAGGATGGCTCCCGCAACATTCACAGCCATGACGTTGGCAATGGCCGCACTCGACACTTCGTCCACACGCGCGAAACCGCCCGTGACGCCAGCGTTGTTCACGAGCGCCTTGATTGGCCCTAATTCCCGTTCGGCGGTTTCAAACAAACGCAGAATGTCCACTTCGCGCGAAACATCGCACTGAATCGCGGCCGCGCGCCCGCCGCCGGCCATAATCTTGCCGGCGACTCGTTGAGCTTCCATCGCGCCAGTCGAAAAATTCACCGCTACCGCGTAGCCGCATTCGCCCGCCAGCTGTGCGATGGCTGCGCCAATTCCGCGACTGGCGCCAGTGACAATGAGAGTGCCCAACTTTTTGTGGTTGTTGGCCATGTCCATCGGAAAGGAAAAACCAAGCCGAATCGGAACCCGAGCGAGAAGCTACAAGCTCTACTGCTTCACCGAGGCCTCTTGCTTCCCGTGCATCATCGCCACCACAGCCTCATACATCCGCTTGCGCGCGTCGTGTCGTTCATTCGCACGGGTGATGTATCGGACGTGCACTTCAATGCCCGCTGCTGTGGGAACGACATTGATGCCCGGCACCGCCGAGATTGCCTGCACCCGGTAGCGTGTGGTCGCCTCGCGCCATTCAGCTTCGGCCTTGCCGGCGTTCGCTTCAGTTTCCTTCGCCACCAGTTTCTGAATGCCGTCGATGATGGGATATGGATCCTGACCAGCAGGAATCAGCACTTGCAGTTCGTCCCACATCCACTGGCCCGACGTCGTGAAGTTAAAGAAATGTCCTTCGATGGCGAAGCTGTTCACGAACGAAACACGCCGACCCGTAGGATGCCCCGCGTCGCTCCAACTGCCGGTCTCAAGCAAAATCGTCTTCAGCAGCCCCACCTCGACGACTTCACCGGCCACACCATTGATCTCAACCCAGTCGCCCACGCGGATGCCGTTGCGCCCCATCAGCACGAACCATCCAAAGAACGCGACGATGAAATCCTTCATGGCCACGGTCAACCCCGCGCCCGCCAGGCCCAGAATCGTGGTCGTCTGCGTCGGCATGCCGAAAATAATGAAGAGGATCGCGATTGCGCCCACCGCCTGCGCTGCAAATTTCACTACCTCCCGCAGGGTGTCGACCCGCTTGTTCTCTGCGGTCATGCCCGTGAAGAGTTGGTCGATGACGCGGTCCGCCGCGTACACCACCACCAGCACCAGCAGAATCCAAAGCAGCGCTTCGATGATGTGATGCAGCGCCGTCCGCTCGCGGGTCTCGACCAGCGCGATCCAGGTCGCGTACGTGTCGGTCAGTTCCTGCTCGTCCTGCAGTCGCCGTCCCAGGTCGGCCAGATTCTTCTGATCGCGCGTGTACTGCTTCAGTGAATCGAGCGCCGTCTTCGCCGCGGCCTTCGAGTCCTCGCGACTCACGGCCTGGCTGCCCTTGGCGAATCCCTTTGCTTGCTGCTTGGCCGCCTCGCGGTTATCGTTGTCCTTCTGTACCTGCGCTGTCAGGGCTTCATGACGTTGGTTTAAGCGCTGTTGCTTGGCCCTGCTCTCCTCCTGCGCTTCGATTAACTGAGCCTTTTTCTCGCGCAACGCCTGCCACGCCCGGAACACGTTGAGCAGGGTGTGCGTTTGATAGTCTTGCTCGTGGGGATTTACCGCCGAACCCAGAGGCATCTGCGTCGCGTGGTCGCCCGCTTCGTGCTCCGCCTGCAGGCGCTTAATCTTCGATTGCGGATCGCCTCCCGCCTGCTCTAGATCTTCGGCGGCATCGTCCAACTCATCCTGATCCAAGTCCATCTGCGCCTTGGCGACGTCAATCTGATCCTGCAGGTTTTCCTTCTGGGCGTCGGGAGCGGCTGCCAGCTTTTTCGTCAGTAGCGCGATGCCTTCCTGATCATCCTTCAGCGCCTGCTCGGTTTTCTTTTTACGATTGGAAATCTCTTTGGCTTCCGGTGAGAGTGGGGGGGGATTCTCTTCTGCCGTGCGTAGAGCGTCGAAAAACGCGAGATCGACTTCGTGGTCTCCGACCTTTTCTACCTCGTGCGCCAGCATCTGTTCTTCCGGCGTGCCTGCGAGCGCCGCCATGCGCCGGGCAGTCTGCAGGGGACGCTGGTCTACCAGCGGACGCGGCGCTACGGCCGGCCTTTTCCCCGGTACCCTCGCGGCGGGCGTTACAGACGCATCTTCGCTCGGGGCTGGCAACTCCCGCGTCCACACCATTCCCACGATGGCCGCGGCCACGAGTAGAAGCAGCACAATCGCGGTAATCCATTGCCGAACTTTCATAAAGATTTTGAAATTATTTTCGCCCAGATCACTTTAGCAAGAAACTCCTCCGCACGCGATGGCCGGAAGTGCCAGTGATCCATGAGCTGGACTAAATTGCAACCCGCCTCCGCCCGTAATTTGAGGCGCACGTTCGTAATCTGCACCGGGATAATCCACGCCCTTAGAATCGTCTAAACGTACATGCTCGAATATCTTCGATCGATTCTCGACGAACCGTTTCTTGCCGAACCGTGGAAGCCCGTCTCTCGCCCCGGGCTGGTGGCGTGGCTCATCTTCTACGTCTTGTTTATCACCTACGCGTTTTCTGCCCATGGCGGTTATCTCTTCATCGACAACGCCAACCTCATCGTCCACGAAGGCGGACACAACTTGTTCGGTTGGTTTGGCCCCACGCTCGGCCTCTGGGGCGGTACGCTATTGCAGTGGCTTGTGCCGTTTCTATTGGCCGCTTACTTCTTCACCGAGCGCCAGACCACGGGCTTCGTCTTCTGCACGTTCTTCTTTTTCGAGAACTGGCTCTACACCGCAACCTATATGGCCGATGCGCGAGCTCAGGTGCTCCCGCTGGTCACGACGGGCGATCCCGATTTTGTGGAGCACGATTTCCACGCCATCTTCACCCGTCTCGGCGTCCTCGATCACGACACCCAGATCGCGGCTGTAGTGCGCGTGCTAGGCTGGCTGGGGATGATATTGATTACCGCGTGGCTGGCAAGTAGAGCCAGAAAGGTGAAAGCGTAACGCTGGCGCCCGGCCGGCTGTCGCGAGGCCATCTTGGGCCTCGCACTCGGTAGCGATACAGTGTCGAAATCTCCTACGGCACCCAGTCTCCAATAAAAATATTCGTTTCGTGCGGCGCCTTGGCGTTCCGGTTCGAGGCCCACACCAGCTTTTTTCCGTCCGGCGAAAACATGGGGAAGCCGTCGAAGCCGTCGCTGTAGGTTACGCGCTCCAGACGCGAGCCGTCGGGATTGATCAGCCACAATTCAAAGTTTCCCATGCCGCCTGTGGCATGCGTCTGCGGATCGTAATTTGACGAGAATATAATCCGCTTTCCGTCCGCCGTATATGCCGGGCCGAAACTCGCCGCGCCCATGTTCGTGATCTGCTTTTTGTCGCTCCCGTCGGCCTTCATGGTCCAGATTTCCAGCGACGTCGGTCGGATCAGATTCTGCGCCAGCAGTTCTTTGTAGTCCGAGATTTCCTTCTCCGTCTTCGGATGGTAGGCCCGGAACACAATCGACTTGCGGTCGGGTGAGAACGTCGGCCCGCCGTCATATCCCAGCTCGCGCGTCAGTTGCTTGACGTGAGTGCCGTCGGCGTCCATCGAATAAATGTCGAGATCGCCGTTGCGCATCGAAGTGAATACAATCTTCTTGCCGTCGAGCGAGATCGTCGCCTCGGCGTCATAGCCCGGCGTGTTAGTGAGTTGCTTCAGGTTCGATCCATCTGGATTCGCTGTGAAGATGTCATACCCGGAATACACGGCCCACACATATCCCCTCGAAAAATCAGGACGCGGCGGACACTCCGGGCTCGCCAGATGCGTCGAAGCATAAAGAATCTTCTTGCCATCGGGATAGAAAAAGCTGCAGGTCGTGCGCCCTTTGCCGGTCGAGACCATGTGCTGGTCGCTTCCGTCAATGTTCATCTCGAAAATCTGGTCGCACTTCACGTCGCCATGCGATGACTGGAAAATCAACCTCTTGCCGTCGGCGGAAAAATACGCCTCGGCATTCTGCCCGCCGAACGTCAACTGGTGCACGTTGCGTAAGTGTTTTTCCTGCGGCGTTGCCATGTCAGGAGGGTTCGAGGTTTGAGCAGAAATGGTGGACAAGCCGCTAATCCCGATTGCGACAATCGGTAGAAATAATGCAGAGATTCGCGTCATTTGGGATGTCCGGTAGTGTAGCAAAGATGTTCGAGTCTTAACCACAAAGGACACTGAGGCTGAGACCGAAACACAAGAAGAATTGGGATAAGTTATGGGTCTTTTCAAGCGGATGTATGGGGAAGCATTTCGAATCTTTTCGGGACTATACCGAAGTGCGGCGTATGCTTGCAGAAGCAATGTCGAGGGGGATACGTAGAGCAGATATCGGTCGTAAAACCCGATTCTGGACTCAAGAGGTGAGGAATTGTACCGAGACAAGGAGACGGGGGAGATGCGCTGTCTGCTTGAGCCCCGCGAGCAAAGCATGGGTTGGTGGGCGAGAATAGATCCCGAAGATTTTGGACCATCAGCAGGGAGCTGCAATGAGATACTTCCCCCGAAGACGAACTGGGAATCGGAAGTCTTTGTCGGGATTTGCTCCTCTCTGTCCTCTGTGGTTATTAAGTCCTGCCGCGTAGAATAGCCGCGTCATTCAAAGGAGATTCCGATGAAGTCATTCCTGCCAGTTCTAATCCTTCTTGTCCTGGTCGTGATCATCGCACTTCCAATCGCTCAGACCAATGCTTCGTCCTCACCGAAAGCCACGCCAGAGATGCTGAAGCAACTTGAAGGCGAATTTATGAAAGCCGCCATCGACAAAGGTTCTCAAGGATACATGTCATACTACGCCGATGACTCCGTCGAGGTCCCTAACGGCGGGCCCTTGATCCAGGGCAAAGCCGAGATCGCCAAGGGCATGGGGTTCCTCGACGACAAAAACAATCGGCTCCTCTGGACCCCAGTCGGCGCTGACATCTCTGCCTCCGGCGATCTCGGGTACACCTACGGCAGGTACGAGTTCCACGCCAAAGACAAAGATGGCAAGCCGGTCGTGCAATACGGCAAGTACACCAGCATTTGGAAGCTGCAGAAAGACGGAAGCTGGAAGGTCGTCCTCGACATGGGGAACTCGAGTCCGGAGCCGAAGTAGCAGCCAAACGGGACTCACTATTTCTGGAAGTGATTCTTGATCGCTTCCGCCTGCGTTCGGGTCACTACCGCCGACAGCGCTGCGGGGTCGGCCTGTTTGACTGCCTGCACGCTGCCAAAATGCTCCAGTAATCTCCGCGTAGTGCTGGCACCCACACCCGGAATTTCCAGCAGTTCGGTCGACCGGTCGCGCATCTGCCGCCGTTTGCGGTGGAACGTCACCGCAAACCTATGCGCCTCATCGCGAATCAGTTGAATCAAATGCAGCACCGGCGAGTGGTGGTCGAGTACCACCGGATCTTTCTCCTGTCCATAGACGTACAAAATCTCCTCGCGCTTGGCGATCGCGGCCAGCGGTTGGTTGATGATCTCCAGCGCATCCAAGGCTTCCGCAGCAGCGTGCAGTTGCCCTAGGCCGCCATCGATCAACACCAGGCTGGGCATAGGCTTATTCTCTTCCTGCAGGCGCTTGTATCTGCGCGTAACCACTTCGCGCATTGAAGCGAAATCGTCCACGCCCTCGACGGTTCGAATGATGAACTTCCGGTAGTCCGAGTTCTTCATCTTCCCGTCTTCCCACACCACCATCGACGCGACGGTTTCCGCGCCCTGTATGTGCGAGATGTCAAAGCACTCGATCCGCTTCGGCAGTTCCGGCAGGCTGAGCACTTCCTGCAATTCCTCGCGAATCTTTTGTGCATTCGGTTTGAGCACGCGAAACCGCTGGTCGTACGACTGCTTCGCATTGTTCCCCGCGAGGTCAATGAGGGACCGCTTATCCCCACGCTGCGGCACAAGGATATGCGCACGAGTGATACGGGCACCTTCGCCAGCGTTCTGCTCGGAGAGCAGGTCCTCGAGCGTTTCACGATCCTCAAAATCGACCGGCACATACAAGTTCCGCGGAACATAAGGCTGCCCGATATAAAGCTGCTTCAGCAGCGCCGAAAAGAACTCCCCCGGATGAAACTGATCATGTGGGGACGTCCGCCCTCGGCCGTCCGCGCCGGGCACAGCTCGGCTGCTGTCATCGCTATCAATCTCCTCACCTCCGGCCAAATGCACCGGCGAGCCTTGCTCACCGGGACGGCCGAGGACGACCGTCCCCACATCGTCAGTGGCAATACCAAACTCCGGCAGTTCCTCCCAAAAAAACTCGCGTCGATCCACCATCTTCCCGCCGCGCATGTGAAACAGATTCACCGCTAGCATCCCGTTCTCGTAGTGATAGCCGAACACATCCGCGTCATCGCCTTCCGCCGCAGCCATGCGTTGCCGCTCCTGCAACTGCTCCACCGTCGAAATCAAATCGCGATACCGGGCCGCGCGCTCGTATTCCTGGTCGGCCGCAGCTTGCTCCATGCGCGCGTGCAGTGAACGGCTCAGATCAGTTGGCCTCCCTTCGAGAAACAGCTTCACGTCGCGCACTGCCTCCTGGTAAAGCTCAGGCGTAGTCAGTTCCTGCACACATGGCCCGAGACACCGCTTGATGTAATACTGCAAACACGGCCGCGGATGAAACCGCGTCAGGTCGACCTTGCACGAAGGAATCAGAAAATTGCGGTGGATCAAATCAACAATCCGGTATGCCAGATTGGCAGGGAAGTAGGGACCGTAATAAGCGCTGCCGTCCTTGCGCAGCCGCCGCGTCACATACACTCGCGGCCAGCGTTCCCCCAGAGCGAGTTTTACGTAAGGGTAACTCTTGTCATCGCGCAGCAGGATGTTGAACCGCGGCTTCCGCTGCTTGATCAGATTATTCTCGAGCGCCAGCGCCTCTTTGTTGTTCGCGACGACGATGTAGTCGACGTCAACTGCCTCGCGCACCAGCGTTCCGGTCTTGGCGTCCTCCCAGCGTCCTTCATGAAAATAGCTGGCCACGCGGCTGCGCAGGTTCTTCGCCTTCCCCACATAGATGACGTCGCCCTGGACGTTCTTGTAGAGATACACACCAGGCTCGGTGGGAATGGTGCGGATTTTCTGAAGAAGGTCCATGTGAGGGCGAATCTACTATTTTACGTTCTCGCGCTCTTCCAGTGCCGACCTCTCGCGCAAACAGGTTGGGAGCTCGCCGGTCGGCCGGCGTTCAACCCGTGTTACGTCCAACGCTGATGAGTCGTAAATTGACAATTCGTCTGACCGATGATCTTCACGTCTGGCTCAGCAGACTTCCCAGTTGGCGGGCCTGCGGTCTCGTGACAGATCCGTGAGCACCTGGAAAGTGCCCGAGTTGGCAGTCGCACTCAGGCTTTCTGCGGCACTTCGGAGCGATTGGCGGACTGGCGCTCGATCTTTCTTCTCGCAGGGGCTTTTCCCGCCCATCATGGCTATGTCATAGCCTCCCTGAGTCCTACCATATAAAATTTTCCACTCCGTGTGTGCGCTTTGCGTTCCGGCCTAGCCGGTAAGGCGGTCCAACCGTCGCAATATATTTCCGCAAACCATTGAAAATGTATATACTTACGGCGCACGTTGCGAGGCTAGAAAACTGGCATCTGCCGTGCACAAGCAGAGGGGGAAGCTGTAAGATATCGAGTCATTCCCAGGGCCTTAAAGATTGGATGTTTCGGCGCACGGAGCAACCCGCCAAGCGCCACAAGCGACATACAAGATCGAAACCAAGGAGCCTTAACCCTATGAACCGCACTTCGTTAGTAATTTGCCTGGCAGCCAGTATGGTGGCCACCGTCGGATGCGCCAGCAAGAACTACGTCAAGCAGCAGACGACGCCACTTATCAACAAGACCAATGAACTCGACGACCTGACCGCGAAGAACACCAAGGACATCAAGGACGTCGACGCGCGCGCTCAGGCCGGCATTCAGGCCGTGAACGCCAAGACCGATCAAGTCGAGCAGAAGGCGCAGTCCGCCGGACAGACCGCAGCGTCCGCCCAACAGATGGCGGATGCCGCCAATGGCCGCGTGGGCGTGCTGACTAACACGGTCGCCAACCTCGACAACTATCACGCCGTGGCCGAGACCTCCGTGAAGTTTGGCTTCAACAAAGACAACCTGACGCCGGCGGCAACGCAGGCTCTCGATCAGCTCGCGGCCAGCATCGCCTCGACCAAGGGCTACATTATCGCGCTTGAAGGCGGCACGGACTCGGTTGGGCCGGCCGACTACAACTATGACCTCAGCCAGCGCCGCGCAAGTTCAGTGATCCAGTATCTGGCCACCAAGTACAGCGTTCCCGCGTACAAGATTTACGTGATTGGACTCGGCAAGGATAAGCCCGTGGAGTCAAACAAGACCTCGACCGGCCGTGCCGACAACCGTCGCGTGGATGTACGCCTGATGACGAACACCGTGGGCGATAGCACCAAGCCTGCAGCCACGACCGGCCAGAACAATCCGTCATCGATGTAACGAAGAGTTTACCCTCCTCCCCGGAGGACTTCGCCAACCAGGCCGCTCAATGCCTCCCCCTGAGCGGCCTGCTTTTTTTCTAGCCCGCTGGTCTCTTGGCCTTTTGCTCCAGGCTGAGTAGGATTGCAGCCATGACTAGTCTCTCCCGCCGTTCGTTTCTGGCTTTATCAGCCACGCTCCCGTGGGTTTTCCGCGGCTTTGCATCGGGCGCGGAGGCTTCCGCCTCGATTCCCGTCGGCCTCGAACTCTACTCCGTCCGCGATGCCCTCAAGCAGGATCCCGAAGGCACCCTGCGTGCCGTTGCTCAAATGGGATACCAGGCCGTCGAGTTCTATGCCCCGTACTTCGAGTGGACGGAAACTCAGGCCAAGGAGACGCGCAAGTTGCTCGACGACGTGGGCATGCGTTGCTACTCTACCCACAACAACGCCGACTATCTCGATCCGAAGAGCATCAATCGTGCCCGCGACCTGAACCTAATTCTCGGCAGCAAGTATGTCGTCCTAGCCTGGTCCGACCCGAAAACCGGCGTCGATGGCTGGAAGGCGATCGCAGACAAATTGAACGCCGCCGCCGAAACCCTGGAGCCTTCCGGTCTCAAGCCCGGATACCACAACCATCAAGCCGAGTGGGCTCCGGTGAGCGGGCAGCGTCCGATCGAAATTATCGCCAAGAACACGAAGCCTTCCGTGATGCTTCAGTTGGACGTGGGCACTTGCCTCGAAGCGGGTGCCGACCCGATTGCTTGGATCCGAGCCAACCCGGGACGCATTCGCTCCATCCATTGTAAAGACTGGTCGCCCGACCCCGGCATCGGCTACAAAACCCTGTTTGGGGAAGGGAAGGCCGATTGGAAGGGCATCTTCCAGGCCGCTGAAAGCGTCGGGGGCGTCGAGTATTATCTGATCGAGCAAGAAGGAAGCCGTTACCCAGAACTTGAAACCGCACGCAAGTGCCTCCAGGCCTTCCGCGCGACGCATGCATAGCAAATCGTGTCTGAGCGAACATGTTGAGCGACCCGCTGTTGAGCGACCATGAAGCGCGGTAAAATAGTTTCTATGCGCAGTTGGCTCTTAATCTTATTGCTTGCAAGCAGCGTCGGCGTATGGGCGCAGAACTCGCCGCCCTCCAATTCTGCGCCGGCCGATTCTCAGACGCCAGATTCCAACTCGTCGCCCGCTTCCAAGCCGTCCGCACCGCACAACCCGACACTCGCGCCCCCGCGCTCGGATCGAATTAGTGCGAATGACGTGGAAGACGGCGAAAGTTCAAGCAAAGATGCCCCAATCGACTTGAGCCCCCCGGCCGGCGACGAAAAGGCTCACCCCGAGAGTTCCGACATTTTGATGGACGTGGAAGGCGCCCCCGGCAACGGTGACGTCAGCGAGTTTCATCCCTGGAACCCGCATAAAGCGGCCAAAGATATCGAGGTGGGAGACTACTATTTCAAGGAGCGCAAGAACTATCGCGCTGCCGCGGATCGCTACCGCGAGGCCTTAGCTTACAAACAGAATGACGCGGTAGCCACGTTCCGATTGGCTGTGTGCCTGGAGAAACTCGACCAGCCCGACGAAGCCCGCAAGGAATACGAAAATTATTTGAAGATCCTACCCCACGGACCACAATCGGAAGAAGCACAGAAAGCCATTCAACGGCTGAAGGGTGTCGCCATTACCGTCAAACCCGCGCGGTGAAATCATGGCGTGGGTTGGGACGGATATTTCCGCCGTGCCCGACGCAACTCGCAGGCTTGGCATCCGTCACCTAGGTGGTTTCCTGACTTTCGATTTTCCTTTGGGGGCTTCGGCATTGCCATTTCCGACTCGGCTTTTCTTTCCCTCGCCCAGAATCAGATTCGAAGGCCACCTCGGTCCCGACTGAGCAACACCCTTGGATCGCGCCGCCGAGTCGAGGATCCCGTCGAATGCGTCCATGCAGGCATGGATCGTCTGGGTGCGCAGCACGCCTTCGAATTCGCCGCGGATAATCAGCATGGCGGTGCCATGCATGAGCGACCACACCGCGAGCATCACCCTCGTGTGCTGCCGGGGATTTCCGCCCAGACGCGTCGCCACCCGCTCGCGCATCAGATTGAACGATGGCCACGCCTCGTGTAGGGAAGGAGGTCGAGCCACCCCATCAAACAAGACTTCGTAGGCGTGAGGGTGTTCGAGCGCGAAATCCAAGTGCGCCTGGAATGCCTCCCGCAACGTACGAGTGCGGCTGAGCGCGGCAAATAGTTCACTGCGGGTTTGCAGGCGCAGGGCGCGCAGAATGTCGTTGCGGTCGCGGTAGCGCTCGTAGACGGTTGGCGTGGTCGTGCCCGCTGCCTTCGCTACCGCTCGCATGGTGAGCGCCTTTTCGCCGCCGCGGGCCCACATCCGCGATGCCGCGCCGAGAATACGCTGTTCCAAATCTGGGTCAGGATGCCGGGGCACTTCGCCTCCAGGACTCGAAAATAATTAGTTGAACCACGTATAACTAACGCCGTATACTATATTTGCTGCTAGAAGATGACTTCGCAGGGTGGGTCCCACCGGAACCGCGAAAGGCAGTCCTCCCGTGCGGTTTCCGAGACCCGCCTGCACTTCCCCCAAATGAATTGAGGAGTTGCAGATGGCTTCCGGAACCAGGAGACAAATTGATGTTGGCCGCCTTCGCGCTGATCTGGCAGCGGCCGGCGTCGAGCTGTTAAGCGCCCATTGCGCCACCGATCGGGTTCGTCTCCAATATTCCGCGGAGGAGATTGTGGCATTCGGGGAGCGCCGCTCCCTGGAACGCGCTATCTCCTCCGCCGAGGCCGTGCACCGCTTCTTTTCCCAAATCGAAGCCCAGATCAACCAGGCAGAAGACGCGAACCGGTAAGGAACGTCCCGCTGTACGCTTCAACCTCTCCACTGCGAATCTGAAGCCACGCCTGGAACTGCGCTTACTTCTCCACCCGGATAAACTCGCCCGTGGAAGCGTTGACCGCTACGGTCAGCTTCGCACCCTCGCGCGTGGCGCCATAGATGACATGCCAGGTCAACTCATTCGTATTGTGATTCCAGTCGCAAATGTAGATGACCGGCGTGTCGGGCGCCTTCTCCAGAACCTTGTCGCCACCGTGTTTCTGCGCTGTGTCGAAAGCCTGGTCCGAGTCGATCTTGAGGAACGCCATGTCAAACACTTGCATGGAAGAGTTCGACGAATTGTAACTGTCTTCGATCCCGGGATTGACCCCGCGCGAGGGTGCCCCGTCAGCCGCGCTGCCCGACCATGTGTACGATTTTGCGGACCGCTGGGTTGCCGAGGCGAAGCCGCACCGCCATACGGCCCACTTGCCGTCATGGCCGTTGCCGTCGCTGGTTGCCGTAGACTCAATACGGTAGGGTCTCGCGTCCTGGTTCCAGCCGCGCGCTGCCACATACAGCTTCTGGAACGCGGATCGCGCGGTGATCAGTTCGGGGCCTTTGACCTCCGGCTTCGCGTCCTCGGCGGGTTTCGAATCCGAGGAGCAGGCACTGAGCAGTGCCAGCAGCGCGATGGCAAGCACCGCCAGCAACCTCGCGTGCGAACCACCTCGCATGGGGCTCCGGCGATTTGCATTTCCAGACATTTCCGCTGTCGTCGCGGGGCACTCCATCGGGGCAAGGCTGGCCGTCTTCATGACTTCCTTCCTGTGATAACTTTGGATAAGTTTTGTGATCACAACATTTTAACCGAAAGATCGAAAAAGGCTAAGTAACCCACGTGGACCCTCGGCTGGAGAGATTGCAGAGAGAGATCGTGTCGGCGATCGCTGGACTCAGACCCGAACAGTCGATTTCACACCCGCCTGGGAAGTGGTCCATCAATGAGGTCCTCGAGCATCTCTATCTAACCTACACCGGAACCATCAAGGGATTTCAGCGTGTAGCCGAAGCCGGAAAGCCGTTGGCCACGACCCAATCCTGGGCGCAGCGCGGCCGCGCACTCGTTGTTGTAGGGTTTGGTTACTTCCCGTCCGGTCGCGAAGCCCCGCCCGTCGCCCGTCCCCGCGGTGTGCCAGCCGACAAGGTGCAGTCTGAGATTGGCCACAAGATCTCTGAGATGGAGGACATCATGGCGCAATGCGAAAAAAATCTGGGCGCGCACCGCAAACTGCTCGATCATCCCATCCTCGGCCCCCTTACCGCAGCAGAATGGAGAAAGTTCCACCTGATCCACGGCCTTCACCACATAAAACAAATCCGTAAGTTGAAGGAGAATCTAAGAAAGTAGACGGCGTCCCACCCGGCTGTCTCGGGAGCGTCTCGCCAGCGGAGCCAAAACAAAATCGAGCGCCGGGCCATTTTGCCCCGACGCTCGAATCTCTCTGGCTGATTCTTGCTTACTCGCGAGCCGAAGCCGACGCTCCAGCCTTCCGCGCCTCTTCCTGCAGGTCTTCGAGTTTCTGCTTGGCGTCGTCGAGCGATTTTTGCTTGTCGGCGATCTGCTGCTTATACTGCGTGTCTTGTTTGTCCCAGTCAGCCGAGTTGCGCATGCGGTTGCCTGCATCGGCGTACATCGCCGCCGCACGAATCTGGTATTCGCGCTGCAGCACGTCCAACTCGCGACCTAGCAAATCAATCTGATCCTTTTGAGCGGCGATCTTGTCGGCCCACTGCTTATCGGCCGCTGCCTTAGTCGCTTCGTCCTCGGCAGCCGTTGTGGGTGCTGCCGACGGAGCCTTTGGTTGAGTCGTTGCCCTGTCCTGGTTTCCCGCCTTGTTGTCACTGCCCGACTTAGCGTCTGTTTCGGCGGGAGCCGTGCTATCCGTCTGTGCCGCCGTATTGGGGGTGGTAGTCGCCGGCGTCGGCCCCACGACCGAGAGTTTGTCCTCCCGCGGCAGATTGTCGTTGTCATACACCTTCGGCTTCGACGTGCTGCCCGGATCCTTGCGGACCTGCCGGGCGTAGTCACCCAGTGATGCACCCGAAGGAGACGAACCGGAAGAAGACGTCTGCGACGTCGATGGCGTCTGATTCTGGGCGCCGGCAGGAACGCCAGTGATGCCAAGAATCAGCAAGAGTCCCATTCCACTGCACGCGATGTGTTTCATGATTTCCACCTTTTCTCCTACTTAAGTCTGTATTGCTGGGATGGCCGCGCCTTCAGGCCAACACGCCCAGTGGATTTCGAAATTAATCCGCCGAGCGGCCCGCGGCCACTGCCTGCGCCGCCCGCTTGGTGGTCAAGAATCCTCCAATGCTCCGATCGAGTTGCGCGGCTTCGTGCGCAATGTCGTTGGCCAACTGCAAAGACTGTTCCGCATCGCGACTGTTGGCAAGCTGTTGTGCAAAGCCGGAAATCGTCGCCAGCGAAGTGCGCAACTGAAGCGCCATCTCAGCCGAGATCTCGCCATGCAGCTCCTGCTGACGGCGGATTTGTTCCAGTTCGCTCAGATCGTTGATCAGACAGGTGACGCCGAGCAGGCCGCCCTCGGATGCCGGTACCGGAGACACCGTTACTGCGATAAATCGCTTCTCGCCCCCGGGCGTCTCGTATTCGGCTTCGACTTCCCTCCGCTTGCTCTCTTCGCGCAGCACGATGCTGACTTCGTCTGCGAGGCAAACCGGATCGTCGCTGGCTTCCTCCGCCAGAGCGCCGGCTCGCCACTTCGCCGGAGTGATTACGGCGCCCCGGAAAATGTCTTCCGCGCCCATTCCCGTGGTCGAGGCAAATCCCAAAATCGCCTTGGCCGCCGGATTCGCCGTCTTCACCAGCCCGTTCGTCCCGAACACCAGTACGCCACATGAAAGATTCGAAAGCACCGCGTGGCTGAAGTTCTCGCTGATCCGCGCCCGCTTCTGCTCCGCCTTCGATTGCACTTGCAATTCGTGTTTTTGCTGCTTCAGTTGCTGGATCACCGTGTTGTACAGATGCAGCGGCAGTGTCTCCAGCGACGGCGTCGGTTCGGCAGAAAAATCACTCTCCTCTGCAATGCTCTTGCGCAGCCCGCGTATGCAGAACAATCCCATCAAGAAGGCGAACGTCGCGCATACCAACACCACGATCGCGCGCAGCACCACCGGGTTGGCCAGGATTCTCACCAGAGCCCTCCGTACCAGTGCAGAAACTGGTTGCCGAAAAAGAATGCAAACAGCGCCATGCTTCCCAGAAAAACGCCAAACGGCATCTGATAATTGCGGTAGACCACCTGCGCCGACTGCCATCCGCGCCGCCGCGCCGCCTGCGCGTTGGCCAGCCGCCTCATAAAGCGGTGTGTGCGCTTCAGCCACACCACAAAAACCGTGCTCAATCCAAACATCGATCCCGCCAGCGAGGCCGTAAACACGGTAAAGACCGTCAGCTTCATTCCCAGGAACGCGCCCACCATGGCCATGAGTTTCACGTCGCCGAATCCCATGCCCTCGGTGCCGCGCCAGCGCAAATAAATGGCTCCCGCTCCGTAGATGAACGAGGCGCCCAGCGCCGCCCCCAGCAGGGAATCAAGCAGCGACAGTAACCTCACCGAAATATCCCCGCTGAATGGCAAGTTCATCATTCCCGGCAGAAACTGCGAAGCCAGATCGTTCACCGGCACCAGCAGGCTGAAGATCAATCCCAGCGCCAGTCCGGGCAGTGTCATCGCGTCTGGCAGCAGCTTGGTTTCCGCATCAGTGAAAATCAGTCCCAGCAACAGAAACGCGAACACGCAGTATTTCAGCGTCGAAAGCGTCAACCCGAAGTGCCAGTAGCACGCCAGAAACAGCATCGCTGTCAGCAACTCAATCATCCAATACCGCGGCGAAATGCTTGTCTTGCAGTGTCGGCAGCGGCCGCCCAGAATCATCCAGCTCAATACCGGGATGTTGTCGTAGAACACGATCGGCTGCTTGCACTTCGGACACGCTGAACGCGGCGACACCACCGACAGTCCCAGCGGCAGCCGGTAGATACACACGTTCAGAAAGCTGCCGAAGGCTAGCCCAAAGAGAAAAATCGACGATGCCAGGAACGGATCCACTTGGTTTCTGAATATCTCCCAGGCGCGCCCGCGGCTTCACGCGCGAGCGTCTCCTGAAGAACGTTGTAATTCTCAGTTCTTGGTTGGATTATAAGTCGATCACGCAGCGGGGACTAAGGTACTGAAGTCACTGGCCAAACGGCCAAGGGTCAGTAAGACATTGACCAATTGGCGTTTACGGCCCAAGGCCGGGCGGCTGGTTCCTTCCGGTGAGAGCCCGCCAGGGGCGGCTGACTTAGTCACACTGACGCGAGTCAAGAAGGCTTGTTATCCTGAGCAACGCGAAGGACCTATGAACTCCCCGTCAGCGTCCATGCCGCAGGAGAGTGCACAGGTCCCTCGCGTTGCCAAGGAGTTAGTTGCATCTGCATGTCGCCCTGCTGCAATTGAGAGCAGGGCTGGCCCGGAACACAGGGGGCAGCAACGCCGGTCGGGCCATAGGCCGCGGCGGCTGTTCGCTGCGCGGGCGTCGCAGACGCAAGCGCCGGATCTCCCATCGCAGCAGCGGCCATTGTTGCCCGCTGCTCTTTCTGACGTTCGGCCTGAATCTGGTTCTTCAACTCCTGCACGTTGCTGTCGGTGTTGTCCTGCAATGTCGGTTGCGGCGGCTGGCCTTTCGCGCTGGCCTGTTGTGCAGGCGTCTTCTTGCCGGACGAACTGAAGAGCGCCGCCACAATCACGAGCAATGCCGCACCTAGATAAACGAAGGTCTTGAGGTTTTTCTGCAAGACTCCTTTTGGCAGTCCCAGATTGCGGCGCAACGTGGGATCGCCTTGCGGCTCGGGGTGCGCGTCTGTGCGGGGAGTAAAGATGTTTTCGGTCATGGCGGCTATCCCTTGCGCGTGAATTCCATTTTCTTTTTGCCCAGCTCTACATATCCGCTGTTCATGATCTTCGGGATGATGTAGGTTCCTTCCCGGAGGTCGTAGGTGACGAGGTTGGGCTTGCCGTCCTTCATCTCATACACGCTGAACTTTTCAGGCGCATTCGTCTTGATGTAGGTGAACTTGTCGTCGTGATAGATCGACTGGATATCGAAGGGGGCTTCGTTCGCCTTGTAGACATAATCGAACTTGAGCTGCGTCGGATAGGCACTCTTGTACTCGTCGACTGCCTGTTCAACGTGCGATTGAAGAGCGGCAAGTTGCTGCCGCGACTGTTCGAGTTGGGCGGCCGGCACAAACTGCGCGGGACCATTCGCGGCCACAATGGCGGAACGGTCGGCAGGTTCCACGATCACTTTTAGGTCAGGGCTGGTGGCGGGGGTGGAGCCCGATATGTCTTGGAGTGTGAAACTGTAGATGTTGCCCTTGTCCGTAATGAGGTTCAAGTTGGAGCTGATGCCTTGCTTCGCTGGATGCACAAAGCAAAAGTTGCCAACCACGTCCACAATCCAGAAGTCCTTGTCGCCAGTGGCCGCTTCCATGATCTTTTCGGTCGTGGGCAGCTCGATCAGGGTCGTGTATTTCAGCTTGGCGCGGATCGGAATGATGTCCTGCGAGTGATACTGCACGGTGCGTGCGGAATCTTGCGCTACGACGCCGATGGAGGAAACGATCAACAGAGCAATTGATAATGACATTTCAGATGGTTCACAGCATTTCTCCTTTGTGGTTCGTTGTAGCGGTTGATCTGGCCAGCGTGCGCGGCTGGAATGGATAGTCTTCTGCGAGATGGCGAAGCCCATCCGCAAAACCGAAGCGGTCGAAGTAGTCCCGTTTCTTGAGGTTGTCGCGGGCGTTGTTGGTTGCCATCCAGTGCGAGACCGAATCGACGTTCAAATGCACTTTCTTTGAGGTCTGCGCCTTCCGAATCAGCATTTGGCCCGGCGGAACAAGGCCGCCGATGAGGTCCAGTTCCGTGTCGTTCAGATGAAACGCCTCGCGGTAGACTTCGCGGTTCATCTCCGGGTTGGCGAGGAAGATCTTTGTCGGGCAACTCTCGGCCACAATCGCCAGCATTCCCGATTCCTCCAACTCTTTGATGGATTGCGTCGCCAGGATCATCGCGGCGTTGTGCTTGCGCCACGTCTTCTGCGCCTGCACGACATAGTTGCGGATCGTCTCGTTCTTGATGAACAGCCATGCCTCATCGAGCAGGAAGGTTTTGAAGGTGGAGAGTCTTTTTGGGTCTGCGATCTCGTTCGATGCCCGGTGCAAGACATAAAACAGAAGTGGTTCCAAAACCTCCGGCGCGTCATTCCAGCCGTGGAAGTTGAAAGTCTGAAAGCGGGAGAACGAAAGCGTGTCTTCGGCGTTGTCAAAGAGGAACCCGTATTGCCCACCGCGGGTCCAACGGTGTAGGCGTTCCTTCAACTCGCCAATGATGTTGCAGAAGTTTGAGATGGTGCGCTGGTTCGGCTCCAGCATGTACATGCGCTCAATCGCATCCCACAACCGACGTTCTTCTTTGAAGTCCAGCCTGTAACGCTGCTCGTTGCCCTCAGTGAGCACGCGGAAGAAGCTGAACAGAAATTGCAGGTTCTCTTTTGTTTGAGGAAGCGAAAACGGATTGATGGTGAAGTCCCGCGCTTCCTGGCCGACATTCAGGTACGAGCCGCTGAAGATCGTCGTAAGTGATTGGAAACTGCCCCCGATATCGAAGATGAAGGTGAGTGGCGTGTATTTCTGTGCATTTTGCAGCAGAAAATTCGCCAAATAGGACTTGCCACTGCCGGTCATCCCGAGTATCAGCGTGTGGCCGACCTCGCCGTTATGCAAATTCAAGAAGTAGGGCGTGCTGTTGTCGGTTTCAAGGGCAGCCAAGTACTCCGTACCGAGATGCGGGTTTGTTTTCTCGCCGGGAAGGATCGTGAACAGAAAAGACAGGTCGGCGTAGTTCGTGTTCAACACATAGAGTTGGCGGAGATTCATCCGATAGTTGCCCGGTACGGTGGCGAAATAGGCATTCAGCTGGTTGTAGGTTTCAGCAAACAGATTGCCGTCCGCGTTGGTGAAGACGCCAGTAAACTCGGCCACAAGTTGAGCGAGGTCCGTTGATTGTCCAGACAATGCCCGGCCATACAGCACAATCGTGAGCGAGAAATCGCCAAGCGATTGACCGTCGCCCAGGGCACGAAGGCAATCGCCGAGATTTTCAATGTCGGCCTGCTTGGACTCGTCCACCAGCACGTCGCGAGGGTTCGTCTTCGTGGCGTCGTTGCCCATCTGAGAGACGAATCCCGTCTTCGACATATTGAAGTGGCGGCGGCGCTTGTTCACCTCTTTGCGAGCCTTGTCCGCCGGGAGCGGCGTCCACTCCGTGACCACATAGAAGTTGGCCGGAATCTTCAACAACGCGTCCAGTACCAGGGGCTTCGTTTCGGTGATCGCCTCTTTCATCGTCAGCACGCGGACGATGTGATCGCCTACCCGTAGATGATCGCGCTCCGCTTCGATGTCGGAATTGACCACCTGATAGTCGAGGAACTGCGTGGACTGCGGCCTGCCGGCAACACGCCAGTCGTCATAATTCAGCAAGCGGCGGAAAAACGTGAATTGCCCCTGCCGATTCAAGATCTCGATTTGCATGAAATCAGCTAGTTGCCGAGCGAATGCCTGCACATGCTGGTCAAGCCGTTGAAGATCGCGCTCGATATGCGTACGCAAGAGCGTCTTTATACTGTCGTTGGTGAACTGCGATTTCAGTTCGGCAATCGCGCCCTCTGGATCGCGCAAGAGGCGAGCTAGCGCCGTGCCCACGCCGGTTTTCGACCTGGCGCCTTCGAGCAGGATGCAGTAGAAGATTTCAACTTGATAAAGATGGTCGCGCTTGGCTTCAAAGAATTTCCGCCGTTGGTCGATCGCTGCCTCCACGATCGGGTCGTCATATCGCGCGAATGGTATGTCCGGGCGATTCGATTTGAAGAGGTATTGGTAAACATGGAAGCCTGGGCCAAACGCTTTGAGCGCTGCCTCCAACCGCTTCACCGCATACTCCTGCTCCGAGCGGTCAAGACTTTCGTAGTCCACACCGGGAACACTGAGAACCATGCCTAGATCGCCGCTTTTGGTAAGGAATGCCGTCTCATTCCAGAAGCCGTAGAGGTTGATGTGGTCGTTCAGCGCCGCACTTTCTTTCCACGGTTTAATGACCTTGTCGAGACGCAGCATCAGACCACCTCCACACGGGGGACTTGCTGCTTGGCCGCGTCGTAGCGGACGTTGTAGCGTTCGGACTTTGCCAGGATGCGGAGGAACGCCG
>CAVVXZ010000018.1:0-589700 GCA_963752175.1 uncultured Acidobacteriaceae bacterium
CCTTTTATCAATAGGTTGCATACATGTGTGTTATAAATACAGTCACACTTAAAAACTGGGCGATTTCCGCCAGCCCTATGGTCGGCACGGTCATAGCCCTAGCCCAATTCCCTGGGTGCTGGATGACGCCTGACTGATTTCCAGAGCGGATGTCTTCGAGACATCGGTCCGCCCTCATCCCTAAAGCTGCGTGGGTCGATTGACATCTACACTAGCCGGTTTCGGTAAGGAATCGAGAACAAACCCCTCTGCTGAAGCATGCAGAATAAGAAAGGGAGATCGAGACTGAACATGTCACGTGACGTTACGTCGTCAGAGCAGCTTCAAGGCCTCGTAGGTAAGCGCTTCTTTTATATCTACGACAATGGCTGGCGATACGAGCTTTATGTGAAGAATGTCCATACCATTGATTACCGGATTCACAGCGGAAGGGTTGGTGGACGGTGGGTCAAAAATCAGCGCGTGTCCGCCGTATGGCTGGGGAATTGCATCTACAAAATTTCATGGGACGAGCCAACCGGAACCTCGGTAAGCATAGCCATCAATCTTGAATCACGCCGAGTTCATGGCGTGATTTTCTTTCCGAAATGGGTGGCCGACGATCCGAAGAAGACAGTCTGCTTCCAGAATCAACACTACGATGAGATGCTCCAATACCGCGACGCGGGGCCAACTTACCCGAGACATGTCGTGGACGAGTTCGCGCAAATCCTGTTGGCGCAAGATGTCGGAACCGACCGCGAAGACATCATCGACTGTTCTCCCGATCAGCTTCCTCCCAAGTTTCTTGAACGACTGTGTCCCGATGACCCAATTCATTGATACCTTCATCAGCAATTTCAAACTCCTTTGCATGGAGAAACGCAGAAACGGGGGCACTCTGGCATAAGCAGAAGCGCCGCGATGTTCAGCCGCGGGTTAGTCCAGCTTCTTCTCCGAAAGGACCTTCGACATCGGGTCAGCCACATACCTGCTATTCATGTCCGAGAAAGGGAAAAAGAGATTGCCGCTTTCCAGTTATTTCGGAGCCTGCGCCAGGATCAGCCGTAGGCTTCCCAGAATTCCAGACGGCAGCGACCGTAGGTTCGCCATGTCCTGAGGATTGAACCGCTCACCATATCTTTCATTCAGCAATCGGTAAGTGGGAAGCGCGTGACCTGCCAACGAGTTGATGGCCGTATTGCCGACGATTATGCGCAAGCTGTTCGTCCCGACGGTTAACAATCTTGTGATGTCAATCGTATACGGCGGACGCCAGACAGAACCCGCGCGCTGATCGTTGACATAAACCTCCGCGGCGTCACGGATGGGTCCTTCAAAATATGCCTTCATGCTGAACCGTGGAAGCGGCTTTGGCTCCTCAATCGACGTTCCCTCTCCGAAGTCAAGCACGGCCCGCGTTCCGGAATTCAGATCCTGGGCGGATAGGTCGAAGGTCCTAAGGTAGCTAGCCTGGCCAGAATAGTATTTGAAGTTTGGATCTTCACTCCAGGAACGAAGCCTGGGCATGGTGATAGTTTGATTCGTGCCGCTGAATGTCACCGTCCAATCCGTTGAGAGCTCGACTGTTCTTGAAAGAGCACGCAAAGGTGGCTGCCTTTCTTCAAGCTGAGGCGTCGAATCCGTGAACAGGATCAGTCTTGACTCGTAAGGCTGCAAATCGATGTCGACGGCTGTGGGGTTCTCCACGGCAGCTATCTCACCCGTGAACGGATCCCACCATTCAGCGTGCTTCGCAGCGTGACGAAATGTCACCTGCACATGGTGTGATTGATTGCTTGTATTCGCTATGAAATACAGATCTCCAGCCATTAGCTTTCGATGGATGAACCCGATTCGCTGAGTCCTGGGAGAAAGAATCACATCGGGGCTGAGATAGGTTGCGAGAGCAGTCCCGAGTTGCTTCTCGTCCGGAATGAAGTGCCCTGCGGCATCGTTTGCGCGGAAGAGGCGTTGCGAAATCTCCCGAATCTGGGGGCCTTCCGACTCTGCTCCAATTAGGCCCGGCGCTGTGGAGGGCAAGTTGTGCGCGGCAATCACAATTCCTCCGTGCCGCGCATATTCTTCAATTTTGCGATACGTCGCGAGCGGCAACCGGTCAATGGCCGGCAGAATCAACACTGCGTACGGAATGCCCACCGTGTCAATAGCATCGGCGTCGATGAAGTCCACATTAAAGCCAGAATCGAGAACCTGCGGAAGGACCGTGTTCACCAGCGAATGATCCAACGATTCATCAATGCTGAAAATTGAACCGACGGTGTTGAAGCCGGCCCGGCTGATCACTGGATCTGGGGAATCGCTTTGGGCCGAGAATGTTGACCACACATCGTCATTTGGCAAGAGCAGCGCCACATCATTGGCGGGCTTTCCCTGACGAAGAGCGAAGCTGACGCGTTGCAGGTAGCGGGTCAAATCGGGCATCACAAACGACCATGGATTGTGAGCGTTGAGGGCGGCCGCAGCGTACATTCGCCAACCGGGTTCGCCAGCTTCTTCAGGGGAGTACGGCCAACCGTGTCCGACCAATTGATTGATGCCTTGCAAGAAGTGCAGATCGGCTTCCGCCTTCATATCCAGAGGCGTGGCGCGAAACGCCGGGGAATGCAACCACGTCCAGGTCTCCGACGAGATCACCGACTTGCCAAAGAGATGGCCAGCCGATGCTGCCCAACGCACGTCGGAGAATTCCCGCCACATCAGCAACGATGCCTTGCCTTCGCCTTCGGGAAGATCCTCATACCGATTGCTCGAGAGGGTGACGGGCGGAAACCCGTAGGTCTGAGACCGGAACAGTGTATGGTGCTGTTGCGCCCATTCATGTACTGGAGCCAGGAAGTGCTCATTCGCCAGTTCGGTAAGTGTTCTCCCCCAATCATGACGAATAGACGGGGTCAGCGGGCCGGCGTCGCCGATCAGCGCCGGCAAATAGGGAGTGAGATCGTATCGGCGCCGTTCGCGAAACTCCTTCATCAGATCGCCACTCCAATTCGATCCGTAATCCTCCAAGCTATCGCTGAAAACTGCATAAGGAGGCTGGTTGCCAAACGCTTCTAGCAACCGGTCTCCCACTGCATGCAGATGAGTTTCGATCGCTTTTCGATCATAGTGGTCGAGCACGAAGCCCTCGGCGCCAATCGCGGGACGCTTTACCGTCATTCCGGTTCGGCTCGATATAAAGAAAATCGCATCGTTCATAACTGTCTTCGGCGGAGATATTTGCAGACGGCCATTTACGATCGTGGATACCTGCTTCGCATCGTGCAGCGAAAGCTGACCATTTGTGACGGGAGCCAAGAACGCAGCAATCAACTGCTCGCCCGTCGCAATGTCGGGTACGGCGACCGAATCTGTTCCCGCCGAAACTGGAGCCGTTTCTACACGCAACTCCCCGGCAGCTTGGGTAACCGGTATATGAGGTCCGCCGAAGGGCCAGCCGCTTCCCAACGTGATGTCAACTCGCAAACCGAGTTTTCTAGCCGATGCCGCAGCGAAGCGAATCGCGTCGAGGTGTTCATCGGAGAGAAATTGCTGGTTGTGGAAGCCGATTTTTCCCTCAGTGGGCTCGGGGGCATCGAGCGCAAGAGGGTACAGCGTGGCGATCTCGACTCCACCAATGCCCTCAGCCTTCATCTGTTCCAGTTCTCGCTGCAACTCTGGCTTCGTGACTGCGGGGCCGAACCACCACCAGCGCATCATGATGCGGCAGTCGTCGGGGGGATTCGCAAATGACTTTTCCAGAAGCGCCAGCTTCTCGTCCTGCTGTGCCGCGCTCCTGGAGGGTTGTACAAGCCCAGCAAACAGAAGAATGAGGATTACCACTTTGCAATGCATACCATTGTGCATACGGGAGACCGGTCTCAGAGCGGCACTTGCACTCACTTCGCAGACTGCAACTGTTGCAGGTCGGCGAGTACCTCTTCGCTGTGACCCTGCGGGTTGACCTTGAGGTAGACCTTCCTTATTGTTCCGGTGGGATCGATTAAGAACGTGTTACGCGCGGCAAGAGTCACCCCGTTGTATTCCATGATCGAGCCATATTGCTGAACGACCGCGTGATTGGAATCCGCGAGCAGCTTGAAATTCAAACCTTCTTTGGTGCAGAAGCTCTTATGAGAATCGACGTCGTCGACGCTGACACCTAGAATCACGGCATTCTTCTGGGTGTATTTATCGATGTCGCGCTGGAAATTGTGGGCTTCGATCGTGCATCCCGAGGTGAAGTCCTTGGGATAGAAGTAGAGCACAACCCATTTGCCCTTGAACTGATCCAGCGACACCTGCGCTCCTTCCTGGTTAGGCAGGGTGAAAGCGGGAGCTGGACTGCCCACGGATGGGGGTTGAGGCTGATCCGCAGCAACCGCACAAGCTACAGCCAGGACGAAGGTGAGAGAAAGCAGTGAGAGAGACTTCATAACGCTCCTTTCGAATTGTCGACAAAGGTAAAAATGCCCCAAGGTGTCCGCCGGCGGCGAGTCCATCAGCATAAGCCCGACCGATAAGGACGGCACGCGCTCCCAGACAGAGCGCTTTAACGATGTCGCTGCCGCGGCGGATGCCACCGTCCATCAGGACTTCAATTAGACCAGCTACTGCGGCAACAATTTCCGGAAGGGCTCGCAACGTAGGAGAAACGGAGTCAAGGTGCCGGCCACCGTGGTTTGAGACGACTACTGCGGCGGCGCCTTCATCCACAGCACGTCTGGGATCATTGCCGGTCAGCAGACCCTTGACCACGATCGGCCCAGACCACTGTTCGCGGATCGATCGCAAGTCGTCCCAGGTCACAACCGCTTTCGATAACGCCGATGCAACATCGATCAGTTCCATCGGGCCTTTGCCAGGGAGAACAACGTTTTCCAGCCTGGGCACGCCTCCGCCGAGCAGTTCCATTGGAATACCCTCCACTGGCGCGGATTATACTTAGTGCTCCACAGTGAATCGCAGTGCACCTTACCCTATGGGACTGTGACTACCGCCACGGCATACCCGTTCAACTTCACGGTATTACTGCTGAGTTTCGCAGTTGCCGGTGCCAGGAATCCCGTGGTCTGATCAACGTAATCTTCTTGCCCACCTGTCGCGCCTGTGACGGTGACGTCAAAGGTGCGATCTCGCTTATTGACCAGTAAGATGCGCTTCTTGCCGTCGCGGGTCGCGAAAGCAAGCGAGTAAACGTAAGGATCATTCGGCCCGGACGGGTTTGACGGCTCGACCTCCACCAGTTTGTCGCCAGCGACGAAATTGTCATGCAGCAACTTCAGCACCCAAAAACGCGCGTTCGGCTTGCCGTTGTTCCAGTCGACCATGGACACACTGGGAAACTGCGTCGGGAAGCCTACTAGCTGCGACTCGCCTGCTACATCGATACCCATCTTCGTCATCTCTCCGAAAAGATAGGCGTACATCGCTCCCGCAAGATTCCAGTAGGAGTCCTCAATCGGCTTCGCCACATGTCCGGGCTGGTCCTGTGCAAGATCGTCGGCCGAGATGACGCCTAGTTCGTCGATCGTGGTTTTGGTTTCTGGCGAAAGCCGCTTCCGGATCGCCTCGACATAGCGTACTGTCTTCAGAAATCCTTCGGCCTGGTCGAAGTAAGTGAACTGCTCTACCTCCGGCGTCTCATCCGGTGTAGGGATAGCATAGAAGTGATACGAGATGAAATCCAGTGGCACTCCCGGCTTGTGGTTCTTGTGGTCAAGGAAATACTCAAAATAATGGGGGTCGGTTGACAAGGCCAGCGCCAGGCCGACGAACTTCAGATCGGGCTGAACTTTCTTCATGGCAGTGACGACTTCGTCATACAGCCGGGTGTAGGTTTCCACGTCCGTGTGATGCTCGAACTCAACTTCGTTCAAAACTTCCCAGTAAGAAATGGAATAGTGGTATCCCGACTCGTGACGTTTGCCGAACTCATCGGTGAAGCCTCCCTGGGTATACCAGGAGATGAGCCGGGCGTAGTATTCCGCCACCTCTTTCATGCTGGGATCGCGCAGTTCGGTCCCTTGTTCGTAGGTCCAGGTGACCTGGTCTGGGTCTGCCGGATAGGTTACGGGTTTGTCGGTCTTGTACATCCACTGCGGGATCGTGCTGAAGTTGAGGATGGCAGAATGCCCCTTGGTGGCGTCGAGGAAGTCGATCGTCATGGGGTCGATCGCGGAGAACTCCCAGAACGTTTTTCCGTCCGTCGGAGGCTCCAGTTCGGCAACTCCCAGCTTCGGATAGGGTAGCCAGGGCACGTAGCGGACGTAGTCCGCACCGAGATCGCGCAAGGACTTGAACGCGTTGTCGTGCACCGGCGTGCCGCGCTGCAGAGGAGGATTGACCACAACTTGCAGTGTCGGGGTGGTCTGGGAAATCCTCGCAACCTTGTCCCAGTGCACTGTCAGTTTCACAGTCTGATCTTGTGCGGTGGATATCCATGGGCACATCATGACGATTGTCAGGAGAGCTGGCACCCCTCGCCCCAACTTGGAGTTCATTCGGCCCTCCAAAACGGTTTCGATGAAGCTCGTGCGGCGCCGTCGTCCAACGCCTCTTCCGGTGTCGAATGCTCGCACCCCCCTAATGCTTCGGTCAATCGCCGATTACAAGGATTGATCCATTTTGCGCTGAGAAACAATGAGAGCTGAGACACTTCAGCTCGCAAACGGGTTCTGAGCGTGATTCCCGGGTGCGGAATGAATCCATCCCATCTTAAGCGAGCATTCCAGCTGAGCTGAAGTTTCGCAATGCAGAATGCCTAGCGTAGCCTACTCGGGCGCTTGTGGCCCGAATGAGCAGAGATTATCCTTGCCAACTGTTCTGAGACTGTTCGCTGCACTCAACAACATCGATCTTCGGAAAACCGCATATGGAAACCTCAAACCATCAGCTCAAAGTTGGACTCTTCAGCATCGGCTTGGATACATACTGGCCGCAGTTTCCCGGACTGCATGACACTTTGGTTAGGTTCACCGCGCAGGTAGCTCGAAAGCTCTCGCGTGCGCGTCATCAACTTAGGGCTGATCGATGCTCCAGAAAAGTCTTTTGCGGCGGGGCACGAGTTCCGCAAAGCGGACGTGGACCTCATCTTCTTATATGTCACGACGTATGCGCTTTCCTCTACGGTGCTTCCCGCAGTGCGCCGGGCAAAGGTACCGGTCATCGTCCTTAATCTGGCACCCGCGCCGGCGATTGACTATGACAAGTTCAATCGCTTGGGGGACCGCACGAAGATGACAGGAGAGTGGCTTGCGTACTGCCAGGCTTGCCCGGTTCCGGAAATCGCAAATGTTTTCAACCGTTGCCGAATTCCGTTTTTTCAGGTTACCGGCATGCTGGAAAATGACCCAGTTGCCTGGGGCGAGATCGAAGAGTGGATCGAAGCGGCCCGTGTCGCTCACATTCTGGAACACAATCGCTTAGGCGTCATGGGCAATTACTACGGAGGAATGCTGGACATTTATTCAGACTTCACGCAACAGTGCTCCTATTTCGGAGGTCACATCGAGATTCTCGAAGTGGAAGAATTGGCAGCCTTGCGGTGCGACGTGGGTGAGGCTGATCTAAACAGAAGAGTTGCGGAATTCAGAACTTCCTTCGAGGTACAGGCAGATTGTTCTGCGGAAGAGCTACGGCGTGCGGCGCGCACCTCGGTCGCGCTCGACAGGCTGGTCGAGATGCACCGCCTTGGTTCGCTGGCCTATTACCACAAGGGCGTGGGAAGTCCCGAGAATGAAGACGCAGTCAATTCGATCATCCTGGGAACGAGTTTGCTAACCTCGCGAGGAGTTCCGGTCGCCGGGGAATACGAGATCAAGAACGCACAAGCGATGAAGATCATGGATTCCTTCGGTGCCGGAGGCTCATTCACCGAATACTATGCGGTGGACTACACCGACGATGTGGTGCTGATGGGACACGACGGTCCGGGTCATATCGTGATCGCGGAGGGAAAGACTAAGGTTCGTCCGCTTGAGGTTTATGACGGCAAGGTCGGGCGGGGACTCTCGGTGGAGATGTCAGTGAAGCATGGGCCGGTAACTTTGCTTTCGGTGGTGCAGGCCGTGGACGGCAAACTCAAGCTTCTGGTGGCTGAAGGAGAGTCTGTGTGCGGGCCCATTCTTGAAATCGGCAACACCAACAGCCGGTATCGCTTTTCGCTAGGCGCGAGGAACTTTCTCAATGAATGGAATGTGAATGGACCAGCGCACCACTGTGCCGTGGGAGTGGGACACATTTCGAGCAAACTGAAAAAACTGGGCGCGTTGCTGGGAATGGAATGCGTTCGAGTATGTTGATGCGAACTTCCAGCAGGCCTGCTGGATTTATCTGGATTTTTCATTTCGCAGAGCAGACGAAACGGAATCCGCAGCAAGAGAATCGGTGCAATGGGCAGTTTCAATTCACTTTGAGCTGCGATATTCGGGGTTGGCAACTGCATTTGTGTACTGTGCATCGTCTTTTCTCCTGTCATTTGTTTGTCGTTGGGGGACATCGGCGCACACGTCGGGCACGGACGCTCAACGTCCCGTTGTTTTTCTGGTTATGCGGCTGCGGTCGCCACCGCGGGCTCGGGGGCGATGCCCTTGGGCGATGCCCCCGAAGATCACAGCGGCGGTCTGTTGGACGGCTTCGAGACTTGCCGCGATGGAGCATCTCGTGGCCGACCTCGTGTACGGGCGTCGAAAATTCCTCGGCGAGAGCGGCCGCGAAGGAGCAACCGAGAATCAGAGGCGCGGTGCGCTCAGCGGTTTCAGGTCGTGGCTTTCGAGCAGGATTCGGACTGTCTCTCGTCCCACTCCTGGCACCAGCTTGCGCTTCACCGCCTCCTCCGCGAGCAGACGTACCGTCCACCGTGCCCGGCCTTCGGGCGGCGGACTGCAGACCAGAGCCACGATGCGCTGCCGCTGTTGGGCATCCAACCGCGGTTCTTTCCCCGGTCGCGCCCGCTCATACAAGGCCCCCTCCAGACCGCCTTGCTGATAGCGTTGGCTGGTCAGCCAAACCGTCTTCGGGGTCAAGCCGGTGTTGCGGGCTACCTTGCGAATCGCTTGCCCCTCCGCCAGTTGTCGCAGCACCAAGGCTCGCAGCACGGTTCGTACCGGCTGCAGACCGCCGCTCAACAGGTCATCCAATTGTTGCTGCTCCGGCTTGGACAACCGAACCTGAACTTTCTTGCTGTCTCCCATGTCCCAGCAATACGCCTGGACATCTTCCCCGACAAGTATCTATCTGTATTACTATTTATGTGGTCATAGTACTAGTTGCCACAAATCTTCGACAACTGGCACTCCTGGCCTGAGCTCATTGGCGTGGCCGCCGGCTCGCCCCTACATATCACAAGCCGACTCCCACGCTTGCGCGGGGGCTTAGTTCGATCGTCCTGGCAACGCTGGCAACTCGGCGATACGACTCGATCCTGTCAGCTTGTTCATAGGTGTCGGTCACAACGATCACTTCATCTGCTCCCGTATCAGCCACCAACTTCTGGAGTCCTGCCTTCACCGCTGCGTCCGATCCGACGATCGCCGCCCGTAGTTTATTTTCCACGGCCGCGCGCTCGTGGTTTTGCCACAGCGGCGCCATCGAATCTACTGGGGGCAACAACTCTACCGGCTGGTCTCGGATGAGTCGCAGAAAACGTTGCTGCTGTGTTGTGAACAACCGCCTGGCTGCCGTATCGGTCTCGGCCGCAATCACCTGCACCGCGATCATCAGGTACGGTCTCTGCAAGTCATCGCTGGGCCGGAACTGCTCACGATACATCCGCGCCGCTGCATACAGATAGTCGGGAGCAAAATGCGCGGCGAACGCAAACGGCAAGCCCAGCGTTGCTGCCAGCTGCGCGCTGAAGCCACTCGACCCCAGTAACGTAATCGGCACATTGCTTCCCTGCCCTGGAATCGCCTTCACTGCCTGTCCCGGCCTTTCGGGCGCCAGATATGTCCGGAGTTCTTCCAGCAGGGACGGAAAGTCATTTCCATTTTGACTCAGGTCTCTCCGCAGAGCACGCATCGTGTGAAAATCGCCACCCGGAGCGCGGCCCAGCCCCAGGTCAATTCGCCCAGGAAACAGCGCCTCCAGAGTCCCAAACTGTTCCGCCACCACCAGCGGTGCGTGGTTTGGCAGCATCACTCCGCCACTACCCACGCGAATTTTCCTCGTACCGGCGGCCACGTGTCCAATCAGCACCGGCGTAGCCGAGCAAGCCAATCCGGAGATGGAGTGGTGTTCTGCCAGCCAATAGCGCGTGAATCCCAATTGCTCAACGTGCTGCGCCAGGTTCACGGAGCGAGCAATTGCGCTGCCTGCAGACTCCCGGGCTCGCATGCCCACAAGATCCAATACTGAAACAGCTAAGGTGTTACCCATTTCAAGTTAGATGAATTGATCAGGAAAGCGATGCGAATCGTACCGGACAACTTAACGTCACGAGATCCGCCGCCGCGCGAGGAATGCAACTTTCGGTTGGGCACCGTAATCCAAATTCCTCAGTTTGTGCTTGAAAGCTTGCGAGATTTTCACTTGCCCCTCGACTGCTCCACAATTCCTTCGAAATCCATCTCGCCCCGGATTTCGTCTCCAAGTACAACTTCTCTTGCAAGTACAGCTTCTCTTGGGCGAGCTTGTTTTTGAGGTCAGCGATCTCACCATAGGCCAGCTCGTTCTCCACCCCAATCGCGACCTGCTGTGCGACCTGAGACAAGAATTCCGTTTCCTCTCGGTCGAACGCATTCCCGTTTCGCTACCTCAAACACGCCCAGCGTGCGGCCCCTGCTGATGAGGGGCACGTCGCACATTGAATTCATGCCTTCTTTCGCAGCCTTGGCGTACAACTCTGGAGATAGTTCAGGTTCCAGCCAATTTCACAACCCACGGTGTTCCAGTCCGGAAGGTCTCGCGCGGGGGCGCGCCTACAACGGGAATCGAAGTGTCTGCCTTGAAGATTCCTTTGCTCTCAATTCGGTTGCACCATTTTTAGACAGGAACGTGCACGGAAATGAATCTTCTTGGCTGCCGATTGAATCTGGTGCAAGAAGAGCCGGAGGGGCAGGAGAATGGCCGTAGTCCTAATTTGTGGTGTCGTACTCGTAATAGCACTATCGACAATCCTTTGGAAGAAACGCAGCAGGGATCGACTGCGGACGATGGAGCAACACGCCATCTCACCTGAACAACTCTATTCCTTGTTGGGCTCACATCAGGATGTGGCCCTCTTTGATGTCCGCCAGCCGCTCGATCTGTTAGCTCACTCTGAGATTATTCCCGGCGCTCGAAGAATCCCGCCGGCGGACGTGTTGACGGCACCGAGCCTGATCCCCCAGGACAAAGAGGCGATCGTTTACTGTACTTGTCCTGGAGATAAGACTAGCCGGGCTGTGTTGCGTCGAGCCTTGGACTTGCAGTTTTTCAAGATCAAATTCCTCAGAGGCGGCTTCGAAGCCTGGAAAGCGAAGGGCTATCCGGTCGAGCCTTACCGGGAGGTTTTTCACCTTTATGCACCCAACCTTGTTCAGCATTGAGCTGTGCGGGAGGCAGTTCTCGCGTTCGGCAGCAGGATAGAGCACGGAAGAAAAGAGCTGAGTTCAAATGACCTCTCACGAATTACCGGTGAAAGTGGCAATCAATTCCTGGCGGCTCGTCGTGGAGAGAGCCGACGAGATATTTTCACGGCTGACGGAAGACCAACTCCTGCGGGAAGTGGCCCCGGGAAAGAACCGTGTCATTTATCTGTGGGGACATCTTATTGCTGTGCACGACAGAATGTTTTCGATTCTGGGCCTGGGACCCCGGCTGCACCTGGAGCTGGATGCCGTATTCGTAGACAATCCCGACAGAGCAGTATCAGAAAAACCCTCGGCAGGACAATGGCCAGGTCGAAGATGCGGCCGGTAAACGTACAATGGATTCGGTAATGGGTCCTTTTTCGCACTTGTGGCACTTCCTAGAATCAATAACTTACCTGCTGTCAACATGGTGATTAGACTCCCGCGCCTCCACCATCTTCATCCACTCAAATCAAAGATCAAAGCCAAGTCTTCTTCGGAAGTGGAGCTTATTGTCCGGCACCGGCGCTTTTATTGTTTAACGCTAAGCGCAAAGACGTGTAGACCGCCGCGACGGCGACGATCAGGTTGGCGACCACTACCGGCGCCGAGTGGATCAACACACCGTACAACACCCAGAGCGTGGCCGCCACGGCCTGAATCCTGCGCAGCGTTGCTGCCTCTTTGAAGAAATAGGAACTTGAGAAGACGGCCGTTGCCGTCCAGCCGATCACGTTAAGCCACACTCGAGATCCTCCTGAGCATCTGCTCCAACCAATCGTTCCAGCCATCACCGGATTGCTGCATTCGTCCATTTTTGCAGAACAAATCAGTCGACTCAAACCGCGGCGCGAACGTGCGGGGAATCGTAAACAATCTTCGCGCTAAGGCATCGCCATCGGTAGTGCCGCGCCCAGGCCGATTGGTGAAGTTCTCTGTTACACTTTCGCGCATGAGCGCAAGCGATCGAAGACAATTCATTGGACGGAGCGCCGCCGCCGCGGCGGGAGCCTATCTTTTCCCGGGGCTTCTGCGGGCGAGCGCTGATTCTGAACCCTCTGTTCATTTTCCATCTGAGCCGCACCAACGGGTTGCGGTGGCGGCGTATCCTTTTCGCGAATTCATCGTGGGCTGGAAGGGGTGGGACGGCAAGACTCCCAGCACTGTGCCGTTATCGCAGCAGATGGAACTGAAGGACTTTGCGGCGCACGTGGCGGAGAAATTCAATGTTCACCACATCGAGCCGTGGAGTCCGATTTTTCCGTCGACCGATCCAAAATATCTGGAGCAATTTCGGGCAGCGGTGGAACGAGCCCATTCGTCAATTGTGGACATTGCCGTCGATCAGGGACATAGCCAGTATGCAATCGACAAGGCCGAGCGGGAAAAGGCCGTCATGGGCAGCAAGGTGTGGATTGACGTGGGCGTGACTCTGGGATCTCCCAGCATTCGCACGCACATTGACGGCGCCAAGGATTCCAAGGCCGATGTAGGGCGCGCGGCCGATACGCTGGGACGGGTGGCAGACTACGCGGCGAAGAAGAACGTCGTGGTGCATCTGGAGAATGACAATCCGGTCAGCGAGGATCCATTTTTTATCGTGCAGGTGATTGAGAAGGTGAACAGCCCTTGGCTGCGGGCCCTGCCGGATTTCGGCAACTCGTTAGCGGCCCACGACGAAGAATTTCAGAACCGGGCGATGGAGGCCATGTTCGCGCACGCGTACGGGATCTGCCACGTGAAGGACGGAGAAGTGGATGAGAACGGAAAGGCCTCTCACGTAGATCTGGCGAAAGCGTTTGAGATTCTCAAGAAACATGGCTACAAGGGATACTGTTCGATCGAATACGATGCGCCGGGCGATCCTTATAAGCCGACAGCGCAGTTAGTGGAAGAAACCATAAAGTTCCTTTCGTAGGTGAGGACAACAGATTCCTCGCTTCCCTCGGAATGACAAGGTGTGCGGGAGAACCAGATGGCGGGACAAGGCGTACAGCGACGGGAAGTGTTGCGCATTATAGGCACGGCCGCGGCTGCGGCGCAGTTTCCCGGGTTTAGCAAGTGGGTATTCGCCTGCGGGCACGTCGGTAACGCCAAGTTGCAGATCAAGCCGGCGGCGTACCATCCTCAGTTTTTCACCGAAGCGGAATACGCGATGGTAGAACGCCTGGCCGACATCATTATTCCTAACGACGGCACTCCGGGCGCGAAGGACGCTGGCGTCGCGGAATTTATTGATTTCATGGTGGCAAGCGATCCCGAGGTGCAGTATGGCTTTCGCACCGGACTTACGTGGCTGAACGCGCAAGCAGAACGGACCAACGGGAAGAGATTCGTGGAGTTAACGCCGGAACAGCAGACCTCTCTGCTTGAACCGTTGGGCTTTAAAGACAAGGCGCGACCGGGTGAAGAGGACGGAGTTCGATTCTTCCGCATGATGCGCGAGTACACCGTGACCGGCTTCTATACCAGCGAAATTGGGTACAAAGAGCTCGACAATCCGGCATTGAAATTCTATGCCGAATCGCCAGAGTGTCCGCATAAGGGCGACCCTGAACACGCACATGCAGCACACGTTCGAGCCTCGTAACACGTCAGAAACACCATGGCCAAGCAAATCTACGATGTGATCGTGATTGGAACTGGCGCAGGCGGCGGCATGGCGATCAAGACGCTGTGCGAAGCCGGATTGAGAGTGTGCGCCCTCAACGCCGGGCGCAGGCTCGATCCGGAGAAAGACTTCCGCTTCCACCGCATGCCTTGGGACATGAAGTTCCGGGGGCTTGACGATCCTGAGCGGCGCTCCGAATCGTTTGGCTATATGGACAACGAGTACACCAAGGCGGCGTGGGACCATGAGATCCCGTTTACTGTGGCTCCGGGGACGAAGTGGATGTGGCCGCGGTGCAACGCGGTGGGCGGCAAGACGAATTTCTGGGGACGCAGTTCGGCGCGCTTTGGCGACATCGACTTCAAGGCAGCCTCGCTCGACGGGTACGATGTGGACTGGCCAATCGCGTATGAGGAAATCAGCCCGTTTTACACGCGGGTAGAGAAGATGATTGGCGTGGCGAGCACAGTGCAGAACCGGCCTAGTAATCCGGACGGATCGTATTTGCCACCGTTCAATTTTCGCTGCCTCGACTACATTCTGGAGGCGGGATGCAAGAAGGTAGGCGTACCGTACTTGCCGGACCGATGCGCGCAGCTGACGCAGGCGTACGAAGGTCATCCGGCGTGTCATTTCTGCGGCGAGTGCACGACCGGCTGTGATGTGGGTGCGTTTTTCTCGACTCCATACTTCCTGCTACCCAAAGCGGAGGCCACGAAGAACCTGGAATTGCGAATAAATGCGTTGGCGAAAAATGTATTGGTGGACGAACAAGGACACGCGGCGGGAGTCGCCTACATCGATCGCAAGACGAAGCAGGAAGTGGAAGTGTACGGGCGCGCTGTCGTGGTGGCAGCATCGTGCATCGAATCGGCTCGCATTATGCTGAATTCGAAGTCCCGCCACTGGCCCAACGGAATTGCGAACTCGAGCGGGCAAATGGGACGCAATCTTTGTGATCATCTGTATGGCGATTCGGTTCATGGGTATCTGCCGCAACTGGTGGGCCAGCCAAGCTTTCCCGATCACGTGGCCGACAGCACAATTGCGTGGATGCCACGGTGGCAGAACCTGAAAGATCCGCACGAGGAGAAGTTCATTCGGGGATATTCAGTTTATCCCGACGGCGGATGTTCTGAGTTTCCGTGGTTCGCGCATGAACTCGACGGCTTCGGATCGTCGTTTAAGCGCGACATTAAACGTCGATATCCTTCCCCGGTGAGTTTTGAAATTCAGGCACCGTCGTTGCGCACAGATACGAACTACATGGATCTGGATCCAGAGGTGAAGGATCCGTATGGGATTCCGGTGGCGCGCATGCATTTCGAGTGGGACGAGAACGTCTTGAAGATGTGGGAGCACTCCAAGCAGGTGTGTGCCGAAGTGCTGCGCGCCGCGGGAGGCGAAGTTGAAGGATTTGGAGATGCCCCGGAGATACCCGGTTGGAGCCTGCATGAGACAGGCACTTGTCGCATGGGGAATGATCCAAAGCATTTTGTGACCAACCGCTTTGGGCAGGCGCACGATGTGCCGAACTTGTACGTTTGCGATGCCAGCGTGTTTTTGAATTGCACCGACAAGACCACCACCATCAGCATTCTGGCGTTCTCGCTGCGCACTTCTGAACATCTGATCGAGAACTTCCGTCAAGGTGTGCATAAGGCCGCGTGAGCGACGAGCGCATGCCGCCCGCGGAACTTCCGGCGCACGCTGGCACCAGCGCGGGTCGTTTGCGCGAATTAGCGTCACTCTTCCTCAAGCTCGGCACCATCAGCTTCGGCGGGCCCGCGGCGCACATCGCCATGATGGAGACTGAGGTCGTCCGCGAGCGAGAGTGGCTGACGAAACAACAGTTTCTCGACCTGCTGGGCGCGGCCAACCTCATTCCCGGCCCGACTTCCACGGAGATGGCCATCAGCGTGGGATTCGTGCGCGCGGGTTGGGCGGGACTGTGCATCGCGGGCGCAAGCTTCATTCTGCCCGCAGCGATCATCACTGGAGCGTTTGCGTGGGCCTATGTGCGGTTCGGAAGCTTGACGCAAGCTGTGTCGGTGCTGGGCGGAATCAAGGCAGCGGTGATTGCGGTCATCGCGATCGCAATCTGGCGCCTGGGAAAGACAGCCGTGAAGGATTTGGGACTGGCCGCGCTGGGCGCAACGGCCCTGGCAGCATTTTTTCTGGGGGTGAGTCCGCTGGTGATTCTGTTTGGCGGCGGGCTGATCGGTATGCTGGCGAGGCGAGTGGCAAGTCTTCGGGCGGCGGCGGCTTTGCTGGTTGCTCCGTTGTTCCCGAAGCCGCGTTTCGAAGTAGTCGGGGCCGGCAAGAACTGGGCCGCTTATATCAGTGGATTCGGAGCTGCCGCAGTGACGTCGGCGGCAGCGGGCGCAGTCGTCATCCGACCATCCGTTTACAGAATCGGCTTGTTCTTCCTCAAATTGGGCGCCGTCCTTTATGGCGGTGGATATGTCTTGCTGGCCTTCCTGGAGCAGGGATTAGTGCAGCAGCACCCGTGGCTAACGCATCAGCAATTGCTGGATGCGGTGGCAATCGGACAGTTCACGCCGGGGCCGGTTTTTTCAACCGCGACATTTATTGGATACATTTTGGGCGGGGCTCCCGGAGCCGCGGTCGCGACCCTGGGAATCTTTCTGCCCTCGTTCTTCTACGTTGCGCTGCTCGCGCCCGTGCTTTTCCGGCTGAGACAGTCGGCGTGGATGGCTGATTTTCTCGATTCCATCAATGTTTGTGCCGTGGCCTTGATGGGTGGCGTCACATTTCGACTGGCGGCCGATGCTTTGCGGGGATGGCCGTCCTGGGGAATCGCACTGGTATCGCTGGCGGTGCTGTTGCGATGGAAGGTGAGTCCGGCGTGGGTCGTGCTGTGCGGAGGGGTCGTAGGACTGTTGTTGGCTGTCTTCCGTTGAAGGTGTTACTCTGCGTGTCCGAATCTTCCGAAGGATTTACAAGGAGAAATCATGAAACTGCGTATCGTTGTGGGAATCTTGGTTCTCGTATTTTGTGTTGCGGCAGGGGCGGCAGACCGCAAGTACATAGTGAAACCGCGAGCGAGTGACATGAAGGCTCTGCCGTTCAGCGACGCCGTGCTCGTGGGCAACACGCTGTATATCGCAGGGCACATCGGGCTGGACCCGAAGACCGGTGCGCCCCCCGCTAGCCCTGAGGACGAGGCTCGATTGGTGATGGACGGAGTCAAAGCAACTGTCGAATCCGCTGGATTAAGTATGGACGATGTGGTGTCGCTGCAGATTTTCTGCACTGACTTGAAGCTCTACGAAACGTTCAACTCCGTCTACAAAACCTATTTTCATAGCGACTACCCGGCGCGGGCTTTTATTGGCATCAACCAACTGGTCCGCGGCGGAAGGTACGAGGTGCTGGGAATCGCGATCAAGCGCACGCAGTAATATCCTGGGGGCCTAGATTCGTTTTTTGTTCGCCTCGCGGCAATTTTGTGATAAATGTATAGGTCATGCGAAAGGCTGTTAACCATCTCAAGAAATCCGACCCTGTCCTGCGTGCCATCATTGAGCGCGTCGGGCCGTGCCGCATGGAGTTTGGAGAGCCCGAGTTCTGCACCGTGGCCGAAGCGATCGTCTACCAGCAACTCAACGGCCAGGCAGCGGCGACGATCTTCAAGCGTTTTGTCGCGCTCGCAGGAGATCCACTGACTCCAGAGGGCATTCTCAAACTGAGCGACGAACAACTGCGGAGCGTCGGCCTGTCGAAGCAGAAATCGTCCTATCTGAAGGATCTGGCGAAGAAAACTGCGGATGGACTCCTGAACTTTACGCGCCTGCCTGAAATGACTGATGAGGAAGTGATCGAGCATCTGACACAGGTAAAGGGCGTCGGCGTGTGGACGGCGCACATGTTCCTGATGTTTTCTTTGCGGCGTCCGAATGTTCTCCCCACGGGCGACTATGGGGTACAGGTGGCGATTAAGAAACACTACCGAAAGCGCAAGCTGCCGAAGCCGAAAGATATGGAGAAGATTGCGCGGGCGTGGGAGCCGTATCGCAGTGTGGCTTGCTGGTATATGTGGCGGAGTCTGGACATCAAAACCGTTTGACCACTGAGGTCGCGGGGACACAGAGGGAAAACTCAGCTCCTTTGTGTTTAAATGGTGGCGATGGCTGATACCAAGATTCGCGTGTTAGTGGCGAAGCCCGGCCTAGACGGGCATGACCGTGGGGCCAAAGTGATTGCCCGCGCGCTGCGCGATGCTGGCATGGAAGTGATCTATACCGGGCTGCGGCAGACGCCCGAGATGATCGTCACCGCAGCTCTTCAGGAGGATGTGCAGGTCATCGGGTTGTCGATTCTGTCCGGAGCGCACAATGCGATCGTCCCGCGCGTGATGGACCTGATCAAGCAGAACAAGATGGACGAGGTCATCGTGGTGGTCGGCGGAATCATCCCGAACCAAGACATCGATGGGCTGAAGAAGATCGGAGTCGCGGCGATATTCCAGCCCGGCACGGCGATGGACGACATCGTGCAGTTCATCCGCACCCACGTGAAGGGACCCGGCGTGCCGGCGGCCAGCTAATGGCTGAGATCAACGCCTCCCGCGCCCGGGAGATTCTCTCCAAGACCATTGGGCCTGTGCCCTGGTACTGGAAAACATTTCCTTCATTTCACTCGCTGGCGGGGCAGAAATTTGTCTGGACCCATCACGGCGAGCAAGGCCCAATTGCTCATCTTGTGACTCTGGGCCTGGAGCAGGAACCGGACCAGGCACGCCTAGCACTCAACACTTATTGTCGACCTTTTCCAGTGCCGCCTCATTTTGTTGGCATCTGGTGCCCGGAGGGCCGCAACATTCGGCTTGCCTGCTTCGATCCGGACCAACTGAAGGCGTTTGATCTCGCGGAAGTTGCGGGTTGGTTCAAACCGTCCGCCGACCGCATTTACTCGGCGATAGCGCCGATTGCGGATTTCGAAGCGCCGCTCACATTGGATCCAGGCATGCACAAAATTGACGTTCCTTCGGAACTGGCAACGGTGGATGAGTTGATTGTTCCGACGAGCTACAAGGCCATGTCAAACGATGATCCGGCATTTGCGCTTTTTGTCTTCTACCCCCAGGCGGGGTTAGTAGAGGTCCTGCCGCAGAGGTGGTTCACCGCTGCGCAATACCGCGTGGGGCAGCAATGGATCACGCGAGCCGCGCGCGATCCGGAGTCGCACCGCATCGTGGGCGAATGCTTTGGAGTGGGAACATTTCTGCTGGAGGAAGATGGCTGCCGGCTGGCGGAATGGGTGGAACGCAAGGCATAGATTGGCGTTTTGAGATTCTTACCCTCAATGTCTGCAACTGTTTTCCAGCTTGAGGAGCGCGACAACGTGCGCATTGTCCGGTTGCGGTCGGACGATGGGACCAACCGCCTTACCCGCGAGTGTGTGCTTTCATTGGCCGGTGCGGTCGAGCACTTAGCTCAAGAAAAGCGCCCAATCGTTTTCACGGGGAACGACCGATTCTTTTCTGCGGGTGCAGAGTTAGAAGAGATTGCTGCCCTCGACGGTCTGACCGCGTATGAATTCTCCAAGATGGGGCAGACGTTGATGGGTGCGATCGACTGCTTCCCTGCTCCGGTTTATGCCGCCGTATCGGGATACTGCATGGGAGGCGGGCTTGACCTGGCTCTGGCTTGCCATCACCGAATCGCATCGCCTCATGCCGTGTTCGGACACCGGGGCGCTGCACTGGGGCTAATCACGGGCTGGGGAGGCACCCAGAGGTTGCCGCGACTGGTGGGCAAGGGACGCGCCCTGGAAATGTTCGTGGCGGCTGAGAAAATCATGGTTGCGGCGGCGCTGCGAATCGGACTCGTCGATGCGATTGCCAACGACCCGGTGGCCGAGTCGATACGGCGTTCGAGTACCTGACCTTCTCAAAGAGAATCCGGACTGGGCCGCATTGCGCGGGTCTGCCCGGGTGGTATACCGTAATCAGTCCGCTTCCTGATTCCTCGACCCATGGCTGAGCGCACCGAATCTCCCACCCCGAACTCGACGGCACCGGACAACGTGCTGACGACCAAGATCGATCCTACATCCGCGCGCTTTGAAGCCAACATGCGCTTTCTGGCGGACCTGATGTCGCAAGTACGCAACGAGGGCGAAAAGATTTGCGAGGGCGGCGGCGCCAAGGCCGTCGAAAGCCAGCATGCCAAGGGACGGCTGACCGCGCGCGAACGGATTGCACTGCTGGCGGATCCGGGGACGTTCTTCGAACTGGGTCTCTACGCGGCATATGGCATGTACGAAGAATGGGGCGGCGCCGCGGCCGCGGGCGTCATCACGGGATTGGCGCGGATTGAAACGCGCATGGTCATGATCATCGCCAATGACGCGACTGTGAAGGCTGGTGCGTTTTTCCCGATGACGGCGAAGAAAGTCATTCGCGCGCAAAACATCGCTATCGAGAATCGGATTCCAACGATCTATCTGGTCGATTCGGCGGGTGTATTTTTGCCGCTCCAGGAAGATGTATTCCCAGACACTGACGATTTCGGCCGCGTGTTCCGTAACAATGCCGTGATGTCGGCGATGGGCATCCCGCAGATCGCGGCCATTATGGGGATGTGCGTGGCCGGCGGCGGCTACCTCCCGGTGATGTGCGATCACGTGCTGATGACCGATGGCAGCGGGCTGTTTCTTGCGGGTCCGGCGCTGGTGCAGGCGGCAATCGGACAGAAAGTTTCGGCGGACGAACTGGGCGGCGCGGCGATGCACTCGGCCATCAGCGGGACGGTCGACTTCCGCGAACCGAACGATCAGGCGTGCATTGCGCGCATTCACTCGATTGTCGGGAAGTGGGGATACCGGAGGCTCTCGCCGTGGGACCGGAAGAAGCCGGTCGAACCGGAACTGACCGCGGAAGAGATTTACGGAATCTATGATTCGTCGCCGGCGCGGCCTTACGACATGAAAGAGGTGCTGGCCCGCGTGCTCGATGGCAGCCGCTTCGACGAGTACAAGCCAGAGTACGGCAAGACGCTGATTTGCGGATACGGGCGCATTGGCGGCTTTGCGGTGGGCATTGTCGCCAATCAGAAACTGCACGCACAGCAGACTGATCATGAAGGCCACAAGCGAGTCGAGTTCGGTGGTGTGATCTATACGGAATCGGCGGAAAAGGCAGCCCGCTTCATCATGGACTGCAACCAGAATCTGATCCCGTTGATCTTCTTCCACGACGTGAATGGATTCATGGTGGGGCGCGATGCGGAGTGGAGCGGCATCATCAAGGCGGGCGCGAAATTGGTCAATGCAGTGTCGAACTCTGTGGTGCCGAAGATAACGGTGATCGTCGGCGGGTCGTTCGGCGCCGGGCACTACGCAATGTGCGGGAAGGCGTACGATCCGCGTTTTGTCTTTGCGTGGCCGACGGCGCGCTATGCGGTGATGAGCGGTGACTCAGCTGCAGGCACTCTGGTTGAAATCAAGGTAAAGCAACTGGAGCGCGGCGGTAAGAAGCTGAGCGAGGAAGAGCGCAAAGAATTGTACGAGTCGGTGAAGCGCACCTACGACGAGCAGACCGATCCGCGCTACGGCGCGGCGCGGCTGTGGATCGACAAGATCATCGATCCAATCGAAACGCGAGAGGCCATCACGCAAGCGCTGGAGGCCGCGGCGCTGAACCCCGACGTTGCGGAGTTTAAAGTGGGAGTGCTGCAAACATGATTCAACTTCCCTTTGCCACGGATTTGCGCGGATAAACACGGGTCCGAGATAAACAACCATCGTTTATCCTTGAGCTTCCGTGTTGATCCGTGGCTAAGATTCTATGGCTAATACCGTCAAACTGATTGAGTGTCCACGCGATGCCTGGCAAGGGCTGAAGGGATTGATCCCGGCTGAGTTGAAAGTGGATTATCTCAAGGCCTTGATCAGCGTCGGGTTCAAGCATATTGATGCTGTTTCGTTCGTGTCGCCAAAGGCCGTGCCGCAGATGGCGGACTCGGAAGAAGTGCTGAAGGAACTCGATCCGCCGGATGATGTGGAAATCATCGGCATCGTGGTCAACGAAAAGGGTGCTTTACGGGCCATCGAGACCAAGGCCGTCTCGACGCTGGGGTTTCCTTATTCGATTTCGGAGACCTTCCTGCGGAAGAATCAGAATCAATCGCCCGAAGAAGCTCTCGAAGAACTGGAGAAGATTCAGAACAAAGCTGACGACGCTAGACTCGACGTTGTGGTCTATATCTCGATGGCGTTCGGAAACCCGTACGGCGACCTGTGGAATCCGGAAGAAGTGGTCGAGGCCATTTCGCTGATGGAGGTGGACAATTTGCGGATGATCTCGTTGGCGGACACGGTCGGCATGGCGAGTCCGCAACAGATCAGCGAAGTGGTCGGAGCGGTGATGGCGAAATACGACTATCTTGAGATTGGCGTGCACTTGCACAGCCGTCTCGATCAGGCGACGGAGAAGATCCTGGCTGCATACGACACGGGTTGCCGTCGATTTGATTCCGCCTTGGGAGGTCTGGGCGGGTGTCCCTTTGCCCAGGACGCTTTGGTTGGTAACATCCCAACTGAGAGAGTGATCGAAGCGTTGACGCAGCGGGGCGCTGCGCTGCCCCCGCTCAAGCCGTTGGATTCTCTCTTAAGGGCCACGGCGGGAATTGGGGCACGGTTTTCCAGTTCCGAAGCGGCAGATTAGTTCACGCTATGAATTACAAGACAATACAACTCGCGTACGACAGCGGCGCGGCCACTCTCACTCTCAACCGTCCGGAGAAGCGCAATGCTATCAGCTTCGAACTAATCGATGATCTGCTGCGCGCGCTGGAGGAGGTCGCGAAGTCGGATGCAATCATCCTGATCGTGACCGGAGCGGGCAAGGCTTTTTCTTCCGGCATGGATCTGGACAATCTGAAGTCGCTTCTCGGGCGTTCCTCCGAACAGAACCTGCAGGATTCCCGGACCATGGTCCAGCTCTTTCGGTCGCTGTACGAATTTCCCAAGGTCACGATCGCTGCCGTGAATGGCCCGGCAATCGCCGGTGGAACGGGGTTGGCGCTGCTGTGCGACTTCACGCTCGCGGTCCCGGATGCGAAATTTGGTTATACCGAAGTGCGTATTGGATTTGTACCGGCGATCGTTTCGACATTCCTGCTGCGACAGGTGGGCGAGAAGCAGGCTCGCGATCTTTTACTGACGGGCAGGATCTTCGGAGCCGAGGAAGCCGCCCGCATGGGACTGGTGAGCGAAATCGTGCCCCCAGAGAACTTGATGGCGCGAGCGCGCGAACTAGCCGCGTTATTAATGGAGAACAGCTCTGCGTCGTTGCGAGCGACCAAGCAACTGCTAACCGATCACGCCCGCGCGGAACTCGACCTCCAGATCGAGTCTGCGGTGCGCGAGAACGCTGCGATCCGCACAACCGCGGATTTTCGCGAAGGAATTTCGTCGTTCCTGGAGAGGCGCAAGCCAGTATGGACGGGGAAATGACTTCCAGTCGTCACCATACCTTCCATGAGACCCGGCTGCGGGTGCGTTATGCGGAAACCGACCAGATGGGCGTCGTCTACCATTCGAACCACCTGATCTGGTTTGAGGTGGGACGGGTGGAACTGCTGCGGGAGATGGGATTCTCCTATCGCGACATGGAACGTGACGAGGGACGCTTCATCGCTGTAGCGGAAGTGCAATGCCGCTACAAGGCTCCCGTCTATTATGACGAGGAGGTCGTAGTACGGACGCGCCTAAAAGCCGTGCGCAAGTCAGTCGTCGTGTTCAGCTACGAACTAGTGCGGGCAGAGAACCGAATCTTGCTGGCGGAAGGTGAGACCACGCACGTCGTCACGGACGCAACGATGAACGTCGCAGCGCTGCCGGACAAATATCTGACGGCTTTCCGCGCAGCGATGGCAAAGTAGGACTTACAAGATTTGCTGGCGGTCAGCGCATGTTGAAACACTTCACGGGGAACCCTTTTGAACGCACTCCACATCAACGGAAACGATCTGACACTTGAAGAGGTGCGCGAGGTCGCAGCCGAACGCCGTGCTGCGCTGCTTTCTCCAGACGCACGACAGTCAGTGAACCAGGCGCGCGCCATCGTCGACGACATTGTTGCCAGCAACAAACTCGCGTACGCGATCACGACTGGCGTGGGCAAACTGAGCGACGTGCGCATCGCCGGCGAGCAGATTCGCGAACTGCAGATCAACCTGGTGCGCTCGCATGCGGTCGGAGTAGGCGAACCGCTCGCCATCGCAGAAACGCGCGCCATGATGCTGTTGCGGGCGAATTCTCTCTCCAAGGGTCACTCGGGAGTGCGAGCCGTCGTCATCGACACACTCTGCGAGATGCTCAACCGCGGCGTCACCCCCATGGTGCCATCGCAGGGCAGCGTGGGCGCGAGCGGCGATCTCGCTCCGCTGGCACATCTGGCTCTGGCTCTCATCGGCGAGGGCGAATGCTTTGACGAGAAGGGCGCACGGATTCCCAGCGCAGGCGCTCTCAAGCTGGCGCAGATCAAACCCCTTGTGCTGGAGTCCAAGGAAACCATCTCTCTCATCAACGGTACGCAGGCCATGCTTGCGGTAGGCACCTTGGCTCTGCTAGCAACCGAGACATTGGTAGACACGGCTGACGTGCTCGGCGGATTGTGCTGCGACGCTCTTAAGGGGACCGACGCGGCGTTTGACGAGCGTATTCACAAGGCGCGTCCGCATGCGGGGCAAATCAAGACGGCTGCCAACCTCCGTCGGATGTTGGAAGGCAGCCAGATCCGCGAATCCCATCGCGAATGCGGACGGGTGCAGGACGCGTATTCGCTACGGTGTATCCCGCAAGTCCACGGAGCTGTTCGTGACACGCTTGCGCATTGTCGTGGAGTGTTCGAAACCGAGGCCAATTCCGCCGTCGACAATCCCTTGGTATTCATCACCGACGCGAGGAACGCCGAGGGTGACGTCATCTCCGGTGGAAATTTTCACGGCGAGCCCCTGGCCTTCGCACTGGATTTTCTGGCGATCGCGCTCAGCGCGCTGGCAGGGATCAGCGAGCGGCGGATTGAGAGGCTGGTCAATCCCGCGCTCAGCGAAGGCTTGCCTCCATTTCTGGCCGCGGGTGCCGGTCTCAATTCCGGTTTCATGATGCCTCAAGTCACGGCGGCAGCTCTGGTCAGCGAGAACAAAGTCCTGGCTCATCCGGCATCCGTCGATTCGATCACCACTTCGGGTAATAAGGAAGACTACGTCTCGATGGGAATGACGGCTGCAACCAAACTGAAGCGCGTGGTCGACAACACACGGAACGTGCTGGCAATCGAAGCGATGGCCGTGGCGCAGGCGCTTGACTTCCTGGCTCCTCTGAAGACATCAAAACGAGGGCAGGCGGCCCATGCCGCGATTCGGTCGGTATGCCCCACAATGGAGAAGGACCGGGTGATGTACGGTGACTTCGCCCGACTGGCGACGCTGATTGCGAGCGGAAGAATTGCGGAGGCGCTGCGGTAAGCTCGCAACGGGGACGAGACTTGGCGATATGAAGACTCTCACGGAATACCTGAAGTTTCACACCAAGACGCATCGAGCGTACGTGCACATTACCCCGCAAGTCGAACAGATCGTTGGCAAAAGCGGCGTGCGAGAAGGCATGGTGCTGGTTTCTGCCATGCATATAACCGCAGGCGTGTACGTCAACGATAACGAAAGCGGTCTCATCGAGGACATCGACCAATGGCTGGAGCATCTGGCTCCGTTTCGCAACAACTACAAGCATCACGAAACCGGCGAGGACAACGGCGACTCCCACCTGAAAGCGCTGCTGATCCATCATGAAGTGATCGTGCCTATCACTGCAGGCAAGCTCGATCTGGGCACGTGGCAGCGCATTTTCTACGCGGAGTTCGACGGGCAGCGGGACAAGCGGGTGATCGTGAAAGTGATGGGAGAGTGACGCTATGTCGGAAGAGCTGACGGAATTGCAGGAACATGCGGAGCACGCCAAACACGATCCCGCGCTTGTACCAATTTCGGTGACGATGGCAATCCTGGCCGTGCTGGTAGCCATCGTGACTTTACTCGGGCATCGAGCCCACACTGAGGAAGTCGTGCTGCAGGCCAAATCCTCCGACCAGTGGGCCTATTATCAGGCGAAGAACATCCGGCGCCATACGGATGAGCTCTTCACGGACTTGACATCGGTGCAGGCCACGACGGACGCGGCAGAGCTCGCCAAGTTGCGAGAGAAATATTCGGGCGAGGCCTCGCGTTACAAGGATGAACAGAAAGAAATCGAAGATAAAGCCCGCGAGATGGAAGCAGAGGTGGCACACGAGAGGAACCGCGCCGACCGCTTTGATCTGGCGGAAGTCTTTTTGGAAATCGGATTAGTCATCACCTCGATCACTTTGCTCTCCGGGCGAAGAATCTTCTGGGCGATGGGAATTGTGCTTGGAGTTGTGGGAATCGTGCTCGCCGCGACCGGATTCCTGGTGCACTGAGCCGCCCGCAGCCAACAGACCCGATCGCGCGAGTCCTCTGCTCCTACTCGCGACGCAACTTCGTCGATTTGTTCGATGACCACTCGCCGCCCTCGGTAGATCTAGCAAATATTCGCAGGCAAGTTCCTCCAACCCTGAACGGACATCATTCAACTTCCTTTAGGTCACGAACTGAGACCCGCCCCTCCGAAGTGCACCATTTTTACAATCGTGTGACTTTTTTGTGACAAGTTGGTTCGCCGCCAACGTTACGTTATGCGACGAAGCTGATTTCACATCGACCGCAAACCCGAATATGCCTGATCTTCAGTTGCGGAAACTTCATCACGGGGCTCGGTTTGGGGAATTCTCTCTGGATTTCGCCAAGATGGAACTCAGTCGGGCAGATCAATGTGTCGGACTAACGCTTCAGGAGTTCAAGGTGCTGAAGTTTCTAGTTGCCCGGCCAGGAGTTGTGGTTTCTCGCCGAAAGCTCATCGGCTCCTTATGGCCAAAACGAAAGCGATCCAGTGACCGCACGGTGGACAACTGCATCGCGAGACTGCGCCAGAAAATCGAGGACGATCCTGACCGTCCCACTTTTATTCGAACCGTTCACGGGGCTGGGTACAAATTTGTTCCGCAGGAAACGTTGCCATCAACCCTCCGTTCAGTCGGCGCAGCGCCTCAGAAGGTGACATCGGACTCAATCGAAATTCCGAAGTGCTCCCTCGTTCCAAAAAGATCAGCGACGTCGGTCGGCTATGTCGAACGCGTTTCACCCCGATAAGATGTTCGGGGTCCAGCCAAAAAGCCGGACCGCCGCTCCTCGTCTCGGTTAAACGCTCTTCCCACAATTCGTCAAACCATAGGGTCGCTTCAGGGCGCAATTTGATCGGGGTTGGCAAGCCCCAGACCTGCGCTTCGCCATTCTCGATCGAACAAAACGTTCGGTCATCTGAGAGGAATCCAAAGCCCTGTTGTGAGAGAGCCAACGCCAGTGTGGACTTGCCAGCACCAGACGGACCGGCCAGGAGCAAGCCGCCCTGGCCTCTCGCAACACACGCGCAGTGCAATTCCGCAATGCCGACCGACGAGCCAACGATTGTGAGCAGCATCGGGAAGATAACGGATTGCCAATACGCGACGTCGGCCGCCATCCCCACCGAAAATCGTCCTGTTACTCGGCATGCACGGAGATCGGCAAGGACCGAACTCCCCTCGTCAAAGCTTGCAAACACTAAATGGCCCAGTCCCCGCACGTAAGGCTTCGGCCAAGGCGGCTCGGACAGGCTGTATCGTCAACCCAAAACCTAAGGCGTACCTCAACCGGGCCCGGCTGAAAGCCGGCATCCTGGAACGTGTTCCGTGCGGCGTCGAGTATTTGCGGAGAATTGGTCGAAAGACTACACGCAGCACCGGCCGCAATGTATCGCTCCACCAGCGGGGTCTCCGCATTCTTGTGCAGAAAGTCTCGAGGTCTTATGTCAACACTCATTTTCCTGTTTGCAGGGCTGGAGAGTGGAAACGAAAGCCACTCCGCAGGACCACACCATAGTCGGCAAAGCACTCGGAAATCTTGTCAATTCCTCGTCAACAACTTGTAAGACTTCTCTTCGCGGCGCTGTTTCAGGGTCTGAGAGGGGACTCTTTGCTCCAGGAGTTAGCAGGTTCAAGACAGCAGTTCTTGAACGGCCCGGTAGCCTTGATCGATGGCCTGGTCGGTGTAAGCAGCGGCGGCTGCGTCAGAATTGGCAATCGTAATTCTTCCGTGACGCTGGCGCGCAATGTCGCAAGGGCGCTGGCCTGGGGGCCAATCGGGATCCCACAGCGGGTTGTACTCGTAGGCGTAGCCGTGAGGCCAGCGGTTGACGGTGATCGCGTTGATATCGCGCGCTGGATCGAATCCCCCTGCCCCGAGCACGCGTTCGAGTTGATCACGAATACTTCGCTCGAAGTCTTCAAAGGGAGTCGCCAGGAGTTCGTAGTGTCCGGCGCGTTGTTGGTCGCGAGCAGGCAACCCCGGCAAGCAGGGGGTACGCAACATGCGGACCAGTATCGGTTCTTCCGGTGAGTGCGAACATTGATAGTCACCGATGTTCACGGGTTGATCGAGATTCAACGAGGAGTGATACATGCCCGGACAGGATGCGCCACGAATACCTAGCTTGTGGAAGGACGTCCAGTTCTTGATGGCGACGACGGTGTAGACCAGAGGAACCTTCACTCCATAGTGCAGCGCTTCTTTCTGTTTTGCTGGTAGCTCATCGCACAGATACGGAATGGCCATGTTCCAGCAGGCCATCACGACGCCTTTACCCCGCACGGTGTATGCCTTTTTCTCGCGACCATAGGTGACTTCTACTTCCTTGGCGGAGGCCGAGTCACCGACGTGGCGCACGCCTACCGCCGTGCTGCTGAGACGCATGCGAATGGCTGAATCGCTACGGTCGAGGCGAGAATAATCCACTCTGGCGGTAACGATGTCCTCGGCGGTGTTGCCAGGAATCGAGCCTGAGATTAGTGACCTCACCAGCATTCGCGCAATCGAGGCATTGCCATCCGGAAAATGGAAGTGATAGCGCTCCTGCGGCGTCACTTCGCCGAGCGCGGTGAACGTCAAGCCCTTCGACGGAACACGATCGAGTTCGAGCCCTTGGAATCCGGGAAAGTTTATGGCCCAGCAATCGAGCGCCGGCACGGCATCGATCCCAATTCCGTAGAGCCCGTGGGTACGTGTCTGGTAGAACGGAATCACATCGGGATGGACTTTAACGACGTTCAGGAGAAAATCCTTGTAGCTCGTGCGTGACAGGCGCGATTTTTTCTCGGCCTGCGGTACACCCGGCATGTAGTCGACCTTTTCTTCCTGGATCCGCGCGATGTCGCGCTGGGCATCAGGGGAAAGCGGCGTCTTGGCCAGGAATTCGGGCCATGCTTTGGTTGCGGAAGCCGGCGACGAGCCCGGCCCGCCGGGAACTCCGGTGACGAGGCGGTCGACGCCGAAGGTTTCCTTATCGAAGAAGTAGCTGGCGCCCAGGCTGTGATAGACCTCGCGATCCACGCCCTTTTTTTCCAACGCTGGCGGATCGATGCCAAGTTCGGTCAGCAGACCCCGTGCCTCGGAGCTATAGGGAAAAGGAGATTCGATCGCTACCGTTCCGCCGTTTGCTAGGAGTAAGCGACCACCCGGGCGAAATTCGTTGCGCTTAGCGTGGCCGCCGAAGTCGTCATGATTATCGAGAATCAGAATTCGCGCTGACGGCCCTGCTTGCCTACGGTAAAAGTAGGCGGCGGCGAGCCCGCTCATGCCTGCACCGACGACAATGAGATCGTACATCTCGTGTGTATCGACCGGTTTGCCCGCGGTTTCCCAGAACTTGCCGTCACGCAACTCGTGCGCAACCTCAAACGATCCCGGATGACTGCCGCGCATCCCACTAAGAGCGGGAGGGTTGTATCCGGGAGCATCTTGTGGAAAGGCAGGCGTTTCGGCGGCTAGTGTAAGACTGGGCAGCCACGCGCTGGCGAGCGTGCTGCCCGCTCCGACCGCGATTCCATTCAGAAAATCCCTGCGGGTGATGGCACGGCCCATGCCGAGTTCGCGATCGCGGGTGCGGTTGAGTGCGGGCTTGTCCATGGAAGGTCTAGGCCTTTTGAGCCGCTTTTTTCGGGCTTCCTACAATCTCTGAGATGGCACGATACCCTTGGTCGATGGCGATGTTGGTATAAGCATGGCCATCGGCGTCGGAATTGGCGATGTGGATCCGGCCGAATGGCTGGCGGCCGATCACACATGGGCGCTCGGAAGGCGGCCGGCCGATTGGCTCGAACAGCGAGTTGTACTCATAGGCATATCCGTGAGGCCAGCGATTGACGGTTACTCCTTGAATATCGCGAGCCGGATCGAATCCTCCGGCGGATAACATCCTTCCCAACTGATCGCGAACATTTCGTTCGAAAGTTTCAAACGACGTGCCGAGGAGCTCGTAGCGACCGGCTCGATATTGATCTTTGCAAGCCAGCCCTGGCTTGCAAGGAGTTCGCAGCAAGTGCAACAAGCACGATTCATCGGGCGAACTTGGAAATTGGTAGTCGCCCATGGATACAGGAAAATCCAGTGTCACATTACTGAAATATGCGGCAGGCGCATACACACCGTTGATCCCGAGTTTCTGGAAGGAGCGCCAGTTGCTGATTTGCACATTGGTGTAGACGAGAGGAATCTTCACGCAATAGGCCAGCGCCTCTTTTTGTTTGTCGGACATTTCCGCGCACAAGTAGGGGATGATCATGTTGTAACAAGCGAGTACGCACTGGCCTGCCCGGACCCGGTGGGCTTGTCCACCGCGAACATATGTAACTTCCACCTCCTTGGCAGTCGCAGGATCACCGACATGCTTCGCCCGGACGGCCGTGCTGTTCAGGCGGATCCGAATCCGGGAAGCAGGATCATCAAGGCGGGCATAGTTCGCGCGGGCAGTGACGATATCCTCCATAGTGTTGCCGGGCAAAACGCCGGGCACCAGCGAGCGCACCAGCATTCTGGCGATAGAAGCGTTGCCATCGGGAAAATGGAAGATATAAGGCTCTTCCTCTTCCTGATCGTCATCGCGATGGCGCTTGGGAAGCGTGATGCCTTTGAAACCGGGATAGCCATATCGAGCACAGTCGTAAGCCGAGACCGCATCGATACCAACGCCATACAAATCGTGAGGAGCAGTTTGGAAGACCTTGACTACATCAGGATGGACTTTGACGTAGTTCAGCAGAAAATCTTTATAGCTGGTCTTAATCAGCGTGGAACGTTTCTGCTCCAAAGTGAGGCCGGGGAGGTAATCAATCTTGGTTTCCTGAAGACGCAGGATGTCGTGTTGCGCGGCTTCGGCAATGGGTAACTGAGCCGCAGTCTCCACGGTGAATGTGGGACCGAAGTAGTGCAGGCCGGCTTCCGGAACGAGCCGATCCACGCCAAACGTCTCTTTGTCGAAGAACGTTGCCTCGCCCAGTTTCATCGACTCATACAACTTCTGGTCGTAGTACTTGTAGAAGCGCTGAACGTCGATCCCGAGCTCCTTAAGAAGGCCGATCGCCTCTTTGCTGTAGTGGGCGGGCGCTTCGATCGATTGCGTCCCGCCGTAGCCTAGAAGCAACCGCTTGCCAGCCTGGAACTCGTTGCGCTTAGCATGCCCGCCAAAGTCGTCGTGGTTGTCGAGCAGCAGGATGCGAGCGTTGGGGCCTGCGGACTTACGGTAAAAGTAAGCTGCCGCCAAGCCACTAATACCAGCGCCGACCACGATCAGGTCATAAGACTCCTCGTCGGCAATGGACTCGGGCCATTCCTTGCCATCGCGCAGGGCGTGCGCAACCTCCCACGATCCGTCGTGACTGCCGCGCATCCCAGTCTTGGCCGGAGGATAGTAATTGGGATCTTTTTCCGGCGCGAGTGGAGATTGCGGAATACCAAAAGCCTCGACCCACAGAGGATTCGCCGCCAGCAACGAAGTCCCTACAGCGATGCTCACGCCGTTCAGGAAATCGCGCCGCGTAATTTCCTGCTGCATTCCAAGTTCGCGATCTCGTTTCTTCTGGCTCATCGTGTCCTCAGGCGGATACCGGAATCAGGATTCGTACACCCATGTGCCGCCCACCATGGTGCGCTCCACCGGAATCGTAACCAGAGTGGACGGGTCTTCTTTGAAGGGATCGCGCCCGAGCACCACAAGGTCGGCCAGTTTGCCGGCCTCGATCGAGCCTTTCAGGTTCTCTTCGTAAGATGCGTATGCGCCGTTCATCGTACCCACGTAGATCGCTTCTTCCACGCTGATGCGCTGGTTGGCTCCCCAGACGTGGCCATTCATATCCGTGCGCGTGACTTCCGACTGCAACGCCATCATGGCAGGAAATTCTCCAGGCGGGTAATCGGAAGCCTGCGTGGGGCGCAGGCCGGCGTCAAGAAATGTCCGCAAGGCGAACATATGCTTAAGGCGTTCCTCGCCGTAGTACTGCATCTTCTCGCCATGATAGTAGACGTATGTGGAGAACGGAGTCGGAATCACGTTCAACGCGCGCATCCGTTGAATAATTGAGTCATTAATGACGGTGCAATGTTCAATCCGGAAGCGCGGATCTTTTCGCGGTATCTCGCGATTGAGGCGTTCGTACACGTTCAATATTCTTTCGATCGCCACATCGCCGTTCGCGTGTGTGCCCAGTTGCCAGCCCGCGGCATAAGCTTTGCGTCCGTACTCGTACAGCTCTTCTTCCGTCGCCGAGAACGTTCCATAGTCGTTGGGATGACCAACATAGGGTTGCGACAGTCGCGCCGTCCGTCCCGAAATTGCTCCGTCGGCCACCTGCTTCATGCCGCCCACGCGCACCCACTCGTCCCCGAAACCAGTTCTCACGCCGGCGGCGATCATGCGATCAATCGAAGAGGAATGAATGAAGCAATACACGCGGAAACGCAGGTCGCCACTGTCTCGTGCATCCTGGTAGGCTTGCAGATCTTCCGGACTGCCCAGGGCGTCGCCGACCGACGTAATGCCAGTCTTAGTCATCATCTTGGCGATGAGCTTCACGCCTTCCCTGTAGTCGTCCCGGGTATTTGTGGCGGGAATCACTTTGTTGAAGGGCTCGATGGCTCGTTCATTGATACGACCGGTGAGGTGGCCGGACGAATCGCGTTCAAATTCTCCTCCTGTAGGGTTGGGCGTGGACGCGTCGACCCTCGCCAGCTTCAATGCGGCCGAATTCGCAAATGCCTCATGGCCGCCTCGGTGAGTTACGAGTACCGGATGATCAGACACAGCTGCATCCAGATCTTGCAGCGTAATCCTGCGTCCATCGGACGTCTTGGTGTCGTCATACTTGAAACCCAACACCCACTGCTCGCGAGGAGTCTTCGCTGCGCGATCGCGCAGCGCTGCTTGAATGGCCGCAATCGAACGCAAATCACAATCCACCTGGCGAAGATGCAATCGCCCTGACTCAGCCGGATGAGTGTGCGCATCAATGAAGCCCGGCAGCACGGTTTTCTGGCCCAAGTCGACTTTGCGGGTTCGTGCTGAGGCCAGACCTAGCACATCTTCATCGGAGCCGACAGCGCTGAAGCGCCCTCCGCTGATGGCCACGGCTTGCGCGCGGGGCAGTCTTGGGTTGACGGTCCAGAAATGCCCGTTGTAAAGGATCAGGTCCGGCTCAGTGCGCTGGAACGAATCCTGTTCAGTAAGGGCGGCCGCAGAGGTTGGTAATGCTAAGGTTCCCACCGCGAGAGCTGCACCGTTCAGGAATCGGCGGCGCGTGAGACCATTTTCCGCTTTCGAATCTGGTTGGCGAATGTCGTCGGTCAATGATCGCCTTTCGTGAATCGTCAATTGTGACTCATGTCAGGAAACTGCAGCTCGCCCCATTCCGCCAGCGATAAACAGATTCCCTGACGGACGACGCTGCACCAGACGTTGCCCTACACGCACTCAAAACGTCAGCCGCAAAGCAAGCTGCAGAATTCTTGGATCATAGGTTGTGGACACTTGGCCGAGAGACTGAGAGCCTACGTTGATGCTCCCAGGGTTTTTGAACTGCGCATGGTTCAGAATATTGAAGGCTTCAACCCGGAAGCCCAGCATCACGCGGTCGCCGACGAGGTTCGTATTTTTCTCCAGCGCCACGTCCAGATTGGTTCGACTCGGCCCCACGAAAGAATTCCGTCGGAACGTCCCGTAGAAGCCAAGTGGGCAAGTGCCCAAGCCAATGCAAGGGTCTAGTGCGAAGTCGTTCGGATTGTAGTAGTAATTTCCCGTAATCCCATTGATCGTCTGTTGGTGCCGGGGATCGAATGTTTGCACGTGACTGGTCAGTTGATCGGGGCGAACCAACTGCGGATCACCCGCACCAGACGGCCCCGGGTCTTGCGGTTGGGGACTGCCCAGTCCCGCATTTAAGTCGAGGGGAATGCCCGACTGTACGAAAAAGATGGGATAAAGGCTCCAGCCCTGGGTCAGGCGCTTGGGGCCAGCCGCCCACAGATTCGCGAATGGCAAATCCCATCCTCCGCTGAACACCAGTCGGTTTCTCATGTCAAAATCCGAGTTCGAATAGAGTTCGTGACGGTTGTAGTAAGGGATATTCGAGGTGCGTTGGTTAAATCCCGAACCGTTGTCGAGGTTATGCGACCACGTGTACGCCAAGGTGAAGAACATCGAGCCCAGCGAATGCACGGCACCCATTCTCTTGGTCAGGCTGGCCTCGAAGGCGTTGTAGTTAGCATTGTTCAGTCCGGCAAAACTGTTGGGCAGCGGAGCGAAGCCGGTTCCGGCCGTCAGGCCCTCCTGCACGTTGATCAGCCGGTTCGTGGTTCCAGGAATAATCGGATTGATATCGGACCACGTTAGCAGTTTGTGCGACGAACTGCCCAGGTAGCCAGCCTCTGCCATGAAGCCGTTCGACAACTGCCGCTCCACCGTCAGGTTGTACTGGTAAATGTAAGGAGTCTTCAAGTGTGGATCGACAAAGAGATCGCCGTACCCGAACGGCAGGTAGCCCGCAGCGCCGAAATCGAGATTCTGCGGTGGTGGCGAAGAGGGGAATGGATCGGGCGCGCCCGCCGTCTGGTACGGCATCGACATGCTCGTATTCTGCGCATTGGTTGGTGCAGCTGGAAAGAATATGTCGGCCGAGGACCACCAGGGAATGACGCCATTGTTCCAGTCGGACATCCATCCATTCAAAGTATCGAAGAACATTCCGACGCCACCCCGGACGCTGGTTTTTCCGTTGCCGAATGCATCCCAGGCGAAACCGAACCGCGGCGCGAAATCCTTGTAGTCGGGGAAATACCAGCCACGCGGCGCTCCCGGATCGCCGGGAACAACCAAACCCAGGGGCGCATTCACAAATCTCGTGGACTGTACTCCCGGAATGATGCTGTAACTGTGCCCGTGAATGTCGGTTTCAGGACTGGTGTATTCATAGCGAAGACCCACAGTAAGAGTGAGGCGCGGAGTTACCTTCCATTCATCCTGGACAAATGCTGCAAACTGTCTCTGATGCTCGTTATTGTTCCCCGTAGGAAACTGCAGATACTCATCGGGAGCGCCAAACAGGAAATCGGCCAGATCAGTACCAGAACCAACTCCGGTCGCGGCCCCGTAGAAAAGGAACCAGCCATTGGTGGCGTAGCTATAGACGGAGTTCTCCTGCAAAAAGGCAAACTTGCCACCAGCCTTCACAGTGTGCCGTCCCTTGGTCCACGAGATGGAGTCCGTCACAGCGTAGGTGTTGTCTGCCTTCTTGCGGGGCACATTTTCATTGAATCCCAGGTTCAGACCGCTGTCGAAGAGGTTAATGATGGGGGGAGCGTAGGGCAGGTCGGAGTTGATCTGGATGCCTAGCGCCGACGGCGTCGGAGGATGACTTCCCGGCGTTGATCGTTCGAAAAAGCGAGCTGCCGTCGCGTGAAACTCATTCAGCAACGCGGCCGAGATGGTCTTCGTGTAGCCGATGTTCAAGAACATGTTGGTCGTGGTAGTGGTGTCGGGAAAGCCCGGGACGCTGGGGTCTCCGTAGTTTAGCGAAAACGGACTGAGCGCAGGTCCGCTGCTCGATCCCACGGTCACCGACACGCGGTCGTTCTGCGTCACGTAAAAATCAGCTCGGCCCGTATATTCGTTGAAGTTGTTAGTCGAACTGCCCCGGGGAAAGAGCAGTCCGCTGGGGGAAGTCGGAATCAGGCCGGCACTGATGAACGCCTGAGCAACCGGATCGATCTTTGTTGGATCGATGATGGCATTTGCGGGATTCCCGCCCGCTGGGACGAAGTAAGGATGGCTTGCAAGGAAGGCCGCGACGTTGGGATCCGGCCCACCGGCCGCCGCTTGGGAGAAGTCGCCAGTCAACTCTGCCGGCGTGTATGTGCCCACAACGTTTCCATTCAAGAGAGCGGATTGACGCTGCCCCTGGTATCCGAAAAAGAAGAAAATCCGATCTTTGAGGATCGGGCCACCCACCGTTCCACCGAACTGGTTGCGCTTCAGGACCGGACGAGGCTGGCCATTGAGATTGTCGAAGAAATCATTGGCATTGAAGGCGTCGTTGCGCAAATATTCAAACAAGCTTCCGTGAACCTGATTGGTGCCGGACTTGGTCACTACGCTGACGGTGCCCCCACCGTTGCGGCCGTATTCCGCCGTGTAGTTGTTGCTCAGAATCCGGAACTCGGCGATGGTATCGGGATTCGGATTAAACACAACACTGTTGCCGGTGACGGAGTCGTTCGTGCCGCCATCGAGAAGATAACTCACTGCATCCGCACGGCCTCCAGCAACGGTGAACTGACCGCCACCGTAGCCAGCTTCCGGCGCCGGCACGACGCCGGGTTGGGTCAACGCCAGGTCCAAAACATTACGCCCATTCAGCGGGAGGTCTTGGATGGGTGCGCCCGTAACGGTACCGCCCACGGTTGGGTTTACGGTTTCTACTTGCGCTGCCTCCGACTGCACCTGGACGGTCTCGGTAATCGCGCCAACCTTCAGGTGCAGATCGATGCGCAACGATTGCCCGATCGTGAGTTCTTGCGCTGCGGCCACCGCTTTGTTGAAGCCAGCGACCTCCACCGTGACCGAATACATGCCAATTGGAAGGTCAAGAACCTGGTAGGATCCGGCGCTGTCGGTCACAGTATTCCAATGCGCATTGGTGCCGATGTTGTGGACGGCCACTCTTGCCCCGACGAGCGCCGCACCCTGCGTATCTGTGACCGTCCCAATGATGCGGCCGTTCGTGTTTTGAGCCAAAGCAGAAACCGCGAGGAAGAAGACAAGCACGACGAAAATCGCGGAACGGAAAGACCGACGCAAACTGGCAGCGACAAATACTGAAATGGTAGTTGGCAACATGGCTCTCCGCGCCTCCTGGTGCTGAGCGTTTCAATGACTACGCAAGAAACTGCCAGTCTGGCTCAAATCGAAAGGCGCGAAGACAATAGGGGAACCGACACACAGCCGCGGAAACATTGAAGCTGGAGGCGACCCCCCTGGGCCCTACGCCTCATAGCAGACTCCAACAGGAACAGAATGATTGTGGTGGAACTACTATAACCGTGCGAGGTTAGGGAGCACCGCCCAACGTTGTCAAGCGCTATTTTTCGCTGCGCTGGATCATGGAGTCGAGGAATCGCCCTCCGATCACCGTTTGCCTAAGCTAGCCGCTGATCAAAGTCGCGGGAGCAACCCTGGAGTTGCTCCCGTCCGTGGTTGCAAATCCTTGCAACTGTTGCAAAAACAAGCATCTTGACGCGACTTTCGCGGGAGTCTTTAATCGGTAGTTGATCAGAGTTGTCGGCTCCCCCCTTGCATCTCCCCTTTACGTCTCCCCTTTACGTCTCCCCCTGCTAGCAATTGACCGACATGCTGAACTGGTGATGTAAGCGTCGCAGGGAGGACAACCGTGAATAAGGTCGCGCGGAAATGGTTTCTTGGAACTTCTCTTTTATTGTGTCTAGTACCCCTATCTTTTGCCTTTGACCGAAGTCCTGATAAGCATCACGGCAAATGCAAACCCCATGACGATTGCTCACAACAGGTTCCGGAGGGCGGCTCCACTGCGATGTACCTGCTCGCGGCTGGTCTAGCCTGCGTGACTGCCATGTCCCTTCGGTCTCGATCGTCGAAAACGATTATTTCCTAAGGTTCGGCAAGGTCAGCCCGCGCACGAGACTCGCTCTTGCGAGGCGAGCCTGCGCGTCTGTCAATCCTAAGAAGCCGCTTTGGTTAACCGGTTGCCAAGTGACACTCAGTGGCCGGTTTGGTCTGATCCCTCAGAGTGGGTGACCATAATTGCAGGAACCTCCTGCTGCTTGACCAGGTTGTTGTAAGCCATGACCTCGGTCGCGACAATTGCCTTCCACTTCGCTAGTTGTTCATCGACAGCGTGCGTGAGCATTTCAAACACTTCATAAGACTGTTTCGTCGGCGCCGAATCGGCGCTTCCCACCACGCCACCCAGCGCGACCAGGTCATTATTCAACCGAACTGGAAAGTTGAGCACGTCCTGCCCGCTCTTGGCCTTGGTCTGGATCAGCGCTTCTTCCACCACGGTCATCTTTTTATCAAGCGCCTTCCCGGCATCGGCAATCGCTTTCTCGCGCGGATCGTTCTTCAGCCGCTTGTTGACGACACTGACTTGGTCTCGCACGTCCCGAATCTGGATGATCGCGTCGTCGGTCTCCGTGACCTTGTCCCGAATCTTGAGCAGCAGGTCGAATTGCTTCGCAAGATCCTCCTGGCTGACCTTCACCCGCGGGTCTGCCTTGATCTCCAGCGGCGCCGTATAGCTCTTGCCCAGAACCGTGAGTCGCACCTGATACATACCGGGCAGCGCCACTGGACCCTCCGTGCCACCGCCCCAAAGCGGCGCACGCGGCACTTTCGTTGCGCCTTCGTAGCGTAAATCCCACACAAAGCGGTTTAGACCAGCGTCCGCAGGCAAATTGTCGGCGCCCCGATTGCGATCGGGGGAGTCTCCCTCGTCTCCTGCAGGCTCCTCTTTCTTGGGAAACTTGCGGATCACTTTCCCGGAAGAATCGAGCACTTCTAGCGTAATCTTCGGTGCTTCCTCTTTCTTTTCGCCTTCATCCCTGCCAGCATCCATCTTCGCGGGTGACTCCGATGAGGGCGGGGTCGAACCCGCAGACTCTTTCTTTTCCGGTTTCTTGAGCGAAGTCTTCAGCCAATAGTCGATTGCCGCCCCCGCAGGCGGATTTTTCCCCGCATTTCCCAGCCGTCCCGATCCGCCAAATAGCGTGTGATTGGCCGCTCCCGGCGTAAAAAGGTGCGCGTCCTGCTTCGGGACTGACTCGTCGTATTGCTCCAACGCTGTAAGGTCATCCAGAACCCAGAAACTCCTGCCATGCGTCGCCACCACAAGATCGTTGTTCCCGTTATTGCTCTTGATGACCAAGTCGTTCACCGGCGTAGCCGGCAGATTGATTTGCAGCGCCTGCCATTTCCCGCCGTCATCGAACGAAACGTACACTCCTTGCTCCGTTCCGGCGAAAAGAAGCCCCGGGCGCTTTGGATCGAGCCGCACGGCGTGCACATAATCATTCGCCGGAATTCCCGCCACCCGTTTCGTCCAGCTCTTTCCGAAATCTGTTGTTTTGAACACATACGGGGCAAAGTCATCGGCCTTGTGCCGTTCGACAGCGATATACGCCGTACCGGCATCGTGCGGAGAAGCCTCGATCATGCTCACTGTGCCCCATTCCGGCATCTCTTTGGGAGTGACGTTCTCCCATTTCTGGCCGCCGTCGCGGGTCAGTTGGACCAACCCGTCATCGGTCCCAATCCAGATTAGATCCTTTTGTACCGGCGACTCCACCACTGAAAAAATCGTGTCGTACACTTCAACGCCCGTGTTGTCTTTCGTGATCGGCCCCCCGGAAGCGGCCTGCTTCGCTTTGTCGTTGCGCGTCAGGTCGGGGCTAATGATCGCCCAACTCATTCCTCCATCGGTCGTCTTGAACAACACTTCTCCAGCGAAGTAGAGCGTCTTCGGATCGTGGGGCGAAAAGACAATCGGCTCGGTCCACTGGAATCGATGCTTGACGTCCGCTGCCGGCCATCCGATGGGATTTACCGGCCACGGATTAACCGACTGATATTGCTGCGTATGCCGGTCGTAACGCGTGATCTCTCCGCCGTAAGAACCGGCATACACGATCAGCGGGTCCGTCGGATCCGGCGCAATGTACCCGCTCTCGCCGCCACCGACGTCGTACCAGTCCGGACGATCGATCCCACCTTCAGCACTCGCGCTCGCGATTCCTACGGTTGTGTTGTCCTGCTGCGCGCCGTAGATGTAATACGGAAACCGGTTGTCGGTGGTGACGTGGTAGAACTGTGCCGTGGGCTGGTTGTACTGGCTGCTCCAGCTTTCGCCGCCATTCGTTGAGATGGTCGCGCCTCCATCATTTCCATTGATCAGCCGCTTTGGGTTCGTAGGATCGATCCACAAGGCATGGTTGTCTCCATGCGGCGCACGGATCTGGTTGAAGGTTTTGCCTCCATCATTGGACCGATATACACCCGTATTCAGGATGTACACCGTATCGGCCGACTTCGGGTCGGCAAAAATGTGCGAATAGTACCAGGCGCGCTGACGAAACCGGTGGTCGTCTGTCATCAGATGCCACGAGTCTCCCCCGTCGTCGGAACGATAGATTCCGCCCTTCTCGGCTTCAATCACCGCCCAGACGCGCTCGGGATTCGCCCCGGAAACCGTAATGCCGATCCGCCCGAGAATCCCTTCCGGCAGGCCGTGCCCCTTCAGTTCCTTCCACGTAGTCCCGCCGTCGCTCGACCGGTACAGACCGCTCCCCGGCCCGCCACTGTCCAAACTCCAAGGCGTGCGCCGCACCTGCCATAACGCCGCGAACACAATATTGGAATTGCTCGGATCGAAAGCGAGATCGATACCTCCGCTTTTGGCATCCTTATACAGGACCTTTTCCCACGTCTTTCCACCATCCCGCGTGCGAAAGATGCCGCGCTCCTGGTTGTCGGCGAACGGATGCCCAAGCGCCGCCACGAACGCGATATCAGGATTCTTCGGATTCACAATCAGCCGCCCGATCGCGTGAGAATCAGCCAAACCCGCGAACGTCCAGGTCTTGCCGGCATCGATCGATTTGTACACGCCATTTCCGCCAACGATGTTGCCGCGAACACAGGCTTCGCCCGTCCCCACGTAGATCACATTTGGATCTGACTCAGAAACAGCCATGGCTCCGATCGCCGGGGACGCATCTTTCGTCTTATCGAAGAGAGGTTTCCAGTTGAGACCGCCGTCGGTCGTCTTCCACACCCCTCCAGCCGCGGCGCCAAAATAGTAGACGTCATCCTGCCCCCCCACGCCCGAAACCGCGACGACGCGCCCGCCGCGAAATGGCCCGACCAGTCGGTACTGTAGCCCTTTCCACGGGCCCTGGGATTCATTCTCATCCTGCTCGGCATCGCTCGCCGGTTTAGCGGCAGGCTTCGCCGACTCCGCCTGCTTTGGTGCGGGCTCCGAGTTCGCTCTCGGCTGGTGCGTCTGGGCGGATATTGGGGTGGCACAACAGGCAATCAAAAGGACGAGTGTGGTCGTTCGCAACGTTCGGTTCCTCCGGAGACGTACACAATAAGCCCGTCAGGCTCGAATACTCAACTAAAACTTCATGTCTAGATGTTTCGTTTCAGGCTCTATAATTCCACCTCTCAGAAACAGGATGTTTGGAACTTACACAACATTCCCGGAGGCTCCCTTGAACCGTATTCGTTCCCTCATTTCTTTTGGCATTATTTTGTTCGTCGCACAATGGACCTGCGCGCAAACCACCCCGGCGAAAACTGGCGCCCATCCTCAACTCTCGGGATATACGGCGCAATCCTCCGATCCCGAGCGCGAATGGGAGAAGAAATTTCAGGATGGCATCGTGAGCGACAATGTGCGCGAGAACAATCGCCGAATGAGCGCTCGCCCGCATCACGTGGGCTCGCCTTATGACAAAGACAATGCGGAATGGATTCTTTCCAAATTTAAAGAATGGGGATTCGATGCGCATATCGAAACCTTCCAGGTACTGTTTCCGACGCCCAAGGAGCGCATCGTTGAACTCGTGCAACCCACGCAGTTCCGCGCCAAGTTGCAGGAACCTGCCGTTCCCGGCGATCCCACGTCGAGCCAAAACTCCGAGCAATTGCCTACCTACAACGCCTATTCCATTGATGGTGACGTGACTGCGCCGCTGGTCTATGTGAATTACGGCAGCCGCGAAGACTACGAACAACTCGATCGCCTTGGAATCTCTGTCAAAGGCGCTATCGTTATTGCCCGCTACGGAGAAGCCTGGCGGGGGACGAAACCGAAAGTCGCCGGCGAGCATGGCGCCATCGGATGCATCATTTATTCTGATCCGCGAGACGACGGCTACTTTCAAGGCGACGATTATCCCAAGGGCGGCTGGCGTCCCAAAGATGGCGTCCAGCGCGGCAGCGTCATGGACACCGATTATCCAGGCGATCCTCTCACCCCCGGCGTGGGCGCGACCGCGGATGCCAAGCGTCTTCCCATCAGCGAAGCCAAGACCATCACCAAGATTCCCGTGCTCCCAATTTCTTACGCCGACGCCTTGCCTCTTCTCTCTGCGCTCGCTGGGCCGGTCGCTCCGGAAAAATGGCGCGGCGCTTTGCCCATCACGTATCACATCGGTCCTGGCCCGGCCAAAGTCCATCTCAAAGTCACATCAAACTGGGACATGAAGCCGGTCAATGATGTCATCGCAACCCTGCGTGGATCCGGCGCTCCCGATCAATGGGTGATTCGTGGCAATCACTTCGACGCCTGGGTCAACGGCGCCGACGATCCCCTCTCCGGCATGTCCGCAGTCCTCGAAGAAGCCCGCATGCTCGGCGAACTCCACAAACAAGGGTGGACGCCGAAACGCACCATTATCTACTGCGCTTGGGACGGCGAAGAACCCGGACTCCTCGGCTCCACAGAATGGGTGGAGACTCACGGCGACGAACTACAAAAGCATGCCGCCGCCTACATTAATTCCGACAGCAACGGCCGGGGATTCTTTCACGCGTCCGGCTCTCACGATCTCGAAAAACTAACCAATGACGTCATTCGTGAGATTCAGGACCCCGAGAAAAACGTTCCCGTCTGGCAACGAGCGCGCCTGTCTCGGATTGCCAACGCCAAGAACCAGGAGGATCGCGCGGAGATTCGCAAACGCGCGGAGTTAACCATCGGAGCACTCGGAGACGGCTCCGATTACGCGTCGTTCCTCGACCACGCCGGCATATCGGCTCTGAACATCGGCTACGGCGGTGAAAACGACGCCGATTCTTATCATTCGATCTACGACGATTTCTATTGGTACACGCACTTCGTGGACACCGATTTCTCCTACGGACGCACTTTGGCGCAAACCGGGGGCACCGCCGTGATGCGCCTGGCGGATGCGGACGTCATCCCGTACGAATACGCGGGTTTGGCCGAAACCATCGGCAAATATGTGACTGAACTCGACAAGCTGCTCAAGGAGAAGCAGGACGAAATCACTGAGCGCAACCTCGAACTGAAAGAAGGAGTCTTCTCCGCAGTAGCGGATCCACGCAAGACCTCGGTCCCTCCCCCGCAAGAAGCGACGCCGCCCTATATGAACTTCGCCCCTCTGAAGAATGGAGTGGAATCCATCAAGCACAGTGCCGAACGCTACCAGGCCGCCGTTGCAAAAGCGCTAGTCCCTGGCGCGCCCGCGCTCTCAGCCGATGCGCTGGACTCGCTCAACGCCGATCTCTTGAAAATTCAGCGCACCTTCTTAACCGAACGAGGACTCCCGGAGCGCCCTTGGTTCAAGCATCAGGTGTATGCGCCCGGCGCCTACACCGGATACGGCGCCAAACCCATTGCCGCCGTTCGCGAATACATGGACGCCAAAAAATGGGCGGAGGCCGACGCTCAGGTGCCAAGCGTAGCGAAGGTGCTGGAAGATGTCGCCGCGGCAATCGGCAGAGCGGCCGACAACCTCGAAGCCGCGACCTCCGCAGCACACTGAAGATCGGCGCTTGCTCCATGCGGGAGGTGGCAAGTCGAAACCGAATATTGCGCCTCCCGCAACGGTTTCCAGCGCGACCTCAGAAATTCAATCTTCGCTCAATTGTCAGCAGTCGTGACGGGAGCAAGATCAGCCTCGCGCAATTGCTGGTTGAGTTGCGTCAATCGAGTGCGCTTGAATTGGGTCCACTCCGCGATGCGTGCTTTTGCATGCTGGCTCGACTCCTGGTAAACGGCGATTGCCTGCGCAGGAACCACACGATCCCCGCTTTCGACAACCCGGAGAGCAGACGCCAGGCCGTTGTAGGACTCCTGTAGTCCGGGACCCCCTGCTGCCGGGTTCTTGGCGATCAGAATACTGCCGCAAGCGGTTTGGGCCTCGGCGAGCATCGACTTGAGCTGTGTAATTTGTGTTTGCGATTTCTCTCCTCCCATCTTCTCTTGCATATCCGCAAGCTGTTTCTGAACTGACCCAATTTCGGCGATGGCGCGGCGTACTTCAGTCGTTTCATTAAATATTTGTTGGCCGAGCTGTAACTGCTGTGAGAGTACTTCGGGCGTCGCGGGTGAGCGCGGATCCATGATGACGGTCAGCGACTGGTTTTGGATCTTTCCATCGACCGTCAGGCGCACTTGGTAGATCGCGGGCACCACCTTCGGCCCGCTGGGACTATGGTACTCGGCGTCTTCGTCCGCGGTGGGCCCTCCGGAACTGCCCCACGTAAGGTTCCAAACGAAACGATGCATGCCGGCAGTCTTCTCCAAGACCTCAGGCTTGGGCAGCCACCGCTCGGCGACGGGAAGCGGCAAGTACTTACCCGGGATGTGCTCTTCTGACAAATGGCTTTCTGAAGAAAACCGTCGCACGAGATTCTGTTGCGCATCGAAAACTTCCAACTGCACCGCGCCCGCCGGGGACGGAAGGAAATAGTCAATCATCGCGCCATTCGGAGGGTTGTCGGCTGCGGGCTCCTCGGGCGGAAGCGGCGTCCCCGAAAACGAGTCGTTATCCACGCGAACCGCGGTGGCCGGGCGGAAAAGCCAGGGGGCGGTCGTTCCTCTCACGTCCACCTTCTGCGCCTGGCGTAGCGCCGTTATGTTATCGAGAATCCAGAAGGAACGCCCAAATGTAGCAATCACCAAATCATCCCCGTGGACAGTGAGATCACGCACTCCGGTGACTGGCAGATTCAATTGCAACGACTGCCAGTGATCCCCATCGTCAAAAGAGACATAGACACCGAATTCGGTTCCTGCGAACAGGAGGCCCTTGGCTTGCGGATCTTCGCGCACGGCGCGCGAGAATGCCGGTGCGGCAATCCCGTTGCTGACCAACTGCCAGGTCGCTCCGTAGTCGCGAGTTCGATATAGGTAAGGCGTCTGATCGTCGACCCGGCTGCGATTGACGGCCGCATAGGCAACCCCGGCGTCGAAATGCGAAGCCTCGATCAACGAAATCTGGCTCCAAGCAGCCAATCCCGGCGGGGTGACATCTTTCCAGGCCTTTCCGCCGTCGCGGGTTATGTGAATCAATCCCGTGTCGCTTCCTACCCACACCAGATCGCGATTCAGCGGCGATGGCGCGATCGTGAAGATGACACCGTAACCAGCCAGCTTGGCATTCTCGGGGCTCGGAACCTGAGTTGGTTTGCTCGCCGACTTCTCGTGGGTCGATCCAGTAAGATCGGGACTGATGCCCAGCCAGTGCAAACCGCCATCAACAGTCGTCATCACATACTGGGTTCCGAAATAAAGCAGTGACGGATCAATCGGGGAACGAACCAGCGCGGGAGTCCATGGATCACGATATTTGCGCTGACTGATCTCGACATCAAATGCAAAGGCTGGCCATGGAGTAATGTCCTGGCTAAGGCCAGTGCGTTTGTTGAAGCGAGCAACCGAACCGTATGTTCCACTCAAGTAAATGATATTGGGATCAATCCGATCGACCACCAGATATCCGCTTTCGCTGCCGCCGGGAAGAAACCAATCCCGCGCGGTAATTTGACCGTGGTCGGTGCGGCTCAGAACAGCGGCGCTGCCGCTATCCTGCTGTGCGCCATAAACGACGTAGGGAAACTGATCGTCGGTCGTCACGTGGTACAACTGCGCCGTGGGCTGAGAGTACCAACTGCTCCAAGTCTGACCGCGGTTCAGGCTGATGGTAGTCCCTTGGTCTGTGCCCAGGACCATGCTGGCAGAGTTTTGTGGATCGATCCAAAGCTCATGATAATCGTCGCCGCCAGGAGCACCACGCAAGACAGAAACTGTTTTTCCCCCATCCTCGGATCGATAGAGAGCGACATTCGGCATGTAGATCACGTCGGGATTGTGGGGATCGATCGAGATGCGATTGAAGTACCAAGCTCGGCTGGTCAGCGGAGGAGCGGAGTTGGCCAGCACCCAAGTGTCTCCGCCGTCGTCGGAGCGATACAGTCCGGATTTCCTAGCCTGGGTAGGGCCCTGCATTTCAGCCTGCACAACGATGAGGGCATAGACGCGCTTGCCATCTGGCGCGACATCGACTCCGACCCGTCCCCAATGACCTTCTGGCAGGCCCTTTCCCTCGATACGCGCCCATCTCTTGCCACCGTCCTGCGAACGGTAAAGGCCGCTACCCGGCCCCTCAATCGGAGCATATGTGCTCCAAGGCGGGCGTCGCACATGCCATGCGCCAGCAAATAGAAGCTGCGGAGTAGCAGAGCACATCGCCAGATCCGAAACGCCAATCTCGGGCCCTAGGTCGAGAACCTGCGTCCAATGCCCGCCTCCGTCGACGGATTTATAGACGCCGCGCTGTTCGTTGGGACCAAAAGCGTGTCCTAGGGCACCCACGTACACGACGTTCGGATTCTGCGGATCAATGACAATCCTGCTGATCTGGCGTGTGTCGTCCAGACCGACATGATTCCACGTCGCGCCACTGTCGGTGGATTTGTAAACTCCGTTGCCGGAAGAAAGATCCTCGCGAATATCGGACTCGCCGGCTCCGGCGTAAATGGTCTTGGGATCAGACGGAGCCACAGCCAGTGCGCCGATCGAGGCCACTGGCTGACCGTCAAAGATCGGAGTCCAGACAACTCCGGCATCCGTGGTTTTCCAGATCCCGCCATTGACGGAGCCAAAATAGAAGGTTGTCGAGTCACCCGGAACACCGGCGACTGCAACGGCGCGTCCCCCGCGGAAAGGTCCGATCAGCCGCCATTTGAGCCCGCTAAATAGCTGTGGGGGAACCGATTGGGCAAAGCCGCCGACGGTGAACACCGCTAAAGACAGCACCAGAAAAGCACACGTAGAAACACGCCGCGCTATACACGATTTCAATTTGTGCAAAGGCCAGACCCCGTTTTCGAGACTCCGATTTGTTGAGCTATTATGCCCGACTCGTCGACGACATATCTATCCTCGATCACTGATCTGATCAGACCTTTGACTCGCAGCAGCGCCGGCCAACGTGGACCATCGGGACCCGCACTCAGTGCGCTATCATCTGTCGACCGCTAACAAGGCTCCGGGAGGTTCGATGTCGCCCTTAGATAAACCCACTCGCAGAGAGTTTATGGCGATCACTTCTTCTGCGGCATTGAATGCGGCCGTGCCTTTGGCTGGCGCACAAACATCTGCGCCCATCTCGGATCCTCCTTCGGATCCAATTTCTGAAGAGATTCCTTATTCATCCGAAGAGTTGTTCGGCCACGGGCCGCAGCGCAGTTTCAGCGGCGACAGCGCTACCCAAATCGCCATGCCCTTAGGAGGGATCGGGGCCGGTTGCATCTGCCTGAATGGTTATGGCGGTTTGCAGGACTTTTCGATTTGGAATCGTCCCTCGACGACAGCGCTACCCGAGGGCTTCGCACCTTCCCAAGGCGGGTTCGCCATCCTTCACATTAAGGGAGAGTCTCCGGTCACCAAACTTGTCGAGGGCCCCTTCCCCGTTCTGAAAATCTACGATCAGGGCTTGCAGGGCGAGGGCTACCGCCGCGGTGGGTTCGAAGGCTTCCCGCGATTTCAAAAGTGTGTCTTCCGAGGAGAATATCCCTTCGGAGAGGCCACGATCAGCGACTCATCGGCTCCGCTACAGGTCGCACTGAGTGCCTGGAATCCTTTTATCCCGCTCGACGACAAAGACTCGGGGATTCCCTGCGCCATCCTGGAATATACGCTGCACAACGTTTCTGCCCGAACTGTCGAGTACGAATTCTCCTACCATCTTTCTCACCTGGCGCCCGGATGCGGCCAGGACCAATCGGCAAGCCGCAATTCGGTGCTGCCCGGGCGGGGCGTGTTCCTGTACAACGTGGAGAAGCCAAATGCAGAAGGTTACGGCAGCGCTAGCCTGACCGCTATCGGCTATAAACCTCTCGTCAAAGGCATGTGGCTCCGCAGCCCGGGTTGGGAATTCGATTCCCTGTCTGCACTCTGGCGCGAAGTTTCAACCGGGACATTCACTGCCAACGAAGGATCCAACGAAATCGATATTAAGGGGCGCAATGGTGGTTCGATTCTGCTCGCGGGCACGCTGGCTCCCGGCGCATCGCGAACCTACCCGATCCTCATTGCGTGGCATTTTCCGAATTGTTATTTGCAGGTTGGCGGCGCAGCGCTTGCTGAGGTCCAAGAGGTTGCCGGATGTCGCTCCTTTCCCGAGGGTGTGCCGCCGCGTTGGCGGCCGTACTATGCCTCGATTTGGAACGATGCCCGCGAAATAGCTCTTTACGTTGAGGAGCATTACGCTTCATTAAGAGCGCGCACCCTGGCGTTTAAGGAGGCTCTGTTTTCCTCCACTCTGCCGAACTATGTGCTGGACGCTGTTTCGGCGAACCTGGCCATCCTCAAGTCTCCCACCGTGCTTCGTCTGGAGAACGGCGACCTTTGGGGCTGGGAGGGATGCTTCCCCGATGCGGGTTGCTGCCACGGCTCGTGCACACATGTATGGAACTATGCCCAAGCTTTTCCCCACCTTTACCCGCACCTCGAGCGGACTCTCCGCGAACTGGAACTAGGCCGCTCGATGGACGAAAACGGTCACGTCACTTTCCGCTCTGCGCTTCCCGAGGGTCCGGTCAAGCACGACTTCCACGCAGCTTCGGATGGGCAGTTGGGCGGAATCATGAAAGTGTTTCGCGATTGGCAAATTTCTGGAGACATGGACTGGCTTCGGAAAATGTATCCGCTGGCGAAGCGCAGCATCGATTACTGCATTCGCACCTGGGATCCGGATCACCAGGGAGGCCTGTTTGAGCCTCATCACAACACGTACGACATTGAATTCTGGGGAGCGGACGGTATGTGCACGAGCATCTACCTGGGCGCCCTCTCGGCATTGGCCGAGATGGCTAAAGCCGTTGGGCAAACTCAGGATGCCACGTTCTACGAAGATCTCGCCCATCGTTGTGCGCTTTTCATGGAAGAGAACCTCTTCAATGGCGAGTTCTTTCAACAGAAGGTGCAATATCTGGGACTACGCAACACCTCGTTTGCCACCATGGTCGCGCAGGTCGACGAACACAGTGGCGAGATGCAGAGGCTGCTAAAGCGCGAGGGCCCCAAATATCAATACGGAAACGGATGTCTGTCGGACGGCGTCATCGGCGCGTGGATGGCGCGAATGTACGGAATTGATACACCGCTTGCGAGCGAGGGCGTTCAAAAGACACTGCACGCCATTTTCAAACACAACTTCAAGATGGACCTTAGCCAGCACGCCAATGCACAACGTCCTGGCTATGCCATGGGCCACGAGCCAGGGTTGTTGCTGTGCACTTGGCCACTGGGGGGCAAACCCACATTGCCTTTCGTCTACTCCGACGAAGTCTGGACCGGCATCGAATACCAAGTCGCTTCTCATCTCATTGCAGAGGGATTCGTCAAAGAAGGGCTGACCATCGTGAAGGCCCTGCGCAGCCGCTACGACGGGCGGATTCGTAATCCTTGGAACGAATACGAGTGCGGCAATTATTACGCCCGCGCCATGGCCAGCTATGCATTGCTTGGTGCCCTGTCCGGGTTCCGTTATTCCGCCGTCCAAAAAACACTCTGGTTTGGTCCGCAGCTCTCCATTCGCCCGTTCAAGAGTTTTTTCTCCACTGCGTCCGGCTTTGGCGCCATCGAACTCGGTGATGAGTCGCTTCGCATTGAGTTGCTTGAAGGAGTACTTCAGCTGGAGAAGTTGGTGCTCACCCAGGGGACACAAACCCGGACCTTGGAATGGAAAGCTACAATTCGGTCGGGCGCTCCTGCGACCAAGAATATCTGAATCGAGAGGCATCCCAGTCGCGGACGACCCTCAACAAAGCTACCACTACCCACGTGAATCGAAATCCCGCGCGCCAATTGTCCGACGCCCCTTCCGTTGGTGCTAAACTTATCGGCGCTCTCAGTCTTCCCTGTTCAGAAAAAACACCGTGATCGATCCGGTGCCGGTGTGCCCGGTCTTCATTCCGGGCCTCGGCCGCGGAGTTCGCGCTGCTACGGAGTTTTCGGGTGCCCATGAAAAAAGCGAATCGGTACTTCCTGCTGCCGATCCTAGCCTGTGCCGTCGGGCAGGGACGCGGTCAAGCTCAACTGAAACCTGCTGCAGATCTCGTGATCAGGAACGCAAAAGTCTGGACGGGTGACAAGTCCCTCCCCATCGCACAAGCCGTTGCTGTTCTCGGCGATCGCATTGTCGCGGTCGGTTCGAACGCCGATGCGGATGCGTGGCGCGGACCCCACACCCAGCTGATCGATGCCGGCGGGAAGCTGTTGCTACCCGGCTTCAATGACGCGCATGTGCACTTTGTCTCCGGCGGACAGCAACTCGACAACGTGCAACTGAACGATGCTACGAGCCCGCAGGAATTTACCCGCCGCATCGCTGAGCGCGCGAAGATCACTTCGAAGGGGGAGTGGATTCTCGGCGGCAATTGGGATGAAACCAAGTGGAGTCCTCCCAACATGCCGACCAAGGATCTTATCGATGCGCTCACCCCCGACACCCCGGTGTTCGTAAGCCGGTACGACGGGCACATGGGCCTCGCCAATTCTGTCGCGCTGAAGCTCGCGGGGATCACGGCGAATACTCCCGATCCGCCCGGCGGCACGATCGTTCGCGATACAAAGGGCAATCCGACCGGAGCTTTGAAAGACGCGGCTACCGACTACATTGATAAAGTTGTCCCCGAACTGAGCCATGATCAGCGCATGAAAGTCGTCAAGCGCGCGCTGGCGCACGCGGCCTCGCTCGGAGTTACCAGTGTTCAGCACATGGAGGCCAGCTACGCAGATATCGCAGTGTATTCCGAACTCTTGCGGCGCGGCGAGTTGACGACTCGCATCTACGCGGCTCCCCTCATCACGCATGTCGACGACCAAGCCAAGATCGGGATCGGCCGCGCCTTCGGCGGTTCCTACTTGCGCATTGGCGCGCTCAAGGCATATGCCGACGGCTCTCTCGGTTCCGGTACAGCCTATTTCTACGAACCTTTCCTGAATCAGGGCAACAATCGGGGCCTGCTCTCCGACGAAATGCAACCCCTCTCCCTCATGCGCGATCGCATGATGAAAGCCGATGCCGCCGGATTGCAGATCTGCACTCACGCCATTGGAGACGAAGGCATCTCGACCATCCTTGACTTGTATACCGACGTGATCCAGGCCCATGGCGATGCCGATCGCCGCTTCCGCATCGAGCATGCCCAACACATGGCGGGCAAAGACTTCGAGCGCTTTGCCCAGTTGCATGTCATCGCATCGGTGCAGCCTTACCACGCCATCGACGACGGCCGTTTCGCCGAGAGCCACATCGGACACGATCGGGCCAGCCGGACCTATGCGTTCCGGACTTTCCTCGACCATGGTGTGCGACTGGCATTCGGCACGGACTGGGAGGTAGCTCCCCTGAATCCGTTGCTGGGCGTTTACGCCGCAGTTACTCGTGCCACATTGGATGACAAGAATCCCAATGGCTGGTTCCCGGAGCAGAAGCTCACGGTTGCTGAGGCTGTCGAAGCCTATACGATGGGCTCGGCCTACGCCGAATTTCAAGAAAAGGAAAAGGGTTCCATCACGCCCGGCAAACTGGCGGATATGGTCCTGCTCAGCGACGACATCTTCACAATTGCTCCCGCAAAAATCCGCGATGCAAAGGTTCTCAAGACGATTGTCGGAGGAAGAGTTGTGTGGGACACGAGCATATCGACCCCGGAAGGATCACGGTAGCTCAGAAGCGAATATGAACTGCTAATTTAAATTCGATCCATATCCAAGGGTATGGCGCAGAGCCTGGCGGCCGCCCGAGCGATCTCACCGCCATTTTCCACGTACCAATAGTCCAACGGGGGGTATCCTGCAATCCCCTCCGCGGATGTCCTATCTACTCCTTCCGACTGGCCTTCTGGCAATAGTCGTGGTGTACCTCTGATATCTACCGCAATTCCGCCCGAAACTCCAGACTCAATGTACGCCCTCCCCCCGGGGCACAGGCATTCGTAGAGTCGGGGCACGGGTCTATGGATGACAATGCGAAAGACTCCCGCAACGGCGATTTGTTCGAAGCAAGTTAGAAAAGTGATAGGCGCGTTGCTTCTTGTCGTGGGCCTCACTTTTCTGGTTGGCTGCCAGGGGTTCAGCTCGGGCAAATCTGCGGCGCAGCAGCAGCCGCTTGGCACTCTGGCTTTGAGTGGAGCGAGCCTGGACTTTGGCAGCGTCACGGCGGGCCAGAGCAAGACCATGACCGCGGCTGCCTCAAATACAGGCACGGTCTCCCTTACCGTAAGCAGTGCCTCAATTTCCAGCAAGTATTTCTCGCTGACTGCGCCCAGTCTTCCGATCACGCTTGGTCCTGGTCAAAGCGCTCCGGTCACGGTTGTGTTCACTCCCAACGCGGCCGGTGCCTTCAGCGCGACGGCTACGATCGCCAGCACCGCCTCCGACAGCTCCACAGCACTTTCGCTTACGGGAACCGGAGTAGCGAGCGGTCAGCTCGCGGAAACTCCGACCACTGAAAACTTCGGCAGCGTAACCGTCGGCAGCCAGAGCAACCAGACCATCACGTTGACCAACAGCACTGGCGCGACCGTCAATATTTCACAGGTCTCGGTGAGCGGCACCGGATTCAAGTTGAGCGGCATCACCACGCCACTTGCCCTTAATGCTTCGCAAAGCACAACGTTCACCGCCACGTTCTCACCTCTGACGGCGGGGAGCGCCAGCGGCACTGTCACGGTCACTTCGGATGCTCCGAATCCTTCACTGTCGCTGCCTTTGTCGGGCACTGGTGTGGCGACAGGCTCAATGGGGGCGAGTCCAACGAGCCTGAACTTCGGCAGCGTGACGGTGGGCAGCAATCAATCTCTGTCAGAGACCGTCACCAATGCCGGCGGATCCAGCGTCACGATTTCTCAGGCCAGCATCAGCGGGACCGGATTCAGTCTGAGTGGGATCACGACTCCGTTGACCCTCACAGCCGGTCAGAGTGCAACTTTCAGCGTCAAATTCGCACCGACGTCGGCTGCGAGCGCGAGCGGCAACGTTACCCTGACCTCGACCGCATCCAACCCGACTCTAACGATCCCCTTGTCCGGTACGGCGATTGCCCAAGGCACACTGGGATCGAATCCCACCAGCCTGAGCTTTGGTAACGTGATTGTGGGCAGCAATCAGTCTCTGTCGGAGACCCTGACCAATACCGGTGGCTCCAGCGTCACGATTTCTCAGGCCACAATCACCGGCACCGGATTCAGCCTGAGCGGAGTCACAACTCCGTTGACCCTCACAGCCGGTCAGAGTGCAACCTTCAGCGTCAAATTCGCACCGACGTCCGCGGCGAGTGCGAGCGGCAACGTCACCCTCACTTCAACCGCATCTAATCCATCCCTGACCATTCCAGTAACGGGCACGGGAGTCACCCAAGGGACACTGGGATCGAATCCGGCTACTCTCAACTTTGGCAGCGTGACGGTGGGCAATAGTCAGTCTCTGTCAGAGATCGTGACCAATACCGGTGGCTCCAGCGTCACGATCTCTCAGGCCACAATCACCGGAACCGGTTTCAGCCTGAGTGGAATTACCACTCCGTTGACTCTCACGGCCGGTCAGAGCACGACCTTCAATGTGAAATTCACACCGACGTCCGCTGCCAGTACGAGCGGCAACGTCACCCTCACTTCGACCGCCTCTAATCCAACCCTGACCATCCCGTTGGCGGGCACAGGGCTTGCCGTGGGCGCCCTGGGATCGAACCCGAGCAGTCTCAGCTTCGGAAACATAATCCTCGGCAGCAACCAGACTCTATCGGAGACCGTCACCAATACGGGCGGCTCCAGCGTCACGATCTCGCAGGCCAGCATCAGCGGGACCGGATTTACCCTGAGTGGAATCACAACTCCGCTGACCCTCACCGCCGGCCAGAGTGCGACCTTCAGCGTAAAATTCGCGCCGACATCCGCTGCGAGCGTGAGTGGCAACGTGACCATCACTTCGACTTCATCCAATCCGACTCTGACAATACCCGTGACCGGTACCGGAGTGACGCAAGCCACACTGGGGTCGAATCCGACCAGTTTGAGTTTCGGTAACGTGACCGTCGGCAGCAATCAGTCTCTGTCAGAAACGATCACGAATACTGGGGGCACGAGCGCCACAATTTCTCAGGCCACCATCAGCGGGACCGGCTTCAGCCTAAGTGGGATCACGACCCCGTTGACCCTGGCACCGGGCCAGAGTGCGAACCTCACTGTCCAGTTCGCACCGCTGACTGCTGCGAGTGCGAGCGGCAATGTCACCATCACCTCCACCGCATCCAATCCCACCCTAACTATTCCGCTAACGGGCACGGGAGTTACGCAAGGCACACTTGGGTCAAATCCGGCCAGCCTGAGTTTCGGGAACATAACGGTGGGCAGCAATCAGTCTCTGTCAGAAACCGTCACCAACACCGGTGGCTCGAGCCTCACGATCTCTCAGGCCACCGCCAGCGGGACCGGCTTCAGTTTGAGTGGAATCTCGACTCCTCTGACCCTGACATCTGGACAAAGCGCCACCTTTAATGTCGCGTTCGCTCCCCAATCCGCCGCGAGTGCCAGCGGCAGCGTGACCATCGCCTCCACCGCATCCAATCCAAGCCTAACCATCCCGCTAACGGGCACGGGAGTCACGCAAGGGACCCTGGGGGCGAATCCGGGCAGCCTGAGTTTCGGGAACGTAACTGTCGGAAGCAACCAATCTCTGTCGGAAACGGTCACCAATACCGGTGGCTCCAGCGTTACGATTTCTCAGGCCGCCATCACCGGGACCGGCTTCAGCCTGAGTGGGATCACGACTCCGCTGACCCTCACGGCCGGCCAGAGCACGACCTTCAGCGTGAAATTCGCACCGACGTCCGCTGCGAGTGCAAGCGGCAACGTCACCCTCACCTCGACCGCGTCCAATCCGACTCTGAACATCCCCTTGTCAGGCACGGGAGTTGCCCAAGGGACACTGGGATCGAATCCGACCAATCTCAGCTTCGGTAACGTAACCGTGGGAAGCAATCAGTCTCTATCAGAAACCGTGACCAATACAGGTGGCTCCAGCGTCACGATTTCTCAGGCCGCCATCTCCGGGACCGGATTCAGCTTGAGTGGAATCACCACTCCAGTCACACTGACCGCAGGCCAGAGCGCGACCTTCAGTGTCACGTTCGCTCCACAGTCCGCTGCGAGTGCGAGCGGCAACATCACCATCACGTCGACCGCATCCAACCCCTCCCTGACGATCCCAGTTTCAGGGACAGGTACCGCAGCAACTGGACAGCTCACCGTGACTCCTACCACCCTGGCTCTTGGCAGCGTGGTCGTAGGGACGAGCGGAACCGCGTCCGGCAGCCTGACAGCTAGCGGCGCGAATGTCACGGTCACCGCTGTGAGTTCGAACAACTCAGCATTCAGCCTGAGCGGGCTGTCTCTGCCCGCTACGATTCCGGCGGGCCAGAGCGCTTCGTTCACGGTGACTTTCGCTCCACAGACATCGGGAGGGGCGAGTGCCACACTCACATTCACCAGCAATGCTCAGCCCTCTACGACGACCGAAACGCTGACCGGAACTGGCACGCCGCCACCACCGCACACCGTTAACCTGTCGTGGAATGCGAGCACCTCGTCGGACGTCTCTGGCTACAACGTCTATCGAGCGGTCTTTACAACCTCGTGCGGTTCCTATGCGAAGATCAACCCGGCACTCGTCGCAAGCACAGTCTATGCGGACTCTTCAGTAGTCGACGGTACGTCTTATTGCTACGCCTCAACTGCGGTGGATTCGAGTAACCAAGAGAGTGCCTACTCGAACATCGTCTCCAATATCCAAATTCCTGCTCCATAGTCGAGAGAAGTGATCGCTATTTCTTGGGGTCATGCCCGAACGATCCAGATGGATGAGTATCGTCGTTTGCGCCCGACGTATGGCGAGGCGGCTCTGGCGCGGTCCTCAGCTCGATCGGTTCAATTCGCGAATCGCTTCTCCAGCGCCGCCGAGGTCGTCGAGCCGCATCTCGGAATACTTGCGAGATAGGATCACGCCTGGCGCGCCGGCGCGAAAGGCCGCCAGCACTGCTTCCTTCACGCTTTGCGGTGTGCACTTGCTGTTGTTGGGCTCGGTCGGGATATCGATATCAATGCCCGGCCAAATCAGAGTGCTCGCGCCCGTAATACCCTCCAACGCGCGTTTCGTCTCGCGATAGACATACTCTGCGGAAAGCCCTATGTGTGGAACCTGATCGTAGCTGCGCTCTTTCAATCCCATAACGGCGTAGTTGAAATCGAGTAGACCCTGTTTTGTGAGATCGCCGTAAAGTGTCGAACCGGCATTGTCCACATACAGCGCCATCCGTTCGCCGCCGCAGTTGTTGTACATGACAACCTTTATAAAATCTGAGTAGTTCGAGAGCTCATGCAGATCCTGTTCCGCGCGGTAGATCGGATTGAAGGAATTGTTATGCCAGATGTGCCAACCCACTGGCACCGCCGGTTTCGCGGCCTTCACGGTTTTGTAAATTGCGGCGTACGTTTCGCGGAGGCTGTCCGTCCAGAGCATTTCCCAAGCGGCCAGTTCGGGATAGCGCAATAGGAACCGCCAAAATTGAACGTAGTAGCCGTCCACAGGGCATTTGCCACTGCGTGCCGAGCGGACGAACTTTTCCAACTCGAGAAATCCCTGTCGGGCGCGCTCCGGGTTGATGCCGCGTTCTTTCGCTTTGCTCTGACAAAACTGACAGAAACAAGTGACCTCGCCCGGATCAACTGGCGGCGTGTCATGCGTTGCCCCAAGGCTGTCGCAAAGTGCGCCCTGCCGCTCGGATCCCCACATGATGCCGTCGATGTCATAGGAACGGGTGTAGTCCTCGACCAAACCGGTCAGGAAATTTCGGTAGTCCGGATTGTTGACGCACAGCGTGTCGGCATTCCGCCCGTACAGATCCCGCTCCTGCAGTTTCTCGATGTTGGGCAAGTCGGTACGAAACACGTCCTCGAGCCAGCAGATGACCTTGATGCCGCGTTTTTTGGCAGCAGGAATCACTTCGGCCAGGATATCCAGGTCGCCATGGTCGGGCGCACGGGTGTCTTTGAGAACCGTGTTCTTGTAGTACTGGGGATGAGAAGTCGCGAAATTTCCACCGTGAAAATTGAGATCGTACTCCTGCTTACCGTGATCGGGCAGCGGTTGGCCCGGAATCTGTCTTCCCGCAATACCTCGACCGTAGGTGAAGACCGCAAGAAACAGCGTATTCACGCAGGCACGTTCCTGAAGCACATCGAGGACTTTCTCGGTGCCTTCATCCACAAACGAAACTGCTCCGACTTGGATGCCGATCATTTTGGAGGGCACAGCAGTGTGTCCTGAGGTTGGCATGGCCAAGGCAGCGCCGGCTCCAGCGGAGATCTTCAGGAATTCGCGGCGATTCACTTCCAATTTCAACTTGGACTCCTATTGTCTTTGGTAGCAGCCGATGTCTATCTTGCCGGACTTAACACGCGGTGAGCCCTCCAGGTCCAGTTCTCCCACCGGCACGCCGTCAGTCGTGCCCGCACCGATCGCGGGAGAATCTGATTGCAGGTGAAAGTTCTTCGCGGCAGTGTCAATAAAATGTGGATCGAGAAAACGGGAATGACGGTCATTCCCAGTGGACTCAAGATATTTGTCGAATCCGGTTACCATGGCGGGGACCCCTGCCCATGTGCTCGCCTTCGCTCCGGAGGCGCAGTAGTAAAGGTTGTGATCGATAACGGCGGGTGGCTGTTTTTTGTCGACCTGAGATTTGGTTACCGTGAAAAGGCAGCGAGGCCCTGCATAGACGATGTTGTTCGCGAAAACGTTGTCCGCCATGTTCCACTGCATTTGGAACTCCCCGGATCCCGTTCCCGACGTATCGTTTTCGTAGAGGGTATTGTTGACGACCGTGCTGTGATCGGTGTGTCCTCGCTCCGGCGCATAACCTCCGATGGAGACACCAGCGGTGTGACAGTGATAGATAAGGTTGTTTCGCGCAGTAATGTAACTGGTGGCGCGGTCCTTGTGCTCGCTGGCCAGTTCGATTCCAAAGTCCACATCATGCATGACGTTCTGTTCGATAAGGATCCTGGTTCCGCCGTCCACGTAAATGCCGTCGGAAGATTCATCGTTGCGATATGCCGGATTGCCGCGCGACGTAATGTTATAAACCAAGTTACCGCTAACCAGCCCGTCGCGAGCCTGGTCAACGGCTGGGTCGGGCGCCGTGCGCTCGAAACCGATGACGTCGATTCCGATGTTGTTGTTGTCGTGGACAACGTTGTGTGTGATGCGGAAATTCGTGACGTTTCCGTTCACTACTAACGACTCGCTCGAACCGGTTTTGAGGTGATGCACCTCGTTGCCGTCAATCACCAGCTCACGGATAGGAGTCTTGGCGTCGGTACCGTACACCGCAATGCCAAACCCGTTGCCGCCTCGTCCCGGAGCATCGCGCCCGTCAAAAGTCTGCTCAATATGATGAACGTTGTTCTTCAGCAGTTCTATATGGGAACCGGCCCCCATCACATCTATGCCCAACGGGGTCAGCCGATGTTCGGCGGTGCGGTAGTTGCGAATTTCAAAACCTTCGATTCTCACATAGCTCTTGTTGTGAATGGTGAGCACCCCACTTCTGCCATTGGGAGCGAAATGCTCTGCGTCTAGAACCGCCGTCTCGCCGGGATAGCTTCGAAAAGTAATGAATCCATCAGTCGCGTTGCCAGATACGTTAATGCTGACGAGTTCTTCGTAGATTCCGCCCCGCACGTTGACGGTACTGCCCGCGCGTGCAATATCTGCGGCATGTTGGACGGTCCGCCAAGGTGCCGTTTGGGTACCGGGATTCGAATCATCCCCACTCGTCGACACGTAGAAAGATGAGTTGGGCTGGCCGAAGGCCGCCGAGGCACATACAAATAGCAACACAAAGGATAGAAATTTCACTCTGATCTCTCCAAAAAACACACCGCTAGCTCGTAAACCCGGCTCATTGTGGCCGCACTTCCACAAGCAGATGTCCATCGAACTCAACCGGCAGATGTGCGCCGTGTCCTGACACCGTCCCGAGACTCTTTCCTGTGACGTAGTCCACGACGCTGTAGTTGCGGTCTTCGAGTCCGCGCAGTTCGACTTGCCCCTTCCACCGCTTGGCAAAAAAGGCGTAGTACATGGTCTGGCCCTTGCGGATTGCATGAGTCTCCGGCACGTCGAAGCCGATGTCATAGAGCTGCCCGAGATATTGTCCTTTTGACAACATCTTGTCGCGATAGATGCGAAGCCACTTTTCGAAGTCCTGCTCGCGCGCCGGAGTCAGATCTGATTTGCCGTGCTTTGTGACCAGAGACGGAAGAACAAACTGCGTTCCCACTACGCCTCCCACGCCGACAGTCGACGCAAAGTCGTTGCCACCATCGCTAAGTTCGACGTGATCGCCGAAGAATGGAATGGTGTCTCCCATCAAGGCCTTCAACGTTTTCGCCTTGGAACGTACTTGAAAGGAACTTGTCGGGTCGGAAGCCACCGACATGTTGAAGTGCGGCATTGTGAAAAAGGAGAATGCAGTACCGCAAGGACAAAACTCCACCAGTGCCCCAGGCTTTACAGCCTGTGCAGTTTCGTAAATTGCACGGAAGAAATCCGGCAGAGCCTCAACCGAATCCTCCGGCTGTGCGTGGTGGTGAGCTGGGTTGTAGCAGGCTGGAACTCCGTTCATGTCCTGGCCATCAAGCTTCAGCCCGTCAAATCCCCAATCCACCAGAATTTTTCGCACCAATGCCTTGTGGTACTCCACCACACGGCGATCGGCTGGGCATAAATAGTACGAGTTCCACCAGGAAACTTTTCTCGCGGAGCCATCACGGTCTAGTAACTCGTAGTCGGGATGATCCCGAAGGAGTTCCGAGTCTGGCACAGCGCTCAGCGGTGACCACCAGAGCTGAGCCTTGAAGCCTTCCTGGTGAATGCGGTCAACCATGGCCTTCATGTCAGCGTCGCCGTGGGGGAATTTCTTGGGATCAAGTCGCCAATCGCCCACATTGTTCTGCCAACCATCGTCGAGCGTGACCCACGCAAATCCCAAGCGTTTCACCGTCGGCAGTGTGTCATATACCTGCTGAGGCTGCACCGATCGGCCATATCCCCATGCGCACCAGATTGCGCCGAAAGCGTCGTCGGGAGCAGTCGCCGTTTGGAACCCCTGTTTCATCATGAAGCGTCTGTAGTCGGCGAGCGTGCGGAAGTAGTCTCCTTGGTGGACGGCGACAAAGGTTCGAAACGTTTTAAGACTTTCACCGGGGTTTACTGAGTTACCATTGGTGAAGCGTACCGCTAAGCTGGCGTGTGCGGGATCGGGCATGGAAACGGGGAGGGAAACCAGCTTCGGCCGCGGCTCGACGTGTCCCACCGCCATTCCAACGTCCCGCCTCCAGACGTCGACAATCGGCGTACCGCCGCCGTAGTCGCTGGCATTCATGCCTTGATAGTTCTCCTGCTGAAAATTCGTGTGCAGGGGTAAGACCCAGTTGGGCCGTTTCTCATACGAGCCGCTCTGATAGGACCAGAAAACCCGCGCACCCGCGCCGCTTTGCGCCTTCACCGTGTACGCGTTGTTGGTCCAACCCTTGATCGCGATCTTGGAGCTTCCGGTGTTAGTGTACTGGACCTCGAAAAAAGCCATCGCCGGAAACTCGTCGTATACGGTTACGGAGACCGTCTTTTTCAGCTCTCCTGCCTTACCTTCCAGGGTGAGCCGTTCGCCTTCACCGAAAGTGTCCTTTGCGTGCTCATGTTTTTGCGAGGTCAGTAGGAATCCCGTCCAAGTCTTGTCAGCGGTGGCCACGGTCTCAGACGCGGTGAACGGCCCCATCACCGTCTCCTTCTTGTCGAAACAGGCCACCACCCGGCTGCGCAGATGATCATCAAACTCAATGCGGACATTGCCACCCTGAATCCGAGGATTCCCGATAGGAGTGTCCGCTGCGACTGCGAGTGAACAAGACGCGAGGACAATAGTGAGAACCCAGGACCTGATCGCGACCATGGCTCGCAGCTTTCGAAGGTGGTTGCCGTCAAATGGCAAAACTTTTTCTTGTGGAAACATAGAATGCTGCCGGATCGCCGTCTGCACACGGAGAAGATTGAATGAAATGGAACGCAAGCATTCGTAATACAAGGAAAGTTCTGCGAAGTCAAATATTTTGGGCGCAAGAGTCTCTCAAGAGGCGTTTTCTGGAATCGCGCAGGAAGGCGTACTACCTGATTCCCGGTCTTTCTGGCGGCTGCCAACTAGGACAACGGAGATCCACTGCTGTTGTCGATACGGCTCTTCAAATTCCTGCCTCTCGGCAACGGCGGGAATTCCTCGACAAACCTTAATGATTCGCAAAGGCTTACGGGTTCCACTCGGCAGGCTAGTTTTGCGTGCGAGGGTTGCGATGCATCCAGGTCACAATTCCTTCTTCACCTCATCGCGCACCAGAGCACTCAACTCTTCGGGGCCGGCGGTTTTGGAAACTTGAACGTCCACGAAAATCCGAAGACGAACGTGCGTCCCTTCGGACGAGCCTTGGCCGAATACTCATCGTAGTATTTGAAGAAGGCTGAGAAATCCTTCGCCGGGAGGATGTAATTGGCTTGAACACCGATCCCATGAACTGAGTAGTACGGAACGTTGCTCGCGGCGACAGGGAATCCGGCCACCAAGTAAGTGCCCCCGTCGCTTGACACCTGCCATTGGTCGTATCCCACCAATCCGAGCTGGGCCAGTTGGCTCATATTTTTTTTCAAGGGAAGAACCTGCCCAATTCCCCACTCATCGGTGAAAGCCTGGCCGGGTGTTATTTTGCTGACTTGGCCTGCCGGGACACTGGCGACCGTTCTTTGTCCGTGGATTTCCCAAGCGGTGGCCAAGTTTGCGGTGGTTCCGTGATTCTTGGTGATGTACAAAGTCGTGCCAGACGTGATGTCGTTACCCCAATATCCAGAACCCACGTTGTTGCTCGCTCCGGCAGTGTAGCGGCCAGTGGGTGCAGTGAAGGCGTATCCGACGTTGAAGTCGACTCGCTCTGCAATGTGCCAGCCGATGTTCAAGGGCTCGACGAACATGTCCGCAAACCCGGACCCACCTCCGCCACCGCTCAGGTTAGTCCCAGTGATGTCTGCTACCAACTCTCCGCTGGCGTAGCTGAGTGCAACATAAGGCATGAAGTACCCGCCGAGGATCTTGTGCTTCGGGACGTAGTAGAAAATGTTCTCGTCCACCCAGAAGCCGTAGTTCCCGCTAATACCTGAAACGCGGTTCCCGTTGGAGTCATTCAACTGACTGGAGGAATAATTGAAAGCCAGGTTGGCATAGGTGATGCCAGGATCGGGAATGACACCGGCGTTCAGACCAAACTGTCCCGGAACCCACTGCCCCTTCTGTTGACCGAGCAAGGGCGAAACAAATCCGATGGCGAGGGTTGCGAATGCCCATAATATGGGTTTGGTTCGCGATGACTGTCCTTCTTCTTTGCCTGCGATGTAGGCTCTGAGGCTCCAAGCGGCATTCCGCAGCCACCAGAGGATTTGTAGCGTCGTGTTTCGTTTCACGGTATCTCTCCCCGCTTGGTTGCTTGATATGGTTCCGCGCAGAAGCGACAGGGCAAGTGCAACACGTGCCGGCATGGAACAGTAACGGTCAATTTTGATAGTTGAGAAAGCTCAGGAATCTCACGAACTCGATCTCGCGAGTCTCGGCGCGGAAATTCGCGCCGAGCGGGATGCGGCACATCTACAGCCTGGGAAGGGCTCCGCGCAGCGCGCAGGTTCCTTCACGATGAAGGTAATTTTCTAGACCGTCACGCAGCGTCGCGTTATGGGTGGTTGGCCTCTCCCAGGTAGGCGTAAAGCATCTTCTGCCCACTCGGCTCCTTGCCGCCGGCCGCGGGATCGACCGTAACGAATACAGAACCGATCGCCTTGATAAGCTCCGGGGTGTCCACTCTCAACACCCAACGCCCGTGCGCTTTGGCATCCATGCGCAAGAAGCCCAGACTCCGCGGCGAGTTCTTTCCTGCTTCCGGCACTGCCCAGACTTCGAAACTGCGCTTTGCATTGCCGACTCTGTCTTCGTTCAAATCGAAGGCGTAAAAAGTGAGAGACTTGCCTTCGGTCAGGAACAGTCGACCAAACGCTGCGCTGGGGTTGCCATTCGGGTCGGTGTCGCGGACATCAATCACATGCAATTCGCGCGACGCCATAAGCTCCCGCACATCCTTACCCGACGCCGCCATTTGCCGTTCCTGATCCAGGGTGGCACTCGCGATCCGTAGCTTATTCGTGAGTTCTGTGATGCGAGTCTGCTGCTCCACCATGGAAGCCTCATCGTCGAGCCGCAATTGACTGCTGCGAGCCGCCTCATTTCTTGCGTCCGCCAGCAGTTTCTCCTGGTTGTGGAGTTCATCCTGCAATTGCACGTTCTGGCTGGAGGAGCGTTCGGCCTGACCTCGTGCCTGTTGCAGCGTCTCAGCGGTTGTGGACGCTCTTCCCAGTTGTATGCGCAGATCTTGATTTTCGCGCTGTCCCGCTGCCAGTGACCGGTTCGATTGCTTCAGGCTCGCGGTGAGTGCGGCGTTCTCGCGTTGAAGCTCAGCGATTTGCTGCGAGCTGGGGGAGTCCTTCGCCCGGGCGGTATCGGGCGTCGCCCGGAAATGGTAAACCGCAAGACTGGCGGCAGCCAGGACCAATACCGCAACGGGAGCCAGCACAGCGGCGGGGCGGAGGTACCGCTGACCCGGTCCGGTGAGCGTCTCAACCTCGCGCGAGAACACCACGCCTTCGGTCCGCGCTCGACGAAGAAATCGCTGCCGCGAATAAGGCATGGGCCTTGCCCTCATCGCCGCGAGTCTCTGCTTGAAAGTTCCCTGGGCTAGCGGCATCTCCAGAGTGACGAGGCCCGACAACTCCTCGTAGTCCGCCCGGCATCTGCTGCATTCCTTCATATGGGCCTGGAAATCGACAAACTCTCCGCCCTCCATGAGGCCGCCGGCGGCGAGGGCACAAAGCTCTTCATACTTCTCATGTTCTGGTGTCATTCTGTGCAACTCAGGCACACTTTCCCCCTGGTTCGGCCGATTTGGCGCTACTTCCGCCGGATATAAAAGCGCGCAGTTTCTGGAGGCCGCGATAATAATGGTGACGGACGTTGGCGAATGAATCTCCAGTCCGTTCCGCAATCTCCCGCATAGACAGTCCTTCGTAGCAAGCCATCTCGATAACCGCCCTCTGCGTCTCGGATAACGCGTCCAGGCTCTGGCGAACCAACTCTCTCGTTTCTGTGGAACTCAGCCCAAACGTCGGGTGAGCATGAACCGACTGCGTCTCCAACTCTTCCAGTTCCGCTTTCTTATAAAACTCTTGTCCTTGAAGGTGCTGCCTGCGGTTGATCGAGCGGTGATACGCGTACTGCATCAGCCACACTTTAGTATTGCCTTTGCCGGGGTCAAATTGTGCCACGGCGCGATAGACATCTAGAAAAACAATTTGTGTGACGTCTTCCGCCTCCCCGGGGTCGCGAACAATTCTAAGGGCGATGCTCAGGACTAACTTCTGATAGCGGTCGAAGAGGACAGCGAGGGCGTCGCTCTGTCCCTGCTGGAGGCAGGACATGAGTTCCCCGTCAGACAAACGCTGCAACTGCGCCGGTGACAAGGGCCCGGCAGGCCGAAAACTAGGCGTAATAGAATCCAGAACCACCCCTCGCTATTAGCTCACGAGTTAATGCAAGTGCATTGGAGTTTACTCTAAAACAGACCCTGAAATATATTTGAGTGGGCTGGCACAAAATCCCTAACCGGCTTGCATACACCCACAGAGATTCTTCCCGAGGCGCGATCGCGCCCGGCACATGGGGGCTGGGGGAGTTATGCACTGTATGTTGTGTCAGTCAAGCAGTCTGTCTGAATACTCGGCTGAGATCATTGTCCATTTCAGCGGCCTCAGGAATGTTAACAATCCAGGTATTACTGTGTCCCGCAAGGTTGTAGTCTGCCTGGTTTGCGGCTTTTCACGGTTTATGACCCCGGAACCCGAGTTGACGCTGCTTGCCGACGATACCCGGAACAGTGGACTCGCCTTCAGGCACGGTGTTGCCACGTGCCACCCTCGGTCGCAGGAATGCGCATGATCCGCGCGGACCAGTCGTGGTCCAGCGTGTGTCAAGTCTGACAGGAGGGTAAGACGAATGACCCGCCCCCGAGTTCTAATCGCGGACGACCACAATCTGGTAGCGGAGCTGTGCAAGCAACTTCTCGAAACCGAATTTGATGTCGTGGGAGTGGTGAGCAACGGTCGTGCCCTGGTACAGGCCGCCGGCGAACTAAAGCCGGATGTCATCGTGCTCGATATCGCCATGCCCGTCCTCAATGGCTTGGACGCAGGCCAGCAAGCAAAGGAAATACTGCCTGCTGTGAAGTTGGTCTACCTCACCGTGAATCCCGACGCGGAAGTGGCTGCGGAAGCCTTCGAGCGCGGAGCCTCCGCCTATCTGGTCAAAACCTGCGCCTCTGACGAATTAGTGCGTGCTGTCCGTGAGGCGCTGCGGGGCCATACTTATGTTTCCCGCCCTTTGTCGCGACACGAGATCGATCGCTTGCGCTGGCAAAATACGCGACTGGTGCGGGAAGATGATTGCCTGACCAGAAGACAACGTGAGGTATTGCAATTGCTTGCGGAAGGAAAGGCTGCGAAAGAAGTCGGCGGTATCCTCAACATGTCGACTAGAACCGTCTGCTATCACAAATATCGCATGATGAAGTTGTTACGGGCCAACAGTAATGCCGATCTGGTCAAGTACGCTGTCAGAAACAACCTCGTGCCGCTGGCGAGGGTCTAGAGGACATTCGCGGCCCGACTAACTTCTATTCTGCTGCGCGCGCCGAATCATTGCCGGCCCCGGCCGGGACGCAGGCGTGGATCGTCGTACCGCGCCTGAGTTCCGAGTCGATCGAAAACTTCCCATTCACGAGTTTCAGTCGCTCTTCCATGCTGATGAGCCCGAGTCCGCGACCTTCCTTGGCTGCATTCTTGTCGAATCCCGAGCCAGAATCCTTGACCGTCAGATGGATATCGCCTGACAAAGCCCACGCGCGTACCTCGAACTGCTGGACTCCACTGTGTTTGGCCGAGTTGTGCAGCGATTCCTGCAGCACTCGGAAGAGGCAGAGTGAAATATCCCGTGGCAAGTGGCGTGGCAAATCATCGCTCTTGAAGTCAATCTCAACCCTCCGCTGCTCGCTGAATTCTTTGCAAAAGCTTCTCATGGCTGCCATTAATCCCAGATATTCCAGCTTCGAAGAATACAGCTCATGTGCCAGAGTTTGAATACCGGTGGCGATCTCGAAGGTTTGCCGGCGCAGTTCGGTTACCTGGCGGCCGACTTCCGTGGGCAAGTGCTGTTCGAGTTGCCCGAGTTCGTTGGCCAGCAGCGCAAGCCGTTGACCGGTGTCGTCGTGGAGTTCTCTGGCGATTCGAGTCCGTTCCTGTTCCTGCGCCTCGATTAGTCTGCGGCTCACACTCTGGAGGGCTGCCTCCGCGGCCTTACGGTCGGTCACGTCAATAGCGATTCCGATGTATCCTGCAAACGAACTCTCCGCGCTGAATCGCGGCACTCCGATGTCCAGAATCCACCGATATTCTCCGTCATACCTGCGAAGGCGATATTCCATTTTTAAGTTTTGTCGCCGGTCAAACGACTCGTTATAGATGTCGAGACAATTCTTCCGGTCTTCAGGGTGGATTCCTTCGGACCAGCCACTTCCGATTTCCGAGTCCACGGATCGCCCGGTAAAGTTCAACCAGGACTGATTGAAGTAGGTGCAGAGTTTATCGACGCCAGACATCCAAATCAGTGCCGGCGCGGTATCCGCCACCAACCGGAAGCGCTTCTCGCTTTCGCCTACGGCCTGCGCGGCCTGTTTCCGGTCTTCGACGAGGGCCGCGAGGATCATAAACGGCACACCTGCGAAGAGCAGAAATAGCTGGAGCGACGAAACGTTGTTCAGAGGATCCGGTCCTGTAAACGGACCACGCCCGTGGACCGCGCCCCAAGTGGACAAGAAAGCCGTTGCCAGCATCGCCGTGCTGATCCCCGTCGATCCAAAACGCAAGGCGGACCATAGCAGAAAGGGCAGAAGCGAATAAAGAACTGGGGGACTGCTGAACCCCGCCACAAAAGCAATATACCCCGAAACCAGCACCCCGACGACTAACGCGGCGGCTTCCAGGGCATACGCGCGTGATTTTGTTGCCCATTCGTGTCTCTGGCTAGCCCAATTGAGGATCGCCGGCGTAACGGTGAACAGAGCCAATGCCTCGGTCAAGAACCCAATCCTGAAACGAATCCAGTGGCTGCCGCCGAGACCGACCGTCGCGATTAACGCCGCTGCGAGCGGGGCAAGTAGACCCGTAAAGAACGAGAACCTCGCCAGAGATCTCATGCTATCCAGACGAGGCACACTCTTGAAGGCGTAGCCAGCACCGAGAGCACCAATCAGAATTTCGACTGCGTCGGCCAGGATCAGGATGGCCGTGGCACGCAGCGTCAGCCCCAACTGCAAATCATAGACTACAAATCCAGTTAGTCCTGCCGCCAGCACCGGTGGCCACGTCTTCCTGGGGACCAAAACCAAGACCGCGACCAGAAACGCGCAGCCTGGCCACAGCGGCCAGACCATTTGCGGTCGCAGTACCAGAATGTCTCCAACCCTGGCGGTGAAGTAGGAAAGGACACCGACGAGGCCAGCCAGAAGGGCCGTATGGAACGGAGAACCCGCTTGGTTGAAGCTGTGAGAGGACTGATCGCGGCCCGTGTCCATGGTGTGATGCCTGCGCGGCAGAGAACTTATAAATCAGAGTGGTGCTCAAAGCAATAGTCGTGCAAAGGATTCCGTCACACCTTGGAACCTTGCGCCCAGCATCGTTTAGCCGGTAACGTGATTGGGTCCTCATCATGCAATTCGGAAACATCACGATGTCGGGCTGCGCTCTGCTTCTTTTCAAACCGAGACCTCTTCGGCCCTTTTCCGACCTCTTACTCAAGACGGCGGGGGCATGAACCCTGGACCTCTTTATCGCCGGGTGGTCGACCCGATTTTGGGGCTGATGATCCAGGGAATCACGCCTGAGAAGATCGCTCTAAGCCTCGCGTTCGGGATTGTGCTGGGTGTCTTTCCAATGCTTGGTTCCACTACCATTCTGTGTGCGGTTGCCGCTTTGATTTTCCGGTTGAACCTTCCGGCCATTCAACTAGTGAACTACCTCCTTTACCCTTTGCAGTTTCTTCTGCTTATACCCTTCCTCCGACTGGGTGAAAAATTGTTTCACGCCGCACCTTTGCAGTTGTCGGTGGCGGAGATGCGGGCTATGGCCCATGCAGATCTCAGACATGCCATTGCGACCTTCTGGCTCGCGGGATTACATGCCATGTCGGCCTGGCTGCTGATTGGTCCGGCTGCAATCTGGCTGCTCTATTTCCCGCTGTCGCGGGCGCTGCGCAAGATTGCCGGCTCGGTCGGGCTACGCGACACGGCCAAAGTGGCCTGATCCTCCAGGCTGGTTACTCCGATGACTGCGTGCGTGGGAGGACCACCCTTGCCTGACAGCCCTTCTGATCGGTGCGGTTCAGGAGTTCAATCGAGCCTCCGTGGGCCTCAGCGATCTGCCGCGAAAGCACCAGACCGATCCCGCTGCCTGATGGCTTGGTCGTATAGAACGGGACGAACACATTGGCGGGATTGCCAAGTCCGGGACCGTTGTCTTCGATGGTAAGCACCAGATCCTTGTCCGACAGTTCCCATCGAACAACTACGTGGGGTTCCCGGTAGGGCAATGAGTCGGCTGCACCGTTTTGAACGGAGGTCCGATGCCGTGGTTCCAGTGATGCCTCCACTGCGTTACGCGTCAGGTTGATCAGCATTTGCTCGAGTAGATCTGGATCAACCGTCAGCTCCACCGGCGGACTGGGCAGCACCTGCACCGGCAAACTGGCCTCCAATGCAGCTACGCGTTGGACAATCGGGGCAAGCTCGATCTTTCTCACGTTGGGTGGCGGCATTTGAGCAAGCCGCCGGTAAGCCTGCAGGAAACGGTTGAGGGAATCAGCGCGGGCCTCGATGATGGAAAGCCCGCGCTCGAAGTCCTCTGGCTGATCAGAATGCAAAGACCCGTTCGCGATCAGGACTCGCAGCGTGCCTGCAATCGATTTGATCGGCGTGAGCGAGTTGTTCAATTCGTGACCCAACACACGAATCAGTCGCTGCCAGGCGCCCCGTTCTTCTTCGCGCAGAGCACGGCTTACGTCCGATAGAACGATGAGAGTGTGCGGTACTCCCTTCTGGCGAAATGAACTGCGCCTCACCAGCCAGCGCGCGTTCGGGCCCTGGAACGGCAGAGGCACGACGGTCTCGCTCTGCGCCTCCATACAGCCAGCTAGTCCGATTTCTTTTGCGGTGCGCCCTAGCAGCCGTACCGAGGACTGCTGCAGAAGACGTTCGCCGGCGGAATTTACCAAGCGCAGGACCTGGTCAGGATCGAAGGTGAATAACGGCACCTCGATCTCTTCCACCACGCGCCGCAATAGCGCCGCTGCCTCAATCGCGCGAATCCGCTGGTCGGCGAGCAGATCGGCCAACGCATTGACCTCGATGGAGAGTTCGCCGAGCGCGTCATCCGTGGCGGCTCCCCGCGCGCGGAACGAGTAGTCTTCTTCCCGCAAGGCGGCGATCACATTGGCTAGGGTCTGCAAAGGCCGTGTGGCCTGCTCTTGCAGCGCCATCGCCAGCAACCACCACACAAACAATACGGCGAATATGAGCGCGAGCTTCGACTCCAGCGTCCAAGGTTGCAGCCAGACAAAAATACCGCCGACGAGCAAGCCGGGTAGCGCCACCAGGAATGCGTAGAGACTTACGCGGCGCTCATACAGGAGGCGAACCCGCTTTCGTGGAGGTTTGCGCGCGCCGGGATTGGGCATCCCTCGCGGGCTAGAGCCCATATTTCTCCATCCGCCGGTAGAGGGCGCCGCGGCTCAGCCCCAGGGTTTCCGCGGCTTGGCTCACATTCCCCTGAGAACGCTGCAAGGCCTTGCGGATGAGGATGGCTTCCACGGATTCGAGGCTGAGCTCTTCGAGATTCTGACTTTGCGGCCGCAGCATGTCCAGCCCCAAGTCTGCGCGCTGGATCTCGTTGCCACGGCACATCAGCACCGCGCGCTCAAGAGTGTGCTCCAATTCCCGAACATTGCCCGGCCACGAGTACTGCATAAGCAGTTGCAAGGCAGAAGCCTCGAAACCCCCGATCGGACGCCGGTAGCGGGAAGCGTAGCGCGTCAGGAAGTGCACGGCGAGTGCTGGAATGTCTTCGCGGCGCTCCCGCAATGCCGGCACGTGGATCTCGACCGTGTTCAGCCGAAACAAAAGGTCTTCTCGAAACTGCCCCGAAGCACAGGCCGCCCGCAGGTCTGCATTCGTTGCGGACACCACGCGTACGTCGACCCGCACCGCGCGCGAAGCGCCGACTCGCTCAATCTCCCCGGCCTCCAGCACTCGCAGCAGCTTCGCCTGCTGGCGAATAGGTATGTTTCCAATTTCGTCGAGGAAGATCGTGCCGCCATCAGCGAGTTCAAAGCGCCCGATGCGGTCGGAACGGGCGTCGGTGAACGCGCCCTTGACGTGTCCGAACAGCTCGCTCTCAAACAGGCCTTCCGGTACTGCGCCAGTGTTCACCGAAACCATGAGGCGCTGAGCGCGCCGAGAGACCGCGTGCAGGGTCCGCGCGACAACTTCCTTTCCCGTGCCATGCTCCCCCGTGATCAAGACATTCGCATCCGAGGGCCCCACCCGGGTGATGGCGTCGAGGACGGGTTGCATGAGCTGTGCCGTAGCGATGAACTCGGGACGCCCTTCGGCCTGCAGCAGGCGATTCTGGGCGGCGAGGCGCTCCGCGCGCTGCAACGCCTTGCGGAGATCAACTTGCGCCCGCAGGATAGTGAGCAGCCGCTCGTTCTCCCATGGCTTCTGGATGAAATCCCGCGCCCCACGGCGCATGGCCTCGACGGCCAGTTCAATGTTGGCCCAGGCCGTCATCACGATGACAGGAATTGAGTTGTCGATAGCGACAATTTCAGAAAGAAGGTCGAGGCCCTCCTGCCCAGACGTCGTGTCCCGCGTGTAGTTCAAGTCGATGAGCAGGGCATCATAGGACTCCGTGGCCAGCGCATCGCGAACCAGCGCCGGGGACCTCGCGGTCTCGACTTCATATCCCTGCGGGCGCAGCAGAAGTTCCAGCGCCTCCAGAACGTGCTGCTGGTCATCGGCAGCCAAGATTCGAGGACGCTCATAGCTGCCCTTCGCTGGGGTAGGGGCGGGATGGGCTCCGGGTTTGACGGAAGTCGGCATGGCGAATTACGGGGTCGCGGCGCTGATGGTATCACCAACCGTGCCGTTCACCGCATTTTGGAGCTGAATGCCATTATGTTCCAAAGTCGCTCCGGTTGCTCGATCCAGTTCAACTTTTGCTTTTTCGAATACGGTCATCGCGGTGACCAGATCCAGTTCGGCGAGGGCGAGATCTTTCTGGGCGGAGAGCGTCTGGTAGCTGGATCCTGCACCCAGGTCCTGCTCCTTCTTGGTGATATCGAAGGTGCGCTGGGCGAGATCACGAGCTTTGCGGGCCGCCTGAACGCGTGCTCCGGTTTGCTCAACGGAATACTGCGCGTTGCGGACCTCGATGCGGACCTGCTTCTTCAGTTGTTCCAATCGCAATTCGGCCTGCCGGTATTCAAGCTCGGAGCGGTACTGGTCGGCCTTGGCGACCCGATTCCGCAATGGAATGTTCAAACTTAGACCGACATAGTAGTCAGGGTTGGAATTGTTGAAGGTGTTGGCTAGCGCCCCTGCGAAATCAATAGGCACGTTCACGGTGCATCCCTGGGAGCAAATAGGATTCAGAGGTCCTGCTAACCCCGCTCCGGAGTAGAATCCCACCGCTGAAAGTGAGGGCAACAAAGCATTTCGTGCTGCGCTACGGCTGATCTGGCGGTTCACCAGGTCCACGTCCGACTCCGCGAGTTCCGGGCGACCCTTCAACGCAGTCGCGATCAAGTCTTGGATCGACTGACTCGCTTGAGGCGGCAGACTTTCCGTCCGATCGGTAGGTACGACGGGCATCGCTTCGAGAACGGGATCCTCCAAACTCTTCGTAATCGCGTTCTTCATAAGTGTCTCCTGAAATTGGAGACTGGTTCGGGCTACCGTTAAGTCCTGGTCGCGCTTGGAAACCTCCGCCTCGGCCCGCAGCACGTCCATCTCCGGAATGCTTTGCAATTTCAATTGCTTTCGGGCGTTGTCCAGAGTCTGCTGGGCGAATGCCGACGATTGTTCGTTCACTTGCGTCTGCTCATAGGCGTTCACCAGATCCCAGTACATATTCTCGATCTGCGTCACTGTGGCAATTACCTGATCCTTGAAAGCGATGTCTGAAATCTTTTTATTGTTTCTGGCAATTCGCAAATACCGCAGGTTCGGGCCGAAACCAAATCCGGCGAGTAGTTCCTGCTGAATCGTGAAGCGGAAGGCAGAAGTCAGGTTGGGAGACAATGTGAAAAACGGGCTGTTCGTCGTCTGCCGCGCGTTGTTGAAAGAAAAATTGATACTCGTCCCGGTCGCAAAGGCTTGAGAGTAATTGAGGTTGAATTGCCCGGTGTTCAATTGCAGGGACGGAACACCGTATATTGCCTGGTTGGCGACCGGCGACGTCTGATGCTCGTCTCCCCCATTCGCGCTGATCAACGGATCGTAGGAAGATACATTGGTCCCGGTCCCGAGAGTGGACTGAACCAAACCTGATGCGCCCGCTCCAGCTCCGCCAGCGCCGCCAGTGGTGCCGCCCGCACCCGCGCCCGGAGCACCCGTGCCAAAGCCACCGACCCCGCCGCCGGGAGTTCCCTGCACCACACCTGTGTTTACTCCACGAAAAAATCCGCCAGCTTCCGTGCGCACAATATCGGTGTTCGCGATCGGCAAATTGTAACGGGCAATCGCCAGATCCAGGTTGTTTTCGAGGGCGAGGTTAATGGCTTCTTTCAGTGAGAGATAGAGCTTCCCCTCCCGAACCAGCCGGTCGATACGCGGTGAGTTCGCCAGCACCGGCTCGGGAACATAATCCGGCGAATAGGCATTGAGCGGGTTGCGCGACTTCGGCATGTCGAACTGGACTGGAAGCGCGGGCAACGTGGCAGTCGGTGCGCTGGCAGCCTGCTGCGGGCTCGTGTTTGTAGGGCCCGAAGTCTGCGCCGGCAGCGTCGACGCCAGCATCGCATAAATAGAAATGACAGTGGTTCCCCGCTTCAAGAAAGTGGTCCCGGAAACATTCACGATGCGCTAACCTCCGCTGGCTGGGCGAGCGATGGATTGGCAGTGTCCCCGACAAGCCACCCGTCCCGCATTTGAATGGTGCGACTCCCGTAGGCCGCGTTCGCTTCAGAGTGGGTGACCTGCACGATCGTGGTTCCCTGCTCATTCAAGGCGCGGAAGAGTTCCATGATCTCCTTAGCTTGGGTCGAATGCAGGTTGCCAGTAGGCTCGTCCGCGAGCAGTAGCGGAGGTTTGTGGATCACTGCTCGAGCGATCCCCACGAGCTGCTGTTGCCCTCCCGAGAGTTGGCTTGGATAGAGATCCTTCTTCGCCACGATCTGGAAGCGATCAAGCGTGTCAGCCACCAGGCTCTGCCGCTGATTCCGCGGAATATCTTTGTAGGAGAGCGGCAGATCGATGTTCTCCTGCACGGTGAGGTCGTCGAGCAGATGGTAGCTTTGGAAAACCATCCCGACATTCTTCTTGGCTAGTTCAGCCCGCTGCTTGCGCTTCAGCTCGTGAACGCCTTGCTCACGAAACCAGTACTCGCCTTCCCATTGGTCGTCGAGAAGCGCAAGGACATTCAAGAGCGAGGACTTCCCTGCTCCGGATGGTCCCATCACAGTGATGAACTCGCCTTCGCGAATGTCGAGGTTCACGCGGCGCAGCACCCAGGTTCGTCCGGCGCCAGTCTTGTAACTGCGGTCGATATTTTTCAGTTGGATCATTTCATTCTCATTTCATAAATCAGAATTTCTATTCGTAGCGCAACGCCACCATCGGATCGGTCCTAGCGGCTCGCCGCGCGGGAATGTAGCTGGCGAACAGGGCCACTGTAATAAGTGCGATTGGAACGCAAAAGAACGTGAGAGGATCCGTCGGACCCACGCCAAACAGCAAGCTGGCCATGAGCCTAGTCAGAAGAAAGGCGGCAGCCAAACCGATGAGGGCGCCAGCGCAAGCCATGAGCGCTCCGTTCTTGACGACCATGCCGAGGATCGCTGTGCGATCCGCCCCCAAGGCGATGCGAATGCCCATCTCTCGGGTCCGCTGAACTACGGTGTATGAAATCACTCCGTAAAGTCCAACGACCGTGAGCAAGAACGCAAGGGCTCCGAAGGTTCCGAGCAGGAAAGTTTCAAAGCGCGTTCCGACAATGGAATCGTCCACGTACTCATCCAGAGTCTTTACGTGCAACAGAGGCAGGGCGTTGTCCAGGGATTGCACTTCACTCGTTAGCGTAGGCACCATGCTCGCGGGAGCAATTTCGGTGCGCACCACCACTGACATGGGAGCGAAGGGCAATTGGGCATAAGACACATAGGATTCTGGAATGGAGGGAGCACCCATCCCTTCAGCCTTTACATCCCCGACCACGCCCGCGACGACGCGCATTGGAGCGTCACCGGGTCCGCTCGAGATGTTAGGCCTGATCCGCCGACCAATCGGATCCTCCCCCGGGAAGATCTGCCGCGCAAGCCGCTGGCTGATGATGACGACCGGTGTCGCTCCCGCGGCCTCGTCCTGGACGTTGAATGCGCGGCCGCTCAAGAGCGGGATGCCCAAGGTGCGGAAATAATCGCGATCAATGATGTGGAAGGTTGTAACCGGACACTCCGAATGCTTCATCGGACGGCCCTCAACTTCTAAGGTCGTCTTGACGTCATCCGCCGAAAGAGGAAGTGGGAATGCGGCGCTGGCGGAGCGCACACCCGGAGTGACGCGAACCCGCTCCAACAGGCTGCGATAGAAGGCTACTCTCTCAGGGTGTCCGTAACGGCTAGGCAGGTCGAGTCCGAATGTGATGACGTGATCTTTGGCAAAACCGGGATCGACTCTTCCCAAACCGAGAAGGCTTCGCAGCAACAGACCCGAGCCAACCAGCAGGATCATGGCAAGCGCCGTTTCCGTGACGATCAAGGCAGACCGCAGGCGGCTGCGCGCCTGTGTCTCCGTACCGCTCCGGCCGCCTTCCTTCAGCGAGGCAGCTAATGCAGGCTTCGCCGCCTGCAGAGCCGGAACTAACCCGAATAGGATGCTCGTCAAGACCGCGACCAACGCAGTGAAGATCAGAACCTGCAGGTTGATGCCGCTCTCGGTAATTCTTGGCAGGTCTCCCGGCGCCAGCGCCATCAGCAACTTGATTCCCCAGGCGGCCAGCCCGAGTCCGGCTGCGGCGCCCGCGGTTGCGAGCAGAGCACTTTCTGCCAGCAACTGCCGAACGATCATCCAGCGCGTCGCCCCCAACGCCGTGCGCACGCTGATCTCTTTATGCCGGGTCGTGGCCCTGGCCAGTAATAAATTCGACAGATTCGCGCAGGCAATGAGGAGAACCAGGCCCACCGCTCCGAGAAGAATGAACAAGCCCTGGCGCATGGTGCCCACCACGGCATCGGCTTCCGGAACAAGACTGACACCTTTGGGCCGGTTTTCCGGATATTGCCGATTGAGGCCGTCCTGAATTCCCGCCATTTCAGTCTGCGCCGTTTCGATCGTGACCTGAGGCTTCACGCGTGCAATGACGTCTAGGTATCCAGCGCCACGTTGCGAAGTCATCGGAGTTGGCCCCTCCGTATCAAGAGCAATAGTTGTCCAGAATTCGACCGGCATGCGCTGCACCGGAAACTGAAACCCCACTGGCATCACGCCCACGATGGCGAACGCTTGGCCGTCCAGAGTGAGGCTCTGGCCGACGATCTTAGGATCGGATCCGAAGCGGCTTTGCCAGAGGCTATGACTCAAGATGATAGGCAAGCCTGTGCCGATGGGCTGATCTTCCTCGGGGACAAAATCTCTGCCGATAACAGGAGGAACTCCAAGCACGGAGAATATATTGGCGGAAACTACCGCGCCAGTCAGATGAGCGGGTTCGCCTCGGCCCGTAAGTGTGAAGTCGTCCTCCCGGAATACCGAGAGACCGTCAAAAACATGGTTGCGTGCTCGCCAATCCAAAAAGGTGGGATAGGACACTCCAATATCGTCCCGCCGGCCGGGTTCGGTGGGCTTCACCACGACCAGTCGGCTGGGGGAATGGAATGGAAGTGGGCGCAGCAGGACTGCGTCAATCACGCTGAAAATCGCAGTGTTTGCGCCTAATCCGAGCGCCAGAGTCAGAACCGCGACGGCAGTGAACCCCGGATTCTTGCGCAACTGGCGCAACGCGTACCGAAAATCCTGAAACAATCCATTCATAGCGAACTCCAGTTTTCTACTCGTAGCGCAACGCCACTATCGGATCGGTCTTAGCAGCTCGCCGCGCGGGTATGTAGCTGGCCACGGACGCGGCACAGGCCAGAATGAGGGAGACTGCAACAAAAGTGACTGGATCGGTCGGCTTGACTCCGTACAGCATCGTCGACAAGAAACGGGTTAGCGCCCATGCCCCAGCGATACCGAGTCCTATGCCCGGAAGGGTTAGCGCCATCCCTCGCATCAAGGTCAGGCGAAGTACCTCACCTCTTCCAGCACCGAGCGCCATCCGAATGCCGATCTCGCGTGTGCGTTCCACTACGTGGTACGCCATTACGCTATAAACACCGACCGCTGCCAGAACCAGCGCCAAACCAGCGAATCCCGCGAGCAAGACCATCAGCACCCGTTCTGGAGCAATCGACTCCGAGACCAGTTGATTCATGGTCATGACGTGGGACACAGGTTGGTCTTTGTCGATCGCCCAGACCGCATGCTGGACTGCGGTGGCCAAATTCAGGGGATTCGGTAAGTCGGTGCGAACCGCAAAACAGAACAGAGAAGCCGAAGCTTGCTGGTAGGGGACATAAACCTGAGGCGTCGCATCTTCAATCGCGCCGAAATGGCGCACCTCCCCGACGACTCCCACGATTTTGCGGGGCGCTTTCTCGTATTCCAGAGTCACCATTTCACCGATGGGGTTTCCATTAGGCCAATACCTCTGTGCCAGGGACTGACTGACTACGGCGACCGGCTCGCCGCTCGCAGAATCCTGGTCGGTCAAGCTGCGTCCGCGGAGCGTTGGAATCTCCATGGTCTGGAAAAAGTCGGGACTGGCCGCGCTGAAGACAACAGGAGGCCCGGCCGCGCGGTTTTCAGACTCCCTTCCGATGATGCTGAAAGTGCGGACGCTGTACCAACCACTCAACGGAAGAAAGGTGACGCTTCCCACCGAGCGTACGCCCGGCAGACCCTGAAGGCCGCGCAACACCTGATCGGCAAAGTTCCTCACTTGTGTTTCCGAACTGTATTTTGCCTCCGGCAGTATCACCCTGAAGGTCAAGACTCGATCGGCGGTGAAGCCCAACTTTCTTCCCATCAGATCCACGAAGCTCTTGACCAAGAGTCCCGCTCCGACCAGAAGGACAAGTGATAAAGCAATCTCGGAGACGGCAAGCGCGCCCCGGAAGGCTCCCCTGCGTGAACCGCGAAGCCCCCTGCCAGCTTCTTGCAGGGAATCGCGCAAATTGGTCCGGGAGCGAAGTGCCGGTGCGACTCCAAACAAGACACCAGTAAGCAGCGAAACCGCGAGCGCAAATCCAAGGACTTTGCCGTCGACCGGGATGCTCTCCACGCGAGGGATGTTCAGGTTGGAAATCGTGGAAGGAAACATACGGACCAGCGAACTGACACTCAAGGAGGCTAGCAGTACTCCGAGTGTGCCGCCGATCAAACCGAGCAGCAGACTCTCGGCAAGGAACTGCTGCACAAGTTGCCAGCGGCTCGCGCCCAACGCAGCCCGCACCGCAATCTCGCCTCGCCTGCGAACCGAGCGCGCCAGCAGAAGATTGGCCACGTTGGCACACGCGATCAGCAACACGAACCCGACAGTCCCCATCAGGGCAAGGAGTGCAGGCCTTATATCCCGCGTGGCTTCCTCCTCTATAGAAACGATTCTGGTGCTCTGTCCGGAGTTCGTGTCCGGGTGCTGTGCTGCGATGATTGCGGCAATCGTGTCCGCGTCGGCTTGCGCCTGCTGCAAGGTTACGGAAGGCTTCAGCCGGGCAAGCACGCGCAGAAAACGTGCGCTTCGGTCGGCCGCCGCTGCGGGCGAAACCACAAACGGCGTCCACAGTTCGTTGTCGCGGACTGGATAATAGAAGTCCCTGGGCATAACTCCAATCACGGTGTAGGGTTCGCCGTTCAGGGTGACGTCCTTTCCCAAGACCTCAGGATTGCCCCCAAAGCGCCGTTGCCACAGGTGGTAGCTAAGCACGACGACGTGGTCGTGACCGGAAGTATCCTCACCTGCGGAAAAAGTGCGCCCAAGGATTGGGTCTGCCCCAAGCAAGCCTAGGAAATTCGCCGACAAGCGGTATCCGAGTAGCGATTCCGGGTCACCAGCATTCGTCAAGTTGTAAACCTGATCGCTCGAGGAGCCAATCTCTTGAAACGAGTGACTCTGGCTGCGGAGATCCTGAAATTCGGCGGGAGACATCGGATCTACGTCGACACCCTTCTTCGGGTTCGTTCCCCAAATCTTGACGAGCGCGCCCGGGTCTCGGTACGGCAAAGGCCGCAGCAGTACGGCGTTAATCACGCTAAAGATTGCGGTGTTTGCGCCGATCCCCAGCGCTAAAGTGATGACCGCGACCGAAATGAACCCGGGACTCTTCCGAAACTGGCGCACCGCGTACCGGAAATCTTGGATCAACCTGGTCATCGTGTCGAATCTCCTTATTCGTAGCGCAACGCCACCATCGGATCCGTCTTGGCCGCTCGCCGCGCCGGCAGCATCGCAGAGGCGAGTGCCACCGCTGCGACCACCAGGGTTACCACGACGAGAGTTAAGGGATCACTGCTGGAAATGCCGAACAACTGGCTGCGAGCCGCACGGGTGAGCAGCAGCGAAGCCGGGAGCGCTACGGCAATGCTGATCCCGGTGAGCCACAGCACTTCAACCAGCACCATGCGCATCACGGATCCGCGGGCAGCCCCAAGCGCAATGCGTATCCCGATCTCGCGAGTTCTTTGCGCAGTCGAATAGGCCAGGACACCGTAGAGACCGACCGCGGCCATGAGCACCGCGAGCGCGCCGAAGGCCGACGCCAGAATCGCGATTACTCGCTCGGTCGTAAGAATGTCATCGACCTGTTCCTCCATCGTCCGGAAATTGTCCAGAACGAGCTTGGAGTCCAGGTTCTGCATCGCACCCCGGATCGTTCCTTCCGCGCTCTCGGGTGACTGCCAGGTACGCACATAAAAAGTCATGGCGCCTGGATCTGAATTCTGCAGATAAGGGGTAAATGTGGTCCGCGTGATCTCCTGGCGAACGCCGGTGTGCTTTGCGTCCTTTACGACGCCGATGATCTCGGTGTCGGGCTTCACATTTCCCCCGCCCTTGCAGTAATAGTGGGCGACAGCTCGCTGCGGCTCTCCGAAATAGTGGCGAGCCAAACTTTCGTTCACCACCGCGACCTTGTGGGCGGAATCGCGGTCCTGATCAGTAAATTCGCGGCCAGCCACCAGTGGCATCCCCATCGTCGAAAAATAGCCGGGGCTCACCTGTGGTGATTCCACATTCATATCCTCGTTCTCTTTTGCTGTATAACCATCCAGAGTGATGTTGTTCGACGTGTTATCGTCGGCGAGTTCGGGATCGGTGGTGCCCGCGACCGATCGCATGCCTGGCAGCACGGCCAGAGTTTGCAGAACACGCTGATCAAGATCTCGAGTTTGATCGGGCCGGTATCCCGCGAGCGTCGGCTGAACCCCGAAGGTCACTAGATGGTCTGTGGCAAAGCCGACGTTCAACGATTTCAGGTTGTGCAAGGTGCGCACGAACAGGCCTGCGGCCACCAGCACAAGAAGGCTCAATCCGATTTGGACCCCGGCCGCAATGCGCCGGAAACGCAGCGGCCCGCCGGCTGCCGTCATCGCCTGCTGCTTGAGCGCGGGCGCCAGGTTCGGACGCCAGAATTGCACCGCCGGAGCGAGACTAAAAATCAGACTCACCAGCAGCGCCAGGGAAAAATTAAACAATAGTATCCGCAGATCCGGATGAGAGGAAAATGGAAGATCTCCCGCCATGCGGCTCCAGATCATATTGATCAGCCATGCCGAAATGCGAGGCGCAATCAAGATCCCCAGCGCACCGCCAGCCAGGCCGAGCAGCAGGCCTTCCACCAGCAACTGCTGTACTACCCGTGCGCGCTTGGCTCCCAACGCATAGCGAACAGACATTTCGCGAATACGCCCCGCGGCCCGCACCAGCAACAGGCTGCCTACGTTGGCGCAGGCCATCAGGGCAACCAGACCGACCATGCCCATGATGATGAGCAGTGGTTCCTGTACGTCAGCACGCAGAGGGGAGAATCCCTTCGCTCCGTCGCGAACGAACAGATGCGACTTGGTCAGGAAGCTTTCCTTGAAGTGCTCCGAGCTGTGCCCCCGCTGTTTCAACTCCTCGGCGCGAATCGAGTACCAGAGAGGAGCGACTCCAGCTTCGGCCTGCTCGCGGCTGAGCCCGGGCTTGAGTTTTCCGACGATGTTGAGCCAGCGGGACTTGCGGTCCAGGAGATCATTCATTTCCGGTCGAATCTCCGCTTTCATCGTCATGGGCACAAACAGATCGGGAGTGTCCCCCATAACTACGCTGTGAAAGCCTGGCGGTGCGACTCCGAGGACGGTAAAGGGACGGCCGTTGATCAGAACACTCTGGTTCGCCACCGCCGGATCCGCGCCAAAGCGGCGTTGCCAGTAACTGAAGCTCAAAACTGCTACTGGATTCGCATCTGGCACCACGTCGTCGGATGCGACCAGGAGACGACCCAGGGCGGGCCGCACACCCAGCACGTCAAAATAGTTCCCTGAAACCAATTCGCCGTCGACCAGCTCAGGCTGGTTGTGCCACTGCACTCCCACCGACACCTTGTCGGTGGCAATGAGTCCGCTGAACACGGAATTGCCGTCGCGAAGATCGCGATACATGGGATACGAGAAAGAAAAGTTCTCATCCGTACGAGAACTGGTATGGCCGTTGAAACTGCCCAGCGATTGCAGAATCACGAGCCGATCGGCGTCCTTCACGGGAAGAGTTCGCAAGAGTGCCTGGTCGAGCAGGCTGAAAATCGCGGTGTTGGCGCCGATGCCGAGCGCGAGCGTGATGATGGCAACCGCGGCAAAGCCCGGAGCCTTGCCCAATTGCCGCAGCGCGTAACGAAAATCTTGAGCGAATCCGGTCATCATCGGTCTCAACCTCCTACTCGTAACGTAACGCCACCATGGGATCGACCTTCGCCGCACGTCGGGCTGGAAAGTAGCTGGCAACTAGGGCGACACACATTAGAAGCAATGCCACGGCCGCGAACGTTAGTGGATCGGTGGAGCGGACGCTAAAGAGGAAACTGGCTAACACCCGGGTCACGGCCAGAGACCCGGCCAAGCCGAACGCCGTTCCCAGCAACGCCAGCAGCAATCCGCGTCCGACGACATGTACAAATACATCGAACGACCTGGCACCGAGCGCCATCCGCACCCCAATCTCATGCGTCCGCTCTGCAACCCAGTAGCTCACAACGCCGTAGAGTCCGACGGCCGCGAGCAACAGAGCCGCGGCCGCGAAGAGGCCCAATAAGAGGGCTGCGATTCGAGGTTGCGCGATCGAGTGCGAGCGAGCCTGATCAAGAGTAATTGGATGTGAAAGGGGCTGCTCCTTATCAACCGACCAGACGGCCTGCTCGATCGATGGAAAGAGTTTCACCGGATTCGACCTGGCCCGTACGAGCAAACTCAAGTACGGCCACTGAAAAGGATCCTGCTGATAGGACATATAGACTTCCGGCTCAGAGTCTGCCCGCAGACCCATTTGACGAACGTCGCCGGCGACCCCGATGATCGAGTACCAGGTTTTGTTGTCTGTCGTGATACGCCGGCCAATCGGATTCTGCTTCGGCCAAAAGCGCCGCGCCATCGCTTGATTGACGACGATGACCATCGGCGTGCCGTCAGCGTCAGTGTCAGCGAAGTCGCGGCCCTGGGTCAGCGGGATCCCCAAGGTCGTGAAATAGCCGGGACCGACAATATTGAAGCGAACACTGAGCTTCCGCTCCGGGGGGTCCGGAACCCCCTCGATGCTGAAGCCAAGGCTGTCTTCGTTCTGGGTGAGAGGAACATCCGCCACAACTGCCGCGGATTCGACGCCGGGTAACTGTCCGACTCGCTGTAGGATATGGCTGAACAAAGCGGCCCGCGTCGCGGTATGAGAGTACTTGGCGCTTGTGAGCGACAGGTCGATCGCCATCACGTTCTCCGTCTGCACGCCTGAATCGACGCGAGTCAGCAGCATGAGGCTCCTGATCAATAGTCCAGCACAGCAGAGGAGCACTAGCGCGAGAGCCACCTCAGACACCACCAGCGCGCCGCGGAAGCGTTTGTGCGCCCGGCCACTTCCGACGCTACGGCTTCCCTCTTTTAAGCCTTCGCTCAGATTGACCTTCGAAGCGAAAAGCGCAGGAAGAAGTCCTGAAATCAAACCGGTCATGATGGATATCACGGCCGCGAAGGCGAGCACTTGGAGGTTGGTAGCGATTGCTTCCGTACCGTGAATCGAAAAGCTCTGGGTCAGAAGCCGCACCAGCATGCTCACGCCCCAGTTGGCAAATACCAGACCTACCGTGCCGCCTGCGAGGCCGATCAGCAAACTCTCGGTAAGGAGCTGGCGCATCAAGCGCAGGCGTCCGGCGCCCAGAGACGCGCGGACCGCCAGCTCCCTTTGTCGCGAACTCGCCCGTCCAACAAACAGGTTGGCGACATTCGCGCATGTGATCAACAGCACTAATCCAACGGCCCCGAGCAAGATCATCAGAGCCGGACGGTAGTCGCTCACAAAGGAAGCCTGCAACGTTTGGACGGAAACGCCCTGACCCTTATCCTCTTTGTATTGTCCGGCGAGTCGTCGAGCGATAGTATCGACGTCGGCTTGAGCTGACGCCAAGGTCGTGTTGGGCTTCAGACGACCAAACACATACAGAAATCCGTGCGTACGGCGCATGTCCGGTTGGAGAGGGAGGACGACGCCTCCCTTGGTCTCGTCGGGAGGAAAATCAAACGAAGAGGGCAGGACACCGATCACGGTGTAGCTCTCGTCGTCGAGCTTGAGGCTTCGACCGAGGACACCTGAATCGCCTGCAAAGTGGCTCTGCCAAAGAGCGGAACTGAGAAGTAGGACGTGATTGCGCCCGAATTGGTGTTCATCGCTGGTGAAGGCGCGTCCGAGAATCGGCTTCACATCCAACAACTCGAAGAACTTGGACGTAATCAACAGACCCCGGATCCGTTCTGGATGATCGCCACCGGAAAGATTGAAGGACTGGCCTCGATAGGCCGCCATCTGCTGGAAACTGTGGTTCTGGTCGGCCCAGTCTTTGAAATCGGGATAGGAACTCACATCTCTGGACGATCGGTTAGAGGTGGACCACACACGAACCAGTTGATCTGAATCGCGATACGGCAGTGGCCGCAGAAGAACGCCTTCCACCACACTGAAGATGGCGGTGTTGGCGCCAATTCCCAAGGCCAAGGTGAGCACGGCAACAAGCGTGAACACCGGGCTCTTGCGCAATTGGCGCAAGGCGTAACGTACGTCCTGGATAAGTCCGCTCATTTTCTTGAACTCCTACTCGTAACGCAACGCCACCATGGGATCGACCTTCGCTGCCTTGTTCGCGGGCAAGTAGCACGCGAGCAGCGCAGCCATGAACAGCGTGACCGCGACCGCACTGAACGCCGCTATATCAATCGTGCCAACCCCGTATAACAATCCGCGCATGGCACGACCGACAAAGCAGGCCCCCACCAGACCCAGACCCAAGCCGATTGCGGCCAGAATAATGCCCTCTTTCAAAATCAGGCCTAGCACGTGGTCCTGGCTCGCGCCCAACGCCATTCGCAATCCGATTTCGTGCGTACGCTGCGCGACGGCGAAGGCCATGACGCCGTAAATGCCGATCGCGGCCAGCACCAGCGCCACGGATGCAAAGGCGACATACAGCGCGGTCGTGAACCGGTCTCCCACCAAAGACTCGCTGACGATCTGGTCCATCGTCCTTACATTGGCCAAGGCTAGGTCAGCATCAACGGAGTGGACCGCGGCGGCGATGCTCTTCGTCATCTGCGCCGGATCGCCGGTGGTTCGCACCGCCATGGAAGCTTGCGGCCATGGACTCTGCGCGAAAGGAACATCGATCTCCGGAAAGCCAGTGCTGCGAATCCCACCGTTATGCGTATTGCGATATACCCCGATGATCTGCCACTCGAGCGGCGGTCCTAGCTTGGTCACGCCCGGAATCAACTGCTCGACCATGATGCGCTGGGTCAGCGGGTCCACTCCAGAAAGATAGCGGTTGACGAAAGTCTCGTTCACGATCGCGACTCGCACACTGCTGGCACTGTCCTGAGCGGTGAACGCCCGGCCCTTCGCCATCTGGATTGCGAAGGTCTGGAAGAATCCGGGAGTGACCATCTGGAACCCGGCGCCCGGGCGAGCCGACGGATCCGCGACCGGCTTGCCTACGATAGTGAATGGCATTCCGAAGTTCGTGCCCTGCAGAGGCATGCCGGTGGCCGCTTCGGCGCGGATCACCCCCGGCAGCGACTCAATTTTCTCGATGAGTTGCTTATAGTACCCAACGATCTGCTCGGGTTGGCTGAGTCGCTTCTCGGGCACAGGAAGGTTAAAGGTGAGGATGTGATCGGTGCGGAAGCCAGGATCGACCCGCGCCAGGTTCCAGAAGCTGTGGATGGCAAGGCCCGCACCGGCCAGTAAGGTTAGCGCCAGGGCAAACTCGCCGACCACGAGAGATTTCCGAAGGCGATGCCTTCCAGCGCTGGTGCCCGATCGTCCGCCCTCTTTCAGCGTCTCATTGGGATCGACGCGCGAGGCTTGCCACGCTGGAACGCAACCGAACAACATTCCAGCGATCGTAGTAGCCATCAAGGTGAATAGCAGAACTGGGATATTCAGGGTCACATCTGCTTCGGAAGGAAGAGTGAACGGCGGCATCTTCGCCAGCATGATCCGAATGATCGCAGCGCCAAGCCCAATCCCGAGCGCACCGCCAAGTACCGCCAACACCAGGCTCTCCGTCAGAAACTGGCTGAACACGTGCCATCGTGTCGCGCCCAGCGAAGTGCGCACCGCCACCTCTTTTAGCCGCGTAGTCCCCCTAGCCAGCACCAGGTTAGCCACGTTGCCGCAGGCGATGAGAAGGATAAAACCAACCCCGCCCATCAGCAGCCAGAGAGTCTGCTTCGCCTCCTTGGGGAAAAAATCGTTGTGCAGGAGTTCCACGCTGGCGCCCCAGCCTTTGTTGCTTTGCGGGTGATCTTGCGCGATTCGGTTGGTCACGACTTCCATATCGGCCTGCGCCTGGGACAAGGTGACGCCTGGCTTCATGCGCCCCATCACCAGTAGCCAGTGAAAGTCGTGATTGATCTGCTCAGGCTTGAAGGACAGCGGCACGGCAAACTGGGACTGGAGTCGGTCGGTCTGTCCCGCCGCCAGCACTCCCACCACGGTGTACGGCTCGCTGTTCATCTGGATCGGTTTGCCGATGATGTTGCGGTCGGCGCCGAGATGTTCCCAAAGCCGATGAGTGAGAATGACCACGTGGTCCTTGCCGGGTACTCCCTCTTCGGGGAGAAGATCGCGCCCCATCAGAAAAGTGTTTCCCGTCATGCGAAGAAATCCAGGAGTCTCCGCGCTTCCGTCAATCTGCTCCGGTTGCGCGGGAGTGGCGAAATTGAAGTTCGCGCCGCTCCAGGCATTGATGTCCTGGAAAGCCTTATTCTGGGCCTTCCAATCCAAATAGTCGCCCGCCGCAACCACGTTGTTCCCGCCCTGAACCTTCGACCACACCATCACCAGCTGATCCGGATTCGGATACGGCATGGGAGCCAGCAGTACGGCGTAAATCACGCTGAAGATCGCAGTGTTGGCGCCAATGCCAAGCGCAAGCGTGAGTGCGGCGATCAGGGTGAAGCCCGGATTCTTCCCCAGCAATCGAATACTGTAGCGAGCATTCTGCCGTAGCGTTTTCATGAGTCTCCTACTCGTATCTGAGAGCTACTATGGGATCGACCTTCGTCGCGCGGCGGGCCGGAATGTAACAGGCCAGCAATGCAACCACGACCAGCACCAACGAGACGCATGCATAAGTGACTGGATCGGTAGGCTTCACACCGAACAGGAATTCTGAAATCAAGCGTGTGAGCCCAAAGGCCAATCCAACTCCGATCACAATCCCAAGCAGTGTGAGTTTGAATCCGAGTACTCCGACCATGCTGAGTACATCGGAAGGCATTGCGCCAAGAGCCATCCGGACTCCGATTTCGTGAGTGCGCTCGTTGACAAAGTAGGACATCACTCCGTAAATCCCGACGACGGCGAGCAAGACAGCGATGCCAGCAAAAATCCCGAACAGGCTCAGGTAGAACCGCGTGTCTCCCATGGACTCAGCCATCAGGTCATTCATCGTGATGACATCGGCGACGGGCTGATCGGCTCCCAATCCGGTAATGATCTTCCTCACTGCCGATACCAGATCTGCCTGGCGCCGCGCCAAACCGGGGGCCACGCGCAACACCAGCTTCTGATCCAAGTGAACTGTTACGGCTCCGCCGGGAAAAATCTCCGACTGCTGGAGATAAGAAACGTAAACAATCGGAGGGGATGGTTGGTTCAGACCATTCTGTTTCACATCACCCACGATGCCAACGATCTGCCTCGGCCGGTCTTCGTCCACCGGCCACGGATCGTAGCGCATTAGCAACTGTTGACCAATCGGGTCTTCATTCGGGAAATAGCGGCGCGCGAAGGCCTCATTAATCACGGCGGTCCAAGGCGCCGTCTGCGTGTCATCGTCGTCAAGGTAGCGTCCTTTTTTGAGCGGAACGCGCAACGTCTGAAAAAGGCTGGGACTCACTTCGGCATATCCCGCGGTTGGCCTTCTGTCCGGGGGCGGCGGCGCTTCCCCTAGGACAGAAAAACTGTACAGTTCCGTTCCGTGCAGGGGTAGCCGGTTGATGATTCCTGCGGACTCGATTCCAGGCAGGGACGCCACTCCTTCGAGGAGTCTTCGATAGAAGGCCGCTACCAGGGGCAGAGGTCTCTCCATGTCTCCGCCGGGCACCCTCACCAAGTACTTTCCCCCTTGCTCCGGGACTTGGATCGCCATGGTCGTCAGGTTTTTCGCGTCAAACCCGGGATCCACGTGTTGCATGCGCAGCATGGTATTGATCATCAGTCCTGCACCGATCAGCAGCACCATCGCTAGTGCAATCTCAGAGACCGCCAGAGCATGGCGCGACCAGCCATGAACTGCGGTTGAAGTTCTGTTTTCGCCTTCGCGGAGCACGAGGTTCAAATCGGACCGGGAGGCTTGAATCGCAGGCGCAATGCCAAACAGGATGGCGGTAAACACGGAAGCTCCCAAGGTAAATAGCAGGACTCGACTATCGATCGTCATGCTGTCGCGATTCGGAAAATCGGTCGCGAGCAAACGGAACAATGCGATACCAGCAATCGTCAGGACGATTCCGAGGCCTCCACCGAGCAGTGCCAGCACTCCACTCTCCGCGAGCAATTGCTGAATCAGCCGCCTCCGGCCCGATCCCAGCGCAGATCGTAGCGCGTATTCTTTACGCCGCACTTCGGTTCGCGATTGCAGCAAGTTGGCGACGTTGACGCAGGCGATGAGTAAGACGAACGCGACGGCCCCGAAAAGCGGATAGAGTGCCCTTCCAGCCCATCCGAAGAGCTGCTGATGCAACGGCACAAGTTTCTTGCCGACCCCCTTGTTCGTTGCTGGGTAGGCCTGCTCGAGTCGCCGCGCAATCACATCCATCTCAGCCTGGGCTTCGGCCAAGGTGACACCCGGTTCTAGACGCGCCACGGGCATCAGCCAGTGATCGATCCGCGCCGAATAACGGGCATTTGCCGGATCGATTGGGATCCAGACGTCAGTCCGGTTGCCATAAAATGGCGTGAAATCTGCGGGCAGCACTCCCACGACCGTGGAAACCGCACCATCAATCTGAAACGTCTCTCCCAATACGCTGGGATCGCGATTGAATTTGCTCTGCCAAAAATAATCGCTGATGACCACCGTTTCCGAGTTGTCTTGCATTTCCTCGGCGAGAAAAATCCGTCCCAGCTGCGGCTTAACGCCAAGCACACTGAAGAAACTCGGCGTGGTGTATTTCACCCGCACTGGCTCCGGCTCGCCTAGTCCGGACAAAGTGGAGGAATCACTGTTGCTGGTCAAGGCGATGTCTTCGAAGACATGATTCTGTTTCTTCCAGTCCACCATTTCCGCAATCGGCGGCGGCTGCAATAAATCAGGATGCTCGTGCTCGGTTTCCCAGATCGTCACCAGTCTCTCCGGATGGTCGTAAGGCATTGGCCGGTACAACACAGCGTTGAGCACGCTGAAAATGGTGCTGTTGGCCCCGATTCCCAACGCGAGCGAGAGAACGACCACGGTCAGGAAGCCCGGGCTCTTGCGGAGTTGACGAACCGCGTAGCGGACATCCTGCAATACTCCAGTCATTCCGGCCATCGCAACTCTCTCCTTGTCACTCGTAGCGCAACGCCACCATGGGATCGACCTTCGCCGCGCGGAAAGCCGGAATATAGGCAGATGCCATTCCGACCAGCGCAACCACTACGCACACCAGCGACAGCACGAATGGATTACGTGCTCCGGTTCCATACAGCATGTCGTGCAGAACGGACGCTGATGCCAGCGACGCGACAATACCGATCACAATGCCTGCCCCCAACAGGATGGCTGCATCGCGCAAGACCATCGTGAGGACCGCGCCGCGCTGGGCACCCAGCGCCATGCGAACGCCGATCTCGCGCGTTCGCCGAGAGACGGAATATGTCATCACGCCATAAAGACCGACAATCGTCAGAACCAGGGCAAGCCCAGCAAACGTACTCAGCAAAACAGTGGCGAATCTCGGCTGGGCAAGTTCGGTGTACATTAACTCGCTCATGGTGCGAACCTGGGTGACGGGAATATCCTTGTCCATCGCGGAGACGATCCGCTGCACACTTGCCTGCAGGCTTGTAGGATCGAGCGACGTGCGCACTACCGAGTAGAGACAGCACCAGGTGTTCAACTGGTTGGCAGGCAGATACATCGCGGGACGCATTTCGCGCTGCGTCGCCCCGAGTCTAATATCGCCGACCACCCCAACGATTTCCCGCCACGGCGGCCCCTCCGGCGCCCCATTACCGGCACCCGGCTTGAGTTTCTTGCCCAATACGTGCTCGCCGGGAAAGAATCTCTGCGCGAACGCTCGATTCACCATCATCACTTGCAGAGACTTCGCGTCATCCCGCTCGGAGAAGTCGCGCCCTTCGAGCAGAGGAATCTGCATCGTGTGAAAATACTCCGGTGAGACTGGGGTGATGTCCGCGCTTTGACGCTGCCCTTCCGACGTGGGATGCTCAGGATCTTCGAATGTGATGACGGCTCCGTCGTTCGTCATGGGCAGAATCATCACTCCTCCGGCCGCCTGCACTCCGGGCAGGGCGCGGAGCTTGTCGAAATAATCTCGATAGAATTGCGCACGGGTTTCCTTGTAGTGCGCGTCCGGCGTTTCAAAGAAGAGCGTCGTGAGATGCTCCGGATTGAATCCGTCGCTCGCATGAACCAGGTGTTGGAAACTGGTAATCAGCAAGCCGGCTCCGGCCGTGAGCACAAGGCCCAAAGCCACCTGGCCCACAATCAACGACGCGCGCACCCAATCCCGGCCAATGATTTCGCTTCTTCCACCCTCTTTCAAAGTAGAGATGAGGTTGGTTCTTGAAGCGGCGATGGCTGGGATGATCCCGAAGATCAATCCGGCGGCGAAGGATACGAACACGGCGAAGGAAAGCACGCGCGGGTCGACACCCGCATCCGCCGCACGCGGCACGCTGTCGCCAATGAGCGAGAGAACTACGGGCGTGCAAACTAAGGCGAGTCCACAACCAGCGAGCCCGCCGATGCCACTCAGAACCAGGCTTTCCGCCAGCAGTTGGCGGACAATCCGGTTTCGCCCCGCACCCAGGGCAGACCGTAGCGCGATCTCGCGCTGGCGTTCGCGCATGCGAGCCAGCAGCAGGTTTGCGATGTTGCCACACGCGATCAGCAGCACTAGAGCGACGGCGCCCAACACGACCAACAGTGCGGTTCGCGTCTCGCCGATCAATGCCGCGACCTCCGTTTGTACCCGTGCCGAATTATGGCGCGTGTTGGTGTCTGGATACTGTTTCGCCAGACTCACCGCAATCGTCCGCAAGTCCTGATCCGCCTGGCTAACGGTAACGCCCATCTTAAGCCGGCCGAAAACGCTCAGAAAGTGAGAACCACGCTCAGCGGTGTTCGGCTTGGGATCGGAGGGATCATCGTCCACCGCGAGCGTGGTCCAGACACTGGTCCTGGCTTTATTTACCGGGAAGCGGAAGGACGGCGGCATAACACCGATCACTGTGTAGAGGTCTCCGCTCAAGCGAACGCCCCGGCCGATGATCGCCGGATCTGCTCCGAACTGCGAAGACCACAACGCATGACTGATCAACACCACGCGCGTGCCTGCCTTCTCCTCATCTTGGGCGAAACCACGTCCTAGCTCCGGTCGGACACCCAGAGCAGGCAGCAGATCCCAGGAGACGACCTCGACATCCACCTGGACAGGGCGCTCCAGACCGGTCAGTGTGAACAAGCTGTCGTGATACGAAACCAGATGTTCGAGAGTCCGGTTTTGTGAGCGCCAATCAAAGAAATCCGGATAGCTGATTGCGCTGGGCTGGGGATTGTGCGTGTTTACGGATTCTGCTTCAATCAGCCGCTGCGGTTGAGCGTAAGGCAGCGGGCGGAGCATCACGGCGTCAACGACGCTGAAGACCGCGGTGTTCGCTCCGATTCCAAGCGCCAAAGTAATCACAGCAACGATGGCAAAGCCAGGACTCTTGCGCAACTGGCGCAGAGCGTAGCGAAGGTCTTGTAGAAGCCCAGTCATCACACGTCTCCTTACTCGTAGCGCAACGCCACCATGGGATCGACGCGCGCTGCCCTTCGTGCCGGGATGTAGCTGGCAAGCATGGCCGACACTGCCAGCACCGCAGAAACGGCGGCAAGCGTCGCCGCGTCCCACGATCGAACTCCAAACAGCAGACCGCGAATCAGGGTTGCAGCCGCGACCGAACAGATAAGCCCACCGCCAATTCCACTTGCCACCAGCCATCCGGCTTCTTTCAAAATCAGCTGATACACGGAACTGCGTTGCGCGCCGAGAGCCATGCGAACGCCGATCTCGCGCGTCCTCTGAGTCACTGAATACGCGATCACCCCGTACAGACCGATCACGCCTAGCAGCAACGCCAATGTGGCAAAGCCGCCGACAAGCCACGCTGAGGAACGGTGAAGATACGCGGTAGGTGAATCATTGATTCTGGCTACCATGGTGGTCTCATTCATCGTGCCAATCCCGGGATCGATCTCACGAATGGCTGCGACCAGCGCTGGCAGCACAGATTGCTCGACCTGCGACGTTCGAACAACGACGGAAAAATACGTGTCACCGTCCTGGTTGAACGGATAGTAGACGGCCGGCCAGATCTCGGAATCCAGCGAGCCATCCTTCACGTCTTCAACCACGCCGACAATTTCCTTGATCGACTTCGGCGTCAACTCGGTGTCGCCAATTCTTTTCCCGATCGGATCTTCCCCGGGAAAGTACTTCCTGGCCAGAGTCTGGTTAATGATGACAACGAGAGGCTTCTTCGCATCATCGGCCTCCGTGAAATAACGGCCGCGCAAGAGCTTTGCCCGAATCGTGGAAAAGAATGCCGAACTCACATCCCGCTGGTTCACTTCATTGTGTTCTCCGTTGTACGGACGGCCCACAAAACGGATCCAGTCGGTGTTGCCGTTAAAGCTGACCGGCAACACGCTCGAGATACCCGCCGACTGAACTCCCGGCAAACTGGAAACGCGGCTGATGATCTGCTTCTGAACGGCGTAAACTTGCTCATCCTTCGCGTAGGTCACATCCGACAAAGCAACCTGCACCGTGGCCAGATGGTCGGCCTGGAATCCGATCTCGACATGAAGCAGGCGATAGAAACTCTTACCCAGAAGTCCGGCGCTCACCAGCAGCACAACGGCAATCGCCAACTCTACGATGACCAGGTTGGTGCCGAAACGGCGCCACAACGTCCCGGCGTATCCGCGGCCGCCTTCGGTCAGCCCCTCGCGCATTTTGTTGAGAGGCAATCGAACGATAGGCGGCAAAGCCAAGAGAGCGGCTGCCAGGAAGAAGATGGCGCAAGCAAATGCCAGCACGTGGGAGTTCAGGCTCAGCCCGCTCAGATACGGCATACCCGTCATCATGTCTTTGGATATGAGCCTCATAAGGACCTGCATCGCGCCATCGGCGGCGGCTAAACCCAGCAAGCTGCCTACCGCCATCAGCACCAGTCCCTCGGTTATGAATTGGCGGATCAATCTTCCTCGTGAGGCACCGAGCGCGCCACGCACCGCGATCTCACGCCTGCGGCTTTCAGAACGAACCAACAGCAAGCTCGACACGTTCACGCACGCGATCACCAGCAGCAATCCCGCTCCCCCCAACAACGCGAGCAGTATGGGGCGGATATCTTTAACAATGAGTTCCGACAGAGGCAGCACGGTTGCCCCCTGGCCGCGATTGTCCTTGGGATACTGCAGTTCCAGTTGGCTCGCGATCGCTTTCATGTTGGCCAGGGCCATCTCAACCGAAACGCCATCCTTGAGCCGTGCAATCCCCGAGAGGCCGTGGCAGCTCCGCCGGATGGAGCACGAGTCGGAGGCGTGCAGCGTCGTCCAGAATTCCGAATTCGCCCCGGGCGCAAATTGGAAGCCCTGTGGCAACACTCCGACGATGGTGTAAGGCGTGCCGCTGAGCGAAACGGTCTCTCCGACAACGTCTTTCCGTCCACCAAACCGCTTCTGCCAGGTGGAATGGCTCAGAATCACGGTCTTGGGCGCGGAGGGTAGATCCTCTCCGGCATAAAAATCACGCCCCAGCGCCGGAGAGACGCCTAAGGTGCGGAAGAATCCATCACTCACGCGAATTCCGGCCACCGGCTCGGTACCGGCAGGCGTACGAAGCAGATATCCGGTCCCGTTGTAGGCTTCCATCGAACTGAAAACTTGGTTAAGGCGCTTCCAGTCCAGGTAGTCCGGGTAGGACAGGTTCGCGAGCGGAATCATCGGAACACTTTCCGTTACGAAGACCAGGCGGTTGGGGTTCGGGTACGGCAACGGCTTGATCAGCGCGGCGTCCACAAAAGCAAAAATGGACACGCTGGCGCACATCCCCAGAGTCAGCACCAGCACTGCCGTGAGCGCGAAGCCAGGGCTCTTGCGGAGCTGGCGCAGTGCGTATCGGAAATCCTGTAGAAAGCCGTTCATGAGTTCCCCTCTTTACTCGTAACGCAACGCGACTATGGGATCCACCTTTGCCGCGCGGCGGGCCGGCCAATAGGCCGCAAATAACGCAACCCCCAGCAGCAGCACCGGCACCATCACCGTTGTAGGAAGATCGAAGCGGCTGACACGATAAAGGCTCGCTTGCAGCAACTGGGTGGCGAGCAAAGACAGCGCCAGACCCAGCCCACAACCGGCCAGCCCAACCAGTGCCGCGCGTCTCAGCACCTGCCAATAGATACTGCTTCGCTCCGCTCCTAGCGCCAGGCGGACTCCAAACTCCCGCGTGCGTTCAGCGACGAGACAAGAGATCACTCCAAACAGCCCGATCGCCGCCAGCACGAGTGCAATCACCGCGAAGGCGCCCAGCAACAGCACGGTGAAACGACGCTGCGCCAGCGAGTCCGCGACCAGGGTCGTCAAAGTCGTGGCGTTGTAGACGGGCAGGTCATTATCGACAGCCCAGACCTGCCGCTGCACTTCCTGGAACAGGCCCTGCGCCGCGACGTTGCTCCGCAAGACGAATGCGGTGCGTTCAACGGCTCCGCTTTCCACCTGAAACATGGAGTCGTAAATCATTGGGGGCGGATCGGCATCCAGTGCGGAAATGTGTACGTCGCCGGCGACGCCCACAATCGTGAACAACCCACGGTCACCCCAATGAAAACGCTGCCCAATCGGGTTCTGGCCCGGAAAATATTGCTTCGCCAGCGTCTCGCTGATGATCGCCACATCCGTCGTGTCATTGCGATCCTGCTCGGTGAAATCTCTTCCCCGGAGCAGCGGAATTCCCATGGCGCGGAAGTAGCCGGGGCCGACCAGAGAATTCTCCGCGAAGTGATAGTCGTCGGCCGCGGCGTGTTCGAGCCTGAACCCGATCTGCCGCTCGTCACTCAGTGGAAGATGACTGGCGGCGGCAACGGTCGTTACTCCCGGCAGATGAGAAAGTCGATCAAGAATCTCCCTTTGCGCAGCCCGTCGCTTCGACGGATCCGCATAGCGACTTCGGTCGAACAGAGTTCTGACCACAAACTTGCCGCTGGGATCAAAGCCGAATGGAGACTCCAGTAACCGCACGAAGCTGCGGACCAACAAACCTCCGGCCATCAGCAACACCAGGGCAGCAGCAATTTCCGTCGTGGCCAGGGAATTCTGCAGCCGCTGACCGGCTCGGGCTGGTCCAATTTGCGACTTCTCTTGCAGCGACGCCCCTGGTGAAACTTGGGACATCCTCCACGCCGGAATCACACCGGAGAGAATCGCTGTCACCAGGGAAAGTGCCAGCGTAAATAGGAGGACCAGCGGGTGCAGCACTACATCGTGCAGCCGTGGCACGTCGCTGGGACCAAATTGTCTGAGCCCCGCTACCACCCCGTCTGCCACAAGGATTCCGCATGTGGCGCCGCACAACGAGAGCAGCGCACTCTCCACCAGGCATTGCCGCAAGATGCGTCCACGGTCTGCACCGACCGCGCTGCGGATCGCCATCTCATGGCTCCGCTGATTGCCGCGGGCTAGCAGCAGGTTCGCAACATTGGCGCAAGCAATCAGCAGTACACACCCAACCGCCAAGATCAACAGCGTAACCAGCGGCCGCGCTTTCTCCACAGCATGCGCCGCAAACAGATACGCCCTCGGTGCGACGCGGATCGTCCCCGAATATCCGTATTGCTTCATAAAGTCGGCGGCGATGTTTTCCATGTCCGCCTGCACCTGCTCGGGCGTGACGCCTGCCTTGAGCCGGCCGACCATACCCACGCCAAATTCCATGGTGCGATTGTCGGGGCTGAGCAGCTCGGGCCTGAACGCGATCGGCACCCACAAATCGGCCATCTCAGAGAGCGGCGCCCCATCGAATGGAAAGTGGAACGAGGGTGGCATCACGCCGACCACGAGGTAGGAGTGCTCATCGAGCTTGACGCTCTTGCCCAGAATGTTCGGATCGCGGCCATATTCGTGCTCCCACAGCGCGTGAGAAAGCACAACCACATTGCCTGCCCCGAAGCGGTCTTCGTCCGCCGTGAAAGTACGTCCCAGCTCTGGCGATACCCCGAGGAGTGGGAACAGCGATGCTGAGACGCCCGCTGCATTGATCCGGAGCGGCTTGCCCTCCCCCGTCAGATTGAAGCCCGTGCTTTGGTAGGAGGCGACCTGAGAGAAGGAGTGATTGCGGTCGCGATAGTCCTCGTATTCCCCAGCTGCAACTCCGACCTCATCAGCCGACATGCCCGGCAGGGTCTCAGTGACGATCACCAACTGTTGCGGTTGCTGGTAGGGCAGTGGCTGCAGAAGTACGGTGTCGACCACGCTGAAGGTCGCCGTACTCGCCCCAATGCCGATAGCCAGCGTCAACACGGCAATCGCGGTAAAACCGGGGTTCTTCCCTAGCATCCGCCAGCCGTATCGAATGTCCTGCATCAGACTCTCCATCGAATCTCCTCACTCGTACCGCAACGCCACCATGGGATCGACCCGGGTTGCGCGGTAAGCCGGAATCAGGCTGGCCAACAAGGCGATCACCGCCAGCAGCGCGGTCACCGCGACAAACGTAACGGGATCAGTCGGCTTAACCCCAAAGGTGAGGCTCGACAAAACACGCCCCAGCAACAGAGCGCCGGTCGCGCCGATGGCGACTCCTACCAAAGTTGGCTTCATGCCCTCAAAGACAACTCTGCGCAGCTCATCGCCGAGACGCGCGCCCAGAGCCAAGCGGATTCCGATTTCCCGTACGCTCCGCTTCACGCTATATGACAGCACGCTGTAAATTCCTACGGCCGCCAGCAACAGGGCGAGCCCAGCGAATGCGCCGAGCAGCAGCATGTTGAAGCGCTGCTGGGAGAGAGAGTTCGAGACCAGATCGTCCATCGTGAAAATGTCACGCAATGGCATCCCCGGATCCACCTCACGCACGGCGTTCGCCACCGCTGAGACCATTCCTCCAGAACCAGAGACCGACCGAACGACCAGCGTCATCGGAAACGAAGTCCATCCACCGTTCGATGAAGCGGAAATCTGATCAAGAGGAAAGTACAGAGCGGCGTTGGCGCGGGTTTGATCCAGGCTGTCGAGTTTCACGTCGCCCACAACTCCCACCACTTCGCGAACCGCATCTGGATAGAACGTCAGCGTAAGACGCTTGCCTAGAGGGTCTTCCCCCGGCCAAAACTGCCGAGCCATCGACTCGCTGATCAGGATGACGTCCGGCCTGCCCGCAATGTCCGCATCGCTGATATCCCGTCCTCGCAAAATCGGGACATGCAGCGCGTTCATGTAACCCGGGCTGATGAGCCGCACGTCGACCTCCGGTTGTTCGGACATCGGTACCACCGGACGCCCCTCAATCGCGATGGGTTGATGGGAACCTTCGTTGTCCAACGGGATGTCATCAATCACACCGGCAGATTCAACCCCGGGCAGGGTTCGTATCCGCTGCAGCACTCGCTCGAAGAAATTGATCTGCTGCAGTGGAGAAGGAAATTTTGCCCGGGATACCATTGCGTTCATGGTCAGAACATTGCGCGAATCAAAACCGGGATTCACGCTTTGGAGTTTCTGAAAGCTTCGGATCATCAGCCCCGCGCCGACTAACAGCATGAGTGAGAGGGCAACCTCGGACACAACCAGAATGCTGCGCGTGCGATGTCCACCGGAGTCCGCATCGGCTCGACCCAGTCCCTGTTTGAGCAACTGACTTACGTTGCCTCGCGCCAGACGCACGGCCGGCAGCACGCCCGCAATCACGCCGCTGAGCACGGAAATCACGGCTGTGAAAACAAGAACCTGCGAATCCAGCGTGATCTCGGTGAAACCCGGCAATTTGTCCCCCAGGAAAGCCACGATCAGGCGGATTCCAAAATGTGCGCAGGACAGGCCAAGCGCTCCGCCCGCGAGTGCGAGAAGCACTGTCTCGGTGAGGAGTTGGCGCAGGACCCGAGGCCAGCTCGCGCCCAGCGCCGTGCGAATCGCGATTTCTTTTTGACGGCTGAAAGTTTTTGCCAGCGCCAGATTGGCCACATTCACACAGGCAATCAGCAGGACGAATGCAACTGCTCCCAGCAGCACGAGCAGGGGAGTGCGAACGTCACTCACCATGTCGTCGTGCAGAGGCAAAACGGTGGCGCCCCATCCCTTATCATCATCGGGATAGAGTTGCTGCAAGCGGTCTGAGATCGTGTTCATCTCCGCCTTCGCCTGTTGCAATTCAACTCCGGGCTTGAGACGCGCGATGACCATATAGTGGTGCTCTCCGCGCACTGCCCGTTCTTTATCGGTCCACGCCATCGGCGTCCACATTTCGGCAAAGTCAGGGAACCGGAAGTTCGGCGGCATGACCCCAGCCACGAGGTACGCTTCGCCATCCAGATTGATGTTGTGGCCCACGATCTCAGGGTTCGATCCAAAATGCTCCTGCCACATGCGGTGACTCAGAACCACCACGTGCGAGTGTCCTACCTGATCCTCGTCGGGAGATAACACTCGACCCAGCGCCGGAGGAACGCCCAAAGTTGAGAAGAAACCCGCGGATACAGCACAGGCGGCCACCTGTTCTGGCTTGTCGCCACCCGTCATCGTGAAGCCGTGGTAAGTCATGATCGCCATGTTGTCGAATACATGGTTCTGGCTTTCCCAGTCTTTGTAATTCGCCGCCGAAACTGAGAACAATGTCATGCCAGGGAAGCTCTTCGGGGGAGGAACATGCCAAACGCGAACCAGGCGCCCGGGATCCTTGAACGCAAGCGGCCGAAGCAGAACTCCGTTCACGACACTGAAAATGGACGTGTTCGCACCAATCCCCAGAGCCAGCGTGATGACAGCAACCGCCGTGAACCCGGGACTCTTGCGAAGCTGACGCAGCGCATAACGGATATCTTGAAATAACCGGCTCATTATGACCTCCTACTCATATCTCAGTGCCACCATGGGATCGATCCTGGCCGCACGCCAAGCCGGCACCCCGCACGCAATCATCGATACGGCGCCCAGCAGCAAAATCACGCCGGCATACGTGAATGGATCGAGATGCGAAACGTCGAACAGCAGCGTAGAAAGGACCTGACTCGCAGCCGCGGCTCCAATCAGTCCCACAGCGATCCCGATTCCAGTGAGAGCCATCCCTTGCTTAACCACCATCGTCAGGATGGCGCCGCGGGACGCACCCAGGGCCGACCGCACTCCGATCTCGCGGGTACGCTCGGTGACGCCGCCAGACAGGACGCCGTAGATGCCAGTCGCTGCCAATATCAATGACACCAACCCGAAGGCCTCAAACAAGATCAACACGAATCTTCGCTCAGCAGCTGACGCAGCGATTAAGCGGTCCATCGTGGCGACGCGGACGATGGGTTGATCTTTGTCCACCGACCAGACTGCGTTCTTGATAGCTGAAGTAAGCGCGGCCACGTCACCACGTGCCCGAACGGTTAGCGACAGGGTTCCATCTGCCCAATGCCACTGCGTTGTAGTGGCATAGACCGCGTCGGAGTCACTCATCGCGAGCGACATTTGCCTCACGTCGCCAACCACGCCAACGATGGTGAACAGCGTCGCACTGGCCCCGCCGCCCACCTGAACCCGCTTTCCAATTGGATCCTGATCGGGAAATCTGCGCTTCGCCAGCGACTCGCTGATCAGCATCACCCGGGGAACGTCCGCCGTATCCTGAGTGCCCAGGAGACGGCCGCGACGCAGCGGGATGCCGAGCGTTTCGAGATAACCGGGCGTCACCGCGTAGCGGAATACCGGATAGCCAAGCTCGGGATCGTCGTTCTCGAAGTGCGCACCATACACATCGGAATCTCCGCTCAGTGGCAACTGGCTGGTAAAGGCTGCCCCGGTGACGCCGGGGACTGCGCGCACCGCATCCAGGGCCTGCGCGAAGAATTGATGACACACGCGATCGTCGTCATAGCGGCGCCCGTACGTTTGCACTTGCATAGTGAGCAACTGGGAACCGTCGAAGCCCACAGGCACTGCGAACAAACGGCGCAAACTGTGGAGCAGAAGTCCCGCACCCACCAGCAGTACCAGCGCGATCGCGATCTCGGCGACCGCGAACATCCGGCGCGTAATCTGATGAGTTCCGGAGGTGCGTCGTGAGCCTTCCTGTATTCCGATGTGCAGGTCGGCGCGGGAAGCTTGCCGCGCTGGAATCAATCCCACGGTCAGGCCGATCATTGCCGTGATGCCGAGCGCGAATCCGAATACCGTCACGTCTAAATGAATCGCGTCTACCCGCGGCAGCCCCGGCGGACTGAGCGCCACCAGCGCGCGTACACCCACTTGCGCGACAACCATACCGAGAGCGCCACCCAGCAAGGCAAGCAGCAAACTCTCAGTCACCAGTTGCCGGATCAGCCGCGCTCGTCCTGCGCCGAGAGCGACGCGCATCGAGAATTCACTGCGACGCTGCACGCTGTGCGCCAGCAAGAGATTCGACACATTCACGCAGGCGATGAGGAGCACCAAAATCACCGCCCCGAACACGGCAAGCAGAGCCGGCTTCACACCGCGAGTAACGTCGTCCTGCAGTTGGCTCGCGATGAACCCGTGTGCCAGAGATACAAAGCGAGGGCGCGGAAATTCGGCAACCGGAGTCTGTGCGATCCAATTGAGATCGCTCCGGGCCTGCTCGATGCTGACACCTGCCCGCACTCGCCCCACCATCCGCAGATGGTGGCCCCATTCCCTGGTCTGAAGCGAAGCAACATTCCCCGCGTCGTACTGCAGCGGTGACCAGACCTCGGCCGACGGAGCGAGCACATTGTCAAACCGCGGCGGCATCACGCCAATGACGGTGTAATTGTCTCCATCGAGCCGGATCTGGTTCCCGATAATCGTGCGATCACCGCCGAGGTGGCTCCGCCACAATCCATCGCTGACGATCACCACTTTTGGTCCATGCAGCACATCGTCAGTGGCCCGAAAATCTCGACCCAGAGCCGGCGCCAACTTGAGCGTACGGAAATAACCTGCGCTGACCTGCTGCCCGTCAAAACGTTCTGGCTGGCCCTCTCCCGAAAGAGTCGGCTGCCACGGCTTCATCACTGCAAGCGCATCGAAAGACCGGCTGCGCTCCGCCACTTCGCGATAGGTGTGGAACGATTGGGGAATGCGGGAGCCATCTTCCCCGGCATACCAGATCATCATGATCCGGCTGGCATTCGGATACGGCAGCGGCTCAAATAGGATCGGGTTGATCGCGCTGAAGATGGCTGTCGTGCCACCGATGCCAAGCGCCAGAATCACGGTGGCTGTACAGGCGAAGCCGGGGTTCTTGCGCAACTGGCGCCATGCGTAACGAAAATCCTGGATCAGCCCGGTCATTCCGCTCTCCGTCTCCTATTCATAGCGCAGTGCCACCATGGGATCGATCTTGGTCGCCCGATGGATAGGAATAAAGGTGGCCACACAAGCGATGACGGCCAGCAAAAGTGAAACTCCCACATAGGTGATAGGGTCACTCGAGCTGATGCCGACGAGAAAATCGCTGACCAAACGACCGGCGGCAAGCGCAGCGAGCAAGCCAACGGTCAGGCCCGATGCAACAATCACTGCACCTCGGCGTCCGATCATTCTGAGGATGTCGCGACGCTGTGCGCCCAGCGCCATGCGAACACCAATCTCTTGAGTCCGCTGGCTGACTGCGTAGGACATCACTCCGTACACGCCGACGACGGCGAGAATCAGCCCCAGCAATCCCAACGCCGCCGCCAGGCTCGCTCCCGCTTCGAAGAACAGCAAGCCATTGCCGCCGTGCAGAGCTTCCGTCATCGTGCGTACGCCGTAGACCGGAATCGCCGGCGCTAGCGACTGTGCAATTGCTCGTATTTCGGCGACCGTGTCCTGCGTACTTCGTTCCGACCGTATCTGCAACGTCTCTGTCGACACGTAACTCTGCGCCGCAGGCAGATAGAAGATCGGTTCGAAGTCCCCATAAAGCTGGCTCATTCTGCTGTTTTGCACGACGCCAACAATCGTCGTGGGATGCTTTGGATCGGAAGTCAGCCTAAAAGACTCTCCCAGCGGATCTTGATGCGGCCAAAAGCGTTCCGCCATCGCTTGGTTGATCACGGCGACGTGGGACGCGTTTTCATTGTCCGCGTCGGTAAAATCACGACCTCGTTTCAGCGCGATGCGCATGGTGCTGAAGTAATCCGAAGACACGGCATCGTCTTCGGCGTGAGGTGCTTCCTGGTTTGCAGAGGTTGCGTATCCAGGAATCACCAAGTCGCTGCCCTGGACCGAGTCGCTCAGCGGAACCACCGATGCGAGGCTGGCAGACTGTACTCCGGGCAGAGCGTGCACACGCTCTAGCATCGCGCGATAGAACGCTCTTCCCTGCTGCTCCGTATAGCCAATCTCGTTTGGGTCTAGCGTCAAATTGAGGACATGCTGGGGATCGAATCCCAAATCGCTGGTCTCGACGCCGCGAAGACTGCGGACAAACAATCCTGCAACGATCAGTAAAGTCAGCGACCCGCCAACCTGGACAGCGACCAGGATGTCGCGCAAACGCTGGCGTCCTCCCGTCGAAGTGCGCCCGCCTTCGTGTAACACTTCCCGCAAGTTGCCATGCCGGATGCGGGCCGCGGGCACGACAACAACGAACGCCGCGGTCGCTGCCGCGACTGCGAAGGCATACGCGAAGACCCGCCAGTTAAACTCGAAGTCAAACACGATCGGCAACTCACTCTGCAGAGGCACAGAGCCCAGCAGACGCGATGCGGACAAGCCCAGCACGACTCCCAAACCGCAGCTGAGACCCGCCACAACCAGACTCTCAGTGAACAGTTGGCGAACTAACCGGCCACTCCCGGCGCCCAGGGCAGCGCGCACCGCCATCTCGCGCTGCCGCGCTGCCGCTCGAACCAGAAAAAGATTTGCAACGTTCACACATGCTAGAGCCAGCACCAAGGCAGCAAGAGTCAGGAACAGAGCTGCCAGCTTCGGAAAGGGATTCGTCGCCCCGCCCATGATTCCTGGCGGCCGCAAGGGATGGGCCTGCAATTCGCCAATTCCCCGATCTCTGGGATATCGCTCTAGCAGGCGCTGGCCCACGACGGCGATCTCGGACTGGATCCGTTTCGAATTCGCGCCAGGTTTTACTCGCGCCAGGGCGAGCATGCTGCGGGTGCTGGGATTGGCCAGGAAGTCGCCCGCAACGCCTCTCTCAATCAGGAACATGCTCAGCGGAAGATAAGCCTGGATATTGAGCAGCGGAGTCGGCCCGAGAAAACCGTTCGGCGCCACTCCAATGATGGTGACGGGGTGACCGTTGATTGAAACTGCTTTCCCGACAATCGCGGGGTCACTGGAAAAGCGAGTCTGCCAATAGCTGTGACTCAGAACGACGACCGGGTCCGCGCCCGCGGCCTTCCCCTCGGTGCTCAAAATGAAGCGGCCCGAGGCGGGCGCAATGCCCAGCAGCGAGAAGAAGTTGCCGCCCACATATGCCGTCTGAACTGGCTTGGTCACGCCGTCTGCGGTCAAGCCACTCTGCGAATTCTGCTCGCCCGCCAAACCGCCAAAGATGAATGGCGTTATGTCCGAAAACACATCCGCGGTCTGCTTTTGAATATCTGCTAACTCGGGATACGAGAACTGAAGTTCGGAATTAGCGCCAGGCCGTGTAAAAACCAGAAAATGCATCTGCTGCGGATCCTTGATCGGCAACGACCGTAGCACCAGCCAATCCACCATGCTGAAAATGGCAGTGTTGGCTCCAATGCCCAGCCCAAGAGTTAGCACGACGACCGAGAAGAAGGCCGGGCTCTTGCGCAACTGCCGCACCGCGTAGCGAAGGTCCTGCAGCAACCTGTTCATCGTTTGCCTCCCACTACTCATACCTCAGGGCCACCATGGGATCGACTTTGGCTGCACCCAGTGCAGGAACCGCCGCTGCCGTGAATGCGACCACCGCCAACACGGCAACCGCAATCGCAATCGTGAATATGTCGGCTGGCGCGACTCCAAACAGCAAACTGCGAACCGCTTGCGCCGCCGCAATGGCGCCCGCGATGCCAATTACCGTACCGATTGCTGTCAGCCGCAGAGCCTGTCCGATCACCAGCCGGAAAATTCCTCCGCGCTGTGCTCCCAAGGCCATTCGGATTCCGATCTCCGGGATGCGCCGCCCCACCAGAAAGGCCATCAGTCCATAGATTCCGACCGCCGCCAGCAGAAGGCCCAATCCGGCCATAACGCCAATTAGTTCCGCCATGACTCGCTCTTCGTAGAGCGCCCCCCGCATGTGCTCTCGCAATGTCACTAGAGAAACAATGGGTACTCCGCGGTTGAGTTCGCGCAGTACTCGTCGCACCGCAGGTGCCAGTACCTCCGGATCGACGCTGGTCTTCACTGCCATCGCCAGTTCGCCGTATTCGTCGCTCTTCATAGGCAGAAACAAGTAGGGCATTCGGTCTTCTCGCACATCGTTGTATTTCCCGTCTTCCGCGACTCCGATCACTTCGTATTCGTCTCCGTCTGACCGGCCCAGGCGAAGTCGTTGCCCCACGGGGTTCCCATTGGGCCAGAAACGGTTTGCCATGGCTTGATTCACCACCATGACATGGGCATTCACATCCAAGTCGTGCTGCTCGATGGCGCGGCCAAGCACGATTCGGGTACCCAATACTGAAAAGTATCCCTCCCCCACAGGGTCAAAATTGATGGTGGCGCCTTCAGCGCCCGCGCTTCCCAGGTTCCCAAGAAAAACCTTCCGTGTCGCACCACCCCCACTCATCCCGAAGGGAAACCGCATCGCGGTAGTAGCTGCGGTCACTCCGGGTAGCGCCTGCAGCCTTCGGCACGCCTCGCGCACGAATGCCTTGCTGCCTTCTACGCTCTTCGTACCGAAGTCCGGCACCAACTCCATGATGAGCATGTTCTGGTGAGCATTGAAGCCGGGATCCAGAGCCAGCGCCTTTATTACCGACCGTGCCAGCAGACCGCTGCACACGACCATCACCAGCGACAACGCAACCTGCGCGACGATAAGAGCACTTCTCAATCTCCGGCGTCCGGTTCCGGCTCCTGCGCCGGATTGCTTGAGCATGGCGGCCGGGCCGACGTTTGTGGCCTGTAGTGCCGGAACCAACCCGAAAAGGAACAAGGAAGCGGCCGCCGTCGCCAGAGCAAATAGCAGAGCACGCGAGTTCAGATGGGCGTCTACGAAGATGGGAAAGCTAGTCTGCGGCAATAAGGTAGGGAGTTCATTGAGCACAACTCTTCCGAAAAACAATGCTGTTACCGTGGCCACTGTTGCCAGCAAGGCGGTCTCGGCGAGCAACTGGCGAACGACCTTTCCTCGCGAAGCGCCCAGAGCTAACCGCGTGGCAATCTCCTTTCGCCGATACTCCCCGCGCGCAATCAAGAGACCGGCCACGTTGGCGCACGCGACCAACAGCACCAATACCGCTATGCCCAGCAGTGCCAAGCCTATGTTCGCGACTCCGCCTCGCGTCTCATTCTCTGCGACGATGGTCATTCTGCGTCCGGCATCCGACTCCGGATAAGAACTGGCCAACGCGGCAGCAACAGTTCCCAATTCTGCTTTGGCTTGTTGCAGAATGACGCCCTCCCGCAATCGCCCGAACAGTTCGTATTGGCGCGATCCCCGGATGGTCTGCTTTTCGCGCTCCCCCGTGAGTTGCTGCCATGTCGGCATGGGAATCCAGAGGTCCGGCACCACGAGCGCCTCTGAACCTCGGAACCCTCGCGGCAGAACCCCCAGTACGGTCACTGGCTGGTTGTCGACGATGATCGTTCGTCCCGGAAGTGCTGTATCGCCATTGAACTGTCGCCACCAGAATGGGTAACTGAGCACAACCGACGCTACTTGCGAATTCTGAAACTCCTTCTCGGTGAATGTCCGCCCGAGGGCGGGCGAGGCTTCGAGCACCTGAAAGAAATTCTCCGAGACCACCGCCGCTGACACCAACCTGTTCTGCACGCCGTCATCCACCTGCGCCCCACGATTGTCGAGAGCCGCCACTCCCGCAAGTGTCCTGGAATTGGCGCGCAGGTCCAGAAAATCAGGGTATGAGCTGTAGCCGCGCTCGATTTCCCCCTGGCTGCTGGGATTGCTGGTAAAGATGCGCACGAGACGGTTGGCATCTCGTACCGGCATCGGATGCAACCAGAGTTCATCCACGAAGCTGAAAGTGGCAACATTTACGCCAATCCCCAGCGCGAGGGTCAGCACGGCCACGCCTGTGAAGGCCGGGCTCTTGCGCAACTGCCGCACCGCATAACGAAGGTCCTGGATTATTCCTGTGATCATTGGTCTTCACTCGTAACGCAGTGCCGCAACCGGATTTGTTCGGGAGGCTTTGTATGCTGGTACGAAACCGGCGAATAGCGACACCGCACTCAACAGCGCGGTTGCCACCACGAGAGTAAGCGGATCATTTGGTTGAAGGCCATAGAGAAGCGAACCGGCGCCTCGCGCGCCCGCCAGCGCAAGAGCCAACCCAGCCACAATTCCAGCCGTCAGCAGCAGCAGTGTTTGCCGAAGGATGATTCCCATGACACTTCCTCGTGTCGCTCCCAAGGCGATGCGAATGCCGATTTCATTCCTCCGCATCTGCGCGACATAGGAGATCACGCCATAAAGACCCACCGTAGTCAGCAGCACGGCAAGAAATCCAAAGAAACCCGAGAGCATCGCCATCAACCGCTCCGCGACCAGTCCATCTCGAATCTGCTCCTGGAAATCACTGAACTCTGCCAGTACGTCGGGATGCTTTTGCGCGAGTGCACTTTTAACTCCGGCAGCGATTGCCGCCGCAGGCAGGTCCGAGCGAATCATCACCAATCCCCAAGGCCCTGGCGCCGGGAACTGTGAAGCTGGTGCGAAGGTCATGGGTGGCGTAGCGCTGCGGATATCGTTGTACCGAGTGTCCGGAATGACGCCTACGATTTCGTACAGCGTTGACGGATAGTCCGGCTCCGCATTGGTCCGCAACGTTTGCCCGATCGGATTACCACTCAGAAACTCGCGCACAAAGGTCTGGTTCACGATTGCGACATGCGGCGACGTCGCTGTATCGTCCCGGCCGAAACCGCGCCCGCGGACGATTGCAATGTCCATGGTTTGAAAGTACTCCGGACTCACCCAGGTGAACTTCGAAGTCCCCTCCCTTGCCCCAACGTGAACGCCGTGCTCCCAACTCCCACCCACCAATGGGACACGGGTTGAGATCGCAGCGCTACGCACCCCCGGAACCGAACGAATCTCATCGAGTAATTCCGTCTCGTAGGATCCCCAGCGCTCCGGTTGCAAATGTGATTGCCAGAATCCCAGAAACGCTACGGTAATCCCGCTCTCGCGCATTCCGGGGTTAAGTGTCAGCAGATTGCGAAAACTCCTCACAAACAAGAGCGCGCCGACCAGCAGAACGAGCGAAATTGAAATTTGGGCGGCGACCATGCCTTGTTGCAATGAGAACTGCTCGCGCCCCATTGTCGTTCCCCGTCCACCCGCTCGCATCGCGGAAAGTGGCTCAGTGCGAATCGCGCGCAGCGCGGGAACAAGTCCGAAGATCACGCACGTAACAACCGTAGCTGCAGTTGCGAAAACCAGCACACGCCAGTCTGTGACGATCTGCAGATTCACCGGGTCGCCTTGTGTCGAGATGGCCCATACCAGTGCTCGGCTCAAGATCGTTGCTAACCCCAGCCCTGCAATCGCGCCGATTGCGGCTAGCAGAACGCTTTCCACCAGCAGGTTCTGCAACACGCGTGCCCGCCCGGCTCCCAGCGCCATCCGAACCGCGATTTCACGCTCACGCCGGTTTGCTCGCGCCAGCATGAGGCTGGCCAGATTGGCGCATGCAATCAATAGAACGAGTCCCGTGATCGCAAGCAGTAGGTCCAGCGACCCGTGATCATCGCGGAGGCTACTGACGCCGGTGGATGCTGGGTATGCTGCCAGTTGGAAGCGCTTATAAGTCTTGGTCGTGCCTGAGTCGCGACCCGGTGGAACTGTGGCTTCGAAAATCCCTGCGCTCAGGGCGCTCAATTCCGCGGAAGCGCGCTGAATCGTCCAACCCGGCTTCAGGCGCCCCATGACCGACACTTCGAACACATCGCTGCGGAATCCTTCTTTCGGCTGGCAGAATGGCAATGCGAGATCGAAGTCCTGGCCCACCGCCATTCCAAAGAAATCCGGCGGGGTCACACCGACAATTTCCACCAGATCGTTGTTCGCGATCAGCTTGATCCCTGCGGCCAGATCCTGCTCGCCCAGTTCACGCTGCCAGTAGGCGTAGCTGGCGACCGCGCGCGTTACTGGACACATTCCCTCATCCTCGGGCATCAACAAACGGCCGCGCCAGGGACGTACGCCCAACACCGGGAAAAAACTTCCACTCACCCAAAGCCCATTGAAGTGCCGCATCTCACTCCCACTGCCCACATATCTCTGATTGAGGCTCCAGGCAAACATTCCGGAAAATACCTGCTGTTTGTCGCGAATCTCGCGCCAGAGCGGTTGCGTGAGTTCTCCATATTGCTGATTCAGGCCCATGCCCCGGTTGCCGCCGACAATCTTCACTTCAGCAAGTTCTCGTGGATTCTGAACGGGCAGAGTGCGTAAGCGAATAGCGTTGAGCAACTGGAAAATCGACGCGTTCCCTCCGATTCCCAGCGCAAGCATAAAAATTGCAACCGCCGTGAAGCCGGGGTTTTTGCGCAACTGCCGCGCCGCATAGCGAAGGTCTTGCAGAAACCCGTTCATCGTTCGCCTCCCACTATTCGTACCTCAGGGCCACCATGGGTTCGACTCTCGCTGCGCGCCATGAAGGTAGAAATGCGGCAATACACCCAACACTCACAACACAACAGGTCGCGAGCCCGAAGCTGACAGCATCGAGTGGGGACAACTCGTAAAGCATCGACTTCAGAAGACGGGCGCAGAAGAACGCCAAGACGAATCCAGCCACCGCGCCAGCGCAGCTGATCAGAAGGCTTTCCCGCATGATCATCCAGAGCACCCGGCCCCGTGGCGCTCCGAGTGCCATGCGTGTTCCAATCTCGGTTGTGCGCCTATTCGTTCGATACGACAAGGTGCCGTAGAGCCCAGTAGCCACCAGCAGCGCAGCCAGTCCACCGAAGAATCCGCCCAATCGTGCAAACATGGTCGGCCCTGCATAAGATTCCTCAAATTGCGCACGCTGCGTGATGGGTTTCTCCAGCGGAACATTGGGATCCATGTCGTGAACCAACTGCCGGATTGAGGGTAGAACGCTCATCGGCGCGCCATTCGCCCTCACCTCGACATGCAGCGTGTCCCCGACATTGAGACCCTGAAACGCTGCGTAGTAGGCCATCGGCATGGGCGGCTCATCGACGCGCGTGTATCGACTGTCCTTCACGACGCCCACGATCGTTCGGTTATCGCGAACCTTGTGGCCCAGCGGATTCGTATTCGGCAGAAACCGCTTCACAAACGTTTCATTCACTACTACGACCGGAAGAGAGGTCGGAGTGTCGGTGTCGGCGAGGTCCCGTCCTTCGAGAATTCGAACTCCAAGGACATGGAAGTAATCAGGACCAACATTGTTGCTCCGCACGATTGACTGGGGGCCAAATTTCGCCGCGAGGCTGACGCCATCGACAGGGTCGTCATTGTTGTTGCTCCAACCCGAACCGAGGCGATTGTCCATGACTGTCGCGGATTCCACACCCGGTAAAGCGTGAATGCGGTCGAGCAGCGTGCGATAAAACGCCAGAGTCTCCTGGGGACTCTGGGCGCGCTGCGGAGTGATTCCAAAGACCAGCAGCCCGTCCGCGCGCATTCCCAGGTCCTGAGTCTCGTAGTTTCGAAGAGTGCGAATGAGAAGCCCGGCAGCGATCAGGAGCAAAAGACAAATTGCCACCTGCGACGCCATCAGAATCCTGCCGCCCAGAGCACGGCGCCGGTCCTGCGTGATATTGGTTGCTGTAGTCCGCAGCACACCCGAAACCGGAATCCGCAATGCAACCCAGAGCGGAGCGACGCTGAAGGCCAGCGCGCTGCTCACCGAAATCGCAAGGGTAAAGAACAACACGTTACGGTCTGGGTCAAGACCGGTCTCGATTCCTGACCAATCGGCCAAAGCACGCGTAGCGAAGACGGCGAATGCCCAACCGAGGGCCGCACCAGCGACAACCAGGAGCGAACTCTCGGTCAGCAGTTGCCGAAAGAGATGCGCTCGTTCTGCTCCAATTGCCATTCGCAGGCTGAACTCCCGTCGCCGCGCTTCATTGCGAGCCATGATCAGCAGAGCAACGTTGGTGCAGGCAATTAGCAACACCAGAAGCACCAGTCCCATCAAGATCCGCACTGGCTCGCGGAACTGCTGGTTGTAACCTTGAATCCCCTTGGCTGGATCGAAGTTCAGTAACGGTTTCCACTGCTTGGGATCAATGGCACCGACGCCAATCTTGGCCGCTTCTCCGAACGTAGACTGCAGGGCCATTCCCGCCTGCTCCGGCGTCACGTGCGGTTTGAGCCGCACCATCAGCGGCACGCACCACCATCTCGGCGTCCCATAGAGGCTATTGATATTGGCAGGAGTGCCCCAGGCATTCAGTTCCGCTCGGCTTTGCAGGGGAATCCAAAAATCGGTTGAACTGGCCGCCTCGACTCCGCGAAACCCGCGCGCCGCAACGCCGACAATCGTGAAAGGCACATTCTTGACGAATAACGTCACGCCGAGGACCGCGGGCTCTCGGGAAAAACGGCGCGTCCAATAGTCATAACTGATGACGGTGACCGGTGAGTGATCCTTCTCTTCACCCCGAGAAAAATCGCGACCAAGCGCAATTCCCGCGGTCAGGCCCGAAAAGAAGTTTCCGCTGACTTCATCGCCGTTGGCCTCCTCCGGCATGGCGCCGTATCGAACGGGGACCTTGCCAATGCCGAGAGGAACGTGTGCGATCACATCATCAAAAACGTCATGGCGTTGCCGAAGCGCCTCGAACACCGGCTCTGAGAACGACGTATCACTGTTACCTGTATTACTTGCGCCTGGCGGCTGGTTCCCGCTTGCGATCTGCAGGTAGTAAAGCCGCCCCGGATCGCGCACTGGAAGCATGCGCGATAAGACCGCGTTCATCACGCTGAAGACCGCCGTATTCGCGCCGATTCCGAGGGCAAGGGTCAACACCGCGACGGTCGTGAAACCCGGGCTCTTGCGCAGCTGGCGCAGCGCATAACGGAGATTCTGAACCAGGCTGTTCATAAGCTACTCGCTAGCTGTTCAAGCGTGCGCGTCAGCCATCAGCTTCTGCAGCTCTTCTTCGGCCACAACCTTGCCGTCGAACAGGTGCACTTCTCGCTGCGCGTGTTTGGCGAACCGCGGATCGTGCGTCACCATGCAGATCGTCGCGCCTTCGCGGTGCAGGTTCTGCAGCAACTCCATCACCGCTTCGCCGTTGCGTGAGTCGAGGTTCCCAGTAGGTTCGTCCGCCAGCAGGATGGAAGGCTTTCCTCCGAGTGCACGCGCCACGGCGACACGCTGCTGTTGACCGCCGGAAAGTTGTGAAGGATAGTGCCGGACGCGGTGTGCCATACCAACGCGCTCCAACGCTTCCATGACCCGCCCCTTCCGGTCCGCCGCCGGCATCCGTTGACGATAGGTCAAAGGTAGTTCGACGTTCTCGTAGACGGTGAGATCGCCAATCAGGTTGAAACTCTGAAAGATAAACCCGATCTCCTGATTGCGAATGCGCGAACGCTCGGCAAAATCGAGATTTTCAACTGTCTTGTTGTTGAGTGAGTAGCGCCCCTGCGTGGGCGTATCGAGCAATCCGATGATGGAGAGCAGCGTCGACTTGCCGCAACCCGAAGGTCCCGACATCGCCACATACTCGCCCTTGGCAATCGAGAGGTGCACGCCGGAGAGCGCGTGAGTTTCAATTTCGTCGGTGTAAAAGACTTTTGTAAGATCCTGAATTTGAATCAACGGCTGTCCTGTTTCAGTCATGGATTCTTGCCTCGATATGTTGGATTTCGTTCCTAAGCTGCGCTCGCTACTCTAAACGGATGCGGTCCGTCTTATCCCAGCGGGACATGTCGGAAAGAATAACTGTGTCACCTTCATGAAGCCCTTCGAAAACCTGAATCGAATTCACGGATTCGCGTCCCACCTTTACTGGCACACGAGACGCCTCTTTGCCGTCCGCATCTAGCTTGAACAAGCTGATCGTGCTGTTCTCCTGCCCAAACGCGGGACGCCCCACATAGAGAATGTTGTCCAGCCGCTCCAGATCGATGGTTCCATCCACGCTCAAATCCGGACGCGCCCCCTCGGGCAGTTGTCCCGTTAGTTTGACGTCGACGGTCACCGTTCCGTTTTGCACAGCTGGATCGACGCGCATGACCGTTCCGTTGATGATCCCGTTATGCGTGTCGATTGCCGCCGGCTCGCCATCGCGGACGTCCCGCGCTTGAGTTTCCGCGATCTTCAACGTCGCCATCAGATGGTTCGGCTCGACCACCTTCGCGAGCATCGCTCCCGGCTGAACATGCTGCCCAACCTGCAAGGGAAGATCCACCAGCACTCCGGTAATGCCGGCACGCACTTTCAAGGCTTCCAATTGCTTCTTCTTTAGACCAGCCAGGGTTCGCGCCTGGTCAACCTTCGCCTGTTCCTGCGCGAGTTGAGTGTCGATCGCTTTCTTGTTGATCACCAGACGCTGCTCCTCCAAATCATTTCTGGTAGTGAGTTCATCTGCTTTGCCCTTGGAAGCTTTGTAGGCCAAGCCTGAAATCACTCCCAAGTCGTAAAGAGCCTTGTCGGTATCCGCTTGTCGTTGCGCCTGACTGTAGTCTGCAGTCACGGTTGCGGCGCCGGCCTTCTGAGTCATCAGGTCGCTGTCGAGCTTTACCTTGAAGCTCTGATATTCGGCCTCCGCAGCCCTGAGTTGCAGGTCGGCGTCCACGGCCGCCTGTTCCACCTGAGGATTGCTCATCTCGAGAAGAATGTCGTCTGCTTTGACCTGCGAACCCGGCAGCATGCGGATGCGCACCACCGTCGCCTCAGTTTCAGCGGGAATCTGCCGAACGGCTTCCTGGCTGGGAACCAGCGAGCCCGGCCCTCGCACCTGGCGCAGCATCGAGCCGTGTTTCACGGTGTCGGTCCACACCGTTCCGCGTTCGACTGAAGGTGCTGCCGGCCTCAACCGCGAAACACCAACTGTCAAAGCAGCGATGACCACGATGCCGATGGCTGCTAACACGATCTGGCGGCGTAGTTTCTGACGCTTGAATTCTGGGCGGGCGATATCCATCGGACTAACAATGGCAACTCGCCTTCCACACCTCGGAATGGCCTAAGTCTAGGATCGACAGTGAGATAGGTAGGCTCCCCGGAGCGATCAGTTGGCGACCGGTGTCCACTGCTGGAACCAATTGTCCACTACCGGACAGCACAATACATATAAAGGTGGTGTTTTCGTCAGCGGTGAGAGACCAGAAGATAGGTAGCAGCGACGCCCGCTGTCATGGAGAAGGTCTTGAACTCTCACGAGTGATAGTAGAATAGCTCCCCATGTTCGCTTACAAAGCGGACTGGGCGGTTCCCAGACCGATTCTCAAATTTCGGAGGTAGCGTGGCACTCACGATTAACGGTCTTTCCAAGACGTATCCGAATGGAGTGAAGGCGCTCAAGAACCTTTCACTCTCCATTGGCAACAGCATGTTCGGCCTGGTGGGACCGAACGGCGCCGGAAAAAGTTCTCTAATGCGCACCATCGCCACGCTGCAGGATCCCGACTCCGGCACCGTCAACCTCGACGGCATCGACGTGTTGCGTCAGAAAGACCAAGTGCGCCGCATCCTCGGCTACCTGCCGCAGGAATTCGGCGTGTATCCCAAGATCTCCGCGCTCGACATGCTTCATCACCTCGCGGTCATGAAAGGGATGACCTCCTCGTCAGAGCGCAAGGAAACCGTCGACACACTACTGCAGCAGACCAATCTGTGGGACTCTCGCAAGAAGGCCCTCTCTACTTACTCTGGTGGCATGAAGCAGCGTTTCGGCATCGCGCAAGCCTTGCTGGGCAATCCGCGGCTCATCATTGTCGACGAACCCACGGCCGGGCTCGATCCCGCAGAGCGCAATCGCTTCCTAAACCTACTCTCGTCTCTAGGCAGTGACCGCACGGTGATCCTTTCAACTCACATCGTGGACGACGTCCGTCAGCTCTGTCCCCGCATGGCGATCATCGCTTCCGGTGAGCTGTTGCTGGAGGGCGCGCCCAGCGAGACCATCGCAGCCCTCAACGGCAAGATTTGGTCGAAGGTAGTCGCAACCGGTGAGGAAGTGCGCGCAATCGAGACCTCGCTGCATGTGATCTCTACTCACTTGGTCGGCGGACGGCACGAGGTTCGCGTGTACGCCGATAGCTCTCCCGGCGACGGTTTCATTCCTGTCGAGTCCGATTTGGAGGACGTGTATTTCATCAACCTATCGCAGCAGACCAAGCGTCCGCTGGTGAATTAAGACTCGAAACTGGAGGAATCCGACATGGCACTCTTTTGGGAGTTCTTCACATTCGAGCTGAGGTTCCGCTTCAAGAGCCTCTCCACGTACATGTATTTCCTGCTCTGGCTCGTGTTCTCATTCCTCAACGTGGCGTCGGAAAGTTTTGGCCCACTCGGAAACGGCAACGGCAAGGTCCTTCTCAATTCCGCATATGCGAACGCTTTCAACGACATCGGCGCCGCGCTCTTCGGCATCATTGTCATTGCCGCCATTTTCGGTACCTCGATTCTCCGCGACTTCCAGCGCGACACCTACCAGATCCTGTTTACCCAACCCATCTCAAAGTTCGCCTACCTCGGCGGACGCTGGGCCGGTTCCTTCGTCACCACTGTCTTCGCCTTCTCCGGAATGATCTTCGGCACGTTCCTCGGCACGTTCGCACCTTGGGCGGACCACACTCGCATCGGCCCAAATCATCTCTGGGCCTACCTTCACCCTTTTCTCTCCATCCTCGTCGTTCAGATCTTCTTTATTGGTTCCCTGTTCTTCGCTGTCTCCGCCCTCACCCGCAAAATCTTCATCGTTTATCTGCAGGGCGTCGCTCTGTTCATGATCTACGTCATCGGCTTGACCGTGTTCGTTGCCACTCGTTCTCTGGAACGTTTCTGGTCCAGCATCTTCGATCCCATCGGCATCATGCTGTTCAACAATGTCACCCGCTATTGGACAGTGATCGAAAAAAATACTCTATTCGTCTCGTGGTCCCCCGCTCTTCTCAATGGAGTGTTCCTCTATAACCGTCTCCTCTGGATTGGAGTTGGCGTCGTGTCGCTGATTTCGGTCTGGGCCCTCTTTCCCATGTCTGTGGAAGCGCTCACGGCTCGCTCCCAGGGCCGCCGCGCCGCCAAAGCCAAGGAACAGGAACTCACCGAGGCACAGCCGGTCCGCTCCCTCGTACCGGGTCAACTTCCCCTGGCCCATCAGTCCTTTACGGCCTCCACCACGTTCGCTCAATATCTCTCACTCTCGCGCCTCCGCATGCGGAGTATTTTTCGTGACATTCCGTTCTGGGCTCTCGTCGCCCTCATCGTCGCCTTCGGGATTAACAACGGTTATTTCGCGGGTCGCGTCGCCGAGCGGAACGTTTGGCCGGTCACCTACCTCATGGTCCAAGCCGTCGAAGGGAGCGCACTTCTTTTCCTATTCATTGTCGCGGGCCTCTATGCCGCTGAATTGCTCTGGCGCGAGCGCGACAATCATTTCGACGGCATCCACGATGCTCTGCCCATGCGTGAGTCGACCGACTGGTTCTCACGCCTTACGGCAATCGTCGTCGTCGAACTTATCCTCCTCGCCTTCGCCATGCTCATCGGCGTTGTCATGCAAACCATCTCGGGCTACTACCACTACGAATTCCTGCAATACCTCAAGGAGCTCTATGTAGTGACCTTCCCGCAGGTCCTTACCTTCATCTTGCTCGCCCTGTTTGTCCAGACCGTGGTCTCGAACAAGTTCGTGGGTTACGCCATCCTGTTGGGCGCCTTCGTGTTGATGCCGGTTCTCTACAACTTCGGCTGGGAGAATACGCTCTACCTCATTGGCCAGACTCCCGCCTATACCTATTCAGACATGAACGGCTACGGCCACTTCGTACCGGCGCTTTTCTGGTCGATTACGTATTGGTTTGCGATTTGTGCCTTGTTAGGAGTGGTCTCCATCGCCCTCGCACGCCGCGGAGCCGAGGACTCGTTTCGCGCCCGCACCCGTCTCGCCCTTCAGCGTGCTCCGCGGCTCATTCCCGCCGCGCTGCTGTTTGCTCTTCTCGCCGTGGGAGCCGGCTCCTGGTACTTCTACAATGCTCACGTCCTGAATGAATATCTCGATTCGAAAGCACGCCGGGGCATTCAGGCTGACTACGAACGTCAGTTCAAGAAGTACGAAAATCTGGACCAGCCCAAAGTCACGGCCGTCGATGCCACCATCAATATCTATCCCGAGCGCCGCTCCTTCGACGGAAGCGTGCGGATGACTCTGCAGAACAAGACCAACCAGCCGATCGCACAAATTCATCTCACCGATCAGAAGCAGTCGGTCACGAACGTCCAGTTCGACCGCACATTCCACCTCGTCAGTGCTGCGCCGCGCAACATGTACTCGATCTATGCGCTTGACCCGCCGTTAGCTCCTGGTCAGACCGTCACCCTTACTTGCAACGTGGGCCACCAGACCCGCGGCTTCCGCGACGGGAACGAACTCCCCGAGTTGGCCTATAACGGCACTTTTTTCGACTCTGATTACGTCCCCTACGTCGGATACAACACCGGCATCGAACTCGACGATCCACGCCGCCGCCGCGAAGAGCATCTCCCGGCTCTCGAAGAGATGGCGCACCGCGGCGATCCCGCGCACGCCGTGAACAACGTCTTCTTCCGCGGAGAGTCCGACTGGGTCACCTATCACACCGTAGTCAGCACATCGGCGGACCAGATCGCAGTAGCACCGGGATACCTCCAGCGCGAATGGCAGGACAACGGTCGCCGCTACTTCGAATACAGCATGGGATCGACGCACATCCTGGATTTCTTCTCCTATATCTCTGCCCGCTATCAGTCACGGAAAGAGATGTACCACGGCCCCAACGGCGACGTCGCTCTCGAGGTTTACTACGACCCCGCACACACCTACGACGTTGACGACATGCTAGCCAGTTCTCGCGCCGGCCTCGACTACTATCAAAAGACCTTTAGCCCCTACCAGTTCAAGCAGTACCGCATCTTCGAGTTTCCCCGCTACCGCACTTTCGCCCAATCGTTTCCCAACACGATTCCTTACTCTGAGGGCATCGGCTTTATCAGCCGCGTCATCAAGCCGACCGACATCGACTTCACCTACTTCGTGACTGCTCACGAACTCGGCCATCAATGGTGGGCGCACCAGCTCATCGGCGCCGACGCCGAAGGTTCCAACATGATGTCGGAGAGCCTGGCCGAGTATTCCGCCCTGCAGGTGATGGCGCACAAGTACGGCCGCGATCTGATGCACCGCTTTCTCCGCCACGAACTCGATGGGTATTTGCGGGGACGCGCCGGCGAGGTTCGCCATGAGCCCCCACTCGCTCTCGTGCAGCGCGAGCAATACGTCTGGTACCAGAAGGGCGGTCAGATTTTGTACACCCTCGCCGACTACATCGGCGAAGACAAGCTCAATCTCGCGCTCCACAATTTCCTCATGCAATACCAGTACGCCAACGCCAACAATCAGGTCGACGCCAACAACAGTACGCAGGCCTCCGTGCCTATCAACAATCCCTACCCGGATACTCGCATGCTGGTGGACGCCATCCGCGCCCAAACTCCACCGGAACTCCAGTATCTGGTCGACGACGGCTTCAACCGCATCGTCCTCTACGACAACAAAACTGTCACTGCAACGTCGCAGAAAACTCCAGACGGAAAGTACAAGGTCACGCTTGAGGTCGAGGCTCGCAAGATGCAAGCGGACGGCAACGGTGCGGAAACGCCCATGCCCCTCGCCGACTACATCGAGATCGGCGTCTTTAGCGGCAAGAAAGATCAGGAAAAACCGCTCTACCTCAAGAAGGAAAAGATCAGCGAGCCCCACAAGACGTTTGTGGTCGTGGTTGACGAAAAGCCAACCCTGGCGGGCATTGATCCCTACAATAAGCTCATCGACCGCAATGCCGATGACAACATGATCGAGGTCACGGAGCAGTGAACCGTCGACTCGCGTGACCAACTTCGAGAAAAGCCGTCACAGGAACATCGTCGCTCTGCTGGCCCTGCTGTCTAGCGTTCCCAGTCTGCTAGCCCAGCCCCCAACGCACAAGGCCGCTATCGAGAAGACAGGTGTGCGGGCCGCTTCGGCGATCCAATTCGAAAACGTGATCGAGCAATCGAAGATCAAATTCAAACTCAAGAACAGCGTCAGCCCCCAACGCTATACGTTTGAAACCATGGCGGGCGGGGTCGCCGCCTTCGACTACAACAACGACGGCCTACTCGACATCTTCTTCACGAATGGCGCGGCCATCCCGACGCTTGAAAAAACTGATCCGAGTTACTGGAATCGTCTCTTCCGCAACAATGGGGATGGCACCTTCACCGATGTAACCGAGAAAGCTGGTCTGCAAGGGATCGGCTATTCGATGGGGGTGGCCGCGGGCGACTACGACAATGATGGATTTGTCGACCTCTACGTGACTGGCGTCAACCGCAACCAGCTTTTCCATAACAACGGCGACGGAACGTTCACCGATGTAACCGAAAAGGCAGGCGTCGGCGGCATGATTCCCAAACTCGGCAAGGCATGGTCCGTGGCCGCAGGATGGTTCGATTACAACAACGATGGGCTGCTCGACCTCTTCGTCGTGAACTACCTTAACTATGGTGTCAAAACAGCGACTCCCTGCGTCCAGCAGGGACTTCCCGCTTATTGCTCCCCGGTCGATTTTCTGGGAACGCCCAACATCCTCTATCGCAACAACGGCGACGGCACGTTTACCGACGTCTCAGAACAGTCCCACGTTTCCAAATACGTGGGCAAAGGGATGGGTCTAGCGTTCGCCGATTACGACAACGATGGATTCACCGACATCTTCGTGTCGAACGACACTTTCGAGAACTATCTTCTCCACAACAACCGGGACGGAACTTTCACCAACGTCGCGCTGCTCGCCGGGGTTGCTTATAACGCATTCGGCAACGCCATCGCCGGCATGGGCGCGGATTTCCGCGACATCGACAACGACGGAAAGCCGGATATTTTCGAAACTGCGATGTTCGGGGAGGGGTTCCCTCTCTACAAGAATCTGGGGGATGGTCAGTTTCAGGATGTCACCGCGACCGCGGGATTGAGCGCGCTGACCAGCCGCTCCACCGCCTGGGGAGTGGGCGTTTTCGATTTCGACAACGACGGGAACAAGGATCTATTCACCGCCAACTCCGATATTCTCGACAACTCGATGGAACTGGCGCACCGCCCTTATCCGCTTCCCAATCGAGTGTTTCGCAACAAAGGCGGTTTAAGTTTCGAGGATCTCAGTGCCAAGGCCGGGGCATCCTTCCAAGTTCCGGCTCCGCATCGCGGCGCAGCCTTCGGAGACCTCAACAACGACGGCAAGATCGACGTCGTTGTCACGGTGCTGAACGGTCCGCCTGAGATTTGGATGAATCGCTCCAGCAGCGCAAACCACTGGATCATTCTGAAGCTGGTCGGCGTCAAATCCAATCGCGACGGTCTGGGAACGAAAGTTAAACTGACAACTTCTCTAGGCTCGCAGTACAACCAGGCGACAACCGCAGTCAGCTACAATTCGTCGAGCGATAAGCGCGTGCACTTCGGGCTGGGGTCGGCCAGTGTGGCCGACACAATCGAACTCACTTGGCCAAGCGGCATCAAGCAGGTTTTGAAAAACATCAAAGCAGATCAGATTGTCACTGTGACAGAGAGTGCGCCGTAGGCTTCACTGTTGTCCGATATTGGCCGACAAACGCTGCGCCAGGTCGGTTCGCCCATTGCGGCGCAGAAGCTCGATCAGGTCTTTCATGATCCGTGGATTGTTTCTCCCGTACGCCGCAACAGTTTCGGCGGTCAAGTCACCATCCGATACCTTGCCGATCTGGAAGTAAGAATCGCAAAGCATGTACAGTAATTCGGGCGTCATGGTTCTGGATTTCGCCAGTTGCTCCGCCGCCTCCGAATAGTTCCCCTGGTGGTACCGCACCTCGCCCATCTCGGCAATCGCGAGTTGATAATTCGAGTCGTTTTTCAGTTCTGCCTGAAACTCACTCTCGGCCACTTTCAGGTCGCCCTGTTTCAGCGCCAAGATTCCCTGATAGGTGTGCGCCCCCCGAACCGTCGGCTGAATCTCCAGCGCATGATGAAGACTGCGCACACCATTCTCTGTTTCTCCCATGAACAGGTACAGTTTTCCCACGAACACATATGCATCCGCGGGAGTCGCGGCCGTGCCCTTGAAGTGATCCCGATATAACTGCAACGCATCCGCCTCGCGATGCTCGATCAGCAATTGGCGGGCCTGCGCATTGATCGGACTCTCGCGTTCATCGCTTTCCGCCGAGCGCACGAATGTCCTCTGTTCCATCATCAACTGATGCAGCGCTGCCTCGTGCTCCGCGTCCTCCGTCCGGCCCATCGCAGCATAAGCGCGTGACAGATAAAAATGCGCCAGCAGCCGCGTTGGATCGAGCCGTAACACGGATTGCAGTCGATCAACAGCAGCCGGGTAGTTCTTCAGTTCCAGTTCGCATTGACCAAGCCCCAATAACGCTTCGACATCGTCGGCCTTGAACGCAAGGACGCGTTCGAATGCGTTCTTGGCCTCTTGCCATTTGGCGAGTTTCACTTCCGTGGTAGCGAGGAGTTGCAGAGCGATCACATCGTTGGGATGCGATTCAACGGCGCGGGCGGCATACTGCGAGGCACCAGCGAGATCCATCATCTTGTAGTCTGCCGCGGCGATGTCGTAGTCAATCCGCGGCAGCGTCGCGTCAGAATGCTGCGCCTTGAGCAGCCACTTTAGCCCTTCGGAGTAATCCCCGGTGCCGCACAGCAGTTCTCCATATTTCTGCCATACCGATACATTGTCAGGCTCGGCCTTCAAACTCTGCCGAATCGCACGCAGTGCCAATTCGTCCTGCCCATTCAGGTGATAGGCCTGGGCAAGATAAAACTGCGCATCTCCATCGCCAGGAATGATCCGGACGCAGTGCTCAAGCAGCTTGAGGGCTTCCTCTTTATGTCCGGTGGCCAGCTTGGCGATGCCTACTTTGAGCAGAAGATCCCCATCGCTCGGAGCAAACTTCAGAGCCTGTTCATAGGCAATCGCTGCCTCCGAGGTGTGCCCGGCCTCCTCGAGCAACATCCCCTTCAGCTTGAGAGCCGGCGCAAAATCCGGATGCTGTTCAAGTAAGCGCAGAGTAAGACTCATCGCACCCTGCTGGTCGCCGTGTTCGGCGAGGCTGAGCGCCTGACGGACTTGCCCCATCAGCGGAGACTCCGTGGGATGGCCCGTGTTTTGTGCCCGAGCCGCAGCGACTCCGGCAACAAACAGCGCCAGCAGCAGAACTGCACGCAAATGATTGGCGGCTGCCCCGATCGCCATATTAAGGAAGCTTCACGCGATGCTCGGACGGTTTGCTGGAGACGACTCCCTGCCCTTCGCGCACGACATAGAATCGGTCGGCAGGCAGATTGGTGAGCGTCTCTTTTTTCCCATTCGGCCACAAGACTTCCACTTGATCGAGACGCTCGTGGGCGCCCAGTCCGAAGTGGATGCGTAGATCGTGTTGCGACAAGTAGCTCCCACCGCTGACCACCTCGCCCAGTTGCATAAGGTCCCCGGCCGTGGCTCGCACGCGCGCATTCAAAGCCAGGCGATTGCTCTTCACACCTTCCAGTTGAAAACTGACCCAATGATTCTGCGGGCCACCTTCGGGACGCAAAATCATCGGCTTGCCCACCAGATTCTCGATCACCGCCTCCATCTTTCCGTCGTTAAACAGATCGCCCACCGCCAGCCCGCGGCTCACCTGTGCGACCTGAAGCGCGTCGCCAACCAGTTTGCTGACATTCCTGAAGGTTCCGTTTCGTTGATTGATAAACAACAGCTTCGGCTCGAGGTAGCGCGTGGCCCGGTGGGCGTTGTCCACCTGCGGATACACATGCCCGTTCACCAGAAAGAAATCCTGCCAACCATCGTTGTCGAAGTCGACGAACGCGTCTCCCCAGCCCACGTAGCCCTGCGTGCCCCGGGCGATGCCTGAAGCGATCGAGGTATCGGTGAAGTTCATGCCTCCATCGTTGCGATAGAGGGCGGCGTACTCAATGTCGAAGTGTGAAAGCAGCAGCGACATGCGCCCGGTGTGCGCATAGTCGCCGAAAGCGACTCCCATGTTGGCCTGTTCGAATCCGTCTTCGTTGGCGGCCACCCCTGAAGTAAGCGCAACGTCTTCGAATTTCCCAGCCCCGTCGCCGTGGTAGAGATAGTTTGCCTGGCCATCATTTGTCACGAAGAGATCGAGCTTTCCGTCATTGTCGAAATCCGACCAGATAGCAGTGAGGCCATAACGGCGCTCCGGATCGTCGACGCCGGACTTCTTCGCAACGTCAGTAAACGTTCCGTCCCCGTTGTTGTGATAAAGATTGTCGGGGAGTCCCTTCAACCCGCGCGGGCCGCACTGCACATCGAGTCCCAGGTACTTGCACGACTTCCCGGAGCCGAACACAGGCAGATCGTCCAGATGAAAATCCACATAGTGCGAAATAAAAAGATCGGCCGAGCCATCGACGTCATAATCCCCAAAGGCGGCGCCCGTGGCCCATCCGGAATCGCTAGCCAGTCCGGCGGCTTTGGTCACGTCAGTAAATGTGCCATCGCCATTGTTGCGATAGAGGACGACGCCATTCAAGCAGGTCACCAGCAGATCAGGCCAACCGTCATTGTTGTAGTCGCCAACCACGGCCCCCATCGCCCAGCAGGGATAGCCCACACCTGCCTTGTCGGTGACATCGGTGAATGTCCCGTCGTGGTTGTTGTGAAACAACGCGCTGCGCGCTTTAACGCCATGCAGAGCCATGTCCACGCTCTGCGCGTTCGTAAAATAAATGTCCGGCCAGCCATCGCCGTCGTAATCGATCAGCGCGACTCCTCCGCTCATGGACTCGGCAATGAACTTCGCCTCAGGACTCGACAGGTGCTCGAAGCGAATTCCAGTGGATTCCGTGATGTCGACCAGATGCGGAAAGTTGGTGAGCGCCCCGGTTACCTTGCTCTCGGCCTCGGCCTTTTGACGCTCTGAGGGTGGCAGCGGCGTCGACGTTCCCATCTGTGCCATCGCCCCCGCGCTTAGGCAGAGAATGCACACAGCCAAGCACCAACGGAAAGATGCCCACGACTGCATCTGCCTTGCTACCGTGACTCGTGCTCCGACCCTACTGTTCATCCGGCTCGTCCGCACGAATCTCCTTGGGTTGGACCTGCAATTCTTTATACAGCGCGCTCAGCTTCTCTTTCATCTCCTTGAATTTCTTGTACAGCTCCATTTCTCGCTTGGCGTCGTCCGGCGCCCCATCTTCCTGTACAGCGTCGCCAGGCGGTAGTGGGCCGTGGCGTTGGTGGGCTCCAGTTGCACCGCCTCTTCGAGCAAAGCCAGCGCCTTGTCCGATTGATCCATCCCGATGAGCGTCTTCGCCAACCCAAGCTTGGCATCGGCATCGGCGGGCTGCAGCGCGACGGCTTTGGTGTATTCCTGATACGACTGCTCTCGATTCCCCTTCTGCGCGTCAAGCTCCGCCAGCCGGAGGATGGCTTTCTCATCCTGCGGATCCTCTCGCAGCGCCGCACGATATTCCTGTTCGGCCTCCTTCTTCACGGCCTCGTCGTTCGAGGTATGCAGGAGTTCAGCCAATTCGAAATGAATGCCGGGGAGATGCGGGTTGATCGCGATAGCCTTCCGGTACTGGGAGATTGCGCCGTTGGTATTTCCCTGCCGGGAGTCCTCGTGAGCCAACAGCTGGTGCATTTGCGCCGAGTCCGGTGCCGCAAGCGACAGGGCGAGCATCGACTCGCCGGCGAGATCTGTGTAAGTGCGGTAGGCAGCATACAGCACCTCCGCGTTCTCGGGATCGGCCTTGCGCAACTGCGCGATGACAGCGGCGGCCTTCTCTAAATCGCCGCTCTCGGTATCGAGGCCGACCAGTTCCAAGCCAAGTTGCACCTGAAAGCGCTGCTCCTGGATCGCGGGAAAGGCGGCTTCCATATCCTTTCGCGCATTGGCAAAGTCCAGTGTGCGGCTCTCGGCCATTCCCAGCAGGCCTTGAATCTTGGCCAGACCGGGCTGCCTTTCGAGCGCGGCGCGAAAGTGGGGAATGGACTCGGCTGGCTTCCCCTGAAAGAACAGCAGAACGCCAAGATTGACCTGCGCGTCCACACTCGTAGGATCGATGGCCACCGCAGCCTGGAATTCCGGAATCGCCAGAGCGGGCTGCTTTTGATCGAGGTAGCCTGCGCCTTTTGGATGTGCGCCGCAAACTCCTGCTGTTTGTCTTGCGGTCGACCTGAGAGAGACAAAACGCAACGCCCAGCACAGGACGAGCCCCGGAAAGGCAATTCGAAGCTTCGCAATCATTCGGAACCACCACGATTATATAGTCGGTTAATTCATACAGTACGAGCAAAAATGAAGAGACGGCGAACATCGCCGTCTCTTCCAGGGGAAGCACAACTCGATCAAAGTTAGAACGTCAGGCGAGCCCCCAACTGCACGTTGCGACCATTAACGGTCCGTATTGTTGAGGACGGTGAGCCGCTCGTGTAGGGCGTTCCGGGGCCAGCTGAGCCACCGAGGTTGACATCGCCCGGCACACCGTAGTTGGGATGGTTGAATGCGTTTTGAAGCATCGGCGCGAATCTGGATCTGGATTCCCTCCCACGGCAGCGAGAAGGTCTTGCTGCCGGACAGGTTCACGATGTTGAGTCCCGGCCCATACAGGCTGTTTCTGGGGACGTCGCCGAAACGTTCCATTCGCCGGCTGCGAGAATGCCGCCGGGTTAAACCAGTTCTTGATGCTCTGGTTCGCGGGCTTGGTGCTCACTCCTGGAACGCGATTGGGGATATGAAGGTGCCCGCCTGCGCATAGGTATTGTTCTGGGAATTAATCACGGTAAACGGATTTCCGGTTGAAAGAACCAGTGTCCCGGAAATCTGCCAGCCTCCAACCAATGCGTCGAGCAGCGCATTGTTGTTCAGCAGCCTTTTGCCTCTGCCGAAGGGAAGTTGATAGACCGCGTAGCCCTTGAAAGCATTGCGGACATCGAAATTGGAGTTGCTGTAGTTCGCCGCGGGATTGTTGGCAATCTGAAAATCCTGCGGACCCGCGCGGCTTCCCCAGCCCGAAGAATCCATGTCGTCGAGCATATGCGACCAGACATAGTTGAAGCTGAGGCTCAGTCCGTTCGTCATGCGCTTGGTGATCGACGCCTGCAGTGAGTTGTAGTTGGAAACGGCATTATTCGTGCTTCCCGGGATGCTCCTGAAGTTCGGATAGGGGCGAAATTGCGGCGAATCGTTGGGCGATAGATACTGCTGCGGTATCTGGTTGAGATCCGTAGGGAAATTCAGGTTCGACCCGTGGCTCGCCACATAGGCAACTTCCACGACATAATTCGTGGCGAACGCACGCTGCACCGACATGTTCCATTGCAGAATTCTGGGTACGGGAGTGTGATATTGGATGTAGCCCACTCTTGGCCGTTGTACGCATCGGGAGCGGTCGATGCCGAAACAAACGGCAGCGCAGCAGCCGTTCCAAAGTTGTTGCCCGTTCCATCGAGCTTTGTGATTGGGGTGACGCCACTGGTCTGGTCGGAGCAGCTACCGGACGAACTGACCGCGCTCCCATTCCGTAGTTCGTATTGTTTCCGCCGTAGGTATCCAGGCTCCAGGTGTAGGAGTAGACTCCAAATCCGCCGCGGAGGGTGGTCTTCGGATCGATAGCCCAAGCTAGGCCTAAGCGCGGCTGCCACGTGTTGAAGGTATTCGCCTGGAGGGAGGTGCGACCGTTGGCCTTGGTGGGACCGAACCAATAAGCTCCCAAGGAATTGTTCGCTGGGTTCAGCACGGTTGGGTCGAAGCTGGACATATTCTGGTGGACTTCGTTCCAGCCATGGTTGATCTGGTAGCGAAGACCAAGATTCAGGGTGAGATTCGGACGCACCTTCCAGTCGTCCTGAACGAAAACCTGTGGCGTCTTCAGCCGCGCCCCATACTCGGGCGAGATACCCGCGTTCCAACTTTGTGCATAGCCCAGCAGGAAGTCGGCATACTCCATGCCCGTTCCTGCGACTGGCCCGGCAACCCCGTTCGCGTCGAGTGCCCATTGTTGCGTGTAGTTGCCCGTGAAGGAGAAAGTACCAGCGTTTGTGTTGCCCCAGGCCGTCGAGTTGTTCTGGTAGGCCAGGAGTTCTCCGCCGAAGTGCAGGATGTGCTTGCCGCGAATCATCGTCACAACGTCGGAAGGATCCCAGGTGAACTCCTTGTACACCGAGTTGGAACTGGGGTCGATCCATGCATACGGATACGAGCCTCCGGTGAAGTTGATCGCCGGGAAGTCATCTGCCTTGGCAAACTGCCATCCCAGTTGGCTGGCATACCCTCGATTCAGCGCGAGGTCCTTAAAAAAGTTCAACTGACTGGTGAAGCCGATCCGGGCCTCGTTGATGGTGCGCGGGCTGATGTTCCACACTTCCGTGACCTGGGCGTTGTTGTTGTCCACGTCGCCTGTCTGGCAACTAATGGGACAGGCGAACACGTTGCTTGGGTACATCTGCGGAGTGTCGCTCTGCGTATCGGACATGGTCAGGCGGTGGTTCTGCGTGATGTCGTAATCCAACCGGCCGAAAAACTTTCTGTACGGCGCGGATTGCTGCTGGCTGGAGTAGAAGTTATTTTGGGGTACTCCCTCACCGTTAACACCGTTCGGAGCAACAAACTGACCTCCAGCGATATGGCTTGACGGAGTCGGGTAAAACGCCTGCTACTTGGCAGCGACTTGATCGAACAGAGCCGTGGGAATGGCGTTTCCAGCGCAGGATATTCGCTGGCAAAGCTCTGCCGGACCGGGTAAGGGTTGTGGCTTAGGGATCGTACGCGATGGTCTGCGTGGTCGGATCGAAGATGGTCTGCGCCTGGGTGTTAAAGTCTCCGGCCAGCACCGCAGTGGTTGGAACGCTATTCGTAGCGGTACTGTTGCCGTGGCTCGACGATCTGGTCGTAGTCGAAGTAGAAGAACATCTTCTTCTTCAAGATCGGGCCGCCGATGGAGAAACCGAAGTTGTTGTAGCGCAGGAACGGAATCGGTCCCGTCGTAAATGGAGAGTGTGCCGTCAACGCGTCGTTCTGGAAGTACTCGTAGGCCGATCCGTGGAACTTGTTCGTGCCGCCCTTCGAGATCTGGTTGAAGATGACGCCACCAACGCCATACTGCGCCGAAAATGCCGAGGTGTTGATTTGGAGTTCGGAGACGGTCTCAAAAACTGCCGGATTGGCGTTCTGGCTATGGGAGAGCGTGGTCGACGCTCCATCCGCAAGGATGTTGCTGTAAGGCAGGTTGCCGTTGATCGCCACTTCCTGACCAGGATTGGACGAACCCTGGCTGCCACCGGGTGTGCCAGTGGCGCCCGGGATCAGGATCATAAAATTCTCCCAATCCTGAGTGACCTGGGGCAACTGCGACATCGACTTGGACTCAAGCGTGGTGCTCTGCTCCATGGTCTCGGTCTGCAGCAGAGGCACGTCCGCGGTGACCGATACCGATTGTGTCGCAGCACCGACCACCAACTCGGCATTCACTGTGGTGAAGCCGACCTGCACGGTGACGGGACCGCGCACCAGTCGTTCGAAACCATCCTTGGTGAACGTAAGCTGGTAGCTTCCGGTCACGATTGAAGACGTGTCGTAGAGGCCGTCCTGATTGGTTGTGAATTCTTTCGCTACACCTGTTTCGATATCCAGGACCGTGATCTTAACTCCGGGAATCAGCGCTCCGGATGAGTCGGTTACGCTGCCGCGAATATCGCCGGAGTTCGTGCTCTGCGCGAAGCAGGCCGCGCTCGCCAAAACCAGGAAGAAGGGTAGAACCCATCGCCGCAAGTTCGTCATGGAACTGCCTCCGGGAAGTGCTTGCCGGTTCAACTGCTATAGAGACACAACAGAGGGCTGAATCGAAAATCGATTTAGCCGCCGCACATCAGCATTTTCAGGACGAAAAGCTAATGCAAACGTACTAATAGAAAATAATCCGGAGGGGGTGTCAATTATACTTTCGTACAGCTAAGACACCGTAAACGATTACGTTTCTTCACTCTAGCGAGATAATGCCGCGTTGCAGAGCTACCGTCGCGGCCTGCGTACGATCTTTCACACTCAGCTTTTCCAGGACATGACTCACATGTAGTTTCACCGTCACTTCGGCGATACTCAGCGCAGTCGCAATCTCCTTGTTCCCCAATCCCTTAGCCACCATCCGCAGCACCTCCACTTCGCGGGCGCTCAAGGCACGATGCGACCGGCGCTCGGCCAGGTGCGAAGCCACGACAGGATCCACATATTGCCGCCCTTGGTGCACCTCTCGCACGGCACGCAGCAGTTCCTCCCGAATAATGCTTTTGACGATGTATCCCTTGGCTCCGGCTTGCAACGCGCGGTAAATTTCTTCTTCGCCGGAATGGGTTGAAAGCATGAGTATGCGCGCGTCGGGGAATTCCAGAAGGATCGCGGCTGTACACTCCGTACCGCTCATTCCCGGCAGCCGCAGGTCCATCATCACCAGGCTGGGACGGTGTTTGCGGTAAGCCTCGAGGGCGGCGTTGCCGTTGCCCGCTTCGGCGACGACTTCCATATCGGCCTCCACGTTCAACGACGCGGAGAGGCCCATGCGCACCATGAAGTGGTCGTCAACGACCAGAATACGAATTGGCTTTGAGTTCTTCATCAATCCCTTCTGCGGGATGCCCTTCTCGGGGATGGAGGAGAACCTCCACAGCGATGCGCGTGCCGTGACCGGGCTCGCTCTCGATCCTCAAGTGGCTGCCCATTGATTGCGCGCGCTCGCGCATATCGAGTAGCCCGAAATGTCCCGTGGGCGACGGCTGAGCGGCAGCAAAGCCATCACCATCATCGCTCACGGTGAGACAAACCGAAGCCGGCTCGAACCGCAACTCGATAAAAACATGCCGGGCACGACCATGCTTCACCGCGTTAGCCACGGCTTCCTGCCCGATGCGGAGCAGGTTCATCTCTACGGGCGCGGGGAGTCGAACTGGGCTGCCTTGGATCTTGAAGTCGGCTTTCGCCTGCTCACGCGGGACGAGTGGCTCGACGATCTGCGATAACGCAGATACGAGATCTCCATTTTCCAGCAGTTGGCAGCGCAAGTCCCACACTGAACGGCGCGCCTCGACCATGCTGTGGCGGCTCATGTCGCGCGCCGTTTCCAACGCGTGCTGGGCGACGGCCGGCGCCTGCTGAAAACAATCGACCGCCAGATCCAGTTGCATGGTGATTCCGGCGAGTTCCTGTTCCAGTGTGTCGTGCAGCTCGCGGGCAATGCGGTTGCGCTCTTCGAGTACCGCGCTGCTGTGCCGCTTCTGGCGAATCACGGCCATCTGCTCCCGCAATCGCCGCCCCAGCACGACCACCCACACCAAGACAGCAAGCAGAACACTCCCGGTAATGCCCAGCAGCCAGAGGGTGTGACGCGAAGTCCACCAGGATGGAGTCTTGAGTACGACGACATCCTGCGGCAGGCGCAGCAGCATGCGAATCGATTGCGGAATCTGCCACAACCCTCCACTTCGAACCAAACAGATTCCGGTGAGTTGCACTTCACTATTCAGGGGGATGGACCGCATGCGTTGGGCGGCAGCGCCGGCGGCAACGTCTGCGTCAAAGAACATATCGCCGTGCTGGAGCGTGAGCCTCAGTCCATCGGGCTCTTCTTGGCGGTTCAGCAGCTTTGCGTCGGTGGTCACGACGGCACCGTCGAATTGTTCCCACGGCGCACCGAGATCAAGTTTCACGGGCTGCGGTATATTCTCGTGGCCTAAACGATGAAATGCGGCGTCCTCGATCATCGGCGCGGAGTCCCCCATGGCGGGAAATCCGAGCACTTCGACGAGGTCTCCGATCTCGACAGCCGTGCTCTGCTCCGTAAGCACGCGCAGACCCTTGCCTTGACTCTGCAGAAAGAGTGCCTTGCCCTGCTGTTGGTAGCCGACGGTGCCGCGCACTCGCACCCGGTGCCGGGTGCCCTCCGCCGGCGAAAACCGCAACAACGCCGACAGCGGAACTTCAGTGGCCGGCGCTTCTACTGTCAGAAAGCTCAAGCGAGGAACGTAGAACAGAATGCCCGTCAGTTGCCGGTTCGTGTTGTACAAGCTGCCACAGACACCTTCGATCAAGACTTCGCTGTCGACCCATGAAGAGAAATCCTGCTCGTGCGCAATCGGCACGCGGACATGGAATTCGCCCCCTTCGGATGCAATCCGCATGGCCAGCGCGGGCTCGCGCCAGGATGTTCGGTCGACGGCCGCGGACCGGACAATTCCCCTCACTTGTGCCCACTGGCTGTCCTGCTGACCGTTCGCGAGTTCAGAGAGCGAAAAGAGCTGCGGTTTGGGAAGCATTCCTTCGCCCAGCACGCGCAACTTTGTCTCGCGGATTACAGGAGCGAACTTGCCCGGCCCGGTCACTCCTTCAACCTCGACAAGCTGGCTGAGGATGTGGGGATACTTCGGCGAGACGCTGCCCTCCACATAGATTCCTGCCGTTGCATCCTGAACGATGAAGTCCGGCGACGGAGCATCCATCGTGATCACGCCCCGAATAAGCACCGGATAGCCAAGACCTGCTTGTTCAGGGCTTAAACTGCGAACCTGATCGGCGTGCGTAAGAACAGGCAAGGGCCTCGCTGTGGGTGCAACTTGCCCATGAACTATGACACCGGGCGCGCTCGCTACTAACGCCGACAGTGCGAGCGGCCTCAACACCTGTGCGAATCGCCCGACGCTACGTGCCCGCATAGTTTTTCCTTCGGCCTTCGATTTCGCCATGTCTTTGAAATGTGGCATCCAGCTGCAGGCTGCGTTCGCCGACGGTCCGCCGATCCCACGTTCGCTTAGGGTAGCCCAAACCGGCGGCGGGGGAAAGGTCAGACTCTTGCGGCAATCGCATTGAGGCAACGGGCAGACATAGCTTTTGACTTTTGCCGGGAAGAGACGATTAGGCGATTTGACAGGCATGAGATTCTTGTCAGCTAGACCGATTGCCGGGAACCGGGCGAACAAAGGGATCGATTGGGGCACGTCCAGATTTTGTTGCGTAGGTTCGAATTCCCCTGCCAGACTGTGTGACCAACGATGTCCAGACTCTTCCCCGTTTCATTGATATTCGCCGCCTGCCTTTTGCTGAATGGTTGCCCAAGCTCGACCACTACGACGCAAACGTTAATCCCGGGGCCCAGTGTGCAGGTCGTCGAAACCACCGGCGACCAGGCCATGCTCCTGCAAGCGCAGTCCAGCGTCACTTTCGCATCCGGCGGAAGTTCGAGCAGTCTCGTCGTCACCGTGAATGCGACGACCCAGTATCAACAGATGGATGGGTTCGGTGGTTCGCTGACCGATTCATCCGCCTGGTTGATATGGAACAAGCTCACGGCCACGCAGCAGACCACACTGATGCAGCAACTTTTCAGCCCGAGTGGCGGCATCGGCATCAGTTTTCTGCGACAGCCGATGGGCGCAACCGACTTCTCGACCAGCGGCAACTATAGTTACGACGATATGCCCGCGGGCCAGACGGATCCCAATCTCACCAAATTTTCCATCGCCCACGATACGGCTTACGTCATTCCGCTGGTGAAGCGAGCGATCTCCATCAATCCGAATCTTAAGGTGGTCGCGCTGCCATGGAGTCCTCCCGCCTGGATGAAAACCACCGGAACGATGAATGGCGGGAACATGAACACGGCTTACTTCTCAGGCCTGGCGCAGTATTTCGTCGATTTCACGCAGGCGTACCAGCAGCAAGGCATCCCGATCTATGCGGTGTCGGTGCAGAACGAGCCGCTCTACTCAACCACGGGATACCCGTCCGAATATCTCGCTGCGAACGACGAGTCCACATTTATCGCGAACAACCTCGGACCCGCCCTGAGCGCGGCGGGATTGGGAAACGTGAAGATCTTCGGCTACGAACACAATTGGGACAACACCGCCTATCCGGAGTCGGTGCTCGGCAGTTCCGCCACGCAGTTCGTCGCCGGAAGTTCGTTTCACTGTTACGCGGGCGATCCCAGCGCGCAGTCAACAGTGAAGTCAGCGTTTCCCGCCAAGGACATCTGGTTCACGGAATGCTCAGGCATTACCTCGAGCACCTTCGCCAGCGATCTGGTATGGAATGCGGAGCACTTGCTGATCGGCGCCACGCTCAACTGGGCCCGCAGCGTTTCGCTGTGGAACCTGGCTCTCGATCAGAACTCCGGCCCGAAGAACGGCACCTGTTCCAACTGCCGCGGGGTTGTGACCATCGACGACAGCGTCTCGCCGGCGAATATCACGTTTAACGTGGAGTACTACATCCTGGGACACCTGGGAAAATTCGTGGTGCCGGGCGCTCACCGGATCAGTTCGAACACCTTTGGAGCGGGCAGCATTGAGGATGTCGCATTCCAGAATCCCGACGGCTCGATTGTTCTCTTCGCCCTGAACTCGGGCAGCAGCACCACCACCTTCACCGTCAGTTCCAAGGGACAGACCTTCAACTACACTCTGCCGGCGGGGGCAGTCGTAACGTTTAAATGGAAGTAATCTCTGTTTTATTGACTGGCGGGGCTTCAGCTTCGGGCTAAGTCATTCCATACCTGCGCTTTAGCGTCCGAAGAAGTTACCGATCTCCTAATATCAGTACGACATTGTACGTACATTTTGGTATGATGACAAAACCGCTCTCCTGCCGACGGTCCTTCGAAGCAAAAAGTACTCTCGCTGCTCGCTTACAATGCACTTTGCGGGGCCGGAAACGGCCCTTACTGCGACGATCGACTCCGCGGACGACGAATACTTCGTCCGCCGCAAGAAAGCGCGTCCTGGAGCTCACCGAGCTCTCCTACGACTTTTCAATGACTTCCACGAAGACTCAACGACTTACAGAAAATGAGTTAGTGAGCCAACGTGAACATGCTCCGCAGTTGGATATTGTCGGAGGAGCCCCCGACGAGAATTGTGAAATCTCCCGGCTCTGCACTCCAATCCTTCTTCGTGACGTCGTAAAAGGAAAACGCCCTGCGATCAAGCGTGAGAGTGACGCGCCGGGCTTCGCCCGGCTTGAGATCTACCTTGGCAAATCCCTTCAATTCTTTGGCGGGCCGCGGAACGCTGGCATGGGAATCGCCGACGTACAACTCCGTCACTTCCGCCGCCACGCGACGACCCGTGTTCTTCACGTCGAACGAAACGGAAACAGGCTCATTCAGGTTCCCGGACTGCGGCGTCACCGACAATTTGCTGTACGCGAACGTCGAGTAGGAAAGACCATAACCGAAGGCGAATAGCGGCTTGGTGGCGGATCGATCAAAGCCGCGATATCCCACGAACACGCCTTCCGAGTAGGTTACCCGGTCGCCGCCCTTATCCGGATAGTAGCTGTGAAACGTGGGGTTATCTTCCCAGCGCCGCTCAAACGATGCGGGCAACTTGCCTGACGGGCTAGTATCGCCAAAAAGAATTTGTGCCAGCGCTGTGCCGCCCTCCTGTCCCGGATACCACGCGTGCAGAATCGCGGGAACGCTATCAATCCAGCGCGTCATATCCACATTGCCACCGGCCGTCACCACAACAATCACGTTCTTGTTGACCGCGCTGATTTGTCGAATGAGTTCGTCCTGTCCGCCGGGAAGTTGGAACGGTCGGTCGAAACCTTCACCCTCGGTCTTGGGATCGAAGCCCACGCAAATGATCACCGCGTCGGCGTTCGCGGCCAGTGGCTTGGTGTCGCGGCCAACGTAGGCCTCGGCCCGAGCCACACCGAAACCAACGATCGCGGTGCTCACCGAGTCGAAGTACTCGAGGCGGATCTTGTACGGCTGTCCAGCCTCGAGATGCCGCGAAGCGATGTCGAGGGTCTGAGAATGAGGTAGCCAGTCATCGATTGCGATGTCATCTCCGACATACAATCGCACTCCGTCATCGGCGGAGGTGTAGAACTTATAATCCCCGGTCTCCTTCGGCACGTAATAGCCCGTCCAGCGAATCGCGAAATGGTCCACCGGCTCGCCCGGAGCAAAACTTCCTTCTCCCCAGTCAAAGTGCACGTGTTTGTCGGTACGCACGAGCGCGGGCGTCCCTTTCAGTTCTTCATTGCTGAAATATTCTCCCTTGAGACCAGCCTCGCCGTTCGGCGCCGTAACAAACTCCGAGTTTTCAAACACTTCATCGAGAGGAGGAACGTCGACCGCGTACAAAACCTTAGCCTTCCTCCCCAAGCGATTGCTGATGCCTTCCAGACAGCTAACGCTGTTGAATGGCTTGCTTTCTGCGCTCCCACCTCCGCTAATCACCGCGGGATAGGCGTCGGGGCCGATGACGGCAATGGTCTTCACTTTGTTTTCGTCGAGCGGAAGCAGATTGCCTGAATTCTTCAGCAGCACCATGCTGCCGCGGGCCACTTCGAGCGCAGCCTGCCGCCCTTCCTGGCTGTAGGTTGGGATGCCGATATCGGTCTGCGGTTGGTCGAAGAACCCGAACGCAATCGCCGTGCGCAGGATTCTTCGGACCTTATCGTCGATGGTCGCCACCGAGATCCTGCCGTCCTTGAGCGCGGGCAACAGTGCATCGCGATTCATGAACGTGGGCGAAGGCATTTCCAGATCAAGCCCACCGTTGGCTGCCGCCACAGCGTCGTGCGTGCCACCCCAATCCGACATGTCAATGCCGTCGAATTTCCATTCTTTCTTGAGGATCTCGTTGTTCAGGTAGGCATTCTGGGTCATGTAGATTCCATTCACGAGGTTGTAGGCATCCATCACGGCGCCCACATGTCCCTCCTTCACCGATGCTTCGAATGCAGGCAAATAGATTTCGCGCAGCGTTCTTTCATCGATGTCGGAACTGAGAGTCATGCGCGCGAACTCTGAATTATTTCCAGCAAAGTGCTTGGCGGTCGCGATCACGCGTTGTGACTGCATTCCTTGGATCACGGCGACCGACATTCTTGAGGCCAGAAATGGATCCTCGCCGAAGTACTCGAAGTTGCGGCCGTTCATCGGCGCGCGATAAATGTTCACGCCGGGGCCAAGAATGAAATGGACTCCATGGGCGCGCGCATCCTGCCCCATGGCGACGCCGAAACGCTTGGCCAGATCGACATCCCAGGATGCGGCGAGGGCGATGCCCGCCGGATAGGCAGTGGTCAACCCATAGTCGTGAACACCCATGGGTCCATCAGACATTTTCAAGGAAGGAATGCCGAGTCGAGGAATCGGACGCGTGAAGAAATCGTTGATGCCGCCGATCATTTCGATCTTTTCGTCGAGCGTCATCTGGCTCAGCAGTGAATCGACGCGTTTCTCGACGTCTGCGTTCGATGGCGCCGATTGAGTCAGACCAAACGGCGCAACCAATAGCAGGATGATTGCCACCGCGAAGATTCGCGCCCTCAAGATCGTTCGCTTCATTCCTGTGTCCTCTCGACTCTCGATCCAGCATAACTCAACTCATCCATGACGCTTTTTTCGTTTGACTAACTCGTGGGCCGAATCCACACTAACGCTCGCATGTCTTCGCGTCGCAAATTTATCACCAGGTCCGCCGGCGCAATTGCTGGAGCACTCGCCGCGTCCAAGTCACAGGCGAGCGAAACCCGCGCTCAGCCTTGCGTCACAGAATATGCCAGCCTTTGCGGGCACTGGCTATTCCGCACGGATCCTGACGATCGTGGCGTCAAGAACAACTGGCAGAGTGGGAGCGCCTCCGGTGAAGGCTGGAGAACCGTCACCGTTCCTCATACGTGGCAGGTAGAAACTCCGCTCACCGCTTATCGCGGCGTCGCGTGGTATTGGCGGACGTTCGATCGGCCTCGAATGACTGCTGTTAACGGCGAGCAGGAGCACACCGTGCGTGTGGAGTTCGAAGCGGTCTTCCACACCGCTACTGTCTGGATCAATGGCAAGCTCGCGGGAGAGCACCTGCGCAAGGGCTACACCGCATTCACGCTCGACATCACGAGTCTTTTACATTGGGACCAAAGCAATACCATCGCCGTCCGCGTCGACAATGCCTTCAACCAGCATATGGTGCCTCGCGGACAGTCGAGCGACTGGGCAAATGATGGAGGAATTTACCGGCCGGTGCAGCTTCTCATCACTCCAAAAACATTTGTGGAACGCGTGGATGTCGACGCCGTGCCCGATCTCTCCAGCCGAGACAAGGGAAACTCACGATCACCGCGTACATCCGAAACACAAGTGCGGCAACCTGGAGCGGCAAAGCTTCCTTCCGGGTCCTGCTCGATGGAGACGCGGAGTCTCAGCCCATTTTGACGGGTTCAGCGAACAAAACTCTTTCCGTCAAAGCGGGCGGGGTTGAAACCGTCACGCTTCAGGCGACATTGCTTGAGGCCAGGCTGTGGCATTTTGATCGTCCGCATCTCTACCGCCTCGAGTTTTCAATCGGAGATGGACGCCACGAACACACCTTCACAACGAACTTCGGCGTACGCAAGCTTGAGATCCGGGATGGTGCGTTCTTCCTCAATGGCGAACGCGTGCGCCTCATGGGCGTAGAACGCATGGCCGGGAGCAATCCGCAGTTCGGCATGTCTGAACCAACCGAGTGGATTACTCACGACCATGCGGACTTGAAACATTTGAATTGTGTCTTCACCCGCGTACATTGGCCTCAGGACAAACGGGTTCTGGACTACTGCGACCGGCACGGCATTCTCATGCAAACCGAGGTTCCGGCCTGGGGACCGGACACCTTCGCAGGCATGACTGGCGAGCCCACCGCTGACATCATGCAAAACGCCATCGAGCAACTGCGCGAGATTGATTGCTCGGGACTTTAATCATCCATCGGTTGTCGTGTGGGGACTGTGCAATGAGATCGGAGGACAGAATCCGCCCGCGTACGAGTTTGCGAAGCGCTTGCTGGAGGAGGCCAAGCGGCTCGACCCGAGCCGTCTTTACTCTTACGCTTCGAACTCGCTCGGCAGCACGCCACAGCGCGATGCCGCTGGACCGATGGATTTTATCGAGGCCAACGAATACTTCGGGACCTGGGCCCCGGGAACGGCGGTGGATGCCGCGCGTTATCTCGATGAGATTCACGCGGCGTTTCCCGGCAAACCGGTTGTGATTTCCGAATACGGATATTGTGCCTGCACGCCCGACCGTCCGGAAGGCGACGAGCAAAGAATGGAGATTCTGCGCTCACATGACGCGGCGTTTCGCTCGAAGGATTTTGTCGCCGGAGCTATTTTCTTCTGCTACAACGACTACCGCACGCATATGGGCGATCGTGGTATGGGTGTGTTGCAGCAGCGGGTGCACGGCGTGGTTGATGTGTATGGCGCGCGTAAGACGTCGTATGACCTTCTCCGGAGCGAGTCCAGCCCGATTGAATCGCTCACGGTGCGAACACGACCGGAACAAGTTTCACATTCTGATCAGAACCCGCGGCGATCTTCCGATGTACACACTCCGCGGGTACAAGCTGCGAGGTCTGTTCTTCGGCCAGGGCAACATTCCGGTGGAGCGACAGGAAGTGGAAATACCAGACGCCGCGCCGGGCAGTGAGACGAAGTTGGAACTGGCATTCAGCCAATCCGAACCGCCAATGCATTTGCAGTTCGACGTCGTGCGTCCCACGGGTTTCTCGGCGTATCTTTTGGATTGGAAACCCTAGCAAGCCTGCACGCCCCACAAAAATAGCCCAGCAGGTTCGCAGAACCTAATACCGTCAGACCTGCAGATTGCGAAGGTACGGAACGCTGGCTTTCATCATTTCCAGGTTCATTTCGACGAAGTAATTCTTGATGCCGCCGGTTTTCGCGGCGGTAAAGATTTTCTTCCAGTCGAGCGAGCCCTGCCCCACCGGCACGATTTTCTTGGTCTCCGCCGACCAGCCTTGCACGTGCATGGAAATGAAGCGGCCGGGATACTTCGTGAAATACTCGGCGGCATCGTAGCCGCTGCTGATGGTGGAAACCTGGAACTGGAACTTCACCAGCTTTGGATCGAGGAGCTCGAACAGCATGTCGTAGGTGCGCTTGCCGTCCACCGTCGAGAGCTCGAAGGTTTCATTGTGAAGTCCCTGTTGGATGCCGGCCTTGGCGGCTTGCTCGCCCATCTTGTTGTATTCGTCGGCGGCTCGCTTCACGTCATCCATGGTCGGGTTCTTCGGCCCGTCGAGGCTGGGCACCAGCATTTGAGTGAGGCCAACATCTTTCGCCCAGGCAATCGCGGCCGGCTGATCCTTTCTCAGTTCATCGATGCCGAAGTGGGAACTGATGACAACCGACACCCGCGTCGCTCAGAATCTTGCGCAGTTCGCTGCCCTTATATTTGGCGAGGCCGGCGAAACCGTTGTCGGCGTAGCCTACCGGCGAGCACAGCTCGATCATCTGAAATCCAGCGCCAGCCAGCACCTTGATCGTGCCGGGAAAGTCCTGCTCGATCATTTTTCTGACCGGCCAGGTCTGACATCCGATGGGCAGGCCCAAGGGATTGGCGCGAAGATCGAGCGCGCCCGCAGAAAGAAGTCCGGCCGCAGTCGTATATGCTGCCGCAGTCTTCAGAAAGTCTCTTCTCGAAATCGGTGACATTGACGCCTCCTATTTTCAGCAGCGTGTTCGCTAGAGCTCCCATCCACTGCGGCGTTCCGGCTTGACATACTTCTGAGCGACCTCGGAGTTCACGCTCAGGGTGGAGCGATCCCACGTAAGCGTCTGTCCCATGCGAGACGCGACGTTTCCGAGGAGCAGCGTCTCGGTGACGAGACCCTCAAACTCGAAGTTCCCGCCAGGCTTTACCTTGCCGCCTTTGCAGGCGTCGAGCCATTCGCGCTCGTTTCCGGGCGAGCGCGGCAGAGTCTTCGGCGGCTGCTTATAGGTATCCATCTTTGATTGGGGAATCAGCTTGGGATTGGCGCCGTTGAAGCTGCAGAGAATCTTGCCGCGGTCCCCAATGAAGAGCAGCCCTTCATCTTCTTCGCCGTCTCCCTTCAGGGGACGGTTTTCTTCCAGTTCGGCGGGACGCGCCGGTTTTAGACCTCCGTCATACCACGTGAAGTTAACCGGCGGCATGTCGCCGCGGGCGGGGAAGTTATAGCGGACGATCGAGGCCAGCGGGTAAGTCTCGTCGTAGCGGTCGCTGGAACTTGACTCCACACTCACGGGCGCTTCGAGTTTCAAGACGCGAAAGATTGTGTCGAAGCTGTAGGAACCCATATCGCCCAGCGCACCGCAACCGAAGTCGGTCCACCCGCGCCACACAAACGGCAGGTATGCGTGGTTGAAGGGGCGCTCCGGCGCAGGGCCGAGCCAGAGGTTCCAGTCCAAACCCTCGGGCACGGGCTCAGTTTCCTTGGGGCGCTCGAGGCCCTGGGGCCAGAAAGGACGGCTCGACCAATTCTGAACTTGACGCACGGGGCCAATGGCGCCGTTCCAAATCCATTCACAGAGCAAGCGTGTCGCTTCAGATGCCTGGTTGGCCACTGCGATCTGAGTAGCGACGCCGGTTTCCTTGGCGATCTCGGCAATGCGCCGCGCCTCGTAGATGGTGTGCGTCAGAGGCTTCTGGCAGAAGACATGCTTGCCTTTCTTCATTGCCGCCGCGGAGACGGACGCGTGCAGGTTGTCGGTCGTACAGACAACGACCGCGTCGAGATCTTTCTGTTTTTCCAGCAACTCGCGGAAGTCAGTGTAGGCTGCACAGCCTGAATACTGACCGGAGCGCTGCTGCGTGCCATAATAGCCATCCACAATTTTCTGGCAAGGTTCGCGCCCGGCGACGCCGCCCGTCACCGCGAGCGAATGGGACAAACGAATCGGCTGATCGGGGCTGAGCCAATCCCAACCGCTGCTGACGCCGAGCAGTTTCTGGACGGAATTACAGAACTCATGTGTACTCCATTGCGGATAATCCGACCCTGACTTATTGCAGTCGGAGACGGCGACGCCCTGCACGTCGGGCTCCCGCAAGAAATGCAGCATCACTCGCAAGCCCTGAGCGCCGACGCCGATGAACGCGATATTGACTTTGTCGCTGGGAGGCACATGCCCCACGCCACCTAACACTCTGCGCGGAACAATCGAAAAACCAATCGCCGCGGCGGCAGTCTGCCCTAAGAACGTGCGCCGCGAAACTGAGCCAGTACCACTGCTGCGCGATCGACCTTGATTCTTCACTATTTCCTCCGTTCACACAGCTACCAAATCGCTCTCGACGCCGATGTTCTTGAAGTAACTTTACAGAGCCGCCGCTTCAACCCGGATACTGTAAACGAATCGGAGGCCAGCGTGTGTGAAAGTTGCTGCGAAACGTCGACACCTCGACTGTCTCCGACATCTGCGACGCTTGAGAATGACACTCCACTCGCGTGGTGAGGATTGGGCCAGCAGTGGAAAATGCCATCTAAGTGATTGATGGATAACTCGAAGGGGCGGAATCGATCCGCACATGTTCTCGTGTCTGATTTGTGGAATCCAGCGTGCACACCTTAATGGCACGCGGATGCCGAAAGACGCAAGCAAATCCTCGGCTCGCGGATTTCTAGAACTTGAGGAGAGTAATCCATGAAGAAGTTTACAGGCCTTATGCTGACGCTTGTCACATTTGCGCTGATGGCGACGATGTCTGCGTTTGCACGAGACAAGAATCATCATAGCGTTGAAATTTCGGAAACCTTGCAAGTAGGAAACGCCCGACTTCCGGCCGGGGACTATACGATGGAGTGGAGCGAGAGCGGAGCGACCGCAGAAGTCAACTTCCTGCAGCATGGAAAGAGTGTCGCGCAGGCACCGGCGAAGATCGTGACCCTGGCACATCCACCCTCAGCGGATTCAGTGACTATCACGACCGGGACGGACAATATGAAAGCTCTCGAGGAGGTTGAGTTCGGCGGGCATAAGGAAGCCTTCTCGTTCAGCGACACCCCCTCTGGTGAGTAATAAACTGACGATTCGAGAGCGGGCAGTTGCCCGCTCTTAACTTCTTCTCGCTAGCCTGCGAGTCCAGGCTGGCCTTCCCTCTCGTCTCCTGATTCCGAATCGCAATGGCACATTTTCGAATCGCGCTCCGAGCGTTGGAGCATCGCTGGTCTACCTCTGCGTCGGGCTGCTGTCTATGCATCGACGGGCGCTACATCGCTAACATTTTGATTCTGCGCCTTCGGACCGCTAACTCCTTGCGTTACTTCAGCGTAAGAGCTCGCGACGGCTTCTGGCTCTTGGTATGAAGCGTGCACTTATCGACTGCAAGTGGGGATTTCACTCTCACCGATTTTCATAAGAACAACAGTGCGGGACGACTTTTGACAAGTCTCGCGAGAGGCAGATATGTGGATTGTCCGGCTCGCTTTACGACGGCCTTATACGTTTGTAGTGCTCGCGATCTTGATCCTGATTCTAGGGGCGTTCTCCATTGTGCGGACGCCGACCGATATTTTTCCAAACATCAATATTCCGGTCGTCAGCATCATTTGGAATTACAACGGACTAAATGCGCAGGATATGAGCGACCGCATCGTCTCTGTAACCGAGCGTACGCTTACAACCACCGTCGACAATATCGAGCATATCGAGTCGCAGTCGCTCAATGGAATCGCGGTGGTGAAGGTTTTTTTCCAGCCCAAAGCTAGCGTCGAGCGCGCTATCGCGCAGGTGACGGCGGTTTCGCAGACTCAGTTGCGGCAGTTGCCGCAAGGGACTACTCCTCCCCTGGTCATCAGCTACAGTGCGTCCAGTGTGCCAATTCTGCAGCTTGCGCTCTCCGGAGGAAAGCTCTCCGAGCAACAGCTGAATGACTTTGGACTCAACTTTATCCGCACGCGACTGATCACGGTGGAAGGAGCGTCAGTTCCTTATCCGTATGGCGGCAAGCAGCGGCAAGTGCAAATCGACCTGGACACGGCCGCGCTGCAGTCGAAAGGGCTTGTCGCCGCTTGATGTAGTCAACGCGATTAGCGCGCAGAACCTGATTCTGCCATCGGGGACGGCGAAGATCGGGTCGAAGGAATACGACGTCGACATCAACGGCAGCCCGACCGACATCGCCGGCCTGAACCAGGTGCCGATCAAGACCGTGGGCAGCAGCACGATCTACATTCACGACGTGGGTTGGGTGCGAGATGGGTTTCCGCCCGCAGACCAACATCGTGCGCGTGGACGGGCAGCGGTCTGTGCTGCTGACGATTCAGAAGGCCGGGAACGCGTCCACTTTGGATGTCATCTCCGGCATCAAGTCATTGCTTCCGCAGATCAAGGCCAGCCTGCCTCCAGAACTCGACATCAAGCCGCTGGCCGACCAGTCGATCTTTCGTGCGTGCGTCGATTGATGGCGTGATTAAGGAAGCGACGATTGCCGCGTGTCTGACCGGGCTGATGATCCTGATTTTCCTGGGAAGCTGGCGCAGCACGCTGATCATCGCGGTTTCGATTCCGCTATCGATTCTGACGTCGATCATCGTGCTCAGCGCTCTGGGCGAAACCATCAACATCATGACCCTGGGCGGACTGGCGCTGGCGGTCGGGATTCTGGTCGACGACGCGACGGTCGAAATCGAGAATATCAACCGCAACATCGCACAGGGCAAAGAGATCGAGCAGGCGATTCTGGATGGCGCGCAGCAGATCGCGGTGCCCGCGTTTGTTTCGACGCTATGCATCTGCATCGTGTTCGTTCCGATGTTCTTTCTGACCGGCGTGGCTCGATATCTGTTCGTGCCGCTGGCCGAAGTCGGTGGTGTTCGCGATGCTGGCGTCTTATCTGCTTTCGCGCACGCTGGTGCCGACCATGGCGAAGTATTTGCTCCGCGGTCATGAGCAAGAGGCGGGGCACATCCCCGGGTCGAGCAGCAATCCCCTGGTTCGTCTGCAGATTCGGTTTGAAGAGGGCTTCGAGCACCTGCGGGAGCGTTACCAGCGCGTGTTGGAAGGCTGCCTGAACCACCGGCGAGCGTTTCTGGTGGGTGTGCTCGCGTTTTCCATCGTCTCTCTGGCGGCGCTCATTCCGTTCCTGGGCCAGGATTTCTTCCCTACCGTCGATAGCGGTCAGTTCAAGCTGCATCTTCGCGCTCCGACGGGTACTCGCATTGAAGAAACCGCGCGCCTCTGCGACTTGGTGGAACAGTCGATCCGGGAGCAGATTCCGCCCGTCTGAAGTTTCCAGCATCATCGACAACATTGGGATTCCCTATAGCGGCATCAACCTGTCTTATAGCAATTCGGCGCCAATTGGGCCGGCGGACGCTGACATTCTGGTCAGCCTTTCGACCGAACCATCGGCCGACCGACAAGTATGTGCACGACCTGCGGTTCAGTTTGGCCCAGCGATTTTCCGGGTGTGACTTTTTCTTTTCTTCCCGCCGACATCGTCAGCCAGATTCTGAACTTCGGGCTGCCTGCTCCGATTGATATTCAGGTTGCGGGCAATGATCTTGAGGGCGACCGTCGCTACGCCGACGACGTGCTGCAGCGAGTGCGGGGAATTTCCGGGACGGCAGATATGCGGATTCAGCAGCCCTTCGACCAGCCCGAACTTTACATTGATGTGGACCGCACGAAGGCCAACGAAATCGGGTTCACGCAGCACGACGTTGCGCAAAATCTGCTGGTCTCGCTCAGCGGCAGCTTTCAGACGTCTCCGACGTTCTGGCTCGATCCCAAGAATCGCGTGAGCTATTCGATCGCGACGCAAACACCGCAGTACCGGATTCAAACGTTGCAGGACCTCGAGAACATTCCGGTAACGGGGCCGAATCCCGCGGCGCCTCCCGAGATTCTGGGCAGTCTGGCATCGGTCAAGCGGCAAGTGCACATGCCGGTCGTTTCGCACTACGACATTCGTCCGGTAATCGATATTTATGGATCCGTGCAAGGCCGCGATCTGGGCGCGGTCGCGCGACAGATTAATCAGATCATCGCAGAGACGCAGAGTTCGCTTCCACGTGGGTCGCAGGTAATTGTGCGCGGGCAGGTACGAACGATGCGGTCGTCTTATATCGGCCTGCTGGCCGGACTGGCGTTTTCGATCATGCTGGTCTACCTGCTGATCGTGGTGAATTTCCAGTCATGGCTCGATCCGTTCATCATCATCTCGGCGCTGCCTGCGGCTCTGGCGGGAATCGCCTGGTTCCTGTTCGTCAGCCATACCACGGTCAGCGTGCCGGCGCTAACCGGAACCATCATGTGTATGGGCGTAGCCACTGCGAACAGCATCTTGGTGGTGAGCTTTGCGACCGAGCAGATGCAGGAAGGAAAAGACGCGATTGCAGCGGCGCTCGAGGCCGGGTACACGCGATTTCGCCCGGTGTTGATGACGGCCTTGGCCATGATCATCGGCATGGTGCCGATGGCTCTGGGATTGGGCGAAGGCGGCGAGCAGAATGCTCCGCTGGGCCGCGCCGTGATCGGCGGTCTGCTGTTTGCCACGGTCGCAACTCTGCTGTTCGTGCCAACCCTGTTCAGCGTGCTGCACGGATCTCGCCGCAGCGCGGATGGACAGGAAAACGAATTGAATCTTCAAGAGTCTCGGTAAGAAAGTGGGGGAGTATGCCAGTTGAAACAGTTACGGAAGACAAAGTGACGATCCACGGAGTGGCGCCGCAGAATCAAGAGTCCGTCAAGGCGAAACACTGGGTAGCTGCAATCGTTGTGGCCGTGGCGGTGATCGGAGCTTTGACCTTCGGCATTTTGCCGCGGGTCACCGCCCGAACGACACTGCGCAAGGAAAACGCGCAGATGGGGCTGCCGTCGGTCGCAGTCATTCATCCCGAGCGAACGGCCCAAGCCGATGAAGTTGTACTTCCCGCGAACGTGCAAGCTTTCATCAGCGCTCCAATTTATGCCCGGACAAACGGGTATCTGAAAAAGTGGTATGCGGATATCGGCGCGCATGTAAAGCAGGGACAACTTCTGGCGGAAATCGAAACACCGGAAGTCGATCAGCAACTGCAGCAGGCGCGGGCAGATCTGAACACGGCTGAAGCGAATCTGCATCTCGCGGAAATCACAGCCAATCGCTATCAGGACCTGCTGAAGTCGAATTCGGTTTCGCAGCAGGAGACTGACAACGCGACAGGCGCCTTGGCCGCGAACAAAGCCACGGTGCAAGCCAACCAGGCGAACGTGAGCCGACTGCAGCAGTTGCAGTCATTCGAGAAAATCTATGCTCCCTTCAGCGGAGTGATCACAGCCCGCAAGATCGACATCGGCAATCTGATCGATGCCGGGGCCAGCGGCGGATCAAAGACCGACCTCTTTGACATTGCTCAACCGGACAAACTGCGCGTCTACGTCAACGTTCCGGAGGCCGACTCTCAGGCTGCAAAGCCCGGTCTGACTGCGGACTTGACTCTGTCGGAATTTCCGGGACGGCGCTTTCAAGGGCGCTTGGTGCGAACTGCCGAAGCCATCGATCCTGCCTCGCGTACTTTGCTGGTGGAGATCGATGTAGTGAATCCAACGGGCGTACTTCTGACTGGCTCGTATGCGGAGGTTCATCTGAAACTTCCGGCGGGAAGTTCGTCGTATGTGGTCCCAGTGAACACCTTGCTGTTCCGCAAAGAAGGACTCCGGTTGGCGGTGGTGAAAGATGGCAAGGCCGTGCTGACGCCCGTAACGCCGGGTCATGATTTCGGCGATCACATGGAGATCATCGGAGGACTGCAGGGAGAGGAGTCGATCGTCGTGAATCCTCCGGATTCGATCGTCTCAGGACAGCCCGTACGAATTGCGCAGTCCACAACGGGGGATGCGCAATGAGCTTCAAAGCATTCGCAAACTCGAGGTATAGGATCGCGCTGCTGGGATTTTTCAGTCCTATCGTGCTCTTGGCCGGGTGCGAAGTGGGCCCACGCTATGCGCGTCCCACGGTGCCAGAGCCTCCGGCGTACAAGGAATTGCCGCCCGATTGGACGACGGCGCAACCCAACGATTCGATTGCACGCGGAAAATGGTGGGAGATTTTTCAGGACGCGAAGCTGAACGAACTCGAAGAGCAGATCAACGTATCGAATCAGAATCTGAAGGCGGCCGAGGCGCAGTACATCCAGGCCCGAGCGTTGGTCCGGCAGAATCGCGCTGACTATTTTCCAACCATCACGACCGGACTTGCGGCGGCTCGGGATCATCAATCGCAGAATCGCCCGCTCTTTAGTCAGGCAACGAATACGTATACGGATATCGTGTTGCCGGTCAGCGCGTCGTACGAAGCTGATGTGTGGGGGCGAGTGCGCCGGACTGTCGAGGCCAGCCGGGCCGAAGCACAGGCGACCGCTGCCGACCTCGAAGGCGTCCGTCTTAGCCTGCACGCGGAACTCGCCTCGGATTATTTCCAGCTGCAGGAACTGGATGCGGAGGAGCAACTTCTTTCGTCCACTGTCACGGCTTATGAAGAGGCGCTCAATTTGACGCAGAATCGTTTTAAAGGCGGAGTTGCGTCTGCCGTGGACGTAGCGCAAGCGCAAACCCAACTCGAGACCACGCGCGCCCAGGCCATCGACGTCGGCGTGCAGAGGGCGGAGTTCGAACATGCGATCGCGGTGCTGGTCGGCAAGCCGGCTTCTACGTTCAGTTTGGCATCGTCCCCGCTTACATTGGAGCCACCGGTTATCCCAGCTGGGATGCCTTCCGAACTGCTGGAGCGGCGTCCCGACGTGGCTGCTGCCGAACGCCGTATCGCCGCGGCCAACGCCAACATCGGCGTCGCGAAGGCTGCGTACTTCCCGAACATATCGTTGACGGCCTCGGGCGGGTTTGAGAGCAACACGATCACGAACCTTCTGTCGGGGCCAAGCGGATTCTTGTTGGCTGGTGCATCTGCGATGGTGACCGCCTTCGATGCGGGACGACGCCACGCCGTGTCGGATCAGGCATACGCGGCTTATGACCAATCCGTGGCCAACTATCGCGAGACCGTCCTGGGCGCGTTTCAGGATGTAGAAGACAATCTGGCGGCGCTCAGGATTTTGCAGGACGAGGCGAAAACGCAGCAGGCTGCGGTGCAAGCCGCGCAGAATTCCCTGAACCTCTCACTGAATCGCTACAAGGGCGGCGTGACCACCTACCTGGAAGTGATCACGGCGCAGGGGCTGGCGCTCTCTGACGAGAGAACTGCTGTGCAGATTCTGGGTCGCCGGATCACGGCAAGCGTGTTGCTGGTTCGTGCGCTGGGAGGTGGATGGGACAGTTCCACTCTGCCGCAAAGACCGGAATGCTGTGGCAGGTTGATCAGTCAAACCAGCGGAGAGCCTGCAACAAATCCGCAAGCGATCTCCGCCGGTGCACCGGAGAAGTCAGGATCCCGATAAGAAAACGGCAGCCTTGCGCTTACTCGGGCTGCCGCGCAATTCCGAGCCGGCGCATCTTGTAGATGAGCGTCGTTCTCGGCATCCCCAGCCGATTCGCCGCCCCTGCAGAGCCGCCAAGCACCCACTGCGTTTCGCGCAACGCTTGCAGAATGTGTTCGCGCTCCGCGTCCTCCAGGGTGATGGGGGCGAGCCCAGAGTTCTCACGAGCCCGTGCCAATTCCGAGACCGGCGCGCACAGAGTCTTGGTCTGCGACAGGATGACTGCTCGCTCAATGAAATTCTGCAGTTCGCGAATATTCCCGGGCCAGTCATAGCGCATCAGCGCCTCCATCGTCTCCGGAGGAATGACGTCGATCCTTTTGTTCATCTGCTTGGCGTAGTGCTCTACAAAGTGGAAGACCAGCAGGGGAATATCTTCGCTGCGTTCGCGGAGGGCGGGAAGCCGGATGGGAAAAACGTTCAGGCGGTAGTAGAGATCGGCGCGAAAGGAACGATCCTCCACCATTTTTCCCAGGTCCTGATTAGTGGCCGCTACGAGACGAACGTCCACGTGGATCGAGCGGCTGCTGCCCAGGCGCTCGAACTCCTGCTCCTGTAGAACCCGCAAGAGCTTGGGCTGCAATTCCGAAGGGATGTCGCCCACTTCATCGAGAAACAACGTTCCTTTGTCGGCCACTTCAAAGCGGCCGACCTTCTTGGCAATCGCTCCGGTGAATGCGCCTTTTTCGTGGCCGAACAGCTCACTCTCCAGCAATCCGGATGGAATCGCGGCGCAGTTGAGTTTTGCGAAAAGATTCTCGCGGCGGGAGCTGAGGTTATGAATTGCCCGCGCCACCAGTTCCTTGCCGGTTCCGGTTTCTCCCTGGATGAGCACGGTTGAGTTGGTCGGAGCCACGGTCGAGATGTGCCGCAGTACTTCCCGAATGGCGGGCGTGTCTCCCAGAATTTCGTCGAAGCCGCGCTCGGCACGAATCTCGGTACGCAGATAGGAAGTCTGCCCCGCCAGGCGCTCCCTCGACTCGTCGACCTCGCGATACTGCATTGCATTGTCGAGCGCAATCGCGACCTGATTGGAGACCTGCTGCAGAAAATCCGCATCGGCTTCCGAGAAACGATGTGGATGCCGGTCCAATAAATGCAGCACTCCGATCTTGCGATCGCCGCGCACGAGCGGCAGGAAACAGCCGGATTGCACTCCCTCTTGGAAGTTCAACTGCAGAGAACTGACGTGCAGGGCGCGGGGTGCGGTTTCGAAGAGGACGGGCTCCCCGGTCTGAAATGCCTTGCCGGGACTGGATCCCTCGATGGGGAGTTGCGTTTCTTCCTGCAGGAATCCGCGACCTTCGGGAAAATCCAGCCCGTGAATTTCCAGTTGTTGCTTTGACGCGTCCGGCAACGAAAGGCAGGCGCCATCGCACTGCATCGCCAAGCGTACGCGATGGGGAATGACTTTAAAGAGTTCCGTTAACGAGAGATTCGATACCACGGCGTTGTTTACGTCGAGGAGAAGTCTCAGGCGGTCCCGTTCGCGAGCCACCTCTGCCTGCAATGTGGACGCTTCCTGAAAGTTCAGTGCGTTCTCTACGGCGACTGCAACCTGGCTCGCAGCAAGCGTCTGAATTTCCAATTGGTCGAGCGCGTAGGCATTGGGCGCCGTGTGCCCCAAACTGAAAGCTCCTAGCCGCCTCCGCGGAGTGCTCAACGGTATGCTACAAAACGATCGAACTCCATATTCCCGCATCAGCTTGACGGGGCGCGTAAATCGGTCCTCACGATCGAGGTCGTCCAGGACCAAGGGCCGCTGATTCGTCCAGACCCAGGCCGACGGCGACTCGCCCATGGAAAACTCCATTCCCGGGCGAACCGTGTCGGGGCCATCGGAATTCAAGATGTGGACGCGCATGACATTCCGTGTCGAATCGTAGAGCAGCACGCTGAGATAGCTAAAATCAATGATGGGATGAAGCCGGTGGGCGAGGTCGGTAAATAATTCTTCCAGGGTCCGGTGCGACGCGATGGCCGACGCGACCTCCAGCAATGCCAGGTAGCGAGCGGATAGAGCTTGATCTTCCCTTTCGGAAATACTTTGCATGACTGCGAAAATCCTTCCCCACCCCAAGGCAACGTGTCGGAAGCTGTCGACATGCGGACCCAGCAGAACTTCGTCTATAGAATTCAGATGAAGCGGCGGGCTGGATGGATTCAATAAGCGCTTTGCTGTCAAGCATGTGGCAGGGGGCCGACCCTTGCCCAGAATGGCTTGCGAATTGCAGTGAGATAGGCGTGGTTCGAAAGTCATACCGAGCGTATAACTGGCATCAATGGAGGTTGAAATGGAGACACGACGATTAGGCAATAGCGACTTAATGATTACGCCGATCGGCATCGGCGCGTGGGCCATGGGCGGTAGCGGATGGACCTGGAGCTGGGGGCCGCAGAACGATAACGACTCAATTACAGCGATCCACGACGCTCTCGATCGCGGCATTAATTGGATCGACACGGCGGCGGTCTACGGGTTGGGACATTCCGAAGAGGTGGTGAAGCAGGCGCTGCGTGGACGGAATCATCGGCCCTACGTGTTTACGAAGTGTGAGCGAACATGGGACGAGAATGGCAAGCTCGGCGGGACGCTGAAAGCCGTGTCCATTCGGCGGGAATGTGAAGACAGCCTGCGGCGGCTGGGCGTGGATGTCATCGATCTTTACCAGATTCACTGGCCGGAACCAGATGCGGACATCGAAGAGGGCTGGACCGAGATGGCGCGTCTGAAGGAAGCAGGTAAAATCCGGCACATCGGGGTATCGAATTTCAATGTCGCGCAGATGAAGCGGGCAGCGGCGATCGCACCCATCACTTCCCTGCAGCCGCCTTACTCTATGCTGGCGCGTGATGTGGAGAATTCCATTCTGCCGTTCGCCTTGCGGAATAATATTGGGGTCATCGTGTACTCGCCGATGTATTCCGGCCTGCTTAGCGGCGGCATGACTCGGCAGCGCATCTCGTCCCTGCCTGCGGAAGACTGGCGCTTGCAGAATCCAAACTTCCGCGAGCCGTTGCTTTCGCACAATCTCCGCCTTGTGGAGCTGCTGAAGGAAGTTGGCGGACGCCATGGCAGAACCGCGGGAGAAGTTGCCATCGCATGGACGCTGCACAACCCGGCGGTTACTGGCGCAATCGTGGGAATGCGCAATCCGAAGCAGGTTGCGGGCGTGATCGGAGCCGGGTCATTCCGGCTGTCCTCGAAGGAATTTGAGGAGATCGAAGAAGCCTTGCAGCAGGAAGTGGCAGCCCTGCAGAGGTGATTCACTCGCGAGCGGGAGTGGGAGGGGATTGTCGCATCTCCTCCACTACTCGCTGGCTTGTGGCTACGCCGCCGCCAGGTAGATGTATCGCAGGACAAACAGGATCGTAAGGATCCAAATCAGCGTGTTGATCTCGCGAATCTTTCCCGCCGCGACTTTCACGACCGTATAAGAGATTAGGCCGAGGCTCAGGCCGGTCGCGATGCTGAAGGTGAGAGGTGTTGCCAGCATCGTGATAAACGCCGGGACGGCTTCGCTGAAATCCTGCCAGGCAATTTGTGCGATCGACTGCGTCATCAGCACGCCGACGAGAATCAGCGCGGGAGCCGTCGCATAGGCAGGAATCGCCGTGGCGAGCGGCGAGCAGAACGTCGCCAACAAAAATAGCGCCGCGACCGCAACGTTACTCAATCCGGTGCGAGCTCCGGCCGCAACTCCTGCGGCGCTTTCGATGTAACTCGTCACCGTGGAGGTACCCGTCAGCGCGCCGACGACGGTCCCCACACCGTCGGCCACTAGGATGCGACCCGCACGCGGGATCTTGCCATCCTTGACGAAGCCGCCCTGTTCACAAACTCCAACGAGAGTGCCAACGTTGTCAAAGAGATCCACGAACAGGAACGCGAACAGGATTTCGAGTAAGCCGAGATGGACAGCGCCGCGAAAGTCGAGCTGCAGAAAAGTCGATGAAGGGTGCGGCATCGCGAAGATGGCGGTCGGCCAGTGCGTGATTCCACGAAGAATTCCGAGCAGTGTGGTGCCGAAGATTCCGACAAGAATTGCGCCGTGGAGTTTCCGTGACATCAAGATGAGAGTGAGGGCGAGGCCGAAGCAGGCGGTCTGCACGTCTTTGTCGGCGAAGCTGCCTAGCCCCACAAACGTATCGGGATTGGCTACGACCAGCTTTGCGTTCCGCAAGCCCACAAAGGCGATGAACATTCCAATGCCTGCAGCCGTCGAATGCTTCAGGCAATCGGGGATACCGTTGACGATCTGCTCGCGAACTCGCGTCACCGTGAGCACCAGGAAGAGCACGCCAGAACAAAAGACCACTGCCAGCGCCGTACGCCAAGGAATGTGCATCGCGATGCAAACCGAATAGGTGAAGTAGGCGTTCAGTGACATTCCCGGAGCCAACGCGATGGGATAGTTGGCGTAGAGTCCCATCACCAGCGTGGCCACGGCGGCGGAGACGCAGGTTGCAAAGACCACGCCGTCCGCAGGCATCCCTGCCTTGGCCAGAATCTGGGGATTCACGACCACGATGTAGGCCATCGTCACGAAGGTCGTGAGGCCGCCCAGCATCTCCTGTTTCACGGAAGTCTGGTTTTCGGTGAGCTTGAAATAGCGATCGATCAAAAATCCTCCGCGGACTTCAAAGTTGGCTGCTTCTCGAAACAGCTCAATACTCGATTTTGTTTGGCTTGTTTTCCCAGGCGCGAAACGCCGCCAACGCTTCTTCCCGCATCATCTGAATCATCGGAATTTTGCGTTGCGAATGCGGTCGCGCGATCTCGCTGTAAATCAGCGAATCGTCGAACCCGATGCTTGAGGCGTCTGCGTCGGCATTGGCGAAGTAGACCTTCGATAGGCGGGCCCAATAGATAGCCCCCAGGCACATGGGGCACGGTTCACAGGAAGTGTAGATCTCGCAGCCCTCCAGATCGAATGCACCAAGTTTCTTGCAGGCTGCACGGATGGCCAAGACCTCCGCATGCGCGGTGGGATCATTCGTGGAGGTGACCTGGTTGGCGGCTTCGGCGACGATGGCGCCGTCTTTCACCACGACTGCGCCGAACGGTCCGCCGCGTCCTGACCGGACGTTATCGATCGAAAGCTGAATGGCGCGAGCCATGAAAGGATTGTCCATGTGGTGACCCTATCTATGCGTAATCGTGAAGGGCAGCTGGCGTCAGCACCCCGCGAACCCGCAAATCAGTCGACATGGACTCTTTCGCAGCCGCTTCGCTGAGAAGCGAGTATAAGCTGGAGCCGGAATTTCGTAAAATGCTGATTTGATGGTGGTGTTGGTAGACCGTAAGGAGCTGACATTTTGGAGTTGCAGGCCTTCGTTGCTCGGCGCGTGGTCACTCCGGAGGGAATCCGCCCGGCGGCCGTGTTGGTGGATGGAGAGCGGATCCAAGCTGTCGTCACACCCGACCAAGTATCGGATCAGTATGAAATCCGCGACTTCGGCGATGCGGTAATGCTGCCTGGACTCGTTGATTCCCACGTACACATCAACGATCCCGGCCGCGCGGAGTGGGAAGGTTTTGAAACTGCGACCCGGGCTGCGGCGGCAGGTGGCTACACAATGCTTGTCGATATGCCCCTGAATTGTCTTCCCGCGACAACCACGGTCGCTGGGCTGCAGGCCAAGCGTGCAGCAGCGGGCCGCAAATGCCGCGTCGATTGGGCGGCGTGGGGCGGCGTGGTTCACGACAATCAGGGTGATATCGAAGCGCTCGCGGCCGAGGGAGTACCCGGATTCAAATGTTTTCTGATCGACCCGGGAATCGATGGTTTCACCATGGCTACGGAACAACAGCTGCGGTTGGCTCTGCCAAATGTTGCCCGAACGGGCCTGCCGCTGCTGGTACACGCGGAACTCGCGGACCCCATCGATCGGGCCACGAAAAGTCTTGCGCAAGCAGATTGGAGCCAGTACTCCAGTTACCTCCAGTCGCGCCCGGACGAGGCGGAACTGGCTGCCATCCGCATGATGCTGTCGTTGTGCCGGGAATACGGCTTTCGCCTGCACATCGTGCACCTGTCTTCCAGTCAAGCGCTTCCGGAGTTGCGCGCCGCACGCGCCGAAGGGCTGCCAGTGAGTGTGGAGACTTGTCCTCACTACCTGCACCTGTCCGCGGAAACGATCTCGAAAGGAGCGACGCTGAGCAAATGCGCGCCGCCCATCCGCAGCCGCGAGAATCGCGAGAAGTTATGGGACGGCCTCAGGGATGGAACGATCGATCTGGTGGTCACCGACCACTCGCCTTGTCTGCCGGTCATGAAGCGGACTACCGAAGGCAATTTCCGCACAGCGTGGGGCGGGATTGCGAGCCTTTCCGTGGCATTGCCTCTCATGTGGACCGAGGCGAGCAAACGAGGATTCACGTTGCTCGATCTGGCGCGCTGGATGGCATCCGGGCCAGCGTGCCTTGCCGGCTGCGACACGCTCAAGGGCCGGATTGCCGCTGGCTACGATGCGGATTTCGTTATCTTTGAACCCGAGAGCGAATTCGTGGTCACGGAAGATCGTTTGCATTTCCGCCATGCGGTTTCTCCGTATCTGGGAGAAACGCTACGCGGGGTCGTGAAAGCCACCCACCTCCGAGGCAACCCTGTCTTCTCGGAAGGGGCGTTTCCCGGCCAGCCTGCCGGGCGGGAGTGGATCGCAAATCAAAGCTGTCGATCGGTACCATAACCTTTTTCTATCCGCATTCATCACGCTTCCCTGCTATTGTTCGCCGGTCTGTCATACACTATCCCAACCCCGAATCTCGGCGGCCGTTGGCCCGTGAGATGTGGGTCGAAACTCTCATCCAAATCCTTACTTCGATGAACACAGATCCCATCGTCGGCAAATCGGTTCCGCGCAAAGAAGGGCGCGACAAGGTAACCGGACGGTCGCAGTACGTCGACGATATGAGTCTGCCCAACATGCTTTTCGGAGCGACCGTTCGCAGCCAGATTCCACGGGGACGCATCAAGAAGATAACGTTCGGTCCCGGCGTTGCTTGGGATGAATTCATAATCGTCTCCGCTAAAGATATTCCCGGCAAGAATTGCATTGCGTTGATCGGCGACGACCAGCCGTGCCTTGCCACGGAGTTCGTGAATCATCCCGAGGAGCCAATCCTATTGTTGGCTCATCCCGACCGCCATGTTCTCCCCAAAGCGGTTCAGGCGGTGTCGATCGAATACGTTCCTCTGCCGAGCATCTTCACAATCGACGAGAGTGAGAACCGCTCGCAAGTCATTTGGGGCGACGACAATGTGTTCAAAACATACCTGATCGAGAAAGGCAGTCTCGACAGCGTTTGGGAGAAGGCCGACTACATTGTGGAAGGCGAGTATTTCACGGGCGCTCAGGAGCAACTCTACATAGAAAATAATGGGATGATCGCGGCGTTCGACCCGGCGCATGGGATCACGGTATGGGGCTCGCTGCAATGTCCTTATTACATCCACAAGGCGCTCATGGCGCTCTGCAACTTGCCGGCGGAGAAGGTTCGTGTCGTGCAGATGGAAACGGGAGGCGCTTTTGGAGGGAAGGAAGAATATCCCTCGATGATCGCCGCGCACGCTGCGCTGTTGGCGATCAAGTCTGGTCGGCCCGTGAAGATTATTTATGACCGGCTGGAAGACATGGTGGCGACTACCAAGCGGCATCCTTCGCGCACCCGCCATCGAACTGCGGTGAGCCGTGAGGGGAAGATTCTCGGAGGCGAGATCGACTTCACGATTGATGGTGGCGCGTACGCGACGCTGTCGTCGGTTGTGCTCTCCCGCGGCGCAATTCATGCGGGCGGGCCTTATTATTGGCCGAGCGTTCGAATCCGAGCGAAGGCGGTCGCCACCAACGCCCCGCCCCATGGAGCATTCCGGGGCTTTGGTGCTCCGCAGAGTTTGTTTGCTATGGAACGACACATGGACAGGATCGCGCAGGCAGTAGGTCTTTCTCCGGTTGAGATTCGACGGCGAAACTTTCTACAGCCGGGGCAAGACACGACGACAGAGCAAGTCATACGCGAGCCGATCGATCTGGGGAAATTGCTGGACCGAGCATTGGAGATTTCCGACTACCGCGCGAAGAAGCAGCGTTTCGCGCAACAGAATCAGGCTGGCATCTCCAGAAAAGGCATTGGCATTGCCGCGTTTTTGCACGGCGCAGGATTCACTGGTTCGGGTGAGCGTTACCTGAGTTCAGTGGTCGGGGTGGAAGGATGTGCGGACGGCAGCGTTCGTGTGCTGGTTTCGAGCACTGAGTTTGGTCAGGGAACAAAAACGGTTCTGAGCCAGATTGCGGCGGAGGCCCTGGGTCTGCCGTACGAGAGTGTGAGCATGGCCCAACCGGATACGTTCGAGGTTCCCAATAGCGGGCCTACGGTTGCGTCTCGTACGGTGATGGTGGTGGGAAGCCTGGTGAAGTCCGCGGCGCTGGGAATTGCACAGACCTTGATTTCCTCCAACCTGCTGCATGAAGGCTATTCGGCCGATGAGTTTCGCGCGGCCTGCCGGCAACATGTCGTGAAGCATGGCCCATTCCGCTGCTGGTCGCGCTATGAAGCGCCGAGTGGCATTTTCTGGGACGACGATAAGTATCGTGGAGAGGCCTACGCCGCTTTTGCCTGGGCCGTTTACGTCGGGGAAGTCACAGTCGATCTCACGACGTACAGCGTGTCGGTCGATGACTTCGTCGCGCTTCAAGAGGTGGGCAAAGTTCTGCATCCGCTGCTGGCGCGGGGACAAATCATCGGCGGGATCGCCCAGGGGATTGGGTTCACCCTTTACGAAAAAGTGGTTTGGCAGAATGGGCGCATGCAAAACGGCCAGATGACCAACTACATCATGCCCACGTCGAGCGATCTGCCGCCGATTCGCGTGTTCTTTGAAGAGTTGGGGAACGTCCATGGCGCATACGGAGCTAAGGGCATCGGGGAACTGCCAATGGACGGTCCGGCCCCGGCAATCGTGAACGCGGTAGAGGATGCGCTCGGTGAACCGAAGAATGCTCGCTTCGATTCCATTCCTCTGCTTCCCGAAGACATCATGGACACGCTTCTCGACCCGTCTCGGCACAACGATGCAACTCTTATTGGCGGAGGCCGATGACCGATTCCCGCAGAGACGACAACAAGCTGGAAATTTCGTTCACGGTCAACGGTGAGCCAAGAAAGGTACGCGCGTATCCGATGGAGCGCCTGCTCGATGTTCTGCGATTAGAATTTGGATTAACCGGCGCGAAAGAAGGCTGCGGAGAAGGTGAGTGCGGTTCCTGTTCAGTGTTGATGGATGGGGCGCTCGTCAACAGCTGTCTGGTGCCAGCGCTTCAGGCGGCCGGCACGAGCATCGCCACGATTGAAGGCTTGGCGGAGGGCGAAGAACTGCACGTGTTGCAGGAAGCTTTTCTGGAATGCGGGGGCGCGCAGTGCGGCATCTGCACGCCTGGGATGATTCTCGCATCGGTGAACTTGCTAAGCGAAAAACCCGATCCCACGCTGGATGAGATTCGAGAAGGGCTCTCGGGGAATCTCTGCCGGTGTACTGGTTACAGCCAGATTCTCGAAGCCGTGGCGGACGCGGCGCGACGCAGGTCGAACGCATGAGATCGAATCCTTCGGACTATGAAATGGTCGCGCCCGGCAGCCTGCAGGCGATCGTCTCGCTGCTCGCTAAGGAACCGGGAGCGTGGCTTCCGATTGCTGGCGGCACGGACGTGATGGTGCAGTACGCAGCCGGGAAACTGCCGGCGCGGAAGCTGGTCAGCATTTGGAACCTTCCAGAATTGCGTCGCATCGAAGTTGCGGCGGACGAGATTCGCATTGGCGCGGGATGTACGTACACCGATCTGCGCAGGCACGACGTTGTGGGACATGAGTTCCCGCTTTTAGTGACTGCGGCGCGATGGACCGGAGGAATTGCCAACCAGAACCGAGGAACGATCGGCGGCAACATTGTGAACGCGTCACCCGCAGCGGATTCCCTGCCCGCCCTGCTGGTCTATGAAGTTGAATTAATTTTGGTTTCGGTCCGAGGCGAGCGCCGGGTGCCCTATGTTTCGTTTCATACCGGATACAAGAAAACTCTGCTCGCGCCCGACGAGTTGATTCGAGCCGTGTGCCTGCCGCGGCGGTTCTCGGGCTATGTCAGTCATTCCCGCAAAGTTGGAGCGCGCAACGCGCAGGCTATTTCCAAAGTGTGCATTGCCGCTCTCGGCCGAGTGCAGAACGGTGTCGTCGAGGATGTGCGCATTGCACTGGGGAGTGTTGCGCCGATTCCACTTCGTCTGCGGGCGACCGAACAAGTGTTGCGGGGACGGTCGATCGATTCTGATTTGTTGCTCTCGGCAAGAGAGACTGCGACCTCCGAGGTGCATCCGATTGACGACATTCGCTCGACCGCCAGGTATCGTGCCGCGGTAGCGGGCAATCTCGTGGTCGAGTTCTTGAACCGCATGGGTTCCGAGCAAACGGGTATCGATCGGGGCGAAGAGGCCGACCTTCTGTCGCGATGGAATCTTCTCTCGACCGATGATGCAATCAGCGCGATTTTGCCCTGCTGCGGATCGAGGGCCTGGGCGCAAGACGTCGTGGCCCGCAGACCGGTTGCGGACTTAGAGGCGCTGCTGGCCGCGTCGAACGAAACGTGGCGCAGACTCCAGACATCGGACTGGATGGAGGCATTCCAGAGTCATCCGCGAATCGGTGAGTCGCGCGCGCCACAGTCTTCGCCAGCGCAATCCGTAGCGTGGTCGACGCAGGAGCAACGACAAGTAGCGGATGCCGACGCAGCGGTGAAGGCCGCTCTGGCGGATGCCAATCGCCAATACGAGCAGCGTTTCAATCTCACTTTTATTGTTTGTGCCAGCGGCAAATCGGCCCGGGAGATTCTGGGAATTCTTCTACGGCGCCTCAACAACGACGCGGAAACGGAACTGCACGAAGCGGCGGAGCAGCAGCGGCAGATTACGGAAATCCGCTTAAGGAAATGGCTGCAACGATGAAGCGTATTTCGACACACATTCTGGACCTCATGCATGGCAAGCCAGCCACGGGCGTGCCCGTGCGACTGGAGAAACAGAACAGCGCCGGAGATTGGCGGCTGTTGACCGCAGCCCGCACCGACGACGACGGCCGCTGCCCTCAGTTGCTGCCGGAAGCCGAGGATCTTTCGGCGGGATCTTATCGTTTAATCTTTGACACCGGCAGCCATTTCGCGCAACAGAAGGTAGATGGCCTCTATCCCGTGGTGGAAATTACGTTCCAGGCGCGAGAGGGCGAACTGCATTTTCACATTCCGCTGCTCCTGAGCCCGAATGGATATTCAACCTACCGCGGCAGTTGAGCGGCGACTATTGTTCCGATGGAGTCGATCAAGTGAGTTCGTCAATCCGCGAATGGCTGAATCTGCTGGTGCGGTGGACGCATGTGTTTGCGGCGATCATGTGGGTCGGGCAAACGTACTATTTCACGTGGCTGGACGGACAATTTAATAGGCTCGCCAAGAAGGTTGCGACCGAAGGCCCAACTCGATCGATTTGGATGGTCCACAGCGGCGGCTTCTACACGGTCGACCGGCAGAAATCTCTCAACGTCGGCCCGGAGCAGGTTCACTGGTTCCGCTGGGAAGCGCTGATGACTTGGGCGAGCGGCATGGTTCTGCTGGGTCTTGTGTACTACTCCAGCGGTGGACTCGTTGATCCTGACGTTGCTGACATTTCGCAAGCGCGCGGGATTGCCATCGGTCTTGCCGTGCTGGCGGCCGGATGGGTTGTCTACGATCTGGCGCTGCGGTCGCCTTTGGGGCGATCGGAAACCGGGTTTGCTCTGTTCTCCCTGATCGTGATTGCCGCGCTCGCCTGGGGCCTGACGCACGTATTCAGCGGGCGCGCAGCTTACATTCATGTCGGTGCGGTTTTGGGCACAATCATGACCGCCAACGTCTGGTTGAGGATCCTTCCGTCCCAACGCAGGATGATCGCGGCGGCAGCGGCCGGGCAGACGTTCGATGCATCCCTGAGTGCGCAAGCCAAGCTGCGATCCAAACACAATACTTTCATGGCGGTTCCCGTTGTCTTTATCATGATCAGCAATCACTTTCCGGTCGCGACTTATGGGAACACGTACAGCTGGGAGGTTCTGGTTGCGCTCGTTCTGCTGGGGTGGGCGGCGGCAAAGGTGATACGAGAGTCCTGATCCTCGAATCTTGGTATTCGAACTGAAATCCAGTGCAGACCACTACGATCACGACGCGGGCAACAGAAGCCGTTCAACGGTGCCTGGACCTCGCATCTTTTTCTGAAGCCACCGGCAGCACCTGCCGTACATTCTTGTCTCTGCCCATGCGCGACTGCCACCATGAAATTACGCGATGGATGGAACCGCTTGGCGCTGACGTGCGCATCGATGCAGCTGGGAATTTGCGTGGAGTCTATCCAGCGATGCAACCGAATGCTCCGCGCCTCCTAATCGGTTCTCACCTCGATACAGTTCCGAACGCTGGGGCATACGACGGCATCCTGGGCGTAGTGCTCGCGGTCGCTCTGCTGGAAGAGTTGCATGGACGGCGGCTTCCATTTGCGATCGAGATAGTTGGGTTCTCGGAGGAAGAAGGCGTACGCTTTGGAACTCCGTTCATTGGCAGCCGCGCGCTGGTTGGCCGGTTGGATGACGAACTCCTCGCCACCCTCGACACGCATGGCACTTCCGTGCGAAAAGCGATCGAAGCGTATGGACTGGATCCCAAAGAGATTCCTGAGGCCGCATTACAAGGCGGCGCACTGGGCTACATTGAGTTTCATATCGAGCAAGGACCGGTCCTGGAGCGCTTGAATCTTCCCCTTGCAGCGGTGGAAGGCATAGCCGGACAAAGCCGATCGGAGTTCACCTTCCTGGGTCATGCCAACCATGCCGGCACGACGCCGATGGATCTGCGGCATGATGCAATCGCAGGCGCGGCTGAGTGGATCGGCGTAGCAGAACGCATGGCGATGGAAACCTCCGGCCTAGTCGCGACGGTTGGCAAGATCGAAGCGAAGCCTGGAGCGACCAATGTGATTGCGGGTGAAGCACGCCTGACACTCGATGTTCGTCACATTTCGGATGAGATTCGTAGTCGCGCCGTGGAAAGTCTCGTACGCGAAGCCCGGAGAATTGCGGCCCGACGGGGATTATCAGTGCGGGAAAGTCATCTAATGAGCCAGCCTGCCGTCGCCATGGACCCATTCCTGACGGGAGAGATCGAACAGGCCATCGCCAAAACGGGATGCAAGGCCCACCGGATGGCGAGTGGCGCAGGTCATGATGCGATGATCCTGGCGGAGAAAGTTCCCAGTGCGATGATCTTTCTTCGCACGCCCGGCGGGACCAGTCACGATCCCGCGGAATCGGTCTTGCAGGAGGACGTTGAGAAGGCAATTGCCTGTGGCTTGTATCTTCTCGATCGGCTCGCTTCATCGCCTGACTTTTGCAAAAGGACAAACCGTGCATAATCTCGGCCGAACGCGCAGTTCACAACAACCGAATCATCTGCTGTTGACTCCCGACACTTTTGTACGCACGACGCTTCCGGGAATGATGGCATGCTCCGCCATTGTGCACGTCAGCCCGGCTGTCGGCGCCTGCTTCACGCAGTACACGGCTGAGTTTGAAGGTGGCGGTGAACTAGGATCTACGTTGGCGCAGCGCTTCATCTTTGTGATCGAGGGAAGCGTCAAGGTGGAGGCCGAGGGGAAATCGAAGAAGTTGAGCCCGCACGGATATGCATACTTTCCGGAAGGAACGCAGCATCGGGTCGTCGCGGCGAAAGAGAGCCGTCTCGCGGTCATCGAGAAACGCCATCAGCCTTTCGACCTGGCGGAGCCACTTCACGTGATTATTTCCAGCGAAGATGCAGTCGCATCCCATCCGCTCGGTTACGATCCCAGCCTGCAGGTCAAGTGCCTGCTGCCCGACGAGATGAGTTTCGACTTCGCCGTGAACACGATGGTTTATCAGCCTGGAGCTGCGCTCAGCATGGTTGAAATGCACGTGATGGAACACGGGCTGATCATGCTCGAGGGTGGCGGCATTTACCGGCTTGGCGACTCGTGGTATCCAGTCACCGCGGGAGACTTCATCTGGATGGGACCATGGTGCCCGCAGTGGTTCGGCGCGATCGGCAAGGTACCCGCAAAGTATCTCATCTACAAAGACTGGAACCGCCATCCCCTGGCGGCCTCGCAACGATGAGCCTGACGATCGATCGAGACCGACTGATCGGCGAAATTGAAGCGCTGGCCTTGATTTCTGAAGCTGAGCCGCCAGTCGTCACTCGAGTTGTCTTCACGCCCTCAGATGTAAGAGCGCGGGCATGGATGAAGGCTCGCTGCGAGCAAGCTGGCCTCACAGTGCGTGAGGATGCCGTTGGCAATACTTTCGCGCGCTGGGATGGTTCTGATCCGTCCACGCCGGTTGTCGGCACTGGCTCCCATATCGATGCGATTCCAAACGCCGGGAAATATGATGGTGTGGTCGGAGTTCTGGGAGGATTGGAGGCAATCCGGACCCTGCAGCAGAGCGGGTTTCGCCCCAGGCATTCGATTGAGCTTCTGATTTTCACCTCCGAAGAGCCCACGCGTTTTGGAATCGGATGTCTCGGGAGCAGATTGTTATCGGGCACGATTTCTGCGGATTCCGCGCGCAAACTAGCAGACAACGACGGTGCTATGCTCGACGAGGTTCGCCGTAAAGCAGGTTTTGCGGGTGAACTCGAGCAGGTGAAACTCCCGCAGGGATACTACAAAGCCTTCGTGGAACTGCACATCGAACAGGGCCCCTTGCTGGAGCGACAGCAGATTCCTCTCGGCGTTGTGACGAAAATCGCTGCCCCGGCGAGTCTTCGAGTTTCAATCGAAGGCTCGGGAGGACATGCGGGCGGAGTTTTAATGCCTGACCGGCGCGATGCACTCTGCGCTGCAGCCGAACTGATACTGGCAATTGAGAACGCCGCGCGCACGAGTGGAGCCATCGACACCGTCGCAACAGTGGGAATTTGCGACGTGTTTCCAGGTGCCGTCAACAGCATTCCCAGTCGAGTTCGCCTCACTGTGGACGTTCGTGATACCGACTGGCCACGCCGCGATCTCGTCATGCACACAATTGAAGACACTTGTCATTCGATCTCGGCAAAGCGGCACGTGTCAGTGAGCAGTGAACTAATAAACGCCGACGCGCCCGCGGACTGCGCTCCCGCAATCATCGAAGCGCTTTCGCAATCCTGTCGCAAGCATCAACTGAGCTTCATCCCTATGGTCAGTCGGGCTTATCACGATTCGCTGTTCATGGCGCGCATCGCTCCGGTCGCCATGCTGTTCATTCCCTGCCGCAACGGATACAGCCACCGTCCTGACGAATACGCGTCCCCGGAAGATATTGTTCGCGGAACGCTAGTACTGGCCGAGACTCTCGCGTCGTTATCGCAGTGACATCGCACCACCACTTTCACTACGGCAAGTGAGGAATCGTGGATTCCCGCTGCGCCCAATGCTCCACGAGATCGCGCACTACTTTATCCCCTACGATTTGGGCCGCCTCCAGAGCTGGCAGATACGCAGAATAGTTGCCGGAAACCATCTCCTGCAGGCTATCGGCCGTCAACACGCCTGGAGCTTCACGGTCGTAGTTACTGACCGTGCGCAGCACGAGCACGCGTTGCAGATCGACACGTCCAGCCTGATTGAGGAACGTAAGCGCCTGCAGCGTGCCCGAATCTTCCATCGCCGCGACCATGTAGTTTCCTTTGCCGCCGGTGTAGTAGCGAGTCCACTCGTTGGCCCATTCATCCATCTTCGAACCATGCCAGAATGTGCTTGCCGACAAAGTATCGCCTCTCGCCACAAACGGCGGCTTCAGGGCATTAGGGAATCCTGCAAAACGTGCCCGTGACTTGCGTAAGGCATCAGAGTCCGCCAGCGGCACGTCTTGCGTCAGGTGGAATGCCCAGCCCACCAGAGCTGGGTTAAGAGGGTACATTTCGCCGTAGACATCGCTGGCAGGCTGCTCGTAAGGCGTGCCCTTGCGCAGTGGAACATAGCCGGTCGGCCAACTCGCAGGAATCTGACGTGCGTCGATCTCAAATGCCAGGTCGCCATCGACCACATGATCTGCCCAGACCGCCGACCCAACCGATACGTCCGCCGGATCTCCGCCGCCAATGCCGGCGACGATCCAGTACGCGTTCGAAAGATCGAAGCGCGGATCGAGGCCCAGCGCCATCACCGAAGCGGCGGCCTTGGCGGTCCCCACTCCAGTGACCATGCCGAGAACTCCGTCCTTATTCAGACGCAAGTGGTGATAACCGGCAGGCAGCGGAAGAGTCTGGTCAAGATGCTCACGTTCCACCCAGAGCTGAAACTCCCCCGGAGTGTCGCCCGTGTCCTCGCCGCGCTCGAACATGGTCACCACGACGACTTTGATGCGAATCGGTCCAGCCTGCGAAGCGGCCTGGCCCGGAAGATAGCCACAACACATCGCGGATAGGGTGAGCGTCAGGAACAGATGCCGAGTACGAGTGCACATGGAATCTCCGAGGGCTGCGCGGTGTCAATGGGATGTCTGGGGCGCTATCGATTCCCGGATGCGGGCGTAACCGGGCTTGATGATCTTATAGATGAAATCGCAGCGTTCTTTGTAGGGCAAGAAAGCACTCTTCATCGCGTTGATCGTAATTTTTTCAAAGTCCGCCATTGAGAGTCCAAAGGTTTCGGCAGCGGCCTCAAATTCTTGAGTCATCGACGTACGGCTCATCAAGCGATTGTCGGTATTTAGAGTCACGCGGAATTTCTCTTGATAAAGAATCTTGAAGGGATGTTCCGCCAGGCTCGGCGTTGCACCGGTATGAACGTTGCTGAGAAGACAGATCTCGAGCGGGATGCGCTTGTCGAGAACATATTGGGCGAGATCTCCCAACTTCACGGCCTTGCCATCCACGACGGCGATATCGTCAATAAGGCGCGTCCCGTGCCCGATGCGGTGCGCACCACAATACTGAATTGCCTGCCAGATCGACTCTTTCCCGTAGCCTTCGCCAGCGTGAATCGTGATGTTAAAGTTCTCGCGCTGAATGTAATGAAAAGCATCGACATGCTTCTTGGGCGGGTAGCCGCCTTCCTCGCCCGCCAGATCGAAGCCGACCACGCCGCGAGCACGAAAATCGACGGCGAGTTCCGCCATTTCGAGCGAAGTATTCATGTTGCGCATGGCGCTGATGATCAGTCCGGAGGAAACGCCGAAATCTTTCCGTCCGCGTTCCAATCCTTTCAGCACGGCTGAGACAATCTGCTGGTGCGTCAATCCCTTCTGGGTATGGAAAACGGGCGCAAAGCGAGTCTCAAAATATACGATTCCGTCCCGGCTCAAATCTTCGGCTTGTTCATAGGCGACGCGCTGCAGCGCCTCTTCTGTCTGCATCACAGCGATGGTGTGAGCGAAGCCCTCCAGGTATTTCGCGAGGCTCCCCTGATTCGCGCCGCGAAAAAACCACTCGGCTAGAGCCTGAGGCGAATCGATTGGGAGGTCGTTATAGTGTGCATCCCGGGCCAACTCAATCACAGTCTGTGGGCGCAGCACGCCATCCAAATGTTCGTGCAAAAGAACCTTGGGCAGGCTCTTCAATAAATCTCGATCGAGTTTCATGGAGTTGAGTGACTCCCTCGGCCAACTGTGACCATCAGGTCCAAACAGTTTATCCGAAGAAGTCACTCACGAATGATTTTGCTAATCCCAACCGCACTTAGCTACTTAATCAGGCTGCGCTTCCGACCGGCTCGCCGAGGGCGACCTCTTCCTCGCTCTGAACACGAGCGTGAGTTTTGGCGACCAGCATGTAGATGGATGGCACGACAAACAAGGTGAATACCGTGCCGATGATCATGCCGCTCACCAGCATGATGCCGATACTGTTTCTCGCTCCCGCACCGGGCCCCTTGGCAAGTACGAGCGGGAAATGCCCGAACACAGTGGCAGCAGTGGTCATAAGGATCGGACGCAACCGCGTGCTCGCCGCTCCGGAGATCGCTTCGAGTTTACTCAGGCCGGTTTCCTGCAAGTGGTTCGCGAATTCCACGATCAGAATTCCGTTCTTCGCGATCAGGCCGACGAGCGTGATCAATCCCACTTGACTGTAGATGTTCAGGGTCGTGAATCCCAGGAACGAAAACGCAAGCGCACCCGAGATGGCCAACGGAACCGAACCAGCCAGAATGATGAAGGGATCGCGGAAGCTTTCGAATTGCGCCGCAAGCACCAGATAGATCAGGACTGCCGAGAGCAAGAACGTGCCTAGAAATTTGCTGCCCTCCACCCGCAACTGGCGAGACTCACCCGCGTAATCCACGGTGAACCCTTGCGGCAGAACCTGCTTGGCTTCATTTTCCAGAAACGTCAATGCCTGATCCAGAGGGACCTGCGGGGGAATGACCCCCTGAATACGCACGGCATTCAACTGCTGAAACTTATTGAGCGATCTCGGCTCAGTCGTCGTTCGCAGCGTGGCGAACGTCGAAAGCGGCACGAGCTTGTCCGACGAACCCTTCACGTAAATCTGCGATAGCTGATCAGGAGTGAGCCGCTCAGCGCGTTTGACCTGCGGGATCACTTTGTAGCTTCGGCCTTGAATGCTGAAACGGTTGACGTAGTTTCCGCCCAGCATGGTGGAGAGGTCCTGACCAGCCTGGCTCAGATCGACGCCCTGAGAACGAAGTTTATCGCGGTCAAATACGACTTCCGTTTGTGGCTGATCGAACTTCACATCTGTGTCGGCAAAAATGAAGATGCCGCTCGCCATTGCCTTCTTCACAATCTGCTCGGCCAGCTGACTGACCTGCTCCGGCTCAGCCGCGGATGCAATCACGAAATCGACCGGGAAGTTGCCGCCTCCGGGAAGAGGTGGTGGCGTCAGAGGAATGACTCGCACTCCAGAAATCTTGGACAGTGCGCCGCTTGACTCCACCAGCAACTGTTGCGTGGTCTTCGTGCGCTGGCTCCACGGCTTGGTGACCATGCCACCGAACCCGCCATTCGGATTCGTGATCTGAAAGACACTCGCGCTTTCCGGGAATGAATGGTAAACGTCGTAGACCTGCTGGGTGAACAAGTTGGTCTGATCCAAGGTAGCGTTGGGGGCAGACTGAATTACGCCGAACACGACTCCCTGATCCTCTGCCGGGGCCAGTTCCCGCTGGGAAAACATATAAAACGGAATCATCAGCACAGCCACGATCGCCCACAGCGTGAGCACGACCGGGCGGTACTTTAACGTCCCGTCCAGCAGCCGACCGTAAAGGTTGCGCACGCTCTCGAAGCGCCGGTTGACGATTCCCGCGAAACCCCGCTCCGTATCGCCGGAGCGCAGCAACTTCGAACCCATCATCGGCGACAACGTAAGAGCAACGACACCCGACACGACGACCGCGCCAGCCAGCGTGAATGCGAATTCGCGGAACAGCGCGCCCGTCAACCCGCCTTGAATTCCGATCGGTGCGTATACTGCAGCGAGCGTGATCGTCATGGCGATGATCGGCCCGACCAGTTCACGAGCGGCGTCTTTCGCCGCCTGGAATGGTGTTTTTCCCAGATGCAAGTGGCGCTCGACGTTTTCCACCATGACGATGGCGTCGTCCACGACAAGGCCCACCGACAGCACGATCGCCAGCAGCGTCAGAAGATTGATCGTGAAACCGGCCAGGAGCATCAGGAACACAGCACCGATCAGCGAGATCGGAATCGCGATCACTGGGATCAGCACAGAACGGAACGAACCGAGGAACAAGAAGATCACGACCACCACGATCAGCAACGTCTCCACCAACGTGTGCAGCACTTCGTTGATCGCGTCCTGGATGTATTCGGTCGAGTCGTAGGGGACTCCCAGCTTCATGCCCGTAGGCAATTGCGCTTGAATTGCCGGCAGCGCCTGGCGGACGTTGCGAATCACCTCCAGTGAGTTCGCCGTGGGAAGAACCCAGATGCCCATGAACGTGGCGGTTTCGCCGTTGAAGCGGACGTCCTGGTCGTAGTTCTCGGCGCCGAGCACCACGTCCGCAATTTCTCCGAGTCGAACCACCACTCCGTTCTGCTGTTTCACCACCATCTGGCGAAACTCGTCCGGGGTCCGCAGGTCGGTGTTCGCCACCAAGTTGACCGATACCATGGAACCTTTCGTGCTGCCGAGAGCCGAAAGATAGTTGTTGCGCGAGAGGGCATCGTGCACGTCCGAAGGAGAGACACCGCGCGCGGCCATCTGGTCGGGCTTCAGCCAGATACGCATTGCGAACGTGCGATTCCCGAGGATGTCGGCACGCTGCACGCCGCTGATCGCGCTCAGCTTGGGCTGCACGACACGCGTCAAGTAGTCGGTGATTTGGTTTTGATCGAGGTCGGCGGAGGAGAATCCAAGGTAGACCGCCGCGAACTGAGTATCAGCTGTTTCCAGATCGATCACCGGAATTTGAGCATCCGGAGGAAGATCGTTGCGGACTTGCGCCACTTTCGCCTGGATCTGAGTGAGTGCGGCGGTAGTGTCGTAGTTGATCTTCAGGTGGACCTGGATCGTGCTCAAGCCCTGGGCACTCGTCGACTCCATGTAGTCGATGCCGTCCGCGCTGGCGATGACACGTTCGATCGGCGTCGTGATAAAACCGCGAACCAGGTCGGCGTTCGCGCCGACATAGACCGTTGTAACCTGGATAACCGCAATATCGCTGCGGGGATACTGCCGCACACTCAACGAGCGAATCGCTTGCAAGCCGGCGATCAGGATGACCAAGTTTACGACGATTGCCAGGACCGGACGCTTGACGAATAAATCCGTGAACTTCATGAACGTTCCTCCAGGGACAAGCCGGGTCAGCTGTAATGTTTCGCTGTGACGTTTCGCTATCCTCTAGCTATCCTCGGGCTTGGGACTGGTGTTATTTCCGGGTTTCACAGTGTTGTTCACCTGAATCGGAGCGCCATTGCGCAACCGGAACACTCCGGAGCTCACAACCTCATCTCCCGGATTGATACCGGATATGATGGCGACCTGATCGCCGCGAGAGCCCTCCACTTTGACCACTTGCTGGCGCACGCCGCGATAAGTATTCCCTTTCGCATCCTTCATTTCGGCGACGATGAATACTGAGTCTCCGTAAGGTGCATAGTTGATGGCAGAGGCCGGCAATGGAACTACTTGGCGCGGTTGCCCCAACGGCAGTTGGACTTGCACATACATTCCGGGACGCAGCTTGTTGTCCTTGTTCGTGATCGTGGCCTGCACCTGAATGTTTCGCGTCTGCTCATTGATGACCGAATCGAGCGCGGTAATCCGTCCGGTGAACGCCATGCCCGGCAGATCGCCGTTTGTGACCCGGAGAACGTGACCGGGCACCACTTTGGGCGTCTCTTGCTGCGGCACTCCAAAGTTCACATAGATGGGGCTCAGAGACTGCAAAGGAACAATCGACTGCCCGGCGGCGAGATACTGCCCCAGGCTGACCTGACGAATTCCCAACAGTCCCGAGAACGGGGCGTGGATCGTCTTGCGAGCGATCGCCGCGCGAATGTCCCCCACCTGAGCCTCGGTCGCTTTCTGCTGGGCGGTGGCGTTGTCATACTCGGACTTGGAGATGACCCCAGCCTTTACCAGTTCCTGCGCGCGGCCAAAGTTGATCTTCGCCAAGTCGCGCTGAGCTTCAAGGTTGGCCAACTGCGCCCGTTCCTGGCGGGTATCGAGTTCGACCAGAATATCTCCCTCGTGCACCCATTGGCCCGACTCAAAATGGATCTTGTCGATCGTGCCGGGCAGGTCGGCGCTCACGGTGACTCCCTCAATTGCGGCCGCCGTACCGATCACCGACAATGTAGAGGGCCACGTCTCTTTCTGAGCGACCACCGTTGTGACCGCGGTTGGCGGGGGCTGGAAGCTTGCACCCTGGGCAATCGCTGTCTCCACCTGCCGGAATTTTGCAAATCCGAGGCCCCCCAAAAGAGCGGCCATCACGACTAACATCAGGATCATTCGTTTCGCCATACAGTTCTCCCCAACTCGGAACAAAAACAATCGGTTATTGTCTTGGCGGCGTTCGGACACAGGACGCGCAGTTATCCCAAATAGATTTCTCCAACTGGAAAAGGATTCAGAGTTAGTGTGGGTGGTTTAGATGGGACAGGACGTGAACCCGGCGGGAGTGTGCCATCCTGGCGACTTCCTGCCAACAGCGAGGAGGCACGCCGCACGTCTACCAAAGACTTGCTAAGAAGAGGATTAGCGTGCCTGCGGCAGCGCCCACGCGAACAATACACTGCCACTGCTAGTAAGCACGTATTGACGCCCGTCGAGTTCGTACGTGATCGGCGAACTCACGATGTGCGACCCTGAGCCGGCATGCCAAAGCGTTTTGCCGTCGCTGGAATCCAGCGCCAGGAAGTTGCCCATCGCATCACCTGTAAAAGTGAGGCCGGAGTCCGTGGTCAAGACTCCAGCGCCCGACCCTTCGGGCCCCAGTTCATGGCTCCAACGTATCTTGCCAGTCTGGTAGTCGATGGCGTCGATCACGCCCTTGCCCCAGACATCATAGTCCGCGCCCGCCCATCCATAGACCCCATCGGCCGGCTTGGCGAAATAAATACTCCAGCTAGGATGGGCGCTGACAATGAACAGACCATTCTTCGGGTCAAAGCTGGGGGAACGATAGTTGGTCATCCCGCCCTCGTCGGGGGCAATGAGGCGACCATCGGGAGCGGGTTCCTTGGCGGGATTGGGAATCGGACGTCCCTGCTTATCGATTCCCAAGCTCCAATTCACTGGGCCGAAAGGAGCGGTCAAGAGATTCTTCCCACTGCTGCGGTCGAGAACAAAGAAGTAGCCGTTGCGCGAACTCTGCATCAACATCTTCTTCGGCTCGCCGTGAAAGTCTCCATCGACCAGCACTGGAGTCTCGACCGCATCCCAGTCGTGTGTATCGTGCGGCGATGGCTGGAAAGACCAAACCAGTTTGCCTGTGTCGGGATTGATCGCAACGATCGAACATGTATAGAGATCGTCGCCGGGGCGCGTGGAGCCGTTCAGCACCGGAGTCGGATTTCCCGTTCCCCAGTACACAAGATTGAGTTCGGGATCATACGTGCCCGTCATCCACGTCATACCGCCAGTCGTTTGATTCGGAGTTCCCGCGGGAGGCGTGGAATCCCACTGCCACTGCGTTGCACCTGTCTCCGGATCAACCGACCGGAGATAGCCGCTCAAGTTATCAAAGTCGCCGGAGACCCCGATGAGCACATGGTTTCCCACGATAAGAGGAGCCATGCTGGTCCAATATCCCTTCGTGACGTCTCCAACCTGCACTTTCCAGCGGACAGTTCCGTCTTTCGCGTTGAGCGATACCAGATATGCATCAGGTTCGGAGAAGAAAAGAGAGCCTTTGTACATGGCGACGCCGCGATTGCCGATGTGCTCCCCTTGGCTTGTCGGTTTGTTGTAACGCCAGATCATGTGGCCGGAGCGCGCATCCACCGCCCAAATGTTGTCTGGAACCGTGAAGTAGAGAATGCCATCGACCAGCAGCGGAGATGACTTGATGGGCGCGCCCTGATTCGTTTGGAAAGCCCAGGCGAGAGTGAGACTGCCCACGTTCTGCGGCGTGATCTGATTCTGCGAACTGTGGCGCCTCCCGGAATAATCACCGTGGTACGCCGGCCAACTACCGGCCGGTGGATGCAGAAGCGTTTTGTCATCGGGTGCCTGCGCCAGAATGGTACTAGAAGATGTGAGTGCAATCAGTGAGCTTACTGCAACCCAAAAAATACTTCTCGCAAAGTTCATATCGCTTCGTATCCCCAAGGACTTCTCCCACCAGAATCAGAGTTTTGCGCTAGCGCAACGTTTGCAGATACGCCATTAGATTGTGGACATCGGCATCTGTGTACTTAGGAAACAGCTCCACATGAGCGTTCAAGGCCGGGTCCACTTTGTATTGCACGTCGCGGGTCCGCCACGATCGATATGTACCCGTGGAATCGATGACGCCAAGGGTGAACTCGTCCAGATATCCCAACGTGCCGGTAATCGTTTGACCCGAAGCGAGCGTGACGGAGACTTTCGGTTTCGCGTGCTTCGGATAGAGCATCTGCTCCTCGAGTTCGAGGCCGGTGTAACGAGTTGCGACTCCGGCAAGATCTCCAGTCGGCGAATGACAGCCTGCACATCCGCCTGCGCCTTCGAAGTAGCGCTTGCCGGCCTCGACGTTTCCAGTCTGGAGATCCGATGCATCCACGCCCTTTCGACCGCCACTGCCGCCGCGGGTGCTCGCGAGCGCATTCGCTTGTTGCGTGTGAATGAAAGCCACCAGACTGGCGATTTCCTGATCCGAACGATCAAAGGGCGGCATGCCTTTATCGGGGCGCCCGTTGCGCACGACGGGGCCGATCTTGTCTCCGTCCACATCGGCGGCTACTAACTTGGAGCGCGTCAGGTCGGGTCCGGTCTCTCCGCCGCCGGCATCGCGGCCATGGCAGAAGGAGCAATCTTTGCGGAACAGCGCCCGCCCTGGCTGCACCAGATCTGGCGAGTACGCCTTCGCCGCGGCCGCGATTTGTTCGACCCCGCTGACTGGCTTGTTGTTGGTAGGCGTTTGCGCGGCAGAAAACGCCAAGCTCACGAACAACAGCGCTGAAGGACTGCTATGCCGAACTGCACGTAGAAAGTTCATCGGAGGCCTCAGTGACGCTCGGTGGACGTTTGCTGCCGCGGATGAGTTGTCGTGCTTCCTTCGGACATGCCCAGCACCCACTTGATCGCTTCAAAATACATCTTGCGGATGTCCGGGTCGCTCCAGGCTTCCTCCGTGTGGCCAAGAGTGGAATAGAAGACACGTCCTTTGCCATACATTTTGTCCCAGGCCACCGCGAAATCGTGATCGGTTCTGTGGACGCGCGGATTGTTAGCATAGTTCAGCTTCGAAGGATCGAGACTGAGGAGCACGTTGACCTTCTCGCGTGACCACTCTTTGGGTTGGTAGATTTCGTCGTACTTCAGGAACGCCTTGGGAAAGTGGTGGACTGCAGGGAAGTTCGGGTCTTCATTGATGATCGGAGCGTTGAACGTGGACCAAGGGTGCTGATCAAACCATCCCCCGATCATCTCGCCATATTCCGGCCATTTGTAATTCGTGTCGAGGGCCGCATGCACGCCGACAAAGCCCTTTCCATCGTCTTTGATGAACGACATCATATCCGCCTTCTGGCTGTCGTCGAGGTCAAGCTCGCCGGTCGTGCTCACAAAAACTAGGGCATCGAAGTAATTCAGGTTCTTCGCGTTTCTTCCCAGGTCTTTCTTTGTGATGAGCTCGACATCGGTGCGCAGGGTGGCATCCCAGAGGCCGCTTTCACGGCCCATGTTGTAGATGGCAACCATCCCACTGGAGACCGAGTCGTGCTCGAATCCCTTGGTCTGACCGATCACCAGAACGTGCTTGAGGCGCACTTGCTTCTCGTGCGGGGGAGGCGGGAGCGAGGGATCGACGGCCGCCTGATTCTGAGCGGTCATCAGAATGGGCAAGAACAGAAAGAGGATTGAAGCGATTCGAACTGGACGCAAGCGATCTCCCTCCCACAGATTCGTTTCGTAAGGCTGTCTGGGCACAAAGGCCGAGTTCAGTCGAACTAAAAGGTAACATAAGGCGTCTGCGATAGAATGTTGCCGGTCAATTTCGGGAGAGAACAGGATTATGCGCGTTGGGGTCTTTACTCCTCTGTTGTCGCAACTGCCGCTCACGGTCGTCCTCAAGAAACTCGCAGCGCTCCATATCGATACCGTCGAACTGGCTACGGGAAACTATGTAGGCGATGCTCACTGTAAGCTCTCGATGCTCGAAAATTCAGCTGCACTGGCTGAGTTTCAGAAAGTCTTGGCCGATCACGGCGCAAAGATCAGCGCATTGAGTTGTCACGGCAACCCGCTGCATCCGGATAAGGATCGCGCGAAGCAGGATCGCGAGGTGAGCCGCAAGACGATTCTGCTGGCCGAAAAGCTCGGCGTGCCCATGATGGTGGACTTTTCAGGGTGCCCTGGCGACTCCCCGAACGCCACGGCTCCCAACTGGGTCACGTGTCCCTGGCCGCCCGACTTCCTCAAGGTTTTGGATTGGCAGTGGAACCAAGTGGTCGCGCCGTATTGGATCGAGCATGCGAAGTTTGCTGCGGACCACGGTGTGAAGATTGCGGTCGAGATGCACCCGGGATTCGTTGTGTATAACCCGGAGACCATGCTGCGCCTGCGCTCACTCGCCGGACCGAACGTGGGGTGCAACTACGATCCAAGCCATCTCTTCTGGCAGAACATCGATCCGATCGCCGCCGTACGTGTGCTGCACGACGCCATCTTCCATGTTCATGCCAAGGACACTCAGATGTATGCCAGCAATCTTCCGCGCACCGGCGTGCTCGACACGAAACCATACACGCAGGAGCGTGATCGCGCCTGGATCTTCCGTACGTGCGGCTACGGTCACGGCACCGAGTTCTGGAGCGAACTCATTTCTACGTTACGCATGTTTGGCTACGATTACGTTGTTTCCATTGAGCACGAAGACAGTCTGCTCTCGCCCGAAGAGGGATTGACCAAAGCGGCAAACTTCCTGAATGGAATCGTCATCCGCGAAAAGGCAGGTGCGGCGTGGTGGACCTAGTTTGACTCGATCTTTGAATCCGGCTTTGAACCGACCAACGTGCCCTTGGATGACTGCGAAGGAATGCCTCTGAAGGAAAGACAACTACGATGAAGCAGATCAAGACAGCGATTTTCGGCACTGGATTTATGGGCCGCGTACATCTTGAGGCGGTGCGGCGAGTGGAATCCGTCGAAGCGGTAGCGGTCGCGGGCAGAAGTGCCGACGCAGCGCGCCGACTGGGCACGAGCTTTTCCGTCCCCACGATTACTACCGACTACCGCGAGGTCCTGCGCGATTCAGCCGTCGATGCGGTCCACATTTGCACGCCCAACGCGCAGCATTTTTCCATGGCCAAGGATGCCCTCCACGCGGGCAAGCATGTGCTCTGCGAGAAGCCGCTCGCCACCAGCGTGGAAGAAGGCGAAGAGCTTGTAGCTCTGGCCGCGGAGCAGGGTCTGCGAAATTGCGTCTGTCACAATTTGCGCTACTACCCCATGGTGCAGCAGATGCGCGCCATGCGCGAAGCTGGCGATCTGGGCGACATTCTCGTTGTCCAGGGCACCTATTCCCAGGACTGGCTGCTGTACGAGACAGACTGGAACTGGCGCGTCGAGACCAAGGCTGGCGGCCCTTCGCGTTGCATGGCCGACATCGGCTCGCACTGGTTCGACATGGCTGAGCACGTCACGGGCCTGCGTGTGAAGTCGCTCTGCGCCGACCTTCAGACGTTCCATCCCACGCGTAAGCAACCGAAGCGTTCGGTTGAAACCTTTGCGAATAAGATGCTCGGTCCGGAAGATTATGTCGAAACGCCGGTGGATACGGAAGACTTCGGCGCTGTGATCTTTCGCATGGGATTGCGCACTCGAGGCTGCGTCACGGCCAGCCAGGTCTCCGCTGGACGCAAGAACCGCCTCAGCATCGAAATCTACGGCACGCATTCTTCCGTGGCGTGGGATCAGGAGCGGCCCGACGAACTCTGGTCAGGCCACCGCGATGACGGCAACCAGATCTTCATCAAGGATCCGTCACTGCTGAAACCCGCGGCGCGCGGATTCGCCGACCTGCCTGGCGGCCACAGCGAAGGTTATGACGACACCTTCAAACAAGTCTTCCGCCGCTTCTATGCTTCCATCGGTGCGACCGGCGGGGCGCTTGAGTATCCGCAGTTCACCGATGGCTTGCGGCAGTTGAGGATTCTCGACGCCGAAATACAAAGCCATCGCACGCGCGGCTGGGTCGACGTTGCGGCGCCCGAAAGCATCAAGTGAAACGAGCGTATTAGCGCAAACCCTCCGAAATCCCTCCTCAGAACTCGAAGCGAAGCGCGAATTGCATGATGCGCGGTTTCGTCAGCAATCCCGAATAATTCCCGAAGGTGCTCGCGCTGCCCAATCCCAGCGAATCCGAGAGCAACGCTGACTGCACATCGAAGCTGGCAGTGTTGGTCAGGTTGAACGCTTCCCAGCGGAACTGCAGGCTCTGTTTATCGCTCCAAGGCATGATCCATCGCTTGGCCAGGCCGAGGTCAATTCCGAAATAGCCGTCACCGCGAATCGGGTTGCGCGCACCCGATTCGCCGGCCCATGCGTAGGAAAAAGAATTGATGGCCAACTGACCGTTCGCAAAGATATTAGGACCAGGATTCACCACCCCGGCAGTTTGCGTGGGGGTGTTCAGATACACGCCGGTTTTCACGGGCCCAACCTTGTCGGCGTTTCCTTCCATCTCGAAGTTCGTAGGGAAGGCGCTGAAGCCGTTGTCGACGGTGACTGGGAAACCACTGGTCCATCGGAACAGGCCCGTCAGTTGCCATCCGCCAATAACCGCGTCGAGCCCGCGGTTGACGTTTTTTCCCAGCAACCGGCCGCGGCCGAAGGGCAACTCGACCACCCAGTTGGAATTGATTTGATGGGTCGCGTCAAACGATGCCACACCTTTCTGCGCTGCGGGATTCCAAGCGTTGATGATGTTGTTATTCAAGCCCAGCAGACTGCCGGTGCTGGCCGGTCCCACGCGTTCGGCATCCGATGAGATGTCAATCGCCTTGGAATAGGTGTAGTTCAGGTCGAATTGGATACCATGCGACATGGCATGGCGCAGCGTGGCCTGCAGAGCGTTGTAGTTTGACCAAGCCATCGAACGCCAGGCGTAGAGCGAACTGAATTGCTGCGCGTAATAGGAATACTGGCCACCCGATGTGTAGTATGTCTGGCCCGGAATGTTGGCATCAGGGAAGCCGTTGTAATCCAGGTTGTAAAGCGCTAGAGAGTCGTTGAAGGCGGTGGCGCAGAATGTGTCGAAGGCAAAGATCACGGGATTCTGCGTAGTTAGGTTCGCGCCGCCGGTGCAGCCGGTGAGAGGATACGCGCCACCCGGAACCAGCGGTTGAATCTGATTGGTCCAGAACTGTTGCACTTTGGCTGAAACCTGGTTCGGATTAAATGATTGTGTGGGATTCGGTACTCCGGCCAACAACTGCGGACGAAAAACCTGCGCCAGCCCTCTCTCCGCCGTGAAGTAATCCAACCCTGACTGCTTATCAACAATGTCGAGCGGCATGGCCAGATCGTCCTGCGCTAGCAGGCGATGCGACATCCGTCCCACATAGGCAAGGTCTAAGCTGAAATTCGATTTCAGTTGGCGGCTCACTGCAAAATCCACTGTGTAGGAATACGGCGTCTTCAAATTCGGATCGATCCCCCATGAAATCGCACCCAACCCGACTGGATATTGTTGCGGGAAGCCGCCCGCTGGTGCGGGCTCCAGAATCGGAACATTCACATAGTCCGACTGCGGAATTACGTTCATGCTCGTCAGTCGTGGCGCCGTGACGGAAGTTTCAAAGTCTGACGGATTGTTCAGCTGTGTGGATAAACCGAAAGATCCATTCTGGTCGAATGTGTCGACCAGGCTCTCGCCAGCACGGTCGTAGACCATTCCGAATCCGCCGCGAATGCTGCTGGTACCGGTGGCGCCGAATAGTTTCTCCAGCCATCCACCGGAAAAATTCGGAGACCATGCGAAGGCGACTTTGGGACCAAAGTCCTTGTGGTCCCAGCCGTAGTAGCCGGGCTTGCCGTTTGCCGGGCCGGCCCAATTGTAGGAAATCAGCGGCTGAGCGTTGGACGGGATGCCCTGCTGCATGCCCGCACCTCGCGCGTTGAACCAGTTCCCGAGATTGATGTTCGTTCCCACTTGCAAACCGTTTGTCTCCCACGGGGGAGAGAACAGCGAATACCGCAACCCCAGGGTCAACGTGAGATTCGGCTTCACCTTCCAGGTGTCCTGGGCGTACATCTCGTAAGAGTCTTCCGCGAAACGGCGTGTCACCGGGGCGCCGGGTGCCAGCGTGCCGCCACTGCGGTTGTAGTTGTAGGTCGCATTTCCCAGTGTGATCATGCCGAGCAAACTGGTAATGGAGGCGTCGTAGTTGCTGACGAAAGAAGGGTCGACTCCCGGGTAACCATTGTTAAGCGGATTGAGCGGATCCGAGTTGGTAGATTGCGATATGCCTGAGTTCAGCATCCAGTCCTGATTGGCGAAGCCGGCGCTGAAAGAATTGTTCAGATTGTTTTCCGGATTGCGCAGAAACGCCAACTGAACGCCAAACTGCCAGGTATGTTTCCCGTGTACCCAGGAGAGGTCGTCGGTGAAATTGTTGATCGGGCGCTGGAATGAAGAGGAGCGCGTGATGCCTTGGTCGAAGTTCAGATAATTCCAAGGAACGTTCGAGTCTCCCAGGTTGCCCAGACTTTGCCGCACGAAACCGTAACGGAAGTTGTTCAACAATGTCGGCGAGAAGACCGCGGAGTAGCTGGCGATCAGGCCTTTGTTGAAGTTTACTGTGGTCGTTTCCGGAGGTGTGCCGGGCAGGAACGGCGCACCCGCGTCATTTTCGTTGGCCAGCGCGCCAGTGAGAGACAGCCGGTGCTGCCCATTTGCCGTCAGGTTGTAATCCAGCTTGGCGATGTACCAGTTCTTCTTGGTGTGAGTAGCCGCCCGGAAACGGTATCCCGCGGTATTCACTCCGTCGCCCACAGTAAAATCGTTGGGCAGCGGATAGCTCGCCATATACTGCATCGCAATGGGATTAGGGCCAGGTTGCGGAGCAAGGCTGTGGCTGTCCATCGCGGTAATCTGCGTGGGAGTAAGCGCCATGTATCCTGCCGGAGGAGTGTAGGTGACGCCGTTGACCGTCACCGGAGTGCCCGGGCATTGGCTTGTGTTCCCGTTCAGGCAGTAGTACTGCATTACGCCGTTGCGCAACGCCGCCGTCGGGATCGTTCGCTCCGCGCTGACGGCTTCGGCATCGCGATAGCCTTCAAAGTTCAAGAAGAAATAGAACCGGTCTTTGAGGATCGGGCCTCCGACCGAGGCGCCGAAGATATTACGGTTCAATTGCGGAGGTTTGTTCGGCAATCCACTATCGATCTGCGACGCCTTGATGAAGTAGTCATTGGCGCTGAAATACGAGTTGCGGTTGTATTCGTAGACGGAACCGTGAAACGAGTTGGTGCCGCTCTTGGTAATCAGCGCAACCTGAGCCGCAGACGAAACGCCTTGGTCCGCGCCGTAATTCGTAGTCGTAACACGAAATTCCTGCACCGAGTCCAACGTAACGGGCAGCACAGAAGTGAATGCATCGGCTCCTTTGTCGTTGACGGGGATGCCGTCGAGAGTCACGTTGCTTTGGTCGCTCCGCGCGCCGTTGACCGCTCCACTGCGGGTATCCCTGGTGGTGTCAATGTCTGAACTGCCACCGGTATAGAGCACCCCAGCTTGCAGGCTGAGCAGGTCGGGAACGTTGCGGCTTTCCAGAGGCAGTTCTTTTACCTGCACTTCGCTGAACGCATTTCCCAGGGACGCGTCGGTGGTGTTGACGGTCTGGGCCTCGGCCGAAACCTCTACCCTTTCCGAGGTGCTTCCTACATCCATCTTCACGTTGCTGGTCACGGCAACGTTCACCAGAAGTTCAAGACTCGTTTGCTGAAACTTGCGGAACCCGGCCTTCTCTACGGTCAGGGTGTAGTTCCCAGGAGGCAGCGCCAGAAAGTGATATTCGCCCGAGTCATCGGTTTGCGTTTCCCGTTGTAGCGCCTGGCCGTTGTTGGAGACGGTCACTTTCGCTCCGGCTACGGTAGCGCCTGATCTGTCCAGTACCGTGCCCCGCACCGAACTGGTTCCGGTTTGAGCGAGTGAAGCAGAGACAAAAAGAGTTAGCACGACCACCCACAATGCGGAGCAGGCCCTCATGACATTTTCCTCGGATGACTTGGAAGTGGCAGCCATTCTATTTGTCACAGCGCTGATGTCAAGACTCAATCGATCAGGATGAGGATGACATCCCCCGGTTGTGTGATGTTGCAACACTTGAACCCGCGGGGCACACCGCGTGTAGGGCATCGAACGAATGGCAGCGGCCCCATGAAAGGCACGACCGATCTCGCATCCGGGTCGTCCGGCAAATTGAATGATGTGACCCGCAGAGTAAAAGAGCAAGACACCGGCTTCTGCGGTAGAATTGCTGTCACACAGGCTCAGCAAGCATGAGCATATCGACGTCCGCACCTGCTTCTCTTTGTTATTTCTTTGTCGTCTTATGACGACCTTCATGTGAATTTTTGATTTGTTGCGGCCGCGAATCAGTAGATTTCGTGCGCACAAGTTGCGACCAATGGTTCCGGGACTATACGCATGATCGGCAAATCACTTCGCTCGTACCGCATTGAGGCCAAGCTGGGGGCCGGTGGCATGGGCGTGGTCTATAAGGCGGTCGATTCTCGTCTTGGCCGAACCGCTGCCATCAAGATCCTCTCCACCGCGGCTCTCAACGCGGACCGCGAGCGGCGCTTCGTGCAGGAGGCTAAAGCAGCGTCCTCTCTCAACCATCCGAACATCGTCACGATCTACGACATTGACACGCAGGAAGTCGACGGACAGCCGATCCAGTACATCGCCATGGAGTACGTGGCGGGAGACACGCTCGATCACCTGATCGGGCGCAAGGGGCTACGGATCCGTGATGTGTTGAAGTATGCCGTCCAGGTCGCGGATGCGCTGGCCGCAGCGCATGCGGCCGGAATTGTGCATCGCGATCTGAAGCCCTCGAATGTGATTGTCACTCCGCAGGGCGTAGTGAAGATTCTGGATTTCGGATTGGCCAAGCTCGGTGAACCGGCAGGCGCCGATGCGTATGCCGAAACTCTGCACGGCGAAGGGTCCCCACTTACTGAGGAAGGTACTATTCTCGGGACCGTCGCCTATATGTCTCCCGAGCAGGCCGACGGCAAGAAGGTCGACACGCGGTCGGACGTTTTTTCGTTCGGCTCAGTGCTCTATGAAATGGCGACGGGCCAACGTGCGTTTGCGGGTGGCTCCAAGCTGTCGTCGCTATCGGCGGTGCTCTACAAAGATCCACAACCGGCCTCGCAAGCTGTGGCAGATGTTCCTCCGGAACTCGATCGCATTATCAGCCGCTGTCTGAAGAAAGATCCCGAACGCCGCTGGCAGACCATGGCCGACGTGAAAGTAGCGCTGGAAGAGTTGCGGGAAGAAATGGATTTCAGCAACTTCGCACTCGCGAGCCCGGTGCCAAGTCCACGTCGGCGTACCACATCTCACGTCCGGCTCTGGATCGGCGCAGGGTTGCTGGCGGGAATTTTGCTTGGGCTCGGGTTGCGCATCTCGTATGAACGGAGATACAGTCCTCCTCCCGAGCCTCCGTCGTACCGTCGCTTGACGTTTCGGCGTGGCGATGTGACGTCTGCGAAGTTCGCTCCGGGGGACACGGTTGTCTACAGTGCCGAGTGGGACGGCGCGCCCTCTACATTATTTTCTGCGCAGCCTGGCAATCGCGAAGCCCAGGCGTTGGCGCTGCCCAGTGCGCGCGTGCTCGCGATCGCACCCAGCGGCGAGATGGCGATTCTGTTAGGCGGGGAGGATGTTGGCACACTAGCCCGCGTGCCCTTTGGCGGCGGTGCGCCGCGCGAGGTGTTGGAGGGCGTGAGTGGCGCGGACTGGGGACCGGACGGAGAATCGCTCGCCGTAGTGCGCGCTGTCGGCGGAAAATTCAGGCTTGAATATCCCATCGGGACGGTGTTGTACGAGACGGAGAGGCGGCCACCCATGATGCCGCGCGTTTCGGCAGACGGCAAGCTGGTTGCGTTCTTCGATTTTGATGTCGAAGTCGGCGATTATGCCCTGTGCGTGATCGGCGCAAATCATCCCCGGCAGGTTCTTTCCCGAGGATGGCGCGCCATCGGCGCCTTGAACTGGTCATCCGACAATCACGAAGTCTGGTTCTCGGGTGGACAGCCCGGCGGCGATCCGGCCCTCTACGCAGTTACTCTGTCTGGCACGCAGCGGCTGGTTTCTCAAACGGGCGGAATGATTGTGATGCAAGACGTAGCCCGCGATGGCCGCGTCTTGCTGACTACGGTCAACTCACGTCTCGGGATCCACTATCTGCCACCGAACGGAGCGCCGCAGCGCGATTTGGCCTGGCTGGATTCTTCCCTAATGTATGACCTCTCCAACGACGCGCAGTCCCTAGTCTTCGTCGAGCTATCCAGCGGCCAAGGACGCAACTCCGCGATTTACATGCGGAAGACGGATGGCTCTCCCGCCGTACAGCTGGGCTCCGGCAACCGGCCTTCGCTCTCGCCGGATGGGAAGTGGGTAGCCTGCATCCACCATGAGGGCGGGAGTTCGAGTCTGATGCTGCTTCCGACCGGCCCTGGAGAATCGCGATTCCCGAAGATCGATGACATGCACTTCGACGGTGTGGAGTGGTTCCCTGATAACAAACACATTCTGTTCACCGGCAATGAGACCGGCCACGCAACCCGCACGTGGATGTACGATCTTGAAACCAACAAGTCGACGCCCCTCACACCCGAAGGGACGCGGGGCACGCGCGTTTCGCCCGATGGCAAGTGGTTCATCACCGTAGACCCGCACAAGCTGCTGCTGTCTCCCGTTGGCGGCGGGGATTCCAGGACCGTCACGGATTTGCAGGGTGAGAGTGTTGTGCGCTGGAGCGGTGACGGGCGATACATTTTCCTGCAACAGCGCGAACCCGCCAGCATCAAGATCAGCCGTCTCGAAGTGGCCACGCGGCGCAAGGAGCCTTGGCTGGTCGTGAAGGTTCCCGAGCCGGGAGCGCAGTTCTTTGGACCACTGGCTTTATCGGCGGACGGAAAAGCGTGCGCGACTACTTTCCAGCGCGATCTTGCGAATCTGTTTCTGGTGCGAGGGTTGAAATAGAAGCGCACTCCAACGGTGCATGAGAATCACGCCGTCCGCGTTTCAGCCCTGCGTCCCCCCAGCATTAGCCCGATCCAGCAACTCACCGGCCACGTGAACAGCCAAGACAGCCAGTACCAGTGCGGCCAGCCCTTGCTCCAGTTCGGGATTATCGAGACTATGCCCATCACTTCTCCGATGACAAAGAACCACAGTACATGGCGCGCGGCGCGACTGGGCGAAAAGTGGGCACAGAGCCAGGCACAAAGGATCGAGATGACGACAAAGAACGCCGTGCTCGCCATGAGAGCGGTGTCTGAGGGCACACGGCCTCGAACGTAATCGCTCGGGAATAGATGCGAGAGCAACGGGTCGGTTGCCAGTACAAGAACAACCGAAAGCACGTAAGAGCCGACGACGACTGCGATGGATTTAAGCATTGTTTCACCTCCATGTAGGCATCGAGCCAACATTTTGATTGTGTTCTTCGGGCCCTGTTCGAGACTACTTCCCTACCCTTGCCGCTGCCGCTTCGGCTTGAGGTTCAGGGTGCGAATCAGCCGAAATAAATGGTTCGGATGCACTCCCAGGATTTTCGCAGCGTCGGTGTAATTGCCGTTCGCCTGCTCGATAGCGCGTTCGATCAGGACCTTCTTCGCCTCGCGGATGCCATCGTGCAGCGCGCTCACGGGTTCCCCGGAAGCAGCGGTTTCTTCCAAGATGGAATCCGGCAAGTCTTCTGCAAGGATTAACTCCGTCGAGCCCAGTACCGCGGCCCGCTCGATGGCGTTCTCCAGTTCGCGCACGTTACCCGGCCAGTCATAGCGCGTGAGGCAGGCGCGAGCCTCCGGAGAGATACCGGCCACGCGCCGCTTCACCTTCTCGCCGTATTGGGTCGCGAAGAAGGCCGCCAGCATGGGGATATCCTCGCGGCGTTCCCGCAACGCCGGCATGTGGAGCGACACGACGTTGAGGCGATAATAAAGATCCGGTCGAAAGGCTCCCGTGTGCGAGGCCTCCTTCAGATCGCGATTCGTCGCGGCAATCAATCGGACATCGAGCTTGATGGGACGCGTCCCGCCGACTCGTTCGAACTCTCTCTCCTGCAGCACCCGCAGCAGCTTCGCCTGCATAGGCACGGCCAACTCCCCGATCTCATCCAGAAAAACTGTGCCGCCTTCGGCGACCTCGAGCTTTCCTTTCTTCTGCGAGACTGCACCAGTAAAGGCCCCCCGTTCGTGTCCGAACAACTCGCTCTCGAGCAAGGTCTCAGTAATGGCCGCGCAGTTAATGGCGACAAATGGTTTGTCGGCCCGGCCACTATTCATGTGGACCGCCCGCGCCACCAGTTCTTTTCCCGTGCCGCTCTCGCCCGAGATCAGGACCGTCGAATCCCGCCCCGCCACCCGGGAAACGAATCCATACACCTCGTGCATGGCCTTGCTTTCCCCAATCATGCTGTGGTGGATGCTCAGTTCTTCGTTCAGGCGGCGGTTTTCGCCTCCGAGCCTCTCGACGTGCCGCGCGTTTTCGATGGCGAGCCCAACGATGTTTCCCAGCGTCGTAACCAGTTGCAGAAGGTCCGAGTCGAAGCGCGCGCCCGGGGAGCTCGCGTCCAGATACATGACGCCCAACATATTCCCCTGCACTTCGAGCGGAACAGCCAGTACCGAGTGGACGCGGCGTTCCAGCAGGCTCTCGGCCTCGCGGTAGGCATCGTCGCTTTGGACATCGTTGGAAAGTATCGCGAGATTCTCCTCCAGAACCCGGTTGAGAATGGTCTGGCTGGCATGAATCGGCTGATTGGGCCCCAGCCGGCGGTCCCGGCCCACAACCGAAGAGAATCCGGCGACACCATTCTCGGTCAGTAGTACAGCTGCTTGATCCGCAGGGACGATCGCCAAGACCGCCTCCAGCACCTTTTCTTGCAGCGCCGCCAGGCCGCGCACCGAGTTCAGGGTCCGGCTGAATTCGAGCAGCACGTTGAGGTCGCGAACTGTTTTGGCGGTGGTGGGCAGCCCGTCGGGCCGGGAAGGCTGCAGGTACCGGGCATCCTCTTTGCGAAGGATTACGGTAGCGGCACCTGGCATAGGAGTGGCGTCAAGGCTCAGAGAGGCGTTCCCTGGAGTTGACCCACTGTCCGCCCCCTGGAAGACAAGAATCGAGTTGCCGACGCGGATCTGGTCCCCGTGGACCAGCACCCTCTCCCTGACAGGCACGCCACTGATAAAAGTGTTGTTCCGGCTCTCCAGATCCTGAAGACGGAATCCGCCTGCTTCCTTACGGATGATGCAGTGGCGCCGCGATACCAGGGAGTCGAGCAGCGAGATCTCGTTGGACGGATCGCGGCCGATCGAGACTTCATCCCCGGCAAGGGGAAAGAGCTTCCCTTTGAGGGGCCCGCTTACGGCTTCCAGCCGAGCCCCGCCGGTGGCAGAGACAGCTTGTTCGCCCGAATCGCCCATGACGGAATGAGTATACCCGGAGCCTCCCGGGTCCGCCCTCTACCTAACATAAATGTTACGTACTAGCGCTTTTGTTTGGGTTTCTGCGCTCCGGCCGGGCTGTAGATCGGGGGAAGCCCGGGCTGGGAACCTGATTTATCCCCAGTTTTTGCAGAAGATTCCGGGGTTTGCACGCGGCGGGCCCAAGCGTCGGGATTGGTACGCAGCTTGCATTACTAAGGTCACTTGCGACGGACGGCCCGAGCAAGGAAACAAAATCCCAGGTAGTAAGGAGCAAGACAATGGTAAAGATGAATGCAAAGCTGGCAATCAGGATCGCGATTCTGGCCGTAGGGATGGTAGGTACATTCATCGGTGCAAGCGTTCAGTCCATTTCCGCCGCAGACGGGGGCCCGCTCATTCTCTGCCCACCCAAGCAGCCGAACTGCTCGACGACTCTGCCGCCGAGCTAGAAGGCTCATGGCTCAAAGCGACGCGCTTGACGAAACCAGCGGTCGTGATTGAAGCCGAACTTTGGCTTCGCAATCTTTGGGCTGACGGGGACAATAGGAATCCGTCAGCCATATTTTTTCTAGCGTTAGATAAGTTCGCCCTCCCCCACCCCGCAATGCTGGAACGACACCAGACCTCTAAGAATTGTTCCCGCCGTAATGACCAAAATGTAATTACGAAGTGTGCCAGCAACCGCCTGGAGTCCAGTTCCGACGACCCAGATCAGCGACTCCTCAGCTAACTTCTTCGCAAGAGTCTGGAAGGAGCGCGTTCTTATCGTGAGTGCAAGCCAGTCAGTAGAAGCACTGCTGACGGACCTCACGGAGACGCCATGGAAGATTCCGACGGACACGCCACTTCACGCAAGCTCTGCTTGTTTTTCCTTCCCGTCCTATTAATCTCTGCCGCAATCGTTACAGTTCACCGGTTCGAGGCCAGTAATAGCGAACCGGCCGCCACTGCGACCTACGGGCACGGCCTGGTGAACGTGGCAATTCCGTACGAAGCGGATCGTTCCGGTGCAGGACAACTCACCATGGAAATTCTGGATCCGGAGGACCAAATCCTCGGGCGCCTGGACCAGCCAGTCGAGGTGGCTGAGGGCACAGGGTCCTGGCACGAACAGATCAAGCTGGCGAAGCCGCTGGCTCTTGACGAGCTCGTATGGCACCGCGTGCGCTACCGCTTCGCATACAGCGACGGCAAGAGCGCCGGGATCGAGGGCACGGAATCGATCTCGCAGATCCTGCGCACGCCGGTACTTCACATTCTCGGCCAGCAATCCTACTTGACCCGCGGCGACGCGGCTGTGCGAGTCGTCGTCACAGATTCCCATGACGCGGTCATCGCCGGGCGCAGCTCTGTCCAGATCGAGTTGTTGGTGCCCGAGCAGAAACCTCGCCTGCTCTTCGCAGGACGGCTCAATCGGCGTGGGACGACCGAGGCGCAATTCCGATTTCCGGCAGGCGTTGTAGGTAATTATCAATTGCGCTACGCAGTAGACACGCCGATCGGCTCAACGGAGTTCACGCAGGATGTACGGCTTGAAGATAAGGTTTCGATTCTTCTCACCACCGAGAAGCCGATTTACCAGCCCGGGCAGACGATTCACGTGCGCGCGCTGGGGCTCGATCGTTCCAATCACGAGGCCGCCGCGAACCGAAAGCTGACCTTTGAAGTCGAAGACTCCCGCGGAAACAAAGTATTCAAGAAAGCGACGCAAACCGACAAGTTCGGAATTGCCTCAGCAGAATTTGGACTCGCCGACGAAGTTAACCTGGGCACGTATCACCTCCGCGCTTTGATGGGGGAGAGTGAAGCCCCAACGAACACAGCCGAGATGGCGCTCAACGTGGAACGCTATGTTCCGCCGAAATTTAAGGTCGCAGTCGATTTTGCGGGCCACGGCAGCAAGGCGAAGCGTGGCTACCGTCCAGGCGACCACGTTACCGGAACCGTGCGAGCCAACTATTTCTTTGGCAAACCGGTCGACGATGCGGAGATAACGGTCAAAGCCTCCAGCCTGGATGTTTCTGTGTATGAAGTGGCTTCGGTGCAGGGCAAGACCGATCATGATGGCGCGTACCACTTCGATCTAACCTTGCCGAAATATTTCGCTGGCCGTCCTCTGAGTCAGGGTGCGGCTCGCGTGCTGATTGAGGCCATGGTGAAAGACTCCGCCGAGCACGCCGAGACTCGCGGCGAGCCGATTACCGTCAGCGAATCGCCTCTAATTATGACGGCTGTGCCAGAGGGAGGTACGCTGGTTCCCAATCTGGACAATCAGGTTTTCATCTTGGCGTCTTACCCTGGCGGAACGCCAGCCCACGCCAGCCTTGAGGTTCGCGCGGAGGGAAATGCCGACCAGCGTGTAACCACCGACTCAGGCGGCGTTGCCGTTGTCAGCATTCGTCCGAGTGACGGAACAGAGACCCTCAAGATCGAAGGTCAGGACGACGAAGGAAATCACGCGTCGAGCACGGTTCAGCTGCAAAGCCGCGTGGGCGAGGATCAGATTCTTTTGCGCACGGAACGCGCCGTCTACAAGGCAGGCGACCGCATCGACCTGAGAGTCTTCTCAACTAAGAAACGAGGCGCCGCTTACCTGGACATCGTCAAGGACGGCCAGACGGTCCTCACGCGTGATCTCGACATCGAGAACGGCCACGCCGAATTCTCTCTCACCGCGACGCCCGAATTGGCGGGAACGGTGGACTTCAATGCCTATCTTTTCGAGCGCAATGCCCAGCCGGTCGCCGATCACAGGTTGATATTCGTGCAACCAGCAGATGAACTCAAGATCGACGCCGTGGCCGACGCACCCGTTTACAAACCGGGCGGTGAAGCCCGCATCCACTTCCACGTGACCAACTCTCGGGGTGAAGGCGTAAGCGCAGCTCTTGGCCTGCAAGTCGTTGATGAGGCCGTCTTCGCGCTGGCCGAAAAGCAGCCCGGCTTCGCCAAGGTCTTCTTCTACCTTGAGCAAGAAGTGATGAAGCCGCGCTATGAAATTCACTCGATCGGCATGTCGGAGATCGTCGAGCCCGCGGAAGAGTCGAAAACCGAGCAGCGCAACCGGGCTGCGCGTGCCTTGTTTTCAGCCACGGAACTGGTAGGTGCAAACAAGTTTGAGACCGAGTTTGGCCGGACGGTGCCCATGGCGAAATACCAAGATTATGCCGGTCGTTATCAGGCTCATTTCCTGGACCAAGTACATGAATTGGCAGAACGTCTGAGCCTCGCTTACCGTGACAATCCGGAGAAGGGTGACCTAACCAGGGTCTTCGCCAGAATTTCGAAGAGCAGCGGGGCCGAGCTTCTCGACTCCTGGGGAACCCAGTTTCGCCTCGAACCCGTGCAGTGGTATCGCGACAAGGCTCACTACATTGTGCGCAGTGCAGGCGCCGATCACCGCTTCGATACCTCCGATGACATGGCGGCCTATGTCGAGGTGCGCAGAGGCACAGTCCTCGGCCACCCGGACTCGGACACGCTTACTCTCAATATCGAACACGATCGCGGCCCATTCAACGGTCTTGCGGAGATTGTAGGAACCATCACTGACCCCACGCGCGCAGTGATTTCTGGAGCCAGCGTCGCCATTCGCGAAGTCTCCACCGGAAAGAAACGAACGGTGCCCACAGATGCCGCGGGCCAATTCACTCTGGCAAGCGTACCCGCTGGGCGCTACGAGGTGCAGGTATCTCAGGCCGGATTCAAGACCGCGTCCCGGACAATCACTCTTCGCGCCCGCGACCGCGCTGTGGTCTCGACGATGCTGTCGATTGGCTCTGTTAGCGAGGCTGTAGAAGTGAGCGGGGCCAGTGTAGTCATTGAAACCCGCAATATGGTCTTTAAGGCCATAGGCGGCAATGTCCAGGTGGCTGCCCAGATGGCTGCCCTCCCGATCAATGGCCGCGATTTTACGGACCTTGCAGTGCCTCGACCGACGTCGCCAGGCGTAAGCGACATTGGAACGGCCGCAACCATTGCGATTCGCGCCAAGGACAAACAAGAAGCTCCTGGTCCTTCTGCGCACGTCCGTTCCTACTTCCCCGAGGCTCTTTACATCAATCCCGAAATCGTCACCGACCAAAACGGATCGGCGACCATCACGATTCCCCTGGCGGATTCCATTACCACGTGGCGAATGGCGATGCTCGCATCCACGACCCACGGCGCACTGGGCACCGGCACATCGAGCCTGAAAGTCTTTCAAGATTTCTTCGTGGACCTCGACCTGCCCGTCACACTCACTCAAGGCGATCGAGTCTCGATCCCCGTAGCTGTGTACAACTACTCAGGCGCCCGCGGAGACGTCACCCTGAAACTGCAACCGGACGACTGGTTCTCACTGGTCGATGATGTGCCCGACAAATCCGTTGCAGTCGATTCTGCCCGCGTCGGTGGATCGCAGTTCACTTTGGAAGCCCGGCGCATCGGCAAGTTCAAGCTGACGCTCTCGGCCCGCATGAAAGGTGGCGCGGAGCGGGCAGACATCGTCGTTCGCGAGATCGAAGTCATTCCCAACGGGCGCGAGCAAAACATGGTCTTCAACGGGCGCCTGGAAAACAGCGTGCAACACGAACTCATCTTCCCCGCGAATTCCGTTCCCGACGCCAGCAAGATTTTTGTCAGGCTTTACCCGGGCCCGCTGAGCCAGGTGATTGAAGGCATGGACAGCATTCTGAGCATGCCGGGCGGCTGCTTTGAGCAGACCTCCTCCAGCACTTATCCGAACGTTCTGGCGCTCGATTACATGAAGCGCACAAAGAAGCTGACTCCCGAAGTGCACGCCAAGGCCGAAGGTTACATTGCCAATGGCTACCAGCGCCTACTGACCTTTGAAGTTCCGGGAGGTGGATTCTCATGGTTCGGCAGCGCGCCCGCTAACAAGATCCTGACGGCGTATGGCCTGATGGAGTTCAGCGACATGGCGAAAGTCCACGACGTGGATCCAAGACTGATTGCACGAACCCAACAGTGGCTCGCATCGCAGCAGCAAGCCGATGGAAGTTGGAAGCCTGATACGCAGTTTATCAATGAAGGCGCCACGAACCGATACAACTCTGACGTACTTCGCATTACCGCTTACATCGTGTGGTCGCTCGAGAACACTGGGTATCAAGGGCCCGCGGTCGAAAAAGCGAAACAGTTTATCGACAGCCACATGAGCGCCAAAGTCGACAGCTACACGCTGGCCGTCGTCGCCAACTTCGCCACTGATTTTGGATCCGGCAATCGTGAAAAAGATCGCGCCTTCACTCGCCAGGCCATGCAACTGCTTCTCGATGCACGCACTGAAAAGGACGAGCAAGCCTGGTGGAGTTCAGAGGAAACCGGCGTCTATGCTACTGGCTCTAGCGCGAGTGCAGAAACCACAGGGCTCGCGGTGCAAGCGCTGCTCAAGTGGGGCGAGGCGTCTGGAACGGCTCGCAAAGCCTTGAACTACATCGCCTCGAAGAAAGATGCTTCCGGCACGTGGGGAACAACCCAAGCGACAATCATGGCGCTTCGGGCTCTGCTGCTTGCAACCGAAAAAGGTGCGGCCGAGGTTCAAGGCACTCTCGAAGTCCTGCTCAACGGTAAGCCGGTCGAAAAACTCACGCTAACTCCCGAGAACAATGATTTGCTCCATCAGTTCGTGTTCAAGGGCGTCGGGGCAAAAGCTATCGGCTCGGAAAACTCCAACACCGTCGAAATCCGATTCGAAGGCAAGGGCGGCTTGGCTTACCAGGTGGTCGGCAGCTACTTCCTTCCCTGGGACGAGAAACCGTCGAACGAGCCGATGTCGATCAACGTGACCTACGATCGCACTCACCTCGCTCAAGACGACATTGCGACTGCCACCGCTACCGTCAAAAACAATTTGCCCAAAGCCGCGAACATGGTGATGGTTGATCTTGGAATTCCGCCGGGATTCGATTTGCTGAGCGAGGACCTGCAAACCTACATTGAGAAGAACGCTGGCCTTAAGAGCGGTCATCTGGAGAAGTTCAGTCTCACCGCGACGCAGGCGATTCTCTACTTCGACTCCATCGCTCCCGGCGACACAGTGGCTCTACATTTTCGCCTGCGCGCTAAGTATCCCATCCGCGCTCGAACATTCCAGTCGCGAGTTTACGAGTACTATGACCCGGAAGTCAGCTCGATTGCGCCGCCGGTGCAACTGGAGGTGCGCCAGCGATAGGCGGTTGTCAGCGGCAGAATCGTCCAAACGGCGCGCCTGGTCTATAATCATGCGCACTCGTGGCCCTAGCCTCTGTCGCTGATCAATTCCTTCCATGCACATTGACGCCCACCAGCATTTTTGGATCTACCACCCCGCCGAATATGACTGGATCGACGATTCCATGTCGGCTCTGCGTCGCGATTTCCTGCCTGCGGATCTGATGCCGGAGTTGGATCGCAGCGACTTTCAAGGCTCGGTCGCCGTGCAAGCGCGCCAGACAATAGAGGAAACTCGCTGGCTTCTTGGGTTAGCGGAGCGCTCTCCATTGATTCTCGGCGTGGTTGGGTGGGCCGACCTGCGGTCGCCGGATATTCGTTCTCAACTGAAAGTCCTTGCTCGGAATCCTAAGCTCGTCGGCGTCCGACACATCGTCCAAAGTGAACCCGAAGACCGGTTCCTGCTGCAGCCGGAATTTCTGCGGGGAATTGCCACGCTTGAGGAGTTCGATCTTGCTTACGATATCTTGATCTACACAAAGCATCTTTCCGTCGCCGCCGAGTTTGTGGAACGTTTCCCACGCCAACGCTTCGTCCTTGATCATCTCGCCAAGCCGCCGATCAGGAGTGGTCAAGTCGATTCTTGGGCAAACGGCATCAGAAGGCTGGCAGAATTTCCCAATATGTTCTGCAAATTGTCGGGAATGGTAACGGAAGCTGACTGGCAGCATTGGCAGCCCGAGCAGTTCGTCCCATTTCTCGACGTCGCGTTTGAATCGTTCGGGCCGGATCGCCTCATGATCGGCTCGGATTGGCCTGTGTGCCTGGTGGCTGCTTCGTATCAACGCGCCACCGAAGTCGTCAAGACTTACCTGCAAGCGAAGAGCGTGGAGTGTCGAAAGGCAGTTCTCGGTGGCAATGCCCAACGGTTCTGGCGTCTGGCAGGTCGTTGAAATCCTCTGGAAGGTTCTCCGAACCGATGTTTTACAATAGGCGGGCTCGAAACTGCCATGCATGCTAACGTGCTCCAACTCGATTCCCGCGACAACGTTTTGATCGCCCTCACCGACTTGAAAGCCGGCGATCGAATCGAATTCGGGGGCCACTCTTACACTCTCGCCAAGAGCGTTCCGGCCAAACACAAGTTCGCCACGCGAGATCTCAGCATCGGCGACGACGTCGTTATGTACGGAGTTCTGGTTGGGCGAGCCGTCAAGCCCACCGCGGCGGGAGAACTCCTGATGGTTGGCAACATCCAACATCAGGCCGCCCCCTTCCAGGAACAGACGGGCGAATTTCATTGGGTGCCTCCCAACGTCTCGCGGCGGAAGCAACAAACGTTTGAGGGATATCGCCGTTCCGACGGTCAGGTCGGCACTCGGAATTACTGGCTTGTCGTTCCTCTCGTGTTTTGCGAGAACAAGAACATCCAGGTCCTGAAGCAGGCCTTCGAAGAAGAACTCGGATTTGCCGCGCCCCAACTCTATCGGCACCAGGTTGCCGAACTGGCTAGGCTGTATCGAGAAGGACAAGCAGACAAGATTAAGGATCACTCCCACCCCGAGGCCGTTCCCACGCAGCGCAGCCGCCTGTTCGAGCATGTCGATGGCATCCGCTTCCTGCTCCACGAAGGAGGTTGTGGCGGCACGCGGGAAGACTCCAACAATCTATGCGCACTGATCGCGGGGTACATTCACCACCCTAATGTTGCAGGTGCCACCGTTCTGAGCCTGGGCTGCCAGCACGCGCAGATACCGATCCTCCGCGACGAGATTCGCAAGCGCAATGCTGAGTTCGATAAGCCGCTCGTCATCCTCGAACAGCAACGCAGTGGGTCCGAGGCGCAAATGATGTCGGACGCGATCCGGCAGACGTTTCTCGGTCTGGTCGAAGCCAACAAGGCACGACGCACTCCCGCTCCTCTCGCCGATTTATGCGTCGGTCTAAAATGCGGGGGCTCCGACGGCTTCTCCGGCATCTCCGCGAATCCCGCTATCGGGCACACCGCTGACCTGCTTGCTGCCCTGGGTGGACGGACAATTCTCTCGGAGTTCCCGGAATTGTGCGGCGTAGAACAGGAACTCATCAATCGCGGCAAGAGTAGGGAGGTCGGCAGCCGTTTCATTCAACTCATGCGAGATTATGCCGCCCGTGCCGCCGCCGTACGCTCCGGCTTCGACATGAATCCTTCGCCCGGAAATATGCGCGACGGGCTCTTGACCGACGCCATGAAATCGGCCGGAGCTGCCAAGAAAGGTGGCACGTCCCCCGTAACCGCAGTACTCGACTACCCTGAATATTCGACCAAGCCGGGCCTCAATTTGCAATGCACTCCGGGAAATGACGTCGAGTGCGTCACGGCGCAAGTCGGCGCCGGGGCAAGCGTGGTGCTGTTCACCACCGGTCTAGGCACGCCCACCGGCAATCCGATCGCGCCTGTCGTAAAGCTTTCGACCAACTCGGATCTGGCGCGACGCATGCACGACATTATTGACATCGACACTGGAGCAGTCGTTTCGGGTGAGAAGACAATCGAGGCGATGGGCGAGGACATTCTGGATCTGGTGATCAAGGTAGCGAACGGTGAAGTCCGCACAAAGTCCGAGCGGAAGGCGCAGGAGGATTTCATTCCCTGGAAACGAGGCGTTTCTCTGTGACCAATCAAGGCGCGCAGAGTTTCCGCCTCGACGGCAGAGTTGCAGTCGTGACCGGCGGGGGCAGCGGGATTGGGCAGGCTATCGCTTTAAAGTTGGCGGCGCACGGCGCTGTGATTCGTATTCTGGACGTCAACGAACCTGCGGCGGCGGCAACGTGCCAGCAAATTTCTGCGGTCGGCGGCGCCGCCTCCGCCCACCTCTGCGATGTGACCAGCCAGCCCGACGTGAAGGCCTTGTTCGATCAACTCTTCCGACGCGACCGTATTCACATCCTTATTAATAACGCCGGAGTCGCGCACATCGGGACCGTTGAGAGCACCGCGGAGCCAGACTTCGATCGCGTGGTTCGAGTGAACGTTAAAGGCTTCTATAACTGCATGCACGCCGTCGTCGGGCACATGAGAAGCTCGGGCGGCGGAGTCATTGTGAATATGGCATCGATTGCCGGGTCCTCGGGTCTGGCCGACCGCTTCGCCTACTCGATGAGTAAGGGCGCCATCATCGCGATGACGTATTCCGTGGCGAGAGACTATCTCGCGTATAACGTCCGATGCAATTGTATTTCTCCCGCCCGGGTCCACACGCCGTTTGTCGACGACTATTTGCAGAAAACTTATCCCGGACGAGAGAAAGAAATGTTCGAGAAGCTGGCAAAGTCACAACCGATCGGCAGAATGGCGGAACCGGCCGAGGTCGCCTCACTTGCCCTGTTCTTATGCTCGGACGAAGCGGCGTTTATTACAGGCGTGGACTATCCGCTCGACGGCGGCTTCTTCAATTTGCGAGGCTAGTGCATGGATCTGCAACTGGAAGACAAAGTGGTCATCGTGACCGGTGGCGCCAAGGGAATCGGCGCGGCGATTGTCCACGCCTGCGCAGCCGAAGGTGCAATTCCGGTAATCGTCGGCCGCGACGCCGAAGCCGGCAAGCAGCTGCAAAGCGAACTCCAAAAGAGCGGCGCCACCTGCGGCCTCATCACCGTTGATCTTGCCACCGCGGAAAGTTGCGCGCAGTCCGTCGAGCAGACTCTCAAGAATTTTGGACACATCGACGCGCTCGTCAATAACGCAGGACGCAACGACAAGGTCGGCCTCGAATCCGGCAGCGTCAGCGAATACGTGGCCTCCCTCAACCGCAATCTGGTTCACTACTACGGCATGGCTCACTATGCCCTACCGCATTTGAAACGCTCGCGCGGATCAATCGTCAACGTCGGCTCCAAAACTGCGGTCACTGGGCAAGGCAGCACCTCGGGCTACGCATCGTCAAAAGGCGCGATCATGGCGCTGACGCGCGAATGGGCTGCGGAACTGCTGCCCTACGGGATTCGCGTTAACACTGTGATCCCCGCCGAGGTGATGACACCGCTCTACCGCAGCTGGCTCGATACATTCCCGAATCCCGAAGACAAGCTGAAAACTATCCTCACCAAGATTCCTCTTGAGCACCGCATGACTACTTCCGAGGAGATCGCTGCGATGGTCGTTTTCCTGATCTCGGCGAAGTCCAGTCACACAACGGGCCAGCATTTATTCGTCGACGGCGGCTATGTTCACCTGGACCGCGCACTCACATGAGACCGCCGAACAAACCGTCTCCACCCCTTACCGAGCCCCGCTACATCGTGCCGCTGGTCCTGGTGACCAGCCTGTTTTTCCTGTGGGCAATCGGCGTCAACCTGAACGACATCCTGATCCAGCACTTCAAGAAAGCGTTCGGTCTTACGGACTCTGGTTCGTCGCTCATTCAGGTTGCTTTCTTTGGCGGCTATTGCCTTGCCGCTCTGCCCGCGGGATGGCTGATGCAGCGCGTGGGCTACAAGCGCGGAATCCTCATCGGCCTGCTGGCCTGCTCCACCGGCACGATCCTCTTCATTCCTGCAGCCTCCGTCAGAGTCTACGGATTCTTCCTCTTCGCGCTCTTCCTGATGGCGTGTGGGCAATCCGTGCTGGAAGTCGCCGCGAATCCGTATGTGACCACGCTGGGCCCTGCCGACAGCTCGGAACGAAGATTGAATCTTGCCCAGTCCTTCAATGCGGCCGGCGCCGTGATGATCGCTCTTGTCGGTTCCAGATTTATTCTCTCCGGAATCGAGCACACGCCCGCAGAAATCGCGGCCATGAGCCCCGCACAGTTGTTGGCCTATCGGGCGTCCGAGGCAAATATGGTTAAGACTCCATACCTCGTGATTACCGGGGTCTTCTTGTTCGTCGCGCTGCTCATCTTCCTTACGAAACTGCCCGAGATTCGCGAGACTAGTACGGACGGACTCGACACGTCTAACCCGAAGCTCAGCGGTACCCTTGCGTTTCCACACTTGATCAAGGGCGTGCTCGCCCAGTTCTTCTATGTCGGCGCTCAGGTTGGCGTAGGAAGCTTCATCATCCGGTTCACGGAGTTCACTCTACCTGGTGTACATGAAAAAGATGCCGCTCATTATCTGCAAGCGCACCTCGCCGGCTTCATGATTGGACGCTTCGCGGGCTCGGCCATCATGCAAAAAGTTGCGGCTCCGCGCTTGCTCAGCCTGTTTGCTGGGGGATCGCTGCTCTGCCTTCTGATCGTCCTGTTCACTTCGGGCGTGGCACCCGTGTGGGCCATCGTGCTGATTGGCTTCTTTCATTCCATCATGTTCCCCACAATTTTCGCTCTGAGCCTGAAGGGCCTGGGCCCTTACACGAAACTGGGATCTTCCCTGCTGGTCATGGCGATTATCGGAGGCGCGGTCTGCCCCTGGGTCATGGGCAGAGTTTCCGATGCCTGGAACATCCAACGCGCGTTTGTAGTGCCGCTCATCTGCCATGCCTTCGTGTTTTATTTTGCCATGTGGGGATACCGACCCGCCGTCGTGAACGCGGACACGCCCTTGGCTATTCCCGCTACAGAGGTCGAATGAAACGACGCTTCTGCCTGACGCTCGATTTGAAGGACGATCCCACGCTGATCGGCGAATACAAGCGCTATCACGAAAAGATATGGCCCGACATTACCCGCAGCATCAAAGATTCCGGTATCGACGACATGGAGATCTATCTGTTCGGCACCCGCATGTTCATGATCATGGAGGTGAACGAGTCTTTCTCGTTTGAGGCCAAGAGTAAAGCAGATCGGCTCAACCCAAAGGTGCAAGAGTGGGAGGCGCTCATGGGGACATTTCAGCAATTATTACCTGCAGCGAAGCCCGGCGAGAAATGGCTGCTGATGGAACGAGTATTCAAATTGGAAGACTAAAGCGCTCACGGCCGTTCCGGCCATGCGTGCCGGGGATAGCGCCGCATTAATTCCCGCCTCACTTCTGGATAGAGCCGCTCCCAGAATCCAGCGAGGTCGGTCGTGGTCTGTACGGCCCGCTGATTCGGCGCGAGCAAATGCACGACAACCGGCGTGCGTTCGGGACCAATCCGCGGTGTGTCGCGCATGCCAAAGAAATCCTGCAGCCGCGACGCGATCCAGGGCGGTTTCCCGCGCTCATAATGAACCTTTGTGTGGCGGCCTTTCTGGAGGCGGACGCTCTCCGGGGCGAGTTCACGGAATCGTCGCTCGCCAGTCTTTTGTACGAGCATTGAAACAAAATCAGCCGATGCGTTCTTCAGTTCAGCAAAGCTTCGCAGTCCCACACACAACTCACGCACTGCCTGCGGTATATCGGGCGCAGCAAGACCAGCAAATTCGACCCGTCCCGTGAAGTCATTCAACGCTACGACATCGACGAAGCGCTCGATGCCTGCTTCAATCGCCTTCTCAGCAAGCAGTTCGGCCGCCGCCTGCGGGTCAGGCACGGCGCCTCGTGATTCCTGTATCACCAGGTCGTCATAGAGCAGCACACTCACCGCATCTACACGCTCTGCCACACGATTCCAAACGACGTTGGATTGATCCTTGACGCGATCTGGAAACAGATCAATCAACCATTCCGGCTCAATGCGAGCCGTCATGCGGATCAGGGGCAGCGGTTTCTCTTTGCGGTCTTCCACATCGACCGCGACCATGAACTCGTACCGCGGAGGTTCACCCGCCAACTCTGCCGACGCCCCGGTCGACAACAGCACCTGCTTCCCTGCTCGCAACCTCGCCACCCGATCCGGAAATCCCGCAAGTACCGACATCAGCAGCGCGTCGTCGTTGTGTTTCTTCGTTCCCGAAATCCGCGCGATTCTGCGAAGTTGCGCGAGATGCTGCAGTACTCGGTGATCCGGTTCCACATCAAGAGCCGCGAGTAGGTCGTTCTTCTCCACGCGTACCCCCGATCCGAGCAGAGCGACGGCTACGCAGCCGTCCTCACCCACCCCTCGCTCCACGGCTTCCACAAGAATTCGCGACAACCGTGGAGGCAGCGGATACCGCGCCAAACGCTGCGCCATCTCACCGCGGGCACCCAGACGATCCAGCAGGGATTCAGCCTGCTCGACCGCCGCTTCGGCCGGAGCATCCAACCATTCGATATCGTGAACGTGAGCGATCCCCATCGCTCGGAGCGAAAGGCAAAGCTGCGATAGCTCGCTGCGCAGAATCTCCGGCGCATCTTGTTCCGGGCGGCGCGAATAATCCTCTTCCGTGTAGAGCCGCAGCACGCGGCCCGGCGCAGTCCGCCCCGCCCGTCCCGCTCGTTGTTTCGCCGAAGCCTTACTCACTCGGCCGACGTGGAGCGTCGGCAACCCGCTCCAAGGCGAGTATGCCGCGAAACGCGCCAAGCCACTATCGATCACAGCAGTCACGCCCTCGACCGTGATCGAGCTTTCCGCAACGTTGGTGGCAAGGATCAGTTTCGGTTGTGACGCCGGCGAGAGCGCCCGGTCCTGCTCCTTTGGCGGCAGGCTTCCATGTAAAGGAAGGACCAATACACCAGCCCGTCGCGCAACATCATCGCAGGCCCGCATCGCCCGACGAATCTCCACCGCACCGGGCAGGAAAACCAGTGTGTCACCGGCGTGTCCCGCGTCGATCAGCAGTTCTGCTGCATTCTTCACCTGCACCTCGAGGGGCTCGGGCGAATACGGCAGGTGTTTGATTGAAAGGTCAAACAGTTTCCCCTCCGACCGGACGATGGGACACCCGCCCAGATACAGCGCCACAGGATCAGCATCGAGGGTTGCCGACATGACGACGATCAGCAGATCGCGCCGCGTCCTCTGCAACCGCTTCAGCAACGCGAGCGCGAGATCGCTTTCCAGATGGCGCTCGTGGAACTCATCGAGCACCACTGCCGACACACTTTTCAGCTGAGGATCAGAAAGCAGACGGCGAGTCAGCACGCCTTCGGTCACAAATTGCAGCCGCGTGCGCGGGCCGACCACCTCTTCGAAGCGAATTTGATATCCGACGGTTTCGCCCACCGGTTCGCCGAGTTCCGAGGCAACTCGGTGCGCCGCCAGCCGTGCCGCAATGCGTCGTGGTTCCAGCACGACCACGACCCCACCGACCGACCCTAACAATGCGGGTGGCACGCGCGTGGTCTTACCCGCACCCGGAGCGGCTACGATCACCAGGTTGGGTTGTAGTCTTAAGGAATCAAGTATCTCCGGCAGAATGGCGTCCACCGGAAGAGCGGCTTTGCGAATCGGCACTTCCCATCGGAACATGGCGCTTCGAGTGGCGTCAAATCGCGGCTGTCTCGGACCCCACACTTTACTTTTTCTGCGGCGCTTTTTACCTTATCTTCAAATGCCTTCTTACTTCACCGCCGAGCTTTTCCAGTTTCTCACTCGCCTCAAACGCAACAACAAGCGCGAATGGTTCCAGGCACATCAGGAGGAATGGGAAGGTCATGTGCGCCAGCCCGTGCTGCGTTTCATTACCGACTTCGCTGCGCCTCTCTACGGACTCTCGCCGTATCTGGTGGCCGATCCGCGACCATCACGTGGCTCCATGTTTCGCATCTACCGCGACACGAGATTCTCCCACGATAAGAGGCCCTACAAAACGCACGTCGCCATGCGATTCTCCCATCGCGGCAAGGATGTACATTCTCCAGGCTTCTATCTTCATCTTGAGCCTGGAGGATGTTTCGCCGCATCAGGCTTGTGGCATCCCGAACGACAGACACTGCTGAAGGTTCGGAACGCGATCGTCGCACAGCCGAAGGAATGGCGCGCCGTTCACAAACTTCTCAACTGGGATGACGCGGGCAAACTCCAGCGTCCACCACGCGGCTTCCCTGCCGACCACGAATTCGTGGAGGACCTCAAACTGCGCGATCTAGGCAGCGCCATGAGCTTCATGGACAAACAAGTGTGCGGCCCTAGATTTATGGCCATCTTCGTTCAGGCGTGTCGCACAATGTCACCGGTCGCGGCGTTCCTCAGCAGCGCTGTCGGACTCAAGTTCTAAACTGTATAACGTCAGGCACTAAGAAACCCAGGCCGGTCATGCCAGGACGGAAGCATCCGCTTCCCGATATAACTCGTCGATCTGTTCCCGATAGCGCGCCTCGACTGCCTTGCGGCGAAGTTTCAAGGTCGGCGTGAGAGTGCCATCACTCGCCGTGAATTCATCTGGCACCAGCAGGATCTTTTTCAACGTCTCGTAGCGCGCCAAGCCCAGATTCACATCGCCTACGATTCCTTCATAGAGCGCCTTGACTTTGGGATGGCTGACCAGTTCTTCGCGGGATGAAAACACCACATGGTTGGCACGCGCCCATTCTTCCAACAGCGGAAATGCAGGGGCAATAATCACAGACGCAAACTTTCTACGGTCTCCCAACACCACCGAGGTTCCGATCAGCGCGTTCAGCTTCAGCAAATTCTCAACCGGCTGTGGAGCAATAAATTTTCCGCCAGAAGTCTTCAGCAGATCTTTCTTCCGATCGGTCACCGATAAAAATCCGTCTTCGTCCAGGTTGCCGATGTCACCGGTTTTGAACCAGCCATCCACAAAGGCGTTACGAGTTTCCTCGGGCCGATTCCAGTAAGCGCTAAAAATCGAGGGACCGCGCACCAGAATCTCCAGGTCGTGTGCGATCTGAACTTCGACATTCGGCAGCGGACGTCCCACAGTGCCCATCTTGTGAGCACGGGGTGTGTTAATCGCGATGACCGGCGAAGTCTCCGTCAGGCCGTAGCCCTCGTGAATCCGAATGCCGATGCTGGCATACCACGCTGCCAACTCCTTTCCAAGCGGCGCTCCTCCTGATACGAAAATTTCCACTCGGCCACCCATTCGCGCCCTCACTTGGGAATACACGAGTTTTCGCGCCAACTTCCACGCCACCGACGTTGGCTCCTTGCCTGCCAGAATCTTGGGTCGGTGGGCCCGTCCTATAGAAAGAGCCCAGCGGTAGATCGCCTGCTTGGCCAGTCCTTTGGCTTTCTGTTCCACCTGGAGGTAGATTTTTTCGTACACGCGCGGCACGGCCACGAAAATCGTGGGCCGGACCTCCATTAACACCTGAGGCAACTCCTCGATGGAAGGGCAATACGCCAACGTCACACCGTGATGAAGCAACGCGATATCCGCATGACGCGCCGTCACGTGCGACAGTGGGAGAAAGGAGACACTCACGTGCTGGGGATGAATATCAAAGCCTTGCAGGGAGTTCAGCACATTCGAGGTCAAATTACCATGCGTCAGTTGTACGCCCTTCGATGTGCCCGTCGTACCGGATGTATAGATGATTGAGGCCAAATCGTGGGGAGAGATCGCGTGCGCACGGGCGTCGAGTTCCGGATCGCGTCCCGCCGGACCTTTGTGCATCAGACGCTGCATGTGCACCGCATCAGGAGTCTCGACCGCATCCATCAACACGATCTTCTCGATCGCGGTCTGGTCGCGGATGGAGAGGACCTTCTGCAGTTGCTTCTCGGTGGAGACCACCGCCACTCTCGCTCCGGAGTCTTGGAGAATATATGCCGTTTGCTGAGCCGTGAGCGTCGCGTAGATGGGCACAACTGCTAGGCCCAGCAGCAGCGACGCAAAATCCGCGACGGCCCACTCCGGCCGATTCTCGCTCAAGATTGCGAGACGATCTCCCTTGACGAGCCCCCACTGGTTGAGTGCTCGAGCCACACCCGCGACATCGCGATAAAACTCCTGCGAACTGACAGGAACCCACTGCAAGCCCTCGCGAACCAGCATGACGCGATCCTGCCGTCGGTCCACGATGGCGAAGAAGATGTCGTTAAGGGTCTGAGGCTTCCTCGACATGATTCCTCCTCAGGGCGAAAGGGGAAACATCTTTCGCCATTCTTGAACAACTCAATTGGAAACTAACTCACTTCTTTTGCTTTTCTACCTCAAGTGGCCCCAACGAAACGTGGGGCCAACGGAGAAGCGAATATAGTTCTGCCGAGGTGCGAGTAAATTGGAGAACAGGTGAGTGTTCACCCAGTCAGCCGCGAACCGCGCACCAACCTTCCGCGACACATTGAGGTCGAACCCGCCCCCTAGGCCAAAGAACAGTTCGGTATCGCTCTGATGCGAGTTGGGAATCGGAATCTGTAAGTAACCAAACAAGGGCACCAAAGCGCTGGGAAAAGCGATATTCGCGTTCTCGTGGATTCCGCCGAGCCCGGGACGACCAAAGAATGTAACTTTTTTCCACTTGCGCAGATAAAATTGCGGCCCTGCAGCAAACGTGTAAGTCGTTGACTTAAACGCCACGGAAATTGAGCTTGCGCCGCCTGGCACGAGCCCCGACTGGTTGATGGCGCCAGCGTACACGGTCTCGCTCCCGTTAATGGTTCCCGCGCCGCTAATGATGCCGTCTCCCATGATGCCGAAGTCACCGCCCAGACCCAGCCAAGGTCTTACCGTAACGCCGAAATCGCCTTCAAATCCGCGCTCGGTCAGGTTACGTGCTGGGCTGACCATATAGTCGAACCCTGTAAACAGCGTATAGCGGTTAATGTCGGTCTGCTGCGCTACGGCTGGCAGATAAATAAGAAATATAAGGCCGCAGGAAATTAGACGTCGCATCGATCGCATACTCGACCCTTCTTGGAGTTCAGTTGTAGAAAGCAATTCGCATTGCAGACAAAAGCGGGGGATCCGACTGAAGTACAGATGACTCTCGTGGCAGGACCTTCCATTACCCTGGCAAACTTCCGAGGTCTTCCCATATGAGCCTACATGCTGCGCGCACATGCTTATGCGACGATCAGTTGTGTCAGAGGATTCTCCTGCATGGTCGATGGACTGAGTTCGACCGCTCTTTTCGGTTCCAATAGGGCAATATTGGTCGTTGCTGGAGCGGGTGTGCCCATCGTCTTTGGTACTGCCGGCACAGCGATTGCCGGCACAGCGATTGAATTTCTCCGCGCTCGGCGCACTTTCTTCTTCTGCGGCGGCCTGATTCCAACCGAGTCCCGCAATTCCGTGAAGCTCGTCATCAGCAAACTCTCCAGCCGTCGCAGATCAGGCGCAGCATGCACGTCTCCGCTGAAGCCGAAGTACGCCATGCCGTTGTAGCTCAGGATGGCGCAATTGACGGCCATCTCTCCTCCCACCGGAACGTAGGGATAGCACTGCAACATCTTGTGTCCGAGCAGGTAGAGTGGAAACTGCGGCCCGGGCACATTCGTACAGACCAAGTTGAAGGGTGTGATGGGCAACTGGCTCGCAATCGGTCCGGCCATCCCCTGCACCGACGTCGGGAACATCCCAATCAGACCTCCCGCCAGGCTGACCAGTTCAGCTGCGTGCACCCGCTTCAGGAACTCCGTTCGCTGATGGACGGCGGCGAGCAATTTTCGCGGCCGCCGGATATCCAGCGGAATGGTGACTGGAACCAGCGAAATGCGGTTCCCCATCTCGGTCGCACTGGCGTCGCCGCGCAGATTGACGGGAACCATGATCCGCAGCAGCTTCCCCTTCACGCGGTCGCCGTGTAGTTCACAATAGCGGCGGATGGTCGCGGTCACGAGCGCGAGAATCACGTCGTTGATACTGGTCCCGGTTTTGTGACGAATGGCTTTGATTTCCGTCAGCGAAATCTCAGCGGTGACGAACTTCTGCGGCCCGGTATAGATCACGTTGAACCGTAGCCGCTCGGTGAATGCTGTGATCTCAGGCAGCAGGCCCACAAACTCGTCGCTGGCAACGCTGTTGCCGTTCGCGGCGGCGTGTTCCGTCATGCTCAGAAGGTCAGTGAGTGCGGAGAGAATCCGCTTCACAAAGTCAGAATAGGACTCGACGAACCCGGCCGTCAGCGTGGTCAATGGGTCGCGCGGCGGCGGAACCTGAAATTTGATCTTTTTCTTCGGTAGCCGAGGTGCATCCGGGCTCGCATCCAGCAGCACATTCATGATGCCGACACCGGCAATGCCATCCGCCAGGCAGTGATGCAGGCGGATGATGAGTGCGGTGCGAGCGCCCTTGAGTCCACGAATCAGAGTGAGATCCCACAATGGGTGCTGCCGGTCCATGACCGTGCCGAAAAGCTTTGCGGCAATTGCCTTCAATTCTGTCGGGGTGCCATGCTTGAGGGTCGCCTCGCGCACGTGCCGCCTCAGATCGAATTCCGGATCGTATTCCCAACTGGGCAGACCGAGCCCGAACGGGGCTGGCAAGACACGCTTGAGATAGCGCGGAAGGAGCGGCAACTTCGTCTCGACGAACTCGACGAACTCTTCGAATCCAACTTCGCCCTCGAAGATGCATACGCTCGCCACGTTGAGCGGCATGCCTGGCCGTTCGAGATGCAGGAAGACCGTATCACCCCAGGAAAGGCGGTCACTCTGTTGATGGTTCTGCATCGCTACTGTCCTCCATCCCTCATCCGGCGCTCAGTTCACGAACGAAAACCGGCGTGTCAGCTTGATCAATTTGAGAACTTTGTAGACCTCGACATTCACGCCACGCAGAACGACCTTGACGTTCTTCTCATCGGCCACGCGGGCAAGCTCTTCCAACGCCCGCACCGCACCCGGATCGATGCGGGACACGGAAGAGAAATCCAGAATGGCCTCGCCTTCGGTGCCATCCAGTTTCTCGCCAGCCTCCCGCAGGGCCCCGACCAGGCGCGTTTCATCAACATTCAGAAACCCAGCAGTCATTGCCATATTCTTCGCCCTTCTCTAAACAGTTACCTGCTCGACGATGCTGGCCACCTTCGCCGCACCTCGCCCTTCATAAGCCTTCCAAAACAGTTCGATGAGTTCCGACATGAGCGGCATGCGTGGATTGGACCGCCACGAGGGATCCTCAAACGCAATGCTGGCCAGTTCGGGCACCGCTATTTCGAATTCTTCTCTGGATATCCCAAGTTCGGCGATCGACTGTGGGAATCCCAACTGGTCGAGCAACTGCTCGATGGCCGCGATCAGGTTCTTTACTTTTTCCTCCACCGTGTGCCCGCCCAGACCCACCAGATCCGCGACCGTCGCGTACTTCTTGTGTGCTGTGTACCCCTTGGTGTAAGGCGACGGCATGAACTTCGTGGGAACAGCGGCGTTGTAGGCGATCACGTGCGGCAGCATGAGCGCGTTAGCGCGCCCATGTGCAACGCCGAAGCGCGCACCGAAGGCATGAGCCAGCGCATGGTTGACGCCCACCGACGCGTTCGAGAACGCCATCGCTGCGATGCACGCGGCGTTGTGCATCATGCACCGTGCCTCTTCGTCGCGCGGATGCTCATACGCAATCGGAAGGTACTTGAACACCAGTCGAATGGCCTGCATGGCGCTGGAGTCGGTGTAAGGCGAAGCGTAATTCGAAACGCCCGCTTCCAGTGCGTGTGTGAGGCAATCAATCCCGGTATCCGCGGTCAAGCCCTTCGGCATGGACATGACAAACTGCGGATCCACAATGGCCACATCTGGAGTCAGCGAGTAATCGGCAAGCGTCACCTTGCGTCCGCTCTCCTTATCGGTCAGCACCGCGAACGGCGTGACCTCACTCCCAGTTCCACTGGTAGTGGAAATCGCAATCAGCCGCGCCCGGTTCACCTTCTCCGTGGGATACTGCACCACCCTCTTGCGCAGATCGAGGAAAGGCGCTGCCAGATATTCCAGATCAGCCTCCGGCGATTCGTACTTGAGTTTCATGATCTTTGCCGCGTCGATCACCGACCCTCCACCAAGAGCGATGATCTGGTCGGCCTTATAGAAATTGAGTGCCTCCACGCCCAGGGCGATCACCTTCACTTCGGGCTCTGCATCCGGAATCACTTGTACATGCACATGAGTCTTGGGGCAGATGTGGCGCCGAACGATATCCACATGACCGATCTGCTCCAGGAGGGGGCTGGTCACGATCATGGTGGAAAGCGATGGAAACTGCCGCAGGTTCTCCACTGCGTTCATGTTGAAGTAAATTTGATTGGGAACCCGGAACCACATATGGTTTTGTGTCCTCCGAGCGACACGCTTGATGTTGAGGTAATGAAATACGTTGACGTTGTCGGTGGTGCTGTTGCCGCCGCCAGTTCCGCATCCGAAAGAAAACGTCGGCACTAGATCGTTGTAAACCGCGCCCAGCGCTCCGATCGATCCCGGCGAATTCACGATGATCCGCCCGGCATTGATTACTTCGCCGAACTTGCGGATGATCTCTTCGTTGCGCGAGAACACAACGGCGGTGTGCCCGATCCCTCCAGCGTGGTTCACGTCGATGCAAACTCTAAGTGCCTCTGTAACCGACTTCGCCCGATACACCGCGAGCACCGGAAATAGCTTCTCCACCGACAGCGGATGCTCACGCCCCACACCTTGAATCGGCGCAATCAGCAGCTTGGTGTCTGGCTTTACCTTCAGGCCGACAAAGTGTGCGATATCGGTGGCTTTTTGACCAACCGCCATGGGCTGCATGAATCCGGTCTCGGAATCAATCACGGTGCGCTCGAGCAGCTTGGTTTCTTTCTCATTGCAGATGTGCGCGCCTAGTTCGGCGAATTTCTTCAGCACGGCGTCATAAATCTCGTCATCGATGACCACCGTCTGCTCGGACGCACAAATCGTTCCGTTGTCGAACGTCTTGGAAACGATGATGTCCACCACGGCTGTATTCACATCAGCCGTCTTCTCTAGATAGACTGGCGTGTTCCCCGCCCCGACTCCCAAGGCCGGCTTGCCAGAACTGTAGGCGGCTTTCACCATCCCCGGTCCACCGGTGGCGTCAATCAGCCCGATGTCTTTGTGCTTCATCAGGTACGCGTTGTCGGGAAGCGTGGGCGACTCGAGGCAGGTGAAGACGCCCTCAGGCGCACCATGTTTCACGGCCGCCTCATACATGATCCGTACCGCTTCTGCACAGCAATGCCACGCCTTCGGATGCGGACTGAAAATCACCGCATTCCTTGTCTTGATCGCCATGATGCACTTGAACAAAACCGTGGATGTGGGATTCGTAATCGGGGTCAGCGAGAAGAGAACACCGATCGGCTCCGCCATCTCAATCAGGTTGCGCTCCGGAATCTCACGAATGACACCCACCGTGCGTTTGTCTTTCACGTAGTTGTAGACGAACTCGCTGGCCACCATGTTCTTGATGACCTTGTCTTCCAACACGCCGAGCCGGGTTTCCTCGACCGCCAACCTCGCGAGGTGTTGCGCTTGTTCCAGACCTGCCAGAACCATCGGCTTAACGATCCGGTCAACGTCCTCTTGCGTGAATTGGCTGAACACAGCAGCGGCGGTTCTGGCCTGACTGACCAGCCCTTCGAGATAAGCGATCCGTTCGGCGCTCAGACCTTCCACGGCCAGCGGAATTTGAACCCGTTCTTTTACTACGTCAGCTACGGTCATCGCTTCCTCCGTTGGGCCCGTCTAGGAACCGCCCGTCGCACGAATGCGTATGGCTGGACCAGAGATCATCCGGATAAGCGTTCTGAGTCGGAACCTACCGCTTCTGCTGCCCGCACGAATCTCTCGATTGCAAGTGCAACCGAATGACCCTGGGATTCGCGGCGGGAGTGAGAACCATTTCGGAGGTGTCGGCTGTGTGGGATCCGGCGGGCACTGTGGTTCAGCCTCGTCCCAAAGTAGAACTCCCAAAATGGGCTGGGTCAGCAACCACTGTCACGTGGCGCTGTGACGAACGTCACACAGTTTGTCTCGGGCAGAAACACTGTGGGCGCAGGCTTCTTGCGTGCTCCCGCGGCGTCATCCGGCGAAAGAGCGCGCTTCTGTGGAGTTTGCAGCCCCGTCGTTCCAGCGCGCCTCTTTCGCGGAAGGAATCAGACTCATCGCGCGCTCGGCCAGCGCGGTGATCGTCAAGCTGGGATTGACGCCCAGATTGCTCGCCAAAACCGAACCATCGCAGATGTACATGTTGCGATAGCCAAAAACTCGATGATGATGATCAACGACGCCGTGCTCCGGTGAATCGGCGATAACGCAACCCCCAATGCAGTGCGCCGTTCCCGGAATATCAAATAAGATCTCGGGAAGCATGCTCATAGCCGTGCCTCCCGCTACCTTCGAGAATTCTTTGGCGAATTCGTTCGCCTTGGGAATGTAAGTGGGAACCTTGTCTCCACGGCTGACCAGCATCTTGGAGAAGGGCCAAAACCAAGGCCGTTGCCAGCGCATCTCGATATGCCCCTCCACCGCCTGCATGCACAGGAGAATCGTGGCCTCCCGCGCCCAGCCCCACGGCCGAAACAAACGGATCGCCTTGATCGGATGCAGCAATAGATGCCCTAACATATTTCTTGCCCATAGCGCGATCCGCAGGAAGCCGGGACGGCCGTCGGTCAGCATGGTGGTAAGCAAACCCATGGTGTCCGAACCTTTGGGATAGCGTACGGCCTCAATGTGCGTCTGTTCGTCAATGTAAATGCCAGAGCCGATCGCAATGCCTTGCGACAAGTCCTCAGCACAGCGGGGCACTCGGGCGCCAATGATCGATTCCGAATTCGTGCGAACGTGCTTGCCGAGACGACCGCTGATGTGGGGCAACGAGCCGTTGTCCTTGAGACGAAAGAGTAATTCCATCGTACCCAGTGACGACGCGGAAAAGACCACGGCGCGGCTGGTCAGCGTCTGCGGATGCCGCGAAATCCATGCCATGGAATTCTCAGTTTGAACCGCGTACCCGGCAGCACCAGCGCTCTCGCCGGGAAGCGGTTTCACGTCCACTGCTTTCGTTTCTGGAAAAACTACGGCGCCGTGTTTTTCAGCCAGGTACAGGTAGTTCAGGTCGAGCGTGTTCTTCGCGCCGTACCGGCATCCCATCATGCAACCACCGCAGCCGGTACACGTGGTTCGCGGCGGACCTTCCCCGCCAAAGAAGGGATCCGGCAGTGTCTGATTTTGCGTTCCGCCCACGGCGGCCTGGAAGATTCCCACGTGCGTCGAATAGAAAGTATGGCCGACGCCAGCTACTTCTCCGGTCTTCTTTAGAAGCCGATCAGCGGACCCGAGGATATTGTTGTGCGTTACGCCCAACATCCGCGACGCCGTTTGATAATGATGCGGCATTTCCGTCTTCCAGTCCGTCAGGCCGGCCCAAGATCCGGACTGCCAAACCTTATCCGGCGGAGCCAGCAGGGTCGCGGCATAGGTAATCGATCCTCCACCAACGGCACACCCGTGGAAGATCGTGGCATGCTGGAAGAACCTCATGTTGAAGAAACCGCGCAGGCCGAACCTAGGCCGCCAGAACCAGCGATGAATCGACCAACTCGTGTACGGAAAAGAAAGGGGCGCCCAACGGCGCCCCATCTCAATCACGGCAACACGATAGCCCTTTTCGACGAGTCGAAGCGCCGAGACACTGCCTCCGAAACCCGACCCGATCACAATAAAATCGAAATCGAATTTGCGGCTACGGGTTGCCATACAGCACCATCTTCGCGGTCCGGTTAGACGACGCGAAGCTTAAGCGACCACATACTTCCCGGTTTCGATGACCTTCTGCGCGATGCTTTGCCGCAGCGCCACCGTGTTGAACGGCTCGTACTTGCATAGCCGCCTCAGGATTGCCAACTGCGACCGCATCATGTCGCCGTCGGCACACGCAGCAATGACCATCCGTGCCGCGCTTTCGATTTTCTCCATGGCACCCGACATGTAGACGCGGGCCATCGCGACGGCGTGCCCCGACTCCGCTTCGCCGTGCTGCGTGGCCAGTTTCTGCGCGCGCAGCACGGCGGACTCCATGGCATAGGTTTCGATCGTCATGTTCGCGATCGCACCCATGATCTCCTGCTGATCCTGGATCGCCTGCATGTATTTCTGCGTCGCGATCCCGGCGGCGAATAGGCTGATTTTCTTAGCCGTCGCAACCAGCTTTCGTTCCGCAGCAAGTGGGCCATCCCCGACATCGTCAGAACCTCCCGACAGAACCTCATCCATCAGCTTCTTGATCGCTGCCATCAATGGAAGCTGTCCAGACATGGCTCGCTTCAGCAAGAACCCGGTGATGAGCAGCCGGTTGATTTCGTTGGTGCCTTCGAAGATGCGGTTCACGCGCACATCCCGGTAGTTGCGTTCGGCAGGATATTCCTCGACGAACCCATACCCACCATAGATTTGCACCGATTCGTCGACAACATAGTCGATGAATTCCGATCCCCAGACCTTGAGAATCGAACACTCGACGGCGTATTCGTCGATCACCTTGCGCACCGGAGCCATGTCGGCGTGTCCTTCGCCGAGTTGCGCAATGGCCGCATCCATCATGCCGACGGTGCGATACGCCATGGCCTCGCCGGTGAATATGCCCGCCGCCATGTTCGCGATCTTCTCGCGAATCAAACCGAAGTCCGCAATCACTTTCCCGAACGCCTTGCGCTGCTTGGCATACGCGATGGCGCTCTCGATGCAGTTGCGCGCCGAGCCGACACATCCTGCCCCCAGTTTGAACCGCCCAACATTCAGAACGTTGAATGCAATGTGATGCCCCTTGCCGATCTCGCCAAGCACGTTCTCTACCGGTACCTGACAGTCATTGAGGATCAAAGGACACGTTGAAGATCCCCGGATTCCCATCTTGTGTTCTTCCGCACCCACCGAAAAACCGGGGAAGCCGCGCTCGATGATGAACGCCGTGAACTTGTCTCCGCTGACCTTGGCAAACACGATGAACAGATCCGCGAACCCTGCATTGGTGATCCACATCTTTTCGCCGTTCAGCAGGTAGTGCTTGCCGTCTGCAGAAAGCTTCGCGTGAGTCCGGCAATTCAGCGCGTCCGACCCGGACGACGACTCCGACAGCGCGTACGCGCCGACGGTTTCTCCGCTGGCGAGCCCGGGCAGATACTTCTTCTTCTGCTCTTCCGTACCGAAGTAAACGATGGGAAGTGTCCCAATGCAGGTGTGAGCGCCCCACGTTGTGCTGAAGCCTCCGTATTTCGCGATTCGGTCCGCGATGATCGCGGAGGCGACCTTGTCCATCTCCATGCCGCCATATTGCTCGGGGACATCCACACCGCTCAACCCCAACTCTCCGGCCTTCTTCACCAGTTCCCGGACAATGGCGAAGTTCTTGTGCTCCATATTTTCGATATTGGGAACGATTTCCTTGGTCGCGAATTCTTCTGCGGTCTGTGCGATCAGCAGATGCTGCTCGCTGAAATCTTCTGGAGTAAAAACTTCCTCCAGCGCCCGCTCCTCGATCAGGAAGCTGCCGCCCCGGATATTGCTACCCGGTAGTGCCGTGACTGTGGCCATATGCCCTCTCCCTCAGAAACAGTAATCGTGGGTCTCGGTTCAGCTGAGGAAACAAACGTGAATCAGCAGCAACGGGCTCACGCCTGGTTGCCGAACCTCGCTCCCCGAGATCAAGCGAAATGGCGCCTCGGGCGAAAGCCTGTCTCTCGCCCGAAGACGCATCAACCTTGAGCCGGTACAACGTTAATTACAGACAGATCCGTCCTTCAGGCGACGGCCGCTGCTGCCTTCTTCACCGGTTTACGGGAAGCCCTCGCCGCGGTCTTCGCTCCATTCGGTGCCTTCACCATCACGTCCATCAGCTGCTTCTGGGCGTCGACGTAGCTCTTCACGGCCTCGCGCGTGAGTTCACTGACCGGAAGGAACGGAAATGGCTTCAGCAATTCAAGGGTCTTGCCTGCCGTTTTCACTCCCGTGTTCATCTGTCGGCCAGCCACATCTACGAGCCGCTTCTGCGCTTCCAGGAACGCGTCTGTGGCCTTGCGTGCCAACTCCGGCAACTCCGTCTTCTTCGTTTTCTTTCCCGGGTAAGTGTGTTTGCCGCCAGTCGCCTTCGCCGTCTCATCTGCAAGGACGTCCATGAACTTCTTCTGTGCTTTAACGAAGTTCTCCATACCCTCGCGTGCCAGATCCACCACATGCTCTGGCTGGTACGGCTTACCGGCCTTGGCGGACTCGACCCAGGCATGCGTTTGTTTGCCGGCGATTTTGAGATATTCTTCCTGCATCTCGATGAAGGTCTCCACGCTGCGCCGCAGCAGATCAGTCATAGCATGCGCCGCAGGCCAGTCTCCCATCCGCTCTTTCACGCCTGTGATGAGGAGTTCATTTTGTTGTTTGCCCAGTTCGAGTAGAACCTTCTGCCCTTCGAAAAAGTTGTTCAGGCCATCCTCGGCGATCTCGCCCAGAATCGCCGTCGGAGAATGATGTGGGTCCGCAAGCTGCTGCCGTACGGCGTGCATCACACTAGCATTTTGCCGCATGGCCAGGTCGATCAGGATCCGCTGCGTCGCGAACAGTGTTTGTGCTCCTTGCTGCGCCCAGCCCGAAAGCAGAGTGAAGGTCGACGACTCTTTCGGATGAGTGGATTCATGCTTTGTTGCCGCTGCCATAAAATGCCTCCGATTGCTGCATTGCAGCATCAACTAAACTATACGAAGGGAATGGTCTTGTGTCAAGATATTCCTGCATCTTTGTGCAGGGCAGCATGGACAGCTAATAATGAAACCGTCGACCATCCTCATCAAGAAATACGGCAATCGCCGGTTGTACGACACGACCAGCAGCCGTTACGTGAACCTTGACGATCTGGCCGCTCACATACGAGCGGGCCGGGAGGTCAAAGTTGTCGATGCCAAGACTGGGCAGGATTTGACTCGCGTCCTGTTAACCCAGATCATCACTGAAGACGCCAAGGACAAGCCCACCGGCTTGCCCCTTGAGTTGCTGCGGCAACTCATCATCGCCTCGGATGAGGTGCGGCAGGAATTTCTCATGTGGTATTTGAAGTCCGCGTTTGACACCTATGAGAAGGTGCAGGATGCGGTGCAGAACCGCTTGAGCGAAGTACAGTCTGCTATTCTCTCGCCCGTGGACTTGATGAAACGATTTCTGGGAACGAGTGCGTCTCCGCCCGCGCGCGCCGACGCCGAGCCTGAAGTTGTAGCCCTGCGCAAGCGCGTGGCGGAGCTCGAGGCCCGCTTGGGAAAGGCAGCGCCCGCAAAACGCCGCCCTCGCAAGAAGCGCTGAACGCACATGGACACTCTGCCTGAGGCGTCATCCTGAGTGGAGCCGTTCTTCGGGCGTAGCGAGGGGTCTCCTGTGCACCAAATGTGTCCGTCAGCGCTGTGCGGAAAATGCCTCTTGGACAGGTACGCCTCTTGCGCTATAATTGTGCAGTGCAGCAATTGCCCATTCTGCGCCCCGACGCGCCGATTGAGCAGACCCAGGGACGAACTTGCGGCGTAAACCGAAAAAAGCAGCAGCGCGTCCTGCCCCGGCCAAGCGCCGTAAGCCTGCCGCCCAAGCCTATCCGAAGGTCAACACTTCCAGTGTTTGGACCGAAGCTCTCTTCGGTGCTGAGATTCTTCTGTTACACGCCACTCCCGTGTACTACGGCTTGGGTGTACCGCGCGGCGATGGCTCCGCGGTCGTCATCATTCCTGGTTTTCTCGGTACCGATCTTTACCTGACTGAGTTGCACGCATGGTTGCGGCGGATTGGATACCGCCCCTACTTTTCTGGAATCGGAATCAATGCGGAATGCCCGAACCTGCTCATCCAGCGCCGCTTGAACCAGACGATCGAAAAAGCTCTGAAGGAAACGGGACGCAAGATTCACCTGATCGGTCACAGTCTCGGCGGCGTCATCGCGCGCTCGGTCGCGGGCGACCGGCCAGACGACGTGGCTTCTGTGATCACGCTGGCTGCTCCTATCCGTGGCACGGTTGCGAATCAAGCGGTTCTCCGCGCGGCGGAAGCGGTTCGTCTCCGCATCCTAGAAGAACACGGCAGCGGAGTTCTGCCCGATTGCTACACCGGGCGCTGCACCTGCAATTTTCTGGGTTCTCTTCGCCGTAAGGTTTCCCACGCGATGCTTGAGACTGCAATTTACACACGGCAGGACGGCATCGTCGACTGGCGCTATTGCATGACCATGGATCCGGAAAAGGACGTGGAGGTTCCGAGTACTCACATCGGAATGGCATTCAACCCAGCGGCCTACCTGGTCGTGGCCGAGCGACTGGCCAAGGCACAATCGTCCGAATAGTTCCAGCCATCATCTTTAGCGACGCGAGATCAGCCCACCATCTCGAGCACTGCGCCGGTAGGCGTCTCTAGCCGCTGCGATTGTCCCCTCGCAGTCTCTATCAGAAGCGACGCCGATGCCAGGCTATTGTTCCAAACTTCGAAGCTGCCCGTGCAATCCGTCTTTATATAAGGAAGACGATGGACGCTGGAACCGCGCCCGTCGATCGCCCCCTCCAGCCACAGACCATTGCCTGCGGCGCAATGAAGATTCCACTGAAAGGGTTCTTTGCTGGCGCCGGACTCCTGCAACTTCCGGAACAAGTACTTCTGCCCATCGTGCCATAACACCGCTTTGCGAAAGACCAGTCCAAACGGCATCTCGTAGACCAAGGCCTCCAACGTGCTTGCCACCTGGCCAGGGCGGGGAAAATAAACGTGCGTCCATCTCCAGAAGTTGCGATGCCGGTATCCGCAGTTGTGTCCCTGCACTCCGAAACCCAACGGCTCGCCCGCAAAGCTCCGCCCATCCATCGTGATCTGCCCGGAGAAGAGCGCATCCGAGTGGGGTGTTCGTGAGAAGCCGATCCAGCCCTTGTTGCTGAGCGTCACCGCAAATGTGGAACGATACCGCAGATTCCAGGAGACTGCATGCCCATCGACATCCAACGATCCCTTGCAGGAATCTTCTTCGATGGAATTCTCCCCCATTCGAAAGCGCAGCGGACTTTGCCCTCTTCCGCTGAGTTCCAATCCTTCCACCGGAAATCCCTGAATGAAGCTGTGAGGCTTCCCACCCAATGGGAACCAGGTCGCCCACACCTGCACAGGCATCCCCTGCGGATTTCCGACACAGCCGTCCCGCCCGGGATTCATCAGCAAATAGCGGAACCACCACGCTCCGCTCCCGTCCGCCAATCCCACGCGAAGAAACCAGACTTCGTAGCGGCGCTTTACCGACAATCCCGAAAATATTTCGTTCAGAGTGGCCACGGCATTCCTTGTTTGCAGACAACCCAAGACTATCTCACAGGACTTCTGACTCTCCGGTGATGCTAGTCACTGCGGATCTTTAGTCTCGCGCCCATAGTGTGACTGGTAGATCACCTCTATGCTGGATGCGTCCGCCGTCGCAGCAGGCCTCCGCCTGCTCACGCCTGATCAGTTGCGCACGGCCCTGGAGAATCTCCTGCCTCAAAGCGCTACGCCAACCGAGAAGATCCGCATCATTGAAGACGCCCTCCGCAGCCCTTCTGCCCAATCCGTTCGTGACGCGATGGCGCGCTGGATCGTGGACGAGATCGTGCCCGTCGATGCCCTGGTTCCGGAAGCCTACAAGAATTGGCGTCCACCCGTGCGCGACGCCATGATGTTCGTGGTCACGTGCCTCTCCCCAGCTCGCCTTGCCCCGAAGCTCCTAGAGCAAATCGAACTGCCCGCCAGCACGTTGCCCGAAGTGCGGTTACTCCGGCTTATCGCGAAAGTACCGGGCTTGCAGAAACTCGGCCAGGTCATCGCCCGGAACCAGCATCTCCACCCCGCCCTGCGCCGCGCCCTCGCCAAACTCGAGAACGGGATTCGGGATGTGCCACCAGGGGATATCCGCGCCATCATCCAAAAGACGCTAGGGCCAAAGATCAAAAACTACGCCGTAGAAATCTCTCCCAAAATATTGAAGGAAGCCAGTGTCAGCGCGGTCATCCGCTTCACCTGGCGTAACCCCGAAACGAGGAAGAGAGAGCGGGGTGTCTTCAAAGTCCTGAAGCCGCATATCCCTGAATACTTCTCCGAAGATATGGATTACCTGCAACGCTTGGCGCAATACTTCGGCGATCGCCATCATGCCTACGGATTTGCGCCCCACCTTATTCCCGACACATTCCGCAAGGTCCGTCGCCTGCTTCGGCACGAAGTTAACTTCTCGCGTGAACAGAAGACGTTGATCGAAGCCGGAGCTCTCTATCGTGGCTTTCCTTTGGTGCGGATCCCACAATTGATTCAGCCTTTGTGCACGCCCACGATCACAGCGCTCACTGAGGAACCGGGAATTAAAGTCACCAGCGCGGCGGCACGCTTGCCAGTCCTACGTCGTCGAGCGGTAGCCGAACAACTGGTCGAAGCTCTGGTCGCTGTCCCCCTTTTCTCCTCGACACCAGATGCCATCTTTCACGGCGATCCTCACGCCGGCAATCTGCTTTACAACCGCAAGACCGGCGAACTCGTCATCCTCGATTGGGCCCTGCGGGAGCGCCTTAGCCGCGACCAGCGCCGGCATCTGGCGCTCTTGTTTCTGATGGTCAGCCTGCGCGATCCCGTCGGAACGTCCAACGAAATCGTCGCGCTGAGTCAGCCGCGCATTCGGATGACTTCACCTCGCGGCCAGAGAGTTCGCGAGACTGTAGCCATGTTCCTCGACGAACTCCCGTCGTCCCGCATGCCCAGCGGTGCCGACGCGATGCGGCTTCTGGAACGGGTCGCGATCAACGGCGTCAAGTTCCCCAGTTCACTGATCATGTTGTCGAAAGTGATGTTTACGCTGGAAGGGATACTAGGCGACATCGTCGGCGCGGACACGGGAATGGGATTCACCCTCGCGCGCCACGTCGCCCAGCATTGGATTACCAACCGCTCTGCGTTCCGTTCCCCGCTGATGGTGCGCGACTGGCTCGCGCTGCAGTGCAGCGCTCTGCTCTATACCAGCCGTTTGTGGCTGCAGTGGGAACGGGCGCTTCTGAACCGTTTGCCGCAATCAGAAATTGCAGAAGCGGCTACAGGAACCGAAGGGCGGTCGTCGTAAACCGTCGTCACCAATCGTCGTTACAAATTGAAGACCGTCGGTTGCAGATCCACAGTCGTTAAACCGCGACGGCCTTCGGCCGATGCGCCGTCCGGCCTCGTCCACGTTTGGGTGAGTGCCCCGCGTCCTGCTTGCGCGGCTTGATCAATGAACCGATCATCGAGGTCTCGGCGTCGAAGAAGCTCTTCACGCCTTGGCCAGTCCGCGTTGCGATCGGTAACAACTGCGACGGCTTCACCAGTCCGATCGTCCGAGTCGCAGCGTCCAGGTTCACATTCATCTGCTGCCCCATGACGTCGAGCAGCCTCTTCTGCGCTTCGATGAACGCATTGCCAGCATCGCGCGCCAGTTTGGCCACTTCGGTCCTCTTGACGACCTTGCCATCATGAGGCTTCTTGCCGCTGGTTGCCGTGGCCGTCTCTTGCGCTACTGCCTCGAGGAATTTTTTCTGGGCGCGCGTAAAAGTCTCCATTCCCTCCCGCGCAAAGTCGATTAGCCGAGCCGCGCGCTCGTCCTTCCCTGCTTTTTCTGACTCCAGCCACTGCAGCGTTTGTTTGCTGGTGGTGGTCAGCAACTCCTCCTGCATTCCGATGAGTGTGTCCAGGCTGCGCTGCACGAGGCCTGTCACTGCAACTGCCGGCATGAAGCCGCCCATCCGTTCTTTGACTCCATTGCAGATGATTTCGTTTTCTTGTTGTGCCAGACTAAGAAAGGTTCGCTGTGCTTCCACAAGACTCGACGTCCCCTCGACGGCCAGTTCCGTCAGAATCGCCAGAGGAGACTCCTCTTCGTGGTTCTTGGTGTGGGTTGCCATAATGCCTCCATTGCTGCATTGCAGCATTGATCCAACTGTAGTATCCGCGCACCATCCGGTCAATAGACGTTGCGCGTGATTTGCGCCACATCACTGCGAACTGTGACCGCCGTCACCGGAATTCCTTGAGCGAAAAAGGAATCTATTCCTTGGGAGGAGCGAGGCTCGCGGGACCTCTTTTCGCCGAATGAAAACAATTCCTGAAGTCGAAACCGCCAAGGCGTTAATGACCGAAGCGATGACTTGGTCGGTCATGAAGTGGCTGCGCGAAAAGAAAAGAGTGCGCAAGACTGCCGACCTTGCCAACGCCGCCCTTGACCAGACGAGCCAGGCTGTCCGAGAGCGCTGGCCGGAGCCGATCAGAACCGCCTACGAAGCACTGGTGATGCAAACGGACAGAGACATCTTCGCGAGTCACGAGCAGCCTGTACCAGCGAAGATTGCCCGGGATGTAACACTCGTCAGCAAGAGCTGCCAGGCCGACGACGAAGCCTACCGCGCCCGCATGGACGCCGAAAAGGCCTTCGACGACGCAGAGCGGAAACTCAGCACCAGCCTCGCTCGCGAAGGCTGTCGCAAAGCAATTCACAGCTGGCACCTGCACGAACAAGCAATTCGCAAAGCGGAAGCCCTCATTCCCTCGAAGTGACGAATCCAGGCAGGAGCCCTCGGTAGATCGCCATTCCTACCACTGCATCCACGCCCATGGCATCCAGTTCATCGATCTCTTTTTGAGTCCGGATTCCCCCCGCAGCAACGAGTTGCCGCGCGGTAGCCGCCCGCAGCGGGCGAATCACTTCCTGCGGAAATCCCCCGAGAAGGCCTTCCGTCTCCACATGCGTATAGAGAAAGGCTCCGCACCACGGCTCCAGTGCCTGCACCATTTCGAGCGGCGTCACGGCTGTCACCTGCCGCCATCCATGAATCGCCACTCGCCCCCCAATCGCGTCGAGAGCGAAGACCAATCGACTGGGAGCGACCACTTCGGCCAACCGCTTCGCGAATGCCACGTCGAGTTTGTCCTCGGCGAATAGCGCTGATCCTAGGATGACCCTCTGCGCCCCCGCCGCCAGCGCTGCTTGCGCGGCCTCCACGGTTCGAATTCCCCCACCTACCTGGCACAGCAACTGGCGAGCGAATGCCCCCACCAACTCCACGTTGTTCCCCGTCCCAATCGCGGCGTCGAGATCAATGAGTTGCACCAGCGGGTACTTCGAGAAGCGATCCACCCAGGCGGAGAAGTCGTCGAACTCCAACGCCTTCTTCCTGCCCTGCACCAACTGGACGATCTTGCCGCCCATCAGATCGATCGACGGAATCAGCATGGCCACCTCACTGGAATTCCCTGCGAGCCAATTTCCTGCTTGAGGTCGGCAAGGCGGCTGAAACCATAATGAAATATCGAAGCCGCTAGCGCAGCATCAGCGTGCCCCTCGCGGAACACTTCGACAAAGTGCTGCGCGCCGCCCGCTCCGCCAGAGGCAATCACCGGAATTCGGACCGTGTCGGCCACGGCCCGCGTCAAGTCGCAATCAAAGCCGATGCCTGTGCCGTCGCGATCCATCGAAGTCAGCAGAATCTCTCCCGCACCGCGGTCTTCCGCCTCACGCGCCCACTCCACCGCATCGCGCCCGCTGGTCGTGCGTCCGCCATGCGTGTGCGCTTCCCAGCGTGATGTCTGCTTACGCTGTTTGGCATCGATCGCCACCACAACCGCCTGCGACCCGAATCGCAGCGCGATGCGGGTAATCAGATCGGGATCGGCCAGCGCTGCGGAATTGATGCTGAGCTTGTCCGCGCCCGCCGAAAACACCGCAGCCGCATCCGCCAGCGTGCGAATCCCACCGCCTACGGTAAAAGGAATAAACAACTGGCGTGCGGCCCGTCGCACAGTGTCGAGCAAAGTCGCGCGCCTCTCGTGCGCGGCCGAAATATCCAGAAGGACGATTTCGTCCGCTCCCGACGCGCTATGCGCCTTGGCCAGCTCGGCTGGATCCCCCGCGTCGCGCAGATTCTCAAACTGCACGCCTTTCACCACGCGGCCGCCATTCACGTCCAGACAAGCGATGATGCGTTTCGTCAGCATGTTAGAGCTCGCAGAAATTGCGCAGCATCTGCAAACCAATCTCCCCGGATTTCTCAGGATGAAACTGCACCCCGAACAAATGGTCCCGCTCCACCACAGCAGAAAACTGCCCCCCGTACTCGCAACACGCCACCGTTGCATCAATGACCGGTGCGCGGAAAGAGTGCGTGAAATACACGAACGAGCCCGCCGGCACACCTCGCAACAGCCGCGAGGGCGAACTGACCTCGAGCTGATTCCATCCCACATGTGGCGACTTCACGCTCGCTACGAAGCGCTCGCATTCCCCGACGAACAAGCTCAAGCCGCGAGTACACGGAGACTCTTCGCTGCCGGCGAACATCCATTGCATCCCGACGCAGATACCGAGAAACGGAATCCGTCGGCCGATCGAATCCGCGATAGCTTGCTTCAAACCAGTTCGTTCGAGAGACTCCGTCGCAGTGAAGTGCCCGACGCCCGGAAGTACCACCTTCGTAGCCGCCGCTACTTGAGCAGGATCAGTAGTAATAGCGCAGTCTTGCCCCAGCCAGTCGAACGCCTTCTTCACTGACACCAGGTTCCCTGCTCCGTAGTCGACAATCACGATCATCACAGCACTCCCTTGGTACTGGGCAAGAGCCGCGCCATGCGCCGGTCGCGCCAGCAAGCCGCGCGCAACGCCCGCGCGAACGCCTTGAACAGAGCCTCAATCTTGTGATGACTCGATCGCCCGTAGAGCGTTCGCACGTGAACATTGGCCCGCGCTCCCCGGGCAAATCCCTCAAAAAAGTCGTATACCAGCTCGGCCTGCAGATCGCCGACTACCCGTGTTCGGACCTTGGTGTCGACGACCGCTGCGGTGCGGCCGCAGAAATCAACCGCAGCCATGCCCATGGTTTCGTCCATCGGCATCAGAAAGTATCCGGCGCGAAGAATCCCTCGCTTGCTGCCCAGAGCCTTATCAAACGCCTGCCCGAGTACGATCCCAACATCCTCCACGGTGTGGTGCTGGTCGACGTCAAGATCCCCGCGCGCCTTCAGCTTTAGATCGAAGCCTCCGTGATGCGCAAACAATTCCAGCATGTGATCGAAGAATCGAATGCCGGTCGATACGTCGTAGCGTCCCCGCCCCTCAATCGTGAGTGAGATCTGAATCTGCGTCTCTTTGCTGACTCGCTTGATGCTCCCTTTTCTCATCGTCGCGACGCTCCTTGCGCAATCCCAAGTTCTTCACACGTCTCCTGCAACGCCGCGAACAATCGATCCGCATGCGCGCGCGGGCCCAGGGTGATGCGCACACATCCTTCACACCCGTGATCGCTTGACCGGTCGCGCACCAAAATGCCTCGCCGTCTCATGCTCTCGACAAACGCTCCCGCCGCCCCCACACGCGCCAGCACAAAATTCGCATGACTCGGCCAGAACTGAATTCCATTTGTCGTGAGAGCCTGCTCCAACCGTGACCGAGACTCGCGAACCTCACTTACATACTGCTCGATGTAAGCCTGATCGCTGAGTGCCTCCGGCAGGCACATCAGCGCTACTGCGTTCACGTTGTAGGGTGAACTGACCCGTCGCACCGCGCGCATCTGTTCGGCATCGCCAACCAACACGCCCATGCGCAGCCCTGCCAATCCGTACACCTTGGAAAATGTGCGCGCCACAAAGAGATTGGGAAACTCCTTGCGCGCCGGCAGCATGCTTTCCCCATAGAACTCGAAGTACGCTTCGTCCACTAACACCGCCGCGCCCGGCGCGCTGTGAGCGATTCGCCGCAGATTTTCGGGCGACGCAACCGTTCCCGTCGGATTATTCGGATTCGCGATGGCGATCAACCGCGTGCGAGGCGTAATCTGCCGGCACAGTTCATCCGCGGGAAAAGCGAAATCTTTGCCAGCAGGAACGCTAACCACCTGCGCTCCCGCCGCCATCACATAAATGCGGTACATCGAATAAGTCGGCACAACGATCAGCGCTTCGTCGCCTGGCTCAAGATAGGTCTCGCAGAGCAGATGAATCGCTTCATCCACGCCATTGGTCAGCAACAGTTCCGCCGGCGCGATCCCCAGCACGCCCGCCACTACCACCTCCACCGGTTCGCGTTCAGGGTAGCGTGCCAGTTCTTCGGCGCCCATTCGCCGCAGACGCTCGAGCACTCGCGGCGAGCACCCGATAGTGTTTTCATTGAAATCCAGGCGCAGCCCATCTCTCCCCGCTAGAGGCGGATGATACGACGGCAACGTCCGCAATGCTTGGCGAGGACTAAGCACGTTCGCACCTCACTCGGATCGATCGAGCATGCGCCGGCAATCCCTCAGCACCGGCGAGACATTCGATTGCCGACGCGATCCCGCGCAGCCCTTTGGCAGAAAGCCGCTGCACGGTAATCACCTTCATAAAATCCGCCACGCTTAGACCTCCGCGAAATCGAGCCTGGCCCGAAGTCGGTAGCACGTGGTTCGGTCCCGATGCGTAGTCACCTGCTGCCTGCGCCGAGTAGTCGCCCACGAACACAGACCCCGCATTGTGAATGAAGGGCAAGTCGTCCTCAGCAACAGTGATGTGTTCCGGTGCAAGCTCATTCGCCCAGTCCCGAGCCTGCTCACGAGACTTCGCAATAAATATCACTCCCCGAACTTGCAGGGATTTCTGCGCGATCGGATTCCCCTTCGCGAGCTCCACCGCATTCACCCTCACCGACCGCGCTAACTCACGAGAAGTCGTGATCAACAGCGAGAGCGTTTCCGGATCATGCTCCGCCTGCGCCACCAGATCCGCCGCAATGAACTCAGGCACACCCGAGTCGCTCAGCACTACGGCCTCTGTAGGCCCGGCCAGAAAATCAATCGCACAATCAAAGGAGACCAACTTCTTCGCAACGGTGACGTAGGAGTTCCCCGGTCCCACAATCTTGTCCACTCGCGGAATGATGCTCGTCCCGTACGCCAAAGCCGCGACGGCCTGCGCCCCACCCACGCGGTACAACTCGGGCACGCCCAACAGCGCAGCCGCTGCCAACACTTCCACAGACGGCTGCGGCGACACCACGCGGATGTTCTTCACTCCTGCGACCTGGGCAGGAATCACAGTCATCAGCAACGTGGAAACCAACGGATAGCGCCCTCCCGGCACGTAGCACCCCACCGACTCCAGGGGCCGCACCATTTGCCCGAGAGAAATTCCGCCGCGACTCCGCATCCAGTCACCAGGCTTTTGCCATTCACAAAACTGTCGAATGTTCTGCGCAGCCTGAAGCAACGATTTGCGCAACTCTGGAACAATCTCCCGTAGCGCTGTCGCCATCTCTTCCTCGGACACTCGTACAGGCTGTTTCGTCTCCAAGCCGTCCCATCTCTCGGCATACCGCCGAAGTGAGGGATCCCCGCCCCGTCGCACGCCCTCAACAATGCGCCGCACTCGCGGCTCCAAGCGGCCAAACTGCGTGCCCCGTGCGGCAAGCCGCTGCACCAGCGCGCCAGCCGAAGGCCCCGAGACGATCCGCATCACAGCACCACCTTGTTCAGCGGATACTCCACAATTCCCTGCGCCTGCGCCTCTTTTAGGCGCGGAATCACGTCCCACGCCGCTCCCTCATCAATCACCGTGTTGACCGCAAGCCACTCGTCATCGCTCAGATGGGAGATCGTCGGCTTCTGCAGTGCGGGCAGCACTGCGAGCACCGCCGAAAGGTTTTCCCTCTTCACATTCAACATCAGCCCAACGCGATCCTGCGCTTCCATCGCTCCTTGCAGCATCAACGCCAGGTTGTCGATCTTTCGGCGTTTTTCACGATCGCCGTACGAACATTGATTGGCGATGAGCTGCGTGTTCGACTCCAGCACCGTTTCCAGAATGCGCAGCCTGTTGGCCTTGAGCGAACTACCGGTTTCGGTGACTTCGACGATGGCGTCGGCAAGCATGGGCGGCTTGACTTCGGTGGCGCCCCAGGAAAATTCCACTCGCACATCGACCCCTTTTTTGCAAAAGTAGTCGCGAGTGACCTTCACCAGTTCCGTGGCAATGATCTTTCCCGAGAGTTCCTCTGCCCGCTGAACCTGAGAGTCCTCCGGCACTGCGAGCACCCACCGCACTTTGCCGCGGCTGCGCTTGGCATAAATCAAATCGCTGACGGTAACGACTTCCAGCCCACTCTCGACCACCCAATCGTGCCCAGTGAGTCCCGCGTCAATGGCTCCGTGTTCGACATAGCGAGCCATCTCCTGCGCCCGGATCAACATGCAATCGATCTCGGGATCCGAAGTATTCGCGAAATACGAGCGCCCATTCGTATACGCAGGAAGCCCGGCTCGCGCAAATAGCTGCAACGTTGCTTCCTGCAGGCTTCCTTTGGGAATTCCAATGTGTAGCTTCATCGCGCCTCCTTCGGCAGGCTCGCAGCAGCGTCCAAAGGCCGCGTCGGAATCGACTCCGTGAAACACGAACGAGTCCCGCGATGACAGACAACTCCCGCTCCCTCCACCTCAACGCGCAACAGCAAAGTATCGCGATCACAGTCCATCCAGGCCGAGACGACCCGCAACCGGTTCCCTGAGCTCTCGCCCTTCATCCAGAGCTTCTGCCGCGTCCGGCTGAAGAACGTCACATAGCCGCGCTCCAGGGTTCGTTCCAGCGCCTGAGGGTTCATAAAACCCACCATCAGGACCTGTCCGTCGGTTGAATCCTGCACGACTGCCGGAAGTAGTCCGCCCATCTTGTCGAAATCAAATTCAGCATTCATATCCGTCTTCCTCTCTCGGAAAAACAAAAAGCCCGCTGAGCGTTTTCGCGTCAGCGGGCCGGAACTCCTGAAAAGTGCTGTTATCTCAAGTCTGCAATCTCAGGTGCACATCGCCGCCGTCGCGCCATGCGCGTGATGGTGGTGGCGATGATGGAGATGAGACTGCATCCCCCACAGAGTACGAGTGTGATTCGTCCCGGTCAATCCATTTAGACCATTCGTCCTAGTGATTTTTCAAATGCAGTCCATTCAGATTTTGCATGCCTGCCCACAATGCACCGTCGAGATCTACTTCCGGGCGAAAGCAGGAGATTGAATTGAATATCCCGCGAAGTCGGCGAACGGACCGGCGCAAGTCGCGTTGCGCGGATGGAATCTCGCGAAGCAAGTCGTCGCAATACCCTAAGACCGCAGGCTCAAGATGCCGGCGACCCCGGTTTGATCTCAGCGGCTTTGCCGTCTTCGTACACCACGACTAGAGGCTTGCCCCCATTCGGATAGTGCACGGTTTTTTCCGACCCACCTCCCGCATCCGGCACTCCCATGCCGATGGCGAAGTCGGCCTGCATTTCGTTCATCCCCGGCTTCACTTCGTGCTGTTCCACCGCTTGCCAAACATCGGGAGGCCAGTGCTTGTACAAGTCGTGCGGATCTTCCACGAAAAACATTTCGTCAGAATAAATCGTGTATTGCTCTTCCGCCTCAAACCCAACCGGCACCGCGTACGTCTTCCCTTCTTTTTCAAACACCGCCATCACCTGCCGCCGCTGGCTCTTCCCAGGGGGTGTCGCTGTAATCACGTCTTTGATCTGCAGTTTTTCGATCGGCAGCAGCAGTCCCGCGTCGTGCTCAAAGTCCACCTGCTTGCGCGCCAGGTCGTAGGAGTAATACGTATAGCGATAGCCTTCCTTGACCCACACCGGCTGCTCGGTGAGTTGCTTCGCGCTCTTCACATCGTAGGGATGAAGCTTCTTTGGGCTGACGTAGTAATCCGGATTGGAATATCCCACGTTCTGGGCCTGCCTCTGCTTGTCGGCAGCAACTTCGTCTTCATGCCGCCGGTACAGATAATGCCCCGCGTACACAGTCGAGACCACCAACCCCAGCAGCAGCGCCAGATGTATCCTTTGCTTAGCTTCGGGACTCATCATGCGCAAAACTCTACCAGATATGACGTTCAGCGCACATCCAGCCCGTACCCTAGAACGCATCCATCCGCGAAACTACTGCCATCGCACAACCACGCGAATTCCATCCCAATCGTTGTAAACTGACACAGGGGTTCTGCCATGCCGACGATTACCGAACAAGATGTGATGAGCGCGTTGAAGAGTTGCTACGATCCCGAGATTCCGGTCAACATCGTCGATCTCGGCCTGATCTACAAGGTGGATTTTGCCCCCGTGCCCGCCGAGAATCCCGAGGAACCGAAACAGAACGTCACCGTCGAAATGACCCTGACCGCGCAAGGTTGCCCCGAGCACGTCAACATCAGCGCCCAGGTAAAATCCCGCGTCGAGCAGTTGCCGGGCGTCAGCAACTGCACTGTGAATGTAGTGTGGACCCCGCCCTGGACCCCGGAGCGCCTCAGTCCCGACGCCAAGAAGCAACTCGGCATCGAGTAAGAACCGGGCTTCCACTTGCCGCCTTCCGGCTCCTGCGTTGATCAATCGGAAGCCCGAAGCCGGACGTCGGAAGCCGTTCCTATCCTCCGATTTCTTCCCAAGCCTCGACCGCGCTGCGCCCCGCCGCGTCAGTGATTCGCTTGCCGGCCTGTCCTGCCATCTCCATCACCCGCATGCCGCGATCAAAATATTCCGGCAGCGACTGCCGCACCTTCTCGAATTTCTCCGGATATTCTGCCGCCAGCACCGCCAAACCAACTCCCGTCGCCAGCACCCCCGCCGGGTACCTCTTCTTCATAAATAAGATCCCCGCCGCACCGATCGACCCGAGAACTACCGCTTTCCGCCAGCCATCCATAGTTCATCCCTCTAGATGATCGCTCTTGTTTGCGATTGTACCCTCGCCGCCCAGATCGCACCAAACGCCCCACCCATGGCCTGCTTCACATCCTTTATACTTCCAAGTTCGTTGGAGGCCACATGTCCCGGTCGCACTTCCGCCGCACTGCAATCTTTCTAACCCTCGCTCTGTCCGCCTCAATGTCCGCTCAGACAAAGCCACGTGCCCGCGATCTCGGCGTTCCCTTCGACGGCACCCCCGGCCCCAACAATGCCATCACCGACGTGAACGGAGTCGAAGTCGGCCACACCACTCTCATCTCTGGTGAGGGCAAACTCGAAATTGCCAAGGGCCCAGTTCGTACCGGCGTCACCGCGATTCATCCTCGCGGGAAAGCCAGCAACGACGCTGTCTTCGCCGCCTGGTTCACTCTCAACGGCAACGGCGAAATGACCGGCACGACCTGGGTCGACGACTCCGGATTCCTCAACGGACCTGTCATGATCACCAACACGCACAGCGTTGGCGTGGTGCGCGACGCTGTCATCTCCTGGAAGGTCAAGCACGGCTCCCCCGACATGGAAGGCTACTGGTGGTCGCTCCCCGTCGTTGCCGAAACATGGGATGGCTATCTTAATGACATCAACGGATTCCACGTTAAGCCAGAAGACGCTTGGCACGCCCTTGACGTCGCCCACACTGGCCCGGTGGAAGAAGGCAACGTAGGCGGCGGCACTGGCATGATCTGCAACGAATTCAAGGGTGGGATCGGAACCAGTTCGCGAGTGCTTGATAAAAGGGAGGGAGGCTACACCGTCGGGGTCCTCGTGCAATGTAACTACGGATCGCGCGAACAACTTCGCATCGCCGGCATTAACGTCGGCCGCGAAATTCCGGAGCACACAGTCTGGCAGAAGGACGTGGGCTCCATCATCGTTGTGGTCGCTACCGACGCTCCGCTCATCCCAACGCAACTCAAGCGTATCGCCAAGAAGATCTCTCTCGGCCTAGGCCGTGACGGTAGCTACTCTGGAGACGGCTCGGGTGACATCTTTATCGCCTTCTCCACGGCGAATCCCGGCGCCGTCGGAACCCAGGGACTGCACCAGCTCACCATGCTTCCTAACGATTCTCTCGATCCCATTTTTCTGGCGACCGTTCAATCCACCGAAGAAGCCGTGGTCAATGCCATGGTCGCCGCTGATACCATGACCGGCATCAACAATCACACCGTGATTGCTCTGCCCCATGATCGCCTTCGGGAAGCCCTGAAGAAATACAACCGCCTTGCAAAGTGATCCGGAAAAATGGGTGCCCCACCCTTCTCGCGCTTTTCGCGAGGGGGTGGGGATTTTGAATTGATAGATTTTTGATTTGTAGATCTCTTGAATCTGTAGATTCGTAATCTTGCAGCCCGAACCATGTTTGGACTAGCTCGTCCCGAACACCCCAGTCCCACGCCGAGACTCGTGCATTTCACTCCCATGCCTCTTGAGCATCGACTGCAGCGTGGTCCGCTTGATCCCCAGTCGGCTTGCCGCCCCATCCATTCCCGATAGGACCCCGTTTGTTTCCCGCAAAACTCGGATTATGTGCTCGCGCGCCATTTCGGTGAGACTATCTTCGCCGACATCCTGCAATGCTTCCAATTCCAGCGGAGGCGCAGACAGAACCGAGCCTTTGCTTAAGATCACCATGCGTTCGATCATGTTCTCCAGTTCGCGGATATTGCCGGGCCAGCCCTTTGCTTTGTTTGCTGATCGCTCTACTGTGTGGGTTTGGCCCTGCACTGTTTGCGACTTTTCTCTCGGGTGCCAGCGCAAGTCCGTATTGCCGCGGCCAGGTATGCAGCCAGTATGTTGGCGCTCCAATGCCTTCCCTTCGATCGGCAGAACTCATAGCCAACCTTTCATTTCACGAGATTCCCGGGATCAAAACCGTGCGCATTCGCAGGACGAGATTCGTTCTGCGTAGCGCCACAGCTTTCGGCAACGTCTCTTTCCGCAGAACAGACGTTCCGCTACTGCCACCTGTCCACTGGCTCTGCGATCTGGGGGAAGGCGGTTAGCCAGCGTTTCGCATCATGACCGGAGGCAGGGTTCCAGTCTGTGACTGAGATCACAATTTTCGCCTTTCGTCCCAAAATGGCAACCCTCAGTGACGAAATCACTCTTGTGTCTGCGACCTATAACCGAATTAGTGTCCTCAGGTCGGCGTAGAAAGGAGGTGCAAAAGTGAACATTTTGGGCAAAAACGCATTGGAGGGATGGGACTGGCTCTAGAACGAGTCGAAGTGGAAGGGTAGCGGACCGGGGCCCAAACCCCGTCTCGCCGTGGATCGCGCCACCGATTGCCTCAGCATTTCCGCGATTTCTGCCTCCAGCATCTGACGCTCCTGCGCCCAGAGGCGGGTAATTCGGAACGGCTGCAAAAAGCCGTGCGTGCTCCACATTGGAAACAGCATTTCAGCGCCAGGCCGTACTAAGACGCCGCCTAACGGTATCGCCGTTTCCACCTTCGTTCGTTCCTCAAGATAGGTTGCGATTTCCAACAACCCTCCCGTGACCGAGAGTTGATGCAGCTTGCCGGAGAGTTGGCGTCCATTTTCGAGGACAAGAACGATTGAGATTCTGCCTTGCAGACTGACGCGCGCGGCGCGCGTTCCACGACGCATTCGAGGAGAGTAAGCCATGGCGGTTCGACTATTTCAACGAGGCCGGTGCCGCCAGCAGATGGTTCGTCCGCCGCATCAGGTCCCAGTCATACTCATAAGCCGCTCCACAACCCAGACATCTCTGGTAATGACGGCCGTCTTCATCAATGCGAGGCCACGAGAACCGGTGTGTGCACCCTCGTCCAAAAAGCTGCTTTAAGAATCTCAATGGGTCGCCCCCTGGTTGCGGTGCTTCCAATGATCGAGCCAACGCGAGAAGAACGGTTTGTGCCCGTCGTTCAACAGATCGCGCAGCGTTGCAAGGAGAATATTAGGCGGCTGCGATTTCGATACGAACGAGTCCACCGAACTCAGCTTGTTCTTCGGCAGAGGTCCGTAGGCGGATAAGAGCATGATCGGGACGCGGGCGTTGATCCGTTTCATCTTCGCCGCGACCACGTCGCCATTCATCCCCGGCATCTGGTAATCGACGACCACGGCATCCACCGCATGGGAGCGAAACAGCTTCAAGCCCTCGTCCCCACCTATCGCTTCGAGAACTTCATAGCCGCTCTGTTCCAGCAGCATCTTCCGGCCAATGAGCCCGTTCCAGTGGTCGTCAATGCAGAGAATTCTTGCCTTTGTGCGAGGCATAGCTACTCACGTTCCATCTGGCCAGAATGAATTCTTGTTCAGCGGCGTAACTCCCCGACAGGAAGCTGCGTTTGCCGAACTGCGAAGTGGTGGGCACCTTGATTCTGCGTGCGCCGCCGCGTCCTTTCAAATTACGAATGTGCACTTCAGTAGCAGTTACCCCCATTACGAAGACGTGGGAGGGGCATAAATCGCGCAGTGAGCCCCGCGCAACCGACTCCCGGCAATCGGCATAGGGGGACGGGTCGCCCCGCCTCCCCTGCCACACCACCGTACATGCGGGTCCGCATACGGCGGTTCGGCGGATTAAGCTAAAACCGCACGACCATGGGTGGAAGGCCGAGCTGGGCAAAGTAGACATTGGGCAAAGCCATGGTCAAGGCGGGCGAGTTGGCGATGCGCCACGGGCCGTGAGGACTGCCGGCGGTTTGCGCCGCCAGGTCCTGGCTCACATTCCGTTTGCGAAGTTCGCGAAATCGCGTCCGTCCCCGTTTCCATTGCTTCCACACCACCGACCGAAGTCGACGGCGTAGCCACGATTCAAGGGTTTGCAACACCGAGGGGGTTTGACAATCGTCGAAGTATCCGAGCCATCCCCGCAGGTAGGTCGCGATCTGTGTGACCATCTGCGTCAGACTGATGCCGCGGGTTCGACGTGTCTGTTCCCGGATCCTCTCCTTAAAGCGAGCGATGGCCTTGGGGGCGATCCGCCTCCGAGGTTCTCGTTCGCTCGTGAAGCTAAATCCGAGAAATTTCCTTTGCCTCGGTTGGGCCACGGCGCTCTTCGCCTGATTCACCTTGAGCTTGAGTCGGTGCGTGATGAAGCGCGTAATGCTCTCCATCACTCGCTGTCCCGCTCGTTCGCTGCCCACGTAGATGTTGCAATCGTCGGCATAACGCACGAAGCGATGACCGCGCCGCTCTAACTCCCGGTCCAGTTCGTCCAGCACCAGATTACTGAGCAACGGTGAAAGTGGACCGCCCTGAGGCGTTCCCTCATCCACCGCACTCACCAACCCGTCCTCCATCACTCCGGCCTCCAGGAAGGCTCGAATTAGTTTGAGCATTCGTTTGTCGGCCACGCGCTTGGCTACCGCCGCCATCAGGCGATCGTGATTGACTCGATCGAAAAATTTCTCCAAGTCGAGGTCCACCACCCAGCGGTACCCTTCGGCGATGTACTGCTGCGCCTCGTGCACCGCTTGCCGCGCACTGCGCCCCGGTCGAAAACCGTGGCTGTGTTCGGAGAACGTCGGGTCCCAGCGCTTCTGCAGAACCTGCAACACCGCCTGCTGGACGAACCGATCCAGCACACAAGGAATGCCTAGCTTGCGCGTTCCACTGCCATCCGGCTTCGGGATTTCCACCCGTCTTACCGGCTGCGGTTGATAGGTTCCGTTTCGTAGCTGTTCCCCGATTTCCAGCCCATGCTGCTTCAGGTATTCCGGGAGTTCGTCGACGGTCATCCCGTCTATTCCCGGACTCCCTTTATTCCCCTTGACTCGTTGTAACGCCTGCTTGCAGTTTTCCAGCTCGCAGACTTCTTCCATCAGTCGTTCGGTTCCAGCCAGGCTTTCGTTCCTGTGCTTCGCCATGAGCGTTTCGGTCCCTTGCACGGCGGCCCTCGGAGCATCACTCCTACTTTCCGTCGGAAAGGCCAGCACCCCTTGTTCGGCCTGGTTTTTCTGCCGCTGTCCGCTCATGAGTCGCACCGCTTACTTGCCCTTCCCTTTATTCCCCTTGCGGGGTACCGTTCGGGCCTTCGCTCATCGTTCCCGGCGTGGCCTATCTGTTTCTCCGCCTTTCGGCATTTGGAGTGCCTCAATATCCTCGCCGACTGCATGACCTACTACGCCCTCTGCTGACTTCTGCGACACGGTCAGGGTGAATCGCTTCATCCTCAGTCACGTTGTGTGACATGCCGCAGATCTCCCGAGGTAAGTTCGACCACCTTCGACGCGCAACCGCCGGATTTACCACCAGTGAGCTTGATGGATATGGGCTTCGCAGTCACCTGCCCGCTCGCCCGCCACCGTAGGCCTCGTATCCGGTTCTTGTTCATCGGCTCGCGTCTTTGCTCTGCGCTTCTTTCAGGCCTCGCCTCGCGACGAGTGTTATTTCACCCTTGCGCTTTGCTATGACTTCACCTCCATCAGGCTGTCAAAGGGACTTTCACCCTCAAGTTGTCGAACATGCTCGGCACACAACAAAAAGGGCGAGCCGTAGCCGGCTCGCCCTCTCGAAAACGAACGCCCTAGTGTTGCAGATCATTCTTCATGAGATTGACTTCCACACGTCCCCCGCTCGTCGACTTCGCCATGGTTCCATTTGCGCCTTCCACCGGTTCGTTGCCCAGGCTCATCGTGTAAATGCGGTAGACCGGGATCTGATGGTTGAGCACCAGATACCGCACCACCGAGTCCGCCATCTTCTGCGAGCTGGCAATCGCCGCCTGACCGCGGCCAGCCGAGAACCCGCGCACTTCGATGATGTAGCTGCGCTGATCCTTCAGCGGAGCCGCCATCGTGTCGAGCGCGTCCTTCGCGGCCTTGCTGAGCACCGTCTCGCCCGTGCGGAAGCGAATCTCAGTCTGGCCGGTTCCCTTGTATTGATCGACGTTGCTCACCATCTGTTCCGCGGTAGAAACGCGCGTCGACGCTTGCGTGGCAGCCGTCTGTGCCAGTTGCGCCTTGTTCGCCGCATCGCTGGCATGCTGATCTGCCAGGCTGCTCTTTTCCGACGCCATCTGAATGCCCTGGGTCGCGCGCGCATCCACGTCCTTGATCTCTTTGCTGTTTTCCGATGTCAACTGATCAAGCTCGTTAATGCGGTCCCGAATCGGCGTCACCTGCCTCTGCACCCACTTCTTGTTGGCATACGGATGCGTGATCAGATTCACGAAATTTGGATCGTCGCCGTCCCAGAAGTTCGCGGGCTTGTCCGGCGGAATCGGTTGCAGATCGCTGGCGCTCTGCGAAGTAGAAGCAGTCGCCGGCGCGCTCGAGTTGGACGTTTGTTGAGCGAACCCTGGTAGCGCAAGTGTGGCGCACAGTAACATGGGCAGAATGATGCGATTTTTCATTTTCGACTTTCTTCTTCCGAGTGGCACAGGGGGCTCCACTCCAGCCAGATGGGAGGTCTTCCTCGACGTATAGATTGTGCCTCTCGCAGGCCAAACGCGCAAGGCGAATCTACCAACCAACCCATGCCCGGAAGAGCCCTAAATCCCGCGCTCATCAATGCTTTAGCGGCTGCCTCATACGGGGTATAATAGTGGATTGTGATCCCATTTCATCTTTCAACGATCCACGTGCTACCAACCAGAATACAGGTGTCCTAATTATGTCGGCCCGAAATGCCATTCTCTGTGCCAAGTTAAAGCAGTTAGGCTTCACCCAGCAGAATCAGATGCGACTTTACGGTCAGGAATTTCAATTCCTTAGCGACCCGATCGTCATGCCAGACGGTACGGTCTTTCTCGACGCTGTTGAGAAGCGGTCTCGCCAGAAGAGACAAATCCGTGTTCCCCTGCCCATCGTCAGCATGGCAGACTCCCAGCGAAAAGCGGCCTGAGCCCTTTATCTTCCGAAACGGCCCCACCGGAAGGAGGGGTGTATTCGTTTGCCCCACCGTGACCATCATCACCGCCGGGCTGTCTTGGATGCGCTACGATCAGGGGAGGGAGGGCATCGTTACGCCCGAAGCGGAGGCCACCATGTCAACTCAGAATCCGTCTTTGGAAACCATTGAAGACTTCCTGGCCCAGAAGCGAATTGCAATGGTCGGGACCTCGCGGGAACGCCGGAGCTTCAGCGTGATGCTCTTCGAAGAACTCTGCCGCCGCGGCTACGATGTCATTCCGGTAAACCCGAGCATACCCAACGTGCTGGGCCGGCGCTGTTACGCCAGCCTTCAAGACATCCAACCTCCGGTCGAGGCCGCTCTCCTGATGACTTCCCCCGCAGTCACCGACACTGTCGTTTCCGACTGCGCTAAAGCGGGAATCCGCCTCGTTTGGATGTACCGCGCCGCCGGAAGCGGGGCCGTCAGCCCGAAAGCCGTTGCATTTTGCCAGGACCACGGAATGAGAGTAGTTCCCGGAGAATGCCCTTTCATGTTCCTGCCCGCCATCGGGGGCATCCATCGCCTCCACGGCTTCGTCCGCAAAATGACCGGCCGTTACCCGCGCCACTATCACGCCTAGAGCAATGACCGCTGCGAAAAACGGTGGAAGAGCGGCCCTCCTTCAGGGCCGCGTTATGCACGTGGCTTCGCTACGAACCAAAGTAATGCGCATGTGAGCGAAATCACACCGAATCAACCAACGCGTCGGATGAAATAGCCTTGGAGTCCCATGGAATGCGTCCCTGCCGAATCCTGCTCACCGGAATTGCACTCTTCGCCGCTCTCAGCCTGGGCGCCATCCCAACCCATGCCTCCCCATTTGTCGTCTTCCCCAAAGCCAGCGAACTCGTATCCCCCGACGGCCGCTATGCGGTTCGCAGTGTCGAAACCGGGAGCTCCGCCTCCGATTTCGTCGGAACCTTCCACTCCCTCTGGCTCTACGAACTGCCCACCGGACGTTCCCGCAAACTCTGCGACTACCTCGGCGTAGCCTCGGCCGCCTGGTCCGGCAATGATGTCCTCGTCGTAACCCAATATGTAGGTAAGAGGACATCCCGGGCATTGGTCTTTCCCGCAATCGCCGCGCAAGACGCCATCATGCTCGACCGCGCTGCTCTGATCCGCCTGCTGCCCACAGAACTCCGTTCGCCGCTTCGTGAAAACGATCACGTTTTCGTCGAGGGCTCCCGAGTCGAACAGGACACTCTGTACCTCACCGTCTGGGGATACGGCCAGCGCGACCCCAATGGCTTCCGCTACCGCTGCGAATACTCCCTCCGCGAAGGCTCCCTTTCCTGCATCGAAGGACGCGGCGTACAATAGCAAGCGAAGTTGTGCTCCCCGGGGTTCGCTTCGGCATCTAAATGAAGGACAGTATTGCGGGTTGCCGCTGATTCCCTATAAGTTTTAACAGTTTCCAAATCCATGGACCATGCTCTAGGCTGGCCCTCTAATTCACGCCGCCGCAGAGTCGAGTATGAGTACGCATTCCAGCCCCGATCGCGACGCCTTCCAGCAGCTTTTGGCGAATGCCTTTGCCGTTCAGGAGAGTCAGATCAACAGTCGGTCGCTCTCTGCCGTCATGGAAGTGCAACGGTTGGTCACGAGGGGGGAACTCGACGCTGATGGTGCAATGCACCGGATCGTTGAATCTGCCCGCGATGTCGCCGGCGCCACGGGAGTCGCCATCGGCCTGCTGCAAGGCGGCAAACTCAGCTACAAGGCCGCAAGCGGAAGTACCGAATCTTACATCGGGCGCCACGTCACTGCCTCACTCACCGTTTCAGCGGACATCCGAAACAGCCACGAGATTCTCCGAGTCGAGGATGCCCAGACCGACCCGCGCATTGAGGCCGCGATCTGTCGGCAGTTCGGCGCCGAGTCGCTTTTAATCCTGCCGATTTATCACGCCCGCACTCTGGCGGGAGTGCTGCAGGTGCTTTTCAACGACCCGCACTCCTTCCAGGATTGCGAGGTACGCACCTATCGCTTGATGACCCGACAGATCGAGGCGGCTATGGGTCAGACCGCCCAGGATAAAGCGCCGAAAACCCTCAGCGATGAACTGCCGGCCAAAACACTGTCTGATGAGCACATTGCACCTCAGACGCAGGCGCCTTCCAACCACGCGGTATCCTTGCCCCGCCTCCCCGCCAGACATTTCGTCAGCCGCCCATACGAAGCCTGGGCGGCTGCCTTGGCGGCGCCCATCCTCAAACGGAAGGCTGTGCTCGCGACGAAGAGCTCCGACCGTGCCAAGGTCGTCCTTTGGTCCCAGCGCCGCCGGAACTTAGCCACGGTTTGGGTTGCGAGCGCGCTAGGGCTAGCATGCTGGCTCGCCTACAGCAGTCGCCGCTTGGTTTCGCCGTTGGCATCTTCAACTCCAACTCCAACGACCTCGACCGCCTTGGAGCAGAAGACGGCCTCCAAAACTGAGCAAGCGCTGCCCGGAAAGCCTGCGGCCGCCGCACTCCAGCCCGCGTCGGCTGCCCTAAAGGAGGCCACGTCCCCGGGACGCGGGTTCCGCCGAGTGCAGAGGGGAAAGAATGAAGTCGACTACATTGGAGAAGATGTGACCGTGCGCTATTTCACGTACGGACCTGCGCCGCAACCTAGGCCGGCCGGGAAGAGTCGGGTCCAATTCATCGGAGATGATGTTACGGTGCGTTATTTCCCATCCAGCGCAGCAGCGAAGCCCAGCACTCGGTGAAGGTCTGACTGGGTTTCGATCAGGCGTTTTTCCACAGGTTCCTTTTGTGACAGCCAGCCTTGACCTTGGAAATTCAAAGAGCAGATGATCGTCACGGCAGCGGACGGGTGTACCTGAGGCTTCAAAAAACGCCTTAAGCCCCTTTGTTATCAGGATCTCATTGAAGCCCAGGATTTCATAGACCATCTTTGCAGAACCCGCGCCAGCCAAGGCTTTCGGAGGGCTAGGTAGGAGGGTAGTCCTCTAATCTATGCGTTTCCCAAAACGAAGCGGTCCGAAAACACGCTTTGGGAGCCATTCTTTCTGAAGATTCTTGTCAGATTTCGTGAAATGGGCATTACGCGTTCGGTGGGATCAGATCTGCCTGGTCGGATACTTTGTGCCCTTCCGTTCCGTCTTCAGCATCTTCTTCTGCGCTTTCTGTTGAGCCTTCGCATACGTCTTCTGCGCCTTCTGCTGCTTCTTCGCAGCCTTCCGTTCCTCACGGCTCGGAGGAACGCCGTTGGCGCGCATCTGCGCCATTGCCGGAATCGAGCAGCCAACACTCAAGAGGCCAAGCAACAAAAAGGCGGCAAGTTTCTTCATGACGTCTCCGCAAATAACCCTTGCCGTGATTTTACAACAGAGTCGCAAACAGGTTCCCGGTTCCTGCCGCTACGACACGAACCTTCGAAGTGGACCTTCTGGCGTTTCACCGGCCATCGAGAAAACTAGTCCTTCACCGCCTTGTCGGTGATCTCGAGCCCCTTGTCGATGATGGCAAACGCCTCCCGCAGTTGCTGCTCATTGATGCACAGTGGAGGGTTCGTGTAGAACGAGTTCCAGCGCACGATCGTGTAAAGGCCCTGCTCGCGGAAGAAACGGCCAAGTGCGCCCATCTCGTCAGAAGTCCCGTTGAACGGAGCCATCGGCTGCCGCGTTTTCCGGCTGCGAATCAGTTCTACTATGCCAAACAGCCCGATCGACCGCACCGCCCCGACCGACGGATGTTTTGCCTGCAAGTCAGCGCCAAGTTGCTTCATGATCGCGCCCATCTTCCTCGTATTTTCGATCAAATGGTCTTCTTCGTAGACCCGGATCGTAGCTAAAGCCGCCGCGCATCCCATGGGATGCGAGTTGTACGTCAGCCCTCCGTAAAACACTTTGTCCTGGAAGTACTGCGCAATGTGATGCCGCATGCCCACGGCGCCCAGCGGCAGATAGCTCGCCGTTAGCCCTTTAGCCATGCAGATCAAGTCCGGCACAACCTTCCAGTGATCGATGGCAAACCACTCGCCCGTGCGTCCGAAGCCTGCCATGACTTCGTCGGCAATCATCAGGATGCCGTACTTGTCGCAAAGCTTGCGCACGCCCTGCATGTATCCATCGGGAGGAATGAGGATGCCGTTGGTGCCGACCACCGTCTCGAGAATGAAGGCCGCGATCGTCTGCGGGCCTTCGAGTTGCATGGTCTCTTCAATCATGGCGAGCGACGTCTCGGCCGATTCCCATCCACGCTCGATGCCGTGATAAGGATCGAGCACTCGCACGACGCCCGGAATCCCCGGTTCTGCTGCCCACCGTCGCGGATCGCCCGTCAGCGAGATCGCGCCCGCGGTCGCACCATGATACGACCGGTAGCGCGCCATGATCTTGTGCCGCCCGGTAAAGAAGCGCGAGATCTTGATCGCGTTCTCATTCGCCTCAGCTCCGCCATTGGTAAAGAAGAACGTGTCGATGTCGCCCGGAGTGATCTCCGCGAGCTTCGCGCCCAGCCGCGCCCGCGGTTCGGTTGCCATAAACGGATTCGCGTAGCAGAGCGTCTGCGCCTGTTCGTGAATCGCATTCACGACGCGCTCGTCTCCGTGGCCGATGTTTACCGACATCAGCTGGCTATTGAAGTCGATAAAGCGCTTGCCCTCGGGCGTCCAGAAGTAGATCCCCTTTGCCTTGGCAACAGGAATGGGATCGACCTTCGACTGCGCCGACCACTCAAATAGGGTGTGCTTTTTGGTCAGGTCAACAATTTCTTGTCCCGTCATTGAGGGATTTGCAATAGTAGTAGTCATGGATTCCTCGTGATGAAAAGCCTGTTTACCACGGAGACACGAGGCACGGAGAAGGACAGAAAAGTGAATTCATTCTCTTGTCGACTGTGAGGCTTCGTATCCCGTACTTACTTCTCGACATTTCTCCGTGTCTCTGTGCCTCCGTGGTGATGATTTAGAATTTTCGGCTGTGCTCTTTCGCCCAGCGCTCGACCACAACCTTCTTGTCGGTATAGAACTCGATAGCATCGCGGCCTTGGCCATGCAGGTCGCCGAAGAAGCTATTCTTCCATCCGCTAAACGGGAAATAGGCCATGGGCGCGGCGACCCCAATGTTGATGCCGATATTCCCCGCCGGCGCTTCGTAGCGGAAGCGGCGCGCCGCCGACCCGCTCGACGTGAACAGGGACGCCTGGTTGCCGTACGCGCTGCGTTCGAGGAACGCCAAAGCTTCATCCATGCTGTCCGCATGAATGAGGCTGAGCACTGGTCCAAAGATCTCAGTATCGGCGATGTCGCTCGTCGGCGGGACGTTGTCGAGGATTGTCGGCTTCACGAAGTTCCCGGATTCGTACTTCGGAATCTTCGAGTTGCGGCCGTCGAGTAGAACCTTCGCGCCTTGCTTTTCCCCCACCCCGATCAACGATTCCACGCGTTCCCTACTCTGCGGCGTAATCACCGGACCCATCTGCACTCCGTCCTCAAGACCGTTACCAACTTTGAGCTTCGAGGCCGCTTCGGCGATCGAGTCGCGGAACGTTTTCTGCGCCTCGCCGATCGTAATCGCAGTGGAGACGGCGAGACAACGCTGCCCCGCGCAGCCGAAGGCACTGTCGCTGATGATCTGCGTCGCCATCGGCATGTCGGCGTCGGGCAGAACGACAACGTGATTCTTGGCGCCGCCCTGACACTGACAGCGCTTCCCTTGCTCGCCTGAGCGTGCATAGATGTATCGCGCCACTGGCGTCGATCCGACGAAGCTGATGGCACGCACTTTCGGATGGTCGATCAACGCATCAACAACGGCCTTGCCGCCGTTCACGAGACTCACGACGCCCTTCGGCAATCCAGTCTTAGCCAGCAGCTCATACACGTAGCGCATGGTGAGCGGCACACGCTCGCTGGGTTTCAGGATGAACGTGTTTCCCGTAGCGATGGCGTAAGGCAGATACCAGAACGCGATCATCCCCGGAAAGTTGAACGGCACAATCGCGGCGGTCACGCCCAGTGGTTGACGGATCATCATCTCGTCGATGCCGCGCGCAACGTCTTCGAGGTTGTACCCCTGCATCATCATCGGAATGCCGCAGGCTACTTCGACATTCTCGATGGCGCGGCGCATCTCGGCTTTCGCCTCGGCGAAGGTCTTGCCGTTCTCCGTCGTGATGATGCGCGCGATCTCGTCGATGTGCTCTTCGAGCAGCATCTTGAGCTTGAAGAGCGGCTGGATGCGGTCTTCGGGCGGAGTACGCCGCCATTCAGGAAACGCTGCAGCCGCGGCTTCTACCGCGGTCGCGACCTCGGCTGCGCCGGCCAGCGGAACGCTAGCCACGACTTCTCCCGTCGCAGGGTTGATGACGTCACGCCATTCGGAGGAGTGCGAGTCGGTCCATTGGCCGTTGATGTAGTTCGTAAGCTTGGTGATGGGAGGTGCGGCTACGCTCATGGTAATGCCTCTGCGATCGCGAAGAGTTTCGTGCGCGGGAAGTCGCGTATGACATCATTGCGAACTCCCTTCTGGCTCAACTTAATGATAACGCTATAGGGATCCTTCGACTGTGGTTGGCTTTCGCGCTCAGCGCGCGAACGCCAATCCCCGCTCAGGATGACAAATTTATACCAGCTGTGCTAGCGCGCCTTTCTGGTCACACACTGCTGCGATTGCGGACTCCAGCACGGCCAGAGCTTCGTCCATCTGCTCGTTGGTGATGACTAGCGGGACCAGAACGCGAATAACGTTGGAGTACGTGCCGGCCGTGATGGTGATCAGGCCATGCTCGTAGCAGTACTGCGTGATTTTCTTGGTTTCGTTGCTGGCCGGGGCCTTGGTTTCCAGCGATTGCACCAGTTCGACGGCCTGCATGCCGCCAAGACCGCGGATTTCACCGATAATCGTCCACCGGCGCTGCCACTCACGCGCACGCCGCTGGAAGCGCTCTCCCAATTCATTCGCACGGTCGAGCAGGTTCTTGCGCTCGAAGAGGTCCAGAACAGCCAGCGCTGCGGCACAGGAGAGCGGGTTCCCGGCAAACGTCCCGCCCAGGCCGCCAGGTCCAGGAGCGTCCATGATCTCGGCGCGTCCGGTGACAGCAGCAAGCGGCAATCCTCCGCCCATGGATTTCGCTGTGACAATAAGGTCGGGCTCGATGCCGTAACGCTCGCTGGCGAAGAGAGCACCGGTACGTCCGAAGCCAGACTGAACTTCATCGGCAATAAACAGGATGCCGTGCTTCTGGCAAAGCTCGGTCAGCACCTTGAAGTATCCCGGCGGCGGCGCAATGAATCCTCCCTCGCCCAGAACAGGCTCGGCGATCACGGCGGCGACTTCTTCATTCGCAACCACACGTTTGAATGTGTCTTCGAGATGGCGCGCGCAGTAAAGATCGCACGACGGATACTTCATGTTGTACGAGCAGCGATAGCAATAGGCAAACGGGACGCGGTAGACCTCGCTGGGAAAGGGTGCGAATCCGGCTTTATAAGGATGCGTCTTGCTGGTGAGGGCCAACGTCATCATGGTGCGGCCGTGGAAAGCATCTTCGAAGGCGATGATGCCTGGCCTCTTGGTGTAAGCGCGGGCAATCTTGACCGCATTCTCAACAGCTTCGGCGCCGCTGTTCACGAAGATCGTCTTCTTCGCGAACTTTCCCGGCGTGACTTCGTTCATGCGCTCGGCCAAGCGAACATAGCTCTCGTAGGGCGTGACCTGCACGCAGGTGTGGAGGAAACGGTCGAGCTGGTCCTTCACTGCGTCGACGACGGCTTCCTGGCGATGCCCCACGTTGAGGCATCCGATGCCCCCGGCGAAGTCGAGGTAGCGGTTGCCGTCGACGTCTTCGAGCCAGGCGTCTTCGGCCTTGGCGACGTAGATGGGCGTGCCGTGAGAAAGGCCGCGGGGCACGGCTTTGGCGCGGCGCTCAGACAGGGCCTTGGATTTCGGGCCGGGAATCGGTGTGCGAAGTTGAATAGTAGACATCTTAAGTTCTCACTTCTTAGTTAACGGCTTCCGGCGCTCGGCTTCCGGCTTCCGCTTAATCTCAGTTCTCGGGTGTCAGTTCTCCGTGTACTGCCAACTGACAACTGGTTGCTGGCAACCGTTCTTCAGTACCAGCCGATTGGCGATTCGTTCAGGTTGATGTGGACCTGCTTGGTCTCGAGATATTCCTCTATACCCCAGGGGCCGAGTTCACGGCCGAAGCCGGACTGCTTGTAGCCTCCCCACGGCGCTTCGACGTATGTGGGTTGCATGTGGTTGACCCACACGATTCCTGCCCGGAGAGCTTTCACGGCGCGCATGGCCTTGAAAATGTCGCGTGTCCAGACCGCAGCGGCCAGGCCGTATGGTGAATCGTTGGCGATCTTGAGCGCGTCCTTTTCGTCTTCGAACGGAATCACGGCCGCGACCGGGCCAAAGATTTCTTCGCGGGCGATGCGGTCACTATTTTTCACGTCGTAGAAAATTGTCGGCTGGACGTAGTAGCCCTTGGCGAACTTCTCGGGGCGTCCGCCACCGGCTGCGAGTTTGGCTTCCTTCTTGCCGATTTCCAGGTACGAGTTCACGCGGTCGTATTGCTCTTTGCTGACCAGCGCGCCCATCTTCGTCTCTCGATCGAGCGGCGGGCCAATCTTGATCTTCTTCGCTTTCTCGGCCATTGCGTCGACGAAGTTCTTGTAGATCGATTTCTGTACCAGAATGCGGCTGCCTGCCGAGCAGACTTCGCCTTGATTGATGAAGACGCCGAAGAGCGCACCGTCGATGGCAGCTTCGAAATCGGCGTCGGCGAAAAAGATATTGGGAGACTTGCCACCGAGTTCGAGGGTGACGCGTTTCACGGTATCGGCGGCTTGCTTCACGATGATCTTGCCGACGGCTGCGCTGCCGGTGAATGCAATCTTGTTGACGTCGGGATGCTGTACGAGCGGGGCGCCGCAGGACTCGCCGAAACCAGTGATGACGTTGACTACACCGGGAGGCAATCCGCAGTCGGCGAAATGTTTGGCGAGTTCAAGCGCCGTGAGCGGCGTCTGCTCGGCGGGCTTGAGCACGCAGGTGCAGCCCGCAGCGATCGCGGGCGCGAGCTTCCATGCGGCCATCAGCAGCGGATAGTTCCACGGAATGATTTGTCCGGCAACGCCGACCGGCTCTTTGAGCGTGAGGGACATCGCGTTGTCGGGAACGGGATTGACGTATCCGACGACTTTGGTGGCAAGTCCGCCGTAGTACTCGAAACAGGTTGCGGCGTCAGTGATGTCGTACTCAGCTTCGACAATGGGCTTGCCGGTGTTGCGGCATTCGAGTTCGGCGAGCGCGGGCAGGTTCTGACGGATTTTGTCAGCAAGACGAAACAGGACGCGGCCTCGCTCCTGCGCGGTTGTGGTCGACCACGGGCCTTCTTCGAACGCGGCCTTGGCGGCGGCAACGGCACGGTTCACGTCGTCAGCTGAGGCGTCAGGGACCTGTGCGATTACCTCTTCGGTCGAGGGATCGTAGACGGGGAAGGTCTTCGCGGATTTGCTTCCGACCCACTCGCCGTTGATGAACATCTGGTACGTCTTAACATCGGCTTGAACTCCGCTGGGCATCGTGGCCTCCTGCAGGGGCTAAAACCCCGATCTTTCAGTGCGTCTTAATCGGCGCGGCTAAAGCCGCGCCCTGATACGAATCCTTCTCAATTTGCGAGCTACGCTCGCAGGACAGCCGATGGCGGCTGTCCCCACATGGATCAAAATCAACGGCGAACTTCGCTCGCCGATACTGGCGTCGCCATCGCGGCCAGTTGAATCTTTTGCGCCGTCTTGCGGCGTCCGTATACAAAAAAGAAAAATGCAGCCAGGCCGACGAAGAATGCTGTGCCGCCGAACATCCACAACTCGTACGACCACAACGACGTGATTTGCTGGGCCGGGAAAAACACTAAGGCGATGCCGAGGAGCGTGGTCAGGAATCCGCTCGTCCCGGCAAGAAACAGCGTAGTACGACCGTATTGGCCTTTCGGAGCTGACTCCGTTACCGCAAACTTCACCAGCGCGCCGAACATGTAGACAAAGGGAACGAGCTGCAGCACGACGGCCAGCGACAGCAGCTTCTGAAACGTTTCCTGCACACCCGCGCCGGCGAAATTCAGGATGACCAAGACCCCGGAGACAATCGCCTGGACGATAAGGGCAGCGTACGGCGTTGCATACTTGGGATGAACCTTGCCAAGCCAGGACGGCATGTAGGAATCGAGCCCGGCAACGAAGGGAATGCGGGAGCAACCGCCAATCCAAGCTGAACCGATGCCAGCGATGGCGAGGCTGAGCATGAGAGCAAAGGGGACGCTGATCCAACTCACACCGACGCGGGCCGCCATTCCGGTCACAGCCTGGACCACGCCCTGCAGGACGTTGACATTCTTGCCGACCGCGATGAGCAACGTCAGCGTCGCGGCAATGTAGAGAGTGCCGGACAGCAGTCCTCCCCATGCGACGGCTCCGGGAAGAGTCCGGCGCGGGTCCTGGATTTCGTCGCCCATGACGGATGCGAGTTCCAGACCAACCAGGCCGAAGCAGATAACTCCGAAAGAATTGAGAACGAAGCGCGGGTTCGCCGGGATCTTGAAGTCGGCTGCGGTGATGCCAGCACCAAAGCGCGACCAGATGACAATGCCAAGACCGACGAGCACGGCGGCGGCGATGAAAGTTCCCACGGCCCCGACGTTATTGATCCACTTCCCTACGCCGAGGCCGAGTATGTTGAGCAGGGTGAGCAACGCGAGCAAAGCGAGGGAAACGCTCGCTGCGAAGAGCTTGTTGTCGGGAAGAGCCTGATGGCCGGGACCGAGCGCGTAGACCGAGACGCCGACGAAATAGAGCATGACGGTCGGCACGTAGAGCATGTTGTTGGTCCAGTAGCACCAGCCGGAGAGAAAGCCGTGGAAGTCGCCGAAGACTTCCTTCGCCCAGAGGTAGACGCCGCCTTCGCCAGGATAGCGATGGGCGAGTTCGATGACCGCGATGCCTTGCGGCCAGAAGAAGAGGAGAAGAGAGATGATCCAGAGCCAGATGGTGACGCCGCCGTTGGCGGCGATCGAAGGGACGACGTTGAGATTGAAGACAGCGACGACGAAGAGCAGCACGAGATCGCGGCGTCCTAGGGCGCGGATCAGGTGGGGCTGGGCGGCGGATTGGGTCGTCGTGGACAAAGATTCTCGTGATCTGTCTAGCTTCAACCTGTCGGGCTTCGCCCGACGGACAGCCGAGGGCGGCTGTCCCCACATGAGTCCTCTATGGTGCATGCAGGGGCGGACGAATGCGTCCGCCCCTACGCGATCTAGTGCGCTACTGCGACTGGTGCGGCGCGCTCCTGCTGCGCTTTCGCCAGAGAGGCAGCGATGTCGTTGAACGCCGCGAGATGCTGGTCGATATCGGCTTCGGTGTGCTGGACCGAAATCGTCCACTGCTCGTCCCACCAATAGGGCTGAGCCATCACGCCGCGGTTGACCATGCCGAACCAGTAGTGGCGCCACAGGTCGATGTCAATCGCCTCCCAGTCACGATAGTTGCGAATTTCCTGCGGGTACAGCATCAACGCACCGTTGGCTCCAGCTTGCGCGATGTAGGCTTGCAGGCCGACTTTCGCGATGGTGGCACGGTAGCCGTCGGTGAGCTTCTTGCCGAGCTTGTCGACTTTCGCATAGTTCTCGCGAGTGAGGACTTCGCGGAACGTCGCGAGGCCCGCGGCCATCGAGACCGGGTTGGTGTTGTAGGTGCCGCCGTGGAAGACCTTGTGCTGCGAGATCAGGTCCATCACGGAGGTGCTGGTGCCGAACGCGGCGAGCGGCAAGCCGCCGCCGATCGACTTGGCCAGACAGATCATGTCGGGATGAACACCGAAGTATTCGCTGGCGCCGCCCCATCCGAGTTTGGCGCCGGTTTTGACTTCGTCGAAGATCAGCAGCGCGCCATTCTTGTCGCAGATCTCGCGCAAGCCCTTCAGGAAGCCTGGCTGCGGGATGCAGAGACCGACGTTCATGAGAATCGGCTCGAGAATGATCGCGGCGATCTCGCCGGGATTTTCTTTGAAGCGGCGCTCGACGGTGGCCAGATCGTTGAAGGTGGAGATCAGCACGTTGGCGATTGCTGATTTCGGCACGCCGAGACCGCCGGTGACTGACGTCGGCGCGTGGATGTCACCGTAGTCAGGCGCGTGCGGCTTCACGCTGACCAGGGCGCTATCGTGCAAGCCGTGGTAGGCGCCTTCGAATTTCACGATCTTGTCGCGTCCGGTGGCGGCGCGGGCGAGACGAATGGCGTGCATCGTGACTTCGGTGCCGCTGTTGCCGAAGCGGCACATCTCGACTGGAAAGCGGGTACAGATTTCTTCAGCGAGTTCCCACTCCATATCGTGGGGCATGCCGAACATGGTGCCGGTGGAGAGACGCTTTTCGACGGCCTTCATGACGGCGGGATGGCAGTGTCCCGCCATGAGCGCACCGAAAGTCAGGTTGTGGTCGATGTATTCGTTGCCATCGAGGTCACGGAACTTGCTACCGCTGGCCTCTTTCACAAAGATCGGCCAGGGATCGTAGGCGCGATAGTTACTGGCGACACCGAGGGGAATACGCTTGAGATTCTTCTTGTGTGCTTCAGCGGATTTGGGCGTACGCCGCTCGAAAGTGGCGAGTTCTTTCTGCAGATCGGGATACATCGAATTGCTCCGGGAAAGCTCAGGCCTGCGTTCCGGTAGATCAGCGGGCCATTAGATTGCCCGGGCGGTTGGAGCCGCCCGGGTTGTAGGACTAGAAGTAGAACTTCAAAGCAAATTGTATCGCGCGCGGATCACGCGCTTGCAGCACTTGGCCGAAAGTTGTGTTGCTGAAGTTTCCGTCAGGATTCACGAACTCGGTTTTGTTGAACAAGTTGAAGATGTCCGCACGGAACTGGAAGTACTTGGACTCGCTCAGGGCGACTTTCTTGGAGAAAGTAATGTCCCATTGATTCTCTCCCGGACCGCAGCATATGGATCGTGGAGTGGTTGCGAAAGTGCCGAGCGTGGGATCGGAGAACTGTGACGGATTCAGATAGAATCCTGCATTCGTTTTCGGATTCAGGATCTGGGGTTTGCTCCCCGCCATCTGTGGCGCTCCGGCTCCCAGGAAGAACAAGCTGCTGATCAGTTCGTTGTCATCCTGGGTTTGAATGCGAATCGGAAAGCCGCTCTGGAACTGAATGATTCCAGACATGGACCAGTCATCCAAGACCTTCCCCATGAAACCGCTGTACTTCGGGACCGGAAGATCCCAGTAGTAATTAATGACAAAGCGCTGCGCGGAATTAAAGAGCGACAGAGCGCGGCTGGCCTTGTAGTTGAAGGGGTTAACAGTTTCTTCAAAACTGGATGCCCAGTCCAAAGATTTACTGAAGGTGTAGGCAGCCTGTAGTTGCAATCCGTGAGAGAAACGCTTTTCCAGACTGGTCTGGAACGAGTTGTAGGCAGAGGCGGCGATGGTGTCTTCAGCGAAGATATTGGTGAAGACGGGAACGCCATCGGCCGGACAGCCGTTGCCCGGACCGCCCGTTAAAGGATTGCAGTTGGGCGAGGAGTAGGGACGGAGTCCAACGAAGTTCAGCGTCTGTCCCGATGCCTGAAGCGTACCGCCCTGAGGTAAATGGAATCCGTTCGGCAGGAGGCTTCCGTTGGAAGCAGGCAGAGTCACGGTGAATTGATTATCTTCCAGAAAGGGTCCACAACTCCCGGGCGAACCATAGGAGGAGACGCTGTTCGGATCGTTGTTCGCGAGAGTGATGATGTCCAGGCATGTCTGCGGATTCGCCGCGTTGATGTCATGCGAAGCCAGCAGCCGATGTCCCTGCGATCCTACGTAACCAACCTGAAGGACCATGTTGCGGGCCAGCTCTCGCTGGATATTGAAGTTGTACTGCGCCGAATACTGAGTGCGCATGTGCGGCTGAAAATCCCCGTACAGCAGCATGGGGCGGAACGAAGCCCAATCCTGCGGAGTTCCGGGCTTAGGGCTGAGAATCCCGGTGAAGGGATTGGGACTCAAAGTGCCGGTCTGTGAGATGAAGGGCGTATTCAGGAAGGTTGAAGGCAGGTAGGTGCTGCCGCCAAAAGGGGGCTCAGCGCCGAACTGTTCGAGAACCAGTTGCTCCATCGGGTTGTAGAACATGCCCCAACCCCCGCGGATTGTGGTCTTTCCATTGCGCCAAACAGCGGCCACGGACCTGGTTGAGGCTGTAGGCGATTCCGACGCGAGGTGCAAAGGCCTTGTAGTAAGTCTGCGTGAGGCCAGCGGGAACTCCCGTGTCCCCGGGAACGACCAGGCCGGTCGGCTGGACACCGGCAGAAGCACAGTCAGTACGCGATGCCGAGGTTGACTTGATCGGCTGCCGTCAGAACTGACAAGGATAAACGGTTGAGTTCTGACCAGGGCGGAAGGTTTGAACGTGATGAAGGACATCGGCCAGAGGAGTATCCAGTTCCCAGCGTAGCCCATAGTTCAGAGTAAGCGACGGTCTGATTTTCCAGCTGTCCTGGGCAAAGAGATAGACGCCAGTGTTGCGCACGTTCTCCCGCTGTGCTGAACCCTGCGACGTAGCTGTCATCCAGACCCAGCAGATATCCCGGACAATTGTCGCCATACAGGACGGAATTTGAGGTCGTGCTGTTGAAGGTGAACTGGCCGCTGACGTTGTAGTAGAGGGTCTGATCAAAGCGGGCGCGACGCACGTCCGCACCAAATTTCATCGTGTGATTAGCTTTGACCCACGTCAGTTGTCGCTCCACATGAACGAGTTTCCGACCTGAGGTAATTCGCCTTCCCATCCGTTGCCGATGGCAAAGCCGCCGCCAATACTGACAAAGGGAACGCCCGTGCGATTGGGCGGAAGGCCGGTCGTGATGCCAGCTATTGCGGGTTCGATACCCAAGACGCCTTGAATCGACGGGCATCACATGGCGGAGGAGTCCGAAGTGCCGTTGAAGCAGACGGCCTGCGCGGCCGCAGACGAACACGACGCCGGCACGGCGCCGGTGACTTGGGGATGCTGGAAGGTCAATCTGACCTTCGCGCATGTAGGTGAAGCGGAATTCATTGACAAGTAGTTGGTGATGGTCCAGGTGTGGCTGGGGTTGAATTGCTGGTAACGGGACCCTACATTGGCGCCGAAGCCAGGAATATTGGCTCCAGAAGCCTGAAAGTTGTAGAAGGGCTGGAAATTCGCATCGTTGGTGAAGTAGTAGTAGAAGCTGAAGTTCTGGCGGTCGTTGATGTGCTGGTCGAACCGGAATGTGAACTGATTCTGAGTATCGGCGCTGACCGGTACGGCCTGATAAGTAATGCCATCGGGCCGGTTGGCAGCAGGAACAAATCGAAGCAAGTCGATCGCGACCGGGTCCTGACAGGCGGTCGGGAATGATCGCGTGGCAATTGACCTCAGTCAGGAGAATATCGAGATCCAGCATCGGATTGTCAGATGGCATTGTCCCCGCGACCGCAGTAATCGCCGCAGGGCCGATCCAGCCGCTCCGACCGTTGAGGGCATCGTGCGGCAAACTGATCCGTGAGATTGGTTGGGCGTTACGCCGTCGGAAATGCGCACCGGGGAAGGCTCCATCTACCGGAGCGAAGATCACCCGTCCTCTCATGCGGAGGTCGGAACGGCCACGGTCTCGCCAGAGACACCCTGACGCACGCGGCGTCCTTCATACGAGAAGAAGAAGAAGGTACGGTCTTTCACGATCGGTCCGCCGAAGGTTCCGCCGAATTGGTTCTGATTCTCCTGCGGTTTCACCGTGTTGAAGAAACCCTGCGCATTCAGAACGGTATTGCGGAAGTACTCATAGACGTTGCCGTGCCACTGGTTCGTACCGGACTTGGTGACGACGTTCACGACAGCGCCGGAGTTGCGTCCATATTCGGCGTCAAAGGTGTTGCTGATGACGCGAAATTCCTCAATCGCGTCCGGAGTCGGCTGGATGGTCGGCAGGTTGACAAACTGATCGTTGGCGTCTCCGCCGTTGACACTGAAGTTGTTGGCGCGGTCGCGGCCTCCGTTGACCGAAACTGATCCGGCGTTGTCGCTGCCGTAGAACGTGCCACCGCTCGATCCCAGCTGCGATTGCACGCCCGGTTGCAACTGCAGGAACTGGTAGGTATCGCGGGCGTTCAGAGGAAGTTCATTCACCGAGCGGTTGTTGACGACGGCACCGAGCTGGGTGCTGCTGGTGTCGACCAGCGGAGCCTCAGCGGTGACATCAACGACTTCCTCGTTTCCGCCCAACTGCATGGTCATGTTCAGAGTGATGACCTGGTTGACGTCGAGTGCGATGCTGTGGCGGACTGCCTTCTTGAATCCCTTCAGATCGAAACTGAGAGTGTAGGTGCCTACCGGAACGTTGGGGAATACAAAGTCGCCGCTGTCGTTGCTGACGGTGTCCTGAGCAACGCTGGTGGCTTCATTGGTGGCCGTGACCTTTACTCCCGATAAAACCGCGCCGGTCGGGTCGGAAATGCGACCGAGGATGCGCCCGCCCGTGCCTTGAGCTGAGAGTAGCGTGGAGAGGAAGAGACAGAGGCAAGAGCGAGGCACAACGCCTGCTTCAGAAGCAACACAGACAGGGATAGGCTCGACGAGCGAAGTCGCAGTGACGGCATGGGGCCTCCAGACATCTTCGGGAGAGATTGGTTTTTGTTGAAAAGCGACAGCTTGTATCCAACCGCAACCTTGCTATAATCCCGCAAGGTTAGAGAACGGGAGCGGGGACTGTCAAGGATAAAAAAACGACTCCTTCCGATAGAAATTTCTTATCGAGATTTGTGATTCCACCTGCTATTGATAACGACGACCAGATGGCTGAACCGTTCTTGAAGATCGGAGACGTGGCGCGGAAGGTGGGCGTATCGCCTTCGGTGATCCGTTCGTGGGAAAGCCTCGGGCTGGCGCGACCGCGGCGTACGGAGAGCAAGTACCGTCTTTATACCGCTGAAGATGTGAAACTGCTGAAGCGGGCACGATTCTTGCGCAAAGTGCGCGGACTGAACGCAGCCGCGATTGTGCAACTACTGAAGCGCGAAGGCAAGGTGCGCCCGGCTGCGGACGGCAATGCTGGCGCAATTGGAGCGCATCTGAGGCAGTTGCGGGCGCGGAGGCGGCTTTCGCTGGCGCAGGTGGCACAGGCGGTGGGAATCTCCGTGGGGTTTCTCAGTGCGCTGGAACGTTCACAGATGAGTGGGTCGGTCGGCACGCTGCGCAAGCTCGCGCGCTTCTACAAAACCAACATCCTTGATTTCTTCGACGCCTCGGAAGCCAGCAAGCGCCAGGTGCGACCTGCCGAGCGCAAGGTGCTCGCAGCCGGCGCGGGCGTGCGCATGGAACTGTTGGCGTGGGGTAACACCGTGATGGAGCCGCATCTGTTTCGTATCGCGCCCGAAGCTGGTAGCGGGGATCCCTACACCCACGAAGGCGAAGAGTTCATTTATGTGTTGCGGGGAGATCTCGAGATCACGGTGGAAGGCGAAGAATACAGGCTGAAGGCGGGCGACAGTTTCTATTTCGAAAGCGCCACACCGCACCGCTGGAAGAATCCGGGGCGAAAAGAGACTCTGGTCTTGTGGATTAACACTCCACCGACGTTCTAGGAGGACGAATGAACTGGCAACGCATCCTGCGTTTGTTGCCCCTATTGACAGCGGTGGCGTGCGTGGGCTCTTGCTCGAAGAAGACACCGACGCTCAACCTTCTGGTCTGGGAAGGTTACGCCGATCCCTCGTTCATTCAGGCCTTCGAAGAACAGAATCATTGCAAGGTCTCAGCGTCGTACATGGGATCGAGCGATGAGTTGATGGCGAAGCTGCGCATGGCGGGTGCGGGAAATTTCGACGTGATTTCGCCGTCGAGCGACGTAGCGACATCCATCGTGACGGCGGGACTGGCCGCGCCACTGGAGCTGTCGAAGATTCCGAGCTACAACCAGCTTTCTTCACAGCTCACTTCCCTGCCTTTGGTGCGCACGAATGCCCAGGTGTACGGCGTGCCATTCATGTGGGGACCGGACCCGATCATTTACGACACCACGGAATTTCCGCAACCGCCAGATTCGTGGAACGTGATGTGGGATCCGAAATATAAAGGAAAAGTTTCGGTGTGGGACGATCTCTCGACGGTCTACATGGCGGCGCAGGTTCTGGGCTACGACAAACCCGATCCGTCGCAGCTTTACAACTTGAGCGATGAACAACTGGAAGCGGTCAAGAAGAAGCTGCTGGAGTTGAAACCAAACATCCGAAAGATGTGGGCGACGGGCGGCGAGCTGACGAATCTGTTTGTGAGTCACGAAGTTGTGATCGCCATGGGCTGGCCTTTGAACACGGCGGATCTGAAGAAGTTGAACTTCCCAGTGGGCGAGACAATTCCGAAGGAGAACACCACGGGCTGGATCGACCACCTGATGATCACGGCCGGAAGCGAAAACAAGGAACTCGCGCACAAGTTTCTGGAATACATGATCGAAGCCAAAACGCAGAAGCTGGTAACCGACAAAACAAACTATGTTCCGGCAAACCCGCAGTCGGGACAGTTCATGACGCCCGAGGAAGTGAAGATTCGGCACCTCGATGACATCGACAACTATCAGAGACGGATTTATTTCTGGCAGAACGTGCCGCGGCGCGCGAAATACAACGAGATTTGGAACGACGTGAAGGCTGCGCAGTAGCGGATGGCGCGGCTCACGGCACAAAACAACGCATGACATCCCCAACCACTCCCGCCAACACAGCAACCGCGAATTCACAATCTGACACAAAACCAACACTGCTCAGTATCCGAAACGTGGCCAAGAATTTCGGCCATAACCCGGTACTGCGGAACATTTCGCTGGAGATTGCTGAGGGGGAGTTCCTGACCATTCTCGGGGAGAGCGGTTCGGGAAAGACCACGCTGCTGCGGATCGTCGCGGGCTTCGAGACTGCGAGTTCTGGTGAACTCTGGATGGGAGCGGAGAGACTGGATTACCAACCTCCGTACCGTCGGCGCGTCAACACGGTGTTTCAAAGCTACGCTCTGTTTCCTCATCTGACCGTCGAGGAGAACGTCGGGTACGGGCTGCGTGTGGCAAAGCGGCCGGCTGCGGAAATTACGCAGCGAGTGGCGGAAGCGCTGGACAAAGTCAAGATGTCGGCGCATGCGCAGGCCAAGCCGTCGAGGATCAGCGGGGGGCAACAACAGCGTGTGGCTTTGGCGCGGGCGCTGGTGAACCGGCCGCGGCTGCTGTTGCTCGACGAACCGCTCTCAGCGCTGGATGCCAATCTGCGACGGCAGATGCAGGTGGAGCTGAAATCTCTGCAGCGCGAGGTGGGGATTGCGTTTGTGTTTGTGACGCACGATCAGGAAGAAGCGATGGTGATGTCGGACCGGATCGCACTGCTGCGGTCGGGTGAACTGGAGCAGGTGGCGACGCCGCGCGAAATTTACAGCCGTCCGGCAACGGCCTATGTCGCGCAGTTCATTGGACATACAAATCTGCTGAAGGGCGAGGCACAAAGCGGTGTAGTGCGGTGTGGGTCGCTGGCGTGGCCGGCCTCCCTTCCCGATGGGCCGGTGCTTTTTTCTGTGCGGCCGGAGCATGTTCGGTTGGCAGGAACGTCCGAGAATGGCGTCGTGCGGGTTCGCGGTCGAGTGATCCACCGGGCATTTCATGGTGCAACAGAACTGATTCGCGTAGAGTGTGCCGACGAACTTGTTCTAGTCGCACGGACGGCTAGCGGTGGCGTGGCACAGAACGAAGTCGAGCTTGGGTTCTCGACAGCCGATGCCGTGCTGGTGCGTGAATCTCCGGAAAGAATCTAATGTTCTCCCGCGCGTATAAGTCGGTCGTGACGGTGCCACCGCTGCTATGGGTCACGGTATTCCTTCTGGTGCCGTATCTGCTGATGTTCTGTTACAGCTTCTGGTCGGTCTCGCCGTCACAGATCATCGTGCATTCATGGGATCTTCATAACTACAAGGAGTTACTGCAGAAGACGGTGTATTGGCAGACGCTGCTGCGCTCGATGTGGATTGCGGCGCGCGTGATGCTGTTTTCTCTGCTGCTGGGATATCCGCTGGCGTATTTCCTGTCGTTCTATGCCGGCAAACGGAAAGATCTGCTGTATCAGATGGTGATTATTCCCCTATGGGTCAGCTATCTGGTGCGGGCGTATGCGTGGAAGACGATTCTCGGGTCGGATGGGGTGCTCAACACGCTCTTGCAGTACGTGCATCTGACGCAGCATCCTCTCGACTTTCTGCTCTACAGTCCGTTTGCCGTTGTCCTCACACTTACGCACATCTATACGCCTTTCACATTTCTTCCGATTTACGCGGCGCTGGAGCATATTCCGCGCAATCTGGTGGAGGCATCGCATGACCTGGGCGCCACGCCTGCGCAAACGTTCTGGAAGATCGTCTTTCCGCTGTCGATTCCCGGTGTTGTTGCCGGTGCGACGTTCGCCTTTGTGTTGAGCCTGGGTGATTTTCTGGCGCCGCTATTGCTCGGTGGACCGAGTGGCATCATGATTTCGAATATCGTGGTGAGCTTGTTCGGCGCGGCTTACAACTGGCCGCTGGGCGCGGCGATCTCGCTTGTCATGCTCGTGATTGTTGTGAGCTTGCTGTTCCTCTCCGAGCAACTGGAAAAGAAATGGAGTTTCTCATGAGTCGCGGCGCAGGCGATATCCCAGGCTCGCGCTGGCTGTTGGTGCATGCTGCGGCGGTGTTCGCGTTTCTTTATCTACCGATTGCGATCCTCATTCTTTATTCGTTCAACGGGCAGGGGGTGGGTGGATTTCCGCCGCATCACCTGACGCTCGATTGGTATCGCATCCTGTTCGCGGACGGATCGATCTGGGATTCAGTGCTGAACAGCCTGCAGGTGGCGTTGGCGGCGATGGCGATTTCGTTGGCGTTCGGGATTCCGGCAGCGCTCGCGCTGGATCGCGCGCAGTTTCCGGGCAAGGCGCTGTTCAGGAGATTGGTGCTGCTGCCGTTGATCTTGCCCGGGATTATCACGGGACTCTCGCTGCTCATGCTGTTCAACCTGATGGGCGCGAAGCTGAGCCTGATGACGATCATCCTGGGTCACGGCACCGCTTTGATCTCGGTGGCGACCACCGAAGTTTTCGCAGGGCTGCAGAAACTCGATCGGGCGCAGGAAGAGGCGTCGCTCGACCTCGGAGCAAACTACTGGCAGACCTTCTGGCGTGTCACGGTGCCAAACCTGAAGCTGCCGATCATTGGGGCGGCGCTACTGATTTTCACGCTGTCGATGGATGAGATCGCGGTCAGCTTCTTCCTCATCGGCCGTGACAACACATTGCCTCTGGAAATCTGGGGACGGCTGCGACGCGGGATCACGCCGGAGATCAATGCGGTGTCGACCATTATCTTTTTGTTCTCGCTCGTGACGATTGTGGTCTGGTACCGTCTCCGCGTCAGAACCGACGAGGCTCCCGAGGTTGCAGCGGCACTCGTCGATACTCCCGGTGCGCGCTAGCCTTCCTTCCCTTCTCATCGCAGCCACCTAGAATTCCCGAAACGGTAGTGTTCCACAATTTCCGTGTCTTCGGTCTCGGCTCGTCCTCATACACTTGAAGGGAGGTCGTCGGCTGATTCATGCGGGAAAAAATATATATGGGCGCTCTTCTGGTTGCGATAGGCACGTTCCACGCCGCCACTGTGCGGCAGGGACACCTCTGGGCTGATGACTTCGCTATGTACGTACATCACGCGAGGAATATTGTCGAAGGTCACCCCTACACTGATACGAATTACATCTACAACGCGTCCATGGTGGTGTCGGGCCGAAATACTATCCGCCAATTTTCCCAGTATTGTTGACGCCAATTTACAAAGTGTCCGGGCTGAATCTGATCCCCATGAAACTGGAGCAGGTCGTATTTCTTCTGCTTTCACTCATTGCGATTTACGCCTATTGGAAGCGTGATCTGGGGTCAGGCTACACATTGGCGCTGGTTGCGATTCTGGGTTTCGCGCCCGCTTTTTGGATTGCAAAGGACCCGTACTGTCGGACCTAATGTTCTTGTTTTTCTTTTACCTTACGACGCTTCTGGTACGAAGTAGTCGGCTCGACCCAAGGGCTTGGTGGCGGGCCGTGCTGATCGGGTTTGTCCTTTACCTTGCGATTGGTACCCGGGTCGTAGGGATATCGCTAGCAGCGGGTCTGGCTCTGTACGATGTCGTGCGACTCCGCACCATCTCACGGTCTACCGCGGTATCAATCGCGGTATGCGGTGCGTTTTGTATCACTACAACGCTATGTGACAGGTATCGGTTTGAGTGGTTATCGCCACGAACATCCTACCTTCCACTCCATTGCCAGCAACATCGCCATCTACACGCGCGCAACGGCGTCGTTCTGGGTGGGATCGACGCGCAACCTTTTCGCCTACGCGGTGCTAGTGCTATTGGTTGCACTGGTTGTGAAGGGAATCTTCGCTCAGGAGAACCGACGGTTCACGTTGGTGGAGGCCGCCCTCATCCCGTACCTCACGATCATTGCTGTCCCGGTCGACCCGGGGGGTATTCGGATGATGTTTCCGGCTGTGCCGTGGTTCGGATATCTCGCGCTCTCGGGACTCAAAGGCCTGGTGGAGAAATCAGCTCCTCGTTACTCTGCGGGTGCGGTTTGGACATTGATCTTATTGATCGCGATTCCCTATGGACAAGTTTTATCGGAAACAGGACTTCGGCCCAATTCGCGAAACTGCGGGTCTGCCTGAGTTCAACCAATTGTGTCAGGTGGTGCGCGAAAACACCGGCCCACAAGATCCGATTCTTTACATTCGGGCCCGAGCCCTCTCGCTCTATACGGGGCGGCCCGCCTCCGCGCCCAACTACCGTGGGACACAGGCGGAGCTTTGCAATGGGCGGAGAACATTCACGCCAAATACTTGCTGACGACGAACGCATTCAATAACGATCAAGGATTTCTGGCCAGCTTCGTCGAGAGCAATGCAGGACGTTTCGACTTGGTCTACGAGAATGCGAACTTCGGACTCTACCGCAATCGTTCATTCCCGGCCGGGTTCGATAGGCTCACAAAACTAGCAATTGCCGCACCTCCGGCATGACAATTGCATCTGCGCTCTAGTAGAGTGGAAGTGACCTTCTGTGAGGAATCCTTTTTGAGTTCAGGCATTCGCAACATCGCCATCATTGCCCATGTTGACCACGGCAAGACTACGCTGGTTGACGCCATGCTGCAGCAAAGCGGCACTTTTCGCTCCAACGAGCACCACGTCGAACGGGTCATGGACTCGAACGAACTGGAGCGGGAGCGTGGCATCACCATTCTCGCCAAGAACACTGCGATCTTCTACCACGATGTGAAGATCAACATCGTGGATACGCCCGGCCACAGCGACTTCGGCGGCGAGGTGGAGCGCGCCCTCAAGATGGTCGATGGCGTCATGCTGCTGGTGGATGCCAGCGAAGGTCCGCTGCCCCAGACACGCTATGTGCTGAGCAAAGCGCTGGAAGCACATCTGCCGCCCATTGTGGTTATCAATAAGATTGATCGTTCCGACGCGCGGCCCCAGGAAGTCTTGAACGAGATCTACGACCTCTTTATTGATCTTGACGCGAAGGAAGAGCAGATCGATTTTCCGGTGCTCTACACCAATGCCAAGACTGGCACCGCGACTGCCGACATCAAGGGCGGCGGCACCGACTTGCGGCCGCTGTTCGACGCGATCATCAAGACGATTCCTCATCCTAAGGGGGATGCGTCGGGGCCGCTGCAGATCCTGGTGGCGAACCTTGACTACAGCGACTACCTCGGACGGCTGGCGATCGCGCGCGTGTTCAATGGAAAGATGCACACGGGCGAGGAAGTCGCCATCGCCAAGCTCGACGGGACGCTGCACAAGACAAAGATCACGAAACTGTTTTCGTTTTCGGGGCTGAAGCGGACGGACATCACCGAAACTGAGTTGGGAGACATCATCGCCGTCGCGGGTGTGGAAGGCATCACGATTGGCGAAACCATCACCGAGGCCGAGAACCCTGCTCCGCTGCCGCACATCGCGATCGACGAACCTACGATCGCCATGCTGTTTACCGTCAACACCTCGCCCTTCGCGGGGAAAGATGGCCAGTACGTCACATCACGCAATCTGCGAGAGCGTCTGGAGAAAGAACTCCTGACCAACGTTTCTTTGCGGGTCGAGGACACCGGCACCACGGATTCCTTCAAGGTGCTGGGCCGCGGCGAACTGCAGCTATCCATTCTGATTGAAATGATGCGGCGCGAGGGCTACGAACTCATGGTGGGTAAGCCGGAGATCGTCACCAAGCGAATCGATGGCAAGCTAATGGAACCGGTGGAACATCTGACGGTGGATGTGCCGGAGGATTTTGTCGGCGTGGTGATGGAGCAACTCGGATCACGCAAGGGCGAAGTCACCAACATGCACAACCATGGCTACGGGCGAGTGCGCATCGAGTTCCGCGTGCCCAGTCGAGGACTGATCGGGCTGCGCAGCCAGTTGCTCACGGACACGCGCGGCACGATTGTGATGAACGCGCTGTTCGATGGATATACCGAGTGGCAAGGCGACATTCCTCACCGGCTCACGGGAGCGCTGATCGCCGATCGGGGCGGAGTCTCTACCGCATACGCTCTGTGGGGATTGCAGGAGCGCGGCGAACTTTTTGTCGGCCCGGGCGTTGATTTGTACGAAGGCATGATCATCGGCGAGAACGCCAAAGACACCGACCTCGATGTGAATGCGGTGCGCGAGAAGAAGCTCACCAACATGCGCGCTTCGACGGCGGATGAAGCAATTCGTTTGGTGCCCTTCCGGCCGTTGAACCTGGAACAGGCAATCGAATTCATTGCCGACGATGAGTTCGTGGAAATCACACCCAAATCGCTGCGCCTGCGCAAGAAGTCGCTGCAGTCGAACCAACGCAAGAAAAAATCGTACGCCACTGTCGAAGAGTCGTGAAACCCCGACGCAAGTCCGAGAAGAGCACAAAAGGCGCTCCGCCACTGCGCATGTTCCTCGTGCCCTGCAGCTGCGGGACAACGTTTGCGGTGGCGGAGAATTACGACCATCAAGGCACGGCTTGGGGCCGCTACCTGGTGTGTCCGGGTTGTGGCAAGAGGCACGATCCCAAGAACCGGCTGTTGCAGATGGGCTTTCACGCCGAGGGATACTGGAAGGTGGACGAGTGCTAGCTCGTCCGGGTCCTCATCTTGGCGCTCTCATTTTGAGATTGATTTAACAAGCTGATTTAGGGAAACCTGCTATACTGCTCGGCGCATTCGACTGTTCGCTAGCTCCGGTATCGATTTTCAGGAACGGCCCTCCCGACCTGCCAAGTCCGCCGAATCGCTTGCACTCCCGACAGCTCAATGCAGAGGCAGATGCGTGAAGAATATTTTCGTAGGGAACTTGAGCTTCAACACAGCCGAAGACGAACTGCGCCAGCTGTTTGAGCCGTTCGGACAGGTCGATCGCGTGAGCATCATGACAGACCGTGACACGGGACGGTCCCGTGGTTTCGGTTTCGTGGAGATGACCAGTAATGAAGATGGCGAAAAGGCGATCACGGCTTTGAATGGCTCGTCCGTCGGCGGACGCACGATCAACGTCAACGAAGCGCGTCCCAAAACTGAGCGCTCCGGCGGCGGTGGAGGCGGTGGTGGACGCGACCGCGGAGATCGCGGTGGCCGAGGCGGCGGTGGTGGCGGAAGGCGCGACCGGTATTAAAGAGCAACAATCCCAGGAAAATCTCACCCGATCCGCCCGTGAGGCAGCCGCCCAAACAGGCACGGTGCAACTTGCGCGTGACGCCGACGTGTTCGCGTTCTTTCACTCGTCTGGTCGCAATGTTCACGTTGATGCCTCTTCTTTGCCCATGTAAACTGTAGATATCCGTGCGCCCGTAGCTCAGCTGGATAGAGCGGTTGCCTCCGGAGCAACAGGTCGGGAGTTCGAATCTCTCCGGGCGCACCAGATCCCACCCATGACATCGCCGAGCACTCGCTGGCGGTTCTGAATAAACGAAAATGAATTACGACGCTATTCTTGTTGTCTCTTTCGGCGGGCCTGAATCCCCTGGCGATGTGATCCCGTTCCTCGAGAACGTGCTGCGCGGCAGGAATGTTCCGCGCGAGCGCATGCTGGTCGTCGCCGAGCATTACTACCACTTCGGGGGCAAGAGTCCGATCAACCAGCAGATTAGGGAATTGATCGCCGCCTTGGAGACCGAACTAGCGCAGCAGGGCCCGAAGCTGCCTGTCTATTGGGGCAACCGCAATTGGCATCCGATGCTGGCGGAAACTTTGCAGCAGATGAAGCAGAACGGCATTCGGAGCGCGCTTGCATTCGTGACTTCGGCTTACAGTTCGTATTCGGGATGTCGGCAGTACCGCGAAGACATCGTTCGCGCTCAAAATGAGGTGGGTTCGGGAGCTCCGCAGATCGACAAACTGCGTGGGTTCTTCAACCATCCGGGATTTGTGGAGGCGACCGAAGAGCGGTTGCGCGATGCGCAGGCCCAAGTTCCGGCAGACGCACGACACAACGTTCAGATCGTCTACATTGCCCACAGCATCCCTTTGTCGATGGCGAACACATGTGACTATGTTCGGCAGTTGGAAGAAGTAAGGAAGCTGGTCTCGACAAGGCTGGGCTTCACCAATGATGCGCTGGTGTATCAGAGTCGCAGCGGCGCGCCAGGACAGCCGTGGCTGGAGCCGGACATTCTGGATTATCTGCGCGAAGTGAAGTCGCGCAATCTGGCGAGCGCCGTCGTGCTGGCTCCCATCAGTTTTATTTCCGATCACATGGAAGTGTTGTATGACCTGGATATCGAGGCGCAGCAGCTGTGCGATTCCCTGTCCTTGCCCATGGTGCGGGCGAAGACGGTAGGCGTGCATCCCAAGTTCATCGCGATGATTCGCGAGCTGATTCTTGAGCGGACGAATCGGGGAAGCGAGCGACGTGCGGTAGGCTCTCTAGGAGCGCGTCAGGATGTTTGCGAAGAGAATTGTTGTCCTGCGCCGCAGCGGCCAGCGCGGCCGGTGGCTGCGACAGGAAGGCCGGGCGGCGGCGCCTAGAGCGCGCACCTGCCGGTCCGCTATTGAGAAGAAACGGGCTGGTTGGGATGCTCGTAGGTGGTGGCTTTGGGGCTGCCTTCGACGAGATGCATTGTGTCCAGAATCGTCTGCACGACGGGCTCGTTCCCCACGGCAGTATTGATCATGACGTGGTAGAGCGAACGCGTGGGCCAGTCGGCATTGAAGTAGTGCTTGACGTAAGCGATGCGCTCGCGATCGATGGAATCGACCATTTCCGCGGCGTCTTCTTCGCCATGTCCCTCTGCCATAACGCGTCGGAGTTTCTCAGAGCGGGGAGCATAGAGGAAAACGTGGAATGCGTCGGGATTCTCACGTAGGAGATACGGCGCGCCACGGCCCACGATGACCGCGTTTCCTTCCTGCGCGATCTTGTTCATGACCTCTTGCATCATGGGCAACATGCAGTCGGCATCGAACATCTGGCTGCCCAGCGCAGCGGAATTGCGCTCGTAACTTCCGCGCCAGAAGGATTTTGCAAGGCGGTGCAGACGGCTGTCCATGCGCTCTTCGCAGCGCCGCACGGCCGATTGGTCGACGCTGGCCAGGCGTGCGATTTCTGAGGTAAGCAGTTGATCCCAGAGCTTCCAGCCCAGGTGGTTGGCGAGTTGAGCAGCGATGGCAGCGGCGCCGCAGCCGTACTCGCGCTCGATGGTGATCAGACGGAACATGGCAAGAGTTGCATTTAGTGTACTGCGATTCCGCCGCCCGGCTTGGATTTTTTCATCAGGAAAACCATCGGAACCATGGCCAGAATGGCCATTCCCAAAAACCAGAAACAGTCGATGTAGGACAGCATGGAAGCCTGGCGCTCGAGCGTGCCCTGGATCAGAGCGTACGCCTGCCTCGTGGCCCCAGCTGCACTGGCACCGTGAGCCTGCATCGCGCCCGTTGCGCCCTTAATCGCGGACTGCAGTGCGGGGTTCGATTGGCTGAGATGGCTGGATAAGTCGGTCATGTGCACCTGGCTGCGGCGATCGAGCATCGTGGTAACCACGGATATACCCACACTGCCTCCGATGTTACGCGCGAGATTCATCAGACCGGACGCAGCATTGTTTTTGTCGCGCGGCAGGAAGGCATACGCTGCCGTATTGATGGGAACGAACAGAAACGCCATGCCGACAGCCTGGACCACGCGTGCCATGGCCAGTGTCCGGAAATCAATCTCAAGGTCAAACGTGGTCATGTGAAACAGCGAGAACGACAGCACGAGAAGACCGAACAAGAGAAGCCATCGCGGGGTGTACCGTGAAAGCAAGAATCCCACCAGCGGCAGCAGGAGAATGATTGTGAACCCGCCTGGCATCAGAGCCAAGCCTGCCTCTTGCGCCGTGTAGCCGAGCAGAGTTTGCGAGAAGAGAGGAATCAGCAAAGTGCTGCCCAGCAGGGCAAAGCCCAGCATGAACATCAGTAGATTCGAGACACCAAAAGTGCGATCGCGGAATAAATGCAGGTCGATAATAGGATCTTTGTGTCTCCATTCCCAAACAATCACGAAGATCAAGGCTGCCGCAGCAATCAGTGAAAGCGTGACAATGAAGTTCGATTCGAACCAGTCATCGCGTTGCCCCTTGTCGAGAACGATTTGCAGTGCTCCCAGACCCAAGGCAACGAATCCCAGCCCTACGTAGTCGATGTGAGTTTCGCTCAGCTTGCGGCGCTTGAAGTAGGGCGGATCCTGAATCAGTCTCGAGGTGAGAAGGATCGATATGATCCCCACCGGAATATTGATAAAGAAAATCCAGCGCCAGCTGAAATTGTCGGTGATCCAACCTCCGAGAGTAGGGCCGATCGCCGGGGCAGTAACTACGGCCATTCCATAAACCGCGAATGCCATGCCCCGCTTCGCTGGGGGAAAGGTATCGGCCAGGATAGCCTGTTCGCTGGGCTGCAGGCCGCCGCCACCGGCGCCCTGCAGAATGCGGCAGATGATGAGCGTCGCGAGGTTCGGTGCGAGCCCGCACAGGAACGAACTCACCGTGAATAGGGCGACGCAGCCCATATAGAAATTCTTGCGGCCGATGATGGACGAAAGCCAGCCGCTCAAGGGCAGAACGATCGCGTTGGACACGAGATAGGAGGTCAGAACCCAGGTGCTTTCGTCCTGCCCCGCGGAGAGACTTCCCGCGATATGTGGCAAAGCAACGTTGGCGATCGAAGTGTCGAGCACTTCCATGAACGTCGCCAAGGTAACCGTGATCGCGATGATCCACGGATTAACCGCGGGACGCCAGGCATCGGCGTGATCCAAGGTGGCGGTGGCCGCACTCATTTAGCGAATCCAGACCTTGGGAGTAACGGACATGCCGGGGCGCAACTGGTGATCATTGGTCGAGCCGGGATCGAGCACGATCTTCACCGGGATGCGCTGGACGACTTTCACGTAGTTTCCCGTGGCATTTTCTGGCGGGAGCAGGCTGAAGCGGGCGCCACTGGCCCCGGCAACGCTGTCGACCTTGCCGTTGTACGATCTGCCGTTAGCATCGACATCAATGGTGACGCGCTGGCCGACCTTCATCTCCCGAAGCTGCGTTTCTTTGAAGTTCGCGGTGATCCAAACGTCGTCGAGGTTGATGATCTTCATCAGTTCCTGGCCGGGAGCGACATTTTGCCCGACTTCGACGGTTCGATCACTGACGATTCCGTTAACCGGAGCAACGATTTTCGTGTATTGCAGATTCAGCGCCGCCTGATCGAGATCCGCCTTCTTGCGCTGAGCTTCCGCGAGCGCAGACGTTGCTCGGGCGCGAGTGATCTGCATCTGCTTCGGTGCCGTGTTGGCATTGCTGTAGGCCGCCTGCGCTTGAACGAGCTTGCCCTGGGCCTGGGTGACCTGTTGCTGGGCTGCGTCGGCGCTGGCGCGCGCGGCATCAACACCGGCTGCATTGGCCTTGGCTGCAGCGATGGCCAGGTCGTACTGTTGTTGCGAGATCTCCTGCTTGTCGACTAATTGCTTGTAGCGCACCAGATCGTTCTGCGCCTTCACGTTGTTCGCTTCGGCCTGCTGCAACTGGGCCTTGGCGGCCTCGAACTGTTGCTTGGCTACCTGAATACCGGCACGGGCGCTATTGACGTCAGCTTCGGTGGCCGAAACCTGGCTCGTGGTATTGACCGAAGTGATCGGAACATTCACACCGGCTGCGACTGCGGCTGCTTGCGCGTCTTCGAAATCGGCTTTGGCGCGCTCGAAGGCGACTTGATAATCGGCCGGATCGATCTCGACCAGTACTGTCCCCGCCTGCACGTATTGATTGTCCTCAACGTTGAGTTTAATGACGTGGCCAGAGACCCGCGCGCTGACGGAATTGACGTGGCCATCGACCTGTGCATCGTCGGTCGATTCATAGCTCGTGAAGTACCGGTAGGCGAAGAATCCCACGACCAGAAGCACAATGACAGCGATCACCACTCCGATTCGGAAGCCGGAACTCTGCGTGCGTGAAGGGCGCGTGTGAAAATCCTCCTCGGTGGAGGGCAGCGGCTTGCTGCCGGTCGCAGGCTTTTGAACTTCCGTTTTATCGGTGTTGGCGGGAGGACTCTGTGTCGATTCCATACTTTGATTAATTGCCTTTCAAATAGCGCTTAACTCCCTCTTCCGCGTCGCCGATGGAATGCGCTAACTCGACCTTCGAAAGATTATGGGCATAAAGACTTTGAATATAACTCTCGTGAGCGCTGGCCACGGCCTCCTGGGCCTGGACGACTTCCAGGTTGTCGGCTACTCCAGCGGTGAAGCGATCTTGCGATTGCGCCAGGGCCTGTTCCGCCAGGTCGACCGAACTGCGAGCGACTTCCACTTGCTGGGCGGCGGCGTTGAGATCGAGCAGGGCGGTGCGAACCTCATAATCGATGCGGCCTCGGATATCTCCCAGTTGCGAGCGCGCTTGCTTTAATTGCGCGTCGGCCTGAAGAACGTCAGCGTGAACGCGATTACCGGCGAAGATGGGGATGTTGACACCCCCGTTGACTTGCCAAGTACCGTTCGACTGAGCCGGGTTGACGCCAATATCGCCAAGATTGGCGGCGACGTCGACGCTGGGATAACGTCCGGCGGCGGCGGCCTTGCGCGAAAGTTCCGCGGCCCGAACCTGGGCCAGGGCGGCCTGATAGTCAGGTCGCGACGCATAAGCGCGTTGCAAATACATGTCGAGCGGGAGCGCAGCCAATGCCTGGTAGGGAGCTTTCTCGGTGAGCACGAACTCCTGCCCAGGGGGCAAGCCGATGATCCGCGCTACATTCAATTTCAGCTTGGCGAGATCGTTACGGGCAACGATGAGCTGCTGCTGGCGAGTTTGCAGTTCGACCTGCGAACGCAGCGTATCAATCGCCGGACTCAGTCCAGCTTTCTGCTGGTCGGCGGCCTTGTCGTAAAGTGCCTGGGCGCTCGTGACCTGGGCTTCGGTGGTCTCGACCCGCGCACCCGCGGCGATAGCCTGGAGATAAGAGTTGCCGACCGCGAGTACGACCATCTCGCGCGCATCTTTGTAGCTGAACTGGGCGGCCTTCAGGCTCTCTGAGGCGGCCCGTTCGTTCTCCAAGCTCTTGAAATTGAAAACAGACTGGCTGAGAGACGCTCGTGCGTCGAAGTAATTGAAGGCTGGGACCAGCCGAGGCAACGCAGCGTTCGTATTGCCCGGGGCAGCTAGCAGCGGGAAAAGCTTGTTGAACCCGAGTGCCGCCAGACTCTGAGTCTGCACGTCTTCCATCACTCTGGCACCGAGATTTGGAAGCAAGTCGCTCAGTTCTTTCCATCTTTCCCCACGAGCTATCTCGGTTTGGTCACTGGCCAGTAATAGCCCGAGATTGTTCCGTAGACCACGATCGATCGCGTCTTTGAAGTCGATTTGTAGGACATCGGCGGTGGCCTTTCCTTCAGGAGCACTGCCCAAAAATGGATTCTGGGGGCCGGGGAGGGACACACTCGGGGCCGACGATCCGCTGGTGGTCTGAGCCAGCAGGCCAGGCGTCGTGAGCCGAGCAAGAATAATAACGAGAAATGCGGTTCGGGAAATTATCAATGAGCAGCGCATTCGTGATTGTGGGAACGCCACGCAAATGATGGTAGAGCGGGGACGTCCTTTCTCGCCTATAGCATAACTCGTCACCTTTGATTCGTTTACGCGGCTTTGCGATGCAACGATTCTGACCGGATCTCTGGAATCGCCTTCCGGCGCGGAGAAAGCAGCAATCGTGCGGTAAGAAAATTAGAGACCTCCAAGATTGGAACGACACCCGAAGTTCCATCCCTTCGGTACTTTGCGCAGCAAGAGTTGGCGCCTTTAACCTGTGGCTTGTACAGAGGAACGGAAAGCCATGCGGACACGTGTTTTATTTATCACAGTTGCACTCATGGCGCTCACGACGAGCATAGCCAGCGCCCAGAACGCATCCGCACAAGTGAACTCGGACCGAAAAGTCTCATCGCGGGTCTCACCCAGTTATCCGGAACTGGCCAAGAAGATGCATATCCATGGCATCGTGAGAGTGGAAGCTGTAGTGAAGGCCAATGGCACCGTCAAAGCTACCCGAGTGTTGGGCGGAAACCCGGTATTGGTTGACGCCGCGATCGAAGCGGTCGGCAAATGGAAGTTTGAGCCGGGTCAAAGCGAGACTACCGAGATCGTCCAGTTAACGTTCGAGGGTCAGTGAAGTAGTCCGGACCGGACCGACTCGAGAAACAGCAGATTCAGACAGTTCCCCCCAAACCGGTTGCCCTCCAAGCAGGTGACCAAGGTCATCTTGAATGAGAGTAACCTTCAGTTCAATCTAGTCGAGAGCCGAAATCTTTACGAACGGAAAACGTATATTTCGATGAGTGCGGCAACAGGAACTGACTGGACCCACATATTGTCCGATCCGGACCTTGTCCGGCATGTCGGAAAGCTGCTGCAAGCCTACCGGGAAGCTCCGGCGGATAAGCGCGAAGCGGCGCTGCTTTCGGCGATGCGCGAAATCAAGGCTGGCGCTGCCATGGGCGGCAAACCTGCCGCCAAGGCGGCCCCTTCGCCTCAGCCAGTTCCAACCCCAGCTTCAGCGACACCTCCTTTTGAACCCGATTTGTTCGGTCAGAACTGGGGAAGCGACCGTCGCCGTCACCCCCGAATCAAATGTTTCGTGGCCGTCGAACTGCGCGTCGATGACTTCCCGGTTCCGATCTGGGGCAATCTTTCCAACACCAGCGCGGGTGGATGCCTGGTCGAAACCGCGCATCCGGTTAACCCGGGGTCGAAAGTGGAAATAGGTCTCTGGGTACCCAACGGGAAGATCTGGGTCAAAGGTTTCGCTCTGAGTGGAGTGGTATCGCGCAATAGGCCGGGCAACGGTGTCCGCATTCACTTCGAGGGAATGGCACCCACCGAGCGCGACAATCTGCGCCAGTTCCTCAAGTATGTGCAGGAGACGACCCGGGGATCGCAAACCGAAAACGGCTACCTGCACCTTCTAAAATAAACCACTAAGGGAATTCCCTGATTCCCGCCAGTTTTTCACTGGGGCTTAATCCACGCCTGCACGGAAATTGATACACTTTCTGCGTATTGAACCCTTTCCGCAATCGGAAACTCTAATTATTTTAGGTACCGATCGCGCACCGGTGAAAAAAATCCCAGGCTGAGGAGCGGAATCGCATGGTAGCCAGTGAACAGGTTTTGGTGACGGGGCAGCAACTGGACACGCTGTCCATCAACACGATTCGAACCCTGGCGATCGACGCAGTGCAACAAGCGAACTCGGGCCATCCGGGCGCGCCCATGGGACTGGCGCCAGTCACGTATTGCCTCTGGCAGGAATTTCTGCGCTACGATCCTGCCGATCCCACCTGGCTCAATCGCGACCGGTTCGTCCTCTCCAATGGGCACGCATCCATGTTGCTTTACGCCATGCTGCACCTCGCCGAGGTGCGGCGGGTTGACGAGCATGGTCAGGTCTTGAAAGAGCTCTCGGTTCCAATGGAGGAGATCAAACGCTTCCGTCAGTTGGGAAGCCGGACGCCGGGGCATCCCGAGTCGCACATCACTTCTGGCGTGGAAACCACGACGGGGCCGCTTGGGCAGGGCGTTGGTAATAGCGTAGGCATGGCCATCGCCGGCAAGTGGCTAGCGGCGAACTTCAACCGTCCGGGGCTGGAGATCTTTGATTACAACATCTACACGATGTGTTCGGATGGCGATCTGATGGAAGGGATTGGCGGCGAAGCGGCTTCTCTAGCCGGACATTTGAAGCTTTCCAATCTCTGCTGGATGTACGACCACAATCACATTACCCTCGATGGCCCAGCCAATTGGTCATTCAGCGAAGATGTGGCGACGCGCTTTGTAGGATACGGCTGGAACGTGACGCGCGTGGCCGATGCCAACGATCTGGAGATGCTGGCGCGGGCGTTTGACACTTTTCACAAAACTACCGACCGCCCGACGCTCATCATCGTGGACAGCCACATTGGCTACGGGTCTCCCCACAAGCAGGACACCAATGCCGCTCACGGCGAACCTTTGGGCGAAGAAGAAGTGAGGCTGACCAAGAAATTCTACGGCTGGCCGGAAGATGCGAAATTCCTTGTGCCGGACGGAGTGCGCGAGCATTTCCGCGAAGGCATCGGGAAGCGCGGACACGATCTGCATGCACAGTGGTCGCAGAAATTCACCGAGTACTCGCAGAAATTCCCCGACATGGCTGAGCGTCTGCGCCTGATGCAGCATCGCGAATTACCTTCAGGCTGGGACAAGGGCCTTCCTACATTTCCCCCGGATGCCAAAGGCGTCGCGACGCGCGAGAGCTCAGGCAAGGTACTCAATGTGCTGGCGCAGAATATTCCGTGGCTGATGGGCGGATCGGCGGACCTGGCAACATCGAACAAGACGACGTTGAAATTCGAAGGCGCCGGAGATTTTCAGGCGGCTACTCCTGCGGGTCGCAACCTGCACTTTGGCGTGCGGGAGCACGTGATGGGCGCGAGTGTCAACGGGATGGTTGTGTCCGGCATTCGAGCGTTCGGCGCGACGTTCTTCAACTTCAGCGATTACATGCGGGCCAGTATCCGGTTAGCAGCCCTGATGGAGATTCCTTCGATCTTTATTTTCACGCACGATTCCATTGGCCTTGGCGAAGACGGGCCGACCCATCAACCGATCGAGCAGTTGGCGTCATTGCGGGCCATGCCGAATCTGATTGTGCTGCGTCCCGGCGACGCGAATGAGGTTACGGAAGCCTGGAAGATCATCGCGCAGTTGCAGCACTCACCGGTGGCGCTTGTGCTGACCCGGCAAAACCTTCCGACCTTGGATCGCACCAAGTATGCTCCGGCCGCCGGTGTCGCCAAGGGAGCATATGTCCTCGCCGACGCGCCTGGTGGAAAGCCAGACGTGATCCTGCTCGGTACGGGAAGCGAAGTGTCGTTATGCGTGGATGCGTACGAGAAACTGAAGGCCGAGGGCGTGAAAGCGCGAGTCGTCAGCATGCCGTCATGGGAGATTTTCGAACAGCAGGATGCCGCCTACAAAGAAAGCGTTCTGCCGTCCAATGTCACCGCCCGAGTTTCTGTGGAAATGGCGTCCACCTTCGGATGGGGGCGCTACACTGGCCTCAAAGGACGGAACGTCGGGATGCACCGTTTTGGCGCCTCGGCGCCGCTAAAAGATCTGCTGAAGTATTTTGGGTTCACCGTGGACACGGTCGTCGCCGAAGCACGTGCGGCGATCGCCGGCAAGTAGCGGTCGAACGGGGTTCGACAAAATTCATCTTACGGAACATCGGGAGGTCACTATGCAGCCAACTGGAATCCTGGAAACCTCGAAAGCGACTAAGAATCCGCTGAAGGAATTACTTAGCTACGGTCAGTCGATGTGGCTCGATTACATCCGGCGCGATCTGTTCACCACCGGAAAGTTGAAACAAATGATCACCGAAGATGGGTTGCGGGGGATGACGTCGAACCCCTCGATCTTCGAGAAGGCCATCGCCGACAGTTCGCTGTATGACGACTTCTTGAAGTCGTTAGCCTCGCGGAGTGATCTCGACACTACGGCTCGCTATGAACAGATCGCGATTCGCGACATTCAGGATGCGGCCGACGCGCTGCGGTCGGTGTACGACGAATCCAAATGCCGCGATGGATACGTGAGTCTCGAAGTCTCGCCGTATCTGGCGCGCAAGACGCAGGAAACGATCGACGAAGCGCGCCGCCTGTGGAAGACGGTACAGCGCGAAAACGTGATGATCAAAGTGCCGGGCACCGCAGAGGGATTGCCAGCGATCCGCCAGTTGATCGGCGAAGGCATCAACATCAACATTACCTTGTTATTCGCGCAGGAGGTGTACGAAAAAGTGGCCGAGGCGTACATTGCCGGGCTCGAAGACCTGGCAGGGCACGGCGGCAATCTGAAAAAGATGGCGAGCGTGGCTAGTTTCTTCATCAGCCGCATCGACACCCTGGTCGATTCCATGCTCAACGACAAAATCAAGGCGACCAATGACCCCAGCCAGCAGGCCTTGCTGAAGAGCATTTTGGGTAAGGTGGCGATCGCCAATGGCAAGCTTACTTATCAACGCTACCAGAGAATCTTCAGCGGGTCCCGCTGGCAGGCGCTCGCAGCGAAGGGTGCGCAGACCCAGCGCGTGCTGTGGGCCAGCACCAGCACCAAGAACCCAAACTACCGCGACGTGATCTACATTGAAGAACTGATTGGGCCGGACACGGTCAACACCATGCCGCCGGCGACGATCGAAGCTTTCCGCGATCATGGGCGGCTTCGCAACGCGCTAATGGAAGATGTGCCGGGTGCCCAGAAAGTCATGGACGATCTGGCACGGGCGGGCATCTCCATTAAACAAGTGACTGACAAGCTGACCGACGACGGTGTCAAGCTGTTTGCCGATGCCTTCGACAAGCTGCTGGCCGCAGTCGCGAAGAGCACTCAGCAAAAAGGATAGATCTCGTGAGCCGACTGAAGACTTCCCTGCCGGAAACGCTGGCCACAACGGTAAAATCGACGATCGCCGACTGGCAATCGGGCGGCAAGATGCAGCGCCTGTGGCAGCGCGATGCAACACTCTGGACAGGCAGCGACGAAGCCAACTGGCTGGGATGGCTCGACATTGTCGAGGAGCAGACTGCACAGCACGAGCAACTAGCAAAGGTCGCGAAAGAAGTGCAGACGCGTGGCTTTGAGCACATCCTCCTGCTGGGCATGGGCGGATCCAGTCTGTGTCCGGAAGTCCTGCGCATGACGTTCGGCCGGGTTACTCACTTCCCTACTTTGCACGTACTCGATTCGACGGATCCCGCCCAGGTAAAAGCATTTGAGCACCTGATCGATATCCCGAAGACACTGTTTATCGTCTCCAGCAAATCGGGCAGCACGCTTGAACCCAACATCTTCAAACAATATTTCTTTGAACGTACGAAGCAGGCGGTGGGTGCGGCAAAAGCCGGCAGCCAGTTCATCGCGATCACCGATCCGGGGTCGAAGATGCAGCAGGTCGCGGAGGCAGATCGCTTCCTGCATGTCTTCTTCGGACGGCCCTCGATCGGTGGACGTTACTCTGCGTTGTCGAATTTCGGCATGGTCCCGGCCGCCGTAATGGGCATGGACACGAAGAAGTTTCTCGCGCGGGCCGCGGAGATGGTGCGCGCCTGTGGCCCAAGTGCAACCGTCGAAGAGAATCCCGGCGCAGTGCTGGGCATCATTCTCGGGAACCGCCGCGAACGCAGGACGCGACAAGGTCACGATCATCACTTCCCCTGGCATTTCCGACTTGGGAGCGTGGCTAGAACAACTGCTGGCGGAGTCGACCGGCAAGATCGGCAAGGGCATCATCCCAGTGGACCGCGAAACTCTGACGACTCCAGAGGTCTACAGCAGCGATCGCGTCTTCGTTTATGTTCGGTTGGAAACAGGCACTGACGCGGAACAGGATGCGAAAGTGGCGGCGATTGAGAAGGCGGGCCATCCGGTCGTGCGCATCACCATGGCCGATATCTATGACCTGGGCGCGGAATTCTTCCGCTGGGAGATTGCCACCGCCGTCGCAGGTTCGATCATCGGAATCAACGCATTCAACCAGCCCGACGTCGAGGCCAGCAAGATCGCGACCCGTGAGCTTACATCGGCATATGAAAAGACTGGTTCCCTGCCGGCGGAAAAACCCGTCGTCGAGGACTCTGGCATTAAATTGTTCACCGACGACAAGAACGCCGCGGAACTGGCGAAAGGCGCCGGCAGCGACAAGTCGCTCGTGGGATATCTCAAGGCGCATCTGGCTCGCATCAAGGCTGGCGATTACTTTGCGGTGCTCGGCTACATCCAGATGAACGGTGAGCACGAACAAACTCTGCAGACTCTGCGGCATCTGGTGCGTGACAAGAAACACGTGGCGACCTGCCTGGGATTCGGACCGCGATTCCTGCACTCCACGGGACAGGCCTACAAAGGCGGACCGAACTCCGGAGTCTTTCTGCAAATCACCTGCGACGATTCCGTCGAACTGCCCGTACCCGGACAGAAGTACACGTTCGGTGTTGTGAAAGCGGCCCAGGCGCGCGGGGACTTTCAGGTATTGGCCGATCGAGGGAGACGGGCGCTGCGGGTGCATCTGGGGAGCAACCTGAAGGCGGGGTTGGCGGCGCTGCAGGCCGCGGTTCAGAAAGCTCTCTAAAAGCGTAAGGGATTCCACATGCGAGGGCAGGATGCCCTCGTGACAGCCAGCGAGCCTGCCCTAAGCAAAGTCGAAGGGTCGGCGGTACTTCAGGAGCGAAAGCAATGCAATTAGGAATGGTGGGGCTGGGGCGCATGGGCGCCAACATGACGCGGCGACTGATGCGCGGCGGACATCAGCTGGTGGTTTCTGATCTCAGCGCCGACGCCGTGAAACAGCTCGCTGGCGAGGGCGCAGGTGGGTCTAGCTCTCTCGAAGATCTGATTGCGAAGCTGACTCCTCCCCGCGCGGTATGGATCATGGTTCCAGCGGGTGGTCCGACCGAAGCGACGGTGCAGAAACTGGCGCAGCATATGCAGGCGGGGGACGCCATCATCGACGGCGGCAACTCGTATTTCAAAGATGATGTGCGCCGCGCGAATGAACTGAAGGGCAAGGGCATTCACTATATCGACGTAGGCACGAGCGGCGGTGTGTGGGGATTGGACCGCGGTTATTGCATGATGATTGGCGGGCCCAAGGAAGCAGTGCAGCGGCTCGATCCTATTTTCAAAACGCTGGCACCGGGCAAGGGCGACATCCCAAAAACTCCAGGACGAGAAAAGCTTGGAGGCACGGCGGAAGACGGCTACATTCACTGCGGTCCGTCCGGCTCCGGACACTTCGTAAAAATGGTGCATAACGGCATTGAATACGGCATGATGCAAGCCTACGCGGAAGGCTTCGACATCTTCAAGAACGCCACCAGCAAAGATCTGCCGGAGGACATCCGCTACGACCTGAACCTGCCGGACATTGCAGAAGTGTGGCGGCGCGGCAGCGTGGTCAGTTCCTGGTTGCTCGACTTGTCGGCGATGGCGCTCACGGAAAATCCCACGTTGTCCGAATACGAAGGCTACGTTCAAGATTCGGGCGAAGGGCGCTGGACGATTCAGGCCGCGCTTGAGGAAGCCGTGCCTGCGGATGTGCTGACCGCCGCGCTGTACGTGCGTTTCCGCTCGCGGCAACAGCATACCTTTGCCGAGAAGATGCTTTCCGCCATGCGGCAGAAGTTCGGCGGACACGTGGAACAGAGCGCAGACAAGGCAAAGAAGACCGCGTAGGCGCGGGTTGGATTTTTTGGGATTATCGATCCAGAGGACTCTAATCATGGCTGAATTAGCGGAACAACCAACGGTGGCGGCACCGCCGCGCATCGGCAAGCAGGGTGATCCCTGCGTCATGGTGATCTTCGGCGCAGCCGGCGATCTGACGGGGCGCATGCTGATTCCCGCGCTCTACAATCTGGCTCGGGCCGGGCTCCTTTCCCGCGAGTTTGCTGTGGTGGGCGTGGCGCGTACGCAGTACTCCAACGATGAATTCCGAAAGCGAGTGCACGACGACGTCAAAGCGTACTGCGGCGAGTGCGTGGACGATGATCTCTGGGAGTGGTTCTCACGCCGCTTTTACTACTTCGCCGGAGATTTCAGCGACGACAAACTGTTCCCTCAGCTCAAAGACTTCCTGAACAAAGTGGATCAGGAACATTCGACGCACCAGAATTTCTTCTACTACCTCGCCACGGCGCCAAGTTTTTTCGGTCCGATTGTCCAGAAGCTCTCTGCTGCGGGACTGATGGAGCAGTCGAACGGTCACTGGCGCCGGGTGGTCATCGAAAAGCCGTTCGGGCACGATCTCGAGTCAGCCAAAGCGCTGAACCAGCAATTGTTGAAAGAAGTCGACGAAAAGCAGATCTACCGCATCGACCACTATCTGGGCAAAGAGACCGTGCAGAACATCATGGCGTTCCGTTTTGCCAACGGAATTTTTGAGCCCGTCTGGAACCGCCGCTATATCGATCACGTGCAGATCTCGGTGGCCGAAACCGTTGGCGTCGAAGGACGCGGGAGTTATTTCGATCAAGCCGGTTCGCTGCGCGACATGGTGCCAAACCACATCATGCAATTGATCAGTCTCACGGCCATGGAGCCGCCGATCTCATTCGACGCAAATGCGGTCCGCGATGAGCAGGCCAAGATTCTCCACGCGATCCAGCCCATGAGCGACGAAGAAGTCCTGAGCCGAAGTGTACGCGGCCAGTACGGCGACGGGACCGAAGACGGCAAGCGAGTTGCGGCCTATCGCGCGGAACCCGATGTTCCGCCCGATTCGCGGACCGAAACTTTCGTCGCCATGAAGTTGCTGATTGACAACTGGCGGTGGGCGGATGTTCCGTTCTACCTGCGCACGGGCAAGCGGATGCCGGTGCGCAACACCCATATCGTGATACAGTTTCGACGGGCTCCCTTCGTGCTATTCCGCGACACTCCCGTCGAGCACCTGATGCCGAACCAACTGGTTCTGCACATTCAACCCGAAGAAGGAATTTCCCTGCAATTCGCAGCCAAGGTTCCCGGCCCAGTCATGCGTCTGGGCACAGTCGACATGAATTTCGAATATCAAGAATATTTCGGCAAGCAGCCCAGCACCGGTTACGAGCGGCTGTTGCATGATTGCATGATCGGCGATCAGACGCTGTTTCAGCGCGCAGACATGGTGGAAGCCGGCTGGTCCGTCGTGAACCCGGTGCTCGATCTGTGGAAGGCACTCCCGCCCCGTAATTTCCCCAACTATGCATCTGGCACCTGGGGACCGAAGGAGGCCGACGATCTGCTGGAACGCGACGGTCGCCGCTGGAGGAATTTCGAGAAATGATCCTGGCCGGCGATATTGGCGGCACCAATGCGCGTCTGGCTTACTTTCAACCCCAGAACGGGCACCTGCGCCTGGTGTCCGAGCAAACTTATCCCAGCCGCGAGCACAGCGAATTGGGCGAAATCGTGGGCCAGTTTGTGGACGCCTCTGGGACACGTCCGGAAGCGGCCTGCTTCGGCATTGCCGGTCCAGTGCGCAATGGCCGCGTCGAAACTTCGAACCTGCCCTGGGTAATTGAGCAATCGCGGCTGGCAAAACAGATTCACCTTCCCGCCACAATGCTGATCAACGACCTCGAAGCCAGTGCCTGGGGAATCGGTGCGCTCGAGAATTCGGACCTGGTTCAGTTGAATCGCGTGAGCGGGCCTGCCGTGGGCAATCAAGGAGTGATCGCGCCGGGGACGGGTTTGGGCGAGGCTGGGCTTTTCTGGGACGGAAAGCGCCATCACGTTTTCGCGTGTGAAGGCGGGCACACCGATTTTGGACCGCAGGGAGATTTGCAGATCGAACTGGTCCGCTCGCTGCAGGCGCGCTTTGGACACGTGAGCTACGAGCGGATCCTGTCGGGCCCTGGCCTGGTGAATGTGTATGAATTCCTTCGCGACAGCGGCTGTGGCAAGGAATCGCCGGAGTTCGCGGCCGATCTCAAAAAGAGTGACCCCGCCGCAGTGATTTCGCGAGCGGCAGTCGATGGATCCGATCCTTTGGCAGAGAAAGCGTTGGATCTTTGGACCGCAGTCTACGGCGCCGAAGCTGGCAACCTGGCTCTAAAAGTGATGGCCACTGGAGGCCTGTTCCTCGCCGGCGGCATTTCGCCCAAGATTCTTGCCAAGTTGAAGGGCCCAGTGTTCATGAAATCTTTCGTGGAGAAGGGCCGATTGCGGCCGTTGCTTGAGGCAATCCCGGTACAGGTCGTGACCAACGAAAAAGCTGGACTGCTCGGAGCGGCGCGTTGTGCGTCCGTCCGAGGCAGGAGCTGAGAGAAGACGTCCCTTGAGTGCCTCCGTCGAAATTCGAGTCTCGACCACTCCGCAAGAATTGTTCGAAGCGGCGGCGGAAGTGGTTGTGCACACCGCCAAGAACGCCGTGGAACAACGAGGCCGCTTCACGATCGCACTGTCGGGCGGATCGACCCCCAAGAGCCTCTTCAATTTACTAGCTACGAATGCACGCACGGTCCTGCCCTGGGACCGCATGTTTTTCTTCTGGGGCGACGAGCGGCACGTACCGCCCACCGATCCTGAAAGCAACTACCGGATGGCGGAAGAAGCCATGCTGTCAAAAATTCCGGTTGCGGCGGGAAATGTGTTCCGCATTCCGGCGGAAAATCCCGACGCCGCAGCCGCCGCGGATGCCTACGAGCAGACTCTGCGGAAGTTCTTCCAACTGGGACCGGGAGGGGTTCCGATTTTCGATCTGATCCTGCTCGGGATGGGCCCCGATGGTCACACCGCGTCGCTCTTCCCCGGTTCTGCCGGACTTCAGGAAAAAACCCGGCTCGTGATCGCCAACTGGGTCGACAAGCTGAAGACGAGCCGCCTCACCCTTACACTGCCCGTGCTGAATGCGGCGCGCTGCGTGGCCTTCCTGGTGAGCGGGACCGATAAAGCGGCAGTCTTGAAAACTGTGTTGGAAGAAGATGGGCCAGCCGAACAGTATCCCTCAAGACTGATTCGGCCAAACAATGGGAAGTTGATCTGGCTGGTGGATCGTGCCGCGGCCAGCGATCTTTCGACGAAAGCCTGAACTTTCGAAAGTCTATCCCCGCCAGCCGCCGATTTCCTTCAAACCTTTGCCGCGTGCGTGTTCGAAAAGCCGCACGCGATGACGAGAGTGCTCAAACTCGTGTATGTCGGCCCACACCTCAGCCTGCCATCCCTTCTCGTGGGCGGCAGATTCACCGCAGGTGGCGCAGCGGGTGTGGAGCGTGACGGGGATGGCTTCGGCTCCAACTGGAGGCGCACCGGGCAGTTCCACGAATATGCAGCGGACGTCCTCGATCTCCTCGTTCTCACCGAGGATGTGCTCGTAGCGCAGCAGGTATCCGAAACCAAGTTTCTTGGCTTCCGACTCAGCTTCTGTGCGTGTGTGAAAGGGACCATACTCCGCCCGCAGCTGTTCGGTGGAGTCGCATGCCATCCAGAAAATCTCTTTGTACGCCATCGCGGTTTCGCCCCTGGGGTTGCGAAAGCCGGCTCGCGGCTGCTGTTGAGCCCGCTCGTGCAGAACCCTTTACGAACGCAATTCGGATGCCGTTGATTAGCTGCGGGCAATTGATTGCGGGATATAGGGTTAGTAAATCAGGGGTTCCCAATCTCGGGCACGATCGTGAAACGTTTTGCAGACATTGGACTCGAACGGTGCAGTCTGACGAAAGGCAGAGGCACCTGCGCCTCTGCTCATAGGAGCCTGCCGGCCTGAAGATGGAGAATGATGAAACCTCTCACGAGACCTGCGAGAGTGGCCGAGACGCTGCGACGGCCTGGCTACACGGCACGGCGGGGTGCTCAGACTCGGCGAGCCAGTTCTTTCCGCCATGGCTGGCCACATACATGGCCAATTCCAGGCGGCTCCAGACGCCAAGTTTGTCGAAAGCGCTGCGCAAATGGTTCTTGATGACCTGCTCGCTGGTGCCGACGATCCTGCCGATTTCGCGATTTGTCATACCTTCCCAGACCAGAAGCGCAATCTGGATTTCCTTCGGAGTGAGGCGCTCGCAGGGAGTCATGACTGAGCCTCCTCTTTTGTGAACAGGGCAATGGCCAGCTTCACACGCTTGCGGCCCTCGCGGATTCCGGCACGCAAGAACAGTGTAGCGGTTGTTTGACGGTGCGCGGGCTGATATTTAGCTGGCCCGCAATCTCTTTGTTGCTGCAGCCCTGCACTAGCAGATTCAAGACCTGCTGGTCACGGGGTGTAACTTTGACTTGATCCAGGTCGATCACTGTGTTCCTCCTGATTGGCGATCACACTCGGCTTAACACCTTGCACGATCTTCGCCAATTCTTCGCACCCTGTTGGCCGCGTGGCCTAAGTACTTTAGGGCTAGCACTTGGGGTAGAGACCGCCGGTTTCAGGTGGCTTTCAGGAAGGCCGTGATAGGCTTACGAGTTCCAAATTGGTCCGATACTTAGTCATGATGAGCCTCTGCGCCTCACATTTTTGTTCGTGGACAAAGTTGGCGACCATTTCCGTTTGCATCCAAAGGCCGGTCTTCCACATGGACCCGACTCTTGGGCAATCCCATTGGTGCTCAGGGACTTTCATCCCTTCACAACCCACCGCATTCATTGCCGAGGTGACTCCGTGAAGACACGCCCGATAAACCTTCCTGCGGCGGAGGAAACGCCCGCCGATATCGGTCCACTGTCGAATTTTTGGATTTTCATTTTGGTCGTTGTGGCATTCGGAGCCCCGAGTTTTGCACAGGTGACGCTAGAAGACCAGACTCCGGGCGCAAACACCACGCCTGCGTCGGGCGCTCCGATTACAATCACGTTGCAGGATGCGCTGCAGCGGGCTCGCCTCAACGATCCCCAGTACCGGTCAGCCGTCACCGATCTCGGACTGGCTCGAGAAGATCGAGTGCAGGCTCGAGCCGGCCTGCTGCCGGACGTCAACTACAACAATTCGTTCATCTACACTCAGGGCACAGCCCCGCTGCCAGCGAACTGCGCATCGACGCCGACGGGATGCCCCTCCTCCAAGTTCATCGCCAACAACGGCGTACACGAATACATCAGCCAGGCGGGGGTGCATGAGGCGCTCTCACTTACCAGTGTTGCGGACTATCGGCGCTCTTCTGCCGCGCTGGCGCTGGCACGCGCTAAGGCCGAAATCGCCACACGGGGACTTGTCGTGACCGTGACCCAAGCCTACTACGGCCTGGTAGTGGCCCAGCGCAGGTACGCGACCGCACAACGGGCGGACGTGGAAGCGGCACGCTTCCTCGACATCAGCGTGAAACTGGAAAACGGCGGCGAGGTGGCACACGCCGACGAGATCAAAGCGCGCATCCAGGCGCAGCAACAACAGCGGGATCTGCAGGAAGCGCAATTGACCATGGAACGCGCCCGGCTTGATCTCGCCGTGCTGTTGTTCCCGGATTTCAATCAGGATTTTGCCGTCGTCGACGATTTGCAAACACCCGAGCCGCTCCCAACCTTTGACGAAGTCGAGGCGGCGGGAAAGAAGAACAACCCGGATCTGCGGGCGGCGCTCGCGGCATTCGAAGTGGCGAATCACGAGGTAATGGCCGCTTGGGGAGGTCTTCTGCCCGCACTTAGCGTGGACTATTTTTACGGCATCGATTCAAACCAGTTCGCCATCCAGACGGACGGGGTGCGTAATCTGGGCTACTCGGCCGTGGCCACGTTGCAGATTCCGATCTTCAGTTGGGGCTCGGATCGCAGCAAGCTCAAGCAGGCGGAATTGCGGCGCGATCAGGCGCACGTGGAACTGAACTACGCGCAGAAACAACTGCTCAGCCACCTGCGGCAGTTTTATCTCGAAGCGAAGACCTCACGCTCGGAAATGGACACTCTGGCGACATCTGCAGAGTTGGCCGCTGATAGCCTGCGGCTCACCACGATGCGCTACCAGGCAGGAGAATCCACAGTACTGGAAGTGGTCGATGCGCAGAACACTCTGACCCAGGCCCGCAACGCGTACGATGATGGTCAGGCGCGTTATCGCGTCGCCGTAGCAAATCTACAGACTCTGACAGGAACCTTCTAGCCGCATGAGAATGAAGCACACCGAAGCCTCAACTTCGCCAGCCTTGCGTCACCGCATGCTCGCCCTTGCCGGACTCGCCGCTGCAGTTGGCATGCTGAGCACAGTGGGCTGCTCGTCCGACAAGGGCGACAAGGAGCCGACGGTTACGGTGCAAGTAGCGGCCGTGGAAAAAACCACAATTCATCATACGATCAACACGCAGGCGATTCTGTTTCCGCGGCAACAGGCTGCGATCGTCCCCAAGATCAGTGCCCCGGTGCAGAAGTTTCTGGTGAAACGCGGCAGCCCGGTTCACGAGGGAGAGTTGCTGGCCGTGCTCGAGAATCGCGATCTGAGTGCCGCGGCTCAGGACACGGGCGGCTCGTACAAACAAGCTGAGGCAGCTTACGAGACGACTACCGCAGCCAGCCTGCCGGAAGAGGTCCAGAAAGCCGAAGCTGACGAGCAGCAAGCCAAGCAGGCGCTCGACGCACAAGAGAAAGTGTTCGAGAGCCGCCAGCAACTCTTTGATCAAGGCGCGCTGCCTCGCAAGGAGCTTGACCAGTCGCGAGTGGATATCACCGCCGCACGCAACCAGTACGCGATCGCCAAGAAGCACCTCGATTCGCTAATGGCGATCGGCAAGCAACAGGCACTCAAGTCCGCAGCGGGGCAACTGGAATCGGCCAAGGGAAAGTATTTGGGGGCGCAGGCGCAGCTCAGCTACTCAGAGATTCGCAGTCCGATTGATGGCGTCGTCACCGACCGCTCGCTCTATCCCGGTGAAATGGCAGCCGCGGGCACTCCCTTGTTGACGGTAATGGACATTTCGTCCGTGATCGCCAAGGCGCATATCCCGCAAGATGATGCTGCTGCCCTGAAAGTCGGCGACAAGGGGACGATGACCGTTCCCGGCATCGACACTCCGATCGAAGGCAAAGTCACCGTGGTCAGCCCCGCACTCGATCCCAACAGCACGACCGTCGAAATTTGGCTCGAGGCCAAGAATCCCAAACAGCAGTTGAAGCCGGGAACGAGCGTGCAACTTTCTCTGACCGCCCAAACGGTGAAAGATGCGCTGGTCGTCCCGGCAAGTTCCGTTATTACTGCGCCGGATGGGACAACTACAGTCATGATCGCCGGCTCTGATGGCCGCGCCCATCAGAAGACGGTGAAACTCGGCATCCGCAACGGCGACGACGTGCAGATCGTCGATGGCGTCACCGCTAGCGACAAGGTGGTGGCCAGCGGCGCTTACGGCCTGCCTGACAAAACCAAGATCAAGATCGAAGCCGCCGAAACTCCAGCTGAGGGATCCAAAGATGGATCGAAAGCTCCCAGCGAGGGTTCCAGTGACAAATAGCCGCTGTGGAGTCTCTGCGTGAACTCCTCGAGAGCCGGAATCTCCATGGACGGACAATCGGGCCAGCACTGGATTGCACAGCACTCCAGGCCCGTCATCTTCCTGATTCTGACGCTGGGGCTACTGGGCGCCTATCTCGCTTTTACGATACCGGTGTCTGTGTTCCCCAACACGGATTTTCCGCGCGTGCTGATCGGAGTCGATAACGGCGTGATGCCCATCGATCAGATGACGGTCACCGTGACCCGGCCCATCGAGGAGGCAGTGAATAGCGTCCCGGGTTTGCTCACCGTACGGTCCACCACCAGCCGCGGTTCCGCTGAGATCGATCTTTTTTTTCGCTGGGACGTCGACATGTTCCAGACGCTGCAATATGTGAATGCCGCCATTTCGCGGGTACAGCCGGAACTTCCCGCGACGGCCAAGATCGAAGCCCACCGCCTGACATTCGCTGCCTTCCCGATCATTGGTTATAGCCTGACCTCCGAAAGCATGCCTCAGACCAAGCTGTGGGAGATGGCAACCTATGAAATGAAACCGCGGCTCAACCGTCTGGAAGGCGTATCGACGGTGGTGGTGCAGGGCGGACAAGAGCCTGAATTTCACATCACGCCCGATCCCGCGAAACTGCTGACCGCAGGCGTCACCGTTACCGACATCCTCGAGGCCGTGCGACGCACGAACCTGGTTGACTCTCCCGGGTTGCTGGAGCGCAATCATGAGCTCTATCTCGCTTTGGTCAACGGCCAGGTAAAAACTCCCGAAGAAATCGCGAATGCGGTGATCAAGAACACTCCCGCGGGAGTCCCGGTGCGCGTCGGCGATATCGCTACTGTGGCGCCCGGCGTCAAGCCGATTTACACCGTGGTTACAGCAAACGGCAAACCTGCCGTGCTGCTCAACATCAATCGCCAGCCCGATGGCAACACAATGCAGGTTGCGCAGGAAGTTCACGACGAAATCGAACAGATCCGAAAGACCCTGCCGCCGGGGGTTCACATCGAACCCTTCTACGATCAGTCGATCATCGTGGGCGACTCGATCCGTAGCGTTCGCGATGCCATCCTGCTTGGACTGATTCTCGCCTCGATCATCCTGGTGGTGTTCTTGCGCGACTGGGGAACTTCGCTGGTTGCAGGCTTGGTGATTCCCGTGACCGTATTGGTGACGTTCATCGCGTTGAAGATGATGGGGCAGACGTTCAACCTGATGACTCTCGGCGGCCTTGCCGCGGCCGTAGGACTGGTTATCGATGACGCGATCGTGGTGGTGGAGAACATTGTGCTGCATCGCGACGCGGGTCAGGGACGAATCGAGGCTCTGCACAGTGCACTCAGTGAAATCACGGTCCCGCTGATCGGCTCGACCATCACGCCGGTGGTTGTCTTCATTCCTCTGATCGTGATCACCGGGGTCACCGGAGTCTTCTTCCGCGCGCTGGCAGTCACGATGACGGTGTCGCTGCTCACTTCTCTCGCTCTGGCGCTGACCTGGACACCCACGCTGAGCCAGTACTTCATCAGGGGGCGGCACGAAGAAAACGCAACTCCAGCCGCGGGAACTCCGGTACCTATCCAGTCCGATGCTCCAAAGGAAAATGAAAATGATGACGCCCTGAAGTTGCTCGCCGCGGAAGAAAGACACTTAAGTGGCTTCTTCCTGCGCGTGGTTAATTTCCATGAACGCTGGCTGCGCCAGGCGCTCGAACGGCCGCGCCTTCTCGCCCTCTTCAGCGCTGCTCTGATCGTGGTTTCCTACGTCTGTTACAACTATTCCGGCTCCGACTTGCTGCCGGAAATGGACGAGGGCGGATTTGTTCTGGACTACCTAATGCCGGCGGGCAGTTCCCTGGCGGAAACGAACCGCGTCGTCAGCCATATTGAGCAGATGCTGCGCGAAACTCCGGAGGTAGAAAGCACTTCACGCCGTACTGGATTGCAGCTCGGGCTGGCAGCGGTCACGGAAGCAAACTATGGCGACGTTCTGGTCAAACTCAAAGCCAAGCGCGATCGTGGCATCGATGAAGTCATGGCGGAGTTGCGCGCGCAGATCGCCCAGCAGGAACCGGCTGTCGAGGTCGAATTCACGCAAGTGCTGCAGGACATGATCGGCGATCTCACATCCGCTCCGGAACCGATCCAGATCAAGCTATTTTCGCAAGATCCCAAACAATTGGAAGAATGGGCGCCTCGGGTAGCCGAAGCCATTCATAAGATCGATGGCGTGGTTGATATGAGGAACGGAATCGAAAACACCATCAGCGGACCGGCGATCACCTTTCAGGTCGATCCCAGCGTCGCAGCAAGGGCTGGATTCACAGCCGAAGAGATTGCCATTGATGCGTCGGCGATCCTTGAAGGGGAACCGGCGTCCACTCCTGTCGTGACGAACGACCGCGCTTACACCTTGCGTGTGCGGTTTCCTGCGGCGAACCGGTCTTCGCTTGACGCCATGCGCGACACTTTGCTGGTCAGCAGCACTGGCCACACGGCCACGCTGGGTGCGCTCGCGTCGATCGCTGAGAATCCCGGACAAACCGAAGTCCGCCGCGAAAACCTGCAGCGGGACGTCGCCGTGACCGCGCGCCTGGAGGGCCGAAGCCTGGGTAGCGGCATGGCTGATGTGCAAAAAGTCGTGGCTGGCCTGCATATCCCGTCCAGTATCCGCGTGGAATACGGCGGAACCTATGAGGAGCAGCAGCGCTCGTTCCATGACCTCGTCATCGTGCTGATCCTTGCCGTCTTGCTACTGTTCATCGTACTGCTGTTCGAATTTGGATCATTCGCGGCGCCCGTAGCGATTCTCTCGTCGGCGTTGCTTTCGACGTCGGGCGTTTTCATTGCCCTTCTGATCACGCGCACAACATTCAATATCTCCTCGTTCATGGGGATGATCATGGTGATCGGCATCGTGGCCAAGAATGGCATCCTGCTGCTCGATGCTGACCAGAAAATGCGCGCCCTCGGCCTGCCCACCGAAGACGCCATGTTGCAAGCCGGGCGCCGGCGGCTGCGCCCCATCGTCATGACGGCCCTTGCCACGGTAGCGGGCATGCTTCCGCTAGCCTTCGCGATCGGCGCCGGATCGCAGATGCTACAACCTCTTGCCATCGCTGTGATCGGTGGTGTTCTGATCTCGATGGTGCTCTCGCTCATCATCACTCCCGCGGTGCACTTCTATCTCAGCGGCAAGAGTGAGTCTCGGAAGAGGGCTCCGGAGTAAGACGCATCTGCGATCACTCTGTAGGGAAAGCCGTCAGGCAGGAGTGCAAATTCTTGCGACGTAGTGTGGTTACTGGAGGCTGGTTACCGGGCGCCCATTCCGCCAGCTAGCCTCCATAAGAACACTCGCAAGACGGAGCGCCTGGCGGTAAACTATTGTCAGATTTGGGCGTCCGCCTGCGATGGAGCCCGGCGTTCGATCCCCCTAAAGCTAATCCCCCCCGCCTAAAGAACCTCGGCCGCCCCCCGGGTTGGCGTGGGAGTTGCACTAGAATAGCCGCATTCGACCTGATCGTCGGGCTGCGCGATGGGACGGTTTCCACCGGTGGACAAAGAAATCGTGTCCGAGGAAAATAACAAACCAGTTTTCGACGAGCAGACGCTCGGCAAGTTGCTGGAAGCCGCCTATGTGCTGCAAGAGCATAACCGCGAACTGCAGGGGATGGACCTGGGCCTCGAACTGAAGAAGGATCGGATTCAGGCGGCAGAGCGCTCCGTTCTCGCGCCTGACCCCCCGAAACCGGACGAGACCAAGCCGGTTACCCACGCCGATTACACCTTGACCTTGGCGAAAATCGTCGAGACCCAGCACCAGATTCAGGTTCGTCATCTGGACTTGGAGAGCGCGATGTCGCTGGTCGCAGAGCGCCTGGTTCAGAGTGCCAATGCCGGCGGCGCTGCGATTGGCATTCTCGACGGCACGAAACTCCGCTACCGCGTAGCGTTTGGCAGCCTGACTCCTTTCGCTGGGACCGACGTTCCCACGGACAAGGCGCTCTGCGTCAGCTGTCTGAGGACTGGCCAGGTTTACCGCTCCGCCGATGTCAATCGCGACTTCCGTCTTGATGAGGAGTGCCATCGTCGCGGCATCCAGTCGATGATCGCGGTTCCGGTTTTTCGTGACGGCGGAGTTGCGGGCGGCATCGAAATCTACTATCCCACTCCTCAGGCCTTTACCGAGCAGGATGTTCACACTTGCCAACTCATGGCCGGATTGATCACCGAAGCGCTCGCTCGGGATGAAGAGGTCACCTGGAAAAAGTCGCTCGCGACCGAGCGTGCCGCAATGCTGGAGGCCTTGGAGAGGTTGAAGCCGAATCTGGCGGCCTTGATCGACGCGCCAGCACTCAAACCTTCAGGACCTAAAGCCGGGCATCCGGCAACGGCAGCTTCAACTTCTACTTTCGATTGTCGCAAGTGCGGGCACACATTAGTGGGAGAGGAGCAATTCTGCGGAAACTGCGGAACACCTCGCAGCAGCGACTACGAACCACCCAGCATGCAGAGCAAGGTGACGACACTCTGGCAGATACGGGAAACAACGAAAAAGATTGCGCCAGCGGATCCCGGGAATGGTGGCGACATCCCGCAAAAATCAAGCGCGAATCTGGAGCCGGCGCACGAGGAAAAGTCGTCGCTTGCTGATACGCTCGAAGAGCAGATGCCTGAGCTTCTTGAAGCGCCCGGACTACCGACCGAGAACGAGACCAACCCCGCCGAATCGAGAGCTCCGATCACCGCGGAGTTCGAGGACTCTGTCCTTTCAGATCTTGAAATTCCCCTGACCCCGAGCTCTGAACGCGAGGAAGCGGAAGAGGAGGACAAGATTCCGGCAGTGGAATCAACCGCGCTCGCAAAACCGGAACGTACTACCGCTTGGAGTTCTGCCGCAAGTGCCCGTGAATTCCTGGAGAAGCTGGCGCCGGCTCAACGTTCTGGAACGTTAGCCCAGTTCTGGACGAACCGGCGAGGCGATATCTATCTGGTGATCGCCGTGCTCCTGGTGGGCGCGGTCATTCGCTGGGGCATCGGGTCCAAACATTCGGTGAGCGCCACCAGGCATACGACGCAGGCGGCGGCCCCAGCCCATCGCAAGCCCGTCGCACCAGATGCGGACCTCTCAATGTTCGATCGAATGCTCATCAGCCTGGGGCTGGCAGAGGCACCGCCTTCGCCGGTAAACAAAGGCAATCCCGATACCCAGGTGTGGGTCGATCTCCACACCGCACTTTACTATTGCCCAGGAGACGATTTGTACGGCAAGACCGCGAAGGGAAAGATGACTTCTCAACGGGATGCGCAACTGGACCAATTCGAGCCCGCATACCGCAGGATCTGCGACTGAAGGTCCTACCGAGTGGCTATCTTTAGGCCCTCTAAGGGGTTTCAGTTGACAACCCCCTAGCGTCGGAGTGCAATCATACACATAGGGTTCGCCCGCTAAATCAATCCATTTTTCGTTTGGACCGGAGAACACTATTTGTCGACTAAAACCGACCATCCCGAGGGGCACAGCATCCTACCTGAGCCCGAGCTAAATCCGCTGCTGAATCCGCTCCTTGGCCAACATATGGGCCGATGGGCAGAGGTTTATTTCACGAGCCCGCCCGAGAAACGGGAACAAGCAGTAACCGAACTTCTCCACGAGCTACAAGCTGGGAATCCTTCACCGGGAGGTGCCTCGCTGAGCTCTGCCACACCCATGCCAGAAGAGCTCCGGGAGCCGATATTCGGGCGCGTTTCTGAGATTCCCGAGGCACCCTCCACCCTGGTGCGCTGTCATGCATGCGGGCAGGAGAATCCTGCGTCCCACCGGTTCTGTGGCATGTGCGGAAGCCCGGTAGTAGCACAGGCGGCCGAGACCGAACTCTCGAACGGGGATCGACGTCATTCCGCCCCTGCCTCGGAGCAGAACAACGAGGCGCGCTTCGTTCGGTCCGAGGAAGTCGCCTATGAGCCTGTGATCGGCAACAACGAGTTGTCTTGGTTTCAGGGAGGCCGCGAAGCCGGCTACCGCTCAGATCAGAACGACGTTGAAGACGAGTTGTTCAGCTATCCGTCGGCCTCGCGATCGTATCGCGTGTACATCGGAATTGCGCTGGCGACTGTAATGTTCGGACTGGCCTACATGGCGTGGCGCAGCGCGCAGGGCACAGCGCAGAATTCGCATGTGGAATCGCAGGCTCCCCCAGCAGTTACGCAGCCTGCCGCCCCGGCCCCGGTTCAGCCGAGCACGCCGAAGTCTGACACGGCAGAGCAATCAGCACCGGCCGAGACGCAGGCGGCTCCTCCGCCAGCCTCAGATCGCGCCGCGGTTGATGGAGTGAAGGCCAAAAGTAATAAATTAGCGCCCTCCACAGCGGCCGCTCCTCCGGTCACCGAGACGAAGCCATCGGATTCATCTCCGGCCGCATACGGCGCCGAAGAACTCGCCGTCGCACAACGCTATCTGACCGGCGCAAACGGTCAGCAACGCAACAGCGCCGAAGCCGCTAAGTGGCTGTGGAAGTCCATGGCCAAGCACAATTCCAGCGCGACCCTTCTCCTGGCGGATCTGTACCTCAAGGGCGACGGAGTTTCGAAGAACTGCGATCAGGCGAGGGTATTGCTGGACTCCGCCGCTCGTGGCGGAATGAAACAAGCCGGAGAGCGCCTGCGACATCTACAGGCCTTTGGTTGCGAATGATGCAGGAAGCGTGCGGAACGTGTTAACACACCCGGGCGCTATTGCTTTCAGGCAACAGCGCCCAAGGCAAATTCTCCATTGGAGTTTATTGAGTTACCAGAACTGACGGACTCCGCCGTGATTCATACCACAGCGCGAGTTCCACGCGATTCCAAAGCCCAAGCTTATCGTAGATGACACGCAGATAGTTCTTCACGACATGCTCGGTCGTCCCGATGGCCTCCGCTACTTCGCGGTTTTTTAGGCCTTCGGCAACGAGTTGGATGACGCGGTGTTCACGTTCACTTGGGACACGAGTCCCATACCGTCCAATTGCACTTGCAGACATGCTTGCCTCCGGTATAGCAGGGTCGCGAGTTTTACTCGCTTGATACCGCCGGTGATTCCGAAACGAAGAAACAGCCGATTGAAGTGAGCCTTCACAGTTCGCCGCGCCATCTTCAGTTGACTGGCAATCTCGGCGTTGTCACACCCCTGTAAAAGCAATTCCACAATCTGCTGTTCGCGCGGACCGAGCCGAACAGTCTGCTCCTTCATCCGATCCCCCTTCTTTGCTAGTTTTACTGCATCGCCTGCGCACCGAGTCGGTACGTGGCTGGAACCTTACAGATTCCCATAGCACCCACATTGCCACTTTGAGACGGTGAATGTCTGGGACGGATGAACAGCAATTTCCACAGGCACTTGCGGACGATCCGTCGCAGTTCTGGAATCGCGGAACCCGCTCCAGAAAACAGTCCGGGCACCTTCCTAGGGTCATTCTTCCCTGTCCTCGCCTGTCCTGGCGCGCAAAAGCACGCAGGACCACAGACTTTCAGTGCGTTCGGGATGCCCAGCTCTCTCGTTTGCTCAACGCTTAAGACTGGCTATAGCAATTCTGCGACCTCCGGATTCTTGTGGCGACGCACAGATACCATGCACCCCCGCTCAGGTAAACGCCTTAGGCGAAATTTCTCGCCACGAGCCAGACCCTCGGCACAAATTACACGATCTACCCGAGTGCATCCCCCCGCCAGCGGGCGCACAAGAATGGTTGATAGGGGCTGACTCACCTGGCAAGGATTCCTCTGGGTCCCCTTTTTTCCTTTAAACTGACTTGTCTTTTGCCTAGTGGCCCACTCAATGAACATCTCCGACCCTGCGTTTCAACTTGAAACGCAGATCACGCTCCCAGCCGAGGAAGTCCATCTCTGGCGCGTGGACTTGGCCAGCGTGGCCAAAGCAGAAAAAAGATGGGACGACATCCTCTCGGCGGATGAACGAGCACGCGCTACGCGGTTTCATTTTTCCCGGGACCGCCAATATTTCACGGCGACGCGTGCTCTGTTGCGGACGATATTGGGCGGATATCTTGACTCCGATCCAAAGGCCCTGCGGTTCCAATACTCCGAAAAAGAAAAGCCGTCATTGACCGCACCTCAGTCTGGAAATCCTGTGGAGTTCAACGTTTCTCATTCCGGTGACGTGGCCTTGTTGGCATTCGCACGGGGACGGGACATCGGCGTCGATGTGGAACGACTTCGCGAGAACTTCGATCACAAAGCGATTGCGCACCGATTCTTTTCCGAACAGGAGCAGCGTCAACTGGCTGCCCTCGCGCCGGCGGATCGTTATCGCGGCTTCTTCCGCTGCTGGACTCGAAAAGAAGCGTACATCAAGGCCCGAGGAACCGGCTTGTCGCTTCCCCTGCGCCAGTTCGATGTCTCCCTGAAACCGGGGGATTTGAATGCCTTGCTGGCCACTCGTCCTGACAGTGGCGAAGCGAGCCAATGGGTGCTGCGGGACGTTTCCGCCGGCGAGGGCTACGTGGGAGCAGTCTGCGTTCAAGGGGACGACTGGCGTCTGACATCCTAGGTCACATCCATCGCAATTCACCTGTTCATAGCTGGTCCCACTTTAACGCCAAACCCTTGATGCCCGTCTTGAACGCCCAGCTCTTCAGCATCGGTCATTCGTCCGAACTCCGCGGGCCCTAACGCTTCCGGATCCTGTTTTCGCGACCGTCTGTGCCAGATTATCCGCCAGCATCAACTCGATCCCAGTCTCGTGAAGACCTATGCGACGGAATTCTGCGGCGTGAAGGCGCTTCGCTATGTCACACGCGACCAGGTGGAAAACTTCGTGACGCACCTAGCCACAAGCGGTTGCGCAGTCACTCGGGCGGCGACGCCGAGGAGAACCTCATCACACTTTGCCAGGATTGTCACAAACTCGCGCATGGCGGCGAGAATTGCCGATAGAACTGTTCATGAACTCTAGACTAAGGCGCGATTCGCCTGTTTTTAGGCTTCGTTCACGGCAAAATTGCAGTAGAGTCCAAACAAGACCCGATGGGCCTACGTAGTCTAGTCGAAATCTGTGGAGTTTTTGGGACCCGTGGATTTATCAAGGTACAAGGCACAATTGCTGGCCATAGTTCTAAAGTTCGTTTGACCAAGTGAATCCACGTGGGCAAAAAAAGCCCCGGCTGTTGCCGAGGCGAGGAAGTTAAGATTTAACCACGGAATTTATACCACAGACTGACCTTGATCCCCAACTCACTGTACTCGTCCAGCCCAAACGTCGAGCTGAAGGAGATGTCATTCAAGGCAAAGTGCTGGGCGTGAGTTTCACATGGCGGTGACGGTGTTTGCCGTCGTCGTAAACCAGGTTCAGGCGATTGGTTCGGACCACAGCCGCACCCGTACTTTGCCGAAAATAGCGTAGGTTCCCGCGGCAGCAAAAGAGAGCAACCATTGGCGGCCCGGCAGTCGAAATTCACGCAATCTTAACCACGGCGTCACCGCGCTGTAACAAATCCCCACTAGGGTTTCTGGGGTCGACCCCGGCTGGATCTCAGTCCCGGCAAAAACTTGAAAGTGCCCGGAATCCGATTTCCCAGCCCAAGGCAATCCTCATCGAGGAAGTTCAGGAGATCACTATGAAGAAGACCACTCTAGCTCTCGGCCTGTTGGCCGCTCTCACTGGTAGCGCGATGGCGCAAGAGGGCGCTGTGCCCAAAGGCATCCCGCATCTCGACCATGTTTTCGTCATCATGATGGAAAACCATGGCTATAGAGAAATTCTCAACAACCCGAGCGCCCCGTTCACTAACAAGTACGCCAAGTCCGCCAATCTAGCGACGAACTACTTCGCCGTCGCTCATCCCAGTCTGACGAACTACCTCGAGACCGTGGGCGGATCGAACTTCGGCGTTCACAGCGACAACAATCCGGATTGGCACAATGGATCCTGTGCGACCAATCTCTCCACCGGAACGGTCAACACTGACAGCCCGCCGAGCCCAGCCATTTGTCCCATTTCCGGCACTGGTACTGATGCCGCGACCCCGATCTTGGACTGCACCAACGAGGTCACCGGACCTCCCTGCGAAATCAATATCGACGGCAAAACGTCGTATCCGGCGGTTTCTAACACGCTCGGAATCACCATTGCCGACCAGTTGGCTGGCGCGGGAAAGACTTGGAAGACCTACCAGGAAAGTCTCCCGATGACTGGTCCGAATCTGGTGGACTACAGTGATGGGAACTTTACCAACAACACCAATTTCTCCCACATCAACCCGCAATTGACCCCGCCACTCTCGACCGCCGACATCGTGCAGCTCTACGCTTCCAAACACAACCCCTTCGTTTATTTCCGCCACGTTCAACAGGGCACGAACCCGATGGTGAGCTTTGATCAGATGGCTGGTTTTGACGGCGCCGGCGGGCTCTGGGGAGACCTCGCGAGTGGCAAGGTCGCTAACTTCTCCTACATCGTCCCCAACCAGTGCAACGACCAGCACGGTCGCGGCAACGGAACGGCCTTCTGCGGATTCGATCCCAACGACGACGGTAAGCAGGCGGGTCTCAACCCAGCTCTAATCCTCCTGGGAGACCAGGCGCTGCAGAAGCTCGTCACGGCCATCCACCAGTCCCCGGTGTGGACGCGGGGCCACTCCGCAATTGTCGTGATTTGGGACGAGAACGACTACTCCGTTCAGCCCGTCATCAATCAAGTGGTGGCCATTGTTGACACCAACTATGGCTTTCACGAGTTGCAAAGTGGACAGTTCTATACTCACTTTTCCTTGCTGCGCTCGATCGAGGGCGGCTTCGGCATCCCTTGCCTGAACCACGCCTGTGACGAGAGCACCAACGCCATGACCGACCTGTTCGGCGAGCCATAAGGTAAAGCTGATGGACGTAGGCGAGCAAGATAAGTAGCTATGCATCGGGGTCGATCCTTCTGGATCGGCCCCGGTTTCTTGACGTCCACTTCATCGACCTAGGCCGACCTCGCCGATAGACTCGGCGTCTCCCCACAGGCGGTCAACGCAATTCCAATAGGGTCGCGATAACGGGCAAGCAGGGACGCTTCGACTATCCGATCCGCAAGTTCTCTTACGGGACAGGATCTGGGCGACTTCGCCGTCTTGTCGGATCAACCTAGGGATTTGGTCGTCGCCGCGCCTTTTGACAACGTTGACCTCCAGTCTTAACCCTTCCACCTACGGTCGCCTCAGATTGTGAAGCGCATCAAAGGATCACCAGTGCACTTGCTGTTTTCGCTCGGGTCAGCAAAAAGATGAGCACGCGGTATGCGACCTTCTGAGAAGTACTAAGGCTACCGTGACGAGCCAAGCGCGCTCAAAAAAGATATCTTCGAAACGTCAATCCCACCCATTCTGGAGAAATTATGAAATGCATTCGTAAAGGCTTCGGCGCAGTGTTGATCGCCGCGGGAACGATGCTTGCATTCCTCGGTATGGCGAAACCCGCTCGAACCGCTCCTCTTTCCGCGGCCGTGACCAGTTCTTCGAGCATGATGCCTACGGCCGAGAATGCTTATTGCGCAAAGGGCGACATCTGGACGGGTGCAACTTCGGACGGCCCAGCGCATCTTCCGCAGGGTTGTATGTATACCGGGCTCGATGGCTCCCCCAGCCCCGGCAAGGTTACTTTTCTCGCCGCGGGCGGAGATGTCGTCAGCACCGTAAAAGCCGCCAGTTGCGGAGACACGATCCAGCTTCAGGAAGGCGCATCTTTCACGCTGACAGGAAGCACATTTGCAGCGAAAAATTGCGACTCCAAGCATTGGATCACGATCCGGACCAGCGCTCCAGATTCTGCTCTCCCTCCGGAGCATGCGAGGATCAATCCAAGCTATGCCGGAGTCGCGAGCTTTCGCGGACGCCCGACCTTCTCCGGGCCGAATAAGAACGTCATGGCCAAGCTGCTTGTGTCAGACTCGCCCATTCAGATTGGAGATCACTACCGTCTTATTGGTCTCGAGATTACGCGTCCGAGTGACGGCAAGTCGTACAACGGGCTGGTCGCATTTGCCGGTTCTCACATAATTCTCGACCGCAACTGGATCCATGGCGATCCCACGGCTGACACGGCCCACCTGGTGGAACGCTAGCCGGCTCGAATCACGTGGCCATCATCAACTCCTACATGACCGATGCACATTGCAAGGCGTCGTCCACGGCTTGCGCCGATGCCCAAGACTGGAGCGATGGGGGTCACGGAACTTTCATGAAAGCGTACAACAACTTCATGGAAGCCTCCGGTGAGAGCATTTTGTTCGGAGGCGGAGCTGCAGCCATCATTACCAGTGACGTTGAAATCCGCCTGAATCATTTGTTCAAGCCTCTTACCTGGAATCCTCGATTAAACGTTCACGGGAACAGAATTTGCCGTGAAGAACAATTTCGAACTGAAGGAGGGAGAGCGGATTTTAGTGGAAGGCAACATCATGGAGAACACATGGGGTGGCTTCTCGCAAAGCGGCGCCAACATACTGCTGACGCCCAAGAACCAGAGCGGAAGTAACGGAACGAACGTCTGTCCCATCTGCTTTGTCTCCGATGTCACGCTGCGATACAACTACGTCCTGCATGGGTCACAGGGCTTGCAAATAGCAAACAGCCGGAGTGACAACGGAGGATGGTCGCTGGGAGGACACAATTACAGCATCCACGATGTGGTCTTCGACGGTATGCAGTATTCGGAGTGCTACCAGTGTGGGAACTTCCTGAACCAACTGACTTCCGGCTATTTCTCCGACGCACCGCCCCCGGCCGCCGAGGTGATGCATGACGTGAAGTTCAATCACGTCACGATTATCAACGCAGGCTTTCTTGCACCGGCCAAGACTGCTAGGGGATTCATGGACATGAGTGGGCCGCCCGCAGGAAATCCGACGGCAACTCCGCGGATCGACAACCTGCAATTCACGAACTCGATCGGAGACGCCGGTACCAGTGGCGCGTATCCCACAGGCGGCGGATCGGACAACTGCGCCGTCGGTGAGAAAACGGTCGCCGCCATGGTGAGCGCCTGCTGGACCGGAGCCAGTTCTTTCACCGGGAACCTGCTTGTCACCGACCACGCCCTCTCAACCCTTATTTTTCCCAGCGGGAACTTTACAACTTCCGCGTGGTCAAAGGTCGGCTTCGTGAACTTCAATGGCGGCGATGGTGGCGACTACCACCTGCAGTCGTCAAGCAAGTATCACCAAGCTGGTGCCGATGGCAAGGATCTCGGCGCCGATATTGATTCTGTGAACTCCGCCAAGAACTTCGCAAAGTAGACGCGAATCAAACCGCGACCTCTATCACCTGGGCATGCGGAACGTCCAAGACAGTGTCTGCCTCAATACTGGGTCGTACTGGGTGATGGACACAAACTTCTCCAACACCCTACTGTCCAGCGGCTTGTGGTGCGTGCTCACAAAGATGCCACCCGGTTCTGAATGTAGCGGAAACGGATGTAAACAGACCACGGCGCTCATGGACCTGGCTTCGTTCGCACTGGCTCCCAGGGCCAGCCGACGACGTCAGGACCTGCTCGACTTATTCGACCAACTGACGCCGAAGATCCAGGAACTGACGCAATCCTTGGAAGAAGAAGTGGAGAAGCGACCGGTGGCGCGGCGCTTGCGGACCCATCCCGGAGTAGGACCGCTGACGGCGCTGGCGTTCGAGTTGGTAATTCGGAACGCCAGAACGGTTACGTTGCGGCAAGCAGATTGCCAGCTATGTAGGCCTGGTTCCGTCGGAAGAATCCAGCGGAGATCTGCACCGACTGGGACACATCAGCAAGCAGGGCAACGTGCTGTTACCATTACCCCCATTAAACAAGTCCCGACGCCGCAACTTGGAAGAAAATTAACGTCAGCCTGATTGGTCCGACGCTTTACACCGATTCCACCGTGGCCAATAGCACCACCTATTACTATGCAGCGACAGCCGTCGACGTAAAGGGCAAAGAAAGCACCGAGACGCCCCGCGTCAAAGCGGTTGTTCCCTAATTTTGACGCGAGGCGCTGTGTTCGAGGTTTCGTAGCGGGCCACTCGCGGACCGTTTCGCGTGATGCCCGTTCATGAATGGCGTGGAGTGCATCGCAGTCCCTGGCCGACCTGAAACTGTCGATCATGGTCGGGGGCATACGGCACCTGGGCGAACGACCCTTTGGTCCGAAATGTGCCGCTGTACAACCCCAATAATTCAGTTCCTTGCCGTCCTTGCTCCGTTGATGCGGCCGCAAAAACATCTGCCTGCGAGTGTGTCATCCGCTGTGCTCGGCTTCAAGAGGGTAGGTCTGCACTACATCGCGTTTTCTGAACTCGATTGCAAAGACAAGACTTGTCTCGCCTTCCAACATCAACAATCGACGAATTTGGCACCTCCGCGACGAACTTCGGCCAGCGCCAGTTTCGGGCAGCGCAGCAATCCGCCGAATTCGCCGACCAACATTGCATCTCTAATTAAGCCAGGAGTTCACGGATTCGATTCGTCTGAGGGCTTGCCAGAGGATTGGAAGCAAGGCCATGAAAGGGAACGTTTGCAGTGGCTTCGTTGCCTGAGGTACAGCCCAACGTCCAGCTGCATAAGGGATTGTTTGAAGAAATGATACGGAACGGGTATATGTCCACTCCGCTCCGTTGATTACCGCGCCTGCAGGTGGTCATCAACGGGCCCGCAAGTAACTTGCTCGACGTAGCGAGTCAGGACTGCAGCCAGAACCTCAAATTCTGTGGTGACTATATTCAGATGACTGCCCGGTATTACTTCGATTTCGAGGTCGGCTGTCAGATGCCCCCAGACCGTGGCCGGATCTTCAGGGAAGAAAGACTTTGTCTGGGTAGTCACGAAGTATACTTTGCCACGATAAAACCTTGGGCGATAGGATTCGTATGCCAAGTAAGCCTTCTGCTTCACGCGCCGGAGGGCTGTCTCGCCGAACGGTAAGCACAGCATCTCTCGAGAGCCTATGCTCTCCTCGGGCGCTCCGACAATGTGCAGTCGACGTTTAAGCCCGTTGAGGAAGTACGAGAATGCGCTAGCGAACGGTAGTTGTCGCATCTCATTAAGATGACCCTTTACTCGGGTCACCAATAGGCGCATGCGCTCGGGCCACGCGTAGTAACTTGGATGTGGGTATGAATCCACCAGTACCAGCGATGCTACTTTGTTTCGAGTTTCCGAGAGGCGTTGCGCCATCTCCAGTGCCACCAAGCCACCGAAGGAATAACCGATCAAGATGTAGGGACCTTGGGGATACAGGTTCTCCAATGCCTCAAGATAGAACTGAGCCATATCCTCAACGCGCTCTAACGGCTCCTCGATCCCGTCTATTCCCTTTCCTTGAATTCCGTAGATGGGATGCCCGGTACGAATGTGCGTTGCAAGTCCGGAAAACCGGACGGTACCACAGAGGCCATGTGTAATGAAAATGGGAGGCTTCTGACTACCCGCCTTAATCTGGATAAAAGGCGAAGACCTGGCGGAAATAATTGACCGGTTCAAAAGGGCAGCGAGGGTGGCGATCGTCGGCCCTTGGCGGAGGGTAGTAATGGGCAGTTGTCGACCGAACACTTGTGCGATCTCGGAAAAGAGCAGATGCACTTGGTCATCAGTGCCCCCAAGATCAAAGAAGCTTTCGCCGGGTCCGATCGGCGACCGCTGCAGCACGCGTTGCCAGATCAGCGTGAGGGTTTCCGCTGTAGTGGGCATGAGCTTATATGATCGAGCGAAATGCAATACTGTTAAAACATGCTAGTGCAGTGGCCCGGACATCACAGAGTACTTCAGTCACCGAAGTCACCTAAGTTCTGTGCGTGAGTTTCATCTCCCTTAGAGGCTTCCGATGGCTGGGAAGGAAAAAGACCACCGAGCAAATTCCCTGCTAACAGGGAAAAATACTGGGAATCTCCCTTGTTGGAGACGAGGATTACCGCATGTTTCTCTTATATAGATCTCATTCCGCGAGACTTAACGATGTAGCAACCTTTGCGACGAACGTCGAAGATCACTTCACAATTTCGGAAGCGAGAAAGGTTCAGTCCAGGCCCGGCTGACGTTGATGTTCAGTTGTTGAGCAATTGATCTCTAACCCGAACTTCATGCCTCTAACCTCGGATGTCCAAAATCAGAACCACTCTGATTACTCCGTTCGCGATTGACAAGAAAAACTCTGCGTGGCAATCTGCGCGCATAGACGACGTTTCTCGACCCGTCGGTATCAACAACCGGAAGCACTCCTAATTCACTGGGCGCACCAGCGCTCCCTTGGCTCGCAAACCGCAAGTTTTTTGTCTTGCGAAAGCAATCTTTCAATCTTTCACTTGGAGGAACTATGAAGAAAGTGGGAAGACCGAGGAAAAATAGAGAGCAGCCTTTATGGATGTTGGAGAGGGATACAGCTGCCGTATTCGCTTACGGTAACGCCCGAAACGCTGGCGAGAAACATAGTGTGGCGATCAGCGAGGCCGTGGCCTTTATCCGAACCACTTATCCATGGATGCCAGTTTCGGAGACCGAAGTGAAGCGAATTGTGTCGCATTGGCGATCAAAGGGAAGCGCAACTTGTCTTTTCGTTAGCAAGCCGCATCCAGCGCAGAGTATTGACCTGGTGTTGGGGCGAGACGGCAAACCGACATATCCCAGAATTCTTTATACCGCCTCCTTTGGTCCACGTCCGATCTACGCTCGTGCGAACGCAGCCTCAAAGCCTGGGCAGGAGAGCCACAACCCCGGCTGCTAGGCTGTCAGGCGGGCAACGCGCTTCGACGACTAGACGCACACGCTCCACAAGGTGCGGTCGGAGTTATTATTTGGACCCATTTTCAAAACCCGGCTTTCATTGGTTAGGGACAGAGTCGTCCCATGCCAAATAAATCGAAAAGCCCGGTTCAAACCTCTAAAGTCCCCGGCACTCTGGCGCGCTCAGAGTTGAATCTGCCGACCACCATCACTCGGATACCCATCGGAGATCTGAAGCTCGATCCCAGAAATCCGCGGGTGCACAGCGAGCGACAGATTGAGCAGCTCGCGAAAAGTATCAAAAGTTTTGGGTTCCTCTGGCCCGTCATGATCGACGGGAAGCGCCGACGCCCGCATCGGCTGGACCTCGTATCACGGAAGGACAGCGGTCAAGCGGTCATTGTCCAGTTGGGAGCTACGGAGACGGTAACAATTCGGGGTTTTGAGCGCCTGGTAACAACAGCTGTGACTCATGCGTATGACGTTGTCGATCGTGTGGGGCGTTCTGCTGATCATCTTCGGCATGGTTCGCAATCGGTTCGCCATTTCTAGCTGCCGTGGCGGTCAATGTGGCCATTGCCTGGCTCATCGTTTTGGCAGGCGTAGTCCACCTGATGCTCGGCGTTCGCGCGCATGGGGAGGGCAGTTTTTGCTTCGGAAAAGACCAAGAACTTTTAGTAAACACCCTACTGAAGCAGGTTAGAGCGTGAAGACGAAGATCTGGCCGTGTTCGCAAGAGCACCAGATCACATCCGGCATGGTTCAAGGCGCGAGTACAGGGAAGCGCCAACCCACTGATAACAAATTCCCTAGATCTCCTCTCGGCAGATTCTGCGGAAAATCTGCAACAGACCTTCGGGCACTCAGCGTCTCGGGTATTTATGCCCTTGCGGTCGCGCGGGGCGACGCCGACCGCATCCGAGGCACTGGCAGCCGCTGGCAGATCTCGGGGGCATTTCTCCAGTCGGATTCGCTTCACCATTTCCAACCAGCTCAGTTCACGGCTTGCGTGTTCATAGCATTGGCCGAACTGTAGTCAGCATTCCCTCCGAATGTCGCTGTGACTTGGTCTGAGCCAGCGGGCAAAGCGGTTGTGGAGAATACCGCCTCTACCCCGGCAATTGTCTCCGTCCCTAGAGTCGTGCCGTTGTAGCCGAAGGTCACGGTCTGACCGTTCGGCAATCCGCCGGTGCTTGTAAACGTGGCAGTGAATTTAACCGGCGTGCCCGAGGGCGAGGGATTTGATGCTGACGCGAGCGACATCGTGATCGTCGCCTGATTCACCACCTGCGTTACCGCTGCCGATGTGCTTTTGCCGTTTAGCGCATCCCCGTTGTAGGTGGCGGTCAGTGAGTCTGAGCCAACCGGCAGGTTCGTTTCCGTTAGCGTCGCGACCCCGCTCGCATTCACACTCACCGTACCCAGGCCGGTTGTTCCATTCTTGAAGGTTACGGTCCCTGTGGGCGCGGTCGAACCTGTCGTGGTCACCTGTGCGGTCAATGTCACCGATTGGTCATAGTTCGACGGGTTAAGGCTCGATGTCAGCACGGTCGTCGTGGCGTTGACGACCTGCGTTACCGACATCGTTATTGCGGTATAGTCCCCCCTGCCCGCGTACGTCGCGGTAACTACATCCGAGCCCGCGGGCAATTTTGGCGTCGAGAATGTCGCTTCTCCAGTGCTGAAGATCGTTGCCGTGGCCAAGGTCGTCCCGGCCAAGCTGAACGTCACCGAGCCTGTTGGCAATCCGCCGGTGCTGGTAAACGTGGCAGTGAATTTCACCGGCGTGCCCGAGGGCGACGGATTTGGTGCTGACGTGAGCGACATCGTGATCGTCGCCTGATTCACCACCTGCGTTACCGCTGCCGATGTGCTTTTGCCGTTCAGTGCGTCCCCGTTGTAGGTGGCAGTCAGTGAGTCTGAGCCGACCGGCAGGTTCGTTTCCGTTAGCGTCGCGACCCCGCTCGCATTCACACTCACCGTACCCAGGCCGGTTGTTCCATTCTTGAAGGTTACGGTCCCTGTGGGCGCGGTCGAACCTGTCGTGGTCACCTGTGCGCTCAACGTTACCGACTGGCCATAGTTCGACGGGTTTAGGCTCGATGTCAGCACGGTTGTCGTGGCGTTGACGATCTGCGCTACCGACGTCATTGCTGCGGAATAGTCTGCTTTCCCCGCGTACGTCGCGGTAACTACATCCGAGCCCGCGGGCAATTTTGCCGTCGAGAATGTCGCTTCCCCAGTGCTGCCGATCGTTGCCGTTCCCAAGGTCGTCCCGACCAAGCTGAACGTCACCGGGCCCGTTGGCAATCCGCCGGTGCTGGTAAACGTGGCAGTGAATTTCACCGGCGTGCCCGAGGGCGACGGATTTGGTGCTGACGTGAGCGACATCGTGATCGTCGCCTGATTCACCACCTGCGTTACCGCTGCCGATGTGCTTATGCCGTTTAGCGCATCTCCGTTGTAGGAGGCAGTCAGTGAGTCCGAGCCAACCGGCAGGATTGTTTCCGTTAGCGTCGCGACCCCGCTCGCATTCACACTCACCGTACCCAGGCCGGTTGTTCCATTCTTGAAGGTTACGGTCCCTGTGGGCGCGGTCGAACCTGTCGTGGCCACCTGTGCGGTCAATGTCACCGATTGGCCATAGTTCGACGGGCTTAGGCTCGATGTCAGCACCGTCGTCGTGTGTGCTATCAAGCCGAAAATCTGCAGTTGATTGTGACTTGCCACGAATACTTCGCCGTTCGCTACTACGGGAACCAGATTTGAGTTCCCCCCAAAATTAGGCCATTCTCCAGCCTGGCCTCTGAAGAGTGGTTCCATGTTCGTACCCGAGTCAGGATTGAAAGCATACAGGTAAATGGCCGGATTGCCGGACGCTGGCCTCGATAATGCCCAGATAATTGCGTTGCCCGTGCCATTGGAAGAGATGCTGGTGAAAAAACCGGGGTCCTGTCCCCCTCCAATCGAAGCAGACTGGGCCACGAGCTTGAGCGAGGTTGTAGGCGAAGTCTGCAGCTTCCACACTTCCACCGTCGATCCACCGCTGCTCACTACCCGCGCGACCGAATCGTCGGGATCCACAAAATAGGATGGCCCACACCAGCAGCCACCGATCGAATACGTACCCAGCACATTGTTCGTCTGGCTGGAGTATCCGCCCAGGCTGTCTTCATTCATGAGGAACATCGAACCCACCTTCCCTGCAGCCACTGCGAGGTGTGGATACGAACCTGGCTGATCGGGAAGAACGAGCACCCCTCCGGAGCCGAAATCGTTATCCTCCCGGTCTAAAGCCGACCAGTTCGATGGAGTAAACAAGTCGAGCACCGTAGACAAGTCTGGCGAAACCTTGATCACGCTCTCCTGAATATTGGTCACCCCGTCATAGGTGGTCCCGGAGTAATCAGAATTTCCCGTCACTACCAAGACATTGCCCGAATCATCGGTTGATGGGCCGAATCCGGACATCCAAACCGAAGACAGAAAAAAGCTATTGAGAGAAGTGACCAGCATATCGAAGAGGTTGTTCGACGCGAGCGGGGTCAGCCCTCCCGCCTGCCACCCCAAAAGCCATCCCCGAGAGAGGTTCGGGCTGTAATCGCAGAAGCTGCCGAAGCCGGCGTAAACATTACCATTCGCCAACAACAAGCCGGGACGCTGCCGCTGGTAGGTCGCGTTGAAATTAAACGTAGAACCGTCGGTCAGCGTGTGCGAAGCCGTCACCAATTGCGGCGTAACTGTGTCCGTTAGGCTACCGAGATCTAAGGCGTGAAGCAGATAAGCGGGTGTGTTGTTTTGCAGCGCGTACACCATCACGTAGAGGGTGTTGGAGGTCGGGTCGATCACTGGCGTTGAATTGATCCCAACGTTTGGGCCATTGTTATTACAGCCAAGAGGTCTTTGAATCGGCGTTCCAAAGTTGGGACTTAACAGCACCGTTCCGCTTTCTGCGTCGATCGCATAGATAGTGTTGCTTTCCGCGGCCACATAAACCACGTTGTGCGTTCCCTGGTACTGCCCAGCAGTTATATTCACCCCCGGCATGTAAAGCGGTTGGCCGTCCACCTGATCATTTAACGCTACGGAGTGAACCAACCCAAAAGTCAAACTGTTCACATTAGCCGGAGTCAAAATTGTCTCGTTCGAATTCCATCCCGTTCGGTAGTTATCATAGTGATAGGTGATGACTGACTGTGCCCGTGCGGCGCTTGCACCGGCAGCACCTAGAAATACCAGCAGCACAGCACGGATTAGGGCACCGACTCGACGCGAGGTCATAGCATCCTCTGCAAATTTGGGGGGCTTGCTTTGGTAATACCGAAGGGGGAAGTTGTACTGGACAAGTGTTGGCGGCAACCCGCCCAGCGGCATCGATCCTAGCAGACGTGAGGAGACTTTAGAAGGCAAATGTCAAGTTGGAGAATGCCAGCCGGGGCGTTTTTGTTTGTCCGCAAAGCGGGCCGGACCTGCGCGTTCCCCTTCCAGTAAATCCCGCAAGCACACCGAGATGATCTCCCGAGTTCCAGCGCCCGCACCGCCGCGCCCGTCTCTCCGAGACCCCCAGTTCCCACCCCCGATATGTAGATGTTTACTGGTTTGTCACCATGGAGTCCGGTTTCAAAATCTCCTACCTCCTATCCCGTCAGACAGTTGAGGGGGATAGCTATACAAACGGGAAAACTGCTACCCCTCCCACCACCACTGCGGATATTGGTTTTGGCAAGGGCCCGCCCGCTCGCGCTCGTGCGAGGCGCTCGCTCGCTGCGTTGCGAGGGGGAGGAATACGGAGTACGCTGCAGCCAGGAACGCTCGCTCCCGATGCGAATGGTCATCCAGATCAGAATCAAGAGTACGAGAGCTTGCCAGGGGCCGTACCAGTTTCTTCGTAGTTCCGTTTGCAAGGCGCTAATGTAAATCGCTGCCAAGATTCCGGAGATGATACCGACCGTCCGACCAAGACCTGCCGCCACGCAAAAAGGGAGGAAGGACCGCACATCGCAGGGCAGTCGCTGCGGATGCAAGAATGATCTTCACCCTTCCGCACGGCAAGTGTGGAACACGAAATAGATGAAGCTCAAGAAAGCGGGTAAATCGGCATTTCGTGTGCCGTAGAACCGGTGCGAATAATGTACGGATTGCCTATTCGTGATACTTAACCACGGAGAGCGCGATGCGGATCATCTCATCGGTCTGGAAGTTCCTAAAGAAGCCCGCTTTCCACGCCACGAGCAGACGCAGCCAGAACGCGAAAAAGAAGATAGCCAGAGAGACAGAGAGAAGCGTCTAAGCACAAGTTCCCTTGTGATTTCGATGGCAGCGAATTGTACACCTGTTCGCCCGCTCGCCAGGGGCTTAGGAACTCCTCATCTCTGCCGTCCGCCGCCCGCACCGGCTCTTGCGTGACTGCACTAGGATCAAGGAATCAGGACTTCGAGCCTGGATTTGTATTACACCCTTCGACTAGACTACGGTTCAAAAGAATGAAGCTTTCCGTCGTCATGCCTGTGTACAACGAACGGGCCACCCTGCAACATGTGGTTGAGAGAGTCCTTTGCATTCCACTGGAGATCGAATTGATTTGCGTGGACGACGGGTCCCGCGATGGCTCTAGGGAGATCCTTGCAAAGTTGCAGAACGAGCATCCCCAGGTTCGCGTTTTTCTTCAGCCCAAGAACATGGGCAAGGGTGCGGCGCTGCACCGCGGTATTCAAGAGGCTACGGGGGATTTCGTCATCATCCAGGATGCTGACCTCGAGTACGATCCGGCAGAATACACGGTGCTGCTGGAGCCATTGATCGGGGGGAGTGCCGATGTCGTCTACGGCTCGCGCTTTCTTTCCGGCCGCCCTCATCGCGTGCTTTACTTCTGGCACTCTGTGGGAAGCTGGATTCTCACTCTGCTTTCCAACGCGCTTACCAATATCAACCTCAGCGATATGGAGACCTGTTACAAAGTTTTCCGGCGCGAGGTCATCCAGTCGATTCCGCTGGAGGAAAAGCGTTTTGGTTTCGAGCCTGAAATCACCGTAAAGATCGCCAAGCGCAAGCTACGCATCTACGAAGTCGGCATCAGCTATTGGGGCCGTACGTATGAAGAGGGCAAGAAAATCAACTGGAAAGACGGTGCGCGCGCTCTCTGGTGCTTGGTGAAATACTCCATCACTGAACCGGCAGTTGCACGCCAAGATGTGCTGCCAAAAGCTGATTCCACTGCATTAGCAGTTGGCGCGACACAAGGCAAACGGCCCCCCGCGAATTAAGCTGCGGTGGATTATCTTCGCCAACGCAGAGGTGTGAAGGTCGGATCCATCCACCTCAACGTGATCCGCCCCTTCCCCGAAACAACCGTCATCAGTGAGCCGCATGTTAATGGCGGGTAAATTTTCCGTGGATCAAGGACGACAACACAACAGCGACATCCATGACCAAAGCCCTTCCAGCGCAGCAATGCTGAGTATCCTGCTGGAAGATCAATAGTCTGACGTCACCACATTTCGGGAGACGACACGCTTCGTGCCTGGTCGTTCACTATCTGCGCTTAACTTGAAGACATCGTACCTTTTTGCTTTAAACTGCTTTAACCTTTGCGGGCGACCTACTCGATGAACATTTCCGACCCTGCGTTTCAGCTCGAGACGCGGATCGCGCTTCCTGAGAACGAAGTCCATCTCTGGCAGATCGACCTAGCCAGCGCGGCCATGGGGGAACAGAAATGGGAGCAGATTCTTTCCGCGGACGAACGGGCGCGGGCGTTACGGTTTCATTTTTCTCAGGATCGTCAATACTTCACCCCTACGCGCGCTTTGTTGCGGATAATCTTGGCAGGCTATGTTGATGCCAATCCGACGGAACTGGTGTTCCACTACTCGGAAAAGGAAAAACCATCCCTAATTTCTGTACAGTCTGGGAGCCACGTGGAGTTCAACGTTTCTCATTCGGGTGCGGTAGCACTGCTTGCCTTTGCGCGGGGGCGAGCACTCGGGGTCGATGTAGAACAACTTCGCGAGAATTTCGATCACGCCGCGATCGCGCGCCGATTCTTTTCAGAACAGGAACAGCGTCAGCTGGTAGCGCTCGCACCGTCGGAGAGATATCACGGTTTCTTCCGTTGCTGGACCCGAAAGGAAGCGTACATCAAGGCCCAAGGAGCCGGCCTGTCACTTCCTCTGCACGAGTTTGACGTTTCCTTGAAACCAGCGGATGGAATTGCTTTGCTTTCCACCCGCCCCGACAACGCCGAAGCCGCAAAGTGGTCGTTGCAAGAAGTGCCGGCCGGCGATGGCTACGTCGCCGCTCTGTGCGTTCGAGGACAGGGATGGCGGCTGAAATCTTAGGTCGTTCGCATCACACCCCACCCCACCCAAAAAATTGGCGTGGACTCCAGTGTGCAATGCCTTGCACACTATGCGTTTTCAGAAGAAAAAACAGCTTCGCTGTGCGCAGCATTTTGCGCACCCGAGGCAGTCAATAACCGTGTACGCCCCGAAAACTTCGTGGTTCACCCTTTATCCTTATCAATTTACAGTACAATGGCTAAAAGCCCTGCGGCATGGCACTTGCGTACGATATGAGGTGTAATCTTTTGGTGTGCACTGGGGTTAATTAGGGTCATTGGCCCGCAACAGATTTGTAGCCTCGTTAGTATGTCCCTCCCCATTAGCCCGGAAGTCATCATCGATTCCTTCTGCGGGACACTGAATTTACATGCATTCAATCCAAAATTAACGAATCTTGGAGGTTCACGCTCTTGTCTGCTTCTTCTAGTCACTTGATTGCTCCGCACGGCGGCGAACTTGTCAATCTGCTTGCGGAACCGGAAAAAGCCGCAGAACTGAAAGCCCACTCGCGCGAGTGGCCATCCTGGGACCTCACTGCCCGTCAAGTTTGCGATCTCGAACTGCTGATGAGCGGAGGCTTTTCTCCGCTGCACGGCTTTATGACCAAAGCCGATTACGAAGGCGTCTGCCATAACATGCGGCTGGCCAGTGGAGTTCTCTGGCCTATGCCGATCACGCTCGATGTCACTGAAGAATTTGCCAAGAAGCTCACGGCTGGCATCAGCAAAGTCGCGCTGCGCGACGCCGAGGGCGTGATGCTGGCCGCGTTGCACGTTGAGGAAGTCTGGCAAGCCGACCGGGCAGCCGAAGCCAAAGCAGTGTTCAACAGCACCAGCAAAGCCCATCCCGGCGCCGACTACACCATGAACAAGGCGAACCCGTGGTACGTAGGCGGGCGCGTCGAGGGCTTGCAGCGCCCTTCCCACTATGACTTCCGTACGCTGCGCTTCACGCCGGCGGAACTGCGCGCTGAGTTCGCCCGTCTCGGATGGCGCCGAATAGTTGCCTTCCAGACACGCAATCCCATGCACCGCGCCCACGTGGAACTCACGTTCCGCGCAGCCAAGCAAGTCGAAGCGAACCTGCTGATTCATCCCGTGGTCGGAATGACCAAACCCGGCGACGTGGATTACTACACCCGCGTGCGCTGCTATCAATTGCTGAGTTCGAAATATCCGCAGGGAACCCAGAAGCTATCTCTGCTACCTCTTGCCATGCGCATGGGCGGACCGCGCGAGGCCATCTGGCACGCTCTCATTCGCAAGAACCACGGCTGCACCCATCTCATTGTTGGCCGCGACCATGCTGGCCCAGGCAAAGACGACGGCAAGCCTTTCTACGGCCCCTACGAGGCCCAAGAAACCTTTAAGAAGCATGAAGCCGACATTGGCGTCACCATGGTGCCTTTCAGCATGATGGTCTACCTGGAGGATGAAGACCGCTACGTCCCCGACGATGAAGTCAAGAGAGGCGACAAAGTTCTGAATATTTCCGGCACCGAACTGCGCGATCGGCTGAGCGAAGGCCGCGACATTCCGGCGTGGTTCACGTATCCGGAAGTGGTTCACGAACTGCGGCGCAGCTTCCCGCCGCGCGCGAAGCAGGGTGTAACCATCTTCTTTACCGGACTCTCCGGTTCGGGAAAATCCACAATCGCCAACGTCCTGATGACGAAGTTTCTGGAAGTGGGCGGACGTCCGGTCACCTTGCTCGACGGCGACCTGGTGCGCAAGCATCTTTCGTCGGAACTCGGATTCTCGAAGGAGCATCGCGACATCAACATCCGCCGCATCGGATACGTCGCGTCGGAAATTACGAAGAACGGCGGCATCGCGATCTGCGCGCCGATCGCGCCCTATGATGCGACTCGGAAACACGTGCGCCAGATGATCGAGCCTTACGGAGGCTTCATCCTGGTGCACATCGCTACCACGGTCGAAGTTTGCGAACAACGGGACCGCAAGGGCCTTTATGCCAAGGCACGCGCCGGCATTCTCAAGGAATTTACTGGGATCTCCGATCCTTACGAAGTTCCGGCGGATGCCGACGTCACGATTAACACCGGCGAACTGTCAGCCGAGGAAGCCGCCCAGGAAATCATCCTTCACCTGGAGCGCGAAGGCTTCATCGGAGTGAACGGAAGAGGGTAAGGCAAAAAGGGATCGACTATGCCACTGCTAGCGGCCAAAATTCTGGTTGGCTTCGTCGTGGGCGTCCTCATCGGCATGAGCGGCGTGGGGGGCGGCGTTCTGCTGCTCCCCATTCTGATCTTCGGATTGAAAGTGCCGGCTATCATGGCCGTCGGTTCCGACGCGCTGTTCAACTTCTTCACGAAAATTCCCGCCAGCCTGTTACACCTCAAGAAGGGCACTGTACGTCGCAAGGTCGTGATCGCCCTTGCCATCGGCAGCATTCCAGGCGCCATCGCTGGAGTCAAGCTGCTGATGCATATTCGCCATCTCTACGGGGACGGCGTCAACAGCTTTATCAAGACCGCGGTGGGCGTGCTGCTCATCGTGATACCCACGCTCTTGCTGTTCCAGAGAAAAATCGAAGAGCGGGTGGTCAATCGCCCGCCCACCTCGAAGAGCTTCATGGGCATGGCGGTGATTGGCCTGGTTGCGGGTTTTCTAGTAGGCATGACTTCGGTGGGTTCCGGCAGCATCATCATGATGTTGATGTTGCTGTTCTACAGTTACCCGCCCAAGGTAAACGTCGGCACCGACATCGTACACGCCGTCATTCTTACGGGAGTCACGGGATTCCTTCACTTCCGCCTGGGCAACGTTAATCCGGGGCTCGTCGTGTCTCTGCTGATTGGCTCTATTCCCGGCGGGCTGCTTGGCTCGCATTTGGCTACCCGCGTTCCCATGCTATGGTTGCGCCGAATTCTCTGCGCCCTGCTGTTGATCACCGGAGCCCGCATGTTGTGGGCATGATTCTGCCAATATCAATTCTGCCGACATGATTCAGGAAAACATGACTTCTTCTTCCACTTACGCCGACATCCTGCAGCGCATCGAAGCTGCATTGGACGCTGCCCGCGCCGTCTTCGCCCGCTTTACACCGGGCGCGATTGAAACGGAATACAAAATCGGGCACGATCCCGTGACCGAGGCCGATCGCGCCGTGGACGCCGTGTTGCGCCGGAACCTGCTGCGTGATGGCGAAGGCTGGCTTTCGGAGGAAACTGCGGACAATCCCTCTCGTCTCGACAAGGAGCGGGTCTGGATCGTGGATCCCCTCGATGGCACTCGTGAGTTCGTTGAAGGCCTGCCAGAATTCTGTGTCTCGATTGGTTTCGCCGAAAACGGCAAGCCCGTGGCGGGCGGAATCTACAACCCCGCAACGAAGGAAACTTTCCTGGGGGCTATTGACACTGGCGTACTCTACAACGGTCAGCTCTCCCGCCCCAGCCAACGGAAGACACTGGACGGAGCCCTGATCCTTGCCAGCCGCAGTGAAGTGAAGCGTGGCGAGTGGAAGCAGTTTGAGAACGGTCCGTTCAAAATCAAAGCGGTGGGGTCGGTCGCCTATAAACTGGCGTTGGTCTCAGCTGGCCTGGCTGACGTTACTTTCACTCTTACACCGAAGAACGAGTGGGACGTTGTGGCGGGGGCGGCCCTGGTGCGGAGTGCGGGTGGGTTCGTCAGCACATTGGAGAAAGCCGACCTGACCGCGAATCGCCGTGATCCGCTCCTGTCGGGTCTGCTGGCGAGTGGACCTCTTCTGCGAGACGAACTCATGAATCTTGTGGAACCACACGTCCGCGCTGTCGAACAAACACGATCAGTCTGACCTCATTCGAAGCGGTCACGCAGGGTGAAACGAGTCCGTCCTGACTCGCAACCCAAGTTGAGGACTCCGCGGCAATCCCGGCTAAGGGAGGCGGGCTTCGGAATTTTAGTTTTGTTTTCTTGGATGATAGGCTCTTACGGCATCTCCGAACTTTTCAATTCCGCCGCGAAAAGGATTGATCGAGTGGCTGTTCACGGACAAACTGGGACCGGGCACAACTCGCGAGGCGCACCCAGCAAGATCCTAAGCGTGGTGGGCGCGCGTCCGAACTTCATGAAAATCGCGCCCATTGTTGATGCGCTGAAAAAGTTCCCGGACCTGCAGCATTGCCTTGTCCACTCCGGTCAACACTACGACGAACTTCTCTCTGGAAGTTTTTCGCCGAACTCGGTTTGCCGCGGCCTGACGTCAACCTTCAAGTCGGTTCTGGAAGCCACGCCGAGCAAACCGCCGAAGTCATGAAGCGCCTGGAGCCGGTGCTGCTCGACTACCAGCCCGACCTGGTGTTGGTTGTAGGCGACGTGAATTCCACCCTTGCCACCGCGATCACCGCCGTTAAGCTTGGCATTCGTGTAGCCCACGTCGAAGCTGGGCTGCCATGGTTTGATTAAAACTGCGTGGCTGTTCGGTCGCGCCTTCGAACGAGCTTTGCGTGCGCTGTTTCGCCGTGAAGACCCCGGAGCGGTCATGTTCGACGAGTGTCAGAACCAAGGATTGGAGTACTCCAACCGAGACTCTTGTGACTGCATGCTTCGACAAGGAATCATGCTGTTAACCGATTCTGCCAGGACGATCGTATCCATGTCCACCACCCTCGACGGAATCTGCAGATCGAATTCACCCGGCCAATTGCCGAAAAGAACGACTTCGTCGGCCTACATCGATGCCATCGGGAAACTCGACGGCACGCGCTGCCTGCTCGGGTGGAAGACCACTTCGAGCCGATACCCGGAGGAACCTGACGGGCTGCCGTCTCTGGATCCCCAACTGGTTTGCTACTCCTGGATGACTGGCATTGCGGAAATCGCTCAGATGGTTTCCTCCGAAAACGCTTGGTTGAGGTTCAGTACCTGCGCACTACCATTACCCGATGAACGCTAGTGCTTTGTCGGAGGCGCGCCTTCACGAGGAAGATGGAGGGGAGTAGGGCGATGCGGCGTGCGTTCGATAAAGCCGTTAGAAGGAAGCCGCCCGCGCTTGCGGGCAAACGGGCTTCTTCATCTGCGGAACGCAGGGGGCAAGGACTTTCCCCTGGATTCACCCCAGTGCCGGTGCGGATCGCAGACCGTTGGAGGCGCTCCAGATGAGAGTCATTCAATACGTCGCGAGCAGGCGAGATGGGTTACAATGACTGCCGTTTCGAAGTCAAAAAAGGAATACGTGCTTAAACGCTTCTCTCTGGCTATCTTCTTTTTCGCATTCGGGCTGCGCGCGGTCGTGGCGTGGAAAGCGGGCTTCTTCCGCAACTTCCAACGCGATGAGATGGTCCGCATCGCGTTCTCGCTGGTCAAGTATCACGAATATGGCAATCCGTATCTTATTCGCACGGGTCCTACGGCGCACGAAATGCCTCTTTACCCGGTTTTCCTGAGCCTCCTCTATCTCGTCTTCGGCACCGGACCGGCTGCGGAGGCGGTCAAGATCCTGCTTGCATGTGCAGCAACGGCCCTTCGATGTGCGCTGCTTCCTCGCTTTTGCATGGCAGCAGGGCTCGGCCGTGCCGTCGGGATTATCTCCGGAATCTTGGGGACCGTTTATATTAGTGCGTTGCAAACGGAACTACGAGGAAACTGGGACGGCCCCTGGCAAGCCCTTGCACTTCTGATTCTGACCTGGATGACCGTTCGAATCTGGAGCGAGCATTCGTGGCTGCAACGAACTCCGCGTCTGTACCTAATTTTGTGGGGTGTGGCTATTCTGTTGCAACCCGCCTTTTTCCCCATCCTTGCAGTCTTCTTACTGTCGGGGCTGATCGCCGTGTCAGCGAGTGCACGGCGTCGTTACTTACAGCAATCGATGGCTCTATTGCTCGTTGTTTTTACGTTCCTGGCGCCGTGGACGATCCGCAACTATATTCGCTTCGGCAAGTTGATCGCCACACGAAGCAATTTCGGCCTCGAACTCTGGCTGTCGAATGGCCCGGGGAGAGCATTCGACATGCAAACCAATTTGGGGTTTGACGTTCCCCATCCCTCATTGAACCTGCGCGAGGCACAACTTGTTCTGCAAATGGGAGAAGTGCGGTATAACCAGATGAAGCTTACAGAAGCAGAGGCATGGATTCGCAGCAATCCGGGAGAATTCGCCCATCTTACCTTGCTACGCCTTTTGGCTTGGTGGTTCCCGCCTGGTCGGAACGCCTTCCATCGTGCTGCCGGTCTGGGACTTTCGGTTCTCGCGCTGATCGGTCTCGGACTGATGTTTCGCATCCATCCCCTGGTGGCTACTTTGTTTCTTCTGACTTGGATCAGTTTCCCACTGGTCTATTACATGATTCAGTGGTCATCAAAGTACCGGTACGCAATGGAGTGGGAACTGCTGGTATGTGCCGCGCTGACCATCGGCTCAGTTTTGAAAGCCTTGTCGCCGGCTGTTAGTGATACCCGCTCGGCAAAGTGGCCCACAAGACTTGCACAACTAGCTTCCACACCTTCTAAGTAGAGCGGAGGTTGCAGCGAGTCCCGTCATGGACGGCACAGGCTCTCAAGATCATCATAATAAGAAAGCCCTCTAAGATTCAATAATCTAGTGTAGTGTCGCCTAAACGACTGGAGTTATTTTTTCCTCCTTTTTCGTGAACGCGGCAGGGTGCATCCCGGCTGGATGTTTTCGAGGGTTTGCCGGCACCGTTGCAGTTTCTCCACGATCGAATCCACGGTAGCTGTCCAGACAAATGGTTTTGGATTCCGATTCCAGGTGTCCATAAACTCTTCAATAGCCGTGATGAGTTCAGGCACATTGAGAAACGTTCCACGTCGTATGCGCTTGCTCGTCAGTTCGCTAAACCACCGCTCCACCAGATTTAACCAACTGGAGCTGGTCGGAACAAAATGAGGTAGGAAACGCGGATGCGTCTTCAACCAAGCCTGAACCTTGGGATGTTTGTGAGTACCGTAATTGTCCATCACCAGATGCAGCGGTATATCGCCGGGAAACTCTTGATCCAAACGTCGCAGAAATTTCAAAAACTCCCGATTGCGATGCCGGGCGAAGCACTGTCCGACCACTTTGCCTTGAGCCACTTCCAAGGCGGCAAATAGCGTCGTAGTCCCATTGCGTTTGTAATCATGCGTCATCGTTCCGCAGCGGCCTTTTTTTAGCGGCAATCCTGGCTGGGTTCGATCCAGAGCTTGAATCTGGCTCTTTTCATCCACGCACAACACCAGGGCTTTTTCGGGCGGATTAAGGTACAGCCCCACTACATCGCTCAGCTTCTCCAAAAACTTCGCATCACGAGACAGTTTGAAAGTTTTCTGAAGGTGGGGTTTGAGCTGATGACTCTGCCACACTCGATTAATCGTGTCCTTGCTGACACCTTGTTGCTCGGCCAAGGTTCGGCAACTCCAGTGCGTGGCTCCTGCGGGGCGAGTTTGTAGTGTGGCGTTAATAATAGCTTTGATCTTTTCGTCCGAATAGTGCGGCTTACGTCCCCGCCCCGCTGCCACCTCCCACAAACAATCGGTGCCTTCGCTGCGAAAACGGGCCCGCCACAATGCCACGGTTTTAAAGTTGATCTGCAAGCCTGCAGCAATCGTTTTGTCCTGTTGGCCTTCGGCCGCCGACAGGATGATTTGACAGCGCTGCGCCACTTGTTGCGGCGTGCCATGCGCCGCAACCCAGCGCTGCAATTCCAGTCGTTCTGCCGGCCTCAGGGCAATGGGCTGAGCTTGGCGCGACATGCACCCAAGGGTATTCCATTTTCATTAATAACTCCAGCTATTTATGAGACACTACATTAGTGTACTCCGTGGGATTATTGCGGGCTGCATTTCGGCCTGGGCAGGACGTCTGCGCCGTGCGGACCGTGCTGCGGCACCGTAACGAATTGGTCTCGGCGGCCAGCCAACACGTGCAGCACATGCACAAGGCGCTGACACAAATGAACCTGCACCATGTCATCAGTGACATTACCGGGGTGACGGGCCGTGCCATTGTGGACGCCATCCTGGCTGGGCAAAGAGACGGCACAGAACTCGCCAAGCTGAGGGATCCACACATCAAAGCCGACGTGGAGACCATCCGAAAATCGCTGGAAGGCAACTGGCGGCCCGAGCATCTGTTTACCATCCGTCAATCGCGAGATCTGTATCGCATCTATCAACAACAGATCGTGAACTGTGATCTGGAAATCGAGAAGATGCTGCGGGAGTTCGAGCCCCGCACCGAGCCCACCGAAAGACCTTTACCACCCGACCGGAAACGAAATCGAGGCGGGAGCAAAAGGAGAAAGAAGAACGGACATCCCCATCCAGAATTCGATATGCGCACCGAAACCTACAAACTCTTCGGAGTGGATGTCACTCAGATTCCAGGATTAGAAGAGAACGCCTTGCCACTGTTCAGTGAGGTAGGCCGCGACATGTCGAACCGGCCCACCGCAGCACACTTTATCTCCTGGCTTGCACTCTGTCCGGACAACGACATCAGCGGCGGGAAACTGCTGTGGCGGGGAGCACGAAGGGTCAAAAACCGGGCTGGCCATTTATTCCGCTTGGCAGCTTTTTCCCTCCATCATAGCCGCACGCCCGTTAGGCAACTACCTGCGCCGCATGAAAGCCAAGCTGGGCCCCAAAGCTGCCACCATGGCAACCGCCCACAAGATCGCAACGATCTTTTACACCATCATCAAAAACCAAGTCGAATATGACGAGACCATCTGGGAAGCCAGAGACGCCCAGAGGGAGAGAAGGTTGGAAGCAAAACTCAAACGGCAAGCCAAACGACTAGGCTACGAACTTGTCCCCATCGAATCCAACGCTGCATAACGACTACTTCCGCGCGCGGGAGTTCCTTGGAAGCCAGCGGTGAGCGCATCGCCTAGCGGGGCTCGGCTGCTCAACCGTGCCAGAAACGACACCCACCGCAGATTGCGTGTCGGGGCTAGTTGGGCGATACTAAGCGAGAGTCGTTCGCGGGTCAATCCATCGAGAATGTCAGAGAGAATGCCGAAAAATGTAGTATCGGTGGACGTGGAAGACTATTTCCACGCAGAAGCCTTTTCCGATGTCGTCGACCGCGCGCGCTGGGGCAGCTATACAAGCCGGGTGGAGGCGAACACCCGCCGCCTGTTGGAATTGCTGGCAACGCTCAATGTGCGCGCCACGTTCTTCGTACTGGGATGGGTTGCCGAACGCTTCCCCGCACTGGTGCGCGCGATCGCAACAGAAGGGCACGAGTTGGGCTGTCATTCCTACTGGCATCGCTTGATCTACAAATTGGATCCCGAGGAATTTCGGGAAGACACCCGGCGCGCCAAGAACGTTATTGAACAGATCGCGGGCCAGCCGGTAAGTGGGTACCGCGCACCAACTTACTCTGTGATCGATCGTTCCGTGTGGGCGCTTGAGATCCTCACCGAGCTGGGATTCTCCTACGATTCCAGTATTTTCCCCATCCATCATGACCGCTACGGAATGCCGGGTGCGCCGCGCGCACCCTTCCGTTTTCAGACGCCTTCCGGCACAATGACGGAGTTTCCCATTACCACGTTTCGCCTGGCGGGATACAACCTCCCGGTGGGAGGGGGCGGTTATCTTCGCCTGCTGCCGCGGCTGTACACGCGTGTGGGGATAAGACGCGTACAAAAAGAGGGTTTGCCCGTCGTGATCTACATCCATCCGTGGGAGATCGATCCCGAACAGCCCCGCTTGCCGGGGCGTTTGAGTTCTCGTCTCCGCCACTACACCAATCTGTCGCGGACTTTTGAGCGCTTCCAAAGCGTTTTGCAAGAAGGAAAGTACACCAGTTTCCGAGAAAGCGGACTAGCCGACACAGCCAAGGATTTCGACTTCTATGCCTGGAACCAACATAAGAACTGATGAAAGCCAGCAAATAGCGGAATACTGGAACAACATCGCAAATGAGTTCGATGCCATCTATACGGGCAACAAGAACCCAATTGCGCGCGGCCTGGACCGCTGGCTGCGCCGGGACATCTACCAGCGTTTCGAATGGGTGATGAGCCAGGTGGGCGACGCTCGTGGGATGAAGATATGCGATATCGGGTGCGGATCCGGGCGATTCGTCACCAGCCTGGCCAAACGAGGCGCAGAGGTTACCGGCGTCGACTTTGCGCCGGAGATGCTGAAACTGGGCGCGCAGTTGGCCCACAAAGAGGGAGTCGCGGATCGATGCAAGTTCGTCCTGAGAGATGTGCTGGATTGGAAGACGGACGAGCGGTTTGACCTGGTGATCGCCATCGGCTTCTGGGACTACGTCGCAGATCCGTTGCCGAGGTTGCAGGTGATCCGCAAGCTTACCAGGACGACCTTCCTGTCTGCCTGGCCCCGTGCCGCAACCCTGCGGGCTGCAATTCGCAAAGTGCGGCTGAAAGCGGACGGCTGCCCGGTCTATTTCTGGCACTTGGCCCAGGTGGAAGACTATTTGCAGGGCGCGGGCTTCCGCGTGGACTCGCGCGAGGTACTAGGGCAATTGCACTGCATCCGGTCCACCGCAATCTAAGATGGCCAAGCTCCTGTTCTGGATCTCAACCGGATTTACCGTTTACGTCTACATCGGTTACCCCATCCTGCTGTGGGGGCTGCAAGCGATTTTTCGCTCGACGCCTCTCCAGCAGCCGGTTGAACCCTCCGTTTCCCTGCTCGTGGCGGCGTACAACGAAGCAGCAGTTATAGCGGACAAGATCCGCAATACTCTCGCACTCGATTATCGGGTCGACAACTTGGAAGTCGTGATCGCATCTGACGGGTCAAAGGACGCCACCGCGGAAATCGTCCGCTCTTTTGGCGAAGGCGAAGCCGCCGGACGAGTTCGTCTTCTCGACTTCGATGAAAATCGTGGCAAGATGGCGGTGCTGAACGACGCAGTGCGGGAATTGCGCGGTGACATCGTGGCATTTTCCGACGCCTCCAGCATGCTGTCTGTTGACTCCATCCGCAGGCTGGTTCAGAACTTCAGCGACCCTCGCGTCGGCGCGGCCAGCGGGGTTTACCGCCTGCTGAAGAAGGATCAAGCCCGCCTCGGAGCGCAAGAGGATCTCTACTGGAATTACGAAACGTTCCTGAAGGTGCAGGAGGCCAGGCTCGGCGCATTCACAGGCGCGCATGGATCTCTCTATGCCATCCGCCGGGCGCTGTATCCATTTCCCTCGGCAGAGACGATTAACGACGACTTCACGATCCCCATGCGCATCCTCGAGCGCGGCTATCGAGTGGCGTACGAACCAGCTGCCGTGGCTTACGAAGAAGCCCATGAAATGGAAGGATTCTCCCGCCGAGTGCGGATCACCGCGGGAAACATCGAGCAACTACGGGAAATCAAGAGCCTAATCTGGCCGCCCCGACCGTTTGTCCTGTTCTGCTTGCTCTCCCACAAGACCGGGCGGCTGTTGGTGCCAGTGTTTATGCTCATCGCGCTCGCAGCGAATATCGCCCTGCGCGGGCAGTTCCCCTACAACGGGTTGCTACTTGGGCAAGTGCTCTTCTATGGGCTCGCTGTACTAGGCGCCATGGTCAGCCTCAAGCCAAAAATCCTGCGACTCCCCTACTACTTCTGCATGATCAACTCGGCGCTGTTTGCGTGGGTCTACAAGGCTCTGCGTTACGGCCGCGCGATTCCATCTCGGGTCGAGCTTGATCAAGTAGGGAATCGACCACCCCTCGGCTAGACCGGCCGCCATGAACTGTTACGATGCGGACCGCACGCGGAGCGGTTAAGATCAGCCACATCGTTCTTAACGGCTCTTCCCTGCTCCGACTCGACTTTGCTCCCATCCGCGAGCAGGCCAGCAGAAAAGCGAGAAAGTCGCGATAGGTCCAGTTTGTTTTCTCGGCTCGATCCGCCACCTCCTGGGTGAAGCAAGCCGTCTCCACCCTGGTCTTTGACGCTTCGACAGCAGAGGTCGGTTCGGAATTTGGCAAGCACATCCCAAAAGCCTTATGCCTTCCCGGCTTTTCGGCTTCTCTAGAGACTCATCCGGAAAGGCCCCCCACGGGAAGGATGTTCCAATCAGTCTGACGGCTTTCCCAAGAAAAACAGGCGGGACCGAAGATCGGAGCGATCCTTTCGGTGGTAGAAAGCTGCCGTAGGTTGAAGGTCCCGGTGCGCGAGTATCTGCGCGCTCCCTATATGGATCCAATTTCTTTCGAGCGCAAACCGGGTGGGCAGCACCTGTGCGCACGTCATGTATCAGGCTCCGCAGCATCTTTTCCACTTCTTGCCACTGCCGCAAGGGCAGGGGTCGTTGCGACCAATTTTGGGCGTCGCGGTCGGAAGCGTCTGCTTTTTCACGGTACGGCCACACAACCGCCTGAGCAATCCCTGCCGCTTGGCAAGCAGCGAATCTAAGTCGGGACGGGCATTCTTCAACGATTGCAACAAGTCCTGTCCGGAATACCGAGGGTTCTTTTCTGGATCGACCCAAGGCACCTTGCCCTCGCGATATCGGTAAGAGAGCGACAGGGTCGGCCGCAGGGGTTCCCGTCCCGCTCGCTGGGAAAGGCGAATAAACGAGAGAACGGCTTCCTGGCACAGGCATTTCGGACTGCAGCAGTATTGGTCGTCGCTCAGCCAAGGTTCCTGCCCATGAGTGAACTCAAGCCGCCTGGCAAACGGAAAAACGTCTGGATATCCGACCATGGCGCCAGTCAGAGCTTCTGGTGGGAACGAGATCTCGACCTGCTCCAGGTCCGTGTGTTCCGTCCAATACTGTTTGAGTTCCCAGTAGATGCGTTTGAGCTGACTCCATTCTTCTTCGCCACTTTCAGCCGCAACTGCGGTCGCCAGAGCCCATGCCGTGGGATCGGCCTTTAGTTCCTGTAAATTGGTAATCTCCTGTCGTTCCAGATCCATCTCCAGGCCTACGACGATGGGGGCACAAAGGCTCGCTTGGGGCATCGCAGGGAAGCACTTGAGGGTAACGTGGTCGCACCGGCAGGTGGGGTTCTCGCAAACGATGGCTTCAAACCGATACCTGCGCCCAGCCAGCTCGCCTTGCTGTATGAGCAGTTCGCCTGTGCTACTGGGGGTCGTCGATAACATAGAGCACATTATAATTTTGACACAAATTAATGTCTATGCTATTACATAGACATGCAAGATCTTGAAAATCATTACGTCACCCGTTTACAAGGTATCCGGCGCCAGGGCGGGACGGTGCAAGTGTATGCCAACATCCCCCTGCCCTTGGCTTCCGCCTTGGATCTAGAGTCGGGCGAGACCGTGACCTGGAAAGTGCTCGACCGCACCCATTTGCTGTTAGTGCGTTTGCCGGAACGGAAGCAGCTCCAGGGCGCGGCTGTGCCCCAGCCCTCCTCCCGGAAAAGGGCGCGGCGGGCCCGGGAGCAGCGGCCATGATGGGCAAGCGTTCTGCGCAAGACAAGCTGTTTGCCGCCCATCATGTCTATCTCGACTTTGTGGGCCGGGACACCCTGTACGGGTATCTGGCGCAGAACCGGGAGCAGATGTTTCGCGATGAAGACTTTGCCGCTTTGTACTGCCCGAACAATGGACGCCAATCCGTGCCTCCCAGTGTGGCGGTGAGTGTGCTGTTCTTACGGGCCTACGAGGGGGTGAGTTTTGCCGAGGCGGTGGAGCGGACCAAGTACGATCTGCGCTGGAAGGTAGCCTTGGGACTGGAGCTGGAAGAGGTACCGATGCAGAAGAGCGCGCTGCAGGAGTTTGAGGCCAAGCTGGTGCTGCACGAAATGGAAGAGCCGATCTTGCAGAAGTCGATCGCAGAGGCCCGGCGCGCCGGATATTTGCAGAATCGCAAGATTCGAGTGGCCCTGGATACGACGCCGATTTTGGGCAAGGGAGCGGTGCAGGACACCTACAATCTGCTGGGAGAAGGGATCGAGATGTTGGGGCGGCGGTTGGCGGAGGTAGAGAAGGAAAAAGAAGAGATTACGGCGTGGGCCGAGAAGCAGGGGCTGAGTCGCTATTTTGGTAGCAGCCTGAAGGGAGAAGCCGGGATTGACTGGGACGACAAAGGGCAACGGGAGCAGTTGTTAACCGAGATCGTGCAGGACGGGCGGCGCCTGCTGAGCCTGGCGGAGGAGATCCGAAAGCAGCATCCCGCGCAGACGGAAGCCATTGCCGCCGCCGCCGCTTTGCTGCTGCGGCTGATCGCGCAGGATGTGGAAGAAAAGCCGGGAGGCGGCTTTCAAGTAAAGTCGGGTACCGCCAAGGATCGGGTTCTCAGTGTTCACGATCCGGAGATGCGGCATGGACGCAAGAGCGCCAGCAAGCGCTTCAACGGACACAAGGCAGCGGTGGCGGTGGAGATGGAGAGTCAGTTGATCACGGGGGTGGAGGTGCTGGCGGGCAATGCTGGGGATCAGGAGAAAGCTCTGGAGTTGGTGCAGCAAAGCGAACGAGTGCTGGAGGCGAAGGTAGAAGAAACCGTGGGCGATTGTGCCTACGGAGGCGGCCCGACGCGGCGAGTCTTTGCGGAGGAAGAACGAATCCTGACGGCCAAGGTGCCGGCCAGTCACAACCGCAATTGTTTTTCCAAGAGTGAGTTTGAGATCGATTTGGATCCGATGGAAGTGCGTTGCCCGGCAGGCCAGAGTACGCGCGACTATCGCTCCGCCGGAGAAGGTCGAGGGGGCCAATTTCTTTTTTCCCAGGCCAGTTGTCAGGCCTGTCCCCTGCGCTCGCAATGCGTCCGTGGGCAAGGGCCGCGGAGTATCAGCATCCAAGCCGAAGAACGACTGCAGCAACAGGCCCGCGCCCATAACCAAACCGAGGCGGGGCGGCAGAGCTTGCGCGAGCGGGTGGTGGTGGAACATCGGATTGCGCGCCTGGTGGGATTAGGGATTCGCCAAAGTCGCTACTTCGGGAAAAAGAAGACCCGCTGGCAGGTGGTGATGGCGGCGGTAGTGGCGAACCTGAGTTTGGTGGTCGGGTACTGCCAGCGGCGGGCTCAGAGCCCCGACGCCGCCACCGCAGCCCAGGCCTCGGTACAGCCCGCCCACGTTTTTCTGGCGGCCCTTTCGACCTTTTGGGCCCGATTTCTTCGCCTGAACGCCAACCCCGACTTAGCCGCAGGGTTAGGCGCAGGGTAATGAATGCGAGGCGCACAACAAGCCATCCAGTCGAGCGCACTTTCCTCAGCACCGAAACACCGGTTTTCGGATGGATTTCTAGGGTTCTGGAGTAGAATAGCTCGATTTTGAACGTGCTCGACTGTTTTGCTCATTCTCTTGAGTGCAACCGCCGACCGCCAGTTGCAAAGTGTCCGCGGACCACAAGAGCCAAGGGGACATTGTTGGAGAGAATTTCCCAATTTACTACACGGCCGCTCGTCAGGCCCGTGACGGTCGATTGCAGTACCCAAATCGCGGTGACCTTGCGAGCGTGTCGGATATAGACTTTGAATAGGTGGAAAGGCTGTGTATACCGTACAGTGTGGCGGAACAGCATCAGGCTAAAACACCGCGCAAAGGTGAATTAAAGCAATTCTTCTCGAGGCAATTTCCTAAATGCCGGACCATTCCCAATCTCCGAAGCCCTTAGCCGGGGGTCTCTCCAGAAATGGAAACGATCTAGAGAGACTGGTTGTCCTGGCGCGAGCGGTTCGCCCGGATTATGGCTTGTTGAGCGATCCTGTTCCGGCACCGGAGCTGCCCGGGGGGAAAGCGCACACCGTGGCACTGGCGGCGATGCGGGAGCTGTTTCGCGTCTGGGGGCTGGACGCGGAACACTTCGGCTCCGCGGCATGGAATCCGCTGGAGAAATTCGTCTGCGCGGATTCCCGAGTCGTGCTCAAACCAAATTGGGTGCTGCACTGGAATAAATCTGGTGCGGGGATGGATTGCATGGTGACGCACGCGGCGGTGATCGAGGCCGGGCTCGAGTACCTGGCTCTGGCGCATCCCGGTTCTGTCGTGGTGGGTGACGCTCCGGTACAAGGGTGCAATTTTGGGGAATTGCGCCGCATTTGCGAAATCGATGCGATCGTGGGGCGATTTCGAAGCCGCGGAATGGATGTGGACATCCGCGATTTTCGTCGCACCGTGCTTCCAGGTGGCAAAATGGGGGCAGCTAGGATTGAAGGGAACCGCGGGCTGGAGCATTTCGTTCTGTTCGATCTGAAACGGGAAAGCCTTCTGGAGCCGCTCGCGCCGCAAGCTGAGAAGTTTCGTGTGACGATGTACAACCCGGATCTGATGCATCGAACCCACAGCCCGGGTCACCACGAGTACATGATCGCCCGCGAAATCATCGAGGCCGACACGATCCTGAATCTGCCGAAGCTGAAGACCCACAAAAAGGCTTGCGTGACGGGCGCGCTCAAGAACCTTGTAGGAATCAACGGCCACAAGGAATATTTGCCGCATCACCGGAAAGGCGGAGGTGCAAGTGGCGGGGACTGTTACGAAGGGGCGTCGCGGCTCAAAAGCGGTGCGGAGACCCTGCTGGATACGGCGAATCGTCTGGATCCAGGGCAGCTCCAAGTGCTGGTTTCGAAATTGGCGTACATGATGTCGCGCCTCGCAGTGGCTGTGGGGTACGACCGGAATATGGAAGGGTCGTGGTATGGCAACGACACGATTTGGAGAACATGCCTCGATCTCCACCGAATCACGAGGTATGGTCGTCTGGATGGCACGCTCGCGGACGAACCGCAGCGGCAGGTAATCTCGATTACAGATGGACTCATCGCCGGGGAGGGAGAAGGGCCGATGCAGCCAACGCCCGTTCCTTCTGGTTATTTGACCGGATCTGTGAATCCGGCGGCGGCGGAATGGGTGCACGCTCGGCTGATGGGGTTCGATCCCAAGAAAATTCCCCTGATACGAGAGGCGTTCTCGAATTTCTCACAAGCTTTGGCGGATTATCCGCCATCGGAGATTCACCTGCGCAGCAAGGAAGCGGACCTGTCGGAAGAGGAAATCTTCCCGATCGGCGGTCGTGCTTTTATGCCTGCGGAGGGCTGGAAAGGACATTGCGAACTGGATGCCGCAGAGACTCAGGGAGTTCGTTAGCCGCTGTATGTGGAAGCGCAGATTGCGCCGAAGCGCACGGCCTTGGGCGGAGTTGGATGAGTTTCCGCGGCTGCGCCCGGACGAGCAGCGCCGCCAATTAGGGCAACGATTGCTGGCGCAGTTGCGGTACTTCGCTGCCCGTGAGGATGCGCTTCCGGAATGGCTGGAAGCCGCAAAGGCAAGAACCCCCGAAGAATTGTGGGATGTATGGCCCACACTTCCCATTGTGAGTAAAGGCACACTGAGAGAGCACTTCGAACCGGCCGAGATGAAGCGCCGATTCGGACTGGAGGGCCAGCTTGATGCGTCGGGAGGGTCGACCGGCGAGCCCACCCGATTTTTGCACGATCGCGAGATGCTGCGCGCGCGGAGCGCGGCCAGTTACTACACGCGCTTGCGAATGGGCTGGCGCCCCGGCATGGCGACGATCATCGTTTGGGGGTCGGATCGCGACATTGGCAAGAGCACGCCGTGGCGCACCAAGGTCTACCTCGATCTTTGCCGGGACTACCCGGTGGACGGCTATCGGCTGACTCCCGAGACTACGCAGCGTGTTCTAGGTCTGCTTCGGCGCCATCGGCCGGTTGCAATTTGTGGATTCACGTCGATGCTGGAATATGTCGCTCGCGCGGTGCTGGAAACAAAAACGAGTTTGGAATCCGGAATCGTGAAGACAGCGTGGAACGGTGGCGAAATGCTGTTTCGCGAACAAGCTGACGTGTTTCGTTCAGCGTTTGGCGTGGCGATGCTCAACCGCTACGGCGGGCGCGAACTCGGCACGCTGGCCTGCCAATTCCAAGCGGATAGGCCTCTAAGTGTCCTTCGGCCATGGCTCTTCGCGGAAATTGTCGACGACGACGGCAAGCCGGTGGGACCGGGCGAATCGGGACGGCTGCTCTGGACCAGCACGATCTGCCGCGGCACGCCGTTTCTCCGCTACGATGTGGGAGATTTAGGGACGTACGAACCGGCGGGCGCGAACGAATCCGGAATTCATGAGATCTTGGAGTTGCATGGTCGCGTGGGTTCGCTGCTGCGCCTCCCCAATGGGAGACTGATCAACAATCTTTTTTGGAATCACCTATTTAAGGGGATGCCGGAAGTCGAGGAGTTCCAGATCATCGATCGAGGGACGAGCGGATTGCGAATTCTCCTGAAAGGGAAGGGATTTTCTCCGAGCGGAGAGGCGGATTGCCGCACCGTGCTCGATCGCCTGTTGGGCGAGATGCCCAAGGAACTGTTGTGGGTGAGTACGATTCCGAGAACGTCAGGGGGGAAGCTGATTCAGGTGATCCAGGAAAAAGGGGCCCGGCCTTCCGAACAAGTTCGCTGAATTGGAGAATCGGACTGCGTAGCCTCGACGGCAGGGCAGCCTGGTATCGAGACGTGCCCAAACCATTTAAGAGACAGGTAGTAATCACTTCTCCCGTGTCATTCCGTCCCAATCTCTGTCGCACGGGACCGATGACATCCGTCTACTCCAGAGCACGACGCGATGCGGGGATCTTGCGCACTCTTGGCCACAATGAGCCCTCCAGAATAGGCGATAATGAAAACCATTTCAATGGGTTACGGTCCCTACACTAAAGGGAGTCCTGACTTGCCACTAAGGTTTGAGATATGGGCTTGCAACTTCCCAGCGATGCTGGCAATGTGGACTCAGCAGATTAGGCAATTTCTCCTAGCCCGTTGCGTGCTGGCAAACGACAAAGCGCATTCTTTCGGCTCTGACTCGCCAAAAGGCGCATATCAACGCTAACGCTAAGGAGGAGGATTGTCTTTAACGCTTCATTAGTTTGACGTCCCATTGATCCCAGATGAGGCCCGTAGTCGTTGGATGAGCAGACCCGACTCGTCGGAGATGGCGGAAAGCTGAATGGGCGGGAATTTTGCCGATTGAAGAAGATGACATCAGGCCCCATAGCGCAGCAAGACGGAACATCTTCGCCCGGTCAAGGCGCTTTGTCCGCCTCTCAGCAGAGGTTCTGGGTGCTGGAGGGATTACATCCCCGCAATCCGGCTCACAACGTCTCCTACAGCGTGCGCCTCACGGGGCCGCTTGCCGCCGAAAATTTCAAGCGCGCGTGGTGCGAAGTAGTTCAACAACACGAGAGTCTTCGAACCGAATTCCGCCTCGTCGAAGGCGTGCCGCAGCCAGTTGTTCTCCCGTCTTCTTCCCCGCTATTGAGCACTGCAAACTTGGAAGGTGGTTCCTCGGAGGAACGCGAGGCTAGGCTGTTGCAACTGGTACGAGAGGAGGCTCGACGACCGTTTGATGTCTCGAGTAGTCCCCTCCTGCGAGCTTTTCTCTGGCGCTTGTCGTCCTCTGACTATGTGTTTCTTTCGGTTGCTCATCGCATCGTATGCGACCAAGCTTCCCTCGAAGTTCTTGTGCGCCAACTAGCTCTGCGGTACGGCACTGATCAAACGGTTGAGACGGGTTCGGCTATGCAGCTGGCCATGCAGTACAGCGAGTTTGTATCCCGCCAAGGCAGGGTTTCGGAGGAACACATCTCGTATTGGAAGCAGAAGCTCGCGGGATCTCCGTCCAGCCTCGATCTGCCCATCGACCGGCCGCGCCCACCCGAACAAACTTTTCACGGCGCTTCGCAGGTTTTCTCGATTGGGAATCCGCTCCTCGAGGAACTCCGGAATCTCGGAAAGAGTCATGGCGCAACACTGTTCACGACCTTGCTCGCAGCTTTCAACGTGCTTTTGTCCCGCTACAGCAGGCAGGACGATATCGTTATAGGCACTGTGGCCCCGGTGCGAGCCGATCCCAAACTGGAAAACCTCGTAGGACCGATCGAAAACATGCTCGCGCTTCGCACCGACCTCTCGGGTGGACCGAGCTTTACCCAACTGCTGACCACTGTCCGTGGTGTCGCCGAGGAAGCATTTTCCCAAGAGGTCCCCTTTGAGGTCTTGTTGGATCAATTGCCGCTGGACCGGGATTTGAGCCGCAATCCGGTGTTCCAGGTTGCGTTCAACCAGCAGGTTGCCTCAGGGTCCGCCGAGGCGGCGGGTGTGCAATGGACACCATTCCGGGTTGACACCGAGACCGAAGGACTCGATCTCACCGTCAACGTTGACGAGTGCGAGGAATATCTAGAGGCACGATTCTCTTACAGTACTGATCTTTTCGAGCCTGCCACGATTGCACGCATGATTGGTCACTTCCAGACTCTGTTGGAATCAGCGGTAGAGAGTCCCGAGCAAGCGATTTCGCTCTTGTCCCTTCTGACGCCAATTGAGCGGCATCAGATCCTGGTGGAATGGAACAACACTACTGTCGAGCATCCCGCTATCGAGTGCGTACATCAACTCGTCGAAGCGCAGGTCGAGCGCACGCCCAACGCTGTAGCGGTCGCCTACGACAATCAGTCTCTCACCTACAGTGAACTGAATCAGCAGGCCAACAAGCTGGCGCATTACCTAGTTGGCAGAGGTGTTCGCGTAGGCAGCCTCGTCGCAATCTACATAGATCGCTCCCTGAACATGCTCGTGTCGGTCCTTGCGATACTTAAGTCGGGCGCTGCGTACGTTCCGCTGGACCCTATGTATCCGCGCGACCGGCTTGCCTTTATGTTGTCGGACTCTTCTCCAACCGTGCTCCTAACGCAACAAAAAATGTTGGACCGGTTGCCACAAGATGCTGCCAACGCCATCTGTATAGACTCCGCTTGGGACGACATAATGAAGCACAGTGCGGAGAACATGCAGAGCGGCGCAACCCGGGAAAACCTTGCATACGTCATATACACATCTGGTTCGACAGGCAAGCCCAAGGGTGTCTGCCTACCCCATCGCTCACTGACGAACCTAATCTTCTGGCAGCTGGACAATTCATTTCTGCCACAAGGGTCGCGAACTATTCAGTTCACCTCTCTCAGTTTTGATGTTTCTTTCCAGGAAATCTTTTCTACCTGGTGCAGCGGCGGCACGCTGGTGCTTGTTTCAGAGTCGCTGCGGCGCGAACCCATCGGTCTTTTACGTTTCTTGAGCGAAGAGAATATAGCGAGGCTGTTCCTTCCGTTTGTCGCACTCCAGCATTTGGCGGAGATGGCTCAAGAAGAGGAAAATCTGCCCCGTCATCTCCTTGAAGTAATCACCGCGGGCGAACAGCTGCGGGTTACCCGACAATTGGCAACCCTTTTTCGCCGCATGCCACAATGCAAACTATACAATCACTACGGCCCGTCCGAAAGCCATGTTGTAACTTCGTTCCAGCTGACGGGCACCCCCGACACTTGGCCAGCTTTGCCCCCGATTGGAAAGCCAATCGCGAATACTCAGATCTTCATTCTCGGCCCATTTCTAAATCCCGTCCCGGCTGGGGTGAGTGGTGAACTGTACATCGGCGGAATATCACTGGCGAACGGGTACCTTAATCGTCCCGAACTGACCATGGAGAGGTTTATCGCCAACCCGTTTAGCCGCACGTCTGGATCCCGTCTTTACAAGACGGGTGACGTAGCTCGCCTGCTGCCCGACGGTAACATAGAATGTTTAGGTCGAAGCGATCACCAGGTCAAAATACGGGGCTTTCGGATTGAACTCGGAGAAGTCGAAAACGCTCTAACCCAGCACCACGCCATACGGCAGGCAGTGGTCGTGGTTCGTGAAGACATTCCTGGCGACAAACGGTTGGTGGCGTACCTGGTCCCCGGTACCGAGGAAGTGGGCCTGGCAGAACTGCGCGGATATCTTGCGAGGTTCTTGCCCGAATACATGGTACCGAGCTTGTTTCTCATTCTGCCTATGCTTCCCCTCACTCCCAGTGGGAAGGTTGATCGTGTGGCCTTACCTGCACCATCACCTGAGCACAAAAATCGCTCTGAAGTAATTGCCCCACGTAACCAACTGGAGACCCTACTGGTCTCGATTTTCCAGAGGGTCTTGAACACAGATTCGGTCAGTGTCCTGGACGATTTTTTCGATCTGGGAGGACACTCTTTGATGGCAGCGCGCCTGCTTTCTCAGGTCAAAGAGATTACTGGCCGCCAGATCCCACTTTCCACTCTCTTTCGCGGAGCAACGGTGGAGTCGTTGGCCCGGCTCATCAGTGAGCGCGAGGGCACAAGCGATCCGCTGGTGATGGAAATTCAGAGGGGAGATGGTAGCCGCCTGCCCTTTTTTGCCATCGTCCCCCCGGGGGAAGAATCTTTGGGGTATGCCATGCTGGCGCGGCACATGGGCCCCGAACAAACAGTGTACAAGATCCAGGGCCACGCACCTATCGTGGGAAGTGAGCGCCCCTATTCCAAGCAGGAGAGGCAGGCCTTAACCGACGAGTACGTCGCGGCGATGCGAACGGTACAGCCCCATGGGCCGTATTGCTTGGGAGGTCTGTGTGACGGAACTCACATCGCGGAGCAGATCGTGTTGAATCTCGAGGCGCAAGGCGAAGAGGTCGGATTGTTTGCCATTTTCGATACCTGGGTCATGCAGCACAGCCTGAGGCGCTGGCTGTGGAAGGTGGACTACTACGGCAAGCGTCTGCGACAGATGAAGGGGATGAGCCTCAGTGAACGCATTGCGGCCTATAGGCGCGTGGCAGAAAACAAGGTCGACAGTTTGCTTGGCACGAAGCCTGCGCGCACGGATTGGCAAGAGACCTACTGGCCCGAGGGCTTCATTCCCGCTCGGTTCCGGGCTCCCGTGATCCTGTTCAAACGGCCGAAACAACAGTTTTATTACATCAACGATCCGCAGATGGGGTGGGGCCGAAGATCTGAAAGCGGAGTCGAGGTCCACGAGATTGATTTTCATCATGAGGAGATTCTCCGCGAGCCGCACGTCCGTCAGTTTGGGGAAACACTGGCACGGTGCGTGGCGCGAGTCAGCCGACGCACCGTTCAACTAGCGTCGTCGGCCGATAACCCGCAAGCTCCTCCAACCGTCTCGGTCCCGGTGGGGCAGGGCTCATGAAGTTCGACAAGGGGCAAATCCTGAGAAACGTCGGATCGAGTTGGTTCGCTCTGGGAGTGAATGTCCTGGTGGGAATCTTTCTCTCCCCCTTCATCCTTCATCGCCTGGGTGACGTGGCCTTTGGTCTCTGGATCTTGGTCTTTTCTCTCACTGGGCACTACGGCCTGTTCGACCTGGGCATTCGATCTTCCATCGTTCGCTATATCGCCAAGTACTCCGCGAACGAAGAACACGACGAACTGAACCGACTGGTGAACACAGCCATGTTCACTTATAGCGGCATCGGGGTTCTGGCCATGGTGCTCACTCTCATTGCCACCCACTACGTGAACTCGATCTTTCGCATCCCCGCGGAATTCCTCGTTACGGCGCGTTGGCTGCTCCTGATGGTGGGAACCTCCGTTTCTCTGGGGTTTCCTCTCGGCGTCTTCAGTGGCATTCTGGAAGGGCTGCAGCGCTTCTACCTGCTGAATTTCACAAACATCAGTTCGACTCTTCTGCGGGCGCTGCTCATTGTCCTCGCGCTACGACATGGGCGCGGATTGCTGACCGTGGCTTTGATCACGGTGACCCTCCCGCTATTCAATGCGCTGGTCAATGCTACTGCGGTATTCCGCCACTTGCCGCTGCGACTGGGAGCCCAATATCTGAGCCGGTCCAGCATGCGCCGGATTGCGAGCTATAGCGGGACCACGTTCCTGATCATCGTGGCCGGGCGCTTGCGCTTTAAGACGGACGCCTTGGTGATTGGCACGTTTGTGTCCGCCGCCGCCATCACTTATTTCACCATCGGCTCGCGACTGGTTGACTACGCCTCGGAAGTCGTGAGCAGCCTGGCCCAGATCTTCGTGCCCATGTCGAGCCAATCCCATGCCACGGGCGATCTAGATGGTTTGCGGAAGATTCTCGTAGTTGGCAACCGTGCCTGCGCCTTCATTATCTTTCCAATTACGGCGATCCTCACGATGCTGGGCAAGTCCGTCATTGAGGCTTGGGTCGGTCCAAAATATGTCGCCACCAGCTATCCAGTGCTGCTGGTTCTGCTGTACCCGACCACGCTGATGTTGGCGCAGTCCGCCTCCGGCCGGACCCTGTGGGGTATGGCAAAACATAGGACTTGGGCCTGGGTAGTTCTGGCTGAGGGCACCGCCAACCTGATCCTAAGCGTAATTCTGGTGCGGCCGTACGGCATCCTGGGGGACGCCATCGGCACTGCCATTCCTCTCACCTGTTCGATGATTCTTTTTCTTCCCAGGCATCTTTGCCGCTTGCTGGGAATCAAGCTCGCGACTTATCTCTATCGCGCGTTTGTGTTGCCACTCGTGCTGTGCCTCCCGATGGTGGCGGTTCTTTGGCTCATGCGGCGCTGGTTCATTCCACATCGCTTGGGCCCGCTCCTGATACAGCTGGTGATAGCCGGATCGGTCTATGGCGTTGGATTGGCTTGGGCGTTCGGGACCCATCGGGCCTGGGATGTGGGACAGTTGGGCGCGAATCAAGAGGATGATGTGACGCTTGCCATGGTGGAGACCTACCAGGAAGAAGCGTAAAGCGGGCGTTGATTCAAGGGGGAGTGGGGTGAAACAGCCAAGTCGAATCCGAACATATTTGAAAACCGTAGCATCGGCTGCTTTCGGCCGTACTCCGGCTGGACGCGGCTTGACCGTACTCCCGGACGACATTTTCCTGGTCAGCTATTTCCGGTCGGGCAGCACGTGGTCCCGCTTCCTATTGGGCAATTTCATCCATCAGGACGAGCCCATCACCTTTGCCAACGTGGAACGGATTGTGCCTGCCATCTACGGTCTGCCGGATCGAGTCCTCCGCCGCATGTCTCGATTCCTGACGAGCCACGAGTGTTTTGATCCACGTTATCCTCGGGTGATTTATCTCGTTCGCGATCCGCGAGACGTCGCGGCCTCGTTTTATTTTTACAACCTGAAGGTGCGAATCATCGCAGAGGGCTACTCCATCGATGAGTTCGTCAACCGGTTTGTGGCTGCCAATGTTGTCGGGTATGCTGACCGAGTCGGCTGCTGGCAGGATCATGTTCTTAGCTGGGTGCGCATGCGGGAAGGCAAGCCCGGGTTTAGATTAGTGCGGTACGAAGACCTTCTTGCTGATCCCGCGAAGGAGCTTACAAACTTGTCGCCCCTGCTCGGGATCACACCCTCTCCAGCAAGGGTCGAGCGTGCGGTCCGGTTGAGCTCTGCCAGCCACATGCAATCTCTGGAGAAGCAACAATCGAAACAATGGATTACCACCAAGGACACTCGTCAGGACATCGCTTTTGTGCGTGAGGCGAAGTCTGGCGGGTGGCGAAAAACGCTCTCAGCGACTGCCGTCGCCACCATAGAGCAGGCTTGGGGAGTGACGATGAAAGAGTTTGGTTACGAACTGGCTGCTAACGCGGAATCGGGGCCGGAACTGGTGAGAAGGTGAGGCAACTGCGTCGACTCCGAAACGAGGAGAACACCGCGTAACCAACCGAGATTCCTTGCATTTCCTTGTTAAGGTGTGTGCAGGAGATTGCACATCCTTTAGTACCTGATAGAAGGCGTGACATTCAGAGTCCATGGAGCCGGCGAGCATGTCGAATCCACCTGTCCGCGAGCGTAGTCGCGCTCCCGTATTTGTGCTGGGCAGTCCGCGGTCTGGCACCACGCTCTTGTACGACATGCTCCTCTCGGCTGGAGGATTCGCCGTTTACCTCGCCGAATCTAACGTTCTGAATTTGCTCGTACCGCGATTCGGCAACCTTAGTGTTCGCTCCAACCGCGAAATACTGCTGCAGGCATGGCTGAACAGCAAGCTTTTCCGTGCCTCGGGACTTGACGCCCAGCACGTGCACGACCGCATTCTTGACGAATGCCGAAACGGAGGAGACTTCCTGCGCATCGTGATGGGAGAGATCTGCTCCTCCCAGGGCATGCCGCGTTGGGCCGAAAACTCTCCCGAAGGAATGCTCTACCTTCCACTGATCCGGCAGCTAATTCCCGATGCCTTGTTTGTCCACATCATTCGCGATGGCCGTGACGTAGCGACTTCGCTGGGACAACTCCGCTATGTTCGCCCCTTTCCATGGGAGGACCGCCACGGACTCATCGGATGTGGTCTCTATTGGGAATGGATGATCGAACACGGCCGCCGTTTCGGGCAATCGATTCCCGCCGACTATATGGAAGTTCGCTTCGAGGATCTGCTGGCTCAACCGCAGAAGAACCTCGACCAGATTGGCCGGTTCATCCGCCAGACGCTCGACTATGACACAATTCAGCGCGTCGCATACGGCTCGTTGACCAAACCGAATACTTCTTTCCGTCAGGACGCGACCAAAGTGGATTTCAACCCGGTAGGACGCTGGAAGACAAGCTTTTCACCTAACCAGTTGCTCCGCTTCGAGCGCCTTCTTGGTGGAACGCTGACGGAATTCGGCTACCAGCCATCTACCAATGGCCCCGCGCTAGCACCGGACATGTGGTTGCGAACAACGCGGCTGTTGCACCGTTCCTACTTTGCCAGTAAGTTGCGGTACAAGAACAGTGGGCTCATGCGGGCACTGCGACCGGCGATGACAGGCGGTGATCTTGATGAGATCGTGCTGGCCGATGATCACCCGCCCACTGTCAAACAGCCCGCGGCCAAGCCTCTATAGATCAGTCCGCCACATAGGCGAGCCGAGCCCGCTTGCCTGAGGACAGAAAGTGGCCGATGCCGTTCGTCCAACTCTCAAATTCCAGGTCGCTGCGGCCTGTCGAGTCCACCAGCCGAGGAAGGAGCAGCCGGTTGCTCTCCGCGGTCGCGAGCCCGGTATCGCAGGTGGTCGCCGAGACGATCCCGTCCGCCGCAAGCCAGCTCAGAAACTCCGGCCGATATGCTCCGCTCGGATAACAGAAGTGTCTTCTCGCACCGGCAACGGTTCGCGCAATCAGCTCGCGGTTGTCCCGTATCTCTTTGCGGAATAACTCTTCAGTGAGGGGCGTGCGGTGACGGTGCGTGTGTAACTGGAAATCGACGCCTGCGTCGGAAAGCTCCTTGATCTCCTGAGAATTCATCAGGTGCAGAATGCGCTTGCCGATAAGCTCCGGATAGTCAATCTTTAACCGCTCCGCAAGCCGGGCCGCGAGGCCATTCTTTTGCTCACCGTTGATGTCTTGGCGAACCGCCCACTGTACGAGTTCGTTCACCGCCTCTTGCCGCTCTTCTTGTGAAGCGAGTTCCACCGGATGCGCGATCCCAAATTCTGTTAAATTCACCGAGCCTTGCCCGCGGGCCTTCCACATCATATAGGAGCACATCAGGCTGAAGACGGGACGCTGGAGTTCGCTGTAATAGGTCGTCAGGTACACAGTCGCAGGAAATCCAAACTGCATAAGCCTGGGATACGCTTGCCGGTAGAAATCATAGCTGCCGTCGTCGAAGGTAAGTGCCACGCTCCGTGGCGGCAGGTCTTTGCGATAAAGCCGCTCCAGCGCCTCCTCCAGCGGCAGTACCGCATACCTCCCCAGGCGTAGAATTTCCAGACGGCGTTCCAGTTGCTGTGGACGAATGTAGAGGGAAGGAAGCCACTCGTGCTCGTCGTCGAGGGAGATTCCGTGATAGCAAAGAATCAGCAGCCTTTGCCGGCGCCACTCGCTGCCCCGCACCAAGTGAAATGCTCCACAGCCTTTCAGCACCGTCAGAGCCGCGCGGCGCAGGGATCTTCGCATGCGATCGCTTGCCACCATGCCTAGCTCAGACCCGCCGCCGCGGTGGAACCGCCCACGGAAACGGCCTCGAATGGTTCTCCGTCAATCATGACGCGCTGCCACGTTTCGAGGTTGAGCAGGCGCCAGATGCGGTTTCCGTGGTCGCAAGACTTTGTGCGGTGCTCTGCGAATAAGCGCCGAACCGCGTTGGCCCTGAAGAATCCCCGTTGCAGGCTTCGGGGATCCAGCAGCATGCCTTCCACTTCGTCCAGTTGCGATCCCGCGAGCCAGTATTCCCAGGGCGTGGGAAAGCCCATCTTTTTTCGGTATATGATCGAGCGCGGAAGAAGGTCCTCAACAGCCTGCTTCAGAATAAACTTGCCCGCCATACCCCCGATGGAGTACCGCGCGGGAATCCTTGCGGTGAATTCCACCAGTTCGTGATCCAGAAAGGGCACCCGGCTTTCGATGGAGGCCGCCATGCTCATTTGGTCCTGCTTCATTAGGAGTTCGATCAGATAGCTGTTGATGTCGGCGTAGAGCAGCCGGTGCAACAAGTCACCGCGTGAACGCTCCCAGGCATTCATCGAACCGCCGTAAGCATCTCCCCCTGTTGCCAGCGCCTCCGGCGTCAGCAGTTCCCTCTGTTCTGCCGCGGACAGTGCAGAAAAGAAATTGTCGTAATAGAACGAAGGCCACGAGTTCCCGTCCCGCACCAGAAACGTATGCTCCAGCTTGCGACGCAGTGCCGCGCTGAGCGGGCCGGCGTGGATGGCTTTGCGAACCATGCTGCGCAGCGCATTCGGTGCGACCATCCGATATGCTTTGTCCATGCGCGCATTTACGACGGTCCAGGCGTAGCGCGTGTAACCAGCTAGGGTCTCATCGCTTCCCTCTCCCGTCAGTACTACCGTGACCCGCTCTCGCGCGAGACGGGCCACGACGTACAGAGAAACGCTGGAGGGCCAAACGATCGGCTCGTCTTCGTGCCAAATCAAGCGTGGCAGACTCTGAAAAAACTCCTCGCGGCTTAGCCGAACTTCGTAATGGTCTGATCCAATATGTTCCGCGACTTCCCGCGCGAAACCGAGTTCGCTGAACTCTTCCTCACCATAGCCCACAGAGAATGTCTGGATACGATCACCGCGAATCTTCGACGTCAGCGCAGCCACTGCGCTCGAATCCAGACCTCCACTCAGAAACACCCCCAGCGGCACGTCGCTCATCAGATGGGATGAAACCGCCCGTCCCAGCAAGTCCCGGTAGCCTTTCACGTAGTACGGCCGGGGATGGGCATCTTGGTCAACCTCGACGTCCAAGTCCCAGTACCGCTCAATCCCTGGCTCCCCGGCCTCAGCCAGTTCCAGAGTGTGTCCTGGCATCAGCTTGCGGATTCCCGCGAACATAGTTTCCGGACCCGTGATGTAGCCGAACGCCAGATACTCCGCGAGGGTGCAGCGATTGAATTCCGCGTCGATCCCCGGATAGGCAAGAATGGTCTTGATCTCGGAGCCGAACAGAAAGGCCTTACCGTCCCACCGGTAGTAGAAAGGCTTGATCCCGAGACGATCGCGAGCGGCAAACAACATGCGTTTACGGCGATCCCAGATCACGAAGGCAAACATGCCGCGCAGGTGCTTAACGCAATCGCGGCCATATTCCTCGTAGAGATGAACGATGGTTTCAGTGTCGCTACGCGTGCGGTAGCGATGACCTCTCGCCTCTAAGTCTGGCCGCATTTCGGCATGATTGTAAATTTCTCCGTTGTAGACTATCCAAACGTCATGGTTCTCGTTCGCAAGGGGCTGGTGGCCTGTCTTGACATCAATGATGCTCAGCCGCCGCATCGCCAGGCCGACATTCTCTTCCACGAAAAAGCCTTCGTCGTCCGGCCCGCGATGCACAATACGCCGGTTCATACCGGCGAGCACGGTTGCGTCCACGCGCCAGTCACGATCGGAAAAGAAGATGCCGCAGATTCCGCACATGCTAGTCGACCTTAATCTTTCTTACGAAGAATCGCTGCAATCGGGGCCAACTTGCACGGAAAGGTCCGGCTCGCCGTCGACCGCTTCCGGTTCCGATGTGAATATCTCCCTCCGATTTTCCTCTAGTGTCAATTCCCCCCACGACACTGTTCGCTTGAAACGCAGCGCAGGACCGTCCTCGACTTTGGCGACGCTCCCATCCACCTGGATCAACCGCTGCGCTCCACTCTTCTGCCATCGGCTCCAGCAGACGAATCTAGCGTCGCTCGAGACGGAACCGCACCGCCAAATGTTCCTCCCTTCACCAAAAAAGAAAGAGTGCTCCTCGAACTCTCCCGCATACCTGTAAGCGCTGACCGCCGAATCTGTCTTCTGGTGCTCGATCTGCGCGAATTTCCCCGGACCGCACAGCGCTTCCTCCAATGTTACTAGCAAAACGCAAAACGAGCGCGGAACCTCCGCGGTCGTGGAAAACACCACTACCGTCGTCTGTGCTTTCTGACCGTACACTGGCGACCACGACTGCGTGCGGACTTCTTCCGCCCAGCCTTGCCCTTCGGCGGGGAGGAGTGCCAGGCCTTGTGATGCCCCTTTAACGCGAAAGAGCCTCTCCTCTACCATCCGCATCTCTTGCCCCAGGTGCCACGAGATCTCCAGATGATGCGTGCCTTGGCCTTCGACCCTGTCGCGCACCAGATACACACCGTTCCGGAGCGAGAACACCCATCGCCGGTGGGTCACCGGATGCGCCAAACGCTCATAACCGTCGTGACTTGCCGCCAGCAGATCAAAATGTTTTCCCTGAGTCCACATCTCCACTTTCGACTGCGTCAGGCGACGCCATGAAAAAGAGGTGCCGGGTTCGGCTTGGTCCAGGCCGTCAACCCTCAGCGTGTTGTGCATCGAGGTACAACGAAAGAGGTTGCGTTCTCCGCCGACTCCTGCGTACTCGCAAGTTCCGGGGTCGATCAGCAACTCGCGCCCCTGACTCTGCAGAGTTACGCTCAAGGCATCGGCATGCCCATGCCCGCCGCTCTGCGTGCCTAGCGGACCGCAGTCTGCGACGAGCTGTGCTCTCGGCTTTTCAGAAGTCAGCAGGTAGAACCCCGATGCGGGCAGACCTGTGGAACTCATGTCTCCCGGGGTAGCCTCAAGTTCATCCCACAACTTCACTCCCTGCGGTCCTAGCAGCCAGATTGTCTCCTCGCGCAGGGCAGCAGCAGCGGCCTTGAAGTCGCCCCGATTGAAAAGGATAGCTCCGGTCGCCAGAGGATCAAGAAGATCCTCGCCACGGTTGCGGCCAGGATCGAAGACTCTCCCACCGTCGTCGTCCCCGAAGCGCGGAGGTGCACCGGCACGCCCCAACAAACACAAGGCGGTGAGCATCTTCTCCAGACCCTCTTCAAACTCCCTCGGAAACGGAATATCGTTCACGCTCGCGAGGATGGCTGCGTGCAAGAAGAAATCGAGCGCATACACGTGGTAATACGTGGACTGCTCGAAATGAAAGCCGTCCGCCTGCACTTGCTGGCGCGCTTCCTCGAGCACAATTCGTTGGCCCGTAGTCTTCCAGCGTTCCGCAGCTGCCAACTCCGGACAAAGGACCCCTAGAAAGAACAGCGCTACTCCTTCTCCCAACAAGTGGGTGTTGGGAGAAAAATATGTGGAGAGGTAACGCTGAAGATGCCGACCGTGCAAAGCTAGACCACGCAGCCACTCTTCGCGGAAATCCGGCAGGCCGGGCGTCCCTTCGAGCAAGTAGTAGGTCCAGAGCCAAGACAAGCTGCGAAACCCTGCTTCGAGGCTGCTCGCCCAGTTGACGCCCAAGGGGTAGGGATTTTCCGCCCACCAGTGACGCCAGTGACGCAAGATCTCGTCGGCATATCGAGCCTCTCCAGTCAGCCGATAAGCCTTGGCGAGGATTATGAAATGCTGGTGCCGGTTAAGTTCCCAGGTGATCTTGCTGTCACCGACTTCCTCGAAATCGAGGTATCGGACACGATAAAACACTTTTCGCGGCGCCCGCTTGCTGTGCACCAAGTCCAGATGCCAGTCGATTGGGCTGCCGTAATCAAGCTCCGAGTACCCCAGCAGGTCAAAACGGTGTTGCAGAATCTTGTCCGCCCGTTGGATGATGCGTTTCACTTGGTCTGGCATCCGCTGCCGCAACAGGTCGAGTATGGTATTTACGTCTTCCCCGGCAAAAAAGAAATTGCCGCCTCTGGGATTGCCTGATCTCCGCAGATGCCCCGCAAAATCAAACCGCAGCAGTGTCAGCAAACCGTCTTGTCGCTTGGCAAACTCCTGGCGAACACGAAAGCGCAACTCAGCCCTTTCCATCCGAGCCAAACGATCGGCCACCAGCCGCCATTTACCAAGACTCATATCTTTCCTTTCCTGCGCCGACGCGTGCTCTGTCCGGCTGCTCAACCTGCAAACGACATGCGCTGTGCACTGGTGTTTCTCCGGCCCGCATGGCGGGGCAATTACTCGAAGGGACGCGCCATCCCAGATTACTCTCTGTATTAGGTATTATTAACTGTTCCCGTCGTATCCCGCTAACTCCTGGAGCAAAGTGCAGAAAATTGCAGCCGGGCGCGGGAGGGGGGCACGGCCAAGTCTGGACTACCTTGGCAGGCGTTGGTGCTTGCCGGGTATTCCCAGGCTCGCTGTACTGAAGTCATCCGCCCCGCTGGAGGCGCTTCCAGCCTGAGGAACTCACGATAGGAGCCCATGAGCGGGAAAGTCAGCGTCTTCGGGTTGGGCTATGTAGGATCGGTTACCGCCGCGTGCCTCGCCTCCAAGGGAAACTCCGTTATCGGCGTTGATCTGAGCGCATCCAAGGTCGAACAACTCGAGGCGGGACACAGCCCCATCGTCGAGCCGCGCATGAAGGAACTGGTGGAGAGTGCCCATGCCGCTTCCAGTTTGCATGCCACCACGGACTCCGCCGCCGCGATCATGCAAACGGAAATCTCCTTTCTTTGCGTGGGAACTCCCAGCCTGCGCAGCGGGAAGCTTGATCTCGGCCACGTCGAGCCTGTTTGCCGAGAAATCGGCCGGATCCTGAAAAACGAGAATGCTTTTCATCTCGTCGTATTGCGCAGCACGGTGCTGCCAGGGACGGCCGAAAACATTATCATCCCCGCTCTCGAACAAAACAGCGGTAAGCAAATGGGCAAGGACTTCGGAGTGTGCGTGAACCCTGAGTTCATGCGTGAAGGCACTGCAGTTGCCGATTTTCTGGAGCCCTCCATGACGATTATTGGGGCAGGGGACGCCCAGCACGCGGCCCAGCTCCGCGAACTCCATGCCTGGGCTCCTGGAAGAGTCTTCGAAACATCTTTCCGTTCCGCCGAGATGGTGAAGTACGTTTGCAACGCGTGGCACGCTGTGACGGTTGTCTTTGCCAACGAGATCGGAACCCTCGCCAAAGAACTCCAGGTTGATGCCGAGGCCGTCGTCGAAATCTTCACCGCCGACGGTAAGCTGAACATCTCGCCCAACTATTTGAAGCCCGGATTCGCTTTCGGCGGCTCCTGCCTGCCCAAAGATGTGCGTGCCCTCAACTATCGCGCGAAGGAACTGGATCTCAAGTTGCCACTGTTTGAATCCGTTCTGCCGAGCAACGACGAGCACCTGAAGCGAGCCATCGAGATGGTCCTCGCGAGCCCCAAGCGGAATGTGGCCATCCTCGGGCTTAGCTTCAAGGCGGCCACCGACGACCTTCGCGAAAGCCCTCAGGTGCAGTTGGTGAAGCGCCTTCTCGGAGAAGGTCGCGACCTCAAGATTTGGGACGACCATGTGTCGCTCGGCCGCTTAATTGGCTCCAATCGTGAATATATCGAGCATGCCATCCCTCATATCGGGTCGCTTCTCGTCAGCGACCTCGAACAGTGTTTGCGAGACGCCGAGATAGTCGTAATCGGCACCCGAGGGGTGCCTCGCGACCGCCTGCAGCAGTACCTGCGCACGGATCACGTGGTGATTGACCTCGTTAATCTGGAAAAAGCACGCCGGCCCGTCCTCGGCCACTATGAAGGGATCTGCTGGTAGCCCCTTGCGAATTCTCTGGGTTAAAGCGGGCAAACTGCTACCGGTCGATACCGGCGGCAAGATACGTTCTTACAATATCCTGCGGCACCTGGCTCGCTCCCATGATGTAACTCTGCTTTCCTACTACGGAGGCCGCAAGGACCAAGCCTACGAGGCCGAAATCGCGCGCGAGTTGCCGGGCGCCGAGACGGTCCATACTGCTGCGCTGGACGGAACTGCCTTGGCTCAGTCGCTGGATTATCTCCGGTTGGTCTTCCAGTCAGCGCCGTTCGCCGTGAGCAAGTTCACTCATCCGGCCGTGAAGCGCGTGGTCGGCTCCTGGACGGCGACGCGAAAGTTCGACGTAGCAGTGTGCGACTTCCTCTCTGCCTCACTGAATTTTCCCTCCACGCTTACAACTCCGACGGTGTTGTTCCAGCATAACGTGGAAACAGCGCTCTGGCAGCGCCTCGCTGCAACCGAATCAAATCTGGTGCGGCGCTTGGTGTACAAGATTGAATTTCGCAAGATGGCGAACTACGAGCGAGCCACCCTTCGCAAATTCCACCACGTCGTCGCGGTCTCAGATCATGACCGACAGCAGATGCTCGCCATGGACCCCTCCTGTCTTATCGAAGTCGTGCCCACCGGTGTGGATACGGAGAAGTACACCGTTGCGCCCCCGGCTGACGCCATCCCGCCGAGGATCGTTTTTCTCGGCTCGATGGACTGGGAACCCAACATCGATGCCGTCACTTATTTTTGCCGGGACATTTTTCCCCGCATTCGCGCTCAGTTTCCAGCTGCCATCTTTCAGATCGTAGGCCGCAATCCGCACGTCAGCGTCAGGCAACTGGCCTCGAAGGCAGTGCAGGTGACAGGGACTGTGCTATCCGTCGCTGAATATCTGCGCGGCGCCACGCTCGTCGTCGTTCCACTTCGCATCGGCGGAGGAACGCGTTTGAAGATTTTCGAAGCTATGGCGACCGGCAAGGCCGTGGTCTCAACCTCCATTGGGGCCGAAGGTTTGGCGGTGCAAAACGGCCGGGATCTCATCCTGGCGGACGATGCCGCAGCGTTTGCGGAAGCGACTGTCCGTCTCCTGAGTGATGCGGCGCTGCGTCGTCAGTATGAGGAAGCTGCCGCCAGGCTTGCTGCCCGATACGATTGGTCCAATATCGTGCAACAGTTCGCCACGGTCTTGCAGAGTGCCTGTCCCGCCGCAGGCTTTTCCTGACGAACATGAATGTCCTGATACTGGATGGAAACCAAAATCAAGCAGTCGCCAGCGCGCGATCCTTAGCCCGCGCGGGACACACCGTATTCACCGGTGAGTCGTCCTCCTGGTCGAAAGCCGGCTGGTCTCGCGCATGTTCCGGCACGCTTCGCTATCCGCGGCCACAGGAAAATGTCGCTGCCTTTCTCGAAATCATTGCAACCTTCGTCCGCCAGCGGCCCGGGACGCTGCTCCTTCCCATGACCGAGGCCACTACGCTTCCAGTCTCGGCTCATCGGGACTGTTTGATCGCAGCGGGGGCGCGGCTGGTGTTGCCCCAGCACAGCGACCTGCTTCGCGCCTTTGACAAGGATGAGACCACGCGCTTGGCTGCCTCGCTCGGAATTGCTGTCCCCACAACTGTGCTCATCACCACTCCTGAACAGGCACGCGCCGCGTCGAAATCTGTGCCGTATCCTGTCGTCCTGAAACCGCGTGCTTCGGAGGAACTCACGGCCGGGACGATCCGCACCGCAGGCCGGCCGAGTTATGCTCGCAACGCCCGCGAGTTCGACGACGCTTATCGCAGTCTCAGTACCCGGTCTTCCGCAGTGCTGGTCCAGGAATTCGTTCGTGGAGAAGGAACCGGATATTTCGCTCTCATGCATCATGGGGAATTGCGCGCCGAGTTTGCCCACCAACGAATTCGCGATGTCCATCCGACAGGGTCGGGGAGCGCAGTGCGGATCAGCGTGGGGCCCGATCCGGAAATCCGACGTTCTTCTTTGGCAATTCTTTCTGCGCTGCAGTGGCACGGCGTGGCCATGGTGGAATACCGCAAAGAAGCCAGTTCACGACCGGTCTTTATGGAGGTCAACGGACGCTTCTGGCATTCTCTTCCTTTGGCCTGTTACGCCGGAGCGGACTTTCCTGCTCTGCTCGCCCGGATGGCGGAAAGGGGCGATATCGAACCGAGTGTTGGTTATCGGCGTGGCGTTCGCTGCCGCTGGCTTTTGGGAGACGCACGCCATCTTGTCGAAGTCTGGAAGGGCCCACCCGTAGGCTATCCCGGCGAATATCCGGGCCGATTGCGAACTCTGGTGGACGTGTTCACTCCATTTTCCGGCACCTACCATGATCTGTTTCAATGGAGTGATCCCCTGCCCGAACTTGGAGACTGGGTCTATGTATTCCTGCGAACGCTGAAAGGACGGTCATGTTGAAGGGCGCACTGCACGTTCACAGCACGAACTCCGACGGCGAGTTCACCCTCGAGGAACTGCGCCGGACTTATCTCTCCGAGGGATGCTCCTTCGTGTGCATGAACGACCACGCGGAGTACTTCGACAACCAGTCCGTCCAGAGCTACAGGCAGAAACTCCAGCACCACTCCGACGAGGAGTTCTGCTTCGTGATGGGATTGGAGTACGAGTGTGAGCGGCGTATGCACATCCTCGGCTATGGCGCTTGCGCCCTGGCCACGACCCAGGATCCCCAGGCTGTGATTCTCCACATCGAGTCGCAAGGCGCCGTCGCGGTGATTGCTCATCCCAAGGATGAGTTCTTTTCTTGGATCGAAGGATTTGAAGTTTTGCCGAAAGGTATCGAGACTTGGAATTCCAAATATGACGGCCGCTATGCTCCACGCCCTGGGACTTTTGCCTTGCTGCAGCGGCTCCGGCAGCGGGCGCCCGAGATGCACGCCTTCTACGGCCAGGATCTGCACTGGAGAAAGCAATTTCGCGGCCTGTTCGTCACCGTCGAGGGCGACACTCCCAATCCCTCTGCGATTCTAGCCGCGCTTGCTGCTGGAAAGTACAGCGCCGACAAGGACGAACAATGCTTGCCCTCTTCCGGTATTCTGCCTGACGAGATGCTCGCCGAATTCGCACGTGTGCACGCGCGCTCGCACCGGATGTCGCAATTCTTCAAAGGTGGCAAACAGGCACTGGACCGGCTCGGAATTCGCGTGCCTGAATCCCTGAAGGCGCAACTGCGCAGGATCTTCTGATGACAGCGCCCAACGTCGTCTTCCTCATGTACCACGAGTTGGAACTCCCCGGGCGCCCCCTGGCCCAATCGGAGGCGGGTTATGTGCGCTATGTTCTCCCGCAGGCCGCATTTCGCGCACAGATGGACTGGCTTCGGCAAAATGAATGGGTCGGCCTGAGCGTGAGCGAAGCGCTGCATTACCCTTCTGGGAAAGTAGTCGCAATTACTTTCGACGACGGATGCGAAACCGACTTAATTGCTGTCGCCCCCATCCTGAGCGAAGCAGGATTCCACGCCACGTTCTATGTGACCGCCGGATTTCTGGACAGGCCTGGCCACATGTCCGCCGCTCAGTTGCGCGCACTGAGTGTTTCCGGGTTCGAGATCGGCTGTCACTCGATGACCCACGCCTATTTGAATGATCTCGGACCTCGAGAGCTGCAAGTCGAAATCGTCGCGGCGCGTTCGAGGTTAGAAGACCTAATCGGCCGCAGGGTGGAACACTTCTCCTGCCCCGGTGGCCGTTACGACGAGCGGGCGCTCGCCATGACAAAACAGGCGGGTTACCGATCCGTAGCCAACAGTCACCCGCACGCCAACTCCGCTTCAACCGATCCGTTCCACTTGGGTCGCGTCGTGATTATGCGGGAGACCGACAACTCAGCGTTCTCGCGTGTTTGCTGCGGAAACGGCCTGTGGAAGGCTCAGGTCGGCGAGTCGGTGCGGGGAGTGGCGAGAAAAATACTGGGCAACCCGCTTTATGATCGTGTCCGCCGCCGGCTTCTACGAGAGCCTTAAGCCCCCTTAGCCTCTGTGTGGAATTCCCTCACGACGCAAACTTCCTCCACTAGTCCCTGACCCGATGCGATGTCCTAATGTACCTCCGTGCGCCGTGGGGCCAGCGTCCTTAGTTATCTTCGCCAGATTCCGCCGACGCATTAGAGTCGGCTTAGCACTCGGACGCAATTGTCCCCCAAATTTTCGTTGCGAGGCATCGATGTCGAAAATAAAGCCGCTGCTAGCTTGCAGAAACCAGCAATTCTGGTTCACGTTTCGCGTATTCGCTGCCGTCCACTTGCTAGCAGCCATAACTGGTTTGACGTCCTGCGGCAACCTCCCGCAGTCAACGACGGCCTCGACCACCTCCACCGGAAATACCACCCCACGCATTACGCTGACACCTGCCAGCGCCAGCATCCCGTCCGGAGGAACCCAGCAATTCACGGCTCTGGTCGAAAACACCAGCAACACCGAGGTCGTATGGTCTGCCAGCGCCGGAAAGATCTCAAGCACAGGACTTTTCTACGCTCCCACAGTAACAACATCACAGTCTTTTGTCGTGGTCGCGACTAGCGTTGCGACCAGTTCCTCCTCCGCAAAGGTGACCGCCACGGTGGTCCCCGCCCAAGCCCTCGAACCGCTGAGGATCGTGACCTCAAGTCTGGTTTCGGGCGCAAGCGGCATCTCGTACAGCGCCACGCTGGCGGCGACCGGGGGACTCGCACCTTATCAGTGGACTCTTGCCTCGGGTGCCCTGCCCTCTGGGCTGAAGCTGAGTGATTCGACGGGCAACATCTCTGGAGTCCCAAGCCCGACCGGCAGTTTCCCTTTCACCGTCACCGTGAAAGACGGAGCAGGCAACAAGACGACTCAGGCCATGGCCTTGGCTGTCTCGCCCAACTCCGCGGGCAGCTTCGACGGTCCCGCAGAGCTGCCGCGAGTCTACCTGCAAACGACGTTGGCAGATACCCCTGCGCCCGGCAAGACGATCCGGGTCAATGCTGGTGGCGATTTCCAGGCTGCCCTGATCGACGCCGGCTGCGGTGACACGATCGCATTGCAGGCGGGCGCAACGTTTGGAGGCGTGTTCTACTTTCCACAGAAGTCTTGTGATGCCGGACATTGGATCATCGTCCGCACCAGCGCGCCGGACAACAGTCTGCCTCCGGAGCAGACAAGAATCACTCCCTGCTATGCGGGTGTCGCTTCACTTCCCGGGCGCCCATCCTTCCAGTGTAGCGCCACTCAGAACGTCATGGCGAAGTTGGTCTTCGTCAAGAAAGCGGGTGATGGGCCGGTGGTATTTGAGTCGGGAGCCAACCACTACCGCCTCATCGGCCTGGAGATCACGAGAACTGCAGGCACTTCCATTTCTAACCTAATCTCACCTGACAAAGACGCTGCGGTTGATAGCATCGTGCTGGATCGGCTTTGGGTCCATGGAACAGCGCAAGATGAAACAGCCAGGGGGGCTTACCTCTCAGGTATAACTTCGGTTGCTGTCATAGACTCTTTCTTTACAGACTTTCATTGTGTTTCCAAAACGGGAGCATGCATCGATGCCCAAGCAATCGCCGGAGGTGCTGGCGACCTCCCCACTGGTCCATTCAAGATCGTGGACAATTTTCTGGAAGGATCGGGCGAGAACATCATCTTTGGTGGCGGTGCTGCTACGATCACTCCGACCGACATCGAAGTCCGACGCAACCATCTCTTCAAACCGCTAACCTGGATGCCTGGGCATCCGGGTTTTGTCGGTGGAACGGACGGCAACCCGTTCATCGTGAAGAACCTGTTCGAGATCAAGAACGCGCAGCGAGTGCTGTTCGAAGCCAATGTGCTGGAAAACAACTGGGGTGGGGTCGGACAGTTCGGATACGCTCTTGAACTCACGCCAAAGAACCAGGCGTCCGGAACCCAGAATGTCTGCCCGATCTGTCTGGTCACGGATGTAACCATCCGTTACAGCACGATCAGTCACGTAGGAGGAGTCTTTGTGATCGCCAACGCAGCGTCCAGTGCCGGCGGAGTTCCTGCCGATGGCGAGCGCTATAGCATTCATGACGTCATTGCAGACGACATTGACGACGTAGCCTATAACGGGCGTGGTACTTTCGCTGAGATCGCGTCCGTTCCAAATCCAATTCTGAAGAATCTCCTGATTGATCATGTAACGGCGTTCCCATCGAACCACATGTTCAATATCGGCGCCAAGGCCACCGAAAAGATGGTCAACTTCACCTTTACCAACAGCATCATCAACGCCGGCGGATCTTCGTTCACAACCACAGGCGGAGGTACGACCAACTGCGCCAGCATCAATCCGGCTCCGGAGGCGATCCTGAACTCCTGTTTTGCTCCCTATGTGTTCTCCAACAATGCGATTATCGCTCCGCCCGCCAGCATTCCTCTATCAAAGTGGCCGGCACAAAATCCGTTCCCGGTCGACACCGCTGCCGTGAAATTCGTGAACTACAACAACGGCAATGGTGGCGATTATCTCTTACAGGCCAGCAGTCCCTACAAGAACGCAGGCACCGACGGTCGCGACCTCGGCGCCGATGTTACCGCTGTCATGACGGCGATCGCTGGAGTCCCGTAGGCGCGGGCACGATGATTTGTAACACGCGGCAGGCCTCGAGGCTTCTCCGCTGCGGTCGAGTGAGTTGCGCGGCGCCGAGACAAGCGAACGCTATCAACAGTCAGACCTCTGTTAGGAGCGTGACCTTCGCCCCGTCAAGGACCTCGACGCCGAGAGTCCAGTTGTAGGTGTGGACGGCCTGAACATTCAGACTCTCGGGCTTGAACTCGCAGATGTTGCCTTCCTCGTATTCCGTGGGAGAGAGGCGAGTGACTTCGTCAAATGTGAAGCTGTAACCGTAGATTGGGCAGCAGCTTTGACTGGGCCGTAACAAGCGCCCGTCGGCGCACACAATCTTTCCGGCATCGCGGTTAGTGCGGGTGTCTGCCACTTGGTCAGAAGCAAGCCAGCTTTTCCATGGATTCCGAACAAAGGGATCGCTGGCGCGACAGATAGCCCCTGGTCGAAGAAATGCTCCAGGGTGCACCAGCACCCGCTGTGACCCGCCCAATCTTCGACCTCCAAGTGCATGGAACGCATCAGGTCCAGCCAGCAGGGGCGATAATATCGGCGATGCGGAATCTGCACAATATCGCATGCCCGAAGCACTGCCGGTTCAATCGCACTCCGTTGCTGCAAGCTCAGGGGTAGGTTCGAAGACTTTTGGGAGCGTCGACCCGCGCAAAGGGCTGCTTAATGTGCAAAAATTTGCACGTGCACCAAGAGAGTCTGACTTAATTCAAGAGTGTGTTGCCGAACATTCCAAAGCGGCACGAAAGAAGAAATCAGATTCTGCATGCACATAAAAGACACTCGGGATTCCGCTCTTGATCGAACCCAGTCAAGAGGACCATTATGCTATGATTCAACAAAACAGTCCGAGTTCGATGCCAGACCGAACTGCAAGAGCCGTGCACTCCAATTCGCCAACCTAAGGAGCGAAAACGATCGTGACGCTCAGGAATTTGGGGAAATCAAGCGAGCCAGGACGTAGGTTATGAGGTCATTAGGTACTGCGGTGAGGTTAGCGCGTTTTGTTCTTTTTATTGTTCTTGCAACCTGTACGTTCTCTTCAGGATTCGTAATAGATCCATCGCTGACCTTGGGCAGGGCACCCTTCTTTTCCAGCCGACCCACGTTCAATCTTTTGGCCTCGGACCAAGCCAACTTCGATGGTCCCGCAGAGTTACCGCGGGTTCATGTAAACAGCGCAATCAATGACACCCCTGCACCGGGCACGGTCCGAATGGTCAAGGCGGGTGGCAATCTTCAGCAGACATTAGACGAGGCCTCTTGCGGGGATACCATCAAGTTGGAAGAGGGTGCATCGTACCAAGGCCGTTTCAAACTTCCTGCTAAGCCCTGTGACGATGCCCACTGGATCGTAATCCGCACCAGTGCCTCAGACGACAGCTTGCCTCCGGAAGGAACACGTCTCACTCCCTGCTATGCAGGCGTCGAATCTCTTCCGGGGAGGCCGGATTTCCACTGCTCTGCGGTTAAGAACGTCTTGGCGCGGATCAGCTTCGCAGGAAAAGGCGGGTCCGGTCCAATCACTCTGTCTTCGGGAGCGAATCATTACCGCTTGATGGGCTTGGAAATCACGCGCGATTCTCCCGGGGCAGCCGTCCAGAACCTTGTACAACCAGAGACGGACGCTGCTGCGGACCAGATTATCTTTGACCGGGTATGGATGCACGGTACGGCACAGGACGAAACCACGCGCGGCATCTTCCTCAGCGGAACTCGTTTTATGGCCGTGGTCGACTCTTACTTCTCCGACTTTCACTGCGTTTCCGTGACAGGTGGTTGCGCAGACTCTCAGGCCCTCTCTGGCGGAGCCGGCAATCTTCCGATGGGCCCATTCAAGATCGTCAATAACTTCCTGGAAGCCGCCGGCGAAAACATCATCTTCGGCGGCGCTGCGGCGACCGCGACCCCGGCAGATATCGAGATCCGGCACAATCATTTCTTTAAGCCCCTGATTTGGATGCCCGGACAGCCGGGATTCGTAGGCGGCGTCTCAGGTCACCCGTTCATCGTGAAGAACCTGTTTGAGATCAAAAATGCTCAGCGTGTCCTTTTCGAAGGCAACATTCTCGATTACAGTTGGGGCGGAGTAGGGCAGACGGGATTCGCGATTGTCCTGACCCCCAGAAATCAAACCCCGAATGTTTGTCCCCTGTGCCGAGTGAAGGACATAACTTTGCGCTACTGTAAGATTCGTCACATGGCGAGTGGAATGAGCATCGCCAATGCGCTCTCCGACAGCGGTGGCGCTGCTACCGCCGGAGAGCGCTACAGCATTCATGATCTTGTCTTCGAGGATATTGATGGGACTGTGTACAAAGGTTTTGGCGCTTTTGCCATGATTGTCTCCACCGCCCCGCCACTTCGCGAAGTAAAGATTGACCATGTAACCGGCTTCCCCCCCCGAGTCGCTTTGAATATAGGAGCCGATCGCGACAAGCCACGGGCTGAGAACGTCTCCATAACCAACAGTATTCTGAGCGCGGCGGAACGCGAAGTCACCACCACAGGGGGCGGACAAAAGAACTGCACGTTTGGCGCCGTGCAAATCGGGCCGGAAGCCGTCTTCAAAAGCTGCTTCAATTCAATGACCTTCGCTCACAACGCCATCATCGGACCTATCAAACAGTGGCCTCGCGAGAACTCTTTTCCGAAGAACGAGAAAGCCGTTGGCTTTGTCAACTACAATCACGGCGTGGACGGAGACTATCGCTTGTGCAAAGACAAGAACCGGCCTCCTTCCTGCCAACAGGCCTCGCCTTACGTTCATGCGGGAAGCGACGGGAAGGACCTGGGTGCCGATATCGACGCGGTCGAAGCGGCAACACACGGTGCGGAGTAACCCTCGAGTCGTCTCGAATGCCGCACTGCTGTTAGGTAGTTCGAAGTTAGCTCCGCGTAAATGAAACAGCTCATACGCAAAGGTCTCAAGCAAATCATCGTGGATGACGTGCCTGATCCGGTCGTCATCCCACACCACGTCCTCGTCCGCCCCCTCTACTCTCTGATCAGCAGCGGAACGGAAACGGCCAGCATCCACCAGGAAGGTGTGTTGCGGGCTGTCGCCGACAATCCTTCTCAGCTCGCAAAGATTTGGAACGTGCTCAAAGTGCAAGGACCGGTCAGCACCTTCGCGGAAGTCAAAGCAAAGTTCAGCGAATACGCGGTGCTCGGTTACTCGGGCGCCGGCATTGTCGTGGACAAGCATCCGACCGTGCAGTCCCTGCAGGTTGGCGATCGGGTCGCCTATGGCGGCGAGGGAACCGGACACGGAGAAACTATCCTGGTAGGTGTGAACCTAGTTGTGCCCGTACCGGAGGCCGTCCTCTCCGAACACGCCTGCTTTGCCACCTTGGGCAGTATTGCTCTCAATGGTGTGCGGATTGCCCATCTCAGCCTGGGCGAGACTGCCGTGGTACTCGGCCTGGGTCTTGTCGGGCAACTCATTGCCCAGTTATCGAAGCTGCAGGGCGCTATGGTAGTGGCAGTCGATCTGAAAGAACAACGTGTCGAACTCGCCCGAACTCTCGGTTCAGATCATGCCATGCTGGGTAACGCATCGCTGGTGGACCAAATCGCTTCGATCACCGGTGGCCGAGGCGTAGATTGTGTCATCGTCGCCGCTGCGGCCAAATCTTCCGCACCTTGCCAGCAAGCCGTGCAGATCTGCGCCGATCGTGGCCGCATTGTTGACGTAGGCGCGGTGGAACTGACGTTCCCCTGGTATGAGATGTATCGCAAGGAAATCCAGTTCTTCATGGCGAGGGCTTATGGTCCGGGAAGCTACGATCCGCTTTACGAAAAGCAAGGACAGGATTACCCCATCAATTATGTCCGCTGGACCGAGAACCGGAATATGGCGGAGTTTCTGCGCCTGGTTTCACTGGGACGAATCCAGCTCGCGCCTTTGATCACGCACCAATTTCCGCTCGACGATGCCCCCAAGGCCTACGAGACGATTATGAATCCAGCCTCGTCCAGCCTTGCGGTTCTTCTGAACTATCCAGCAGCCAGCACTTCGGATGTACTGGACGCCTTCAAACCGGCGCGGAAGGTGCAGACTCCCGGCCTGTCACCGCCGCAGGGGACAACAGGAGTGGCTCTGGTCGGCGCGGGCAATCTTGCGCGTTGGGTCCATTTGCCCAATCTGAAGAAGATTTCTACCGTTCATCTTCGAGCCGTTTTTTCGGCGAACGGTCCTCGCGGAAAAAGCTACGCGCTGCGCTTCGGCGCAGACTACTGCTGCTCCGAGTATGACGAAGTCCTGAAGGACCCGAACGTTGACCTCGTCGTGATTGTGAGCCGCAACACGCAACACGCCTCGCAAGCACTCGCCGCCCTGCACGCCGGCAAACACGTATTCCTCGAAAAACCGATGGCGCTCACGGGAGACGAATGCCGGCAACTCCGCGACGCTGTCGCGGAATCGGGCAAGCAACTCACCGTCGGGTTCAACCGGCGCTTCTCGCCCACGTATCTTGGGCTGAAGCGGCAACTGGTGCGACGCAATGGCCCCGCCGTTCTCAACCTGCGGGTCAACTCACCCGGCATCTCGGGTGATTATTGGATGGCAGATCCCAGCACCGGTGGCGCCATTCTGGGCGAAGCCTGTCACTTCGTCGACCTTGCGTGCTGGCTGCTCGACTCGGAGCCGGTTTTCGTGTCTGCCGTGTCACTGCCAACGGGCAAGAAAGAACCGATTGGAGACAACAACCTGGTTGCTAGTTTTCGCTTCGCGGACGATTCCATCGCCAATCTCACCTACTGCACCGTGGGCAGTCGGACTTCCGGTGGCGAGCGTGTGGAAGCTTTCGCCTCGGGAATGGGCGCCACGGCTGAGGATTTCAAGCGCCTGTCGTTACGGACCAACCTCGTCAGCCGGCGCTCCAGTTGGTTCGCAGAAAAGGGCTACGCAGAGCAAATGCGTGCGTTTCTTGATGAAATCCGTGCGGGCAAGGCTCCCGGCGTTACCGTGGACGACGGTGCCCGCGCGACGCTCGTGTGCCTGAAGATGCTCGAGTCCGCCCGAAAGATGTCACCGTACGTACTGGATTGGAAGGCAGAGTTGTCGAGTCCAGTCGCGGAGCCTGTGGATTCTCAATAGGCTCCCTAGAGCCACGAGAGATCTTTGGTCACAAATATCTTCCCCAGCGGTGTCTTCGCCTTTAGCCACAGTTTGGTATCAAAATATGCCCGGTAGATGGCCTGCCTCTGCCGCAATTCTGGATGGTTGAGCAGGGTTCGATCGGTCGTTCCCAGTTCGTATCCGAGTTCCTCGAGCGTATTCCCCACTAAGGCCTCAAACATCGCGAGATGTTCAGGGGTAAAACCCTTCCTCCAGCGTCCGAGCGGATTGAATCCGCCGTTGGATGAGTCTTTGAAGGATGTGTTCGGCTCGCTCACCGACCCGATCCCTACTTTCAGGATGTGGTCGTAGTCGAGTTCCTGGCCGATGAACCCGCTCAGTCTAGCCAGCGTGGCACGCGGATTTGAGATCAATTCCTCGAACCTCACTTCGATGTAATCTCCTCCGAGCTTCCGGCCGTCTTTTCTTCCTTTGCGGACCATCCACTCCCAGTAAAGCCCCGAGACCATAACGTTGGGAGTGCGGTCCCACCACATCTGCCGGACATATCCCAACTTTGCGGTCGAAAGAGCAACGTCGCGGCCATCGCGAATGATGTGAATTATCAGCGCTTCCGGAATCGTCTCCTTGATTCTCTCCAGATGGAGCAGATGTTCGGGAGTACAGTCGGCCCACCGCTCAACATTCTGCTGCCGCGCCATCTCGCTCATGATGATGCGGAGAAAATCGCCGCCGTTCCGGCATTCAGCGATCACCTTCGATTTAACTGCCTTCGCTTCGAGCGCCGACCGCTCGAATAGCTTGGAGCCAAGCCAGGCTTCCATCAGCTTTTCTTTATTAGCCGTTACGCTCAAATCTCCAAAGCGGGGCTCCAACAGGTTGATGGCATTCGATTCCGTACGATACACGGCAAAATTTCCCGCCGAGAGCAGGAGGTGATAAAGCAGAGTCGTCCCCGACCTGCCGCAGCCCAGCACAAACACGGGCGCCTTACTGCGCGCAGTCGCTTCGCCTCCGCCGTGCACCATCACTCCTTGTGATCTCCTGCCCTACACCACTTTCCAGAAACGCTTCGCTTCTTCTCCGAGGGTCGTGCTCGTAGGCCGTCCTTACGTTCGTGCCCGCAGTTCACGGGCATCTCGTGCCGACGTCTTCTTCAGGCTGACTCTCTCGATACTGTCGGCAAGCTTCTTGGCATTGTCTTCCAATTCGATTTCCGGGATAGCCGAGACCATCGCCGGGTGATTCCGCACCGCGTCGCTCATCAGCCTTAGCAGACTCTCCAAGTCGCCTTCTTTCCACACTGCGGTTCCAGCCGGCCGAGTACCGTTGTCGGCCGCCAGCACGGGCACTTTCAGCTTAAGAGACTCGAGCACTGAGGAACAAATCCCATCCGTGACCGGCGTTCGAATGTAGGCCAGCGACCGGCTCAACAGAGTCAGAAATGTATCGTGGGGAACCGACGCAAGCAGGCAGACCGCTCCTTCGATCGTCTGCTCCTTCACAAAGGTTTTCATCCCTTCCATCTCACGATCCCACGGCCCAACCAGCAAGAATCCCACGTTGGGGAATGTTTCTCGAAAACGCCTCACCGCCGCCGCCAGAAAATCAAGCGCAAATTCTTTACGGAAACAGACATAACTGAAAAAGACCCCACCGTGAGTGCGGTAGAACTCCTCAACCTGAGGCGACAACGGCGTCGGAGCAAACTCGACGTAGTAGGAAGAAAAATGTGGAATGGGTTCTACCCTTTCTGCCGGAATGCCCGTCGTGAGCAGCACTTTCTTTACTGCCTCGCTGTTGCAGTAAATGCGTTGTGGCATCCGGAACAAAAGTGAGAATGCGAAATGTCGCAAGGATCCCTTCGGAGCGGGGAAGAAACTCTGTTGATGTCCGCCGCCGTAAGTCAGCAGCGAGGGCCGCCGTCCCGTCCGGCCTAACAACAGCGCGGCAAGTGCCAGGAAATAGCCCTTCTTCGTCTCCCCGTTGACTCGGATGTGAACCGCATAGCCCCGCCACACATGGCGCAGTACCTTCCAGAAATAGTCCCAACCGCTTTGCACGTCGATGTATTCAGGGCTGCGGACCCGGCGATTCTCATTCAGGTTCATCACCTGGCACTCCCAGCCGCGCCCTTCCAGTTCCTTGCGCAGGCCAACGAGACTCATCGACCAGCTGCAGACCGGTGGAGGCCAGTTGCCGATTTCCAAAATGCGCTTCTCCAACCCACTCCTCCGTTCGCCGCTCCTACGCCGACGGTGACCAGCCTTTTTCTGAGAGCACAGCGCGGTAAAGGTCTTCGTATTGCCCGCAGACCTGTTGCAAGGTGAACCTCGATTTCGCTTCGCTCTTCGCTCTGGCCCCAAATGCCGCCCTCAGGTCGCTGCTCTCCAATAACCTTCCCAAGGCCGCAGCAAAAGCCTCGTCATCTTCTGACGGCACCAGGAAACCTGTCTCCCCGTCTCGAACCAGTTCTGGATTTCCGCCGACCCGTGCCGCAACCACCGGCACGCCCGCAGCCATCGACTCCATGATCACATTCGACAAGCTTTCAGAAACCGATGTCAGTACACTTACATCCAGCGCCGCCAGAACCGCCGCGACGTCGCGCCGGTCCCCAAGAAACACGATCCGCTCTCCGAGTCCCATTGCTCTGGCGTCTTGTTCCAGTTCCGCTCGTAGCGGACCGTCGCCTACCAACACAAACTCCGCCTGCGGAAACCTCTGTACAACCTTTGCCGCCATTCGTAAGAAAGCCGCATGGTTCTTCCAGGCATCGTTCATGCGCGCGATCATTCCCACACGCACCACACCTGGAAGCCGAGGGAGAGCAGGCTCAGCTTCTTGGAAGGCCGCATCCGGCAAACCGTTCGGAATCACCGCTAGCTTTTTTGCCGGCAGACCGCCGCGATGATGCAGATAATCTGCCGCCGCGCGTGAGTTGCAGACTACCCGGTCACAAAGCTGAAACACCGACCGCTGGACCCAAAATCGTGGCCAGCCCATCAGATCTCCTAATTGACGATGGCTTCCGATGACGACTCGTATTCCCGCGACTCGCGCCGCCGGAATCAGCATCACGTTCGAATAGAAGTCAAACGAATGCGCGACTGCCACGTCATGTTTCCGCAAATACCGGCCCAGGGCTACCCGTTCTCGCTGCGACTGCAAACCCAGCAAGCTGCCACCTGGCGGGAATTCAACAATGTCGCTCAGCCCATAACCGAACGCACCAATGTTCCGCAGGCATCCCAGCCGGATACTCAAACTTCTTCCGTTTAGCCCGCCGGCTAGCGCCGCAAACTGTCGTTCACTACCGCCGGTTTCAAGCGTATTTGCCATCAAGAACACCTCTGGACGGCGCGTGACCTCCTGCGATGGCGGGACCGGCAGCGTCGTCTCAGCTGAGAGGGCCGTCACGGCAAGTCTCCGTCGCTGCGGATTACGCTCTGTGGTAGCGCCTCCGGGCGGGCTGCGCGGGCAACGTCTTCCTCCGAAAGCTTCCGAAACGCAGCCTGGTCTGTGCTTCTCCCCGCTTCCAGGAAATTACGGTGCCACAACTCGAAAACGAGCAGCATCCAAAGGACTCCCGCGTGATCGCGAGTTCCTCGGAAATGCTCATCCATCACGGCTCGGATCGCCCGCGGTTCGAAGTAACCGCGCTGCAGAGTGCGGGGTTCTAGCAGGACATTCATCAGCCCATCTTTCAGTTCCCCCCGCATCCAGTGCACCAGAGGCATTGAGAACCCCTGCTTGCGCCGGTGTAACAGCGCTGGTGGAATTCCCACTCGCTCCGCCAGTCTTTTTAGCATGAATTTGCGAGTCCCGTCGCGGAATTTATACCGGATCGGTAGCCCCGCCACCCATTCCACGAATTCGTGGTCGAGGATCGGACAACGCACTTCCAGCGACGTAGCCATACTCATCCGGTCCACTTTGGTCAGAATGTCAGCCGTCAGATAGGTCTTGGTATCGAGATACATCAGCCGGCTGAGCTGGTCGGTCGCAGGAGCCTCGTCGTAGTATCGCTCGAACCGTAAGAACGGATCAGCCCAGTTCCGCGAGTAATCGATGAACTCCTTGGAGAACAGAGTCTTCTCCCGATGCAAAGCCGGGAGGAATGAAACACCGTCCAGATATCGGTCACGTGACGGCAAAGTAATGTTCCACGCGAACTTGCGCCTTTTCACGAAGGAGGGAAGCCGCCTATAGAGATGATGGCGGTAGAGGCTCCCGACCCATGGCGGAATGAAATCATAATGCCGTCGTTTCCAGTTCACGATATACCGGTCGTATCCGGCAAAGAGCTCGTCCCCTCCATCACCAGAAAGCGCCACAGTCACGTGCTGCCGCGCTAGCTTCGAGACACAATATGTCGGGATCATGGAGGAGTCGCCGAATGGCTCTTCCATCAATCCAGTGAGTTGATTGAGGATCTCGCCGATGTCGGGGTCAATGATCAATTCGTGATGATCGGTGCCAAAGCGTTCCGCAACAAGTCTGGCATATTCCGCCTCGTTGAAGTCGGCCTTCCGGAAACCGATGGAGAACGTTTTGACTGGCGCAGTACTGCTCCTCGCCATCAGGGCAACAACCAGCGAGGAATCCACCCCACCGCTGAGCATGGCGCCCAGAGGAACGTCGCTGAGGAGGCGAATCTGGACTGCCTTCTCCAGACGCCGTTCCATTTCGTCCAAGCAAGCTTCGTCCGATCCGGGATCGTGCGCTCCGTATTGCGGCACATCCCAGTACTGGCTCACCTTGATTCCGCCGTCTCTGTACTCCGCGAAGTGACCCGGCGGCAACTTGCGAATGTTCTTGAACGCCGAATAGGGATCGGGGACATACCCAAAATGAAAGAACTGGAGGATCCCCTCCGGATCAACTTCGGCCAATTGCGGCTCCACTGCCAGCATGGCCTTGATTTCGGAACCGAAATAAAGCCGGCCGTCAAGCAGGGCATAATAAAGCGGCTTCTTTCCAAGGCGGTCCCTCGCCAGCAGTAGCGACCTCCTGTTCTCGTCATAAAGCGCGATAGCAAACATGCCTCTCAGCTTCGTGACGCAATCCACTCCCATTTCCTCGTAGAGGTGGACGATCACTTCGGTATCGCTGTGGGTATAGAACTCGTGACCGCGATTCTCCAACTGGTTGCGCAATTCCGGGAAGTTGTAAATCTCGCCGTTGAATACAACACAGATGCTACGGTCCTCGTTGTAAATGGGCTGCCGTCCGCCGGCAAGATCGATGATGCTCAGACGGCGCATGCCCATGCCCACATTCTCTTGCGCGTGGATTCCTTCATCGTCCGGTCCGCGGTGCACGATCGCGTCTGTCATGCGGCGAACCCGCTCGGCGGCGACCGTCTCGCCATCGCGGCCGATGATTCCGGCTATTCCACACACCGCTGCACCTCTAGATTCGGATTGCGCTGCTCGGAAGTTGCCGGCACTACGACAGGCTTTCGCCCAGTCACGGAAATGGGTTGCAGCCCGACGTGCAGATCCTCGAGCCTACAATCTTCAAACCAAGGGAACACTTCTTCATAAGTGTGCTCGGATTGATACCACGGTGAGTACCAGTCGAAGGTATCAAGGACGCGCCACTTGGGATCTGGATTGTGCGACATCGGAATCATGTATGCTAGTGCTCCACTTGCGGGACGCCCAACCAGCGGAGTCTTTTCCAGCATCCGTTGGACCCCGCACAGAGGGATCACGCCATGGCGCAGTTTGTGCAATAGCCTAGGAGACATGCGCCGCGTTACCTTACGGTACACGGCGCTCATTTTGTACCAGTTGTTGTACTTGCCGTATAGCCAGATGGCGATTCGCCCGCCCGGCTTCAGCAATCTGGGCAGCATCTCAAAAGCTCTTTCGCAATCCGGGGTGTGGTGAAGAACACCAATGCTGTAAATGAGATCGAAGCTCTCCGCGGCAAACGGCAGTTCGAAAAGGTCAGCTTGGAAGAAGACGGCCTGCTGGTCTTTCAGATTCTCCGCCGTCACTTCCGCGGCCAGGCTCAGATCAATGCCAACCACGTGCGGTCCCCAGCGTATCGCCACTTCGGCAAACCGTCCCATGCCGTAGCCCACGTCCAACACAAGTTTTCCCTTGAGGTCCTCCGGTTCGAAGCGGGTTCTGCGCTGGAGATCGCTCTCGGAACGGCGACTGGCCTCGTTGTCCAATTGCGTCTGCCGGAAGATGTTCCACTGGAACCCAAAGCTGCCAATGTAGTGTTCCACATCCACAAAACGAACGACGCCATTGACTCGCGGATACTTACTGCCGCAATCGGCACAAGCCAACTCGTTTCCTCCGTCGTCCAGGTGGCCGCGACAAGCGAGACATCGGAGCGCAGACAAGACTTCGTCAGCGGCTCCAGATCGGTTGAGGTCTGGGGATGCTGTCATAGATGCCTTTGCTTAAACTCTGGTCCTTGCCGCCCTCCTCTTCGTCGCGGAGCGGGCGGCTGGCGATCTGCACCATGGCGCAGCTGTACCCCACAAGGAGATAGGAATACAGGTCGTACTCAATAGAGCCGAAGCACGCCCCCACCATAAATGCTCCGAGTCCAGCTCGAAGGGCTTGGGCGAAGAGCCTGAATTCGGGATCCTCCCGGTAATGCTGCGACTTCCGAACCTGCCTAAGGTTCTTGAACGCAGCGGCAATCGCCATCAGAAATAGGATGAGAGCGGGGATTCCCGCTTCCGCGGCTAACTCTGTGTAGGTGTTGTGAGCGACGATCCAGCCATTGTCCACCAGAGGAAAGCAACCGGGACCTACGCCAAACAGAGGATGCGTCAGCGCAACCAGAATGCTCTTCTTCAGCAGCATCTTCCGCGCCTCGATTGATCCTTTGTCATGCGAACCCTCGATATTCCCCAGCAGAATGCTCTCCACGCGTGCCCGATACCCAGAATTCGAGACCGCTATGCCTAGGCCCACGAACAAGGTTATGCCCGCGAGTAGGACCACCTTGCGGCGCTTCCCCTTGATTCCATACTCCCAGACACAACCCGTGATGCTGATAACAAAAGCGATCAACCCGCCCCGCGAGTACGTCAATATGACGCCGAGACACATGAATGCGAGGGCAATCGCCCACAGTGCCTTTTTGAAGCCTCGGGCATGCAGCATGAACGCGACACCCAGGGGAAACGTCATTGCGATATTAACGGCAAGATCGTTTGGGTTCTCTAGAATGCCGTACTGAATGCCTTCGAGTCGGCCATCCCTGACATGATGGAGCATGATGGAAAAAAAGGTAACCAGTGCGATCGCGCTCACCTGGATCCACAGCAGCTTGCGGAGTTCCCGCACCGTGACCACAGCCATGCTGATCATCATGGCCACGATCACCCCCTTGTCAAACCTCTCGAAAACAGTTGAAAAAGCCCCGCCACGCCAGATTGCAAACGGCACGCACAGCGTCATCTGAAGCAGCAGCAACCACAGGATCTTCACCGCTCGCGGCACGTTCGCCGTGCCACCGCCCATCATTCCGACGATGAGCGCCACTGCTCCGATTACTCCGACAATCTTTGCCATTGGAATGTAGTTAAGTCCAGGGATGAAATCTTCGGGCCGGTAGTAGTAAAGTGCAGAAAATATCACGAGAGCGCCATAGACAAACGGGCGCCGTCCCTGCGCATCTACGGACTTAGCGCGCACCATCCAGGCCCGGGAACGCTCTTTGCCCTTCGGCCAAGTGCTTTGCGTATTCATGAAAGTTTTTGTCGCTTCCGCTTGCTCTGCCTGCCCAATCAGTGCTTTCCAAAGTCGAAATCGTCAATGGGCACGACGATGTCGTACGGAAGCGTCAGCATCCGAATCCTGAGCAACTTATCGGTTGGAGGAACCCACTGCTTGTTCTCGTAAAGCAGCAGGCTCTCGCCTTTCCAACTCGGCTGGTTGCTCGAGATCGGAAAACGCCCCAGCAACTGAAACTGATCGCCTTGCAACTGCTCACGCAAAATGCGCTGCACTCCAAAACGGAGCGAGATATTTTCCGATATCACGACAAAACGAATTCCATCGCGGCGGAAAACGTCCGCCAACTCCTCCCGGTTGTGCAGCAATTCTTCGCTGCGCTCGCCCGGCCGTATATCGTCGGCATAAAGTGATTTTCGCAAAACCACAAACTGCCGCTTCGGATCGAGCGCCCGCATGTAGAACACGAAATTGCCCGGAACTCTTCCGTCAAACAAAACGATGCCTGCGTGATACTGGTTCACCAGTTGGGAAGCTATGTCTTTGTAGCCTGAAATGTATGGCCGCGGCTGGCTCCACGCCGGTATTGCAAGCATCGCGACCAGCAGCGCCGCGACCCCGCGCATCGCCACGCGCAGCTTAGGATTCTGAAAGAATTGCGTCAACAGCCCCACGGCAAAGTACACGAGTGGCGGGAACCAGTAGATGGCAAACCGGGGCTCCCTTTGCCCGAAGAAGGAGAACGTCACATATCCGGCAACGATCCAGCACACCATCATCATCGCCTGTCCGCGCTTGTTCCATCGCTGCGCCAGCAGCAGCCCCAGGATCGCCAAAACAAACATCGTTGGTGAAAATGTGGTGGGCAACGTGCGCCCGTAGTACGTAATCCGCTCGAAGCCGCTCATCCGGTGAGAACTCAGATCGTTCGCTACCGCATTTCCCTGCACGTATAGCATCAGGACCAAAAATGGTCCGGCGAGCAACCCCACCAGTCCTGCAACGACCAGCATTTCGCGGCGGAAGAGGCGATACCACTTCTTCGTCGCCATCAGGGTCAGCAGACAGAAAACCAGCAGGTACACGCTGGTCTGCTTGCACAACAGTGCCGCACCCAGCCAAACACCAAATGCGTAAAGGGACCTGTTGTGGCCTCCGTCCAGGTACCGGATCCAGTGCCTAATGACGCCCACGCCAAGAGCCAGCGACGGGATCTCCAGCATGATGGTCTTTTCGAACACGAGCATGGTCGGAAGCAGCCCCAACACGGCAGTACAGATGGCTGCGGTGTAGGAGTCCTGCAGTTCCTCCACCAACAGGAACCACTGGTAGAGCAGCACAACCGCAAAAAGAATCACGGTCAGCCTAGCCGATACCACGGAGGCGCCAAACAACAAGAAACTCATGCCCTCAAAGATGTAAAACAGCGGTGGCCAGTGCAGAATCGCGACCGCGGGGTATTGCGCGTAATACCGGTAGGCGTACTGCACGGGATGGCGCAGTGGCAGATCGTGCAGCGCATCTGCCATGAACAGACCGGTCACAGCGTGCTGCGCTTCATCCACGTTGTAATCGAATTCTCCAGTGTGAATGTCGCGGGCGGTGATGATGCAAACCAGGGCAATCGCCGCCAACAGGAGAAGCCAGCGGCCGGGCTTTGCCGAGCGAGCCAGGGCTTGCCCCCTCATGCCACCGGGCACTTGCGGGCTCTCCTGGTCTTGCACTTCAGCGCCCGCGCTCATCGCGTCCATGCTGCTCGTCTCCCGGCTAGAAAGTTCGCCAAGGCCACAACTGCCGCGCCATTGAGCAGGACGAAAGTCCCAGCCGCATCCGCGAAGTGCGCCAGCACCCCGCCCTTTACGAGTCTGCTCAGCGCCATCACGCTCAACGCGTAGAACACCAACTGCAGAATCAGCATCACCCGGTAAAAGGGCCCGCTTAACCCAAACGATGTCGCCAGCAACGCTGCCAGCGCGAACGGAACTGCCAGGCGCAACATCTTGTGACTGACAAACTCAAAGCGGATCGGATTGCTGCTGCTCAACAGCCAGGGAGCCAGTTGCAGAAGCTGATAGTTGCCGCTCAGGGTGCGAACCTTTCGCAGGAATTCCCGCGACGTCCCTAGGTTCGGGTTGTCCCATGCCCGCGCCCGAACGTCCAAAATCACCCGCTTGCCCTGCCGCACGACCTGCATGGGCAAATAGACATCGTCCAAAATCGTTCCCGGAGGCACGCGCGTTAGCAACTCGCGCCGCACCTCGTAAAGTGCGCCCGTCGCTCCCACCACCGAGCCTGAGGCCGCCTCCAGCTTCCGAACTTGCTTCTCCATCCGCCAATAAAAGCCCAGCCCCTGGCCACTATCACCTCCCGAGGCATCACCCAGCATTAATTCGCCGCTCGCGCATCCCACATCTGGATCGGCAAAGTTCTCGGCTAGCCGACGGACGGCTCCCGGTTCGATGGTCTGACGCGCGTCCGTGAACACCACAATCTCCCCCTGGGCCAGGTCTATGGCATCGTTCAGACCGGACGCCTTGCCTTGCGCCAGTTGGTTCAGGACGATTTGCACCCTCGAATTTTGCCCGTGCGCGCGAAGAATCTCTTCCGTCCGGTCGGTTGACCCGTCAGAGACCATGATGATCCGGCATCGATCCACCGGATGCTCGGGTCCCAGCAAGTTCTGCAGCTTGTTCTCCAGAATCTGCTCCTCGTTGCGCACTACCCTGGCAATCGTCGCCAGCGGGGTGTACGAGCCACGCTGCGCCGGGCGGAACCGCCACAGCATGCGGAGCCGCAACCAGCAGGCATACCCCACATACGTGTGGGCAATGAGACCCGCTGCCAGCCAGAACACCCACTTCATGCAAGCCTCCCCATTCTTCGTGGCCTTACGCCCACCGTACCGGTCTCGCATCCTCGATCTTTTCTGCTCTCACTTCTACACGCCGAAGGCTCCGCCCCATCTCATTTCGCGCCCCGCCCCAGCAGCACGATCTTGACCGTTTGGAAGACGATCCAGAAGTCCAGCCCCACCGATGCGTTCTTGATATAAAACAAGTCGTATTGCAGCTTTTCGCGCGCGTCCTCCACGGTGTTCCCGTACTTGTACTGCACTTGGGCCCAGCCCGTGATTCCCGGCCGCACCATATGGCGCACGTCGTAGTAGGGAATCTCCTTTTTCAGCCGTTCGACGAATTCAGGCCGCTCCGGACGCGGACCCACGAAGTGCATGTCCCCCTTAAGCACGCACCACAACTGGGGAATCTCATCCAGCCGGGACGAACGCAGGAACTTGCCCACGCGTGTGATCCTCGGGTCATCGTCCGTAGCCCAGGTGGCGCCGCTATCGGCCTCAGCGTCCTGACGCATGGTGCGGAATTTGTAGCAGTAGAAGATTTCGTCCCCACGGCCCACGCGTTCCTGCTTGTACAACGCAGGTCCGGGTGAACTCAGCCTCACTGCTAACACAACGAGAGGAATCAGCGGCAGCGACAGCAGCAGTCCAACGAACGCTACTGAAAAGTTAAGCAACCGGCGAACCAACCGGAAGAATGTGCTAAAGCGGAATCCCCCGGCAAAGATCAGCCAGCTCGGATAAAGATGTTCGACCTCAATTTTTCCCGAAATCCTTTCTAGCCAACTGGTCGCCTCTTCCACCTTCATGCCCGCCAGCCGCAGAGCCAGCAATTCCTCTACCGGGAGCATCCCTCGCCGGTCTGACATCGCTACAATGACCCGATGCACGCCGTTCTCCCGCGCCAGTCCCAGCAGATGGTTAGCCACGGTATCACGCGTCAGTTCGCACTCGGTGGTGGTGGGCTGCGCTAGCTCCTCCGGCTCTGTCTCCGTCTGCAGGTCCGGCGGCTGAACGTCAGCAATCGATCCCCACTCAAAGCGGCTTGGCAACCGGTCTTCGATCTTCGCCAGTCCGTTCGGCGAACGGTCGCTCGCAGTCGCGATTTGTCCCGTCCAGCCCACAACCTCGATCCCCAGTTCCGAGCGCTTCCGCAGTCCCTTGATCAGCCGCTCCGCCCGATCTCCTGTACCCAGCACATACACCCTCTCGCGGAAATAGGGCTGCTGCACAAGCCAGGCGTAAGCCCCCCGCCAACCGAGAAGCAGCACCGCCAAAACCAGCAAGCCCCACTTCGCCCCAGGGAGAAAGACGCGGCCCGGCAGGAAATAACGGTAGGCGAGGTCAATTGCAGCCAGAGAAAATGCCGCCAGGCCCAGCACCAGGAATAGGCGGAAGATCTGATCCCAGTTGGTGCCCAGGTGCGAGGAATCGTACAGATCGAACCCATGAGAAAGCAGCAGTACGATCACCATGACACAGACGATCTTCACATAGCCGCCCTGGACGTTGAGCAGAATCCAGCTCGTTTCCTGGTTCAACCACCAGGTCGCCAGTAGGAAAGAGGACCCCACGATCAGGGCTTCCACCACCGGAAGCGCCAGCGTTCGTACCGGGTAATAGACGTTGAAGAGCCGAATCACTTCTGACTTCTCCCTAGGCCTTGGTCGTGGTTGCTTTTTTCTGGTACGACTCGTAGTAGTAGCGCGCGTAGGGTACCGCATCCTCGCGGGTCCCGTTCAGCACCATTCCCACCAGAGCCTGGTCGGGGAATTCCTGACGCGCTTTGCGGGCCACCTCAAAGGGCGTCACATTCGAGCGCACCACCATCAACACTCCGTCACATACCTTACCCAGCACGCTCGCATCAGAAACCGGAACGGCAGGAGGCGAATCAATGATGATCCAGTCAAACAAGGGCTCCACCCGTTGCAGGAGCAGCTTCAGGCCTCCATTGCCTATGAGTTCCGCCGGATCCGTCACCCCTGTACCGCTCGGGATGAAGAAAAGATTCTCCAGCGGTCCCCGTTGCATGATGGAAAACTCGTCATTCTTTCCCAGCAGGTAATCGGAGAGCCCCGGATCGGACGTGGTGCCCAGCATGGTGTGCAGACGCGGAGCGCGCAGATCGGCGTCGATCAGTAGAGTCCGACGTCCGTGCTGCCGCACCATGACCTGCGCCAGGTTCGCCGCCATGAACGACTTGCCTTCTTTAGGCAGCGCGCTGGTGACCAGCAGCTTCCTCAGCGGCATCTTCTCGCGCAGGTGATACAGGCGCGAACGCAGCGTGCGGAACTCTTCCGTGCCGCGCGCATTGTCGTCGCCGTTCATGAACAGCATGGTCGTCGGATCCGGCTTCCATTCCAGCTGCGCGCAACGGGCCAGCAACGTATCGGTATTGAAGGGGGTGGCGAAAGCCGGCATCCCGGGACGGGCCATCGCAGGGGACGCTTTCGCCGCAGCCTCTAGTGGCGGTCCCGCAAAGACCGGTGGTTCAGCCACCGGAGTCGTAGCGAAGTTGGGCTGCACCGCGCCTCCCTGGGTCGCTGCCCGCTCCTGTTCGGCTTTCTTCAACGCTTCATGAATTCGGCTCATAGTTTCCTTTCGTCAGGGAGGTCCTTCTCTTCGTGGCGCAAGCGATCGGCCAGCGTGGCCAGCGATCGCAGCGCATCCACCAAATCAAATTTTCCCGCCTCCGCGTTGGGCGCCGTCGCCGGCGGGATGACTGTGCCGGACGTCGTGTTGTCGCCCAGATCGAAATCCCGCGCCACGCCGTCGACCACCGTGGGTCCAATGATCTTCTGCTGATCGACGAATGCGCTCACCAGACAGTGCTCGCACAGCAGGTTGATCACGCGCGGAATCCCCGACGCATAGCGGTGAATCGATACCAGCGCCTCGGGTTCGAAAATCTGCTGTCCATTCGAGCCCGCGATGCGCAGGCGCTGCTGCACGTAGGCCTTGGTTTCATCGAGAGTCAGCGCATGGGTCTTCGCCCGCAGGGTCAGGCGTTGCCGCAATTGCCGCAACTGCGGCTGCTTCAGCTTCTGCTCCAGTTCCGGCTGTCCCACCAGAACGATCTGCAGCAGCTTTTCCGTAAAGGTCTCCAGGTTGGTCAGCATGCGAATCTCTTCCAGCACTTCGTCGGAGAGGTTCTGCGCCTCATCGACGATGAGCACCGCCGTCTCCCCCGCCCGGTAGCGATCCAGCAGCCAGTTGTAGAGCCGCAGCAGGATCTGGCTTTTCGCCTTCGAATCGCACGGGATGCCGAAGTCCGCCATCATGTAGTCCAGAAACTGTGGTGTATTCAGCCGCGAGTTGAAGATGAATGCCGTCGCCACCTGCTGCAGACGCAGCCACTCCAGCAGCTTGTTGATCAGCGTGGTCTTGCCCGTTCCCACTTCGCCGGTGAGCAGCACAAACCCCTTGCGGCTCTGGATTCCATAGGTCAGGCACGCCAGCGCCTCTTCCGTGTGCCGCGTCAGAAACAGATAACGCGGATCCGGATTGACGTTGAACGGGTTTGCCCGTAGTCCGTAGAAGTCTTTGTACATAGTGGTCTCTAAGCGTGCTTCGCTTACACTCCAACCGTGTCTGTATGCTCGTCCGAACTCTTGTTCCGGTTCCAGAACTTGAGCTTGCTGTTTCCGTTTTCCGGCACCACCACGCCCACCCATGGAACCGCCGCCAACAAGGGCAGTTCCAGAGCAGCCTCGGCGTCGGCCTCGGTGCGGATCGACTGGTCGCGCAACTCCAGCCACATCGCCAGACCGATTCCCAGCGCCAGCCCGGCACCCAGCCCGACGCCGGAAAACAGCCAGGGGTTGGGGAAACTAGGCGAGTCCGGCAGGTTCGCGGGGGTAAGGAGAGCCATCTGTTCCCCTTGCGCCTGATTGGTCATATTCACGGTCAAATCGGCGACACTCTTCTTGGCCAGAAGATCCTGGTACGACTTCAACCCGTTGCTGTAGTCGCGCGTCAATCCGTTGTACTGTTCCTCCACCTCGGGACTCAGCGATACGCTGCGCTGTAACTTCGCGATGCCCTCTTGGAGTCTCTTTTGCTCGAGCGATCTCGCCTTGATCGAGTCGTCTAATTGATGAACTTGCGACCGCAACTGGCGAATCTCGGGCGGTTCCATCGCCGACCCCTTCCCGCCGCTCGTCTCGGTTGCGTCGTCCGATGCCTTGTTGACCTCCGCCAGCTTCTTTTTTACTTCCGAGATGTCGGCTTTGGTTTTGATCACATCCGGATGGTCGTCGGTATAGCGCGCCTGCAAGCTCAGCAATAGGGACTGCAAGTCAGACAACTGCTTCTCTAGCGTCTGCGGATTGGTGGAAGACTGGGTCGATCGCCACGCCGCCACCTGCTGCGCCAGCACGGACTGGGTATACTCGCGGTCCTGCTGGTCCCGGTTCAGGGCTTGCGTCTGCGCTTCCAGTTGCTGGTTCATCCCCATCAGAATTTTCAGGTTGCTGTCTTCGTCTCCCGGTAGCTGTCCCTGATGTTCCTTCTTGAAGGCTGCCAGTTTGGAATCGAGATCATCCAGATTGCGCTTGGCGTCGTCGATTCCTTTGCTCAACACGTCACTCGTGCCCTTCGCCGCCGCCTGAACGGACTTCAGGTTTTCATTAATCATCAACGATGTCAGCTCGAAGCAAATCTGCTGCGCTTCCCGCGCGTTGGGTGCTGTGTAGCTCACATAGAAGCCGCCCGAATTGCCCTGCGCGCCCGGTTTCTTCTTGGCACCGAGCTGTAGCAGGTCCGTTGGAACCTGCTCCACCTTCATATTCAGTCGGATGCCGTCGATCTTCTCTCCCACTTCCTGGCTGTTCTTTCCCGGGAACGCCCGTTCCACGACCGGCTGCAGATTGCTCTGGCTCATCACCTGCTGCTGCAGCGTAGCCATGCGCGCTCCGAGATCCTCCGAGACCACCGGTTGCACCATGTTCTCCGGCACCTTCTGCGCTTCCACCAGGATCGTCGACTGCGAGGTGTACTTGGCGTAGGACCGGTTCACCACTAGGTAGGCCAGAAACCCCAACAATGGGGCAACGAGCGCCGGAATCAGGATCACCTTCGCCCGCCGGCGCAACATCGCCAGATAGTCGTCCATCGTTAATTCGCGATTCTGAATCATCCGTGTATCCTTCTGGCCGTGTCCTCAACCTCGCGCGTTGGCAAGGATGGGAACTCTTCGGCCCCTGAAATCAATCAATCCGGATCGGTCGAGGGGTCCAATCCAATCCAAACGTTGCCACATTCCGGTTCGAAATGCGGTTACAGGCAGGAAGCCCTCCGCAGTACGACATGATCAAATGCCAGCTCGTTAAACTGGTAGCTGACATAACCGTGAAAGTTTCGCCCAAACGCGCGGTGCAACCCCGCCCCCGACAAAACCATAGTTGTAAACAATCGCGTCGTTGGCAGGACAGGTGTTTTGAGAGGGCTGGGGGTTGCTGCACGCGATCAATTGCTGATCTGACAGGGGCTGCACCCGGGTGTTGTGCCCGTATCCCATGTCCGCGAAGGCGCTCCACACCCGCGATAGCGGACGGTTTGCGCTCAGGCGCACAATGTCGCTCTGCGCCCCCGCAAACAGTCCCGAGCCGCTGGTGAGGAAGTGTTGATACTTCAGTTCGAGCGATGTTTTCGGGAACTGATAGCGCAGACGCGCTTGAGCCGCCACGCCGAGTTTCTTGTTCTTAATGGTCGTGGGCACCAGCGTGTCCGGACTTTGGCAAAAGAACGCTGGAACGGTGGGATCACTGCACATCGCACTTTGCGTGTCGATCGAAGTGAACTGCGGCCCAGCCCCGAGCAGCAAATCCATCCGCCCTGAAATCCGGTGTCCGTACATTCCTTGAATAATGTTGGAATGAAATGCCGTTCCAGCGACTGAAAAATCGAACGCTTGATACCCATACACCAGCGCTATCTGGGTATGCGAAGTGAGAATACGGTCGTAACCCACTTGGGCCGAAGTCTGCGAACTGCCGATGAAAGAACCGCCCGTCACCACATCCGTTCCGTAATAATGCGAAAAGGCATATCCTCCCGCCGCCGTGATCGCCGATTTGGGTGTAAGATTTTCGGAAACGTCTGCCAAGCTTAAGTTCAGGATCCGAGGGGCCAGTCCCAGGCTGCCCAGACTGCTGCCTCCCCAGAAACTGGAAAAGGCAGTGCTTCCCATCGATGCAATCCCTAGCGAGCCCAACGAACCATAGGCCCCTCCAAAGTTCCCTTCAGGCAGGTAGCTAAAGCTGTCGCGGAGCGATAATTGCCCCCGCTTCCAGGTGATCTTTTGGTCGATATCTGACTGTTGCAGCGACTTCCAGCCCTGTCCCTGCAGGTTGTAGTATGCGACGCCGCCCATATAATCGAGCGCCAGGTCGTAATGGCTCCACAACCGTTTCAGTGTCACGCTTCCCACCCCGCGAGTGACGGACGTGGTCCCACTCCCCCCCAGAAGATTGCCCGCGTTCGAGCTCGCCGACTCGCTGAAGGTCGCTCCCGGTTGCAGGTAACTCAAAGGGGCCGCGTGCGGCTCCAGTGACGGCAGGTCCAATCCCGACAATGGCGGATTCTCGCTGATGGGAGGCGGCGCATTCTCCTGGCCGTATGCTGGCGTAGGCTCCTGCTGACCGCTCTGCGGAGCGGCCCCGGTCGATGGCGGCGTGGAACTGTCTTGGGCCCACGCTCCACTCAGCGCGAAGGCCAGCATGCCCAGGATCCAGATGCTCTGAGGTTTGCTCATCGCGTTCCTTACGGGACCACCACCGTGTCGCCCGGCTTCAGGACGATGTTCTGTTCGGGGTGATTTCCCTTGATCACTTCCTTGTAGTTGAACGGCAACTTCTCCTGTTTGCCGTTCTCCGTCCGCAGCAGGTAAATCCCCTTCACATTGGCGAATTGGGTGAAGCCCGCCTGCGACAGCGCCTGCAACATGGTCATGTGCGGCAGCAAGGTCATCGGGCCCGTGTGCAGAACTTCTCCTGACACAAAAATGCGCCGGCTGGCCATCGCGGTCACCACCACGGTCACTCGCGGATCGGCAATGAACTTCTTCAGCTTCTCTGTGAGCGAATCCTTCAGTTGCAGCGGAGTTAGCCCCGCGGCCGGGACGTCGTTCAGCAAAGGCATCGAGATCTTGCCATCTGGACGCACCGGCAGGGTTTCCGATAGATCCGGTTCCTTCCAAACCGAGATGCGCAGCATGTCATCGGCTCCGATCACATAATCGGAATCAGAAGTTGCCTCCGGCACCGGCGCAGTTGCTGCCGGCTTGTCGACCTTCGTTGCGTCGGCGGTCTGTGCCGCCATTCCGGCCGCCAGCAAACCCATCCACATCGAACACTGCCAGTTTCATCGCTTTCTTCATACACTCTCCGCAGAGTCAGGACGCTCGGTTCCCTCAAATCCAATTTGCTTCAACTTATAGAGCAAAGCCTTGTAGCTGATCTGCAGTTCCTCCGCGGCCCGCCGCCGGTTCCAACGGGTGCGCGTGAGTGTGTTCAGGATCAGCTCTTTTTCCGCTTCGCGCGACGCTGCCCGCGCCGCCGCCTTCAGAGAGATTCCTCCTCCGTTGACGCCCGCATCGGGCTTGCGCAACAAAGCTCGCAGACCACCCAGGGCCACGTGCTCATCTCCCAGCGCCACCAGCACTCGGGCCGCGTCTTCCAGTTCCTGCAAGTTCCCTGGCCACGAATAGTCGAGGAACAAGCGCAGCGTCTCCGCGCTAAGGTCAGGAACCGTACGGCGGAAATCCCGCGCATACTTGCGCAGAAAGTGCCCCATTAAGAACGCAATGTCTTCTTTTCGCTGACGTAATGGAGGCAGGCGCAGACACACACCACTGATGCGGTAATAAAGATCCTCGCGCAACCGTCCCCGCTTAACTTCGACTTCCAGATCTCTGGCGCTTCCGCATATAAGCCGGGTCCGATGGCTTCCCGCCACGCCATTCCCATGCGATTGCGGCAACGCCTCCAGCAGGCGCGCTTGGCACTCCTGACTCAAGTCGGCCAACTCTTGCAGATAGATTGTTCCAGCACCCGGCTCTGCCCCTTCGTCTGCCTGCTCCCGCAGAATTTCCAAATCTTCTGGCTCAAGACCTAGACACTGGAACCAGTGGAACGGCTGTGCGCTCCGTCGGGACATCTCGTGAATGCGCAGCGCTGTGGCATGTTTGCCGGCTCCTGGCTCGGCGAGCACAAGGACCGGAACATCGCTCTGCGCCAGTTCCCGGATCACTGCCTCTACCGGCCGCATGCTCGCGCTCACACCTTCCACGAACGCAAGTCCTGCGGGCTCGGCCGCAGAGCCTTCCCCGCCTTTTGCACTATTTGGTAAAAAATTGCTCATTTTTACCTTTTGCCGTCGAGTCGCTGAAATTCCCACAGATCCGCCAACGGATCTACCGTTCTGAAGCACGAGCATTGCCACTGCCGGCCCTAGGTGGCGCTTCAGTCAGGCGCCCATTGTAATCCTTCTTTTCAATAGTTTACAGTCAACAAAGAGAACTTGGGCGGGCGAAACTCCAGAATGCGCAAACCTCTGACTCAGGACTTATGGGAAAAACTTTTCTCACTATGGGTGGCTCACTTTGCCAAACCCGCTGCCAGCTCTTCACGAATCGAGTACGCTCTGGAAACATTCTGAACAAGGGTGGACCCGACACCCTCAAGAAGCATCAAGAGGCATATGGTCAGCTGCAGCTGTAGAGTTGCCCCATAAGCGCCTTGGGTGATTGGAGTTTGCGTTGCACACCTAGGTCATTTCGCTTATTCTCGAAGTTTCGCGACCGGATCTCATTCGCGACCAGATCTCAATTCTTCCGTGATGCCACAGGTACAAATCGAGCCCGTGCAGAGACACTCGTCGAACACGTCGGCGCCCGCCATTTTCAAAGCCGTCCCGCTCTGGCAGGTAGGCATCCTGACAGCCGTCTCTCTCTGGCTTTATGGGCCCACACTTCGTCGCCTCATCGGCCAATGGTGGCACGATCCCAATTTTTCCCACGGATTCTTTGTCCCGCTCTTTTCTGCGTTCGTGATCTGGCAGCAGCGCGAGCGCCTCTCCCGGATTCTTCCTCGGCCCTCCCGGTTCGGTATGGTCGTGCTGTTGCTTGGATTGGGAGTTTTGATCTTAGGGCGTCTGGGTGCTGAACTTTTCCTGGAGCGCTCTTCGATGCTGCTTGTCCTGGCCGGCGCCATCATCCTTTTCTTGGGATGGAATTTCTTCCGCGCAATGTTCTTCCCGTGGGCATTCCTGCTGATGATGATTCCGATCCCCACGATCGTTTTTAACCAGATCACCGTTCCTCTGCAATTGCTGGCTTCACGGGTCGCGGCCTCGATGCTCCCGGTGTTCGGCGTTCCTGTATTGCGCGAAGGCAACGTGATCAATCTTCCGGCCATGCCTCTGCAGGTGGCCGAGGCTTGCAGTGGTATTCGCTCCCTGATGTCTCTGGTCACGCTGGCCATCATCTACGGGTACTTACTCGAGAAGCGCATCTGGGTGCGCTGGGTGCTCGCGATCGCAGCAGTGCCCATCACGGTGCTCGCCAACGACGTCCGCATCGTCGGCACCGGATTGCTCGTTCAGTACTGGAATCCCGAGGCGGCTAAGGGCTACTTCCATTCTTCCTGGGGAATGATCACCTTCATCATTTCACTCTTTATGTTCTATGCTTTGCACAAATTGATCCGCTTGTTGTTCCCCGAGAAGGATGGTGCATCTTCCACCTCGCGCCAACCTCGCGCGAGGGCCGTGAACCTGGGCGCGAGAAGCTCAGCCACAAATTTCATCTTGGCAACTTTATTTGTTGCCGGCACGGCCGTACTCCTGCAAGCCCGTTCTGGCAGCGAAGTGTTCCCGACTCGTCTCGAGTTAAAACAATTTCCCCAACAGATGGCAGGTTGGACGGGGGAGGATGTTGCCATCGAACAGGATGTCCTCGACATACTTCGTCCGACTGATGTGGTTGAGCGCATCTTCTCCAATCCGGAGAAGACCCAAGATATCGATTTACTCATTACCTTCTACCGCAGCCAGCGCGCCGGCGAAGCCCCTCATTCGCCTCAGCACTGCCTCCCCGGCTCGGGCTGGACCCCGATCGAGAACCAACATATTATGCTGACCGTGCCGGGTCACCAACCCTTTCCCGCAAATCGCTATCTCATCGAGAAGGGAGACGCTCGGCGGCTCGTGCTCTACTGGTTCTGGGCGCATGATCGCGGAGTGGCCAGCGAGTACTGGGCCAAGTACTACCTGGTCAAGGATGCGATCAGAATGAACCGCAGCGACGGCGCACTGGTGCGCGTCACCACTTCCATGAACCCCGGCGAGACCGCCGACGCCGCGCAGCAGCGCATGCTGCCTTTTATCAGAGAAGTCGTACCGCGACTGAACACCTATATTCCACGCTGAAAGACTTCTCCGATTGCCTCAAACCGGGTATGACTCCAGTAACTATTTTCGGCCATTACCGTGGATTATCATGAAGTCTTGTGCGGAGTGGCACCCTCGGTGCCTCCGGCATCCCGCAGTTGGAGAATCCAAATATGAGTCGCTCTGTCTTCGTCCGTCTGCTGCTGGCGTGCTGTTTTCTCCTTGTCGTGCTTACCGGTTGCTCCCGCGATCCCAACGTGCGCAAGCAGAAATACTTCGAGAGCGGCGAAAAATATTTTGCCGAGGGCAAGTACCGCGAGGCGGAAATCCAATACCGCAATGCCACCCAGCTCGACGCCCGCTTCGCCCAGGCGCACTACCAACTCGGCCAGACCTATCTAAAACTGGGCGACACCAACCGCGCCTTCCAGGAATTGACCCGTACCGTTGAACTGGCCCCCGATGACTATCGCGCCCACACCGATCTGGCCAACCTGCTGGTAACCGTCAGGAATTCCGATGGCAGCCCGAGTCCGGACGCGCTCAACCAGGCAAAGGTTCACCTCGATCTACTTCGAACTCAGCAACCCAACAGGGCTGAAACCCACGAGGCCTGGGCCAACTATTACGGGGCGCAAAACAATATTGCCTCCGCCATGCAAGAGATGCAGCAGGCCGTCGCCGCCGACCCCAACCGCTCCGAGTCCTACCTGCTGCTCGCCCTGTTTCAACTCCGCTCCAACCTCCCCGACCAGGCCGAAGCCAATTTCAAGAAGGCAGCGCAAGTTGATCCTAAAGCTATGAATGCGCAACTGGCTCTGGGCGGCTTCTATCAGTCGCGCAACCGCCTCCCCGAAGCAGAAGTGCAGTTTAAGCACGCCATTGGAGTCGACCCGAAAGACCCGGCGCCGCGCGCTGCTCTGGTTCGCCTCTTGATGCAGGAAGGCAAGAAAGATGAGACCGAATCCTTTCTGCGGCAAACCAAGAAGGATCTCTCCGATAATCCCGAGGGATATCGCATGCTCGGCGACTTCTACGCTGCCTTCGATATCGACAAAGCCATCGTCGAATATGGTTCCCTTTATAACGAGCACCCAAAAGACATCCAGGTCAAGAAGAACTACATCCAGCTCCTGATCCTGAAGAACCACCTCGACGAAGCCACCAAACTCGACAACGAGATCCTCAAGTCCAACGCCCATGACGTCGAAGCCCTGGTTTACAAAGCTCAGATTCAGCTTCGTCAGAACAATCCCAGCGGAGCCGTGGACTCGTTGCAGAGCGCACTCAGCGTAGATCCTAACAACGCAGTCGCCCACTACCAGTTGGGAAACGCTTTCGCCCAGCAGCACAATGACGGCCGCGCCGAATCCGAATGGCGTGAAGCGGTCAAGATTCGTCCAGACATGACCGATGCGCAGCGCTCCCTGGCTGCCCTGGAATTGCGCCGTGGCGACGTCGACGCTCTGCTCCAGACCGCGCAGCAGATCATTACCGCCCAGCCGTATTCACCGGACGGCTTTATCTTCAAAGGCATTGCGGACCTCGCTCGTCAGAAATTCAACGACGCTCAACAAGATGCCGAGCAAGCTATGCAGCGGGCTCCCCAGAGTCCCGCTCCCTATATCCAGTTGGGAAACATCCACCTGGCGCAGAAGCATTTCGCCGACGCCGAGAAGTATTATCAGCAGGCTCTCGATAAAGATCCATCTTCCTCCGAGGGCTTGAGCGGCCTGATGAACAATTATTTTGCCCAGAAGGAGTATGACAAGGCGATCGCCGCCGCGAATGCTCAGATCGCCAAGTCCCCGAAGGTCGCCAACTTCTACGACCTGCTTGGAACCGCGCTCTTCAATGGCAAAAAAGATCTGCCCGGCGCCGAAGCCGCCCTGCGCAAAGCCATCGAACTCGACAAGAACAACACCGACGCCATCGAAAAACTCGGCAAAGTGCAAGTGCAGGAAGGAGCTCCCGACAAGGCTCTCGCTCTCTACCAGCAGTCCATCAAAGACAATCCGCGAGAGCCGCGCTTCTACATTCTTTCCGGCGAACTGTACGAAGCGAGAAAAGATTACGATCAAGCCAAGGCGATGTACCAGCAGGCTCTCAGCATTTCTCCCGATCAACCTCTGGCTTCCAACAATCTCGCCTTTGTCATGCTCGAGCAGGGTGGAAACGTCGATGTGGCTATGGGCTTGGCCCAGACGGCGCGCCGCGGCATGCCCGACTCGCCCGCCGCCGCCGACACTCTCGGCTGGGCCTACTATCAGAAAGGGATCTACCAGTCCGCCATCGGTCAGTTTCAGGAAGCCTTGCGGTTAGGCGCGAAGCACGGCGATCCCGACGACGCAGATGTCCACTACCACCTCGGCCTCGCCTATGAGAAAGCCAACCAGAACGCGCAGGCCCGCCAACAATTGGAGAAGGCCGTAAAGCTAAGTCCCAACCATACCGACGCCAAGAAAGCCTTGTCGGATCTTCGCGGCTAGTCCCCGCTCGAAACTCCGGCGCAATGACCCAAAACAAAAACCCCGCCTTGCGGCGGGTTTCTGTTTCTCGAAGTGCAAAGGAAATGCTTAGCCCTTCAAACTTCACCGCGGAGCCGTGTCAGACGCGCAATTGACCGCATGAGGTTGCAGGATGAAATTGCGAAACGCGGCTTCAGTCCGCCGCAATGTCCTGCTTAGAACTATCCGCGTCCCGCCGCTTCACCATCCGGTTCGAGGGCAGTCCGGCATCGCGAATTTTATAGAGCAGAGCGCGATAGCTGATGCTCAACGCGCGCGCCGCCTGCTTGCGGTTCCAGTGACAATTCTGCAGAACTTTCAGAATGACTTTCCGCTCTAACTCGCGCACCGCCTGGCGAGTCAACTTCTTCAGCGAAATCTGGCCGTCGACCGGGATTTCCGCGTTGAAGAAGTCGGTGGGCCGGGGCGTCAAGTCCGTCGAAATCACTTCTTCGTTGCCCAGAATCACGTAGCGCTTCACTAGGTTTTCCAGTTCCCGGATGTTTCCCGGCCAGTGATACTTGTGCAACTCTGACATCAATTCGCTGGAGAGCGCACGCGCTCGGCAGTTGTATTTCCGGTTGTGATGCTCGAGAAAATACGCCACCAGTTCAGGAATATCGCTCGCCCGTTCGCGCAGCGGAGGCAAATGCAGATTCACCACGTTGATCCGGTAAAACAGATCCGATCGGAACGTTCCATTTTCAATTTCCTGCTCAAGTTTGCGGTTGGTCGCGCACACCACCCGCACTTCAACTTTCTTGTCTTCCTGCGCGCCAATACGGCAGAACTGCCCGTCCTGCAGGAGTTGCAGCAACTTCGACTGCAGGGACATATCCAACTCGGAGATTTCGTCCAGAAACAGCGTGCCCCGGTGCGCCATCTCCACGCGCCCCGGCTTCATTCCGTATGCGCCCGTGAACGCGCCCTTTTCATAGCCGAACAATTCGCTCTCGAGCAACGTGCCCGGAATCGCCGGACAATTCACTTTCACCCACGGCCCGCTGCGCCATGGCGACGCTGCATGAATCATGCGCGCGATGATGTCTTTACCCGTTCCACTCTCACCTTGGATCAGAACCGGAACGTTGGCACTCGCCAACTTGGTCAGTCGGTCGCGAACCGCCTGCATGGCCTCGGTGCGCCCGAAAACGATCGCGTCGGGTGGCATTTCCCCCAAAGGCTGGACGAGTGAATTCACACTGCTGGTTGTCATGGCTGGTTTATACCAATTGGGGGAGACAGACCTGACCCTGCACCCAGAGAGCCAAAGGCGCTCCATTGCACTACCGACCACCCAAATCTAACTTATGTAGTTGAGGAGTATCAACTTACCAAAGAACCGGAAGGGCACGCTCTGGTAATCAGGGATTGGTGCCAAGAGTAACACGTAGGGAGATGCCATGCGCAAACATTTTCACACGGCAGAAGCGATCTTCCGCCGCCGGCCATTTGGACTGGCAGGCATCAGCAGCGGACGCGCGAACTTCAAGCCGAGCAGGTAGTAGCCTTGGGCCGGGGTGGTGCGCAAAGCTTTCGCACGTAGGGTCCGGGAAGCTCTCGGCAACAGCGCTAGCGCCGCGACCGGCGCGCTGGGGATTTCCAGTCGGATCTGAGCGATTGCGGGCAGAGCTCGGCGAATTGCGACTAACATCCCGCCCGCGCTCACGTTCAGTGCGGTTGCAAACTCCAGAAACTCTTTGCCCTTGCCGTCATGGCTGCGCACAAAAACGGGGATGGCCAGCGGCAATCTCGCCCACTTTCGCCGCTCGTTTGCCGCCTTCGCACCGTTCATGCAGACTTCTCCATCGCACTATCCAAGCACGACAGGAGCATCTGAGGGGCCAAATCCCGCCCAAATTCTCTAGAGAGCCGGAGCGAAACACCGAGTTTCCCCCCTCTCGGACGGCAAAAGCGGTAAAGGAGCGGCAGCTTTCAGTATTTTTATTCGCTTTTTATTCGGTTTTAATCAAGTCGGGCTTTAGCCCTTCTGGCTCCCGAAAGTGCAAGCTTTTGCTACACTTGGGTAATTCTCGTGCATTTTCGTTGACAACAAATTCCTCCTGACATACGATTTTTGTACTGGCACTCGTGTTTTCAGGCTCGGGTGCAGATTCCCCTCTCCCCGTGTAAACCTGTGGTATTTCCGTCATGGCAACTGTCCAAAAGAACACGTGTGTTTCTGACGCGGGAGGAACCCCAGAACCTATGTCAACTGCTGCCGTCCGGCCAGACGGAGACGTGCCCAGTCCGGAAAACTTGCTGCAGGAGTACAAAGAGTTGCGCGAGCGTTTTCAGCGCACCACCAATGCTCTCGGCTCTGCCGCGCACGATCTCAAAACGCCGCTATCGATCCTGAATGGCTACGTGGAGTTGCTGCAGAGCGAGAAGCTGGGCCCGATCAGCGACCGTCAGCGCGAGGTTTTGCATGACATGCAGGCCAGCGGAATGCGCCTGCAACAGTTTATTCAGGATTTCCTGACTTACAGTGCCCTCGAAACCGGAGGCCTGCGCATGCATTTCGCGCCAGGCAACGTCAATGATTGTCTCTCGGACATGTGCCGTCTGTGGTCGAATCGCTTTCAAGAACGAGGGCTGGCTCTTTACTTTCTCGCCAACGACAAGCTCCCCGTTTTTCCTTTCGATTCTCCGAAGCTCGAGCGCGTGATCTCGAATCTCTTGGAAAATTCTTTTAAGTTCACACCGCCGAGTGGGACGGTGTGGCTGCACGCCGAGCCCTACATGTGGGAACGTCGCGCTGCGGCTGAGCCTTCGCCTTCGGAGCGTCGCCGCCAGAGCGTGAGTCATCCCAACTCGGTCAAGGTCAGCGTGTCCGACACCGGGCCCGGAATTCCCGCGGAGTTCCACCTGGAAGTTTTCGACGACTTTTTCCGCCTTCCCGGCACCGAAGCTAAGGAGGGCATGGGATTGGGTCTGGCTATCGCTCGTCGCCTTGTGCAAGGCATGGGAGGTAAAATCTGGGTCGAGAGTGATCCCGGCGCGGGCTGCAAATTTTCTTTCCTGATCCCGTACAAACCAGCTGCTGCCGCCTCCAGCAAAGGGAAAAACCGATGAAGCCAACCGCCAAGATTCTGCTGGTCGACGACGAACCCGGCATGCTCCGCTACATTAAAACGCTGCTGGAAGTGGACGACTACAAAGTCGAAACCGCAACCACCGGCGAAGAAGCCCTGCAACAAGTAGAAAAGGGCCTGCAGCCCGACCTGGTGCTGCTCGACGTGCTCATGCCCGGCATCGATGGTCTCCAGACTCTCGAACAACTGCGCCAGATCCAGCCCGGCGTCAAAGTAGTAATGCTGTCCTGCGTCAACGACACGCGCAAGGTCGTGCACGCAATGAAACTGGGCGCTCTCGACTACCTGACCAAGCCTTTTCAAAAAGCAGAACTGGACGCGGTCATCGATCTCAGTCTCGGCCAGGGAAAACAGACTTTCAGCGGCGAAGTCGAGGAACTCTCCGAAGACGTATTCTTCATCGCCGCCAGCCCGCAGATGCGCAAGATCCGCTCGCAGGCCGCGCTGGTGGCCAATGTAGACATCCCCGTGTTGCTGCTCGGCGAAAGCGGTACCGGCAAAGAAGTCCTCGGACGCCTGATCCACAAGCTTTCGCCGCGCGCCCATCGCACATTCCTCAAGGTGAATTGCGCCGCGGTTCCGGCCGACCTGCTGGAGAGCGAGTTGTTCGGGTACGAACAAGGTGCCTTCACCGGCGCAACCCATGCCAAGCCCGGCAAGTTCGAGTTGTGCAATCGCGGAACGATTCTGCTCGACGAAATCGGCGAGATGCCGCCGCTGCTGCAGGCCAAACTTCTGCACGTGTTGCAGGACCAGCAGTTCTCGCGTCTGGGCAGCCGTTCCATCATCAAAGTCGATGTGCGCATCCTGGCTGCGACCAACATCAACATTCCCGAAGCTCTCGCCAACAAGCGCCTGCGCGAGGATCTCTACTACCGCCTCAACGCGTTCACTATGCAGATTCCGCCGTTGCGCGAGCGCAAAGAAGAGATTCCCGTTCTGCTGAAGCACTCCATGTCGCGCATGGCCGAGCGTTATGCGCGGCCGCCGCTTCCACTCTCGCCGGCGCTGCTGCAGGCCTGCCAGAATCATTCCTGGCCGGGCAATCTTCGCGAGTTGAATAATTTCTTGAAACGCTACTTGATTCTCGGGGATGAGAATTTGGCAGTCAGCGAACTGCTGCCCCGCAACGATGGCAACGGCGCAGGCACCGGCGATTCCTCTGCCCGCGGAGCGGAGTCAGGTGGCTTGAAATCTCTGGCACGCACCGCCAAAGATGAAGCCGAAGCGCAGGCCATCACCCATGCTTTGGAACAGACCAACTGGAACCGCAAGCAGGCCGCCGCGATTCTCCAGATCAGCTACAAAGCCCTGCTCTACAAGATCCGTCAGTACGGGATTGCCGAAGCCAAAGGACACCACAAGCTGTCGGCCGGAGCCTAGTTCTCTTTGGCAGAAGCGCAATTCTGTTTACCAAAATATCGAAGCCCACGGATGTTGTGTCCGTGGGCTTCTCTTCTTGCAATCCTTTTCCGCTTTACTCTACGGCACCGATAGGGTCACGGAACCGCTCTTACTGTCGGTACCCGACGTCCCCGTCACCGTGATCGTGTAGATGCCCGGAGGCGTCCCGCTGACTGGCGCTTGCGTCGAGGTTCCGCCGCACGCCGGCTGCAGCAGAAGCAGCGTGAACAGAGCGCACAGCATTAGGATTCCCAGGATACGCCGCCGGCGCTTGTCGCCTCCGACTCCTGCACCGAGCAAGGTCAATCCTGGCACCGCCAGCCAGAGTCCATAGAGCGATCGGATACTGATCGCTGGCGTGACCACTGGCCTCGCAGTCGTCACCACGTTCAGCGTGGACGACCCAGGACCCCCGACCAGCATAACCGATTGCGTCGTGAAGTTGCACGTGGTCGCAGCGGGCAAGCCGCTACACCCCAGCGAGATGCCGCTGGAATACGCAGTATGCGGATTCAGCTGCACCTGGTACACCGCGGTGTCTCCCGCCGCTAACACGCTGCCGTTGGGAGGACTGACGGAGATACTGAAATCCATCGCCGCCGCCGGTACCGAAGTCTGCGCCAGAACAATATTGCCCGGCCCTATCGCCTGCACTGAGCCGCCGTTGAAAGATTGCGGGCTCCCGCTGCTGCTGGCGGTGGGGACAACCACAATCGTTACCGTAGCGGTGGAACCCGACTGCAACGGTGGGAGGAAGCAGCTTACGCCGCCAGTGGTCGAGGCTGTTCCGCAAGTTCCCGAGCTAACGCTCGCAGAAACGAGCGTGAGCGGCACCTGCGTGACCGCCTGGCTCAGATTGTCCACTACCGTGATGTTGCTAGCTAGATCGGGACCGTTGTTCGTCACTGTATAGGTGAACGTTGCCTGGGTTCCCGCGTCCACGTAGAACTGGTTCGTCCCCGACGTCAGGACTCCATTGATCGACAAACTCAACGCCGATCCCAACTGGGTCACAAAGGCGTCGTATCCGCCATTATTGGTGGCCTGCAATGCCTTATTGACTTGCAGATCAGCCGAATTCGTGTCGCCTGCAAAATATGCATTCTGGTTCACATCGAGCGCGACCCCAGTGCCTTCCGTGAACACCGTATTCGAGTCCGCGCTGCTGCCACCGAAGTAATTGACCCAGGAACCCGACGTCGCTTGTCCCAACGCAGCCGTCGTGTTGAGCCGGGCTGTGAACGCGTCCTGGAATCCCGTCAGAGAACTGGTGCCCAATGGGAATACGGGGAAATCGGGAGACTGGGTCCAACCCGTCACCACCGCACCAGCGCCAGAGTCCACGGAGATTGCGAGGCCGGCTTCGTTCTGCGATCCTCCAAGATAGGAGAAGTAGTTGAGCGCCACGTTCACCGCCGTACCCGTTGTCGTAGTGGGGTTGGTCAACCGCGCCACGAAGGCATCGTTAGGCGGGGTGGCAGTAAGCGTTGGGCACGACGTGCCTATTGGCGGATTGATCGGCGTGTCGAGGCACTCCTGATACGCCGCAGTGGTATTTAGAGTTGTTACTTGACTAAACGGGCTGGAGTTCGTGGTCCCAACGACGTACACGTTGGCCGCTCCAGTATCGAGGGCAATCCCCATCCCAGAGTCTGTCCCGGCGCCTCCCAGATAAGTCGACCAGACCAGTTGCAGTCCTTGAGCCGCGGTGGGATTCAGATTGAGCTTTGCCACGAAAGCATCCGGCTCCGTCGGATTCGCCGTGTAAGTGCAAGACTGAGGATTAGTGATCGTGGTCGCCGGAGGCACATCCAGACAAGGCTGGTACGCATTCAAGATGGGAAAGTCGCTGCCGCCGCAACCAGGACATCCTGTAAACACGTAGTTCGTGGTGCCCGTGAAGTAGACGTTGCCGCTCGTGTCGACCGCAATGCCGCCGCCCACGGCGATCGCGTTCGGGGAGGTGAAAAAGCTGGCCCCGCCAAAATAGGTCGAGTACGCGATGCTCTGTTGCTTCGGCGCGCTCGTATTGACCTTGGTCACGAAAAACTGAAACTGCCCCGGGGAACGTGAAATGCTCTGGAATGGCACTCCCTGCGGCAGATTGCTGGCCGGAAACTGGATCAGACCACTGGAGGTATCGGTTGACAGGGTGGTGCCCGTCACATAGATAAAGCCCGACGCGTCGAGCGTCATTCCGCTGGCGATGTCTGTATTGTTGCCCGAAAGATACGATGAATACTTCAGCGTAGTAGCGGTGCTATCCAGCCAAGTCACAAATGCGTGCGAAGTTCCGACGCTGCCCGGCTCAGGCGCATTCTGATAGCCATTCAGCGTAGTCGGGAAATTTCCCGAGGTCGTGGTGCCTGCCAGGTAGGCTTCGCCGGCCCCGTTGACGCTGATGCCCACTGGGTAGTCACTCCCGGAGCCGCCCAAGTAGGTCACATAATCAAGCGCCGCCACAATCGCTCCCAAGGGCGGAGTAATCTTCGCGACATAAACGTTCTGTGTCGCTCCGGTCGCCAGCGCTGGCTGAAAAACTCCCGCAACCGTTGGAAGATTGGGCGATGTCGTCGAACCAGTAATGTAAATATTGAAACTTCCGTCGACCGCCACCGAAGTCGCCTTCTCGTCGCCGCTACCGCCGAAATACGTCGAGAAGGTCAGAATCGGATCGATGATCAACTCGCGCGAGTGATCGTAAGTGCCAATCGCGAATCCCGCGCGGTTCGCTCCACGCAACTCGAAGCGGCCTTCGACCGGCTGCTGGCGACCCGCGATCTCCTGGTACACCCTCGGAGCATCCAGCTGCACGCTCCCGCCCTCACTGCGGATCACCAGGGCTCCGTCTTTCAGCTCCAGTTGTTTCGCACCGTTAAATTCCAGCTGGGCCTGCTTTGGATCAGATCCGGGAGAGACCTGGAAGTCATATTCCAGATGTCCCTGATTACCATAGAAAACCAAATTGATTCCGGGATAAACGTCTTCGTAACGCACCCGCGCAAACTGCGGAACGCCACGGTGCCACTTCGCCGGATCATTCCCCAAGAAGTAATTGCTCTTGCCCGGCAGTAGGTCCGCGCCGGTAACATTGGCTTTCGGATTCGCGCCCGCCAACTTCATCTGTAGAGAGTCGACTCGGGTCGCCGACGCGTCCTGCTTCGACTCGGACGGCTCGCGAGACATCAGGCTCAAAATCGCGCCCTCGGAGCCTAGAAATAGACTGTATCCGGAGCCGCGGGACACGAACTTCGCACGCTGGTCGGCCGGGTCGAGGTTGCCCTGCCCTTGGTTCGGCTCAAAGATCAGCGGCAGCCCGGTGAACAGTGCTCGCGCCCGCTTCTTCGTGTCTCCGCTAGCCCCCAGAGATTCAGCATCCGACGTCGCCAAAAGGCTCGGGATAGCCGTTGCCTGCGCTTCGATCGCTGGAAGGTGAGCCGCGGCATTCGCGGCGGTTTGGCGTGAGCGGAAACCCCACCCGAGGACTGCGCATCCTGCCCCTAGAAGCACCAGTCCAGCGGCCAGAACACGAACTCGTACCATGGATGCTCCCAACCAACGGCGATCTACGTTCACTCGTTCCTCCGATGCAGTCAAACCAGTATTCTTTCGATCGTGCTTACCCCGATCGTGCTTGCGATCATTCTTCGCTCAGATCAGTGGAGAGATTTGGGACGGCGCACAAATCCATCGAGCCTCGCGCCGGCGAACCTGACCGCGGCTTGCTTGTCACTGGAACTGGCGGAAAAAATTAAATAACTACTTAAACATCTACCGGATAGACAAGTCAAGCGAACCTCCGGCTGGCCGGGACTCCAAGTTGGGTCAGATGCGGTCGGGGCCGTGGAAAGATGCCGCGCTCTCGTACAAAAGTGGCGCCAAGAGACTTGCAGACTCGTCTTTTCCAATTGGTGCTGTAGAAAAACAAAGCTCCTCTTTCCGCAACCGGTTGCATGATGCCGCGATGGCTCCGAGTCACGGACTCCCCAGACCACTCATTACTCTTGCGGAAAGCTTAACGTTCTCTCCAAATCGCGATGGCAGACCGATTGCTCGTCGCTGACTGAGCCATGCGCATTCGTGCGTCCTCCCGCGCTTCCCGAAACAAAAGTCTGTTCCGAATTCCGGACAGATTGACCGAATCAGTTCCGATTCGCATTTTGCTGTTGCAAACTGCTGATGTTTCTATACATTGAAGTGCGACAGGGCCGCCTCTGTTTTCAAAGTTCAAGCCTTGATCACCCGGGACATCAGTCGTCTGCTGTGCTTTTCTGGTAGTGCGCGCTCCGGGCAGAGCGCTCTGGCCATGCAACCGAATTCACAGGAACGGCGGATGATGCGGCGCTTTGACATGCGCCTGCCCGCCATTGTCCGCCTCGAAGGCGCCAGCGAAGTCCACACCGAAACCCAGAACGTCAGCGCCCGCGGCGTTTTCTTCTACCTCGATCGTGCTGTCGAAGCCGGAACCAAGCTCGACGTCACCCTGACCTTCCCGCCCCACGTCACCCTCACCGACGCCGTCCGCGTGCGTTTCAGCGCCCGTGTCATCCGCGTCGAGCAACCCCTGCCCTCGGCCCGCATCGGCACCGCCGCCATGATCGAAGACTACGAATTCCTCCGCTCCAACGGCAGCCCAGACTTCCTCTCCGCCCTGCAGAAGGAATGGAAAGCCACCAACTGAACTGAGGGCTCCCGGCTGTCGGCTCCCGGCTTACGGGTTTCCGCTTTCGGCTGGCAGTCTCGCCTTCCAAGCTTCGCCTTCCTTCCGGCGCGCCGAGAGCAATTTTGGGTGGAGAGATTCTGGGTGGAGAGATTTTGGGTGGCGCAGCGCTTTCAGCGCTGCGATAGGACTTGTTCTCTGTCTTCGGGCTTCAGCCCCAGAGGTACCTCTGCGCGATGCTCTGAGACACTCAAAGCCCCTTCTACTTCCCTTTCCCTAATTCCTTCAACTGCTGCCGCAACCTGCTAAATCTCCGAACCAAACTCCCCAAATAAACCCCATGGATCACCCAGGTCGCAAGGTAAGCAGCAAACAAAAACTTGATCCCGTTCATCGCAGACTCCGCCCGATCGGAAGGCTGGCCTTGGCCGCCACACCGGCTCCCACTAGTGACTCCATCGCGTGCGCTTCCTCAATCTCGCGATGCAACAACTCCAACCGGAACCGCGACCAGCACACGAGAAAAGCAAAGAAAAGGAAAGCGATCCAGCTGTCCAGCAGCGTTTGCAGCATGCGTGGATCCATCGATCCGCCCCCGCCGATCACTGGCTGCGGATGCTGCGTTCTAAAGAACCAGATCGAAAAATAAACCAGCGGCACATCCAGCGCGCCGAACACCGCCAGTGCCGCCGCCATCATCTGGGTCTGCGCGCTATTGGAAAAGCGTCGCAGCACCAGATAACTCACATAAATCAGCCACAACACAAGCGTTGACGTCAGGCGGATATCTCCCGGCGCCCACCAGATCCCCCAAACCGGCCGTGCCCAGATCGGTCCCGTCACCAGCACAATCGTGCAAAACACCACGCCGACCTCGGCCGTCGTCACCGCCAGCACGTCCAGAAGCTGTCCGGGGAACCACTTCCCGATCAATAAATAGAAGATCGGAATCAACAAAACGGTCGTCGCCACTGCACTCGGACGCATGCCTTTCGGTATCAACTGCTGCACCTGCGGCAGAAAACACGCAATGACTCCGACGACCCCGATAGCAATTACGATCCACTTTGCGGCACTCTGCGTTGAAGGTTTGCGGCTGGCCAGGTATTGAATCGAGGCGATGAAGTTGATGAAGAACAGCAGAAACGCCGTCCACGCCGAAGGCACGTGGTAATAGATGATGCGGTAAACATCGCCCTGCTGAGCGTCCGTCGGGGCCACCACCAGCGCCTGATATAGGGCGTACGCCAGCAAAACCGCCGTGACCACCGAGAGAATGGGGAAGAGCCGTTTCATTCTGCGTGCAAAATCATTCCAAACAATGCCAGACAAGCTGTAGTAAACACCACATCGTAGGTGAGAAGCAACACGATCCAGAAGTGCGCGGACTCTTCGCCTGTCAGAATCGAAGTGGTTCCCGCCACCATCCCCAGCACAGCCGGAATCGAAATGGGGAAAAGCAGCAGCGGCAGCATGATCTCGCGGCTGCGCGTCCGCAGAGACATCGCCGCAAAGAATGTTCCATTCACCACCAGCGCCCACGTTCCAAGAACTGCGATTGGAATCAACTGCCACGCCGGACCCAGCACCCGCAAGTTGTAAAAAATCACGAACAGCGGCGTCATCAGCGCTTCCAGCACGCTTACGAACAGAAAATTTCCCACCGCCTTGGCCAGAAACAACGCATTCGCTGGAGCCGGAGAAACTCGGTAAGCATCCAGCACCTGATTGCGCAGCTCGCGCGCCCACGTCTGATTCAGAGCTACTACCGAGGCAAACAAAAACGCGACCCAGATCAATCCGCCCGCAATGTGCCGCGACTCTTCTGCCAGAGGATCGAACGAAAAACTGAAAATCACCACCACCAACAACGAAAAGAACAGCATCGAATTCAGCGCATCCTTCGAGCGCCACTCCAGCCGAATATCTTTCACCAGCGTAGCCGCGACCAGCGACCAGAAGGAGTTCATTGGACGCCCTCGGCCCGCGCCGCGCGGGCCAAAGTTGGAGTACGGTCCACGATCTCCCCCGCCTGCATCCACACAAATTCGTCGGCCACGCCTTCCAACAGCAACGCCTGATGCGTGATCACGAAGACTGTCTTGCCCGCCTCACGCATCCCCTTCAGCAATCCAACCATGGCCCGCGCCGAATGCACATCCACGTTCGAAAACGGCTCGTCCAGCAGCAAAAGCTTTGGATCATGCAGAATCGCCCGCGCCAGAGACATCCTTTGCCGCATCCCCTGCGAATACTGGCCTACCGGCCGCGTCAACTCCGGATCGAGCCCCACGCTCCGAATGACCTCTTCGCTCCGCCGATCGCCCTCGATGCCATAAAGCCGCCCGAAATACCGCAGATTTTCCATCCCGCTCATCTCGTCGTACAGCAGTGACGGATGCGCCATATACCCAAGATCGCGGCACGCCTCGTGCGGGGTCTTCCCGAAAATCGAAATCTCCCCACGCGTCGGCTGTGCCAGTCCTGCCAGCGCCCGTAACAACGTGGTCTTCCCGGCGCCGTTCTCTCCTAAGATCGCGTGAAATCGGCCCGCGTCAAACTCAGCCGTCACTCCTCGCAGCGCGGCAAACCGTCCAAACTGCTTGATGACGTTGTGCACCGTGATTATGGGCGGAGTCGGCGGGATGGTGTCAGTCACAGGCACCGGAAAATGGCAGCCAGAATGTCACAGGTACGATAGCGCATCTATGCGCTTTTGCGAAGATTGAGACGAGATACGCCCTGCACGGAAAAGTGCATTGAAATCTCTGAAAGGTTCCGATCAGTTCGTCGTGCCCGCCGGAGGGGTCTGCACCTGCGTCATACTCTTCGCCGGCTCGGTAGATGGCGCCCCATTGGTCGGAGCCCCCGGCTGCTGTGGAGCGTACTTCGACGCACATTTGGCCTGCAGTTGCTTGGCATGAAATACGCCGTCGCGGTCGAATCTCCCATCAGCGAGCGCCTGCGAATCATCTTTAAAAGTATCGGGCGGCGCTTCTGTCCCCGTGTAATCCACATGCAGCGTCTGATCTTCTTCCATCAGGACGAACTGCACGTGCGTTCCTACGCGCTTGATCGAGCCGGGCTGTACATTTCCCGCGACCCGCAAGCGTTTCGAATAGGCGCCATCGCCCATCTTGTGCAGCTCTTTAATCGTGACGTAGTAACTCTTGCTGTCCTGCACGCCGGTATAGGCCAGGTAGCCGAGCAGAAGCAGAATTACCGCCGTCGCTCCACCGAACTTGAGATAGGTATTGCCTTGGCTCGACATTTAACGCCCCACGGGGATGGACCCCACTCTACAGACTTTACGCGTCGTCAACTCGAGAAGCAAGCTACCTGAGGCCAGTCTCGGCCCACGCAAAGAATCGATCGGCCGCATCGGCCAAACGGCCCCATGCATCCTCGATGCGCTTTCTTGTCAGTCATTTACCGTCCCTCACTCGAACCGATTTACCCCATCGATTGTTTCGATTTCCATTGCCCGCTGCGATCCTTTATCTCTACTAGAGTCGTTCTTGGAAATGCGCGAGGAGAGCCCAACGGTGTACGCAATGCGCGAGCGGGAACAAAATCGAGCACAGCGGTCGGATTGTCGAGGGGGCGATCCCAATCAGATGATGGACGTGCTTCTGGCTTTGGACCGAATGCTGGTCGAAGTTTCCATGCGTCTTTACAACCTTCCCCGGCACGAGCAATTAGCCATGCGAAAACAAAATCGGCATCTGCACCGCGCAGTAAGAGAGCAGTTGCCCCATCTACTGAAGTCCTCTCGCCGCCGGCCCTAGCCGCACGCTTGATCCCGCCCGCGTTGGGTCCCGCAGTTCGATGATTCCGCTCCGCGTCCGCTAGAATTAAGTGAGTCTCATCTTCATCCTTATGATCCATCCCTGGCACGACGTAACTCCCGGCGATAAGCTTCCCCACGAATTCGACTGCGTCATCGAGATCCCCTTCGGCTCCAGCGTGAAGTACGAACTCGACAAATCCAGCGGACTGATCCGCCTCGATCGCGTTCTCTATTCGGCCGTCTACTACCCGGCGAACTACGGCTTCATTCCGCAGACGCTCGCCGAAGACGACGACCCGCTCGACGTCCTTGTGTTGTGTCAGGAGACAGTCGTCCCGCTGACCATCATTCACGCTCGTGCCATCGGCCTGATGACCATGATCGATGCCGGAAAGCAGGATCACAAAATCATCGCCATCGCGACCGAGGACCCCGAGTTCAACTCCTACCGCGAAGCCTCCGAAATGCCGCCGCACCGCCTGCTCATGCTTCGCCGCTTTTTTCAGGATTACAAACAACTCGAAGGCAAGGCCGTCGAGGTCGATGAGATACGGCCCGCCGGGGAAGCCTACCCCATCATCCTCGACGCGCTGCACCGCTACAGCGAACAACGCCGCAAAGGCTTCAAAGTCGCGAAGTAGCGCGGACTCCAGTCCGCAAAATCGTCGTGAACAATCGTAATAGAGGGGCCCTTTTGTGCAAGCGAGGCCCTTTAAGAGCCGCGTCAAATCGCCCCACGGCAAACAAGGGCTTCGGTCCCGTGGCTGCGTTCACATTCCCTCCGACTAGATGCTGATCATCGATGGAACGAGAGTTGTGGCCGCGCCTCTCGCACCTGTTTGAGGAAACCGCCTAGACGCTTTGCATCGATCTTCCATCCTCATCTTGTGCAAGTACGCTCTTCTTGCACTTCGGGCACCGGCCATTCAAATGCGTGATCGCTCTCGGTTCGTACAGCGGCTTATGACAATTCGGACAGATATATCCCAGTTGGAGGCACAGAGCGTTGTCATATTGGATGACCCGATACAGTCCGTATCCGACCATCAGAGCCGTCATTGCCAAGGCCACAAAAAGGATGGCGTGGTTGTAGCCGGGAATCATTGCCGCGCCGACCCACACGGCTCCGATCGGCAATGCGCCCGTGGCTATTATTAATGGCAAAAGAAGCGAATTATGACGCTTGCCGATCTTGATACGTTTCGCTTCCATCTCAGACGGGAGGACCGACTTGAGCTTCCTGGTTTTCTGCGCGAGTCGATAGAACAAATATCCGTAAGGCAACAGCGCTGCGAAGACAATCCAACGCATGGCAGGACTGGGGTGCAGTCGATTGACTATGAGCAGAGCCCAAACAACTAGGCTGGTCCCAATCCATGCCAACACGACTTTGCGGGTCTCGGCCTGCTCGATTCGCTTTGATTCCAATTCAGGCCGGAAGTCTGATTTCATGTACTGCCCCCCGCGATGCCGGCGCGCAAGCTCACTTTCTTGTGCGCGCCATCTCTCGAAAATCGTAGGTCCCTGCAGATATGGTCACAAGTTACGTCAGTGTGCGGATGCGATCGCCCGCCGGGAGGCGGCCTAAGAAAGCCGCGAAATAGCGCTTGACATAATGTACTAGTAGTGTAGTACACTGACACGCATGGGAAAGAACAACACTCCCGCGGCGCCACGATTCGCGATCGACCTCCATAGCGGCGTCCCCGTCTACCGCCAGCTGATTGATCAGGTGCGCAGTGGCATAGCATCCGGTTCGCTGGCCGCCGGAGATCAGCTCCCCACGGTCCGCCAACTCGCCGTCGATCTCGCCATAAATCCCAACACCGTAATGCGCGCCTACCGCGAACTGGAACTGGGCGGCCTTCTCGAAACACATCAGGGCACAGGAACTTTCATCTCAGACAAGAAGCTGGAAAAGAACTCTGCCGAGCGCAACCGCCAGCTCGGCCAGATGGCTGGAGAATTCGCGGCCCGCGCAGGCGCCGCCGGATTCACCCTCGAAGATTTGATCGATCGTCTGCGCGACTTGTTGCCAAAAAGGAGATAGTCATGGCCAACATTCGAAAAAACGAAGTCAGTGGCATCGCCCTCTTGCTGTTCGTAATCAGCATCGCGATTGGCATTGCTGTATCTCAGGCGGTGCACCATCCTGCTCCGGCCATCATCGGAGCCCTGGTCGGCGTCTATTTTTTGTTCGCGATCAAGGTGGTGCGCCAGTGGGAAAAGGTCGCCGTGCTGCGCGTGGGCCGCTACGTCGGCCTGCGTGGCCCCGGCCTGTGCCACATCATCCCGATCTTCGAGACGCTAAGCCCCTACGTGGACCAGCGCGTCCGCGTCGCCAGCGTCTCCGCCGAATCGACGCTCACACGCGACACGGTTCCTGTGAACGTCGACGCCATCCTCTTCTGGATGGTCTGGAATGCTGAGAAATCGATCCTCGAAGTCGAAAATTTTATCGAGGCCATCACGCTCAGCGCCCAGACCGCATTGCGTGAATCCATCGGCCGCCACGAACTCGCGCAAATGATCACCGAACGCGAAACCCTGGGCCGCGAACTGCAACGCATCCTCGACGAGAAGACGAATCCCTGGGGCATCACCGTGCAATCGGTCGAGATCCGCGACGTAAGGATCCCGCAGGGACTCGAAGACGCCATGTCGCGTCAGGCCCAGGCCGAGCGCGAACGTCAGGCCCGCATCATCCTCGGCCAGGCGGAAAAGGAAATCGCCGACAGCTTTGTCCAGGCTTCAAAGTCCTATACCGAGAATCCCGTGGCCCTGCACCTGCGCGCTATGAACATGCTGTATGAAGCAATAAAAGAAAAGGGTTCGATGGTGATCGTCCCTTCGTCCGCTGTAGAAACCATGGGCCTCGGCGGCACCCTGGCCACCGCATCATTAGGAGGCGCCAAACCGTAGCGCGCAAGCCTACCGCGGCACTGGTAACGCCTGCGTAAACCGATCAATGAAGAGCGCAAACAAGGGGCGTCCGCCCTTTCGCGGTCGCCCGAGAGGAGAGGAATGCCATGAATTCGCACATAATCAAAACTCGAAGAACTTCCAGCCTGTTCGTAGCAGGCGTCGCCCTGCTGTTCGTTTTCGTCTTGTTCCCGCAGCGTCCGAGCCATGCTCAGGAAATGCAGCGAGGCGTCAGTGTACAGATGCCTGTCACCAGCTATGCCACATCCGTGCCCGACGCGGATCACAACGATGCATGGGTAGTCACGGTCACCGACGATGGCAGCCTCTATTTCGGCGCGGACCCGATGACACGCGAAGGTCTGGCCGACTGGATGAAGACTCACCCTCGCAATCGCGAGGCCAAGCTCTACATCAAAGCCGACGCCCGTGCGCCATTTGCCAGTGTCGAGCAAGTCCTTGAAGTTGGCCGCCGGGCGCTCTTCGAAGCTCCAATCTTGCTCACATCCCAAAGGGAACCGATAGCCGCGGGAACCATTGTGCCTCCGAATGGGTTGGAGGTGCTGATCGCTCCGACGTTGCCCGCTGGCACGGTAGCGACCGTCGTGCAGTTGCTTAACTCCGGCCAGCAACGGCCGTTGCTGAGAGTCAACGGGGATGAGATTTCATGGTCTGCTCTGGAAGGCACACTCAGGCGGCACTTCCAGAAAGGCGATGAAAAGATAATTCTGTTGAAAGCCGACCAACGACTGCCCTTTGGACAAGTCGTACAAGTAATCGACGTGTGCCGTTCGACGGGCGCTAAAGTCTTTCTGCCGACGCCAGAGCTCTAGAGAAAGATTGCAGGGGTGCCCCATTTCTCGCGTCCTGTGCGAGAAGTGGGGCTTTTGATGTTGAACCGAATCGCGAAAGCCCCCCACTACCACACGTGGCAAGCGTTCTCCGCCACCATCGGCTGCCCCGCCTTGCAGTTCCAAGCCTTCTGAAACTCCGGCATGTTCTGCACCACGCCATCTACGCGATACTTGCCCGGCGAATGTGAATTCGTGCTGACCTGCATCCGCAAATATTCCGGCCGCTGTTTCTCGCACCATACACGGCCGAATCCGAGGAAGAACCGCTGCTCCGGCGTGAAGCCGTCGATGCTCTGCCCTTCTTTGCCCGTCTTGTCCTCGGCAATCATGCGCTCCAGCGCCGCGAGCGCAATGCGCGCGCCGCCGTTATCGGCCGTATTTTCGCCCAGTGTCAGCCGCCCGTTCAGCTTCATGTTGTCGACGGCGACGAAGTTCGAATACTCATCGGCTACGCAACTCACGCGCTTCTCGAATTCCTTCCCATCCTGCTCCGTCCACCAGTCGCGCAAATTCCCGGTCGGATCAAACTTCCTTCCCTGATCGTCGAACCCGTGGGTCAGTTCGTGCCCAATCACCAGCCCGATCCCGCCAAAGTTCACCGCATCGTCCATGTTCTTATCAAAGAATGGCGGCTGCAAAATGCCCGCGGGAAACACAATTTCGTTGTACGACCCGCTGTAGTAAGCGTTCACTTCCGGCGGAGTCATGCCCCATTCCTTGCGGTCCAGCGGCTTGTCGATTTTCGCAATCTGCCGCTTCGACTCGAACTCGTCCGCCCGCTGCACGTTCCCCAGCAGATCGTCGCGCTTGATGACCACCGAACTGTAATCGCGGTATTCGTCGGGATACCCAATCTTATTGCGAATCGCCTGCAGCTTCACCTTCGCCTGCTTCTTGGTGTCTGCGGACATCCACGCGAGATTCTGAATATCCTCATCCAGCGACTTCTCGAGCGCGTCCACCATCTTCAGCATGCGCTGCTTCCCCTCGGCCCCGAAGGTGGCCTCAACATAGCGCTGCCCCAACGCCTCACCCAGCGAGCCATCGACCAGATCGACGCACCGTTTCCAACGATCCTGAATCTGCTTTTGCCCGGTCAGGGCCTGACGCATTTTGAAATTGGCCTCCACAAACGGCTGCGACAGCCACGGAGATGCCGCCCGCAAGGCATGCCACGTGACATAGGTCTTGAGCGACTCGAGCGGCAACGCCGCGATCACTCCATTCACTTGCCGGAAGAAATCCGGATTCGTCACGTTCAGCGCCGTGAAGTTGGGCGCGCCCACTGCCGCAAAGTAGCGATTGAAAGAAAACTCCGGCGCCATCGCTACCACTTCATCGCGAGTCATCTTATGGTCACGGTTCTTCGGGTCGCGCATCTTCGTCCGATCCATCGCGTCAGCAGCAAGCAGCGTCTCCACCATCAGCACCATTTGGGCCGAACTCGCTGCCTGTTGCGGCGTCTGGCCCGCCAGGGTAAACACCTGTGTCACATACTCCGCCAGATGCTTCCGCATCTCGACCTTGTCCGCATCGTCTTTGATGTAGTAATCGCGGTCCGGCAGCGACAGCCCTCCCTGCCCGATATACGCGATCACCTGGTCGGCATTGTGTAGGTCGGAATTGGAATAGAAATTGAACAGCGCATTCGCACCAATCAAGTGCAGTCGGCCGATCTCGTCAATCAGCGCGCCCTTGTCCTTCACCGTGGCAATGCGATCCAACTGCGGCTTCAGCGGTGCGATCCCCTTCGCGTCCACTGCCTTCTCGTCCATACAGGATCCGTAAAGATCGCCAATCTTCTGGTCGATGGCATTGCGCCCGGCCCCACCCGTCGCAGCTTTCTCCAGAATTCCCCGCTCGATCTGCAGGTTGCTCTCATCGAGTTCAGAAAAACTCTGCCACGACGGCCGGTCCGCGGGAATCTCCGAATTCTTGATCCAGTTCCCACAAGCGTACTGATAGAAGTCCACGCACGGATCGACACTCTTATCGATGTTATCGATACTGAATCCCGCGCCAGGCTTGGCGGCGGACGTAGATTGCGAGAAACCGGCAGCGGTCACAACCATCAGAAACGCCAATGCGAAATAGAAACGGCGCATGAGAGATTTCTCCTCGGGCATCGAGTGCCGACAACGTTGCAGATTCTATGCCTAGCGCTTCGCCACGATCAACCGGCGCCAGGCTACAAGATCCCACACGACGTTCGAGCGTGCGATATCCGGATTTCCGAGGCCCTCTGCGTCCTCTGTGTCCTCTGTGGTGAACGCCTTCCTGTCCTGCGCCACCGAACCCAGACGCGGTTATAATCGGTGCTTAGCGAATTTCTGACTCTGGGGTTCTCATGACTTCCAATGGCAATGGCAGCAACGGTTACAGCGTCCCCCAACCGCGCGCAGAGTGGCTCGCCCGCCGCAAGAAAGAAAACTCCTCTGGCAACTTCTCCCAGATGCATTACGCGCGCCAGGGCGTCATCACGGAAGAGATGGGCTACATCGCCCACAAAGAAAAGCTCGCACCCGAACTAGTGCGCGACGAAGTCGCCCGTGGACGCATGATCATCCCCGCCAATATCAACCATCCCGAACTCGAGCCGATGGCGATCGGTGTCGCATCCCTGTGCAAGATCAACGCCAACATCGGCAACTCGGCCGTGACCTCAGAAGTGAACGAAGAATTAAAGAAGTTGCACACCGCCGTCCACTACGGCGCCGACACCGTCATGGACCTCTCCACCGGCGGCAACATCCACGAGATCCGCGAAGCGATCCTCCGCCACTCCCCGGTCCCCATTGGCACGGTCCCGATCTACGAAGCCATCGCCCGCGTGAAGCGCGTCGAAGACCTCAACGCCGAAGTCATGCTCGAAGTCATCGAAGAGCAGGCGCAGCAAGGCGTCGACTACATGACGATCCACGCCGGCGTCCTCATCCAGTACCTCCCGCTAATCTCCAAGCGCATCACCGGCATCGTGAGCCGCGGCGGCGCCATCCTCGCCCAATGGATGGCCTACAACCACAAGCAGAACTTTCTCTACGAACGCTTCGACGACATCGTCAAGATTTTCAAGAAATACGACGTCAGCTTCTCTCTCGGCGACGGCCTGCGCCCCGGCTGCGTCGCCGACGCCAGCGACGAAGCCCAGTTCGCCGAACTCAAAACCCTAGGCGAGCTCACTAAGAAAGCCTGGCAAGAGGACGTGCAGGTCATGATCGAAGGCCCCGGCCACGTCTCCATGGACAAGATCAAAGAGCAGGTCGAGAAGGAAGTCGAACTCTGCTACGAGGCCCCGTTTTACACGCTCGGCCCGCTCGTCACCGACATCGCTCCCGGCTACGACCACATCACCTCCGCCATCGGCGCGGCCATGATCGGATGGTACGGCGCCGCTATGCTCTGCTATGTAACGCCGAAAGAACATCTGGGCCTACCGAACGAGAAAGACGTGAAAGACGGCATCATCGCCTACAAGATTTCCGCCCACGCCGCCGACATCGCCCGCGGGCGCCCCGGCGCCCGTGACCGCGACGACGCCCTCAGCTACGCTCGCTATAAATTCGACTGGGAAAAGCAGTTCGCCCTCTCGCTCGACCCTGAAACCGCTCGCTCCATGCACGACGAGACTCTGCCCGACGACTTCTACAAAGAAGCCGCCTTCTGCTCCATGTGCGGCCCCAAGTTCTGCTCGATGAACTATTCGTCGAAAGTGGACGAATACAACAAGCAGGTCCATGGCATCGAGAAGAAGGATTATTCGGAACTGGTGGAAAAGTTAGTCACCTTGAAGTAGCGGGCAGCGTTCGGAAACAGTTCAAGGGGTTTGACGACGAAGAATAGGAAAAAACAGCCTTTCGCAAAATGATGCGCAGGTCGCCCCGTTCTTGTCACGTTCTTCGCCCCGGGCATTTTGACTTTGGAATTTGACCCAAGCTACCTCCCAAACTGAAACGGGTTGAACACTATCACCTGAAACTGCCCGAAGTCCCGCTCGTTCCGCGTGGCCACTTCCAATCCGTGAACTCGCGCCGTGGCCGCAATCATCGCATCTTCGATCAACTCCGAAGACTTCCCCGCCTTGAGCCGAGCCCACTCGCGGAAACAGGCCGAATCCATTGGAATCACTGGAAACGTCCCCTCCGCGGCCATCAGCCAGCCCTCGATCTCCGCAGCTTTGGCTGGGTCAATCTTTCGCGTGAGTTCGGCACCTGCCTGTAGCTCTCCGATGGTCACTGCCGACAGGAATATTTGCTCGGGCCGGAGGGTATCCATCCACGCAAGCACCGCGCCGTGCGGTTTGCGTTTGCGCAATTCGGAAACTACGTTGGTATCGAGCAGATATCGAGTCACTGGATCTTGAGCGCCTACTTAAACTCCGGTCCGCTGAAATCGATTGCCGGGCGACTCTTCCATCCGCCGCGCTTCGGCACAATATCTTCAAACCTTGGCCCTTCGCCCAGCAGCCACTCTTTGATGTTGGGCCTGCTTTCGCGCTGGAGTCGCCGCCATTCTTCCATTGGAACCAACACTGCCTCCTCCACCCCCCGCCGGGTCACAACCTGCGGACCTTCTTTCAGCGCCGCGTCCAGGAATTCACTGAACCGTGCCTTGGCTTCTTGCAGCTGCCACGAATTCATAGCCGCCCTCTCATCTATTATCTAACTAGTCATCTAACTAGTCAATAAAAGAATGGGTGCCCCGCCCTTGTCCCGCCCTTCGCGACAGGGTGGGGACTTTGACTCTAAATTGAGTGGGGATACTTCGAAATCGGGACCCGTGCTGGCGGTCAGCCTACTTCCCGTCCAGATGAATATCCCCCACGCCGACGTGGGCCCGCAATTCATACTTCCCGTCCCCGTGATACTTCAAAGTCTTGCCCAGCCAGCCGCTGGTCTCGCCGTACCCATCGCCATGCACGTCGCCTATGCCCGTGCTCACATTCACCACACGATATCCAGCGCGTCCGTTCGAAATGCGGATGTCGCCTACCCCCAAACTCAAATCCTTATCCCCTTCAACTTCTTCCACTGTTACGTCGCCGACCTTGGCATGGACGTCGATGTTCGTCATCTGCGGCACTTCGAGTTCCACATCAAACTGAGTGTTGCCGCCGGAAGGCGCGTGAAATTCAATCGTGGCATCTTTGCCCCGGACATCGAAGTCCACCGTCGACTCTTTGACGTTCCTCTCATGGCGCGACTTGACCGTATAGCGCAGGCTGACCTTGTTGGTATCCCCGCGCTTGACGTGCACATCACCCACACTCAACCGCACGTGCACAAACCCGCCAGCGGCGAACTCGCGGGCGTCGCTGCGGGTCTCTTCATAGTCCCAATCGTGGCTCGCAAAAGACGGAACCGCGCCGAACGACAGGGCAACCAGACACGCCAGAATTGTTTTGTGGATGGGATTCCAACCGACAAGCGACCTTCCATGCATGGAGCACCTCTCGGGCGCAAGCGCGCCTGTCTCTGTTACGCGGACCAACGCACCAAAGTTCAAGAAGAAGTTCCTGGAATTGTGGGGCGAGACTCAGTGGAAGTCAGCCACGCCATTCCACACCAGTTGGACGGCAATGGCGAGGATCAGAAAGCCGAAGATCTTGTTAATCGCACCCACCGCGCTGGGCCCCAAACGCCTGACCAGCGGCCCGCCAAGGACGAAGAAGAGGGTCACGCTGAGCGCAACCGCAGCGATGCCGATGATCATTCCGAGATACGCCGCCGCATTGTCCACATGAGCCGCAAGCGCCATGACTACTCCGATTGCGCCCGGTCCCGACATCAGTGGCATGGCCAACGGAGCCAGCGAAATATCCTCTTTGTCCTCGGCCTCGTGGCTTTCTTCCGGCGTGATGCGCGCGTGCGACGTGACCATGCCCCAAGCCGTATTGGCTACGATCAGTCCCCCGGCAATCTTGATCACCGGCAGCGAAATGCCGAAAAAATGCAGCACGAAGCGTCCAAAGAACAGAAACGTCACCAGGATGACGAACACCCAAATCCCGGTCTTGTACGCGGTACGGCGCCGCTCTTGCGCGCTCCAGCCCGAAGTCATTGTGAAGAAGATTGGAATGCCGCCGAAGGGGTCGACGATCGGGAACAGCGCCAGAAACGTCGCCACCGCCGAATCCGGCAGGGTTCGCAGAAACTGGCCGAGAGCGTGCGCCGAAGTCATAACCCTACTTGTATCCTTCCAGCGTTTTCGCCGCGCGCTCCAGCGCCGCCGTTAGCGCCGCCAACTGTTGCCGAGCCCGCTCGCTATCGCCCTTGTCCAGCGCCTCATTCACTCCCGGAATCACCACCGCCGCGTAGCCCGTATATTCTCCCGGCGCATAAATCACATGCCGAAACCACGGACGATGCGGCAATCCCTGCGGCAGCAACAACGCCCGCTCCGCCCCGCGCAGAGCCTGATTCAGGCGCGCGGCATCCGGCGGCGGATTCTTCTGCTTTGCCAGGATCTTACCGCCCGCAGCCTCGAAATGCCGGGCGGCGTTGTTCACCGCATCGAAATTGAGCACTTGCTTTCCGAACTTGTCTTCCGCCCTGCGGTGAGCAGCGTCGAGATAAACCGCGATCTCTTTCCCGTATTCCTCGTAGTCGTAGGGCAAAACGTCGACGTCCGCCATGCGCACGGCCTGCAGTCCAAACACGCGCGCCATCTGCTGTTCGTACACGAAATCTGGATCGCCGAATTTCTTGAACCACGCGAAATTATCGAATACCGAATGATAGACGCCATACGAACCGCTGGAACTCACATCGCTCGAAGGCACTCCGGAATGCTGTAGGAACGCGGTGTAATCGGAGCCGCTGCCGAGATCGCCGACCGGTACGTCACCCTTCACCGTCGCCGCGGGAGTACGCCGACTGTCGCCGATCGCCTCCGTGGGAGATTGCGCCGCGAGTGCCTCCGGCTGCGCAGCCTTCTGCCACGCTTCATAGACAGTCCCGCCCTTGGGGCTCGGCACAACCTTGGTCACATCGCGCAAAAACTGCTTGAGGCTCGGCACCGCCGAAGCACCAAACTTCTGCCCGGACACGGCCACGTCCATATTGAAGTACGCCGCCGCATTTGCCAGTTCTGCCTCGTGCTGCTCCACCCACTCGGTCGAACCCATCAGCCCTTCTTCTTCGCCATCCCAACTGCAGAACATCAAGGTTCGCTTCGGCTTCCAACCCGACTTCAACAACTCCCCCACGCCATGCACCGCTTCGAGCATCGCTGCGGTACCGCTGTTGGGATCGACCGCACCATACACCCACGCATCGCGATGATTTCCCGCAACCACCCACTCGTCGGGCAAAGCGCTGCCGGGAACACGACCAATGACATCCCACAGCGTGCGGAACTGATAGTCCTGCTTGAGGTGCATCTTCAACTTCGCCGGCCCTGGACCGACGTGATAGGTAAACGGCAGCGCCCCTTGCCACTCCCGCGGCGAGTCCGGACCACCAAGATGCTGTAGCACGGGCCACACATCGTGATACGACAGTGGAGTGACCGGAACCTTCGGCATCTGCGCCGATTGCTGCGGAGAAACGCGCTGCGACTCAGGCAGCGAAGGCACCGACGCAACACCGGGCGTCGTCGGATCTCCGGGAAACTCGAACATGTATCCCACCGAACCGCGCTGCACGCCTGTATCCGGCCGCCAAGGTCCGTCGGGATATTTGTCGCCGCGCTTCCATCCATCGTCCGCAGGATCGGAGTAGATGATCACGCCCGCCGCGCCATGCTCCTGCGCGACGAAAACTTTCACTCCGCGAAAATTCTGCCCGTAGCGCACCACCACGATCTTGCCGCGCACGTCGACTTTCAGCTTGTCCAGTTTCTCGAAGTCTTCCGGCGTTCCGTAGTTGGCATAGACCACATCCGCTTCGACGTCGCCCGACGGCGACATACCGTTGAATGGCATCACCACGCGAGGATCGTCTTGAAATGGATCGTTGTCGACGTGCTCGCGCGTGGGCCCGTGCATCGCAATTCCGGCAGGCGCGGTCAGATCGACGCTGATTTCTGCGGGATAGTTCATCCAGACTTTGTACTCGACGATCTCGGTGTCGAGTCCGGCGTCGCGGAATTTCTGCGCAACGTAATCTGCGGTAGCTTTGTCTTCGATAGTGCCCGCCATGTGCGGAGCCTGCGTGAGAATGCGCAAGTGCTCCTCCGCGAGCTTAGGATCAGGCGCCGCTAGGAAGCGGGCTTCCGCAGCCGACTCGGCGCCGGCATCGCGAAAGCCGAAGATGGCCGGATTCGAATTGGACGCTGCCGCCGCGTTCCCTGCGGACGGCGTCGATGAACCGGAGAACAAAAGAGCAGACGAAAGAAGTGCGGCTGAGAAGAGTTTCATGGGCTCCGAGGTGAAAGTTAGTAAGGTAGCACACGTGCTCGCTTCCGGCCCCGACGGGAACCGTATTTCGCCTAATATTCGCCATCATGCACAAACTTCACCAAGTTCACCATCTGATGAAGATGAATGCTACAATGATGGGCATGAGGCGAGCCACGTTAACACTTCCCGATGACCTGGCCCAGGCCGTTGATGAATATGTTCAAGCCCAGGAAGCCCCTCCTGCGCTCACAACGGTCATGCAAACGGCTCTCCGAGAGTACTTGCGCGAACGAGGATTCCTCCGGACACGCCGTCCGTTGAAGATTAGCCCTAAAGGAAACAGCGGGCGCAGCGATGTGAGCGAGAATCATGATCTTTATCTGACGGGAATGAAGAAATGAACCGCGCCGTGCTTGCCGACACGGGGCCCCTTTACGCGGCTAACGATGAAGGTGATGCACACCATCATCTCGCACTCCGACAATTGAAAGAACTGGCTCGCGATCGGCGGGAGGTGTTGATCGCCTACCCTATCTTGCTTGAGGCCTACTCATTGCTCCTGTATAAACTCGGGAAAAGCGCGGCCTCTGCGTGGTTAGGAGAAGTGGCCGAAGCATCATTTGTGAACCCCACCCCGGAAGACTATGCCAGAGGAACAACCACAGTGCGAAATCTAGCGGATCAGAACATCACCTTGGTCGATGCGACCGTTGCGGCATTGGCCATCCGCATGCGGATGGACGTCTGGACCTACGACCATCACTTTGACGTAATGAGAGTCGGCGTTTGGCGATGACCGGAACTACCTCACCTGGCCATTGCCCACAATTTCGTACTTCGACGAAGTCAACTCCGCCAGCGCGAATGGCCCACGGCAGTGTAGTTTCTGCGTGCTGATGCCCATCTCGGCGCCGAAGCCGAATTCCGCGCCATCAGTGAAACGAGTCGAGGCGTTCCAGTAGACCGCCGCCGAATCCACGCCTCGTAGAAACTTGCGGGCGTTTGCCTCATCGTGCGTGACAATGGAATCGCTGTGCTTGGTCGAATAGCGGTTGATGTGCGCGATCGCGTCGTCGACGTTGGCCACTACAGCGACCGCCATACACAGCCGCAGATATTCTTCGTACCAGTCTTGCTCGGTCGCGCGGCCAACGTGCAATCCAGCAGCGAGGGACCGCACCTTTCCGTCCCCGCGCACTTCAACGCCCGCCTCCACTAACTTCTTGATGATCCGGGGCACAAACTCCGCCGCGACCCGTTCGTGCACCAACAACTTCTCAGCAGCGTTGCAAACTGATGGGCGCTGCGTCTTCGCGTTGATCACGATCCGGTCGGCCATTTCGAGATCGGCGGACTCGTCGACGAAGATGTGGCAATTCCCGGCTCCCGTCTCGATCACCGGCACCGTGGAATTCTCGGTGACGAATGTGATGAGTCCTGCGCCGCCGCGTGGAATGATGACGTCAACCAGTCCCCGGGCTTTAATCAATTCCTGCACCGACTGCCGCGTGCTCGAATCGAGGAGTTCGATCGCGCCCTCGGGCACGCCCGGGACCGCATTCATAATCTCGGCCAACCGCTGGTTGCTCTGGACTGCCTCCTTGCCGCCGCGTAGAACAATGGCGTTGCCAGTCTTGAGCGCCAGCACTGCCGTATCGACCGTCACATTCGGACGAGATTCGTAGATGACTCCCACCACGCCCAGCGGCACGCGCACTTTGCGGATGCGCAAGCCGTTCGATTTCGTCCACTCCGCCAGAGTCTCGCCGATGGGATCAGGCAGCGCAGCAACGTCTCGCACGCCGTCCGCCATATCTTTCACACGCGATGCCGTCAGCAGCAGGCGGTCGCGCATCGCGCCGTCGAGCCCGGAATTCTCGACGTCCTCGCGGTTCGCAGCCAGGATGCTCTTCTCGTTCCCTTCGATCGCATCGGCAATCGCCGCCAGCAGCCCGTTCTTTTCTTCGGTCGAGAGCAGCGCGAGTTTGGCCGACGCAGCGCGAGCCCGCAGCAACTTCTCCTGCGTCGAAACAGCGGTTGTGAGAGTGGCGGCCATCGATCTTTATTATCTGTCTTTCTGCGGCGGAAAATAGGTTCCGATCTTGCGTTCAATCCCCAGCATGATCGCCTTGGGATGCCGTCCGTTCACAATGGCTACATGCACTCCGCCTTCGCTGGCGAGCTTTGCCGCGCGCAGTTTGGAAATCATTCCGCCTCGTCCCAACGAACTCTTGCCATTGCATTGCGCCTCAATCGCAGGCGTTAGCTTGCGAATCACCCGCTGCAGGCGCGGCTTCTTCCGTCCGTTGGGAATCAGGAATCCATCGACATTGGTCAGCAGCAGCAGCCAATCCGCTTTGACGGCTGTGGCCAGCAGCGAGCTCAACTCGTCGTTGTCGCCAAAAGCGCCTTCTAACTCGCGCACGGAAACGCTGTCGTTCTCGTTCACGATCGGTACGACGCCCAGGGCGAGCAACTCGGCAAGCGCGTTCTGCAGATTGCGATAGCGCACCGGCGAAGTGAAATCGTCGCTGGAGAGCAACAACTGCGCGACTACCTTCTTGCCAAAAAAGAGCCGTTCGTACGTATGCATCAGCTTGCTCTGCCCAACCGCGGCGCAAGCCTGCATCCGTGGAACGTCGCCAGGCCTCTTCTCAAGATCGAGACCCGACATGCCAGCGGCGATCGCTCCCGAAGTCACGATCAGGTATTCGTTTTTCGAAAGATCGAACTGATCGACAATCCCGCGCAGCAGGTTGATGTCAATGTGCCCGCCGGGAGCGATAAGGCTGGTGCCGACTTTGATGACCACTCGCATAATTTGTAGGGCTGCGGCCAGGACGATTCACTTTTCCTTCGCCGTCAAGAAACTCCAGCATGGAGTACCCGGCAGCCTGATTCTACCGGCTCAGCGGGGAGAGACAACTACTTTATCCTGCCGTTAGAATGTCTTTCTGGCAAGCGTGAAAAATCTTGCACGTTGCGGGCACAAAGAGCGCGGTCTCACGCAAAAATTTGGGCAAGTGCTCGCCGAGGTTTCAAATGAAAGCAATTCTCGCAACCGCAATTGCTTTGGCATGTCTGGCAACTCCCCTCCAAATCAAGTCCGAGACCAAACATGTCATTTTGCCCAACCCCAAGTTAATACGATGCACGTCCCTGGCTTGTTCCCAGCTATGGCAGGACAAAGCTCCTGAGGCGAATGATATATATCCCAAAGCAGTGTCGGTCGAGCTTCCCGACAATACGCCTTGTGCCCTCGCTGTGACGGCGCAGTACGACAAGTCGGTATCGTTCGACGACTTGAAAGCGGCGATCGATACGCGCTACGGGAAGTGGGCTGGCGTCACCAACGACATCTCTCCAGTGAAGTCATGGCGAGTGGAGTCTGATCGATTCACGATCCGATTGCGCACTATCACGGAGCAAGACGCGAAGCTGTCGGACGACAAGTTCGAGGTGGGAACGAAAACGGTGGTTTACACATCGTTCCAGCCCACCAAGTGCGATTCCGAATAGAACTCTGATCTTCGAAAACTATGCCTGCATTTAATGCCACCAGCCGCTTTTCCGATCGCGTAGAGAACTACGTACGTTACCGGCCTGGGTATCCTCCGGAGGCTCTGCAAGTCCTGCGGGACCGGTGTGGCCTGGTGCCGCAGCATGTCGTAGCCGACATCGCTTCGGGCACGGGGATCTGGACCCGCACGCTCTTGGGAAATGGCAACCACGTCTTTGCAGTGGAACCCAACCCTGAGATGCGTCAGGCAGGCGAGCTCTTTCTGGCGTCATTTCCGAAGTTCACGAGCGTCGGGGGAACGGCGGAAGCAACAACTTTGCCCGACGGTAGTATTGATTTCGTTACCGCAGCACAAGCCGCCCACTGGTTCGACCGCGAGCGTTCCCGCCGCGAGTTTGTCCGCGTTCTGAAGCCCGAGGGTTGGCTTGTGCTCTTGTGGAACGAGCGTCTTACCGACTCAACTCCGTTTCTTCGTGACTACGAGCAACTCCTGCTGACGTACGGCACCGACTACGAAGACGTGCGCCATGAGAAAACGACCGACTCTGTGAATGAGTTCTTTGATCCGATGCCGTTTCAATCCCACGTGTTCGAGATGCAGCAGGAGTTCGACTACGCCGGGATCGAAGGCCGATTGCTGTCGTCGTCGTATGCGCCAGGCCCGGGACATCCGAAGTATGAGCCGATGCTGAGGGAGTTGCGTGGGATTTTCGATAGGCATGCGGTGGATGGGTTGGCGACATTCGATTACAAAACGCGAGTGTACTTTGGACATTTGAGGTAAGTGCACCGGAGACCAATTTGCCCGACGAAAAATCCTTCCACATGACGCCCGAAGAATTCCGCCGCCATGGCCATGCCGTGGTCGACTGGATCGCCGACTATCAGGCACGCATCGAATCGTTCCCTGTGCTTTCTCAGGTAAAGCCGGGAGAGATCCGCGCTGCGCTTCCGGCAAATCCTCCAGCGCGCGGCGAGGCGTTTGACGCCGTGATGAAAGACGTTGAGCAGTTGATCCTGCCCGGTGTGACTCACTGGCAGTCGCCCAACTTCTTTGCGTACTTCCCATGCAACGCCTCCGGACCGGGAATTCTCGGCGATCTTCTCTCGTCCGGACTTGGCGTGCAAGGCATGCTCTGGTCCACCAGTCCGGCTTGCACCGAACTCGAAACGCACGTGATGGATTGGCTGGTCGGAATGCTCGGTCTACCGGCCAAGTTCCTATCGTCGAATACGGGCGGTGGAGTCATTCAGGACACAGCTTCGAGCGCCGCGCTTTGCGCCCTGCTGGCCGCCCGCGAGCGCGCAACCAACTACGTCAGCAACAAAAAAGGATGCGACGGCCGTCTCGTCGCCTATGTTTCCACGCAGACGCATTCATCGCTACAGAAAGCGGCGATGATCGCCGGCATCGGCACCGACAATCTGCGTCTGATCGAAGTCGACCAGGATCTCGCCATGCGCCCAGACGCACTGGCAAACCAAATTGCCGCCGACTGCCGCGCTGGCCGCACTCCGTTCTTCGTTTGCGTCACAATCGGCACCACCTCTTCCAACGCGATGGATCCCGTCGCCGCGATCGGCGAAATCTGCCGTCAGGGCAATCTATGGCTGCATGTGGACGCCGCGATGTCAGGCACAGCGATGCTCTGCCCGGAATTTCGTCACTTGCAAAACGGAGTCGAACTCGCCGACAGCTACAACTTCAATCCGCATAAATGGATGTTCACCAACTTCGACTGCAACTGCTTCTGGGTCGCCGACCGCAAGGCGCTGATTGAGACGTTGAGCATTCTGCCGGAATATTTGCGCAATCAAGCTACGGAGTCGGGCGCGGTTATCGACTATCGCGACTGGCACATCCAGCTTGGACGCCGCTTCCGCTCGCTGAAGCTGTGGTTTGTGATCCGCCACTACGGCGTCGAAGGGCTGCAGCACCATATTCGCCAGCATGTGCGACTGGCACAGCAGTTCGCCGAGTGGGTGCGCAACGACGACCGCTTCGAACTGGCCGCCCCAGTGCCGCTGAATCTGGTTTGCTTCCGGCACAGGGCCGGAGACGCCGCCAATCAGGCCATCATGGATCGCCTGAATCGCAGCGGCGACTTGTTCCTCACCCACACCAAGCTGCACGGCAAACTCACACTGCGTCTCAGCATAGGACAAACCCACACGCAAGTCCGGCACGTGGAGAACGCGTGGAAGCGCATTCAAGAGGAAGCGGCGAAGGCAGGAGATACCCCATGACTGCGCTAATAGCGCCCAGAATGAAGATCGTGGTCTCAATCCTTCCAGGGATTGAGAACTGACGCAGGCGTGCTGGCGAAGTCACTGACATTCCGCGACACGATCGTTAGATTGTGATAAAGCGCCGTTGCCGCCAGCAACCCATCGATCGCGGATAGCGCTCTTCCCTTCCGCTTAGCCTCGCCCGACAGCACTCCCCACCGGTCGGTAATGGGCCCATCGATGGCGAGAATCCTCCCCGAGAACCGGGCTCGCAAATCGATTTCCAACCAGGTCTCCAGTTGTGTGCGCCGCCTGCTTTGCGGTAGACCAGCGAACCCCTTCCGAATCTCCCCTAGAGTAAGGACGCTGAGATAAAGCAGGCTTTCATCCGCCGCTTGCATCCAGTCCAGCAAGCGCGGCTCCGGTTTGCTGCGCACGATTTCAGAGATGCAGTTCGTATCGAGCAGGTATCCGCTCATAGATCAATGTCGCGACCCGGATCGCGTTCCCGCGCCAAATCCAAATCGACGGCTGCTAATGGAGACCGACGAAAAAACTCCACAAGATTTTTCGGCTGATGGGACTTGCCAACCAACCGCTCGAATTGTTCCTCAGCCATCATTACCACACCTTCTTTGCCCTGACGTGTGATGCGCTGCGGCCCCTCGCTCCGCGCGCGCCGGAACACCTCACTGAACCGGGCCTTCGCGCTCTGAATCTGCCATGGTTCTCCGGCGACTCTCAGGTTGCTGGCCGGGGCAGACTCAATCCCCCGATTGGGCTTTTTCGTAGATTTCGGCATCGCCAAACGCCTCCAAGTCAGACTAGTCTGACTAGACATAAGTTTCCCTTGATTCGCCTCGTCTCGTCAAGGAAATTCTCGGATCTTCGAAAAGGCGGAGGTGCTATGCCGGCCGCCGATCGAGCACCTGCCGCACCTTGCCCGCCAACGCCGAAGGTGTGAACGGTTTCGCAAGAAACGCGATGCCGGCATCGAGCACGCCCTGATGCACGATCGCGTTATCGGTGTAGCCCGACATGAACAACACCTTGGTTTGCGGACGAAGCTTCTGCAGCCGGCGCGCCAGGTCGGGCCCACTCACTTCACGCATAACCACGTCAGTAAGCAGTAAATCAATGTGGCCCGGATGCTGCTGACATACGCGGTCGGCTTCGAGCGCGTTCTCCGGTTCCAGAACGAGGTAGCCGCAAGCTCTCAGAATGGCCACCGTCAGACCTCGAACTTGAGTGTCGTCCTCTGCGACCAGGATGGTCTCTTTCCCGCGGATCGTGGGCTCAGAACCCGGGGTTCGCGCCGCGGGCTCGACGGCCGATTCCACGCGCGGAAGATATACCTTGAACGTGCTGCCCCGGCCAGGTTCGCTATAAACCCAGACATGTCCGCCACTTTGCTGCACGATGCCATACACCGTGGCCAGTCCCATGCCAGATCCCTTGCTGACTTCCTTGGTGGTAAAGAAGGGTTCGAAGATGTGGGCTAGAGTTTCGGCACTCATACCCTGCCCGGTGTCGCTAACTGCCAACATCACGTACGAGCCTGAATTCACACCGGCGTGCTCGCGGGCATAGGCTTCATCGAGTTCGACATTGCCGGTCTCGATCGTGAGCGTGCCTCCCTCAGGCATCGCGTCCCGGGCGTTGATCACCAGGTTCAAAAACACTTGCTCCATCTGGCCCCTGTCCGCCTTGACCGAGCCAAGGCTAGGCGACGGACTGGTCACAATTTCGACGTTTTCGTGGATTAGACGGCGCAGCATCTTGTCAACGTCAACAATGATCGTGTTCAGATTCAACGTGCTGGGCTGCAAGACCTGCTTCCGACCGAAAGCAAGCAACTGCCGGGTCAGCGCAGCTGCCCGATTGCTGGCTGTGATGATCTGGCTGGCGCCGTTGTGGACGCTATCCCTCGTCGGATTTTCGTTGTCGAGCATCTGCTGCGCATATCCCATGACGATCGTGAGCACATTGTTGAAGTCATGGGCGACGCCCCCGGCCAGGCGTCCAATGGCCTGCATTTTTTCCGCCTGCAAGAGTTGCTGAAACAGCAGACGATAGCGTTCTTCCGATGCCCGCAGAGCCTCTGCGTTCCTGTGATTGCGGTACTGGCTGATAGTCAAATGCGCGCCGTAGCACGCGAGCGAGATGATCACCGTGCCGTACGCGACGATGTGGTCGTGATTGGCGGCTCGGATCGCAAGCGCCCACACCGTCAGCGGCATCACGGCCAGCCCCGCATTCTTAAGCAGAAAGCTGCGCTCGTTCCAGGTTTCTGCCCGGACTTCGACCGCGGCTGCAACGGGCTGCTCAAAACCCGCTGCGAGCATGGCAGCTACCACGAAGGGGACGGTCCAGGCCAGGCTAGACCAGCTTCCTGAATTGGTGTGAATAAAAGTCAGCGCATAGTCGCCCACTCCCGCAGCGAGGGCGTAGACAATCAAGTAGGCGGACATTCTCCGGCACAGACTGCGAACCAGGCCCGAGCGGGCCCAGAAAGAACGCACAACGAACGCCGCGGCTAGGACGAAGTTCAGGACATTCGTCATGACCTGCTCCATCAGTTCCAGACCGTGGGCGCCCGCCGGAAGCGTTCGCAGGAAAAGAAAATCGTAGTAAATGAGGAACGCGACCATCAGCATCTGGACGAAGTCCAGCGAGCGGTACCAGTCCAGCCCCGAGGCGTCTTCACTCTCACGCAAAAACAACGTCATCACGATCGGAGCGTCGTAGCAGAGGTACAGAAATTGTGAGACCGGGGACGCCGGGACCGGCTGGTGCAGCCAGTTCTCGTAATAGGTCCAGACGACGTTCGAAACTCCGTAGGCAGCAAACGCGAACGCGAAGAGCATCCAGAACGTGCTCGCCACTTCACCGCTGCGCCGGGAGGCATGGAAGCAAAACCCGGCAGCAGTTAGGCAGGCCGCAATCTGGATAATATTGGAAACCAAGGCCCGCGGCGATCCCGGCCCCAGCAGCAAAAAGCTGGCAATCTGTACAACAACGAGCAGACACGCGGCCCACCCGATTCGTCGCAACCTAACGGCGGACGCAGTCAAAGCCCTCGCGCACCTCGCGTTTCAGGGAGTGGATTCCAGCCTTGGCAGGCAAAAAACAAATACGACCTCCATCCGCTTCCAGTTCCAGGAAGAGTCCCCTGTGTACTCCGTGTCCTCTGTGGTATGAGCTTTTGCCGCGCCAAGTTGTCTCGAATGGTAGGTCTTCATTCTTTTCGAGTCAATGCATAGGCCACAGACGAGAGCCCCTGAATCGAGGCTGAGACGAAAGAAGTAACGATGCAGAATGGCATTGACGCCGAATCACAAAACGAAGGAACTGAAGGCTGTGTGTTAGTCCGCGGGCATGGGCGCCGGCCGCGGCACTGCTCGACGCTCGGTGCCGGCGTAAGGCATTTCCGCGGGAGCCTCCAGCCATTTGCGCACTTCGGGCAACGCTTTCCGCATAGCGACTTCGCCAACGCGAATCAGGTCGCCCGAGCGCTTGAAGTCATCGTAGGCAAACCCGGCAACATCTGGCTCAATCACAATATCAGCCGCCTGGCGCCATAGCCCGGACATCGCGTCCTGCGCGATCGCGAACGATTGTCCGATCACATCAAACAGATGGCGCGGAGGACCGCCATTGGCCCAGGTCCCTTTCAAGTGCACCGCCAGAACACGGTCAGCGCCCATTTCGCGCACCGGCCGCGTGGGCACCGGATGTGACAACATTCCATCCACTAGATAGCGTCCACGAATCTCCACCGGCAGAAACATTCCGGGATACGCGCAGCTCGCGCGCACCGGATCGATGATCGATCCAGAGTGAAACACCACGCCCTCGCCGGTATTGAAATCGGTTGCGGTCACGCCGAGAGGAATGCGCAGTTCCTCGAAGGTTTTCACCTTCAAGATGCGCGTTAGAAAGGAAATCATGCGGTCATTCGAGGCGAAGCCGCAGCGCGAGAGCGTCCAGCGCGCGAAAGTGGCGAAGCGGACGTTGTGAGCCAGCTCTTCCAGTTCTGAGAGCGAGACGCCACTGCAGTAAGCCGCGCCCATCAGCGCGCCGACACTGGTTCCGGCGACGACGCGAACCGGGATGCTTTCTTCTTCGAGAACTTTGAGAACGCCGATGTGCGCGATGCCGCGGGCGAATCCTCCGCCCAACGCCACGCCAATGGCAGGAATCGGGGATGACACAATGGGCGCGGTCTTACGGGAAAGTTCCCGGCCAAACGCCTGCACCGACCGAATGATCTTCCCCAGATGCTTCACGGCGAACCCCACATCTCCAGCCCGCGAACTCCCGGAACTAGAAGCCCATCTACTATATAGGATGCCACAATTGCATCGATGGCTGCAGGGCACAACAGTGCCATTCCGCGTTACGTTAGAGGGCACTTCAGGCACGGTAACAGTTACCGTGGCACCATTAGGCCCGTGACTAAATCACTGTATTCCTGCTAACTTGCGGACAGTATGGTGCGCGAGTTTTCAGCCGGCGGTGTGGTAATTCGCAACAAAGACGGTCAGTGGTGGATGGCCGCCATCGAACTGCCTTCCGGGACGACGGCCGTGCGTCCCGATCTTGCCAAGCAGGGGGTGAACTCGCAGTCAAAGCCGGTAGTCTGCCTGCCCAAGGGCTTGGTCGATCCCGGCGAGAAGCCGCTCGAAGCGGCCCTGCGCGAAGTGCGCGAAGAAACCGGCATTAGCGCCGTCTCCATCACCAAACTCGGCGACAGCAAGTACGTATACGCGCGCTCCTGGGGTGATGGCGAAAAGGTCTTCAAAATCGTCAGCTTTTACCTTTTCCGCTACGAGTCGGGACGCATCGACGATGTCTCCGACGCGATGCGCATAGAAGTCGCGCGTGCCCGCTGGGTCCCCCTGGAAGAAGCCCCCAGACTCCTGGCCTATGGCGGCGAAAAACAGATGGCGCGCCAGGCCCTGCAATACGTAAAAGCCCATCCAGACCTGTGAATGAGCGGATCATCTTTCAAAGTAGCGTCATCCTGAACGGAGCCGCCCTTCAGGCAAAGTGACGGATCTCGGGCGGAGTCCGTATGCACCCCGTCTCACCCTGTGACCCTGTGACCACAGCCCTAGATAAATTTCCCCCAAAGCGATTACCATTACCAGTTCACAATCCAATCCCCAGTGTCCTCCGTGTCCTCTGTGGTTAAGAACTCTAGGACGTTAAGGTTTTCATTCCGAGGCCCTAATTATGAAGCGCATCAATAAAGTCGCTGTCCTCGGCGCCGGAACCATGGGCGCCCGCATCGCCGCGCATTTCGCCAATGCCGGCGTTCCCAGCTACCTGTTCGACATCGTCCCTCCAGACGCCGACGGCCCTGCACGCAACAAAATCGCTGCCGCCGGACTCGACGCCGCCAAAAAATCCAAGCCCGCCGCCTTCATGGAACCATTGCTCGCCAAATTCGTCACCATCGGCAACTTTGAAGACGACCTCAAGAAGCTCGCCGACGTCGATTGGATCATCGAAGCTATAGTCGAAAACCTCGAACTCAAACGGGCGTTATTGCGAAAGGTCGAAGCCATCCGCAAGCCCGGCACCATCGTCACCACCAACACCAGCGGCTTGCCGGTCGGCAAAATTGCTGAAGGATTTTCCGATGACTTCCGCTGGGCCTGGTTCGGCACGCACTTCTTCAACCCGCCTCGTTACATGCGCCTGCTGGAGATCATCCCTACACCCGAGGCCGACCGCGCCGCCATCGACGCCGTCGCTCACTTCTGCGACGTGCGCCTCGGCAAAGGCGTCGTCATCGCCAAAGACACTCCCAACTTCATCGGCAACCGCATCGGCACCTTCTCCGTGTTGAACGTCATGCGCCTCATGCAGGAAATGGGCCTCACCATCGAAGAAGTCGACGCCCTTACCGGACAGGCCGTGGGATGGCCCAAGTCCGCCACCTTCCGCACCATCGATCTTGTCGGCCTCGACATCCTCGGCCATGTCGTCGGCAACATGACCAAGAAAGCTAGTGTGGAGGCGGGCGACTCGCCCGCCGCTCTCGACGAGCGCGGTGATCTCAAGCTTCCGGATTTCTACCAACAGATGCTCGATCACAAATGGCTGGGCGACAAGACCAAAGGCGGCTTCTACAAAAAGAATGTGGGGCGGGCGCCCTCGCCCGCCGACGCTGGCCAGGAGAAGGAAGCCGAGCGCCTCGCTCTCGACTGGAAGACGCTCGAATACCATCCCCGCAAGAAGCCGAAGTTCCCCGCCCTCGACATGGCGAAATCCATCGAGGACACCGGCACGCGCCTCCGCACCTTGCTGGGCCTCGATGGCAGCGGCCCGCAGAAAGGCGACAAAGCCGGCGCCTTCCTCTGGTCGGCTCTCACCGATCTCTGGACCTACTCCGCCAACCGCGTCCCCGAAATTTCCAACTCCGTCGTTGAAATCGACCGCGCCATGCGCCTCGGTTTCAACTGGGAACTTGGCCCCTTCGAACTCTGGGACGCCGCCGGCGTCGAAACCACGGTCGCACGCATGAAAAAAGAAGGCAAGCCCGTCGCTGCCAACGTTGAGCGCCTGCTCGCCACGGGACAAAAGTCCTGGTACATCGACGACCCCCAGTCCCCGTCAGGGCGAAAGTACTGGGAGCTCGGAACCGAAAGCTGGGAAGCCGTTAAAGTCCCCGCTGGCGTCTGGTCCACGACGGTCGCCAAGAAATCCAACGGGGTGATCAAGAAAAATTCTGGCGCCTCGCTCATCGATCTCGGCGACGGCGTGGCCTGCATCGAGTTCCACAGCAAGATGAACTCGCTGGGCGCGGACATCATCAGTCTTATCATTCAAACCCTAAAACCTGGGGGCCCCGGCGATGCCTTCGACGCGTTCGTCATCACCAACGACGCCACGAATTTTTCCGTCGGTGCCAACCTCATGCTCTTGCTCATGAGCGTGCAGGAAGAAGAGTGGGACGACGTCGACCTCGCCATCCGCCAGTTCCAAGGGATGACGCAGGCCATCAAGTTCTCGCCCAAGCCCGTGGTCTCCGCTCCCTTCGGCCTGTGCCTTGGCGGGGGCACCGAGATTTCCTTGCACGCCGCGGCGCGGCAACCGCACGCCGAGTTGTACACCGGCCTGGTCGAAGTCGGCGTTGGCCTGCTCCCCGGCGGCGGAGGCTGCAAAGAGATGCTCCTGCGCGCCGTCGACAGCGCGGCCGCATCGCGCGGCAAAGTATCCGGCGAAGCCCTCGCCGGCTCGGTCGAAATGATGGAAGCCATGAAGAAAGCCTTCGAGGCCATCGCCACCGCGAAAGTCGCCACCTCGGCGCACGAAGCCCGGGGCCTCGGATTCCTCTCCGACTCCGACCGCATCACTATGAACCGCGAGCGCGTCCTCTCCGATGCCAAAGCACGCGCGCTGGAACTGTCCCGCGCCGGATACGAACCCCCAGTCCCCCGCACCGACATCCCCGCCCCCGGCGAGAGTCTTCTGGCCGCGTTGAAGATGGGCGTCCATCTCATGCGCCAGGGAGACTTCATCACCGACTACGAAGTAAAGCTGGGCGGCAAAATCGCCGCAGTCCTCTGCGGCGGCAACGTCACCCCCGGCACTCCCGTCAGCGAGCAGTACATCCTCGACCTGGAGCGCGAAGGCTTCAAATCGCTCTGCGGCGAAAAGAAAACGCAGGAAAGAATTCAGTTCACTCTCAAGACCGGAAAAACATTAAGGAACTAGAAACACGAGCGATGCTGATGCTCTAAGAGAGTCTGAAGGGCGCCCCTTCCTAACTCGCCGCACTTCGCGGGATTAGAGCCTGCCCTGAGCGCAGTCGAAGGGGTGGGGACTTAGACTTCCCGGAAATCTCAACGCTCGGTCTGCCACATCCTTATCTCAGAGATCACACGCGCGCATCACACGACACGCATCGCCGTGGAAGAGCGTCCTTTCGGAAACTTCACAATTGCGTGCCTCACCGTGGAAGAGCGGCCCTTCAGGGCCGCGTACGCGGGGGCGAAAACAGCGCGGGCTTCAGCCCCAGAGGTCGCTTTTCAAACGCCGGTCGACGAGTGGCCTTGTCATTCCGACCCGCTCGCAGGCGCGCGACTCCGCTCCGAGAACAAGCGAGGAAGGTGACGTAACCTTAAACTGGCTATGGCCATCCCGCACGAAATGGATATTGTGCCAGTCCATCGAACATGACATGCTTTCGCGTCAACATTGACGGGCCTCTGGAGCGACACGATGAGATACCGGACAAGATCTTCGCCAGCCGTTTTTCTCCTGTTATTTCTGTTGGCATTCCTCACTTCGACCGGCAACTCTCAGAATCAGACTGGGAGTTCGCCCGTTACCGGTACAGAGGGCCAGGCGCAGACTAAGAGCAACGTCGTCTACGTCTGTGCTTGCTTGAAAACGAAATCCTGCTCCTGCATGACCGAAGCCAAGATGGAAGGCCCTTGCGCTTGCGGAACTGCAGGCGGACCGCCATTAAAGGCGGTGCCGAAAGACAGCGCTTGGGCAAAAGAAAACCGCGAGGCACTTGCGAAGTAATCGGATCGCGGGGCCCCGAAGTAGCGCTCCTTCGCTGTCGGTCGGTATCGGCTGCAGATGGAGGCCGAGTGGATCACAGCCACTTCAGCTGGGCTTTCTCCTGCGCTACAATCGCCTTATGCGCAGACCTCTGCTTGCGGCTGCTGCGGTTCTCACGCTAACCGTCTTCATTCCCTCTCCCTCACTCGCCCAGGCCCAATCAAACCAAAACGAGCCGTCCGCACAAGAATCTGCCCCCGACGTTCCCGATGCCATCACCGTTTCCGCCGGCGAAACCGTTCAGTTCTTCGTCACGGCCAAGGGATCGCAAATCTACACCTGCCAAGCAGGCGCAGACGGCAAGTTCGCCTGGACGCTGAAAGGTCCCGAAGCCGAGCTGCGTGATCGCAAGGATAAAGTCATCGGCCAGCACTTCGCCGATCCGACCACAAAACTCCCAACCTGGAAACTGAAAGACGGCAGCGAAGTCTCCGGCAAAGCCGCCGCGCACGTAGACTCGCTCGATTCCAACTCTATCCCGTGGCTGCTGGTAAATGTCGTAAGCCACGCCGGCAAGTCGGGATTGCTAACCAACGTGACCACCATACAACGCGTCCACACGCACGGCGGCAAACCTGGCAACGACGACGCCTGCGATGAGTCGCACAAAGACGCAGAAACCAAAAGCAGTTATACGGCCGATTATTACTTCTTCGCGCCGGCCAAGTGATGGCCGTTCCTGGCAACGGCGTGCTGCACCAGCCGGATTGGAACGGACAGAGACAGGCAGGCATCTAATTACTAGCCTGCCGAAAACGGAGAAATCATATGCGTGAAGTCATCATTGCTTCGTCAGTTCGCACGCCCGTGGGACGTGCCTACAAAGGTACGCTCCGCGCCACTCGTCCCGATGAACTCGCAGCCATCGCCATCAAAGGCGCGCTTGAACGCCTGCCGCAACTCGACCCCAAAGAGATCGAAGACGTCATTCTCGGCTGCGCCATGCCCGAGGCCGAGCAGGGGATGAACGTCGCCCGCATCGCTTCCCTGCGTGCGGGCTTGCCCGTCGAAGTCTCCGCTCTCACCATCAACCGTTTCTGCTCCTCGGGACTGCAATCGATCGCCATGGCCGCCGAGCGCATCATGAGCGGCGGCGCCGAAGTAATCGTCGCTGGGGGAACCGAATCGATGACGATGATCCCGATGGGCGGCCACAAGATCTCGCCCAATCCCTGGCTCGTCGATCATTATCCTGACGCGTATCTTTCCATGGGACTCACCGCCGAGCGCGTCGCGCAGCGCGATGGCATCACCCGCGAAGCCGCCGACGAGTTCTCGCTCCGCAGCCACCAGAAAGCGCTGGCGGCGATTCAGGCAGGAAAGTTCACCGACGAAGTTGTGCCGGTTCCTGTGAGTTTCACCACGCCGAATGGTTCTAAACCGAAGCGTCAGGAAATCGTGTTCAAGGTAGACGAAGGCCCGCGCGGCGACACATCGCTCGAAGCTCTGTTGGCGCTCAAGCCTGCGTTCCATGCAAAGGGAACGGTGACCGCCGGGAACTCGTCTCAAATGTCCGACGGAGCGGCCGCAGCTGTAGTGATGTCTGCCGAGCGCGCGAAAGCCCTCGGGATCAAGCCGCTCGCCCGCTATGTCTCGTTCGCCACCGCTGGCTACAAGCCGGAAGAAATGGGCCTCGGTCCGGTCTTCGCAATTCCGAAAGCTCTAAAGATGGCTGGTCTCAAGCTCTCCGACATCGATGTGATCGAACTGAACGAAGCCTTCGCAGCCCAGTCGCTGGCCGTAATCAAAGAAGCGGCACTGGACTCTGAAAAAGTGAATCCCAACGGCGGCGCGATCGCCCTAGGCCATCCCTTGGGATGCACCGGAGCCAAGCTGACCGCGAGCATAATTCGCGAACTGAAACGCCGCAACGCCCGTTACGGCATGGTGACCATGTGCGTCGGCGGAGGCATGGGCGCAGCCGGCATTTTCGAAAACCTTTAACCACGAAGGAGACAAGGGTCCACGAAGGAAAGCCAGGTCTATGGATTCCTTCGTGATCCTTAGTGCTCTTCGTGGTTTAAGTTTTTGGGTTCCTTCGTGGACCTTCGTGTCCTTCGTGGTTCTCGCTTTGGGTCCTGAATCTGTTTTTTTCTCGCAGATTGTGACCGACAAGCTAGACTCCGCGCAGAAAATGGGATAATTGTGGAAGCACCGTGGCCACAGCTTCCATCCACCGTTTAAGCGCACAACAAATAAGTCATGCCGTCATCACTGCAGCGATGAAAGCTCATTCTGAACTTGGCCCGGACTGCTGGAGAGCGCCTATCAGGCCTGCTTGCAACACGAACTGCAGCAAACGGGTCTTCTGGCTGCATCTCAAGTCGGGCTTCCGGTCGTCTATCGCGGAGTAAGACTCGAGATCGGCTACCGAATGGATCTGGTCGTTGAAGGTCTCGTCATTGTGGAGGTCAAGTCGGTGGACGCGATTTCACCAGTTCATCAGGCACAGATCATTTCCTACTTGAAGCTCAGCGCCAAGTCTCTCGGACTGCTGATCAACTTCAATGTGGTGCACTTGAAGGACGGTATTCGACGCTTTGTGAACGGTACTTCATGGAAGGAAGAACGAAGCTTCAACCACTAAGGACACGAAGGTTCACGGAGGAAACCCTTGCCGCCGTTTTGGGGTTCGGCGCTATAATTCGGCTTAGGAGGGTTCCCATGACTCTCATTCGGCTTTTTGCTGCCGCGTTGGTGGTCTGTTCGACGCTGACATTCGCTCAGACGAAAATTGATTCCCTGGCAGTTTCAGACCAGGCGTCCGCGAGCCAGCCAGCACCTGCCGCATCGTCCGAGCCCTGGAAGTTCATCCCGAACCAGCTTGCCAATGCCAACTCTGGCAAGGACCCTCTAAACCATCTCCAGATCGACAAATACAAAGTCTTCCGCTCCAACACGAACAGGCGCACTCTTCTCCTCGGCCCGGAAGCCGACGCTGGCATGGTTCTGTCCGGCCTAGGTGGAGAGCTCGACGGGGTTACGACGTGTCTAAAGATTCGCAGTTACGTCGTCGCGCGGGATTCGAAGGATTCGGATTCCACGCACCCGGTCAGCTATTCGACCTGCCAGCCCTCGACGCGTTACCGCGTAAGGACCACTGAGATTCGGTCCGGTTCGGTCGACCGCTGAGCCGTACGTAACACTTCTTTACCCAATTGCTACGCTCTTTGACACGGTTTCGGAGTACCCTTCTGTTAGGCGAAATGTCCGAAAGACACCATGGCATCCCCGGCCTGGTCCGCAGAGTAACGTTCGGTTGGCACGAGGTGCTTTATGCGGCTCCCCAGCCTTTATGTTGCGGCAGTACTTCTCCTTTCCGTACTCACCTTTGCACAACATTCCTCCGGAGGCGGAGGCGGCGGAAGTTCGAATAGCGGGAGTTCGGGCGGCTCCAGCGGCGGCGGAGGCGGCTCGCACGGCGGCGGCGGTGGCTCAAGCTCCTCTGGAGGCAGCCACAGTTCGGGTGGTTCGGGCTCCAGCTCGAGTGCCCACAGCTCCGGCGGATCGTCGTCGCACGCATCCAGTGGGCATGGATCGGGTGGAAACGGATCGAGCGCGCATGGTTCGATTGCAACCCCCACATCAACCCACCCCAGCATGAACAACTCTCGCCCCGTAAACAACTCCCCTACAAATAACGCCCACTCAAATAATGAGCACTCCGTCCATGAGCCCACTACAGGCGCGCGCAGGACAGAAATGCCCGAAAAGAGGGGCTTCTTCGGCTTCCTGCGTCATCCCTTCCGAAGGCAACCACCGAATCCGCAGCCCCAGCCCAAACCCGTCGCCGATTTGAGGCGTCCTGTCCCATGCCTCAGAGGCCCATGCGGAGTCTGTCCCCCAGGACAGGCCCATGCCGGCGGATGCGGCGTAACCTTCTATATCCGTCATGAACACCACCGTTGCACATCAGGGGAGATTTGGAGTGGCGGCTCGTGTCTGCTGCAGACTCAATTTCTTGATAGCTGCAACGCTTTGCGGATGACGATGCAGCGGCAGGAACAGCGCATGCGGGCAGCCGAATCTCAGCAGCAAAACGCCTGTGTGGCGAGCTCTTCGCAAGCGTGCATGGACTCCGCCAGCGCGGCGCGAAGTGAAGCAGCTCTGTACCGCTCGTTCCAGCAACAATACCAGCGTTGCATGCAGCGGTCGCTGCCCTCGCAACCTTTCGCAGGCTTTGGTCTTCGCGGTTACGCCGCGGGACGGCTCTTTGAACCGTTCGACTTCCAATTCAATTATCCGTAGCGCTTAATTGGCTGCGTTCCTTTCCTTCCCTTCGTTGCAGCATTAGAATTGCAATGTGACGTTCCGCCGCGGCTTCACCAGCCCGGCGGTTTCTTGACTGGGGGATAAGAAATGGCGACGACCACCGCAGTTCCTAAGGCCAAGATTTCCGGCGGAAGCTTTTTGCTGGAGTCCAGGAAGCCCGAAGACATTTTCACGCCGGAAGACTTCAGCGAACAGCACCAACTCATCGGGCAGACGGCGGAGGAGTTTGCCGTCAACGAGATTCTTCCTCACGTCGAAAAGATCGAGCATAAGGATTTCTCGGTCTCCCGCGACCTGCTGAAAAAGGCCGGAGAACTCGGGCTCAGCGGCGTCGAAATTCCCGAAGCCTACGGCGGCCTCGAAATGGACAAGGTCACCGCCGCCGTCATCGCCGACCACATCGCGAAATATGCCGGCTTCGCCACCACCTGGGGCGCGCACAGCGGCATCGGTATGTTGCCCATTGTGTATTTCGGCACCGAAGAGCAGAAGAACAAGTACCTGCCGCGGTTGGCTGCTGGCGAGATTGTCGGTGCATATGCCTTATCGGAAGCCTCTTCTGGCTCCGACGCGCTCAACTGCCGTGCGCGCGCCGAACTTTCGTCCGACGGCAAGCACTACATCCTCAACGGCGAGAAGATGTGGATCACCAACGCCGGCTTCGCCGACCTGTTCACGGTGTTCGCCAAAGTCAACGGCGAGAAGTTCAGCGCGTTCCTGGTCGAGAAGACTTTCCCCGGATTCTCCGTCGGCGCCGAAGAACACAAGATGGGGATTCGCGGATCGTCGACCTGCCCCATCATTCTCAACGAGTGCAAAGTGCCAGTCGAAAATCTTCTGGGCGACATCGGCAAGGGCCACGTAATCGCCTTCAACATTTTGAACGTCGGACGCTTCAAGCTGGGCGCGATGTGCGTGGGCGGAGGCCGCGTATCACTGGAAAACGCCATCGGCTACGCCAAGCAGCGCAAGGCGTTCAACAAGGTCATTGCCGACTTCGGACTGGTGCGGGAAAAGATCGCGAACATGGCGACCCTGCTCTATGTGGGCGAATCGCTGGTCTATCGCACGGTCGGCATGATGGATGTGGCCCTGGGCGAGGTCGACAAGTCTGCCACCGATGCGGCCAAGCAGACCTTGAAGGCGATCGAAGAGTACGCGGTCGAGTGCTCCATTATTAAAGTGTGGGGCTCGGAGATGATCGACTACGTCGTCGACGAGACAGTGCAAATCTACGCGGGCTACGGCTTTGTCGAAGAATATCCGGCTGAGCGCGCGTATCGCGATGCCCGCATCAATCGCATCTTCGAAGGGACCAACGAGATCAACCGTCTGATCATCACCGGATTCTTGTTGAAACGAGCGATGTCCGGCCAGTTGCCGCTGATGCCGGCGATCAAGAAGCTGATGGATGAAGTGCTCTCCGGTCCGTCGATGGCCGAAGAACTTGAAGGAGCGCTGCCCGAAGAACGCAAACTGGTGGCGCAAGCCAAGAAGCTGGGACTATTCGCCTCAGGCGCGGCCACGCAGAAATACATGCAGGCCATTCAGGATCAGCAGGAGATCATGGGCGCAATCGCGGATATGACCATTGAAACCTACGCGATGGAAACAGCCGTGCTGCGCGCGCAGAAAATCGTAGACGCGAAGAGTGAGGCTGGTGCGGCCTTGCCCGTGGCCATGACGCGAGTGTACTTGTCGCAGGCGATGGAGAAGGTCGAGTCGGCGGCGCGCAAGGTGATTGCCGCTGTGGCCGACGGCGACATGTTGCGCACGCAACTCGCGATCCTGCGCCGGCTCGCAAAGTACGAACCGTTCAACACCATCGAGTTGCGGCAACAGATCGCTCAGAAGATGATTGAGCGGGGAAAGTACTCGCTGGCGTAACAATTCTGAAACCATAGAGGACACAGAGGACACGAAGGATTTTCGGTTCCCTCTGTGCCCTCTGAGTCCTCTGTGGTTGATTTTCGTTCGAGCCTGCCCTCTGATACATCTGTCACGATGAAAATTGAAGCGTTGCACCTCGTCGTCGCGATGGCGCTTGTCCCGACCCTGATAGCCCAGGCGACTCCGACCGTTCCGCAGGACTCGGCAACGTTCGACCCAGACGGCACCGCCCACATCACGCGCGTCATTCCGATGCCGGCGACCATCAGTCCCGAGGCGCAGAAGTGGCTGCAATCGCTGAGCCAGCAGAAAGTCGGCCCGGCGGAGACGCTGGCCGAACGCCGCACCAACACCGATGCCTGGCGCAAGATGGATTCCGCCGAAGCGCGCAAGCTCTATCCCGTTAACGTCGAGGAAACCACGCTCGCGGGCGTGCGAACCGACATCATTACGCCACCGTCGGATCCCGGAACCAAGCGCGTGCTCATCAACCTGCACGGCGGCGGATTCAATTCGGACTCAGGCTCGCTGATCGAAGGGCATTCCGATCGCGAATCTGGCGAAGATCAAGGTCGTTTCCGTTTACTATCGCCTCGCGCCCGAGAATCCGTTTCCCGCCGCGGTCGACGATGTGGTCGCGGTTTACAAGGAATTGCTGAAGACTTATCCGGCCCACAGCATTGGAATCTTCGGGACGTCGGCAGGCGCAATTCTTACCTGCGAAGTAGCGGTCCGACTGAAACAGCTTGGAGTGCCGCTGCCTGCTGCCCTCGGGATCTTCTCAGGCCTTGCGGATTTCAGCCGTGTCGGCGACTCCCGCCAGCTGTTTGCGCTCAACGGCCTTCCTGGGCGGATGGAGCCGATCGATCCCAATCACCTGCCCGACGATGACTATGTAGGCAAGACCGATCGCAAAGATCCAGTGCTGTCGCCGCTGTTCGCCGACCTGCAGGGCATGCCACCTAGCCTCCTGGTCACCAGCACGCGCGACATTCTATTGAGCGATACAACCACGCTGCAGCGCGCGATGCTGCGCGCGGGAGACGATGCGCAACTCGTCGTCTTTGAGGCTCTGCCGCATGCATTCTGGTATCACTTCCAGTTGCCAGAAACGAAAGAAGCGCTCGCGTTGATGGCAAAGTTTTTCGACGAGAAGGTCGGGCGATAGCACTCTTCATCTTTTAGCTCGCAATTCACGTCAAAAGGAACCGCACACATGATCCAACGGATTGCTCGACTGTCTTCATGCAAAGTGTTCTTCACGCTGATCGCGTCCTTATGCGTACTGTCATCAAGCTCCTACGCCGACGTCACCGTGCCCGCGCTGCTGGCCGATCACATGGTGGTGCAACGCGGCTTGCCAGTGCACGTCTGGGGCATGGCCGCACCGCATGAGGCTGTCTCCGTCGCGTTCCGCGGCGAGACGAAGGCGGGAACCGCCGACGACAACGGCCGCTGGAGCATCTATCTGTCTCCGGGCGAAGCTGGCGGCCCCTTCGAATTGAGCATCAAGGCGGCGAACGCAATCGTCCTCCACGACATTCTTGTGGGCGACGTCTGGGTGGCGTCGGGCCAGTCGAACATGGAATTCCCCATGACCGGACTCGTGAACGCACAAACTGAAATCTCGGCCGCGCAGTATCCCAAGATTCGCCTGTTCCTGGTGAAGCATAAGCCGGCGGATTATCCGCTGGAGAATGTAGAGACCAAAGGCTGGGCCGCCTGCACTCCCGAAACGGCTGCCGACTCTTCCGCGGTGGCCTACTTCTTCGCGCGCAATCTTCAACAAAAGCTGAGTGTTCCCATTGGGCTGATCGAGTCCTCCTGGGGAGGAACCGCGGCCGAGTCGTGGACGAGCCTGCACACACTCGGCGCCGATGCTGCGCTCATGCCCGTCTTCTCCGCGCGCTCAAAGATGGTTGACGAACAATCCACCAACGTATTGCGCCAGCAGCGCGAAGACGTTGAGTTTCAAAAAGCAGTTGCGCAAGCCAAGGCTGACGGCAAGCCGCTGCCTTGGCCGCAATGGCACCCTGACTTCGCCGCGTGGGCGCCGGCAGCGCTCTACAACGGCATGATTGCGCCTCTTACTCCGTTCGCGATTCGCGGCGTCATCTGGTATCAGGGCGAGGCCAATGCCTCACCGGATCGGGCGTCGCTCTATGCACGACTCTTTCAAACCATGATTCGCGATTGGCGCAACTCGTGGGGCGAGGGTGACTTCCCATTCCTCTTCGTTCAGATCGCCAACTGGAACACCGAACCCGGCGAGCTGTGGCCAGAGGTCCGCAACGCGCAGCGGCAGGCACTCGCGCTCCGGAACACGGGGATGGCGGTAACAATCGACATTGGCGATCCCAACGACATTCATCCCAAGAACAAGCAGGACGTCGGCCTCCGCCTGTCGCTGGCCGCGCGCGCGATCACTTACGGAGAAAAGATCGAGTGGTCCGGCCCGTTGTATCGCCAGATCACGCAGGAGGAACATGCGATGCGCGTGTGGTTCGATCATGCAAATGGTTTGATGGCGAAAGGCACGACGGTTACCGGCTTTGAACTCGCGGGCGCAGATGGGAAGTATTCCGCGGCAGATGCCAAGATCGAGGGGACATCCGTGGTGGTATCGAGTGCTGCAGTTCCAGCGCCGGTCTCCGTTCGCTACGGATGGGCGCCGAATCCGAATTGCAATCTCTTCAACAAGGAAGGACTACCCGCATCGCCGTTCCAGGGGCCGGAATGAAATTTTTTATTTGCCCGCCTTCTCTTCCGGCACCAGCATATAGCTGACGAACGCCAACTGCGTGCTGTCGGGAGACCACGACGGAACGTTGATGGTTCCCTGCCCGCCGAATAGTTTGGCCAGCACCGTGATCTTCTTGTCATTCCCTTTTGGATCAAGCGACATGAGGCGCAGCATCACGTCTTTGTTCTCGGGATGCCCGGTCACGTCCGCCCCGTAGGTAAGGAAGACCATCCATTTTCCATCCGGCGAAATGTGCGGGAACCAGTTGTTGAGGTCGTCGGAGAACACTTGCTCCTGCTCGCTGCCATCCGGCTTCATGCGCCAGATCTGCATGTGGCCGGTGCGTTCGGAGTTGAAGTAAATGTACTTTCCATCGGGTGAATATTCGGGGCCGTCGTCCAGTCCCTTTGCAGTAGTTAGTCTCGTCTCTTCCCCGCCAGTTGCGGGAATCGCGTAAATGTCGAAATCACCGTTGCGCTGGCCGACGAACGCCAGCGTTTTCCCATCGGGTGACCAGCCATGCCAGTACGAAGGAGATTTCTGCGTAATGCGGAGCGGCCAACCTCCGGCGATGGGAACGATGTACACTTGCGATTCGTGATCGCCCTGCGAGTTGTCGCTGATCGCAAGTTGTGTGCCGTCGGGCGAAATGCCGTGATCGTTGTTGCAACGGTTGGCAAAGCCGGTGTCGATCGTGACCGGCCTGTCGCTGCCGAGCACGAGGCGCTCGATGTGGCCATCACGATTGAAGAGAAACGCTTTGCCATCGTGGGTCCAGTTCGGAGCTTCGAATCGTCCTGGCGCGATATACGCGACGCGGCGGTCGGCGGAGTCGATATCGATGGTTTCGAGCGTGCTGTAGAGGACCGCCTTGCCTGGTTGGGCCGCAGGAGGCTGCGTAAGCTCGACGTCCGAGAAGATTGCTTTTTCGACTACATCTTTGTCGTGCGAGCACACGCCGAGTCCAACGTAGAACGAGCCCTGCAGCGGAATGCGTAGCCATCCGCCAGCAACTTTCGGGTCGCCGCCCTCTGCCGACAGCGACATGTATACGTGATCTCCGCGCTTGGCGATTCGAAGTCGCTTCGGGGCTGACATGCTCGATTGAATCTCGTGGGTCACCGCGCCCTTTTCGTCGCGGAATTGCAGCGAGGTCAGGCCGCTGGCGTGCAGCGCCACGTCGGCGTAGACAGAATCAGCGTCCATGCTCTGCCGCAGGATCAGCACAGCTTTCTTGTGCTCATTACCAGTCTTCGTCAGAAAGGAGATGTCGGCTGTAAGAGTCACGTCGCCGGAGACTTTCTTCCAAACGAACTGATAGTCATCTTCCGTCAACCACATATTGTTGCCGCTGCCGCTGATGGTGTAGTTGCCCTTGGAGGCGTCGTAATCGGCCGAGCCGGCGTGTAGAACGGTGCCAACGTCGCTATGGCCCTCGAAAATTCCAACTGGTGCAGATTGCGCCCTCGCACGGTTCCCCATCACGACAGCCAGGCAACTCACCATCGCAACCATCGCGAACGTTCGAAGACTGCGCATGAAAAATCCTCCGTTGAGTTCAACCACAGACGGATGACCAACCCGGGCATTGTACCGCTTATCTTTCGATACCAATCGTCAAGCGCTTCTGGTAAAACGTCTGCATGAAATTGACCCGAGTCCTCATTGCCATATTGTTCTGCACGCTGTCTCTCGCTCCCATCGTAATCGCGCAACAAAATGCCAGTCCATCCGCCAATCTGGCTCTGACTCCGCCCATGGGCTGGAACTCCTGGAACAAGTTCGCCTGCAACGTCAACGAAGACATGATCAAGAGCATGGCCGACGCGATGGTGAAGTCAGGCATGAAAGACGCGGGCTACGTCTACGTCAACATCGACGACTGCTGGCAGGTGAGCCGTGACGCGAGTGCCAATATCGTCGCCGACCCGCAACGCTTTCCGCATGGGATGAAAGCTGTGGGAGACTACATTCACTCCCTCGGACTGAAATTCGGTGTGTATTCCGATGCCGGATCGAAGACTTGTGCCGGCCGTCCCGGCGGTCTCGGTCACGAATATCAAGACGCGTTGCAGTACGCGGCCTGGGGTGTCGACTACTTGAAGTATGACTGGTGCAACACGACTACGCAGGATGCGAAAGCATCGTACGCCAACATTCGCGCGGCTCTCGACGCTTCCGGGCGTCCCATCGTGCTTAGCATCTGCGAGTGGGGCACGGCCAAGCCCTGGCTGTGGGGCAAGGAAGTCGGCGGCAACCTATGGCGCTCGACGGGCGACATTCAGGACCGCTGGGGAGGCCAGCAAAAGTGGCCCGACGGAACCTGCTGCTCGAACGGCGTGCTGTCGATTCTAGACCAGCAAGTGGGCCTGCAGTCGTACGCGGGGCCGGGACACTGGAACGATCCCGACATGCTAGAAGTCGGCAACGGTGGCATGACCGACGTGGAGTACCGCTCGCATTTCAGTTTGTGGGCACTCCTGGCCGCGCCGCTAATCGCGGGCAATGACCTGCGCAACATGCGGCCGGAGATTCACGACATTCTCACCAATAAAGACGTGATCGCCGTGAATCAGGATGCGCTCGGGCGAGAAGGCGAGCGTGTGGCGAAAAGCGGTGACCTCGAAGTCTGGGCGAAACAGTTAAAGGATGGCAGCCGCGCCGTGATCTTGCTGAACCGCGGGGCAACCGAACAGGAGATCACCGCGAACTGGGAGGATCTTGGCTATCCCAACAACGTGAGCGCTGCGGTCCGCGATCTGTGGTCGCACAAGGATCTGGGAAGATCCACAGGGAGATTCTCGGCAGCGGTTGCATCGCACGGCGTGGTGATGATCAGGGTGAAACCCTAAACTCATGCAGCGACTTCACCACGGAGACACAGAGGCACGGAGAGAAAGACTCGAATGGTCTCGTTTTTCTCTGTGGCTCGAGGACTCCGTGGTGAACGCACTTACGGATTCTTTTTCAGCTCTTCCATCACGCTCTGGATCAGTTCTTTGGCGTCGGTCAGGCTCTTCATGATGATCTGGATGTCCATCACGGGCTTGCCTGGCCAGCGCTGGCTCTGGCAATAGACGCCGTGCTGGCCGACCAGCGCCATGGCGTCGGTGATCGTATCCATGGTGACGGCGAGACGCCCGCGGGGCACGCCCATCATGGTTTCGTAATGTTCCAGTTCTTCCTGCTTTTCTTCGAATACCGGCATGGGACGATTGTAACTGCACGCGAGCATGGCGCATAATGGCGGGGCTGCTGACTTATTCTTCGCTCACGCGTCCAAATTATTGGCACTCAACATCCCAAAAGGAGAGACCATGCAAAAACGGATTGCCCTTCTCGTGTTCGCAATTCTCACCCTCACCCTGTTCGCCTCGGCGCAGGCCAGTCCCCCGGCTTCGGCCACTTGCGATCTTGGAGGCGGAAAGACCATCAAGACCGACTACTCCAGCCCGCGCCTTAAGGGGCGTAAGATGGTCGGCGGTCAGGACCCTTATGGCCAGGTCTGGCGTAACGGGGCCAACGCGGCCACAACTTTCGTCACGAGCAGCGACATCGTAGTTGGCGGGAAGAACGTGCCGGCCGGGAGTTATACATTGTTCGTTCTCCCAACTGCAGACAAGTGGACCCTGATCATCAACAAGAAGACCGGCGAGTGGGGCATCCCCTACAAATACGAAAGCGATGAACTCGCTCGCATCGACATGAAGATGTCCAAGCTTCCGTCGCCCGTTGAGAACTTCACCATCGCCTACGACAAGACCTCGACAGGTTGCACCTTGCGCGAGGAATGGGATACGACTCGGGCTACGGTGGACATCAGCGCGAAATAGCGGGCTCAAGAAGCTGGAAGAGAAACTGTACGGCGGCCTCGTAGAGAGGCTCCGTACAGTTTTATTTTTTCTGCTGCCGCAGCGCGTCGGCGGCCTGTTGCGCTTGGACAAGATCAGGAGAGATTTTCAGCGCCTGTTGGTAGGCATCCAACGCCTCGGGGACGTGTCCGGCTTGCGCCAGCATGCGGCCAAGTTCAAGATATCCCTGAGCGGTGGGCTGGAGCTCCACCGACCGGGAAAGATCGCTGATCGCTTCGTCGAGTTTGCCCTGCTTCTGCGCCAGCAGGCCGAGTCCGAACCATGCGTTGTATTGGTTGGGATTGAAGCGCAAGGACTGGTCGAAATCCTGGTGCGACTGCTCATCGTCTCCCAGCGCACGATGGGCTGCGCCCAGATTCGCATAAGTCTGAGCGAGCAGGCCAGGATCTGAGGTCAGGCTCGCCGCGGTTTCATATTCCATAATGGCCTCGCGCATCTGGCCGTGTTTTTGGAAGTAGATTCCGAGATTCGTGTGACTCATCGGATCCCTGGGATTGATACGCGCTGCCGCCTCGAAGTGAGGATGCGCCTCTTCCTCTCGATCCTGCAGTATCAGCGCGCCACCCAGATTATTCTCCGCAACGAAGTTATTCTGAGTGACGGCGAGCGTGTGCGACCACAAATCGTAATTGCTCTGCCAGTATCCAATCTGGTGATGGGTTGTGATCGCGAGGGCAACAACGATTGCAGCGGCGGGAATCGCTGGCCAGAAGCCAAGCCGTTTGGATTCCGCCCAGTCAGCGACGCCGAACGCGATCATCACGAAGATGCCGATCAACGGGATGTAGGCATAGCGGTCGGCCATAGCAGCCTCTCCCACCTGCACGATGCCGATCACGGGGACCAGCGTTCCCAAGAACCAGAGCCAACCGACGACCAGGCAACGATGAGCGCGCAGTCGCCAGACCATCGCGCTGATGGCGATCAAAACTGAGGCTGCAACCAACACCTGCCACAGAGCGAGTGAATCTCCGGGATGCGGGTACAAAGGCGCCAGTCGTGCGGGCCAGATCATCTTCCACAGGTACATCGAATAGGCCCAAATCGCGGTCGCGATGCGCGCTCCGAAGGAAACTTCCGTGGTGGTGCGGATTGCTCCTCCGGCCCGCTGCGCCTGCATTGTGATGACGGCGCTGGCGACGGAGAGTGCTAGCAGGGGCGCCTTCTCAATCATCACCCGCGACCACGGTAGCGTCGAAGCCCTTCCGCCCTGCTCATTCCCTCCGCGGACCCGTGCCAGCGGCCAATAGTCAAGCAGCAACAAGACGAACGGCAGCGTGATCACCATCGGCTTGGAGGCGAGTCCGGCGGCAAAGAGCCCGGCCACCGCCAAATACCGCGCCCAGTGCGGCTTCCGCGCGTACCAGCCATATGCCCAGAGCGCGAGAAAGAAGAACATGGTGCAGAGGACGTTCTTCCGTTCGGCCACCCAGGCCACCGACTCCACGTTGATCGGGTGCAACGCGAACAGCGCCGCCACAAAAAGGCTCGGCCCCAGTCGTCCGGTAGCCCACATCAATAACAAGAACAGCAGAATCACATTCGCGGCATGCAGCAGGATGCTCGTGAAATGATGCCCGGCAGGATTCAGTCGGAACAGCGAGCAGTCGAGCGCGTGCGACATCCAAGTGAGAGGATGCCAGTTCGCCTGCTCCGTCGCGGTCAGGGACCACGCAATCGTATCGGCGGTCAGGCCCTGACGCACGTGCGTATTGTTGATGACGTAGCGGTCATCATCATAGTTCACAAACGGATGGCGATTGACGGGGTTGTAGAGCGCCAGCGTGACCACGGCCAGCAGCAGGCAGACGATTTTGTTTCGCTTCTGCGGATCCGCAAACAGGCTGACTTGGTCTTGGGGAGGCAACAGTAGGATTTAACCACAGAGGACACGGAGGACACATACGACGTTTTGCACGAGCATCTGCATGATCACGGTGACAATTGTCACAGACTCCTGGGGCTTCTAGGCTATACAACCACAGAGGACATGGAGGACACAGAGATGTACTTCAACCAGATTAGTGGCGCTGTCGTGGATTCAGCAATGAAGGTTCACAGCGAACTAGGTCCCGGACTTCTGGAGAGCGTTTACCTGGCTTGTCTGGTGCATGAACCGCATCAGAGAGGATTTCGCACCGCCGTGCAGGTGCCGCTGCCGGTGATCTACGATGGAGTACGGCTTGATCTCGGATTCCGGCTGGACATTCTCGTGGAGGATTGTATAGTCGTGGAAATCAAGGCTGTGGACGCCATTTCTCCCGTCCACCAGGCCCAGCTTCTAACCTACCTTAAACTGAGCGACAAGCATCTCGGCCTATTGATCAATTTCAATGTGGTGCACCTGCGAGACGGCATACGTAGGATGGTGAGTGGCGACCCGCCTTCGACAATTTCGTCGGAGTCTATGGCGACTTCCGGGGTTAGACCGGCTTCCTCTGTGTCCTCTGTGTCCTCAGTGGTTAACTCTGAGGTTTCCACCGCAAAACAGGCTTCCTAGCCGCCGCGGTCTCATCCAGCCGTGAAACTCGCGTAGAATGCGGCGCATCGAGCACAGTCTGCGGATCTTCCTCGACTTCTTCCGCAATCGACTTCATCGCTTCGATGAACAGGTCCATCTCTTCCTTCGATTCGCTTTCCGTCGGCTCAATCATGAGCGCGCCCGGCACAATCAGCGGAAACGCAGTCGTATAAGGATGGAAGCCGTAGTCGATGAGGCGCTTGGCAATGTCCATGGTGCGCACGCCTTTTTTCAGTTGGGTCTTATCGCTGAAGACTACCTCGTGCATGGTCGGTGTGGAGTAAGGCAAATCGTAGGTGCCTTCCAGTCCCTTGCGAATGTAGTTGGCGTTGAGCACCGCGTCTTCGGTGGTCTGGCGCAGGCCGTCGGGGCCGTTCGCCTGGATGTAAGCCAGCGCGCGCACAAACATTCCGAAGTTGCCGTAGAAGGCGCGCACACGCCCCACAGATTGCGGACGGTTGTAATCGAACCCCAACGTGCCATCAGGTTTCTTGGTCAGCACTGGAGTTGGCAAGAACGGTTCGAGCGCCTTTTTGATCGCCACGGGGCCCGACCCAGGTCCACCGCCACCGTGAGGAGTTGAGAACGTCTTATGCAGGTTCAGATGCATCACGTCAACGCCGAAATCGCCGGGCCGCACCTTGCCGACGAGCGCGTTCATGTTGGCGCCATCCATATAAAGCAGGCCGCCCTTGGCATGCAGGATGTCGGCGATCTTGTGAATGTCCTGCTCGAACACGCCAAGCGTGTTGGGATTCGTCAGCATGAGCGCGGCGACATCTTCGTTCATCTGCGCCGCGAGTGCCTGGATGTCGACCATCCCACGCGAGTCCGACTTTAGATTCTCGACCGCATAGTTCACCATCGCGGCCGTCGCCGGATTCGTTCCGTGCGCGGAGTCGGGGATCAGAATCTTCTTGCGCGCATTGCCCTTGGACTGGTGATACGCGCGAACCATGAGCAAACCGGTCATTTCTCCATGCGCGCCAGCGGCGGGCTGCAGCGTGATCGCATCCATGCCGGTGATTTCGATCAGTTGCTCGCTCAGCGTCTTGATTATGAGCAGCGCACCCTGAGAAATTTTCTCGGGTTGGTACGGATGCCCGTTGGCAATTCCCTCCACGCGCGCTACGGCTTCGTTCACGCGCGGGTTGTACTTCATGGTGCAGGATCCAAGCGGATACATGCCGAGGTCGATCGCATAATTCCACGTCGACATGCGCGTGAAGTGCCGGATGATCTCGATCTCGCTGACTTCGGGCATGTTGCCGAGATCTTTTCTTTCGGACGCACCCAGAAGCTTGGCCGTGTCCACCTCCGGCACGTCGAGCGGCGGAAGTTTCCAGGCTGTCTTCCCGGGCGACGACTTCTCGAAGATCAGACCTTCGTTCTGATTCACTTGGAGGGACGCTTTGCGGGTCGTATGCTTCATCGCGCCACCTCTTCCACATCTTCTACCTTGGAAGACCGCACGGAACGCTCGCTCTCGGCGACTAGTCCCACCGCGGTGTCGATGGCGCTGCGCGTGGTCAATTCGGTACAACACCACAAGGCTGCATTCCCCAGCTCAGGATAGAACTTTTGCAGAGGTAGCCCGCCAATCATCTTGTGTCCCAGCAGCCGGCCGTTGATGGCGTAGGGATCTTCACTCGTCTGCACGACGAACTCATTGAAGCGAGGCGTGCTGCCGAACAGCACCTTGCCGTGCTTCGCAAACTGGCCAGCAGCATAAGCAGTCTTCGCCAGATTCTGCTTCGCGAGTTCCTTCAACCCCACTTTCCCGTAGACCGTCATGAAGATGTTGACCATCAGCGCGACCAGCGCCTGATTGGTACAAATGTTCGAAGTCGCTTTCTCGCGCCGGATGTGCTGCTCGCGGGTGGCCAGCGTCAGAACGAATCCGCGCTTGCCTTGCTTGTCGACGGTTTGTCCGACCAACCGCCCGGGCATCTGCCGCACATATTTTTCACGCGTGGCGATGACGCCGCAGTACGGACCGCCGAATCCGAGCGGCACGCCAAACGACTGCGCCTCCATCGTGATTACGTCAGCATCTCGTGGAGGCTCGACGATCCCGAGCGAGACCGCTTCGGCGATCGAAACCACCAGCATCGCTCCGTGCTTATGGGCGATCTCGGCAACGGCGGCGACATCTTCAATCGTGCCAAAGAAGTTCGGCGACTGGATCAATACGCAGGCGGTCTCCGGGGTGATCGCCTTCTCCAGTTCTTTCAGGTTCACACGGCCATCGTCGTTGAAGCCCGCGACCGACAGCGGCATGCCCTGGTGCGTGGCGTATGTCGCCAGCACCTCGCGATACTCCGGATGCAGGCTGCGCGCCACCACCACCGAGCGCCGTCCGGTCAGGCGCACGGCCATCATCACGCCCTCGGCCGCCGCGGTGGAACCGTCATACATTGACGCGTTCGCCACCTCCATGCCGGTCAATTCGCAGATCATGGTCTGGAATTCAAAGATGGACTGCAGCGTGCCTTGTGAAATCTCCGCCTGATACGGCGTGTAGGCGGTCAGAAATTCGCCGCGCGAAATCAGCGAATCGATAATGACGGGCCGGTAATGGAAATATGCTCCCGCGCCCAGAAAACTGGTGTAGCCGTCGCCGTTCTCGCGGGAGCGCTGGCGAAAGAAGTCGACAATTTCCGACTCCGCCATCTGCCGCGGGATGTTGAGGTCGCGAGTCAGACGGTACTCGGCGGGAATGGGTGCAAACAGGTCGTCGACCGAGCGCAGCCCAATGGCTTTCAGCATGGCTTCGCGGTCGGAAGGAGATTTCGGTAAATATCGCATAGGAAATTTTTTAGATGTTCCTCGAGGTCATTTGGATTGAGGCGGCTCGGCCTGCATTTGAATCGAGGGCAAAAGTCATCGGGTAGTGTCCCGCAGCGTGCAAAGCCTAAACCACGAAGGACACGAAGTTGCACGAAGGGATGTCAGTGTCCGGCCTCTTCCGCTACAAATTTCTCGTAGTCCGCGGCAGAGAGCAGGCCGTCCAACTCGCTCGGATTCTTCAGCGTCAGCTTCAGCATCCACGAGCCGTGGGCGTCGGTATTCACCTTCTCGGGCGCGGTAGCCAATTCTGCGTTGACCTCGGTCACGGTCCCCGACGCCGGAGCAAACAGGTCCGAAACCGCCTTGACCGACTCGACCGTGCCGAAAGTCTTGCCGGCTGTCAGTTCGGCGCCGACCTTGGGAGTCTCGACGAACACGATGTCCCCCAGCGACTGCTGCGCGTAGTCGGTGATGCCGACGGTGGCGGCGTTGCCATTCACCTGAATCCACTCGTGTTCCTTGGTGTATTTGCGATCTGTCGGATAAGGCATAAAAGCTTCGAACTCCTGGCTGCCAGCGATTAATTCCTGACTTTATGCCCTCATATCTGAAGGCCAAATCCGGCTCAACTCGTAACCAAAATCGTAAACTCTTAACCAAGACCGTGGAAGAGCGGCCCTTCAGGGCCGCGTTAGCGATCCAATAAGGGAACCGGGCTTCAGCCCCCGTGTCACGCCTTCTTCGGCCGCTTATAAAAAGGAGTCGGAACCACCACCGCTCCCACGCCTTGACCTCTGATTTCCACCTTTACCGCAGTTCCCACGGCCGCCAACTCCGTCGGCACGTACGCTAGCGCGATATTCTTCTTCAGAAACGGCGCCGGCGATCCGCTGGTGACGTATCCAACCTCGCGGCCGCTGGCATCGAGCACCTTATATCCATCGCGGGCAATGCCACGTTCGGTCATCTCCAGGCCGATCAGCGAACGCCTCACCCCTGCCGCTTTCGCCTTCTCCAGTGCGGCGCGTCCGACAAACTCGGGCTTATCCATCTTGCAGAAGCGATCGAGGCCCGCCTCCCAGACATTAATGGTATCGGAAATCTCATGGCCGTAGAGGGGAAGCTTGCCTTCGAGGCGAAGCGTGTTGCGGGCTCCCAAGCCACAGGGTACGACGCCCAATTCCTTGCCAGCTGCCAGAATCTCGTACCACACGCGGGCACTGGTGGCCTCGTCCGAGGGGAGGTAAATCTCGAAACCGTCCTCGGCCGTGTAACCCGTGCGCCCCATCAGAATATTGGGCAGACCGCAAAGCTTGCCGCGCGTCACCCAATAGAACTTCACCGCGCTCAGGTGGGCGTCGGTGAGTTTCTGCAGCAGGTTCACGCCCTTCGGTCCTTGGATGGCGATCTGTGTGTAGTCATCCGACAAATTCTCGACTGCGCAATCGAACTGGCGTGTGTTGTCGCGCACCCAGTTGAAATCCTTCTCCCGCGTCCCCGCGTTGATGACCAGAAGATATTCGTCTTCGCCGAGGCGGTGGACGATCACGTCATCGACAAACGTGCCTTCGGGATAAAGCAGCGCCGAATACTCCGCCTGCCCAACGGCCAGCCGTGACGCATCGTTCATGGAAATATGCTGCACCGCGGCCAAAGCCTGAGGCCCAGCCAGGCGAATGTCGCCCATGTGGCTGACGTCGAAAATACCCACGCCCGTGCGCACGGCCATGTGCTCGTTGATGATGCCGCAGCCGATCGACGCCGGATACTCGACCGGCATGTCCCACCCGTTGAATTCGACCATCTTCGCGCCCATCTGGCGATGGACAGCGTTCAGCGCAGTCTTCCGGACGTTGGTTGTCGTGCCGGCGGGCGTCGCCTCCGCAGAAGACAAATTAGACCTCAATCAGCGAGCAGTGGCTGGCCTGCTGGGATAGGTGTGACTGATTACCGTATCACGCGCTTTTTCGGCGGGTCAAACGGAGGGAGATCCACCATAGAAGGCACGGGGGACACAGAAGAAGATTAACCGAAAGCCCGCTGTGTCCTCTGGGGTGGAAGATTTGGGCTAGCGCCCGAACTGTACCGTGACCCGCGCCCCTGCCGCTACGTGCGTTCCGGCCACGGGAGACTGCTGTCGGGCCACGCCGCTACCCACGGCATCGACTTGTAGGCCAAGGTCCTGGGCGGCCTCTACGGCGCCTCGCACGGTCTTCCCGACAAATGACGGCACTTCGATGCCGCCCTGCTCCACGTCGAGCACGACGGTTCCGGTAACAGGCAGCTTAGATGGTGGTGCGGAGCTTGCGTCCGGTGCCTTTGCTGGAGATTCCTGAACGATCGATCCCGCGGACACAGGCTCGCGCATTGCGGCCTGCACTACATTTCCGTCTCTTCCAGCAATCGCGGGCGTGGGTGCCGGCGCCACATTCGGCGCCTTCGACGGCTCAGACGAACTTCCATTTACCTCTGCGGTCTCGAGCGGTTCGCCAGGATGATCCGGCGTGCCTTCTTCCAAATCCTTGTCTTTCATCTTCGCCATCAGCAGTTGGTGCTGCGGGGAGAGAGGCAGATCGTGCGGCACATGCAGGTATTCCAGCACCTGCTGCGAGATGCGCTTGAACACTGGCGCCGAAACTTGGCCACCCTGGTGGAGGCCGACCGCCGAATCAAGAATCACCGCAACCACGATCTGCGGATTGTTCACCGGAGCGAATCCAGCGAAGGATCCGATATATTTCGTCTTCGAATACGCGCCCGTCGCGGGATCGACTTTCTGCGCCGTGCCCGTCTTCCCCGCCGACGAGTAGCCTTCGAGAATTGCTTTACGGCCAGTGCCCTCGAGTACGACCTTTTGCATCATCGAGCGCATTTCAGCGGCAGTGTAGGAAGAAATCACGCGATGCGAAGGACCAGTATGGAAAGCGACCATCTGCGGCGTCCCCTGCGGCTGTACGGTTCCCGTCACGATGCGGGGAGCAACCCACACGCCATCGTTGGCAAACGTCGAGATCAACCCAGTCAGTTGGAGCGGAGAAATGCCGATCTCTTGACCCATCGAAATCGCGGCAATCGAAACCTTGGACCAGCGACTCACCGGCTTGGTCAGACCGCGGGTTTCACCGGGCAGTTCGATTCCTGTCTGCTGCCCGAAGCCGTACGCTCGGATGTATTTGTAGAAACGGTCTTCGCCCAGGCGCAGCGCAATCTTGATCGCGCCCACATCGCTCGATTCGGCGAGCACGCCCCACACCGGCAGTATGCCGTGTGGCTTGGAGTCGCGGATGCGCATCCCGTTGTAGACGATCGACCCCATCTGGCAGTCGAACAGTTCGTTGGGATTGGTGACCTTTTCCTCGAGTGCCGCCGAGATCGTGACCAGCTTGAACGTCGATCCGGGCTCGTAGACATAGCTCACGGCGCGGTTGGTCAGCGCCCCAGGCGTGATCTGCTTGCGCTGATTCGGATTGAACGTCGGCCGGTTCGCCAGCGCCAGGATTTCTCCCGTATGCGGATTCTCGACAATCACGGTCCCCGCAATCGCCTGCGTGTCGTGAATCGCCTGCTCCAACTCCTTTTCGGCGATGTACTGAATATTCTTGTCGATGGTCAGAACAAGGTTGTCGCCGGGATCAGGCTGCGTCTCGACATCGGCGAACCACTGGCGGCGCGCATCGACCGAGATGAACATCTTCCCCGGATGCCCGCTCAGTTCGTCGTCGAACTCGTGCTCGATTCCGCTCTGGCCGGAATCCTCCATACCGACCGAACCCAGCACCTGCGCGGCCAGATCGCGCGCGGGATAGAAGCGCTTCGGCTCTTTCTGGAAGTGAATGCCTTGCAGTTTCAGCGAATTGATGCGCTCGATGGTCTCGTCATTGGCCTTGCGCGCCACCCAGCAAAACGTTTTGTGCGCACGGCAATCCGCCAGCACGACGTTATAGTCGTCGCCCGTGATGCGCGTGATCAGGTTCACTGCGGTAGGCAGGTCTTTGACTTCAGTGGGCACCGCAAAGGCGGAATCGACCAGCACCGACATCGCCAGCTCGTGGCCGGCGCGATCGTAAATCACTCCCCGCTTGGCGGCCAGCGGGATGGCGCGTTGCTGCTGGTGTCCAGCCTGCTTGACGAACTTGCCGTAGTCGAAAATCTGCAGGACGACCAGACGCCCGCAAATCGCAAAGCACCACAGAAAAAGGAAGGCGCCCAGCAACTGCAGCCGAGAGTTCTTGCCGAGAGTGGAATGGCTCGCCATGACTTTCACCGCTTGCCATTCCGACGATGCGCGAAGCGCAGAAGGAGGAATCTGCTGTGTTGCCTCAGTCCGGCGTGAAGCAGGTTCCTCGTCGCGTGCGCTCCTCGGAATGACCAAGAACTGAAACCGTTCTCCGAAAACAGGCTTCAGAGACAAACATGGCGGCCTACGTACAGACAGGCCGCCGCCGAGATTCAGCCGAGCCGCGCTCGGCGTCCGGGTCAAAGACCCGGACCCACATAATCTTCTACTGCCCCGGGATCACCGTAATCGGCGTCGCGCTCGCCATCACCGGAGCCTGTGCGTCGGCCGAGGTGGCATCCATGCGGATCACTTGTCCCGGCTCCGGCGGCACCAGGCCCATGCGGCGTGCCAGCACGTCGATCCGCTCGGGATCCCGCAACGAGGCATCTTCCAGGCGCAGCGCGTGGTTCATTTCGGTCTTGTCGCTCAGTTCGCGCTTGGCCGATTCGATCTGGTATCCGTATTCGATGGCTTTGAAGTGTTGCCACGCATAAGTAAAGACCAGCAGGAACAGGAACGCCAGCGCCGTGCCAAATTGTTTCATCTCGCGGTTGCGGCGCGGATCTTCCACCTTGACCAGTCGGGAATTATCAATCGCCTTGGAGAAGTAGATCTCGGGTGTACCTGTCCAAAACGAACGACGCCCTGCCGCCGGATGCTCTGCCGCGAAGCCTGCACTGCACATTGTCGCCGCTGCTGCCCCCATTATGCCGCCCCCATGAAAATCTGGTCGCTGTCCGTTACCGGAATCTGCATCGAGAAAATCGCGTGTAGTTCTTCGGCGACCTTCCGCTGTTCTGCCTTCTGTTCGACCCGCTCGACCGTGGTCATCAAATCGCTGATCATTGTTCCTGTGTGCATGGTTCCCGTGTACATGTCCGCTACCTCAATTTGGATTCCTACCACAGAACCCAAATCCATCCCGCCCCAGCGGATCTTCGTCCGCCTGTCACCTGAATCTTGAAGGCCCGGCACGCCATTACAGCTGTGCCGGGAACTCCGGCAGGTTTTCCGGAGCCAAACGTTTTATGTGGCGACAGCCGCCCTCGGCTGTCCCGGGAGCGCAGCTCGCGCCCTCAAATCTTTTCCGCCGCCCGCAATTTCGCGCTGCGGGCCCGCGGGTTACGATCGCTTTCTAATTCAGTTGCCGTCACCGGCTTTTTGGTTAGCACCCGAAAGTGCTTGTCCTTAATCGCGCCCTCGCGGAAGGCATCCTTTACGATGCGGTCCTCCAGCGAGTGAAAACTGATCACCACCACGCGTCCTCCTGGCTTCAGAATCCGCGGCGCCGCTCCGAGCAGCGCCTGCAGATCTTCCAGTTCGCGGTTTACGAAGATTCGAAGAGCCTGAAAAGTTCTAGTCGCGGGATGAATCCTTCGTTCGGCCTGATTCATTGGCCGGGCCGCGGCTGATATGACATCCGCAAGATGTGCGGTAGATCGTATCGGCCGCGACCGGCAAATGGCTCTGGCGATTCTCCGCGACCTCCTTTCCTCTCCGAATTCGTAAATCACATCGGCAAGCTGTCGCTCGTCGAGGTGGTTTACCACTTGTTCGGCGCTACGCTCGCTACGCGGGTCCATCCGCATGTCGAGCGGTCCATCCGCCTGAAAACTAAATCCGCGCGCCGCATCATCCAACTGCAGGCTGCTCACTCCGATGTCAGCCAGGATTCCGTCCGCAAACTTCGAACTGAACCGCTTTCCGACTTCGGCAAACGAGCACTGCATCAGCGTGATCTCGGGCCAATCCCCCAACTCCTTGTCATCCCGAGCGGAGCTTAACGATTCGCCTTTCGAATCGTTAGGCGCAGTCGAGGAACCTGCTGTCAGCCTTTCGCGCGCGATTGCCAGCGCTGCAGGATCCTTATCGAGGCCAATCAAATGTCCCGGTGCGCCGAGGCGTTTTGCGATTTCGTAACTGTGCCCGCCCAAACCCACCGTGGCGTCGATATAGGTCCCACCCCGCCGCACGGCTAAAAAGTCGATCGCTTCTTTTAAAAGAACGGGAACATGGCTCACTGCTCTTCCACCACCATGCCCAACCCCCTGAGGGGTGTCTGTTGATCCCTCGCCCACTAGATGCCCAGTTCGTCGAGCGTCTTCTCATCGTCAGGCGTGAACTTTTCTTCCTCGATCTCTTTCTTGAACAGCTCCAGGTTCCTGACCACGAGATACGTCAAATTCCCCAGAACCGCTACCTCGCCCTTAATCTGCCCAGACTCGCGCAGCAACTGCGGCAGCAACAACCGTCCCTGCCCGTCCATCTCGACCTGCTGCCCGTAGTAGTTGGTCCGGTCAAGAAACTTCTTCTTCGTGGGATTGAAATTGGAGAGCCCCGCCAGCTTCTGCTCGATCCGTTCCCACTCCTCGAAGGGATACACTTGAGCAACCTTGCCATCCAGACTTGTGATGTAGAATTGTTGCCCGTACTTCTCGTCGATCACCCGCTTGAACTCGGCCGGGACCTTTAAACGGCCCTTTTCGTCGACCCGGGTTGGATGATTGCCGCGAAACATGTCTGGTAGCCGCCACAACAGCAATGAGGGAGGTCAAAAGGGTGCGAAGGTCAGTCAAAGTCGGGCGATTCGGGCTGTTTGTCGTGCTTTTGGGTCGGATTTCCACCGGCTCCTCGTTTTCAGCTCTCGCGTCCCCACTGCCCTAACTGTGCTTACCACTTCGTACCACTTTGTACCACATCTTAGCTGTAAGTCGTTTATTGTCAAGCAGAAACTTGAGGGTACATATCCCACTAGGACACCGATTCCAGAAAGTACGAAGGCTTGTGGTTAACTAACCGAGCGACCACAAGGGGTTGGGTTTACGTTCTTGGTTCTTTCGCTATTCATTCGCTAAGATTTTTCTTGCTCTCCGCGACTGGCGCGGATTTTCTTGTGGAAAACAGGGATGGACCAGGCAAAATGGGAGTTGGTCAGGGGCCCGAAGCCTCAAACGGCACTGTCATTCTGAGCGAAGCGAAGGACCTCTGCAACTGGTCGGGGAGTGCACAGATGCTTCGGCCCGCAAGAACCGCGGACCTCAGGATGACAAAGCTCGAGCAGACTTGGTCATAGATGCTCCATGGCGAGCCATCTGGAATTCGAGCAGTGGGTTCCCTCCCCTCTTGAGCACGTCTTCGCCTTCTTCTCCAACCCTGAGAATCTGCCGCGGCTCAAGCCCGCCTCCAGCGGCACGAAGCTGATCGCACTGAACCGAGTGCCCGCTCCGCCGTCGCCGTCTGGCAATAATGGCTACAAAGCGGCTGGCGTTGGTTCCAGCATCGTGACATCGTTTCGCGTGTTCCCTCTTCTGCCAGTTCGCTCCCAGTGGATCGCACGCATCACCGAATTCGAATGGAATCACTACTTCGCCGACGTGCAGGACAGAGGTCGGTTCAAGAGCTGGCATCATCGCCACGAATTCTGGGCTGAGACGCATGGAGGCATCGCGGGGACTCTCGTCCGCGACGTGATCGACTACGAGGTTGGCTTAGGCTTTCTGGGAGAGATCGCGAACGCGCTCTTCATTCAACGGCAAATGAACAACACCTTCGCGCAGCGCCAGCAATCGCTACCTCATCTCCTCTCTTAGAAATCCGCCCTGCTTGTGACAGATTGGAGTACACTTCCGCGGATATCGTTCCGGGCTCTATTCTGAAAAATATCTTGGAGGAGGCTCTGCATGTCACTCAACAGAGGCAGAATCTGGTTGGGCGGTTTCGCCGGAGGCGTGGTCTGGAACCTGTGGAGTTTCATTATCTACCGCTACATTACCGGCCCGCGCTATGTGATCGCACAAGACGCCGGCTGGTTCCTCAAAACGCCGCGCTATCCCTACTTCCCGGCGGCATGGACCGTGCTCCTGTTTATTATGGCAATCGCGGTCGCCCATCTTTACGCGTGGGCGCGCCAGGGACTGGGCCCTGGTCCGGGCACGGCGCTCAAAGTCGGATTCCTGGCGGGCTTCTTCGCCGGCTTCCCCGACAACTTCGCCCAGGCAGAATGGTCCGCCGTGGGTCGCGCTCTGCCTTTTGGCTGGATGATCGAGATGTGGCTGGGGGCCATCCTGGCCGCGCTGGTCGCAGGTTTTCTCTATAAAGAATAAGTGGCTGCAACGAGGACTCGCGTCCTTAGTTGTCCGCGATCCCTTTTGCCGCCGAGATCAGGAGTTCGGCGCGCAGCATGTCGTTTTGCATCTTGCGAATCCGCGAGACCGTTGCGCCTTGCGCCTCGTCCATCTTGACCAGTGACGTCGTAAGGTCGCTTAGTTCGCCGTATCCCGCAACTGAATCGGCCAGTTGATCCGGCTTTTCATGCAAATCCTGCGAAAACACAGCTTCCCCCAACTCGAAAGCCTGCTGCACGAGCGACTGTGCCTCTGCATATCTTCCCAGTGCGAGTTCGGCGCTGATCACGGCCGTCACCAGGCGAAGCTTCTTGGAGTTTTCCTTGACCTCTGCCAGATGTGACTGGGCGGCGGCTAACCACGACTCGGACTCAGCGGCGTCAACCGTGGAATAGGCCGGCACCAGCGAAACCAGCGCCAGCAAGCGCAAATCAGGATCGTTGATCTGTTTAGCTAGCGACACTGCCTCTTTCGGTTCGGCGCCTGCCATACTTTGCGCGCGAAACATCCGGCTCTGGTCTGCCTTGAGTTGCATGCGTGCCGGGTCCGCAGTTCCCTCCATCGACACACTCCCGGTCCATACCAGCGGCGTATCCACGGTTATCGAAGGCGCACTCCGAAGGCTGTCGTAACGGGTCAGTAACGGGCTGGCCTCTTCAGGCAGCACAGTCTTCAAGATCGGCAGCAACTGGAAAAGAAGGGCCTGGTCTTGGGAATTGAATTTGGCGTCACCAGAAGGCGTGGTGATGGTGATGTTCCAGGTGCGATGAACGAAAGCCCGGGGCGGAGCCTGCAGGCCGTCGACTGCGGCATTCAGTTCGCTCCGCAGAACTTTCAGGGAAGATATTTTTCGGGTCGCGAGAATGAACTTTACGAACTGCTGGTTGGTCGACGTGAACCCCGGATCGCGACGGAAGTACCTGGTGGCATCCTCCAATATCTTGCCTGCGTGTTTGGGATCTCGCTTCGACACATCAAGTGCGATCTTGCTCATGGCGGCATAAGGATACTGGCCTGTCGCTCCGAGGAAACCAGCCAGACTCTCGAGCCTCTTCTCATACCGTTGGCCGCCAGGCTCCCAGACCGGTTTGAAGATCGTATTCGCGTATCCCAGGGACCGCGAATCTTCGGTCGTCTGGTGCACTGCATCCCACTTTGCGGGCAGATCAATCTGCCGGTATAGGTGTAGGGCAAGGTTTGGATCGTTGAACGCAAGTTCGCGTAGGGCGTCCTTTTGCAGCGCAGCCCGACTTTGGCCGGGTTCCAGCTGTTTAGAAAGTCCCCATGCTTCCCGAGCCCACTGCTTGCTACGCTGGAAATCCAGGGGCGCAGCGACCTTAGTTGCATCGAAAACCATCCAGGCCCGCTGTTCCAGTCGGAACGTGCGCGAGATTCGGTGAGCCTCATCGAGCAGTTCCAAGCTGAGCTTGAGGGAGTGGCTGTCGGCTGCAGCGAATCGAGGCCGGGCCGGAATGGCAGCGGCTGCACGAGGTGCGCTCGCGGCTCCCGACAAGGCCACAAGGATTGCGATCGCAAACGATGGCCGCACGCTGAGACCTCCAAAACAGTTCTGCCTAGTTCCCTACTTCGCTCTCGCCCCAACGTAGGATCACTTCGATACCTCCACAAAAACCGCTGTCCCGTAGGCCAGGACTTCGGTAACGCCCTGCATCACTTCAGTCGCGTCATAGCGCGCCCCGACCACGGCGTTGGCGCCTAGCTCGGCGGCGTGTTGCAGCATCAGGTCAAAGGCTTCCTGGCGCGTCTTTTCGCAGAGGTTGGTGAGAAGAGTAATGTTGCCGCCGACCAGCGTCTGCAAGCCAGCGCCGATGGTTCCGAAGATAGAGCGGGAGCGCACCACAATTCCGCGCACCACGCCGAGCGTGCGGGTCACACGAAAGCCGTCCAGTTCAAACTGCGTGGTCACCATGTTGTGGGCCACCATCCTGCCAGCACTGTAGCCGGTTGCCATGGGTTCAGTCCTTTCTGCGATGCCCGGAACTCGCTAACTATAATCGCTAACTATAACGCGAGCAGAATGTCACGGCGAGTACTTGGAATTATTCGTCGGAGATCAGGCTGAACAGTGAAAACCGTGAACCACAACGGACACGAAGTATCACGAAAGCCTTAGTTCTATGTGTTTCCTTCGTGTACCTTCGTGTCCTTCGGGGTAATGGTTCACCCCTCTCACTCGAGTTCGGCAGCAATGAAAAATTCCTGCGACGAGTTGTCGTACTCGACGCGCAGCACGTTCGGCTTGCAGCAGACATGGCAGTCTTCTACGTAGCTCTGCCGTCGTCCGGCGGACTCATCGACGGCAGTGGTGTTCCATTCCCCGCACGAGGCGCATTGGAAGCCGGATTCCATGCGAAGAGCATACCTCAGACTTTTCTACCCCAAGGACTGATCGTAACGCCAAAAACTGAACGGCCGCCTGCAACGGCGGCCGCTCACTCTTAAGGCTATTGCGTTACTTTATTCGCGCTCCTTGGCAGGTTTCGCCTTGTTGTTGTTGTGCTTCTCGTTATAGATCTGCTTGCTGTTTTTGTTTTCTTCCTTGTTGGCCTGTTGCTTCTGTTGCTGGGTCAACGCGCCGCCGTTGGCAGTACGCTCGTTGTGAACCTGCTGCGCGACTGCGGCCTGGTTCTCGTTGGTGCGAGCCGCCTCGCCGGAAGTCATCTGACCGCTGCGCAGCCCATTCGCGGTGCGCTGTTGCTGGTTGGCTTCCCGGTCGTCCACTTCGTTCGGCTTCACGGTATTCGCGTTGTGCTTCTCGTCGTAGATCTGACGGCTCGCGGAATTTTGCTCGCTGTTGATCTGTTGACGCTCTTGACCCGTGAGCTTGCCACCGTTCGCCTCTCGATCGTCGTGCACTTGCTGGTCAATGTTGGATTGCGTGCGCTCGGCGCGAGCCGCTTCGCCCGAAGTCATTTGGCCACTGCGCAAGCCGTTGGCGATGCGCTGGTCCTGGTTCGCCTCACGAGTATTGGGATTGTAGTTGCGCCCCACCGAGCGATCGGCTGCCGAGATGGGCTGCGACTGGGCGTGCTGCTGCGCCACCTGGTGATATGCGTTGATGTTCGAGCTCGCCATGGTGGCCGGACGTCCTTGATTCACCGACGCCAGCTGCGCCCGATCCTGCGCAGCAAAGTTTAGATGCTGCACCTGGTTGGGGGTCGGCTCGAAGTGGCGCTCGTTGGCCGCCTGCATCTCCACCGCCGTTGCATGTACCTGAATGCCCTCGCCACCATTGAAGCTGACGTGGTTGACGTTCACGATCGTGGTCTGCGTTACGATGACGCGGTTCTCATACACATTGGTGACGTGCACGGTTCCGAAGTTTGCCACCGCACTGTTATAAGCGAATACTCCACCACGCCACTCGCCCCCAGCAAAGCCCACGCCGCCGAAGCCGAAGCCGTAGTTCACGCCACCGTAGAACCCAACATGCGGTCCCCAGTAGCCTTGATGCCACCCGTACACTCCGCCCTCATAGCCCCAGTAGCCAGGCGTCCACAGAAGACCAGCGCTGGGAGGTTGCACCCATACACCGGGGACCCAGAAATAGCCCGCTTCACCGTAGGACCAGTAGCCGGGCGTCCAAAGGTAACCCGGTGCCGGCAGCGGAGGCTGCTCATAGACCGGCAACGCGGGAGGACCAACGTGGATCGATAGAGAGACGCCGATCTGCGCCTGCGCAGTTGGCAAGATAAGCATCGGAGCTGCAATCAAGGCAGCGGCGAGCAGGGTGCGAATGGATGAGCGAAGAGACATGGTTATTTTCTCCTTGTGCCGGGGCCCGAAAACGGCAATATCTCCCCGTCTCGCCCTGACTTCATGGGCGTATGTATTAAAACCCAGGATCGCTACATTTGTTTCAAACTAAAGGTCAGGCGCCAGAAGTAACCATGTCGGCGATTGCTCGCCCATTGACGGACACCTTGCCGAGCACACCATTCAATTGGAAGGGGATATTTCGCAAACAAGTGTGCCCGTTGAGAAGAGCGATAGCGCTCGTTGGGGGTCAATGAGTTGAATGGCGATGTTAGGACAATCGAATTTGGCTTTGCTTCGGTAGGAGCGAAGGGATGATAATTCTCTCGCGTTGAAGCGAGGTCCGCATGATATGTGCCGCAACCAAGACCCTCATTCGGATTCTGGGCGCCAGTCTCGTCCTTTGCGTCATTGTCCATGCCCAATGCCCGGTCAATACGGTCATCGTAAAGGGACGCGTTGTCGAGAATGCGAACGCTCATTCCAAGGTTCGCGTGCAGCTTGTTTACCCGAAGGAGAAGCCGGGTGAAGCGGGCGAGGTGACCCTGGAAGACCGAGCTTTCCAGATTCCGATCGAATTCGTGACCATGCAGAGTTCCATTTTCAGCAACCTGCCAAAGAGATGCGGTCGGAAGCCGAAGACAGTGGTCATTACGTTGCTGGAAAACGATGAGCAGTCCGACCAAGTTTTCCTGGATTTTGCCAAGAACTTCAAGATGACAGATGCAAGTGCCTACACTCTACGCTCCGAAGTGGTGCTGAACGGTCCTCGTTGACTGCTTTTAGGCATTCAGAAACGTCGCGCTGACCTATCGATGAGCGATATGGGGATGTTTCGCGAACCAACAAGACTCCCTTCCTTTGGCCTTGTCGCGAGTTCATAATTTGAACACCGCCCGGCGGTGAATGCTGCCGAGGGGGAGGTGTTATGTACCGACGAATCGCGTTTGCGATCTTCACGCTTTCAACCGCCCTTCACCTCTGCGCTCAACGCGACCCCGAGCGAAGATGGACTGACAAGAACAATGCCGAACAGTACGCGGCGTACATGATTCAGATTGCGTACTATGAACGCGGATACATGGGAGCGAGGGTTCAAGTGCGGGACGATGGCGCAAGGAAGATTTTCGAAGTGGACCCGGGCCGCATCTATCACATCAAGGCTATGCAAATTCTGGGTCAGAACGAATTACCTGCGGAGGCCATCTCCACCGCTCCGGCTGTTGGTGATGTTTACTCCGTCGCTCGAATCAATGACTGGATCGCCACTCTCAAGAGCCAATACAACAGGGCACTCAGTTGGGGTGTCAGATGCGATCATGCAACTGCCGACTGCACGATTGAGGTGGGACTAGATACACACCCACCTCAGCCGAAGTAGTCAGCCTCAGGCAGTATCACTGTTTTAAACAGGGCATTTCCCCAATGGAACGGTTGATGCAGGGGTAAGTTGTTGAGCCTTCGTGTAAGTGGTTGAAAAATCGTCGGAGGCACCTTGCAGGCTCTAGGACGCGCTTCGCTGTCGCGGACGATGATTTCCCCAGTAGTCGATCGTCGATGCAAGGGCCGTTTCCGGCTCCGGAAAGGACATCCTGAGCGAACCGACAGTGATTTTTCAGGTCCGGGATTCGATTTTTATAATTGTACGTACAAATATATACGTATAACGATGTTAACTCCAAGTAAGCATTGGACTTGTCGCGACATTCATAGCCCCGAACGCATCTGCCGCATCTTTCTTGCACTCGCTTTAGGTTCTCAATCTGAGATCAGAGATCGCAACTCCCCATATAATGGCCGGATTGCTTTCCTTAACTTCTGGAGGGGTGAATGATCTCGCGACGACGGTTTCTCGAGGTGAGCAGTGTGACGGCCGGGTTGGCGGGAGCGCCGCATTCCCTGATGGCCTCTGCGGCAGAGAAGGACGACTCTTCCCTGCCGCCATCGATCGTGCAGTTGAAATCGCGAAAGAGCGAGGCCACGCCGATCACGCGCGAAGAGCGCAACGAACGCCAGCAGCGCGCCCGCCAACTGATGACCGAGAACGGGCTCGACGCCATCCTGCTCATGGAAGGCACGTCATTGCGATACTTCACCGGCGTCCGCTGGTGGGGCGGAGAGCGCACCTTCGCGCTGGTTCTGCCCGCCAAGGGCGCGGCGTTTTATGTATGTCCGGCTTTTGAAGAAGGACGAGCGCGCGAGCAACTCGCGAACTCACCCGACGGCGAGCAGGCCGACGTGCGTGTGTGGCAGGAAGATGAGAGCCCGTATCAGCGCATCGCGCAGGGAGTGAAAGAACGGGGCATCGCCAGCGGCAAGCTCGGGATCGAAGAAAGCGTGCGCTTCGTATTTGCCGATGGCATTGCTAAGGCGCTGTCGCGGGCCGTGCCCCAGGTGACGATCGCGAGCGCGACTCCGGTGACCGCCGGCTGCCGCATGATCAAGAGCGCGCACGAAATTGCGCTGATGCGGCTGGCATCGCAGGTGACGCTGGCGGCGTACGAAGCGGTCTACCGCGCTCTGCGTGCGGGTATGGCACAACGCGATGTCTCTGCGCTCATCGATGCGGCGTACCACCAGCTGGGATTCCCCGGCGAGGCCAGCGTCATGGTCGATCAGGCCACGGCGTTCCCGCATGGACTGGCCACACCGCAGGTGATTCGCGAGGGTTCGATCGTCATGATCGACGACGGGTGTGCCGTGGAAGGCTATCAATCTGACATCACGCGGACGTTCGCGGTGGGGAAAGCCGCGGGCCAAGCCGGCGACAAGATGAAGCAGGTGTTCGATATTGTGCTACGCGCGCAGTCAGCGGCGTTGGCGGCGGCTCGTCCAGGAGCAGAGTGTGGTTCGGTGGATGCAGCCGCCCGCAAGGTGATCACCGATGGCGGTTACGGTCCGGACTACAAGTACTTCACGCACCGGCTGGGTCACGGCCTGGGCATGGACGGGCACGAGTGGCCATACCTGGTCCGAGGAAATTCGACTAAGCTGCAGGCGAACATGACTACGAGCAACGAGCCGGGAATTTATATTCGCGGCGAGTTCGGCGTGCGGATTGAAGACGACATGCACATCACGGAGAATGGCGCAGAGTTGTTCACGCCGCAGCCACTGTCATTGGAAGAGCCGTTTGGGAAAGCGGCTTAGAGGAGAGTAAGCAGTTCGTAGCTCGTAACTCTCAGTAACAAACTTCAGCGGGCCCGGGTCGAGCGTCGGTACTTCGCGTGAAGCCAGGCGAGGATGCCAAGGGCGCAGACTTCGACAGGTCCAGGCGGCGCGAGTTGCAAGCGCCAGAGATTCGCGTAGTCCTGGGTGGCAACGTACACGGCCCAGATCATGCCGCCAGCTGCGACCAGGCTGGCGAAGCGCTCTTCCCAGCGAATACTTCGCAGGTTGCGCTGCTCTGGAGACAGCTTGCCAGGCTTCGGAATGGCGACGACAGGAACGAACTTGGACTGCGATTGAATGTAGCCCTCGCGGCCGGCGTCCAAATCGATGTAATCCGTTGGATGTGATTTCCCCACACTTAAAAGTGACATAAAGGAGGGGGTTTGGCTCGTTACGTCAGTGCTTGTCCGATGGGCAGCCAAAAACGCAAGGTGTTCTGACCCCGCGAAGGCGGCGGAAGAAGCGCGTCTCCTGGGTGCATACCTACCGATCGCAGCTACGCTTCTGGGACCGGCGGGCAGCCAGGGAACTCGTTCACGTACGTGTTACCGATGTAGCCGAGATAACCGATGCCGATTTCGCTGGTAAAGAAGCCGTCGGCGGTGAGCTTGCGCAGGAATCCGAAAAATTCAATGCCCTGGCCCAGGCTGGGGTCTTTCTTGAAATTCTTGCGGTAGGCGATGAGGTCGATAATTTCTTTCTGCTGCGCGGGTGTGCAATCGAGATAAGCCGTGCCATAGCGATCGATGCAAGTGTTGTCCAGCCACATCAATCCGCCGCCGAGGGCGACCTGGTAGTCCTTGTTTTCGCTGGTGATCAGGTCGATGAATTCAGGTGCGCCCGCTTCGATCGCTCCTTTAGCTTCTGCGTCGGGCGGGATGATCGTCTGGCACAACGTCTGCAGCGTTTTGTACGAGTGAGCCGAGAAGAACTTGGGCGTGTAGACCTGGTTTTCCGCCGCGGCCTTTTCCGCACGCACCATGCGATGAGCGTATTCGGCGGCTTCGAGAGGAATCACCCGCAGCACCGAGCCGGTGATCGCAGTGATTGTGAGCGATTTGAGAATGTCGCGTCTTGAAATGGACATGGGGCGCCCTCGCGTTACAGATTTCCTTTCTTCGCCTGATCCAACAAATAGTCGGCGGCGCGCCAGGTCAGCGCCATGATGGTCAGCGTGGGATTCTTGTCGGCGTTGGTGACGAAGGTGGCGCCATCGGTCACGAATAAATTCTTCACGTCGTGCGCCTGGCAGTACTGATTGAGGGCCGAGGTTGTGGCGTGCTCGCCCATGCGAACCGTGCCCACTTCGTGGATGATGACGCCGCCGTCGGCGATGCCGTAGGGATTCGGGCCATCGGGACGTGCGGTGGACAAGTAGACTCCGCCCGCGGCTTCGACGATTTCGCGGTAGGTTTCCTGCATGTCCTTGGCCATCTTGATTTCGTTGTCGCTCCACTTCCAGTGGAAGCGCAGCACGGGGATGCCCCACTGATCCACCGCCGAGGGGTCGATTTCGCAGTAGCAGTTCTCATTGGGGATCATTTCGCCGCGTCCGGCGAAGCCGATGTAGGTGCCGTATTTCTTCTTGCACTCCTGCTTCAAGGACGTGCCATAGCCTTCGAAGTCATCACAGAGATCGTCGTAGTCGCCGACGCCGGGCATGCCGCGTCCGCCGCCGAACTCGGTGTGGTAGCCGCGCAGGAATTCGTTCTTGCGGTCGAACTTCCACCATGGCAGGTACATGTGCATGCCGCCGACGCCGTCGTGATTGTGAGCGGGCATTTTCTCGAGCTGAGGAAAGTATCCGCCGCCATCGCTGCCGACGGTGTCCATCAGATTGCGGCCGACGACTCCTGAAGTATTGGCCAAACCGTCGGGAAATAGAGTGGATTTGGAATTGAGCAGCAGGCGCGCCGATTCGCAGGCGCTGGCCGCGACGATGAACGCACGGGCATGTACGCGTTTTTCTTCGTGCGTCGCCTTGTCAATGTAAGAGACCGCTTCGACTTTGCCGTCTTTGCCGACGACCAGTTCGCGCGCCATGGCGCCGGTAATCATGGCGAAGGCGTCCGGTCTTTTCCGCGGGCGGAATCATGACCTGGCTCGAACTGAAGTTGGACGCTGTGATGCATCCGCGGCCGCATTGCGCGCAGTAGTGGCAGGCGGGACGGCCGTTGTGGGGCTGAGTCAGGATTGCCAGGCGCGACGGAATACACAGGATGTTCAGGTGGTCGCAGGCCTTCTTGATGATGGTCTCGGTGCAGCGGGGCTTGGGCGGCGGCAGGAAGATTCCGTCGGGCGCGCTGGGAATATTCTCCTTCGAGCCGAATACTCCGATGTAGTACTCGACTTTATCGTAGTAGGGCGCGACGTCTTCGTAGCTGAGCGGCCAGTCGTCGCCCATGCCGTCGTGCGAGCGAACTTTGAAATCGACCGGAGCCATGCGGAGGGCGATGCGTCCCCAGTGGTTGGTGCGTCCGCCCACGATGCGCGAGCGGAACCAGCGAAACTTTGAGCCAGGAGCGGAAACGTAGGGTTCGCCTTCGATTTCCCAGGCGCCGTTGGGAGCAAGGAATTCGTCATTGAGTCCCTGGCGCGCGCGGCCGCCGATGCCGGCACCACGATGCGGCAGGTCGTAGGGCCAGACGTGCTCCTTGTAGTCACGCTCGGGAATGACGGGAGGACCGGCTTCGAGCAGCGCGACACTCAGTCCGCCTTCGGTGAGGACCTTAGCCGCGGTGCCTCCTGAAGCACCGGAGCCGATGATGCAAACGTCATAGGTTTTAGGCGTTCGCTTAACTTGCATGGATCTCCCTGGGTTCGATCTTTCTTCGAAGCTATCTTTTCATGGACCGGAGGAGTAAACCGCAGATCCCCTCAGGGGCTAAAGCCCAACCTTATTCGATCCGTCTTACGCGGCGCTTAAGCGCCGCCCTTCCACATTCGACACGACTTACGCGGGCCAAAACGCCGCTCTCCACATTCGGCGACTTACGCGCGGCTAAAGCGCCGCTCTTCCACGGCGGCACAGGCTCTCGTAGGCATGACGAAAATCTCTGAGCCGCGTCCTTCCCGGAACCATTGCCGCCGAGGTCCATCCCTGACTAACTTCTACCAGCGCAGCTTGTTCAGGTACTCGTAGCTCTTGGTGATGCTCTCGAAGGGCTGCTTCGGGTGATCGTGCTCGACGATGTAGTACTTGACGCCGCCCTTGTCGGATTGGGCAAAAATCCGCTTCCAGTCGATGATGCCGCTGCCCACCTCGGTCAGGTCGACGGTATCACCGTAGTTCTGCGCGCCTCCGGCTGTGATCTTGGGCATGGTCTTGAGGTCTTTGACGTGAACCAGCGGGAACCGTCCAGGATAGGCATTGAAATACTTCACTGGATCGGATCCCGCGGCAGTGATCCAGCACAAATCCATTTCCATCTTCACCAGATCGGCGTCGCACAGTTTTAGAAGCTCATCGTAGGGAAGTTTGCCGTCGACGGGAAGGAATTCGAACCAGTGGTTGTGATAGGCAAACTGCATGCCGGCGGCCTTGGTCTGTTGGCCGCAGTGGTTAAATTTCTCGGCGGCCTTCTTCCAGATGTCCGGGGACTTGCGGAGTTCCTCGGGGATCCAGGGGCACACAATATATTTCAGGCCAATCGTCTTGGATGCTTCGATGACCGAGGGAAACTTGTCGTCGAGTTCGTCATATTGCACGTGAGTGGAGGGTGCGGTGAGGTGATTGTTCTCGAGCGCGTCGCGAACCTGTTTCGGAGTAAGGCCGAAGTACCCGGCAAACTCGACTTCCTTGTATCCGATGGAGGCAACTTTGGCGAGGGTTTCGTAGAAAGAGACTTTCATCTGGTCGCGCACCGTATAAAGCTGCACGCCAAGGTGTTCGATCTTGTGCTCTGCGGCGGCCCAGCCCAGGCGACTGGTCAATAAAGTGGCGGCGGTGATGGTGGTTGCGGTTTCGAGAAAAGTGCGGCGGTTCATGCCCTGCAGACTCATGATTGCGTTTCCTCCGATGGCTCCGCCGAGGGCGGAAGTCGAATCCGGGAGCATTATACGCGGGAGGAGAGGCTGAAAAGCCAGAAGAAAATCGATTTAGGAGACTTGCCGGGTAAGCAGGCGGGCAAACATTTAAGAAGAGAGAGGACGCGAGGTGCGTCCTCTCCGCGAAAATTGGCCCTGTCTTAAGGTTTGGCAACCTGCAGATTATTGGTGACCGAGAAGATGCCGGAGACGCTATTGGCGCGGATTCCGACCAGATTCTTATCGCCTTCGCTATCCACGACACCCTCCAGGGTCAGTCGGCCGCTTTTGACGATGATTCGGATGGGCTTCTGCACCCCGAGTTCGTACCGCTGCAGCGCCGGATATTGATAAATGGCGCGGAACAGGCGCTGGCGGAGGCGGTCGTCCATGGAAGACGGAGGCAGCACGTCGATTTGGTTGTCGACTTTATCGACACCTTCAATCCGCTTTATGGAGTTCTCGGCGTCGGATTTGGTGACGGGCCGCACGACCGCACCGAGTAGCGTGACGGTTGAGCCGTCGACTTTGAAGGCGATGTAGTCGAAGACGCCAAAGTAAGGGAGCATCAACAGTTCGTGGCGAACTTCTTTGACAATCCGCTCCTGGGATTTGGCGGAGGGTTGGTCCTGGGAGGCGCCCAGACTAGCAAGAACAAGCAAAGTGACGAGCAGAAGCGGCAACCTATGTCTCATGTGTGGTTTCTCCTTGCAGATGAAATTCCCAGAGTCGCAAAGAGTCTACTACCGAAGACGGGGGTTTTGCGATACGGCGGAAGTCGTAGGCAGGAGCGCGGCGAGCGAGTCCGGATCGGCTGGGGTATCTGGAACTTTAGGCAGCTCAAAAACAATAAAAACCACAGAGGACGCGAAGGACACAGAGGAAATCGCCGACGTTCCCAGTGCTGTCTATTCTTCCGCCAGCGCCAGTTTCAGATTCTGGCCACAACCGAGCAGGCGGATATCGGCGCAGTTGTTCAGGATCCAGTCAGCGCCGGCTTCGCGCAGCACTTTTTCCTGAACCGTCGTTTTGAAGGCGATGACTTTCGCGCCTGCGGCCTTGCCGGCGCGTACTCCGGCGGGAACGTCTTCGAGGACGATACATTCCTGCGGGGCAAATCCGAGGACCGCCGCACCTTTCAGATAGGGCTCGGGATGCGGCTTGCCGTGGGTGATGTCGTTGGAAGTGATCAGCTTTTTCGGGAGCGGCAGTCCGGCGGCTTTGATGCGCACTTCCGCAAGAGGGCGGGTGCATGACGTAACAATGGTCCAGCGGTCTCCGGGAAGGCTGGCCAGCAAGTCGAGCGCGCCGGGCAGCGGGATGACGCCTTCGAGGTCTTCGATTTCGCGGCGTTCGACTTCGCGGTTCTCGGCTTCGTGATCGGCGTTCGGGAGATATTCTCGCACCGTCGTCAGGCTGGGGCGGCCGTGGGCGCGGGCCACGACCTCTTCGGGACTGAATCCGTGTTCGATGGCCCAGCGGCGCCAGACGCGCGCGACCGCGGGAGTGGAGTTGATGAGGACTCCGTCCATATCGAACAGGAGAGCCGCGCATTGGATTTGGGTCATAGAGAGGAGATGGCGCCTCAGGTCGCTACCATGTTCTGTGGATAGGATGGGCTTCGGTGTTGAACACGACTTTGCTCAGGTCGATGGTGTCGGGTGGGGCATAGAGCAAGAATAGATATTTGAGCGTCTCGGCGAAGAAGAAGCTTTCCATCTCGTCTTTTTTGGTCTTGGTGGCGACGTCGCTCAGCGCGGCGTAGCCGACGTCGGTGCGGCAATATTTCACCAGGCTGTCGAAGAACGTCTTTCCCATTTCGCGGTAGCGCGGATCGCTGGTGAAATGGCGAAGGTAGTAGGCCGATTCGATGATCTCCGGACGCAGTTCGTAGCCTCCGGAAGTGATTTTCATGGTCATGTAGTTCATTTCTTCGGGCTCGATGCCGAAGGTCGTCCACATCTTGTAGGCGGAGTCTTCGAGCTTCCGCGCGCGTTCGAGATCGCCCGATAAAGCGAGGGTGCCGGGGAAAAAGGCGTCGAGCGCCCCGAAGGTTGTGCCGGTGCGGGCTCCGGTGTTCATGTTCGCTTGACCGTACCAGAATCCGGTGGGGGCCGGGTCGGCGAGATACTTGTTCGCGGCTTCGATGCTCGCCTTCCACATACGCTCGTAGTCTTTGTCATCAAAGAGCAGCCACGCTTTCAGCAGATATTCGTAGTAGGAGTCGATGCCTCCGCTGATGTGGCTGACGGGATCGGTCCACTCGCCGGTCTTTATATTGATGGTCGAGCCTACCAGGCCGATGGGCGAGCGCCGGTTGTAGAGCTCGACGAGGGCGTGCTTGGCTTTGTCGTAATAGATGGGCTTGCCGGTCAGTTTGCTGAGCGTACCGAACTCGATGAGCAGCGTGCCGATCTCGGCGGGATTGCTGGACTCGCCGCGGACGGCGCCGGTCTTCAGGTTGACGTAGACGTACGGCATTCCCGTCGGAGAATTGAAAGCCGGCAGCAGGCGCGTGCCCAGGTCGTCGGCGAGAGCGAGTAATCGCTTGTCGCCGCTGAGTTGATAGCTGCTGAGGAGTCCGCCCAGCAGGCGAATCGTGATTTCGAAATTCTTGACGTAAATGTCGCGGTCGAACGAAAGATTCTTTGCGATGTATTCGCGGGTCGCCGTAGCCTCATCGGTCATTCCCATCAGGATCATGGTGTCGAGACCGTCGACCGGAGACATGAGCAGCGGCACGCCATACCAATCGTGGTAGCCCTTGCTTAGCGGCTTGAGCGCGTCGTGGCCCCAGGCGTATTGCTTGTAGCCTTGCCAGGCGTGGAGGAACTCCTGGCGTACGTGCTCTGCCATTTCGGCGTCGGTCGGGATGTCTGGGCTGGCGGATGTTGCGGTCTGCGTTGAAGTTGTGGATCTCTCTGGAGAGAGGCTTGCCGCAGTGGTCTGCGCGGAACTAGACTGAAGGAAGGAAGCGACCAGGCAACCAACAAGCACCCTCAACCAACATCGATTGCGCGTAAGCATTTCGCAAGCGATTGTAACCAAAGGCGAATCAGGCTTGCCAGCGATCGCGAGTGGGTTGGGGTGATATCGATCACCTAATTTCGTATCTGCGGTCACCTCATCTCTGGCCGCACCGGAATAACATTTCAATCGTACGGCTGGCAGGAGTGCGCCATGCTGTCCAAGTGCGCGAATCCCGAGTGTTCTGAGATCTTTCGGTACCTCCACGCGGGAAAAATCTTCTATCTGGCGCCTACCCCTGACATAGAAATCGCGATGGGAATGCAGCATCCAGCGCTGCATGAGCGCTTCTGGCTATGTTCCCGATGCGCGAAAGAAATGAAGGTGGTGTGGAGCGGAGCACGGGCGAAGGTGGTGCCCTTGCCCGCGAAGGTGGTCGGACTTCCGCCGACGCTCGCAACGAAGAAGAAGGTGGGCGGAAGACGATCGAAAGCACGGGCCGCATCCTCAGGACGGGAAGATCGATGAAGCTGATGCAGCCAAGGAGGCAGCCATGACGGTTGCAGAATTAAACACACAGTCGAAAGCGTCGAAGACCGGTGCAGCGTTTCACCACATTCTTGTAGCGACAGACTTTGCGGAGCCCTCCCGGCGAGCACTGTGTGATGCGCTGGTGTTGGCTACGGAGAACAACGCCCAGTTGTCGGTCGTGCATGTATTGCATTTTGACCGGAAGTACGCGGCGCTGGAGGATCCGTACGAACTCAACCTTGAAAGAATCGCCGCCGAAAAAGAAATAAAGGCTCTGGTCGACAAACTTGGACCGGAGCAGAAGATTGATATCGCCTTGGTCAAACATGGCCCGGTGGCGGAGCAGGTGGCGGCATTGATCGAAGAAAGACAAATCGATCTTTTGGTCATCGGCACGCGCGGGCGTGGAGGTCTACAGAAACTGGCGCTCGGTTCAGTGGCCGAGGAACTGTTGCGCATTGCACCGTGTCCTGTGATGACGATTGGTCCAAAGGCGGACATCGCGCTCATTACACACGGACATGGGTTTCATCGAATCTTGTTCGCGACCGATTTTGGCAAGGGATCGGCGAAGGCTCTTCCACTGGCGTTCGCGTTGGCTCGAGAGCAGCAAGCGAAGTTGATTATGCTGCATATGATCGACCCCATGCCGGCGACATCGGCGAGTCTGTCGGCGTACGCACCTGCCGGGGCAGTTGCCGACGAGGTGGACGACTGGGAGAAATCGTCGCGCAAGCGATGCGTCGCGCAGTTACGAGAGTGTCTGCCGGCGGAGACTGGCCTGGAGCAGGAAGTTGAGTTCGTGGTGGGAACGGACTTCTTGCCTGAGGGAGTGCTGACCGCAAGCGCGAAGTTCAAAGTGGATTTGATTGTGATGGGTGCGAACCGGACGGCGTCAGCGAAAGCGGCGGCGCATATTCCGTGGTCTGCGGTACATGAGGTGGTGCGGTACGCACCGTGCCCGGTGTTGACGGTCGCGGGATAAGATCAGCGCACCGCTGAGGGCAGGGGCCGTCGGCGACGTAGCCAAACGCCTCACTGCGTTCGGCGGGACAGCCGAGGCGGCTGTCCCCACACGTTCCAGTTACGACTGGACGATCTTTTCCAGCGCCGTCCGGTTGCGGATGACCAGGGTCGATCCCTTGAGTTGCAGCAACTGTTTCCTTTTGAATTCAGAAAACAGGCGGCTGACAGTCTCGCGGGTGGTCCCGATAATTTCCGCAATCTCCTCGTGGGTGAGCGTGAGCTTCACCTGCGCGGATCCGTCGGTCTGCGGCGACTTGGTCGACCAGGACAGTAACAGCTTGGCAAACTTTTCCGAGGGCGAGGTACTGAGACCCAGGGTGCGGATCTCCTCGTACGCGGTGTAGTAGTTGCGGCTCAACTGTTCGGCGACCCGCAAGGCCACTTCTCCGTTGTCCTTCAGAAACTGCAGCAAGGATTCGCGGGGAATAAAATTCGCCTGGCCCGGCTCCATCATCTCAGCGGTCACTTCGTAGGGACGGTTGGAAACCACCGAATTGAGACCGAGCACATCTCCTGACTCGGAAAGTTTCGTGATGATGGTTTTGCCTTCACGAGAAGACGTGGAAAGTTTCGCCTTCCCGGCACAGAGTACAAAAACGCCTCGGGGCTGCTGCCCTTCAATGAAGAGCATCGCTCCCTTGGGATAGACCGCGGTGGATTTTATTTCGTTGAGTCGTTGTCCAGCTTGAACCGAAAGGTTACAGAATAGATGTTCTTCGCGGACAGGACACGTGAGACAGTTATCAAGAATATTTAGTCCATAAGGGGCGCGCACTGAGCACCTCCCTCTGCAAGAATTGTAGCACCGCATTTCTGCTTGTGATCACCATCACCAGAGCACGTGATTGAGGGCACAGTACGATCACAGACGCGCATAGAAAACTGTGACATGATGGGTGAAGTGTGCGGTGGCCGCGCTGTTTCGTGCTCGATAGAATTATGAAAAAATGAGTGAATCCGCGATGGCGGGAGGAATTCTTTGAGTGAAGTCACGAGTTCTGCCGTGCCGTCGCCTGTCGGCAAGCTTTACACTGCACCGACTCCCGCACGGGCGGGGCTCGAATCGCTCTTCTGGCCACGCTCCGCGGCGGTGATCGGCGCGACCGATCGCGCCGGAACCGTCGGCCGAAGCGTCGTTTCGAATCTGCTGCAGAGTAAATTTCCCATCAAAGTTTATGCCGTGAATCCCAGCCACGGTGAAGTTCTCGGCATCAAAACTCACAAACGTATCGGAGACATCGCGGGAGGAGTCGACCTGGCGCTGGTGGTAACGCCCGCGCAGACTGTGCCGCAAATTATCGGAGAGTGTGTCGACGCCGGAGTGAAATCCGCAGTGGTAATTTCGGCAGGCTTCCGCGAGCAAGGACACGACGGGGCGGTGCTTGAGGACGAGATCCGGAAGCATCTCGACCGCGGATCGCTGCGTTTGATTGGGCCCAACTGCATGGGTTTCATGAATCCGACGATTGGATTGAATGCGACGTTTGCAAAATCTATGCCGCAGAAAGGGAGCGTGGCATTTCTGAGCCAAAGCGGCGCGCTCCTGACTTCGATCCTCGACTGGAGCCAGCGGGAGCATGTTGGTTTCAGCACAATCGTCTCAACCGGCTCGATGCTCGATGTCGGGTGGGGCGATCTGATTTATCACTTCGGAGACGATCCGCACACCAAGAGCATTCTGCTCTACATGGAATCGGTGGGGGACGCGCGCTCGTTTCTTTCGGCGGCGCGCGAGATCGCGCTGAGCAAGCCAATCATTGTGATCAAAGCGGGACGCTCGGAGGCGGCATCGCGCGCAGCCGCCTCGCATACCGGAGCATTGACTGGAAGTGACGATGTGCTGGATGCGGCCTTCCGCCGCTGCGGCGTGCTGCGCGTGCAGAATCTTGCGGACCTCTTTTATATGGCGGAGGTGCTGAGCAAGCAGCCGCGGCCGCGTGGGCCGCACCTGACCATTGTTACGAACGCCGGCGGTCCTGGAGTGCTAGCGACCGATTCACTCATGGCAACCGGCGGAGAACTTACCGTTCTCTCGAAGGACTCTGTGCGGGAGTTGGATACTTTCCTTTCGGCGCACTGGAGCCATAGCAATCCTGTAGACGTGCTGGCGGATGCGGATGCAGAGCGCTTCGTGAAAGCGGTCGACATCGCGTCGAAAGATCCTGACAGCGATGGACTGCTCGCGATCATCGCGCCGCAGGGTCTGGCGAATCCGACACAAGTGGCGGAGCGGATGAAGCCGCTGGCGCACTCCACCGGCAAGCCGCTGCTGGCCAGTTGGATGGGCGGTGAGGACGTGGCGGAAGGAACTGCAATCCTGAACACGGCGGGGATTCCGACGTTTTCGTATCCCGACACCGCGGCGCGCGCGTTTACCTACATGTGGCGATACACCTACAGCCTGCGCGGGCTGTATGAAACTCCAGCGCTGGTGGAAGGAACGGAAGCCGCTGCCGGTGTGCGCATCAAGGTTGCGGAATTCGTGCAGCAAGTGCGCGCGAGTGGGCGGACATTGCTCAATGAATTTGAAGCGAAACAGCTTCTCGCCCACTACGGAATACCCGTCGTCGATACACGCGTGGCGGAAAACGAGGAGCAGGCAGTCGAGGGCGCTGCGGAGATTGGCTATCCGGTGGTGTTGAAGCTTCTGTCCAACACGATTGCGCATAAGACGGATGTCGATGGCGTTCGCTTGAGACTGCAGACGGCAGAGCAAGTTCGCAACGCATACCGCGCGATTCAAGCCTCGGTCACCGAGAGAGCTGGAGCCGAACATTTTGCGGGAGTCACCGTCCAGCCGATGGTGAAGGGCGATGGCTACGAACTGATCCTGGGCAGCACGATCGACGCGCAGTTTGGTCCGGTGATCCTGTTTGGTTCCGGCGGAGTGATGGTTGAGGTGTACCGCGACCGCGCCCTGGCCCTGCCGCCGCTGAACACGACCCTGGCCCAGCGCCTGATGGAGCAGACGAAAATCTATTCGGCTCTGCTCGGGGTGCGCGGACGCAAGCCCGTGAACCTGCCCGCGCTCGAAGCATTGCTAGTGCGCTTCAGCCAGCTGGTGATGGAACAGCCGTGGATCAAAGAGATCGACATCAATCCGCTGCTGGCGACACCGGAACACTTGCTGGCGCTCGACGCGCGCGTGGTAGTGCACGATTCCACCGTACAGCCCGCGCAATTGCCCCGCGCCACGATTCGTCCGTACCCGCTGCAATATATCTCGAATTGGAAATTGAAAGATGGAACGCCGGTGACGATCCGGCCGATTCGGCCGGAAGACGAGCCGCTCATCGCGCAATTTCATACGACGCTCTCCGAGCGGAGTGTGTATCTGCGATATTTCTGTTCTTTGAGTTTGAGCACACGGGTCGAACACGAGCGACTGGTGCGCATCTGCTTCGGCAGTTACGATCGCGGATTCGCGCTCGTAGCCGATCGCTTAAACCCGGAGACGGGGCAGCACGAAATCTTAGGAGTGGGCCGATTCAGCGCGATCAATCGCGCGGAAGCCGAGGCGGCCGTGCTGGTGTCCGATCGCTGGCACGGACGTGGGTTGGGCACCGAACTGCTTGCCAGTGTGGGGCGGGTCGCCCGCGAAGAAAAATTCAAGAAACTTTCCGGCGAAATCCTGCGCGACAATCTGGCCACGCAGGCCATCTTCAAGAAGGTCGGATTCAAGCTGAGCGCGATCGACGATCCTTCGTCGGTGTCGGCGCGGTTAGAACTCTAACCAGCCCGGCTAAGAATGGTTCAGCTGATCGACGCGGGCTTGACGATTTCGAGTTGCGGCTCGAACTTCAAGTTCGTGCCCAACGCGCGCGACACCAGGCACAATTTCTCGGCGCGTTTCAGCAGTTCGAGCGCACGATCCCGCTCTTCGGCGGATGCGATCTTCAGATTGGGACGAACCACGATCTGCGTGAAACTGTAGCCCGAGTCGGCTTTGCGCACGGTGCCGCTGGCCTCCACTTGCAGATCGGTGAAGTCGAATTGCGCGCTACCTGCGATGGCCCGCAGAGTCGTGGTGTAGCAACCAGCCACGGCGGCGAGCAGAAGCTCCTCAGGCGTCCAGCGGCCTTCCAGCCCGCCAAATTCAGTGGGAGCCGTGAAGTGGATCGCGTTGGGTGCCGAATCCGATTTGGCCAATCCAGTGCGGCCAGACGTCCACCACGCTGCTACTCGATATGCATGCTCTTCACTCATAATCTTCACCACTCCTTGGAAACTTCGAACTGCATTTTGCCGGAAACTGTAATCGGCGCTGCGGTCGTCGACTAGTCGCGGAGCCTCCGCCTAAGCGACTCCCTGCTTCGGGGAGAGTCCGCGCTCCTTTTCGATTCTCTTGATCTGCGCGCGCAACCAGCCAGCCAGAGCCTCTTCCATATCTGCCTGGGTACCGGTGCGATAGAAATCCTCGACCGATTGACCTTCCTTCGTGAGCTGGATGAAACGACAAGGCACGGCATCGGTGCGATGGCCTTCGGGCACGAACTGCTCCAACAGGCAACTCTCGCAGGGATGCGGGCGTGCCGGGTCACAGAAATTCGGACAGATGGGGGAATCTTCAAACACCGCGGGCGCCCGCCAGGGCGCGTGCGGAGAGCGTCCGTAGCCTCCATCTTGCAGGAAGCTCAGTTCGAACCGGAGGACTTCCAGAATGTCACGACCGTCTTGAGCCATAAGGCACCTCGATTGGTGGCTAGATTGCCAGAGGTGGGCGGGAAACTCCGTGCACTTGGTCACGAGGATTTGTGATTGGAGTCACACTCGGACGGCGCAGGTTCCGCAACCGCGCGGTAAATTGCCCCGATTTTCGAAGATTCCCGGAATCGTTCGTGTAATCTAAATCACAGTTATGCGTGATTTGGCACACGGATAGAGAGGTTTTGTGGACCTTGGGTCTAATTCCAAGATGGGCCTGATACTAGCGAGTGTGGCAGGCGCTTTGCCGGGTTACGAATCACAGTTGAATGTAATCTCGATCACGTCAAGATTACCCAGAACCGGCGCTCAACCCAACGAAGACGTGGGTGGAAGCTCGCAGCAGGAGCCTCCACAGTGACTGGCTGTATTCTTCGACAATCCAACTCGAAGAAGGTAGAAAGCCCATGGCGTCTGTCTCACACGCGAGCGCACATTCCGGCGTGATACGGAGAGGAAACTGCTTACGGCTGGTAGGCGCAGCATGGGTCCGCGGCGAACAGATCGCCGGTCATGGCATGAGCGCGAGCGCGCGACCCTCCGCAAACCGTGCAGAAGCTACAGCATCCGCACTTGCCCTTGAGCCTGGAACTGTCGAGCAATGACACGAACAGCGGAGAATCGCAGTACACCTCGGCCAGGGGCTGGATGGTCACGTTACCGCCGGAGAGCGGCAGAAATCGGCTCGGATATACCTCGCCATGATGGTTGATGAAAACAAAAGCTTTGCCCTCGTTGACTCCTCGGGGTCCGCGCGCGATGACGTCGGCCTCAGTCAGGCGCCCACGCGATTCCCGCACTCGCTGCTGCAAAACATAGCGTTGATAGTGCTGGCCTTCCGTGGTCTTGATCTGAAAGTTCACTACCCTGGACGCTGCGTAGAGCTTGGCAAAAATCTGTTCATGCTCGTCGGCGGTGAGCGTCTGAGCCGCTTGTTCCCGGGTTGAAGGCACGAAGAAGAACACATTCCACAGGGCAACATCGAGCCGCGTCAGCAACTCGATCATGGGTTCCAGGTCATGCCAGTTGCGGCGCGCAAGAATGGTGTTGATTTGCACCGGGAGCTGCTCTTCATGGCACGATCCAATGACGGCAAGCGTACGCTTGTGGCATCCGGGCACTGCCCAGTACGCGTCGTCGAGTGCGGCCGTAGAACCATGCAGCCAGAAGCCGGCGCGCATCAATCCGCACGCTTTCATTTCCGCGATCGCAGCCGCGTCGAGCCTCGGTGTGGGCAGCATCGTAAGCGAAGTGCGAATGGAACGGCGCGAGGCAAACTCGATGATGGGAAATAAATCAGGGCGGGCCAGTGGATCGCCGCCGGTCAGCGCCAGCAGAGGCACGCGCATCGCTGCAACTTCCTCAATGAGATGAAAGGCCTCGGCGGTCGAAAACTGTTGCCGGTCCCGGGGCGTCCGCGCCGTAGCGCGAGCTGGCGCAGACTTCCAATCACACGCCTGGGTCATCTCCCACGTCACTTGCACAGGGCGGGGCCGAAATCCGGGAGCGGGGGATGTCTCCTCTGGCTCCGCTGCAGTCTGCGACGTTTTCCCTTCGAAAGCAGACTGGGTCCCGCGCTGCACGGGAACAGGTGGATTCGATAGGATAGACACAAAGAAATCCTAAGGACGCGGGGGTTGGCGGCGCAGTGCGGGGTCGCACGCGCGCTTGTGACGAACATCACAACTAGTCTGAAAAATCACCCGTGATCACTGTCACAGGGCCCCGTGACTTACGCCATAGGTCTGATTTGCCGGGCATGTGATCCTACGCCTGCGAGCGAGTTCTCAGGACGCAGGACGAAAGCACGATCGCAACTGCAAACGCGCTTTCGGGATGTGGCCAGTTTTGGACAGTGGCTACTCTTGCTTCGTGATATCGTGCGAAAGAAAACTCTTCCTCAGGAGGAAGCAACGTGAGACTGATCTCTTTTCGAATGGGCCTCGTAACTCTGCTAGCGGGCGGCATGGTCGCCGTCTGCTCTTCTTCGGCAGTCGCGCAGGACGCGGCAGCAACCTTCAAATCAAAGTGCGCCATGTGTCATGGTGCAGACGGCAAGGGCGGGAAGATGGGAACCCGCGACTTCGCGTCGCCAGAAGTGAAAGCTGAGACCGATGCCCAGCTCACGGGCATCATCTCCAAGGGCAAAGGCAAGATGCCGGCTTACACCGGAAAACTCAGTGACGCAGACATCACGGGCCTGGTCACCTATATCCGCACTTTGGCCAAGTAAGACACAGGCGGCGCGGTCCGCCGCCTGACAAATCGTTCAATTCTTGAAGATTGGCGGGTGAGAGTCATGTCCACGCGAACAACACGGAATATTTTTGCGCCTGGAGTTGCCCTCACCCTCGTTTTATCCGCGGGGACGCTCCTCGCCGCCGGCAAGCCGCCCGCCAGCAAACAGCCCCCGAAGCCGGCCGCGGAAGAGTGTCTGGCTTGCCATAGCGATGCCACGCTGACTCATGACGTCAATGGCAAGACGGTCAGTTTGCATGTCGACCCGCAAGGCTTCAAAGATTCCGTCCATGGCAGCATGTTTACCTGCGTGGATTGCCATGCGGACGTAAAGAGTTCTGCGCACGAAACCACTCCACTAAAAATCACTTGCGCGACTTGCCATGCCGACGAGCAAGCTGCGTATGATCGCAGCTTCCATGGCAAGGCGGTGCAGGGCGGCAACAGCAAGGCCGCGACCTGCGTTGATTGCCACGGCAGCCCGCATGAACTGCTGCCCGCCAGCGATCCGAAGTCGCGCGTCCATCACACCAATATCCCCGCCACCTGCGGCGCTTGCCACAGCCAGAAATTTGTCATGCAAGACAGTGGACAGAGCGCGCAAATGGTCGCTTCGTACGCGCAGAGCGTTCACGGAAACGCTGTCGCCGCCGGCTCCGAGAAGGCTGCGGTCTGCACCGACTGCCACGGTACGCACGAGATCCTTGACGCCAAGGACGCGAAGTCGCCCATCTTCAAGTTCAATGTGCCCGCGACGTGCGGGCAGTGCCACGACACGATCTCTAAGGAATTCAAGCAGAGCATTCACGGACAGGCCGTCGCCAAGGGCAACTGGCAGGCCCCGGTGTGCACCGATTGTCACGGCATCCACTCCATCAAGGCGCGCACCGATCCCAATTCTCCGGTCTCGGCGCAAAACATAGGCGCGGCGACCTGTGGGCGCTGCCACGAAGGCATGCGGCTTTCGCAGGAGTTCGGGGTCGAGGGCCGCCGCGAAACCACTTACCTGGCCAGCTATCACGGGCTGGCGGCGAAGGGCGGCTCGCAGGTGGTGGCGAACTGTGCCAGCTGCCACGGCACGCACAGCATTTTCCCTTCGAGCGACCCGCGATCGACCATCAACCACGCCAATCTGGCGCGGACTTGCGGCCAGTGCCACCCGGGCGTAACAGAAAAATTCACTGCCGCGAGAGTCCACGTGGATGCGCCGCTCTCGGCCGACATGGGCAGCAAGGCCGTGCGCTGGATCCGCCGCTTCTACATGAGCATGATCTTCGCGGTCATCGGCGGGATGCTGCTGCACAACTTCATCATCTGGCGTTCGAAAGTGATTGCGCGGCGCAAAAAGCAGCACACTTTCGTGATGCGCATGCCCCTGCGCTTCCGCCTGCAACACGCCACTCTGCTCACCAGCTTCATTGTGCTGGTGTTGACCGGCTTTGCCTTGAAGTTCCCCGACTCGTGGTTCGCCTCGATGCTGTCGCTGGGGGAACACCGCCGCCACCTCCTGCATCGCATTGCCGCGGTGGTTCTGATGGGAGTGAGCATCTATCACATCTTCGACATCGCGTTCAGTCGCGCAGGTCGAAGACTCGTCCTCGATCTCTTCCCCACGTTGGACGATGCCCGGGGCGCTTGGCAGAATGTCTGCTACTATCTCGGTCTAACTTCACGCAAGCCTGAGTTTGCCCGCTTCAACTACGCGGAGAAAGCTGAATACTGGGCTCTGGTCTGGGGCATGATCGTCATGGCCGTCACCGGAGTCATGCTGTGGGCCAAGGTTCTTGTCGGCAATCACCTGCCGCGCTGGTGGCTCGATGTCGCGACTGCCATTCACTTCTACGAAGCCGTGCTGGCAACGCTAGCCATCATCGTCTGGCACTTCTACCAAGTGTTCTTCGACCCGGACGTGTACCCGATGAACTGGGCTTGGTGGGACGGCAAGATGACGCTGCACCATTACCAAGATGAACATGGACTGGACAGCGCGACGCTCGCCGAGTCTGTCAACGATTCGAGCACAGTTCTGGAAGCGACTGAAGTCTCAGCCGAGCAAGAAGCTGAACCCGCAGAGATAAAACATGGACGCTGAGAAAACTCCGCCGCCGCAAGTAGAACCCTGGCACCGTTCGCGCATGCTGTTACGCAATCCGATCAGCCTCGCCGGCGTGGCGCTGGCCATCGTCAGTTTGGCGAACATCTTCCTGTTCGTTCTGATCGATCAAATCGCCACCAAGGCGAGCCCCTACATCGGCATCCTGGCGTACATGGTATCGCCAGCTTTCCTAGTGCTCGGATTGTTCCTGATGTTGGTCGGCGTATTGCTGGAACGGCGGAAGAAGGTGGCACCGACCGCTTTCTACCCTCGCATCGATCTGAATGATCCGACGCAGCGCAGCGCCGTCATTTCATTCATGACGTTTCTCATCGTGTTTATGATGGTGAGCGTCGCCGGAAGCTACAAAGCCTACGAGTTCACCGAGTCGGTCGGGTTTTGCGGACAACTCTGCCACACCGTGATGAGCCCGGAATACACGGCGTACCAACTCTCTCCGCACGCGCGCGTCGCCTGCGCGGAATGTCACGTCGGTGCCGGCGCTACGTGGTTCGTGAAGTCGAAGCTCTCGGGCAGCCGGCAGGTTTTTGCGGCGCTGTTCAACACGTTCCCGCGACCGATTCCCACGCCGGTTCACAACTTGCGCCCCGCGCAGGAAACCTGCGAGCAGTGCCACTGGCCGAAGAAGTTCTATGGCGGACAACTCAAGGTGTTCACGCATTATGCCAACGACGAAAAGAACACCATGCGCCAGATTCGGATGATCATCAAGACGGGCGGGGGCGACCCGGCTACGGGCGCGCCCGAAGGCATTCACTGGCACATGAACATCGGTAACAAGATCGACTACGTCGCGGCCGACGACAAGCGCCAGATCATTCCTTATATCCACGTCGAAGACCTGCAGGGCCGCGTCACTGAGTACTACGCCAAGGACTCGAAGCTCAGCAAAGATCAGATTGCCAAGACCGACAAACACCACATGGATTGCGTGGACTGCCACAACCGTCCCACCCACATCTACGTTCCACCTGACCAGGCTGTCGATCAATCCTTGCTGGCGCGCCGCATCGACGTTTCCCTGCCCTTCATCAAGCAGGAAGCGGTCACAGTGTTGACGGGAACCTACGCCACGACCGATGCCGCGATGCAAGGAATTGCGAACGGGATACAGAGCTACTATGAGAGCAAGTATCCTGATATCGCGAAGACCAAGCAGTTGGAGATCCGCAATGCCGGGGCTGAGGTTCAGCAGATCTTCAAACACACAACCTTCCCGGAAATGAAGCTGAACTGGCAGACGCACTCCAACAACCTGGGCCACTTTTACTACACCGGTTGCTTCCGCTGCCACGACGGTCAGCACGTCAGCGCCGACGGCAAGGTCATCAGCAGGGATTGCAACCAGTGCCATACGCTGCTGTCTGAGACCGACGGAGCCGCAAGCCTGGCAGCCACGGCAGTGCCGAGTTTCAAGCATCCGGTCGATTTGGGAGATCTCACGCAAGTCAGCTGCGCGGACTGTCACAGCGGCGGAGTTGGCCCGTAACTCCATGATTCGCAGCTAGATACACGAACGTCCGAAATTCAAGGCCGAGCTGACAATCAGTCCGCCTCACCAAAGTGTGATCCTAATCACACCCGTGTGTGAACCTGCGTCCCGACATCCACACCCCCCTTCCTGCATCCTGAAAATGTGGTTGCGGCACGCCAGTGGCCGCGGTTGATTTGTCCGAAAGGGGATGTAAATGAAGCGCAAATTCAAGACCATGGACGCCAACGAAGCGGTCGCCAATGTCGCCTACCGGGCGAGCGAGGTGATTGCGATTTACCCCATCACTCCTTCGTCGCCGATGGGCGAGTGGGCGGACCAGTGGTCGTCGGAGCACGTTCCCAACGCCTGGGGTAGCGTGCCTCACGTGGTGGAAATGCAGAGTGAAGGCGGCGCCGCCGGAGCGGTGCATGGCGCCTTGCAGACCGGATCACTGTCTACTACGTTCACGGCGTCCCAGGGATTGCTGTTGATGATCCCGAACATGAACAAGATCGCCGGCGAATTAACTCCGTGCGCCTTTCACGTGACGGCCCGCACCCTGGCTACCCACGCGCTCTCAATTTTTGGCGACCACTCCGACGTGATGTTCTGCCGGGCCACGGGATGGGCCATGCTCTGCTCGAACTCTGTGCAGGAGGCTATGGACCTGGCGCTGATCGCGCACGCCGCGTCGCTTGAGACCCGCATTCCCTTCCTGCACTTCTTCGACGGATTCCGAACCTCGCACGAAGTTAACAAGATCGAGATGCTCAATGAAGACGATATGCGGGCCATGCTGAACATGGACCGCATCATCGAGCACCGCCAGCGCGCCCTATCGCCGGATCATCCGGTGCTGCGCGGCACTGCGCAGAACCCCGACGTCTTCTTCCAGATTCGCGAAAGCGCCAACGCGTACTACGATGCGGCCCCGGCCAAGGTTCAGGCGACGATGAACCAGTTTGCCGAGATCGTCGGCCGCTCCTATCACCTTTTCGATTACGTCGGCGCTCCCGATGCCGAGCGTGTCATCGTGATGATGGGCTCCGGCGCAGAAGCAGCTCATGAAACGGTCGAATACCTGACGGCCCGCGGAGAGAAAGTCGGCCTGCTGAAAGTTCGCTTGTATCGGCCCTTCTGCGTGAAGTCGTTCATGGACGCCCTGCCCGCGAGCGTTCGTGACATTTCTGTTCTCGATCGCACCAAGGAATCCGGAGCGATCGGCGAACCCCTGTACCTCGACGTTGTGAATGCGCTGCATGAAGGGTTGAAGCTAGGCCACGGAAAGCTGAAGACCGCTCCCGGAGTTGTTGGCGGCCGCTACGGGTTGTCGTCCAAGGAATTCACGCCGGCGATGGTCAAGTCCGTTTACGACAATCTGAAACAGAAACAACCGAAAGATCACTTCACAATCGGTATTCAGGACGACGTCAACCACACCAGCCTCGACTACGACGCCGCCTTCTCCACCGAACCCGACAGCGTGGTGCGCGCCTTGTTCTACGGTCTGGGCGCGGACGGCACCGTCGGCGCCAACAAGAATTCCATCAAGATCATCGGCGAAAACACCGACAACTACGGCCAGGGATACTTCGTTTACGACTCGAAGAAATCCGGCGCGATGACGGTTTCTCACCTGCGCTTCGGACCGCAACCCATCCACTCGAGCTACCTGGTGTCGAAGGCGAACTTTATCGCCTGCCACCAGTGGATCTTCCTCGAGCGCTACGACATGTTGAGTTCGCTGGTGCCGGGCGGCGTGTTCCTGGTCAACAGCCCCTTTGGCAAAGACGAAGTTTGGGATCACCTGCCGCGCGAAGTTCAGGCACAGCTCATCGACAAGAAAGCGAAGCTCTACGCGATCGATGCTTATCAGGTCGCGCAGGACGCCGGCATGGGGTCGCGCACAAACACCATCATGCAGGTATGTTTCTTCGCGATCTCCAAGGTTCTACCGCGCGAGGAAGCCATCGAAGCGATTCGCGAGTCGATTCGCCACACCTACGGCCGCAAGGGCGAAGATGTGGTCCAGAAGAACATGCAGGCGGTCGACGCGACGCTGGCTCACCTGTTCGAGATCAAGATCCCCGAGACGGTCACCAGCAAGACGGAAATTCCGGCGGCCTTTCCGGGCGCTCCGAAGTTCGAGCACGACGTTCTGGGCACAATCTATGCCGGCCGCGGTGATGAGCTTCCGGTCAGCGCCTTCTCCTGTGATGGAACGTTCCCCACCGGCACGGCAAAATGGGAGAAGCGCAACCTGGCTCTGGAAATTCCCGCGTGGGATTCGAAGATCTGCATTCAGTGCGGCAAGTGCGCGATGGTTTGCCCGCATGCCGTGATCCGCGTCAAGGTCTACGACAGCAAGGAACTCACGGGCGCGCCCGCAACCTTCAAGGCTTGCGACGCCCGTGACAAAGAGTGGGCGGGCATGAAGTACACGATCCAGGTCGCTCCCGAAGATTGCACCGGATGCGGTGTCTGCGTCGATGTCTGCCCGGTAAAGAACAAGAGTGAAGTACGGCTGAAGGCGATCAACATGGTGCCGCAGCCTCCGTTGCGTGCGCCGGAGAGCGAGAACTGGGACTTCTTCCTCAAGATTCCGGAACTCGATCGCAGAAAGATCAAGGTCGGGACGATCCGCCAGCAACAAGTGCAGGAACCGCTGTTCGAGTTCTCGGGCGCGTGCTCGGGGTGCGGCGAGACTCCTTATCTGAAGCTGGTCTCGCAATTGTTCGGCGACCGGGCGATCGTGGCCAACGCCACCGGCTGCTCATCGATCTACGGCGGTAACTTGCCGACCACGCCCTGGGCCAAGAACGCCGACGGGCGCGGACCGGCATGGTCCAATTCCCTGTTCGAAGACAACGCTGAATTCGGTCTTGGATTCCGAGTCTCGATCGACAAGCAAACGGAGTTTGCGCACGAACTGCTGCGCCGCGTGGCAGGAAATGTGGGGGAAGATCTCGTCACCGCCATTCTCGCCGCCCAACAGAAAGACGAGTCCGACATCTACGAACAACGCCAGCGCGTTGACATCCTGAAAGAAAGACTGGCGACGGTTCACTCGGCCGATGCCAGACAACTTCTCTCTGTCGTCGACATGCTGGTCAAGAAAAGCGTGTGGATCGTGGGCGGCGACGGCTGGGCCTATGACATTGGCTACGGTGGCCTCGATCACGTGCTGGCCAGCGGGCGCAACGTCAACGTCCTGGTGCTCGACACCGAGGTTTACTCGAACACCGGCGGACAAGCGTCGAAGGCCACGCCGCGCGGGGCAGTTGCGAAGTTTGCCGCCGGAGGCAAGCCTGGTCCAAAGAAAGACCTGGGACTCATGGCCATGACCTACGGCAGCGTCTATGTCGCCAGTGTCGCCATGGGCGCAAAAGATGAGCACACCCTGAAGGCGTTTCTGGAAGCCGAGGCCTACGACGGGCCAAGCATCATCATCGCTTACTCGCACTGCATCGCGCATGGCATCGACATGACCACGGCCATGACCGATCAGAAGGTTGCAGTCGAGTCCGGACAGTGGCTGCTCTATCGCTATAACCCGGAGCGGACAACAACGGGTGAGAATCCGCTGGCACTCGATTCACGAGCGCCTTCCCGCAAAGTGCAAGAGTATCTGCTGCAGCAAACGCGTTTTAAGATGCTCACCAAGAGCAAGCCCGAAGATGCGAGTCGGCTGTGGAAGATGGCGCAGCAGGATGTGGAGAATCGCTATCGCATGTACGAATACATGGCCAGCCGCAAAACGGAAGCGCCAGCCGCTGCCAAGGATGCGGCGGAGAAAACCGCCCCGGCCGCAGAGAAACCGGTCCCGACAGGAGCTGCGCGCTAGCCGCGCGAGGAGGAAATGATGATCAATCTCAACACGACATACCTGGGGCTGAAGTTGCGGTCGCCGCTCGTGGTCTCGGCCTCGCCGCTCTCGCGCGATGTGGACGGAATCTGCCGGCTGGAAGATGCCGGAGCCTCGGCCGTAGTCCTCTACTCGCTGTTTGAGGAGCAGTTGCGCCAGGAGGAAGCGGACCTTAGTTATCACCTCGCCGCCGGCACCGAAAGTTTTGCCGAATCGCTCACCTACTTTCCGCAGGCGAGCGAGTTTCACACCGGGCCCGAAGGCTACCTGGAGCACATCCGCAAGGCCAAGGCGTCGGTGAGCATTCCAATCATCGCCAGCCTCAATGGATCAACTCTGGGCGGATGGACCAAGTTTGCCGGCGAAATCGAACGGGCAGGCGCCGATGCGATCGAATGCAACGTGTACTACATCCCGACCGACCCGAAGGTCAGTTCCGCTGACATTGAGAAAACATATTTCGACATTCTGAAGGCTGTGAAAGGCACTGTCACAATTCCAGTCGCCATCAAGCTGAGTCCCTTCTTCAGCAACCTGTCGAACATGGCGCACCGCCTGGACGAAGCCGGAGCGGACGCGCTCGTACTCTTCAACCGCTTCTACCAGCCCGATATCGACCTCGAAGAGCTGGAGATTCGCCCCAACGTGCTCTTGAGCACGCCACAAGCCTTGCGCCTGCCGCTAACCTGGATCGGAATTCTGCACGGACGCGTGAAGGCCAGCCTGGCGGCTACGGGCGGAGTGCACAACGCCGAAGACGTCATCAAGCTGCTCATGGTCGGCGCCAATGTCACCATGATGTGCTCATCCCTTATGCGTCACGGCGTCAATCATCTGCGCCACGTGGAGCGCGAAGTGCGCGACTGGATGGAAGAGCACGAATATGAATCGGTGGCACAGATGCAGGGCAGCATGAGCCAACTCAAGTGCCCGGACCCGGGCGCCTTTGAGCGCGCTCAATACATGCGTGCCGTGAAGGGCATGCAGCACATTCATATGGCAGGATGGCGATGATGGCTACAACGACAGAACTCACGCAAGATCAGAAGACCTGGGTAGTTGGAGTCACACATGTTCTTGGATCCACCGGTCGTGGTCTGGATTCCTCCAGCGCAGGGAAGTTGGGCCTTGACGAAGTCAAGGTTTCTTTTCTTGATGCCGACGCAGCCACCGAACGAACGCGACGCGAACGTGCCCGCGCCCTGATCCTTCCCCGCGAGCACGGGGCATGGGGACTGTTGCTCGTACCCATGGTCACGGGCGCAGGCGTTGCCTTTCGCGAGAGTCACCATGTTGTTCCCGCTTTGCTGCTTCTGGTGGCGACGCTTGCACTGTTTTGGCTGAGGACTCCGCTGGAAAGCCTTCTGGGCACGTCTGCCCTGCGCGCACAAACTGCGGACGAACGGCGGACCGTCGCGACCGTGATTGCCGTCTTGGGCGCAGTTGCTTCGCTGGCTCTCGGGATATTGCTATGGGCGGGGCAGAACCCGCTGCTGTGGCTGATCGGCGCGGCTGCTGGAGTTGCATTCGTCGGACAGGCGCTGCTCAAGAAGCTGGGACGCCGCACCCGCATGCTCTCTGAAATCGTCGGCACGATCGGGTTGACGGCTTCGGGTCCGGCAGCCTACTACGTGATCACTGGCAAGTTTGGTGCCATGGCATGGATGATCTGGATTGCGAACCTGATCTTCGCCGGCGACCAGATCCACTACGTGCAGCTCAGAATTCACACCGCTCGCGTCGAAGGTTCTTGGGCGAAGCTGAAGCGAGGCTGGGCGTTCGCTGCTGGACAACTCCTGATGACCGCGGCACTCACCATTGCATGCCTTTCCGGTCTGATTCCCGCCATCGCTTCGGTCGCCTTTTCGCCGCTTCTGTTCCGCGGCTGGTTCTACTTCATCCAGAAGCCCAGACCATTAGCCGTAAGGAAACTAGGCTGGAACGAACTGACTCACGCCGTGGCGTTCTGCGTTCTCTTCATCGCAGCGTTCGCCATAGCAAAGTAGCACCGGCGTCTCGTCCTCGCACGCGGGCCCGCGAAACGCAGCCCGCTCCCACTCGCCAGGTGCCGCCAACTCATTGATAGCCAACTATTTCATACGTTATTGTACGTACAGTTGTGCAAGAAAAATGTTCCTGCAGGAACATTGTGGAAAACCCTGGCATCTCCTTTGAATCGGCCACCGTGCCGCGGTTTCTCGCCCTACGGCACAATCACGGCCGCGCCATCGATCGCATCGTTCTTCACCGCCAGCAGCGCCTCGTTGGCCTGGTCGAGTGGAAACACCGTGACTCTGGGCTGCATCCCGATTTGCGCGGCCAGAGCGAGGAAGTCGCGGGCATCGGTGCGAGTCATGTTGGTCACGCTGCGCAGCTGGCGCTCACCCCAGAGCAAGCTGTCGTAGTCGAACTGTGGAATGCGATCGAGGTGAATGGCGTTGATCGCAACGACGCCTCCCTTGCGCAGGCTGCCCAGCGCTGCGATCACGACGTCACCGCTAGGGGCGAAGGTGATCGCGCGATCGAGTTCCAGCGGCGGCTTCTCCGTTTCGCTTCCAACCCAGGTCGCGCCAAGCGATGCCGCTAGCTCCCGGTGCGACTTGCCTCGCGTGGAAACATACACGTCGCACTTCCACGCGCGCAACACTGCGATGGCCAGATGGGCCGAGGCGCCGAAGCCAAACAGCCCAACGCGTTCACCATGCTCGACACCAGCAACGCGCAGGCTGCGAAAGCCGATGATGCCAGCACACAGCAGGGGAGCTGCGTGCAGATCGTCGAGTGCCGCTGGCAGGGGGTAAACGAAATCCGCGCGTGCCAGCGCGTACTCCGCATATCCGCCGGGGACACTATAGCCAGTGAACGTCGGCGAGTCGCACAGGTTCTCCATGCCTCGTTTGCAATAGGAGCAGGTGCCATCCGTTCCACCGAGCCAGGAAACGCCGACGCGCGCGCCCAGAGGAACCTCTGCCGTCGCGCCGTCGATGACATCGCCCACGATTTGATGGCCGGGTATTATGTTCACCTGTTGAGGAGGCAGTTCGCCTTCGACAATGTGGAGATCGGTGCGACACACGCCACAGGCGCGGACACGCAACAGAACAAGGCCAGGCCGCGCTTGCGGCTCTGCAACGTCGGCGATGTGGAGGGGGCGCTCGGAAACCGGTCGGGGTGAGGTTAGGATGGCGGCTTTCATGCTGATTCCCCTATGCCATTTATGATGCGCGGGACCCTCGCCAGGCTGCGCCTGGCGGACAGCGATGCGGCTGTCCCCACATACTGCGCTACTTCGACGGCAGCAATTCCAGCGTTAACACTTGAAACGGTTGCAGGTGGAACGAGTGCTGCTCTTTCGCAGGAATATTTACAGCCGAATGCCCGCCGTCACTCCTCCACGGACTACGCGCGGCGTAGGTGGGCGCGGAGCCTGAGGGCAGCTCCAGGAGCGTCGTGAGGCTGGCGGTGAAATCCTGAGGCTGGTCGCTGGGGTTGCGCAGGGTCACGATTGCCTGCTCGCGCGACCACGATGCCCATCCATAGACTTCCAATCGCGCCGGATCGCCTCCGATCCAATGGGAATCTTTGAGTGTTTGCGCATTGTCGCGCGACCACTTTGCGGTCTCGGCCAGCACGTCCCAACTCTCTGACGACAGCAGCGTTGGCGTGATGTACATCTCCTGCAGCTGCGTGCCCGTGCCAAAGTAGTCGTGAACTTCGTCGGGAAAGTCGTGGCCGGGATCGTCACCCAACCGGTGCGCATAGCGCGCGAAGATCAAGCCGTGAAGCATGAGCGAGTTGATCGGGAACAGCGGGCCGTCCTCGACGACCCAGCGGTAGAGTTGCGAGTCGCGATAGGTGATCCAACGCTGACGGCTGGTGCCGACACCGGCGAAGCTGTGGTCGTCGCCGCCGCGCCAGATTGAGTCCGCATAGAGCAGCCAGAAGGGCGACGGATACGTGCCCGTGGTGAGGTTGATGTAGATATCTGGCTTTTTCGCACGCAAGTCGCCGATCAAGTGGATGGCAGCGTCAAAGTCGCTGTCGAACTCGCTGCCCTTGATGACTTCATTCGCATTGCCTGTGCCATCGAACTTGAACTGGTTGACGCCATACTTTGCGATGAGGTCGAGGCAGGTGTCGCGGAAATACTTGTAGTACTTGGGCCCCGACAGCGCGAGCCCGCCTTCGTTGGTCTCGAAGCCCTGCGCGTGGGCGGAGGCAAGGCGCTGCTCCTTCGGCTTGTCGTAACCGCCCCATGGGGAAAGCCAGATGCCGGGAGCAGCTCCGTAATTGGCGGCGGTCTGCGCCACCTTGGTTAATCCATCAGGAAAGCCGGGGTTGAACTTCCACAGAGTTGTGGGATCGTCCCAGCCATCGTCGAACATAAAGCTGTCGAGTCTGACGCCACGCTTCTTCGTGAGTTCCTCGCCGAAACTCTGAACCACAGCAACCGCGTCGTGCTCGTTGTAGCGATCGAAATAACCAAGGTCGTACCAGGAGTTGTAGTGCAGAAAGGTTCGATAAGGATGGGCGCGCTCGAGTTCCACATAGTTCAAGAAGTCGCGGCGTAGCTGCGTGGCATGAGCCACGCCGACGACAGAGGAATAGGTCACGGGCAAGCCAGTCTGCACGGGAAGTTCGCGGGAGAGCCAGCAGGTAGCGCGGTCGTCACGGACGCGACACTCCGAGAGAGGATGCTCGAAGCCCAGGAACCAGGTTCCGGCAGTGACGGGCGACCCTTTCACCTCGCCAGAGACTGAAGCCCCGGGCACGATGGCGTCGATGAGGCCGATCTGCGCTAGCGCGAGAGGCTCGTGCAGCGCGTGGATCGACACTTCCTGACGAACGTAGTTGGCGCCTTCGCGGAGGATCGCCTTCCAAATGACTTGGACTTTTGCGGAAGGGTCCTCGAGTACGACGCGCAATTCCCTTCCCGGCAAGCGGTCAGCAGCTTTCGACGAGATCGGCAAGGGAGGAATCTCGCGAAGCACTGGCGCCCCAACGATCTTGAAGTCGGCGGAGCGCAGCACCGGGCCCTCTTTGGGCACCAGCTCAAACACACTTCCGTCGAGAGGCAAACTGACTTCCGTGAAGTGATTTGTCAGGCTCTGCCAGCGCAACGACCCGCCACGGATGGACCACGTCGCGGAGATAGCGGAGTTCGAAAGGGAAACACTGTCCGGGTCAGGAGTGGCAGGAAAGGCCGGAATCAGCGCCACCATAGAGACAATCATCAGTAACCACACACAACAATGAGGGCGTGACATTTCGCGAGAATTCCTTGGATACTGAGGATTGACAGCCCAACAGACTACGGGACGTGCTCGCGTGAAACAAGAAGAAACCAGTCGGAACCTCGCGAGAACGACGTAAAGAGCGAAGCGCGATCGTGCCGAAAAGGCGGCGAAACCCTTGAATAGCCAATCGCTTTTACTGGGCTGCGATTTGACTTGACAACGATCATAAGCGAAAGTAATAGTTTTAACTCGTAATAATATGAAAGTCGCGTCCGTGGAGGCTCGCATGCGTGTATCCCGAACTCTCTTTGCAGCTTTGATCGTTGCTGTCACGTTGGCACTGGCAGCCGCAACGGCGGCCTTCGCGCAAGGATCGTATCAGGCGCAAGTGCGCGGAACGGTGACGGACCAGACCGGGGCGCTGTTGGTGAAGGCCACGATCACAATCACCAATGATGCGACCAACATCTCGGAGACGGCGCAAAGCGACGAGCACGGTCAATATTTCTTCACCGGACTGCGTCCCGCGAGTTACACCATCAAGGCGCAGGTGACCGGTTTTCGCGTCATGGAGAAGAAGAATGTCGTTCTGCAGGTCGACCAGCAGACCAGTGTGGATTTCGTGCTGCATCCGTTAAGCGTGAGTGAGAGTATCGAAGTCACGCAGTCGGCTCCGTTGCTGGACACCGAGAGTGCGACTCTGGGCACGGACATCAGCAGCGAATATGTGAAAGAACTCCCTCTGGCGAACCGCAGCTTCTTTGGCCTGACGTTTCTGGCGGCGGGCGTGACCGAGGTGGCGGGGTCGGGCACCACTGATGCCTATAACTATCCCACGGGAACAAACTTCACTTCCAACGGGCAGCGCAACGCGACCGCCGAGATACGGCTGGACGGCGCCCTGATCAGCGCGCCGGAACAAGGTGAGGGAGGGAATACTAACGTCTACTACGAGCCCCTGATCGAGGGCATGCAGGAAATGAAGGTGCAGAACAACAGCTTCTCGGCCGAGTTCGGCAACAATGGCGGCACGGTAGTAAACATGGTGATGAAGAGCGGAACCGATGCCTTCCATGGCAGTGGCTGGTATTTTCTGCAGCGCGCGCAGTTGGACGCTCGCGATTTCTTCAATCCCGCCAACGTCGGTCCAAAGCCGGACAGCAAGCGCGACCAGGGTGGATTTTCGCTGGGCGGCCCGATCAGAAAGAACCGCACGTTCTTTTTTGTCGACTTCGAGAAGGTAGCAAGCTCCAGCGCGTCCAGCGGAGTTGTGACCGTACCGACGCTGGCGGAACGGCAAGGCGACTTTTCGGCGACAGCGAATCCTATTTACGACCCGACCGCGCAAGGGTGTGGGAATCCGTGCGTAACCCGGCCGCAGGTGCAGTACAACGGCCAAGCGAACGTGATCCCGCCCAGCGAATTGGATCCCATCGGATTGGCTGTCCTCAATCTCTATCCGAAGCCCAGCAACGGAAACGAATTCAATAACTACAACTACACGACGCTAGCGTCGGGTCCGGATTACCAGTTCGACATCAAGATAGACGACCAGATCAACGACAGGAACCGCATCAGCGGCCGCTACAGCCGAGGCTGGAGCAACTATACGACTCCGCTGACCCTGGGCGACGGCTTCGATAATGACGGAATCGCGAGCGGCGTGACGGTGGCGCAGAACGCTTCGCTGGAATATACCTGGACCATCAACCCGCGGATGGTCTGGACGAGCCATGTAGGAGTCGACCGGGTGCACGAACTGTCGGTCCCGAGCATCCCGACGATCTCCAGTTTCAACGCCTCGCTGCCAGCAGGCGTTCAGGGATTGCCTTCGGTGTTCCAAACGGCCAACGGGATCGACAAGATGCCGACGTTTCTGATGCAGGGAAGTTCACCTTGGACAAATCTCTACGATCAGTGCTGCATTAACACTACCTTTGCCCATACCCTGGTTAGTTACTCCACACAGTTGGTGATTTCCAAAGGGGCGCATCTGATTAAAGTTGGCGGCGAGCAGAGAATTTTCTACAACAATTTCTGGCAGCCGAATTACCCGACCGGCTTCATGACCTTTACGGATGACACGACATCGCCGACTCCGAACAGCAACACAGATGCTTCAGGGAACCCGACCGGCAATCCCTTCGCGAGCCTGGCTTTTGGTTACGGCGACAATATCAATGCCTCCAGTCAACTGGTGGTGACGCCTTCGGTCGCGAACAAGTCGCTGGAGACGGGATTTTATGTCCAGGACGACTGGAAGGTAACCTCGAAGCTCACGGTCAATCTGGGCTTGCGATACCAGTGGAGTTCGCCTTACACATCGCGCGGGAACCAGATCGAGTTCAGCAATTTCACCGCGAACAGCGGCGTGAGTATCGACCTAACCAGCCTGCCGGCCGCTGCGCAACAAGCGGGGGCCGTGAGCGCTCAGGCGCAGATGCAGAGCGTTGGACTCAACTTGCCTGCCTCGCAACAGGTGCTCGGCACTACGCAATTCCCGACGTCGAGCATGAGGACAATTCCGACCTACTGGAAGGACCTTGGGCCGAGGGTGGGTTTCTCTTACCAACTTGGTCAGCAGACGGTGGTGCGTGGCGGGGCGGGCATCTATTTCGGAATGAGCCCGGCCACAAACTTCCAGTATCCCGGCTCGGCGTTCCGCAAGACCGCGAACCTGTTTTTTACGAACGACAATTTCGCCACCCAATCCGCGACTCTGGAGAATCCGTTTCCCGCAGGCTTTACCGGTCCGCAGGGTACACAGTACGGCCAGTTTGCCAACTGGGGTTATCAGAACCCGAACGATCTAGGCACGACGGCGGCGCGAGACGCCAACATTTACATGTGGAATCTGGGAATCCAGCGGATGCTCCCCAGCCAGATCGTGCTCGGCGTCGACTACTCCGCCAACCGAAGTACGCACTTGCCATGGGCTGGCACAAACAACCGTTCTTTCATGCCTTCGACTTTGCTGGCCCAAGTCACCGCAGCGGTAACTCCGACGGATTCGAGTTGCTCGGGGGACAGCTGCGTGAGCAACTTTCTTCAGACGCAAGTGGGCAACCCGTTTTATTCCATGTTCAATGCCCCTTGTGTGTCGAGCGCTTCGCATCCGTGCTTCAACGAACCGAATTCGAACTACGGCAATTCGACGCTGGCCTTGGGGACTCTGTTGAACCAGTTCCCGCAATTCAACGGCGACTTTGAGGCGCTGATGATCGAGGAAGCGAGTTCCTGGTACAACGCTCTGCAGATTCGCTTCCAGAAGCGAACTACGCACCACGTCAGTTTTGAGGGTAGCTACACGATAGCGAAGGCAACCGACGATTCGTCGGCGGGCAGGAACAACTGGGTAGGTTCGCTCGGGGCCGGCATCCCGCAACAACTGGATCGCCTGAACCTGGAACACAGCATTGGGGGAAACGATACGCCACAGCGGCTTGCGCTGGCCGTGGTCGTGGACCTGCCGATTGGGCGCAACCAATGGATCGGCGGCAATATGAACCGAGTGGTCGACGGCTTTGTAGGAGGCTGGTCGCTCGCGACGATCATCACCGAGCAATCGGGACAACCGATGGCCCTCGGCATGTCTAACGCCCGTCTGGCGAACGGCACCCAGCGCCCTCAAGTTGTGTGCTCCCAACTTAAGACCGGGACCAGCATGCACGACGTGGCCTTGGACTGGCAGAATGTGGGAAACGTTGCGACTCCCACCTATCTCAACCCCAACTGCTTTGCCGACCCCGGCGACCAGGTTCCCGGGAACGCTCCACGGTACTTTTCCGGGCTGCGCGTCGACGGCATCCACAACATGGATCTGAACGTTTACAAGTCGTTTGTGCCGAAAGAAAACATGCGGATCGAGGTGCGGGCAGAGATGTTCAACTTCACTAATCACCCGCGCTTTGCACAGCCGAATTCGTCCGTGGGAGATCAGTTTTTCGGGACAATTACGGGCGCCCCGCAAGGGGAAAGTCCGCGATCCTTCCAGTTTGGCTTGAGATTCGAGTTCTAAAAGAGCCTGCTCAAGCGGTAGACGGTACGGACCTTGCCGCCGAGCGAGCAGGAGTATGTGTGGCTTGATCGCGGCCAGAGTGAATCGCGTTGGTGAATACGGATTCGAGGGCGAGTATGACACGAAAAGCTCTGTTCGCATTTCTCTCCTTATTCTTGTTCGCAATGGGGCTGGTCGCGGGGCCTGATTCCGGAACGCAAAACTGGACGAACTACGTTCGCATCGGCGCTTATGGGTTGAAGGGCGGCGATGCGCTGGAGATCGTGCGCAAGGCGCAGGCCAGCGGGGTGTTCGGGATCGAAGTGGACAATGACATTCCCGGACGCTACGAGAGCTTTCTCAATCCAGAAGAGAAACTGAAGGCGATCCGCGAGGTGGCCGAGGCGGCGCACCAAGCGGGCAATTACGCCTTCGTCTACATTGCTGGGACCGAGTGCATCACGGCGCATGGCGATCAGGTCCCGCATACGATGGCGAAGGATCATCCCGACTGGTTGCAGCGCAAGATCACCGGAGAACCTGCGATTTTTGGCGGCGGAACGGCGTTCTGGATTCGGAAGGGAGACGAGGACGTTTGGGTCAGCCCATATGCTACCGAGTGGCGCAAGACGTACATGGAGCGGGTGCGGCAGATTGCGGCGACGGGAATTGACGGCATCTACATTGATATTCCTTACTGGATGACGCACTTCGACGGCTGGGAAGACACGTGGGCCAGTTTCGATGACTACACGGTTGCGGCCTTCAAGCAGCAGACCGGACTCGATGCGAAGCACGATTTGAAGCTGGGCGATTTTTCTGACCCGGCGTTCCACAAGTGGGTTACGTTCAGGATTCAGACCTTCACTGATTTTCTGAGCGAGATTGACCGTACCGCGAAGGCCGTGAATCCGAAGATCAAGACGATTCCTGAAATCTATCCTGGGATTGAGGGGGAGTCGGTGCGCGTTGGGGCCGATGTCTACAGCCTCTATCCGGTGGTCGATGCGATTGCGCACGAATATGAATTTGGCGAAGGCGACCACATGGCGTCGTCGCGGAAGCCGCTGGACTGGTTCCGCTATCAGGTGGGGATGCACTCGTTTCGTGCGTTCGCGCAGGGGAAGGCGACTTGGATCCTGAACTACTCGTGGGACGGCGATAAGAAGGTGGATGGAAGCGAGGCCATGATTCGCGAATCTATGATGAATCTGTCGATGTCGCAGGTCATGGCGGGCGCGAACTTCTGGGACGCTCCGGGGCATTCGATGGCGGGGTCGAATGATCTGCCGACGCGAACGAAGATCTTCTCATGGATTCACGCGCATGAGAAGACGTTTTACCTGCCGCGCTCGCCGGTGGATCCGATTGGCGTTTACTTTTCGCCGGAGACGCGGAATTTCTATGCCCAGGATTTCATCGCTTCGTATCGCGGGATTCTGATTCTGCTGATGCAGAAGCATCTTGAGTTTCAGATTGTGACGCCCCGGACGCTCTCGGAATTTCGCGGCAAGACGCTCGTGCTGCCGGATGTACGCGTGCTGGGGGAGAGCGAGAAGAGTTGGATGCAGAGTTTTTCTGGTCAGGGGAATCGTCTGGTGATCACGGGGACGGACGCTACGGGCGTGGGCAGTTCGCAGAATGTAATGCGGTTTGCATCGTGCCCGGGGCGGGCCTATAACGCGGAACTGGAAAAAGACTTTGAACGTGCGTCGCCGGATTCTGAGGCGGCGTTCCTCTCGAGTCTGCGCGGTGGCGACTCTGTGCAGGTCAAGGCTGGATCGCAGGTGGCGACGTCGATCGCTCGCACCTCCGATGGTCATCTCAACGTTTTCTTCGCCAACTTTGCCGGGCTGCGTGGAGGGGTGAATCCGGTGCAGACGCCGCAAATGGGAGCCGAGGTTAGCGTAACGGCGAAAGGCGGGAAGGGCTTCGTCCTTCCTTTTCTGGGCGAGGCGCAGGCGATCCACGGGGTGCGTCACGGCGACAGCATGACATTTACACTGCCTCCAATTACCAGGGGCGCGGTGTTCTGGTACGAGCCTTAAATTAGCGACCCTCGGTCGATCCGGACTCCCAATTCCTGGATCGTGCGACGGCCTCGTTCCAACGGTTCCGCAAGAGGCGCGCCTGCGATGCCGGCATTTGCGGATTGAAGCGGCGGTCTCTTGCCGCTAGCGGAGGCGTCGATCTCCTTCTTCCAGAAGCCAACGGCCAAGCCGGCGAGGTAGGCGGCGCCTAACGCCGTGGTCTCCGTGATCGCCGGGCGAATGACGGGCACGCCGAGAATGTCGGACTGAAATTGCATAAGGCTGTCGTTGGCCGCGGCTCCGCCGTCGACGCGCAGTTCCTGCACGGAGTCGCCGGAATCGAGGCGCATGGCGTCGAGCAGGTCGGCGACCTGGTAGGCGATGCTCTCGAGCGCTGCACGGGCGAGGTGGCCCGCGGTGGTGCCACGGGTGAGTCCAAACATGGAGCCACGCGCGTAGGAATCCCAGTGCGGGGCGCCCAATCCAACGAAGGCGGGAACGAAGTAGACGCCGCCATTGTCGGAGACGGAATTGGCTAGAGCCTCGACGTCTTCGGAACGACGAATCAGGCCGAGGCCGTCGCGGAGCCATTGGACGACGGCGCCGCCAACAAAGACGCTGCCCTCGAGAGCATACTCGGTGACATCGCCAATCTTCCAGGCAACGGTCGTCACCAGGCGATTGGAAGACGGCACTGCGCGGCGGCCCGTGTTTTGCAGCATGAAGCAGCCGGTGCCGTAGGTATTCTTGGTGAGGCCGGGGCGGATGCAGCGCTGACCGAATAGCGCGGCCTGCTGATCGCCGGCGATGCCTGCGAGCGGAATGTTGTTGAGACCCTTTACAGCGCTCACTTCACCGTAGACTTCGCTAGAGGCCCGCACCGCCGGCATCATGGAGAGTGGAACGCGAAACAGATCGAGAAGTTCGTGATCCCATGCGCCAGTGTGGATGTTGAGGAGCATGGTGCGCGAGGCGTTACTGGCGTCGGTGGCGTGAACCTTGCCGCCGGTCAGTTTCCAGAGGAGCCAGGTATCGACGGTGCCGAACGCCAGCCGGCCGGCCTCGGCGCGGCTGCGCGCGCCGGGAACATTTTCTAAGATCCAGGAAATCTTGCTGGCTGAGAAATAAGAATCAATGAGCAGTCCGGTGCGCTGCTGGATGAGCGGGCCGTGACCTGCGCTGCGGAGGCGTTCGCAGAAGTCGGCGGTGCGGCGGTCTTGCCAGACGATGGCGTTGTGGGTGGGCTCCCCCGTATCGCGATCCCAAACAATCGTCGTCTCGCGCTGGTTGGCGATGCCGATGGCGGCCACGTCGTTGGGCTGTGCCTTGGCTTGAGCGAGGGCTTCCAACGCCACGGCAATTTGCGAGGAGGCGATCTGCTCAGGATTGTGCTCGACCCGTCCGGGCTGGGGAAATATCTGATCGAATTCACGTTGCGCGACGGCGCGAACGACTCCCTCCTCGTCAAACAAGAGAGCTCGCGAACTGGTGGTGCCCTGATCGAGAGCTAAAACGTATTTCACGGTTCCTCCTCGAACATTCGGTAGCGCGCTAAGAGTTGACGGGGCGCAGGAAGCGCCGGATCCCAAAGTCATAGAGGGCGGCCCCTGCCAGGCCGCCGAGCAAGGGCGCGACGACGGGAATCCACCACACGTGGGTTCCGTCGGTGAGGCCGTTGTTGCGAAATCCGGCGACCACCGTGAAGAGCCGAGGACCGAAGTCGCGCGCTGGATTGATGGCATAGCCGTGCATGCCGCCGAAACTCATGCCGATGGCGACCACGACCAATCCGATCATGGCTGGCGCCAAATTGGCTCCGGGCGGCGAGTTGAATTCGTCGACGATGGCGAAGATAAGAAGCAGCAGCAAACCGGTGCCGATGAACTGGTCCAGAAAGCCTGCCTGAACAACTGCGGGGAAGGCAGGAAACGTGGTGAAGACTCCGGCAGTGTGCTCCAGTTGCGGATCGGTTTGCCGGAACGCCGGCAGATAATTCCAATACACAAGAGCCGCAGCCGCAAACGCACCGGCGGTCTGCGCGCTGGAATAGGGCACAACTTTGCGCCATGGAAAGCCACGAAAGACCGCGAACGCCAAGGTAACCGCGGGGTTGAGATGCGCTCCCGACACTTTGCCCGCGATGTAAATCCCCATCGTCACTGCCAGTCCCCAGCCGAGGGTAATGTTGGTGAAGCCCCCGTGAACGGTTTCCCCCGCATCTTTTGCAGGAAACAACACCACCATGGCAACCACACCTGTGCCGAACAGAATCAGGACAAAGGTGCCGAGGAACTCCGCGATCAATTCCGCCATCAGCGTGGGCTTCGGGTTCATTCCTATCTCCGGGGTGCGATTGGACTGTGCCTCTCAACCTGCTTCGCGAGTGCTCTTCCAGACCGCGAAGTAGTCTACCAAGCGGCGGAGTGCGGCGTGTGATTTTTGGCGGCGAGCGCTGACTTTTTCTCGCCTTGCCTCGGGCATCAGAAAGTAACCTGTGCGGACCTTTTCTCTTGACATTTGGGGAGGGGTCCGTAAGATATAGACATATTTATGCATTAGCGTGCATATTTATTCATTATGAATAAAACACTGCGGCAACGGGCGGTTCTGGATGTGCTGAAGCACGGGTCCATCGCCAGCCAGGAGGATCTGCAGCGACTTCTGCGCAAGCGCGGGTTCAAGGTTGGACAGGCTACGCTGTCGCGGGACATTCGCGATCTAAATCTGAGCAAAACTTCTCACGGTTATTCCCTGCCGCAGGGCGAGAGTGGCGCGGGAGTCGCGCTGCCTCCGGTGTCCCGGTTAGTGCGCGAGTTTGTGCTTGATATTCGAACGGCGCAGAACCAACTGGTGATCAAGACGATTGTGGGCAGCGCGCAGCCGGTGGCAGCGGCATTGGACGAGGCTGACTGGTCCGAGGTGGTCGGCACGATTGCCGGCGACGACACCATCTTGATTGTGTGCCCGGACAAGGATGACGCGCGGAAGCTGGCGGGCCGGATTGAGGAGATGCTGGGCTAGTGGCTGCGAAACTCAAAACCGCTGTGCTGGGCGCGACAGGATATTCCGGGCTGGAATTGACGCGAATTCTTCTGCGTCATCCGCGGCTGGAAAAGCCGTTTCTGCTGCGGCGATCGGCGGATAACGGAAGCGCCTCGGATTTGGCGGACGTGTTCCCCGCCCTTTACGGCAATGGAGGCTATCCTCTGCATGCGCTCTCGTGGCCGGCGATGAAGCAGCAAGGAGTGGAGTTGTTGTTTCTGGCTACGCCGCATGAAGCGTCGCGCGCGCTTGTACCGGAGGCGCTGGCGCACGGCTTGCGCGTCATCGATCTGAGTGGCGCGTGGCGGTTGAAGCAGGAACAACATCGCGCCATTTACAACTTCCGGGATTCGGATGCGGTTTCGGCTGCCGAACTTACGGAGAAAGCCGTCTACGGATTGCCCGAATTAAATGGCGATCGCGTGGCCAATGCCACGCTGGTGGCGAACCCGGGATGCTATGCGACGTCGGTGATCCTGGCGCTGGCACCCCTCGTCAAGTCTGGCGTCGTCGATCGCACGCACGGGATCGTCTCCGATTCGAAGTCGGGTGTGTCGGGAGCGGGCAAGGAACCGACCGCCAAGACGCACTTTGTTTCGGTGGCCGACAATTTGTCGGCATATTCGGTTTTCAATCACCGGCATGTCGGTGAGATTGTCGAACAACTCGGACTTGGCTCTGCGGAGCTGATCTTTACGCCGCACCTGCTTCCGATTCCACGTGGAATTCTGTCGACGATCTATTTGCATCTGAACCATGAGATGACACCGTTGGAAGTGGAGTCGTGCTTTGAAAACTTTTATTCGGGCAAACGCTGGGTGCGGGTGTTCCACACTCCGAAACTTCCGCAAGTGCAATTCTCGCTGCAAACGAACTATTGCGACTTGGGATTTTGCCTGGCGGAAGATGGCAAGCGACTGGTTCTGATCTCCTGCATCGACAACCTGCTGAAGGGCGCGGCCGGACAGGCAGTGCAGAACATGAATCTGATGTACGGGTGGTCGGAAGACGAGGGACTGCTGTGATTATCGTGGTCAAAATCGGCGGAGCGGCACTCGAGGATGCTCCCACTCTGCGCAAGTGCGCTCGGGCGATTGCGGAGCTGGCGCAGGATGGGCATCGCGTCGTCGTGGTTCATGGCGGTGGCACTGCGCTGACGCGCGTTCTGAAGCAACTCGGCAAGCAGAGCGAGTTCATTGGCGGGCTGCGCGTGACTGATGCTGAGACGCGCGACGTCGCTCTGATGGTGCTGGGCGGCATGGTGAACAAGAAACTGGTGGCCGCGATTCAAGCTGCAGGCATGCCTGCCGTTGGATTCTGTGGTGGAGATGGCATGACGTTCCGGGCGCGCCGAAAGCATATTCAGGGCAACGATGTGGGATTCGTCGGCGAGATTTGTTTTGCGGAGCCGTGCTGGATCGAAGCGTTGTGGCAGCAAGGCGGAATTCCGGTGCTCGCATCGCTCGCGCTAGGCGCGGACGGAGAGTATTACAACGTGAATGCCGATGAGATGGCGGCGGCCTGCGCCGCGGCCTGCCACGCCAACGCGCTTATCTTCCTAACTGACGTGCCCGGAGTGAAAGACGCGGAAGGGACCGTGATTCCGTGGCTGAGCACCAAGCAAGCGCAGGACATGGTGGAAGGAGCCGTCATCAGCGGAGGCATGTTGCCGAAGCTGGAGGCCTGCAAACAGGCTCTAAAACAGGGCGTGGGCCGGGTGCGTATATTGCCCGCCGCAGAAGCTGACGCGCTGCCGCAGTTCTATCTTACGAAACTGAATTGCGGAACAGAAGTGACCTGCGCATGAGTTCGGGAACAGTTTCAAGACAGGAGTCAGAGTTGAACAGTCCATTGCAAAGCAGAGTACCGGCGCCAGCAGTGCCGGAGACATTCCCCAGCACCTTCTGGTGTCCAGACCTGGTGTCGACGCGCGACCTTGGACCGCAAGGGGTTCAAGCCGTATTGCACCTGGCGGAACTCATGAAGTCGCGGCCATCGGTTTTTCAACGGTCGATGGCGGGAAAACAAATGGTGATGTTTTTCGAGAAGCCTTCCCTCAGGACGCGGCTGACTTTCGAAGCGGGGATGACGAGCCTGGGTGGAACGGCCATGTTCGTGGACCAGTCCCAGAGCCGACTCGACGCTCGCGAGACGCTGAGCGACATCGCGCACAATCTAGAGCGCTGGGTGGACGTGATCGTGCTGCGCACTTTCGCGCAGGAGACCATCGAAGGCATGGCTCGTTTTGCCGCGGTACCGGTGATTAACGCGCTCAGCGATCTGGAGCATCCGTGCCAGGCGCTGGCGGACTACTTCACGCTGCAGGAGCGGTTCGGCGATGTGCGAAAAATCACGCTAGCGTATGTCGGGGATGGCAACAATGTGGCGCATTCTCTGATGCTGACGTGCGCCTGCCTGGGTTCGTCGATCCGGATCGCCACGCCGAAGGGCTATGCGCCGAACGCGCAGATGGTCGCCGATGCACGAAAAATCGCTAAACAGACGGGCGCGCAAATCGAGTTGCTGACCGATCCGCATGTGGCGGTTGCGGGGGCTGACGCCGTCTATACGGATGCATGGGCGAGCATGGGGCAAGAGAACGAGGCGGGGCAGCGCGCGGAAATATTCCCGCCGTACCAAGTAAATCGCCAACTCATGGCGGAAGCCGCTCCTCATGCGGCGTTCATGCATTGCCTTCCGGCACATCGCGGAGAGGAAGTCACCGATGAGGTGATGGACTCGGACAACTCAGTCATCTTCGAGCAGGCGGAAAATCGGCTGCACGTTCAGAAATCCATTCTTTATTTATTGCTGGGCGGCGCGGTGCGCTTGCCCGTAAGGAGCGCTCATGCCTGAGAAGGTTGTTCTCGCTTATTCCGGTGGATTGGATACGTCGATCATCATTCCATGGTTGAAAGAAAACTATTCCTACGACGTCATCGCGATGGTCGGCGATGTGGGCCAAGGAGACGATATTGAGGCGGTGGTCGAGAAGGCTTATAAAACCGGCGCCAGCAAAGTGGTTGTGGAGGATCTCCGGGAGGAATTCCTGACGGGGTACGTGTTCCCTGCCCTGAAGGCCGGAGCCGTTTACGAGCACAAGTATCTGCTCGGAACTTCGCTCGCACGTCCGGTGATCGCGAAACATCAGGTAGAGGTAGCTCTGCGCGAGGGGGCAACTGCGGTATCGCATGGATGCACGGGCAAAGGCAACGATCAGGTGCGATTTGAGCTGACTTATCAGGCGCTGGCCCCGGAGTTGAAGATCATCGCACCGTGGCGGGAGTGGAATTTGAAGTCGCGGGAAGATTGCCTCGATTACGCGGAGCAGCACGGAATTCCAGTGGCGGCGAGCCGCGAAAAGATTCACAGCCGCGACCGCAATCTGTGGCATATCAGTCATGAAGGCGGAGAATTGGAAGATGCCGGTAACGCACCATTTCCGACAACGTGGCAGATCACGCGCTCGCCGCAGGAGGCGCCGGACAAGGAAGAGCAAGTGCGCATTGGCTTCGCAAAGGGAGTTCCGGTCTCGGTGAATGGGATGGAAATGGATCCCGTGTCACTGGTGGAATTGCTAAACGAAATCGGGGCGCGCAACGCGATTGGGCGGATCGATCTGGTCGAAAACCGTTTCGTCGGGATGAAGTCGCGGGGATGCTACGAGACTCCGGGCGGCACGCTGTTGATGGCGGCGCATCGCGAACTGGAGGCGTTGTGCCTGGAGCGTGAAGTCGCGCACTTCAAGCAGCACGTCGGGCTCAAGTATGCGGAGATGGTGTATTTCGGGCTGTGGTTCACGCCGCTGCGCGAGGCCTTGGACGCTTTCGTCGAGTGCACGCAGAAAGAAATGACGGGAAGCACTACCCTGTCGCTTTACAAGGGAAACGTTTCCGTGGTCAGCCGCGAATCGGAGCACTCGCTTTACCGCACCGATCTTTCATCGTTCACCATGGGCGACAGCTACGACCAGAAAGACGCCGCGGGATTTATTCGCATTCTCGGATTGCCCTCGCGGTCGAGGGCGCGCGCCCGCGTGGAGGTCGCGCGATGAAGATGTGGTCGGGGAGGTTCCGGCAGTCGCTGGATCCTGATTTCGAGCGCTGGCAGCGGTCGTTCAGCTTCGACCGGCGGTTGCTGAAGTGCGAACTGATGGCCAGCAACGCGCACGCGCGAGCGCTGAAGGCCGCGGGCATTTTGTCGTCCGATGAGCTAATCGGTATCTTGCAGGGGCTGAAGCAGATTGGCGAGAAGGCGGCGGAGTCGTCCTACTTCCTCGAAGACGATGAAGCCGAAGACGTTCATCATTTCGTCGAAAAGCAACTGGTCGCGTTGATCGGGGAAACTGGATACAAGCTGCACAGTGGGCGGAGCCGCAACGAGCAGATTGCGACCGACCTGCGGCTCTATGTGCGAGCAACGATCGATCAACTGCGGCACGAACTGGCGGAAGTGTGTAGCGTGGTTGTGGACCGCGCGGAGCAGGCGGCGGACGCTGCCATGCCCGCATATACGCATCTGCAAAGAGCCGAACCGGTGCTGCTTGGACACTGGCTGCTGGCGTATGTCGAAATGTTCTTGCGCGATGCAGACCGGCTTGCGGACTGCAGAAAGCGGATGAATATTTGCCCGCTAGGATCGGGCGCGGTCGCAGGTGCGACCTTGTCGCTGGACCGGGTATTGATGGCCGACAGTCTTGGATTCGACGGTGCGACCGCAAACAGTATTGACGCCACCAGCGACCGGGACTTTCTTCTTGAGTTCGTGAACACGCTGTCACTACTGGCTATGCATTTGAGCCGCTGGGCGGAGGAAATGATTCTGTTTTCTTCTCAGGAGTACGGCTTTCTTGCTCTGCCGGAAGCGTACTCCACGGGAAGCAGCGCGATGCCACAGAAGAAGAATCCAGACTTGCTGGAGCTGGTGCGCGGCAAGAGCGGGCGAATTCTGGGGAATGCCACGACGCTCATGGTCGCGGTGAAAGGCCTGCCACTGGCCTACAACAAAGACTTGCAGGAAACTCAGGAGCCTCTGTTCGACTCTTCGGACACGCTGCAGCAGATGTTGCCGCTGGTGGCGGGATGGATGAAGACGGTGGAATTCAACAAGGAGCGCATGCATCAGGGGGCTGAGTCGGGATTCATGAACGCATGGGCGGGAGCAACGTATCTGGTGACGCGCGGAGTCCCCTCGAGAATCGCCCACGAGCGGATCGGTAAGGCGGTGCAGATTTGCGTCGAGCGCGGCTGCGAACTTCAGCATTTGGCCCTCGATGAACTGAAGGCGCTGAGTGCGGCGTTCGATCAGGATTTTTACGAGTCGTTGAAATTGGCCGCGGTGCTTGCGGTGCACGATGTTCCGGGAGGAACCGCGCCGAGCCGGGTGCGGCAGGCCATTCAAATCACAAGGAAGAAGATCGAGTCGCTTCGCGAGGAGGCCCATGCGCACGCGTAAAGCCATTTTGCCTGACGCACAACAGATTCACGAGTTGATTTCGGCATACTCTGGCGATGGGACGCTGCTGCCGCGTACGCTGCCGGAGATTTGCGAAAACGTGCGGGACTTCGTGGTGCTGGAAGATGAAGGCCGAATCATTGGCTGCGGCGCGCTGCACTTGTATGGCACGCACCTGGCGGAGATTCGATCGATCACGGTCGCTCCGTGGGCTCAAGGCAAGGGCGGCGGTGGACGGCTTGTAAAAGCCTTGATGGCCGAGGCGAAGCGCCATCGCGTCGATTGCATTTGCCTGTTCACGCGCAAGCCTGATTTTTTTGCGGGGCAAGGATTCTCGATCGCTCAGCGCGAGGATCTTCCGGACAAAATCTACAAGGATTGCCATGCTTGTCCGCGGTTCCATTGTTGCGACGAAGTGGCAATGGTACGCGGGGATTTGCCCAAGTTCGCGATTTTGCCGGAACCGGCGAACTGGCTGGTGAAACTGCAAGGATGGGCGCCGAACGTGGAGAGCCAGACGAGTTCTAGTTAAGCTCGCTGGCTCCGTCTTCCGCGGTGCACAGGTATACCTGAGGTCGAATTCCGGTTGCTTCGCGATAGCGCTCGGCAATTTGCTTCGCGAAGTCCTCGGCATTTTCTGTGCGCACGAGGTTGACGGTGCATCCACCGAAGCCGCCGCCGGTCATGCGTCCGCCCACGAAGCCCGGCAGGTTTTGAGCGGCCTCGACCATGATATCGAGCTCCTTGCAACTGACTTCGTACAGGTCACGCAGGCTGTTGTGCGACTCGAGCATTAAGTCTCCCACTCGCGCCAAGTCTCCATCGGCAAGTGCGCCAGCCGCGTCCAGCGTTCGCTGGTTTTCGCGGACCACGTGGGAGCATCTCTTCCCAATGGTCGGGGGAAGGTCGTGGATGCGACGATCGAGAAGTTCGACCGATACATCGCGTAAAGCTCGAACTGCGGGATCCCAACTTGCGAGCAGCCGCACTCCTTCTTCGCACTCTTCGCGGCGCGTGTTGTAGGCGCCAGTCGCGAGGTCGTGCTTGACCAGAGTATTGCAAACCACGAGTTGAAGACCTGCGGGAATCGGAACGAACCGGAAATCAAGAGAGCGGCAATCAAGGAAGAAAGCGTGTCCCGCTTTTCCCATGCAGGAAACAAATTGATCCATGATGCCGACTCGTGCTCCCACGAAACTATTCTCAGCCTGGCGGCAAAGCTGGGCAACTTCAGGCAGCGGCAAACTCGCGTCGGTGAGGCTTAACAGTGCAAACGCTGAAGACACTTCCAATGCCGCGGACGAACTGAGTCCAGCGCCGATCGGGACTTTCCCGTGCACAAGCAGGTTTGCGCCAGCAAGTCTGAGCCCGCTCTGCTGCAGAACGGAGGCAACCCCCACGACGTAGTCACACCAAGCGCCGACACGCTTTTCGGGCAGATGATCGAGATCGAATTCGAAATTGTCGGGAAATTCACTGGAGTGGATCACCAGCTTGCGATCCGGCCGAGGGGCAATCGCCACGTAGGTCGAGAAGCCAACCGCGGCGGGCATAACGTAGCCGTCGTTGTAGTCGGTGTGTTCGCCGATCAGGTTGACGCGTCCGGGAGCGCGAAAGATCCGGGGCTGAGTTCCGAACGCTTTTTCGAAGTGAAAGGCGAGATGGAGTTGATCGATCGTCTTCATCTGCATCGTCACGCCCGAATCCCCACACAGAATGGATCTTGCGAGTCGAGCACAAGGTCAGCGTCCGCATTCACGAAGGCGGCACCTTTGATGCTGGGATAGACCTTGCCGTCCCGCACCGTAACGCTGCCTTCGAAGACGCTTCCGACAATGCTCTCTTGTTTCCAGACCTGGCCTTCGCGGAGCGCCATGAGACCGATGGTACCGTGGCCGCACATGCCGAGATATCCAACATTATTAAAGAAGATGACGCCGGCGGCGCATGCGGGATCGACAGGCTCGCACAACAGTGCTCCCACCATCACGTCGGAACCGCGGGGTTCGTTGACCACGGCCGATCGAAAACTGTCGTGCTCTTGGCGAAAGCGTTGCAGGCGGTCGGACAACAGCCCGGTTCCGAGATCGGGGCCTCCGCTGACGATCACTCGAGTCGGCTCGCCGCCCGTATGGGAGTCAATCACTCGAACCCTTTGGTGTTTGCCGTCTGTCATCAACTCCCTAGTTCTCTCATGAAAAGAGGGTGAATTTCTAGTGGGCGCTCGAGTAAGGCTGGCTAGTTTTTTCGGGGATCCCGTGGCATCCATGGCGAGCCCTGCGAGAAGGGCGCCACGATTTTATGTGATTTTTGGACGGTTCTGTGGGGCTATTCCGGGGTGCAGATTTGATTCCAAAACGTCGAAAAGGCTTGCTGGAAGACGGGTCTGGAGGGACGCCCAGCATGGACCGCAGCGTCAGGGGAGCGGGCGACCTTACTTGGCAAGTTCTCCTGTCGACTCAAAACGCACGCCGGCCAGAGGCTTCCCGGAGGCCAGCGACGCGCGGATGCTGGCCCGGTTTGGGCCAACCTGCTCAATCGCCGCGGACAGGGATTGCAAGGCCTGTTCGAAAGGAGTGCCCTGCGGCAGGCGGAAGATCCACGGAATGTTGGTGGAGGTCAACGCACGATCGGAAGAGATGGCTACGACGGGAACGAATGACTTGACCGCAATCTGCTCGGCGAGATGACTGGACGCACGGTCCAGAGCGACCACGGCAAGCACATGCTCCTGGTAGACGGCCTTCACTAGATCGGCGGAGGCCTTGCCCCATGACGACTCAGAGGGAATTGCAATCAGAGAAAAGTGCCTGCCTGGAGTGTTCAACGTGTCCAGCACGCGGATGGTTTCAGGGGCTCGCACGAGTTCGTCGGCGTGTGGACCGAAGACGCCAATCTTCAGGTCGCCGGCAAACTCGTCGGGCACTTTCGGACCCGCGTATTGAACACCGTTCTCACCGACTCGAGCGTAGGGCTTCTCCATGGTGATGCGACGGTATTCAATCATCCCGTTATGCACGTGTGCGAGAAACATCGGGGCGATGTTCTTGCTGTTGGGATCGAAGACCATATCTCCGGTAACGCCTTTGTAATTTTCAGTTCCCGCCAGAGCGTCGCGGATGCGGCCCCGATTCAGCCCAGCGCGGCAGATGGCGTTCAGTAGGATTTGCATCGCGTCATAGGCGAGAGCAGCAAAGTGATCCGGCTTTTCGTGGAAGGCCGCTTCGTAGCGCGAGTTGAAATCCTGCCAGCGCGGGTCGGTGCGGGTGGGATCGTAGGGAAAAACGGCTTCGAACCCCTCGGCGGCGGGGCCAGCCTGTTTGATCATTTCGTCGCTAATCGTGCGGTGGCTGCCGAATACGCGCTGCTTCATGCCGAGTTCCTGCATTTGCTGCAGGATTTGCGCGGCGGGGCCGACGCTGGTCCACAGTACGATGGCATCGACACGGGAGTCTTCGATGACTTGAAGTTGGCGGCGGAAATCGGTGTCACCCGGCATGAACTTCTGTTCGATCACTACGGGATGGCCGAGGCGCCGGGAGGCGTCGCGGAACTTGATGACTCCGAAGCGACCGTAGCGGTCATTCACGCGGAGTAGGGCGACGCGCTTGAATCCGAGTTCAGTGTAGATGTGGCGCGCGAGGGTATAGCCTTGCTCGCGGTCGTCCTGAATGTCGGTGAAGTACCAGGGGATGATGGTTTCAGGAATCGTGGGATCGGTGGAGGCACTGTTCACCAGCGGAGTCTCGCCTTTCAGCGTGAGGCGCAGGGCGATGTGAGTCGACTCTGAACTGATGGAGCCGAACATGGCCCAGACTTTATCTTCGTAGATCATCCGGACCGCGTCGTTCGAGGCCGCACCCCAGATTGCAGAGTCTTTCGCCGCACCCTCTGTAGCGGACCTGCTCATCTGCCAGTTGTCGTAGTCGTTGTGGGTGATCAGGCGAAAAGGCTTGCCACCATAACCGCCGGTGGCGTTGGCCTCGTTGATCGCCATGGTCGCGCCATTCAGCATGCGGTTTCCGAAAACGGCATCGGGGTGATCGTAGAGGGGCGCGAGAAAGCCAATGCGAATCTCGCTGAGAGTCTTTAGATCGGGATCGGGGATATCGCGGGCGGCGCCGTTATATTCGACGAGGTCCTGATAATACTCATAATAAGGAGGGGTGAATTTGGAAAATGGACGCAAGTCTTCCGGCGCGCCAGTGTAGGGTTTGAGCGAACGTGGCGCGGGTGGGCCGGGCGGATTGTGGCCGCATGCACAAGGAGCGGACGTCTGGGCCCACGCCGCGCTGGTCAGCAGCACGGCGACAACGGAAATACTTACGAGGCGCATGGCTACTCCGAAGGCGTTTCCCGCCGGAACATGGCAATCGCTTCAATTTCGATCAACAGATCAGGGCGGCAAAGAATCGCCTGGATACCGGTGGAAGCCGGCAGCGGATCAAGTTGCTGCTCTTTGTAGAAGGCGGTGCGCTCTTCGTTGAAGGCCTGGTAGTCGCGCTCGATGTCGCGGAGATAGCAGGTTGTGCGCACGATGTCGTGCCACGTCGCGCCTTCCGCGGCCAGCAGCTTGGTGATGTTGTCGAAGGTGCGGCGGAGTTGAGCGCGCAGGTCGCCAACGTGGACCGTGAGGCCGGCGTCATCGATGCTGGCGGTACCCGAGATCAGCAGCACGGTAAGGCCGTTCAGGTCGATCCTCATACCGCGGGAGAAGGCACTGCCGTAGTCGTAGGCTTCGTTCAACGCTGTGTGATTAGTGATGGCCCGCTTCACGACGGGGGCTGTGGCCACTTCCGCGAACAACTCTTGAACATTCATGTGCTTGGCTCCTGATGGATTCATTTCTTTTGTGCTGCCTTGCGTGTGGTCAAAACTTGTGCCGTCTGGACAGGATTTTTCTGACGAATGCCGTGGCTCAATCCCTTGGCGGTGGCGACCCAGAGGTCGTCACCCTGAAGGTCAATGCCGAGAACGTAGTTGTGTGCCGGGGCGCTCTGTACCACAACCTTCTTTACTGTGCCGGCCGAGTCGCGCACCAGCATTTCGGGCTTGTGAGTATCGAGAGCGGGACGGTAGACCGCCCAGTTCCTGCCGTCGTAGTAGGCGAGACCTTTGTCGGTGGAGAACCATGCGCGATTGGCGTCGATGGCCTTGACCTGGTTGAGAAAATTGCTGGGCAAGCCGCTATCTTTCTGCAGGAAGTTGTGCCAGTACCGGCCGTCATAGCGACTGGCGCCAAAGTAGGTGGCAACCCAGAGGATCTTGTCGACATAGCTGACTGAGGTTGTGATCTCGTGAATCAGGCCCTGGTCTTTCATCAGGACGAGCTCGGTTTCGCCGTCGGGATCGTCATAGTTTTTCCAGCGTTCGGTCTTGACGTCGTACTCGAGTACGCCACCACCCCAGACCGCGTAGTAGACTTTGTCGTCCGCGGGGCTGACGGCGTAGGTCCAGATCTCGTACATCGGCGTGTTGCGTTCGTTGAACAGGGACCACTGCCCGGTGCGTGTGTTCAGACGGCTGGCACCGGCGGCGGTGGCGGTCCAAACGAAATCGCCTTGCACTCCGACTCCGTAGACTATGTCGTTGCTTAGGCCTGAATTCAGCTGGGTGAAAGTGTCGATGCGGCCGGCCGAGATGTGGCTGAGTCCGCCCATGGTACCGACCCAAAGATCGCCGGTGCGCTTGTCGAGTGCAAGAGAGAGGACCGCTTGATGCGCCAGGCTCTGTTCTCTCGAATCCGGGTCGGGACGAAATACTTTCCAGGCACCGTCCTCGTACAGGCCGAGTCCGTTTTCTGTCCCCGCCCAGATACGATTTCCGTCGACCAGTACGCAGAAGACGTGGTTATCGGGCAGGCCGTTTGCGGTGGTGAAATTCTCCCAGCGGAAGAGCGGCATGTCTTGCGCAGAGCCTCGTAACGGCAACAGCACCACGCTGATCAGGGCCAGGACGCGCAGGAGATCCTTCGCTCCGCTTGAAAAGCGGCTCCGCTCAGGATGACAACAACTTAGCGATTTCGTCGTCATAACGTTTTCAGGTACTCGATGAGATCGTTCAATTCGTCTTTGGTGAGATCGTTGCTAACGCCGTGGTTATCCTTCGGGTTGAACACGGTCCAGATTTCTTCCAGGGAGCGCGCCGAACCATCGTGCAGGTAGGGCGCGGAGTAGGCCACGTTGGGAAGTTGGGGGACGTCAATGACGGGTGAACGGTCAGTGGGCTTGCCGGTGCCGACGTCAACTTGCTTCTGATTGGTGTACTTGGGGCCACTGTGGCAGGTTCCGCATTGATTCGAGTCGGGGATCGGTTTGCCGTTCTTGTAAGTCGTGCGTTCGAAGATGGCTTTACCGCGTTCTTGAGTTGGGGTGAGATCTCCGTTGGCGAGACGAGCGCGATTGGGGCGATAGGGGAGCGAAAAGACAAAGGTCACCAAGTCGGTGAGTTGCTGTTGATTGAAACTCTGCGAGCGGAAGAAAAACTTTTCCGTGCGCGGGCCACATTCGGTGGGCATGTCGGCGTTGCCGCCGTTCCACTTGAAAGGCTCGGTCCCGGCCAGGTTCTCGAGCGAACGATTATCGACGATGTCTTTGCCGAAGCCATCGGGCTCAAGATCCCACTGCAGGCCGTCGATGGTGGCGTCGAGGTGGCAATTGGCGCAGCCAAACTGGCCTTGGAAGGCGAAGTCGGCGGTATAGAAGAGGCGCTCGCCGCGGCGCAGGGCGTCGACATTTTTCGGGCCGCCGAGATCGATGGTGGATATGACTTTTTCGGTCGCGGTATCGATCACTGCAAGGTTGTCGTCGAGACGGTTGGCGACATAGAGGCGCTTTCCATCTGGCGAGAGCAGAACGCCGCGCGGATTGTGGCCTACAGGAATTCTCGTTTGTACATAATCGGCCGAGGCGGAGAGATCGTTTACAAACGACCGGTGTCGCGTCCGCACCGCTTTCAGCAAGCTGGATACGTTGATAACGGTGACGCTCTGCGATCCCGCTGTCGTTAGGAAGATCTTCGATTTATCAGGCGTGATTGCCACACCCCAAGGCAACGCATAGTAGCGGTCAAGTTCGTCGATCGGGATCTGGACAGTGCCGCCGACGTCATCGCCGAACAGAGTCAGCGAATCGCCGAAGGCCCAACCGTGTTCAACGTGCGCCAGGGGGATCAGATTCTTGGGCCGGAGTTGCGCGGCCACGCCCAACCGGCCATCCGCCGAAACGGCGACATGGAATACGCCAGCTACGTTGTGCAGAGGCTTGCGCTCGACGACTGTCTGCCGCTCGGTGTCGATGACGGTGATCTCTGAATTCGGCTGGCTGCGGAAAGCTCCGGGATTTGGATAGATGTGGGTGCAATAGATCCACTTGCCATCCGGCGACAATGCCAGATAGCTGGCCCCGCGCCCGGCCAGAAGCCGCTTGGTTTCTTGGCCGCTTCTTAGGTCGATGACGGAGACGTCGCCGCTCAAGCGATTAGCGACGTAGAGCGTCGCGCCTTCGCGGTCAGAAACCACGCCGCTCGGTTCAGATCCTGTGGCCAGTGTCTGGACAACCTGCAATGCTGCTACGTCGATCACTGACACGGTGTCGGACCATGCGTTCGTGACGTAGAGTTGACGACCATCAGGAGAAAGCGCGATTCCACGCGGCATGTGGCCTACCGCGACACTGCCAGTTACCCTGCTGGATTGCACATCGACGACTCGCACTTCGTCACTATCTTGGCAAACGACAAAGAGCAGACGGCCATCTGGGGAAGAAACCATTTCGAGCGGGGACAAATAGCGTTCTTTCGGGAGCGCTGCGGACTGCTTGGCAGCGGGCGACGCTGCGACCGCGAGCAGAGCCACGGCAACGATGGCTATCACTTTTACCATCAGCCGGAAGCTCGTACTCGATATGTGGCGCACCGGCATCTACGGCTCCTCCACGGTGAGCACGCGGTCCACGGCAACGTTCTCCAGAGCCTGTTCTTGCCCGCTGGGCCAGTGGATGGTGAGTTTGTCTGCTTTTGTGGCAGAGCCCAGGCCGAAGTGAATGCGGCCGTCGTCCTGGGAGAGATAGCTTGATCCCGCAGTTCTCTCTGCGATCTGCTTATGCCCCGCGGCCAGCAGTTCCAGGCGCGCGCCGATGCCGTCACGATTGCTCTTCTTTTCCTTGGAATTGCCTATTAACTTCACCGTCAGCCAGTGATTGGCGTTCTGAGTGACGTTGTGCAGCAGGGCCGCGGGCGCGCCGAGATTGACGACAAAGGCGTCGATTTTCCCGTCATTGTCATAGTCGGCGAAGCAGGCGCCGCGCGAGACGGTCTTGACGTCGAGCACCGGGCCGGCGTCGCGGGACACGTCCGCGAACTTGCCGTTGCCGAGACCGCGGAAAAGCGACTGCTCTTGCGGGACGAGGTGAATCAATCCGCCGTGGAAGATCAGAATGTCGAGCCAGCCATCGTTGTCGAAGTCGTAGATACCACTGCCCCAGCTGACGTACTGCGCCGTCGCCTGCGAGATGCCAGAACTGGGGCCAATGTCTTCGAATCCGTTGGCGCCCGCGTTGCGCATCAGGCGGTTGTACTTGGAGTCCGTCACCCAGAGATCGAGGCGGCCGTCGCCATCGACGTCGGCAAATACGGGGCCCATGGCCGAAGTATTCTCGCCATTCTGGCCGTACGCCACGCCCACATCACCGGCGACTTCCTCGAAGGTGCCGTCATGCTTGTTGTGGAAGAGAAAATTCTCCGTCTTGTCGTTGGCGACGTAGATGTCGGGATAACCGTCGCCGTCGTAGTCGGCTGCGGTTACGCCCATGGTGCGGCCTTTGAACGCGCCGATTCCGGACTTGTCGGTCACGTCGGTGAAGGTTCCGTTGCAATTGTTGTGGTAGAGGCGGTTGGTGTCGGCGGCGTAATCGAGCGGGCCAGGATAGTTGTCGGCGGCGTAGAAGTTGCGGTACTTGGGATCGAACTTGACATAGCGTCCGACGAAGAGGTCGACGCATCCGTCGCGATCGTAGTCGAGCCAGGCGGAACTGATGGACCATCCGTCGACCTTGATGCCGGCTTTGGCGGTCACGTCGGTGAATGTTCCGTCTCCATTGTTGTGGTAGAGAATCGCTTTGCCGTAGCCGGTGACGAAGAGATCGATAAGACCGTCGTTGTCAAAGTCAGCGGCGATTGCTGCCGTGCCGTAAATATTTGCTGCCACTCCTGCCTGGTCGGTCACGTCGGTGAAAGTGCCGTCGCCGTTGTTGCGGTAGAGATGGTTGTGAGGAGGCGTTGCGGGCGGCTGCTTCAGCGGGTAGGGATGCATGCCATCTTCAAGCGGCTTGCCGCTGACCACGTAGAGATCCGGCAGTCCGTCGTTGTTGTAATCGAACCAGACACAGCCGGAGCCCGTGCTCTCGAGTAAGGAGCCGAGTTGCTTGGCGCCGAAGCTGTGGGTGAACTGAATGCCCGACTTTGCGGTTGCGTCTTCGAATCGGATCGGGCCCGGTGTGGCGACGGGCGGGGCTTGCGCCAGCATGGAGGAGGACAGTAGAAGGAATCCTAATATTCGTTTCGTCATGCTAGTGCCCTCCCGAGGCGGTTTGAGTGTTCGCGCCGGTCATGTCGGCCGGCGTAGTCGACTTCATCAGGACCATGGGAACGGCATTTTCGGGCGAGGTCTCGGGGCCGGCGTGGCATCCGACACAGGCCCGTTGTTCGCCGCGCCGCATCCAGAAGAATCCCGACTGGCGCTTCAAGGTCTTGCCGGCATCATCGAGCAGCTCGATCTGCAACGGTTGCTCGGTGGGTACTTGAACGAAGAAAGATCCATCGCGTTCGACTGGAGCGGTGCCAAGCAGACGAGGGTTGCCCGCGGTGTCGCGGGTGTAGAGGCGGACCGAATGAATTGACCCAGCGGCGAATGGATATTTTGAGGTGTAGGCATTCAGGCACAGCAGATTCGCATTCGGCCAGTCGTGCAATCCGGAGGGATGGCGGTTTGGCACAGGCCGGTCAGCAATCAGGGTTGGCTGAACCGCGTCGGCGTTTTGTTCCGCTACCGCCGTACGCAACGCTGATGCGCCCGGAGTCCAGAGCATCAATTGAAAGGGCGCCTTCGCGTCGGGACGCCAGGGCACGAACCAATCGCCTGCGGCGGTTTCGGCGACTTCTCCGGCATATTCTCCGGGCGGCACTGAAATGCTCACTTCCTGCGCCTTCGACGATGTGAACCTTGCCAGGCCGTGAGTCGATGCGAGGACGATATCTCCTGATCGGATTTGCTTCCCGGAGTGACGCGCTGTGCCGTGATCGCAGCGATACGACTCGACTCCACTGCCGTCGGAATAAACGGTGTAGAGCTCCGGGATGGCCTCGGTGCCGAGTGGGTATGCGGCTTCGAACAAGATGCGACCGTCGCGGAGAACATCCGAGGGCAGAAAATTTGCGGGCCCGTAGGTGAGGGGGAGGGGCTTGCCGCCATCCAGACTGACGGTCTCGACCCGGAATCTCCCCGCGGTTCGGCGCGCATAGACCACGCGATCTTCGGGGAGATAGAAAGGTCGAACGCAGTCTTCGTCGCCGGATGTGATGCGGCGAGGCTCTCCGCCTGCCAGAGCGATCTCCCAGATTTGCCACGAGTCTTCTGGATTGCGTTTGCCTGCGAAGAGCGCGTGTTGCCCATCGAATGAGACTGCGGAGTCGGCAGACATCACGAAGTTCGGAACCAGGGGATGCTTGCCTGGCGCGTCGCTCACGATAATCGTTGCGCCCGAAGCGAAGCGATCTGCACCGCGCATCCATGCGAGTGGGTCGTAGTGTTTCGCGGCGGTGTAGAGAAGCGAGGGCGATTCTGAGTCCGGTGAGGCTTTTACTGCGCTCTTCGGAATTCCTGGCAGGCACAGCGAGAACACACAGGCCAAGAGAATGGGAATCAGGATGAAGCGCGACGCCACTAGTCTGCTCCCCCGACGGCGAGGAGTTCGGGACGCAGTTGCCGGGCCTCTTGCTCCAGATCGAGGTAGGGCTGGAGATCTTTCATCATGTGGCGGAACTCACCGAAAGTTAGTGATTGGTTGCCGTCGCTCAAGGCCCTTTCCGGACAGGGATGAACCTCCACGATCAATCCATCGGCACCCACGACCGCAGCGGCTCGCGACAACACCGGGACCAGAGCGCGAACACCTGCGGCATGACTGGGATCCACAATGACGGGAAGGTGCGAAACCGTTTTCAGCACCGGCACGGCGGCGATGTCAAGGGTGTTGCGAGTTGCGGTTTCGAAAGTTCGAATGCCACGTTCGCACAAGATAACGTGGGGATTGCCCGCCACGGCGATCACCTGTGCGGAACGCAGAAGGTCTTCGAGCGTGGCGGTCATGCCGCGCTTTAATAAAACCGGGCGGCCGCACTGGCCGAGAGCTTCGAGCAGCGCGTAGTTCTCCATGCTGCGCGTGCCGACCTGCATAATGTCGGCATACTCGGCGATGAGGTCGACATCTTCTTCGCTCATCACTTCGGTGACGATCGCGAGTCCAGTGACTTCGCGCGCTTTGCGCAAAATCTTGAGGCCTTCCAGGCCCAGACCTTGAAAAGAGTAGGGCGATGAACGCGGCTTGAAGGCTCCGCCGCGCAGAATGCGTGCACCCGCCTCCGCCACCGCTACCGCGGTTTCGAGTAACTGGCTCTCAGACTCGACCGCGCATGGCCCGGCCATCACCACGAAATCGTTTCCTCCAATCTCAATATCGCCCACTTGCACCACGCTACGGGAGCGCTCGCTGGTCTTGGCGACGAGATCGAAGCAGGAGAACTGGCCGTTCCATTTGGGATTCATAAGTATGCGGCGCCATTCTAGTAAGCGGTGAATTCACGATCATTACTGCGAAACGATTAGTCCGCCGAAAATCGACACGAAAATTAAGCACATTCCAGGAATGGCAACTCGTAAGTCGTTTGTATCGAGAACGAAGCGGGACTCGTGTGATCGCAATCACTCATCAACGCGACGGTACGCACAAGAGTAGGTATTTCGGACACACGGAAACGTAAGAACCGCGGGCAATTCTGCAGGCACGGTCTTCGAGGCGTAAAAGCTGACGGCAGAGTGCAGACGATTTATCCGTGTTGGCGATCCCTACATCGCTGTCGGGAATTCCGGCACGCACGGAAGTGAAGTCCTCGCATGTCGTTGAATTCACTTGATGGTGTTTGGATTGCATTACAGAGGATGACCGTGGCGTTTAGCGGCGAGGAGGGACTCGATATGGCAGGAGAGAATTGGACGTTCTGGCTCAACATGACGAACTTCGCGTTGGGCATGGTCACGCTTGTGGCGCTGGTCCTGGTTTTCAGTGCGGTGGGCTGGGAGTTGCTGGTCCGCAAGGTTCGTAGTCCGCGCACTCACGCCGGGTTGGATTTGAACACGCTGGATAGCGAACTGCGCGCGATGTTGCAGGGGTCGCACAGCATGTACGAACCCGGATTGGGGCTGACGATGGCAGACGGTGGCGAGAAGATCGAACCCGCCGAGCCCAAGGCCGCAGACGAGAAACACGGGAAGTGAATTATGGCGTGCCCGTTTCTTAAAGAAGGTCAAGCGCGATATTGCCACGCTGCTCCGGTGCAGAAGTTGATTCTGGATGGCCCCGGAGCGGTCGACGTCGGGCGCTGTGCTTCGTCGGACTACCGGCAGTGTGCTTTGGTTGCGAAGGGTAGTCTGCAACAGGATCACTGCCCGCATCTGGAACAAATCCGCGTGCAGTACTGCGGCGTTTCGCCGGTCACGAAGCTGGTGCCGTTCAGCGATTCGGAGCTGTCGAGTTGCACCAGCAACACCTACCGCTACTGCGATTCGTATTTATTGCTGGCGCGGCCGCACGCGAACTCCACGCCGGCGCATCTGCTGTACGCAGCGAATCACTTCTGGCTCGACGCAGAGGAATCCGGACTGTGCCACGTCGGCATCGACGGCTTTCTCGCGGACGTCGCCGGCAGCGTCGACGGCATCACATTCGTCACCGCACGGGGGACGCATTGCCCGTCGCTGGCGCTCACCGTGAATGGAGTCGAGTGGCCGATGAGCTTTCCGAATCCGCTGATGATTCAGAAAGTGAACAGCCGTGTACGCAGCGATCCCACCAGGCTGATGGCCGATCCCTATGGCGCGGGATGGTTATTCGAGGGGTGGGAGTTGCCGGGGCGAACGCGGGCGGGGCTGGTCTCAGGTCCGCAGGCGGCGGCGTGGCAGGCGCAGGAGCGAGAGCGACTGTCGAATGAAATCCACGAAGCGCACGCACCCGGGGCCGATGGCGGAGTGCCAGTGCGGGGAGTGGCGCAACTGTTGTCGCGGCCGGATCTGGTGTGTTTGTTCCAGCATTTCTTCTCCAACCGCGGCTGGACAGGGGAAGTATGAAGATGTCGCGGAACACTTTCGTGTTCGGATTCGGCCTGGCTGTCGCCCTTGCAGTGGGGTGGGTCGTATTTCCACGCGTGTTGTACGTGCAGAAACAACAGCCCCTTGAGTTTCACCACAAGACGCATGCGGAGAAATCTGGCGTCGCCGATTGCGGCGACTGCCACGCGGTTCGCGAGGACGGCGCGTTCGGGGGAATTCCTGCGATGGAGAAGTGCGCGAGCTGCCACTCGGAGCGCATCGGTGAGAGCAAAGACGAAGCAACCATGGTCAACAACTACATCAAGCCAGGACATGAAACTCCGTGGCTGGTCTATGCACAGCAGCCAGCCAACGTATGGTTTTCGCACGCGATCCATGTGAAGCGCGGCGGCCTGGCTTGCGCTGAATGTCATTCAACGTATGGCACATCGGACCAGGTGCGCGTGTATCAGTTGAACCGGATCAGTGGCTACAGCCGCGACATCTGGGGACATTCCATGTCGCGCCTGCGGCGGGCGCCGCATGACGGAATGAAGATGAGCGACTGCGAAGACTGTCACCGCCGACACAACATCGAGGTGGGCTGTCTCGGGTGCCACGAGTAAAGGAGAAGCATGAAGGTCACGCGACGAGATTTGCTGGTATGGAGCGCGGGAGCAGCAGCGGGTCTCATAGTGACGCCGGTTCCCTGGAAATTGCTGGACGATACTTCGATCTGGAGCCAGAACTGGCCGTGGATTCCGCAGCCCGCGCGCGGTCCAGTGGAAGTGAAACTGTCGGCCTGCACGCTGTGTCCAAACGGGTGCGGAATGAAGGTGAGAATGGCTGCTGGATGGCCTGTGGGCATCGCGGGAGTGAGCAGTCATCCCGTCAGCCGCGGGGCACTCTGCCCACTCGGTTTTGGAGCGCATCAACTGAATTGGCATCCGCAGCGGTTGCGGGCGGTTCGTCACGGAACGAGTTCTTCGACCTGGAACGAAGCTCGGGCGGCTTTCGCGAAGGCTAGCAGCGAAGGGCCGGTCGTGGTTTTCGACGGATATCCTGGGCGCGCGGCGTCGTCTGTTTTACAAAGCTTCGCTCAAAAACACAAGGGCGATTACCGCGTTGTATTTGGTCCGGAAACTCGCGCTCTCGCGCCTTACGAGGCCTGGAGCGGAGTATCGGCTGCTGCGCTGGGTTACGATCTCGAAAACGCGCAGACGATCGCGAGTTTTGGTGCGCCCATGCTCGATGGCTGGGGAACTCCGGGCCGCTTCACCCGATTGTGGGGGGAGCGCGCGGCGGGAAATGCTGACCCACAACTTCGATTGATTCAAGTGGATTCATCGCTTTCGCGAACAGCGGCTCGTGCGTGGCAGTGGATAGCGATTCCCGCTGGAGCAGAATCCGCGCTTGCCGCTGGATTAGCGCGCGTGCTTCTGGAAGAACATCTCGTGTCGGCCCGCGGCCCCATGCCCCAACTAACTCTGGACGATGCAGCCACGCAGACTGGTATCACTACCGATGCGATCCGCGAACTGGCGCGGACGATGGTCGCGCGGACTCCCGCGGTAGCGATTGCGGGCGATGACAATCCATCGATTGCAGCGTTAAACCTTGTGCTGGGTTCGGTTGGAAGCAGCGGTGGTATTGTGCGGAGGTCGAAAAACACAGAGTCGTGTTTTTCTGTCGACGTTGCGATCCCCAATGCACGCGCGGTGCTGATCGATGCCAGTGTGCCTTGGGAATTTACTTCGCAGACAGACGCCGAGGTCTTCCGCTTTGCCGCATGGGATGGAGGATCGAGCCGAGCCGGTTGGCTGCTGCCCGCACCGGGCTTTCTGGAAGAACTGACCGACGTCCCGACGGCGCCCACATTTGGGCTCGAGACCTACGCAATCGCTCCAGCGCTAGTGAAATCGCCGCATGAAGTGCAGAGCGCAGCTCAGTTCCTCGGGAGTATCGATACCACTCTGGCCACCGTCGAAAAAAACATCCACTCTCGTTGCGACGATCTCTTCCGCGGGCGTGCGGGAACTCTGCGCGGACAGGAAAAGACTCCCGTCGCGAAACTCGAGTCCGCGCAGAAGCTCGAAGAGCAACTCTGGAACGGCGCAGTTTGGGTTGGCGAGTCTCCCCATCGGGTTACCTTGCGATGCGAATTGAAACGAATGGCCAGCAGACGTCCCTTCGGCGCACCCGGAGAACTGGTCGACCACATGGCAGGCGCCAGTGCTGCCCCCGTTGGCGACGAAGTTGTACCGCGAGTCCAACTTGCGGGATGCGCCGGAAAAAAGGACCGCATGAGCGCCCGTTACGGCATGGTGATCGACCTGGACCGTTGCACTGGCTGCGGCTCATGCATGATGGCGTGCGCGGCTGAGAACAACGTGCCTTCCCTTCCGCAGGCCACCGCGCGAACTGGCCTCACTCCGATGCTCGTTCGAAAGGTTTCGAATGGCCAGGACGGGGCAGCGCGGCGCGAAGCATTTATCCCAATTATGTGCATGCACTGCGAGCACGATACGCCTTGCGTGAAGGTCTGCCCGCAGCAGGCTGTCGAAGTGGATAAGGCCACTGGAATCGTGATGCAGATGCCGCAACGCTGCCTGGGATGCCGCTACTGCATGACGGCGTGCCCCTATCACGCGCGCTATTACAACTGGTGGGATCCGTCGTGGCCCGCGGGTATGGAGAAGAGTCTGAATCCGGGAGTGGCATCGCGGATGCGCGGTGTGGTGGAGAAGTGCAACATGTGCCACGCGCGGCTGCATTCGGCAAAAGAGAAAGCTGCCGCCGCAGGAAAGCGGGAGATTGATCTGGCCGACTATGTCCCGGCATGCGTCGAAGCCTGCCCAACGGGAGCGATCCGGTTTGGCAACCTAGCTGACAAAAATGATCCTGCCGCGCAGGAAGCACGCTCGCCCGATGCATTCCGCTTGCTGGCTCGTATTGGTACGGAGCCGAAGGTTTACTACAAGTCGAAGGAGGCATGGGTGAGAGCGCTGGCGGAATCGAGTTCGGGTCCCGGTTCGAAAGCGGCGTCGGAGGTGCAACATGGCTAGCACCGCGGTTACCGACAGCCGGCTGACTGACCAAAAGTGGATCGCACGGGGCGAAGAGCGAACCTCGCTCCCACGATTTCTGGTGTGGCTGGCTCCCTGGGCCGCTCTTCTCGCCGTGGGAATCTATGCCGCCGGTTTATGCCTGTACTACGGTCTGAACCAGACGAACATGGATAACCGGTTCGCCTTCGGCCTATGGATTTTTCTGGATCTCGGCGTCATCGCCCTGGGCGCAGGTGCGTTCTTCACTGGATTTCTCGTCTACATACTGAAGCGTGCCGAGCTCAAGCCGATTCTGAACACAGCGGTGGTGGTCGGATTCATTTGCTACAGCGGCGCGGTGGCGATCCTGATGATCGACGTGGGACAACCGCTGCGGGCTTGGTTCACCTTCTGGCATCCGAATACGCACTCCATGCTCACGGAAGTTACGTTCTGCATTTCCTGCTATCTGCTGGTGCTCAGCTTGGAATACATCCCGATCCTGCTGCGCAACCGGCAGCTGCGCAAGCTGCCATCGTTCCTGGTGTTTGAACATCAACTTCACAAGCTAGTTCCGGTATTGGCGGCCGTGGGGACTCTGCTCTCGTTCTTCCATCAGGGATCGCTGGGGGGGCTTTACGGAGTGTTGCGTGGACGTCCGTTCGCGTTCCGCGCGGGTTTCTTCATCTGGCCTTCAACATTCTTTTTGTTCATTTTGTCGGCGATCGCGTCGGGCCCAAGCTTTCTCATGCTGGTGACGGCCACCGTCGAGAGGGTGACCGGCAGGCGACTGGTGCCTCAGGACCTGTTTCGCCGTTTGGGATTCATTTCCGGCGTTCTGCTCGCCATTTACGTCGCTGCCAAGTCGATCGACACGCTGATCTGGTTGAACATTACTTCTCCGTCGATGGGCTTTGCACCTTGGCAGTACTACATTCACAAGCCCTTTGGCACACCGATTCTGTTTGCCGAGATCGTGCTCCTGGGGCTGGTCCCGGCGTTTCTGCTGACGTACCGCAAGACCGCGGCACGGCGGGGATGGCTTCTGAGTGCGGCCGCGCTGGCGTGCGGGGGAATCCTGTTGAACCGCTTCGTTCTCACCGTGCAGACTCTAGCCGTACCCACCCTGCCCTTCGACGAGTTTCTGCAATACACGCCGAGTTGGCAGGAGGTGGCCAGCTTCGGCGGCGTGATCGCGTACGGAGTCATTGTCTATTCGCTGTCGTATCGGTATCTACCGTTGTTTGCAGCTCCAAAAGGAGAGAACACCCATGTTTCCGGGGATTGATGGGTTTCATTGGACCGTTGCTCACGTTGTGTTTCTGTCACTGTTTTTCGCTGTCGTCGTGACCATTCTGACCACTGTCGTCTCGGCGGTTTGGCACACTACCCGTGACCTTGGCACGAATCGGGCCTTCGACTTATGCTGGAAATCCGATTTTGCGGAGCTGCCCGAAACGGATCGCCGCTGCCGCCACGAACTTGCGGGCAGAGTGATTTCGCGGACGTGCGACAACGCGTTTGATTGCCGCCACTGCGAAAAATACGCGCAGTTTGCGGTGCTGCCCGCGACTGGACTAGCGACCGACATGGGACTCAACTATTCCGACGACCGGTTCTACCATCGCGGACACACATGGGTGAAGCCCGCTGAAGACGGTACATTTACCGTTGGCCTCGATGAATTAGCGGATCATCTAATCGGGAACCCGGACTCCATCACTATGCCGGTAGTTGGCACCGAACTGGAGATCAACCAGACCGCGTGGCGGATGAGCAAGAACGGGAACGAGATTCAGGTGCGCGCACCCATCGAGGGAACAATCGTTGGCGTTGGCGACCCAAACCAAGGCTGGTTTCTGAAGATCCGACCGCGGCTCGATCCGCGCGATCCGACCACGCTGCGACATCTTCTGCGCGGACCGGAAGTGCACGGCTGGCTGGCCCGGGAATTAGAGCGGTTGCAGACACAACTGCGAGCGCCCAACACTCCTCCTGCCTTAGCAGATGGCGGTGTGCTGATGCCCGGATTGATGGACACCGTGCCCGAGGCAGACTGGAATAGCGTGCTGGCCGACACATTCCTGGAGGCTTGATGCCTCGACAACTGTCGTGCGCCTCAGTGCACAATCTCGTAGCGCTTGAGCTTGTCGTACAGCGTTGAGCGATCGATTCCCAGGGCGGTAGACGCCTCTTTAACATTTCCGTGCTTGCGCTCGAGTGCGGCAACGATGGCGCGGCGTTCCAATTCGCCGAGGGAAACATCCGGAACTTCCCAATTCTGCGGCTGTCCGGGATTGCGCTGCATCCATGAAAAATCCTGCTCGTCGAGCGTGCCATTGTGGCAGGTCACAATCGCCCGCTCGATGACATTTTCCAGTTCACGGACATTGCCTGGCCAGTCATACGCAATCAGCAACCTCAAGGCGTCCGCGGAGATGCCACTGACGTCCCTGCCCAACGCAGAAGAAATATGCTGCACGAAGTGTTCTGCCAGCAAGGGAATATCCTCGCGTCTCTGACGCAGCGGGGGCAGGTCAATTTCAATCACATTGAGGCGGTAATAAAGGTCCTCGCGGAACCTTTGGGCCTGGACTTCCTCAGCGAGGTCTTTGTTGGTCGCGGCGATGATCCGCACGTCGACTTCGACTTCCTGAGTTCCTCCCAGGCGATAGAAGCGGCGCTCCTGCAGTACCCTCAGCAGGTCGGCCTGCAGCTTGGCAGAGATGTCTCCGATTTCATCCAGGAAAATCGTGCCTCCGTTGGCCATTTCAAACTTGCCCTTGGTCTGCGCGACCGCGCCGGTGAAAGCACCCTTCTCGTAGCCAAACAACTCACTCTCAAGCAGAGTCTCGGTCAGGGCGGCACAACTGACGACGATGAAGGGTTTCTCTGCACGATTGCCGGAGAAATGAACGGCACGCGCCACCAGTTCCTTGCCCGTACCACTTTCGCCCCGAATCAGCACCGTGCTGCGCAGATCCGCGACTTCCCTGGTCAAAGCCAGAATCTCTTGCATGCGCGGATTCTTGGTGATGATGTCGTAGTGGCGATATTGCCGGTTCAGCTTCTTGCGTAGAATGGCGTTCTCGCTCTGCAACTTCTTCAGCTTCAGGATGCGCGAGACCAACATCGAGATTTCCTGCGGATTGCAGGGCTTCACGATGTATTCCTGCGCACCTTCCTTCATGGCCTGGATGGCAGTGTCGACGGTCGCATAGGCGGTGATGATGATGATTGACGCCTCCGGCCGCACGCGGTGAATCTCCATCATGGTCTCAATGCCGTCCATGCCACCAGGCATCTTCAAGTCGACGAAGCAGATGGCATAGTCCATGCTCTTCGCCAGTTCGACGGCCTTCTGACCGTTAGGCGCGGTATCGACGTGATAGCCATCTTCCCGCAACCACGCGCCCATCGATTCGCACATGACGTCTTCATCGTCCACGACCAGAATCGGCCAGTTTTTCTTCATACGGTTGCCTCTTTCGAAGTAAATCTCTGCACTAGCCGCATTCCGCAGCGAGTGCAGTATTGCTCGGCCTTGGCATCGACCAATTCAATGTGTGTGGCCAGGCTCATGGCGCATGTCGGCTCCGAACAATGCACGAGCCCGAACGTGTGGCCCAGTTCGTGAAGCACTTCTTTTGCGGTGCGTTCCCGCAGCAAGCTCTCTTCCGCGGGAAGCCCGTAAAATTCCTGGTGCAAGCGGCAAAGAGAAACCACAGCGATCGGACCGTCAAACTGCGCTTGGCCGAACAGGAAACTGAGCATCGGGATCGCAAGGTCCACATCAGTGACACCGAGCACCCGAGAGGCATCGCGCGGCGCGTGTTGGCTTAGCATCTTCATGATTTCTACTGACTGGTACTGCTTCCGCTTTGAATCGTAGGCACCCTCTGGAATCGGCAAGGGAGGCAAGCGTCGGATGGGCAGCGGGAACCATTCGGCACTTGCATTCTCGACCCAATCCAGAGCTCGCGCCGGCAAGTTTCCAATCGCCACAAGGTAGAGTCCATTCACACCGCATGCACCTGCACTTCCCGTGATTCTGGTGTGCTGTTTTGCGATTTGAGCGGGAGAGTGATCGTAAAGGTCGTACCCTCGTTGCGCTGACTCGTGACCTCGACCTCACCTTCATGGGCTTTCACGATGCCGTACAAGACAGCCAAGCCGAGGCCAACTCCCTTGCCTTCGGCTTTCGTGGTGAAAAACGGATCAAAGATCTTGGAGAGATTCTCGGGGGCGATGCCTTCACCGGTGTCTTGGACGCAAAGCTCCACCGTCTCGTCAGCCAACTCGCGGGTACGGATGGTGAGTTTGCCGCCACCCCGCGGCTGCATGGCTTGTGCGCCGTTCAACACCAGATTCAGAATCACCTGCTGAATCTGCGAGGAATCGCATTCGACGAGCGGCAAATCATCTTGTAACTCCAGAACAACCTCAGCGCTGATGAGCTTTAGTTTGTGGTCGGCCAAGCCCAGCGTGGTGCGCACCAGCTTGTTCAGGTCCGCGGGCGCGCGCTGCGGCTTGGAACGCCGGGAGAAGGCCAACAAGTCTGAAACAATTCGCCCGACACGGGCAGTTTCCGTCGAGATCAGGCTGAGGTATTTCCGGAATTCTGCCTCGCGGCCTGGCGGGTATTCTCCCTTGGCCATCAGGCGCTCGAGCAGCATGGAAAGGTTGAGCACGCCAGAGACGGGATTGTTGATCTCATGCGCCACGCTGGCCGCGAGTTGCCCGAGGGTAGCGAGGCGATCGGATTGGATCAGCTTGCGTTGGGCAACCTGCAGCTGCCGAGTGCGCTCGTCCACCTTGCTCTCGAGCGTCTGCTGCATCTCATTCAAGTCGGCGACGGCGAGTTTCAGGCGCTCGCGCATCTTGTTGAACGAGTCCACCAGTTCGTCGATCTCCTGGCTACCGCGGGTAATCTTGATGGGCTGGTCCAACTCCATCTCGCTGACCGCCTTGGTCCCGCCGATCAGTTGCTGAATCGGGGTCGCCACAAAGCGTTTGGTAAATAGGATGACGAACGCCGCGCCAATCGCGACTTCGAGTGCGGTCAGAATGACCGTCTGAAGAGTGATCGCCCGTGTCTGTTTCTGCACGGGATCCAGACGCAATGCGACATCGACGACTCCGAGCACCTTGGTCTCGGCACGGTGCGCGTGGCAGCTGGCGTTGCTGCACGAAGGCTCGTTATAGATTGGCGCCACCATATTGATGGTCTTCACGCCATCCGGGGAAGTGGCATAGCGCACCCGGGAGTCCTCGACCGGTCTGTGGCGGATCGGGCCCTGCGTATGACAACTGGTGCAAACCTCATTCGACAGACTAGTCACGCCGGGCTGCTCTTTCCCATCGGTTGAGAACACCAGCCGTCCTTCCCGATTGAACATCCGGATACGATCGATGCCTTGCTTGTCGGCGATCACGCGCATGATCTCGTAGGCAGCCTTGCGGTCGTCGTCGAGCATGGCGTGCCAGGTGGCGCCGGTAATGCTGCGCGAGAGTTGGTCCGCCCCGAGGATCATGGTCCCTTCTAGCTGCTTCTTCTGAGTGCGGAAATTGAGGTAGCCACTGACTCCGCTGATCGCAACGATCAGGATGGTGAGCGAAAGAATCAGCTTGGGACCGAGTTTTCGAGGCATGGTTGGATCGGGAGTTCCCAATGCTTGCTCCGCTACACAGCAAACCACGCAGAGAAATCCGCGGGAAATCCTCTCATCAGGCTAGCCACGAGGGTCGAAGCTGACAGTGATTATCAGCGCGCTGACCAGTGATCTTGATCACGTCGTCAAACCTAGACAAGCTGCGGAGTTACGGTCGTTTTGTGATCGTTTCGGGCGAGACTTTTCTTGATGGTTGCTATAAGAAATTTGTATTGGACTGAGCGAAACGCCGCATTTATCGTCCTCGGATTGATTCTGACGATCACGCTGTGTGGGCCATCGGCGCGGCGCCGAGAGGGTGTCCGCGCTGCGGTCCAAGGCCGTTTCCACCGGAAATTGTGCAGATTCACAAACAGGAGCACGCAAAGATGATGAAGCGAGCAGGGAGGCGCTCATTGCGCCGGTCATTCACGACCGCCAGCGCCACAATTATTCTTTTCGCGGGACTGTGGGCCGGGTTATCAACTCGCAGTTTTGCCGATGACGGACCCAAAGCGGATCCCGCCGGTACGGCCACTGGGGACAAGTCGGCCGCTGTCGATGCCGCCGGTAATCCCTTTGTCCCGGTCGAGCCAACGGATAAGACGGCTCCCGACTACGCGCAGAACAAGAAGGCTTTTGACGACTATCAGGCGCAGGCCGCCAAAGAACCTCTGGCGGTAAAGCTCGCCGACAGCGTTGGCCACGTTCGCATCGCAACCAACATGGCCTGGACGCTGAATACGGGCTACCTCGTCCTGTTCATGCAAGCGGGCTTTGCCCTGCTCACCTGCGGCCTGGTGCGAAAGAAAAATGCCGCGCATTTGATGATGCTGAACTTCGCGGCGTACGTCTTCGCCTTTCTCGCTTACTACGCCGTGGGATACGCATTCCAGTTTGGAGCCGTGGCGATTAACGCCGCACCCACAAATCTAGGCGGTGTTCCGACTCTGAATCATTTTCTGATTGGCAGCGGGCAATGGGGATTTGTGGGGGGCAAGGGATTCTTCCTTGTCGGTCCGGCTTATGACGCCGGCAGCAATTGCCTGACATTGTTTGAAGTTGTGTTCATGGAGACTGCCGGATACATCATTGTCGGCGCCATCTGCGAACGCATCAGTTTCTGGGCTTTCCTGTTGTGCGAACTCTTCATCGGCGCGATCCTCTATCCGATTTCCGGTTGCTGGACATGGGGCGGTGGCTGGATGTCTCAGCTTGGATCCACCATGAATTTGGGCCACGGTTATGTGGACTTTGCCGGTTCCACCGTCGTACACGCGGTGGGCGGCTTCTGCGCCATGGCATTGGCAATTATCCTGGGGCCGCGTCTAGGAAAGTTTGGGTCTGGTGGGAAGATCCGCGTCTTCCCTGCTCATAACATTGTTTACGTTGTGACGGGAACGTTCATCCTGCTCTTCGGGTGGATGGGATTCAATCCCGGCTCGACCCTGGGCGCAACCGACTTTCGCATTTCGGTGGTGGCCGTGAACACGAATCTGGCAGCGGTGGCTGGGTCGGCAGCGGCAATGCTGATCTGGTATTCCCTGTTCGGCAAGCCTGACATCACAATGGCGTGCAATGGCATGCTGGCTGGGCTGGTCGCGATCACCGCTCCTTGCGCCTTTGTTTCCCCCACCGCTTCTGTGATCATCGGCGGGTTGGCCGGATCTCTGGTGTGCGGCGGCGTTTTGTTCAACGAGCGCGTTCTGAAGATCGATGATCCTTGTGGCGCGGTCTCGGTGCACGGCTATTGCGGCTGGCTGGGCGCGGTCTGTGTCGGCATTTTCGCGGACGGCACTTACGGATCGGGCTGGAATGGAGTCGGCGCGGCTAGCTACCTCGGGCACGCGGGGCAGGGAGTGACCGGGCTGATTCACGGGGATACGAGGCAATTCTGGTGCCAGCTCATGGGAGCGACGTTGTATGCAGTCTGGGCATTCGGCGCGACGTTCGCAGTTTTCTGGGTTGTGAACAAAGTGAAAAGTATGCGCGTCCCCGAAGAGTCTGAAGAGGTGGGCTTGGATGTTCCCGAGTTTGGCATGCCGGGCTATCCTGAAGATGCTGTGGTCACAGCTCCCTACTAACGGTGCGCATCGCGGAATGCGCACTTCATCAGAGGACTTCTATGTCGATTCTTCGTCGGGATCGCCGGTCGCTGCCGGTGATCCTGTGCGTTGTGACGCTCATCAGCGTTGGCGTGCTTCTGGTTTGGGATCTTGTTCCGGGACTCTTTCCAGCGAAGGCGCATGATTTCCTGGCGGCGCTTCCGCTCGCGATGATCGCCTGTGTCTGTCTTCTTTACGAGGCGGTGCGCCGGCCGTCGCGGTCTGAACTGGTCAAAGCCATCCTTCTGGCCTGTGCTTTTTTGTTCTGGGCCGCCAACCAGCTGTGGCCAACCCTGCCCCATGCGACGCTCTTCAACGACCTTGCCATCGCGCTCTTTGTCTTCGACGTGTTTCTGGCGATGACCAGCCGTCCCGATCCAATGTCTTGACGAGTCGAATTTTGAAAAGGCAGGTCGGGACTAGCGAAAGCGCCGGATGAACAGCGTATGGCGCTCCGAACGGTAGAAGCCGACTCCATAGATGGTGGCTTTTCCCTTCGCCGAGTAAATCACCTGGCGAATGCGCAGCACCGAGGCTCCGCGGGGCACCCCTAGCAATTCGGCAACATTCGCCTCGGCTGCGGTGGCGTCGACTTCCTCATCCGCGTAGGCAAGTTCGACGCCGTAGTCGTGCTCCAGCGTGGCAAACAGGGAGACTCTGCCCAGAGGGGCATCCACCAGGTCGGCGAAATCACTGGCTGGCAGGTAGCACGTCTCCAAGGCGAAGGGGTCATCGCCGGTCTGGCGCAGGCGCTCGATCTTGACCAGGGCGCTCGTCGCAGGCAGTCCAAGCCGAGCGGCGACTTCCGCCTCTTGCTCAACAATTTTGGCCACGAGCACTCGGGACCGCGGCGCCAACCCGCGGCTGGACATGTGTTCGGAGTAGCTCATCAGCTTATTAAAGTGGATCTTGGGAGAAGCCACGAACGTCCCCGCCCCGCGGCGGCGCTCGACCACGCCTTCGCGTTCCAGGCCGGCGAGGGCATGGCGTGCGGTCATCAAGCTGACCTTATGGGTCCTAGCCAGCTCGCGTTCTGAAGCGACTAGATCACCGGGTTTCAACTCCGCGGAGTCGATCCGTTTGCGGATGGCATTCTGGATTCGTTTGTAAACCGGCGTTCCGTTGCGATGGTTTCCCGACATGGAATGACTTTCCGGCCGAATGATTGCACTGCGCGACCAACGATCCTATCTGGCAATACGTTGAAAATATATGCCCTTCCATGTGCTATATAGCTTAATTCCATCTCGATGTAAAGCTGAAAGTGCGAGAAGGTGGAGCGAATCCCACTTCGGGCATGCGCTTTTGCTATAGAGCGGATCGGTTTTATCGATTCGGCCGACCTGAAACTACCCAGAGCGGAACCAGGCACTGGCAGCGAATTTGTGACCATAATCACACGTTTTCCACAGCCCCATGCAGATTTCAACAAAATTCGTTCCCGCAACAGTCTAGACTGTCTAATTTTGGGTGATATAGAGCGGACGGGAATCTAATTGGGGAAAAAATTGAGGAATCCCGCATTTTCTTCTTGACCACGATCCTCGATGTGCTATATAGCATAGTCGGATTGTACTAGACGCAGTTTGCTGCGTTCTATCTGGCGAGTTGCTCTCAGGAGGTTGTGCGATGAAGAAATTGACTTGGGGAATGCTGGTTCTGCTGACCCTAGCAGTGTTCGCGGCTTTTTTGACGCCCGCATGGAGCCAGGAAGTGACGGCTGGCGTGGTCGGCACGGTGACGGACCCCAGCGGTGCACCGCTCAACGGCGCTGCTGTGACCGTTCGGAATACAGAACAAGGCACGGTGTGGACCGCGACCACGTCGGACGCCGGCGTTTACAACGTCACGCGGCTGCCTGTAGGCACCTATCAAGTGAAGGTGACGGCCTCGGGTTTTCAGACGGCGATTTATCCGCCGTTTGTGCTAGTACTGAACCAGACCGCGCGCGTCGACGTACAGATGAAGGTCGGCAAGGTCAGCGAGACGGTAGAAGTGACCGGCGCGGCACCGATTCTTCAGACGCAGTCCACCGAAGTCAGCACGGTCATTGACGCGAACACGAATGTCAGCCTGCCGCTGGCTTCGCGCAACTACCTGCAACTCACGCTGCTCGCCCCCGGTGTCACCAATGTGGACCCGGACGGAATGCGTTCGCCGCAAACCATGCTCAACTCCGGGCGCCCGTATATCAACGGCAATCGTGAGCAGGCCAACGAGTACCTGATCGACGGCATTCTCAACAGCGAGGACAAGAATAACGAAACCGGCTATACGCCTGGAATCGATGCCATTCAGGAATTCAACCTGATCACGCAGAACGCCTCCGCCGAGTTCGGCAACTATCAAGGCGGGATCGTGAGCGTTGGCGTCAAGTCGGGCACCAACAGTTTTCACGGTGACCTTTATGAGTTCTTCCGCAGCGACTACCTCGATGCCAACCTGGCTTCTGCAGGGTGGACGCAAGGTGTCAATAACGGCCAGCTTGGATATAACGCACAGGGCGTAGCCAACAAACCTGAACTGCGTTACAACCAGTTTGGCGCCACCATCGGCGGTCCGATCATTAAGAACAAGCTGTTCTTCTTCGCCGACTATCAGGGCCAGCGTGAGGTGAACTCGGGTCCAACCGGTGCGCAAGTCTTAACCGCACAGGCACGCACCGGAGACTTTGGACAACTTTGCACCGATTGGAATGGAACATTCAATGGCGCCGGGGTATGCACTGGGGCCTCAGCTCCGCCCGGTGTCCTAACGCAGCTTAATTACCCAAACGGTCCAAACGCGGGCAAGCCGATACCCAACAACAATCTGACCGCGGCTGGATACAGCATTGACACGGTAGCGAAGAACCTGTTCGCCGACACTCAGTACTACCCTCTGCCAGGAATCAACAACCTGAAGGGAAACAACCTGTTCTTTAAGACCGGCAATGACCTGAACAACAACCAGGGCGACTTGAAGATCGACTATAACGTCTCGCAAAAGGACCATATCTCTGGACGCTGGTCGCAGATGGATTTGAACCAGCCAACCTTCACAAGCTGCGCTTTCTGCAACAGCGGAGCGGCGGAAGGCAGCGACGAACCCGTTCGAAATGCCGTAATCAATTGGACGCACACACTGTCCGGCAACCTGCTGAATGAGGCGCGTTTCGGCTTTAATGCTGTTAAGTTCAACCAGAACATCACCCCGACGTCTTCCCTCGGAAACATCAGCGAGCAGTTGGGCATCACCGGCGGCAACGTTCAGGCGCCCGGCTTGGTTGAATTGGACATAACGGGCAATAACTCAGCGAACAGCTGACACTCGGACTTCGCAATCTGGTCCAGATCTTCCACTCAACCCAAGGACAATTCGAAGATAACGTGATCTTTACACACGGCAAGCAACAGATCACGGCCGGATTTCAGTATGTACGGGAGCGCCAGGATTACGTCTACCCAGGAAATAACGGCGCACTCGGCTTCTTCGGTTTCACGACTGCAACGGGCTCCGGCCTCGCCGATTTCTGGTTGGGCAGCGTTGCGGGGGGAGCTGGTTCGCAAAGGGACACGGGCAGTCAGCTCAGTTCTCCCGCCAAGCTTCGCGGCAATGTCTTCGCCGGGTTCGTGCAGGATGATTGGCGCGTGACTCCGACCTTCACGCTGAACCTTGGGCTGCGCTTCGAAGACCACACTCCGCTTTACGAAGTGAACAACCAAACGGTCAATTTCGGGCTCTACACGGGAACGATCTACACTGCAACTGGCGTAAACGGAACCGCAAAGTTTGGCAACCAGGCCCTCTACAACAATTACCTCGGGATCGGCGATTGGCAGCCCCGGATCGGACTTTCCTGGGCGCCAGCGGTTCTTAACGGTAAAACGGTGATTCGTGCAGGATTCGCCATCTCGTCCTTTATGGAAGGCGGCGGCAGCAACGAAGAACTCACTCAGAACCTGCCCTTCGGCTTTCTCCAACAGCAGGCAGCCGGCGGCGTCTACACGGTGGAAAATGGTTTCGGATCAACCACCGCGGCCGCTTGCGGCGGCGTCATCAATCAAGCCTGCTATAACGGCGTCCGCATCCGAATCTTTGATCAGAACTTCAGACCGGCAACGATCAATCAGTGGAACGTCACGTTCCAGGAGTTGTTGACCAATACACTAACCTTCCAACTCGGCTATGTGGGCCAAAGGGGCTCGCACTTGCTGAATTTTGAAGACGTTGCGCAGTCCATCCCGTTGGACGCGAGCGGGAAAGTTGCTGGACGCGGCGATCCTATCGTGACCCGTGCACCCGGACCGTTCCTGGGAGGCGATACGCCCGGATCGCTGTATCTGGCGGACAATCCCCAATTCAACGCGCCGAATTGCGGAACCGCCGGCAACCCAGCCTGTTTTGGTAAGGCAGCCCTCGCCGGAACCAACATGTCGAACTCTGACCAGAGCTACAACGCGCTTCAGGCTGTGCTGCAAAAGCGCATGAGCAATGGTCTGCAAGCCCAGGTTTCCTATACCTGGTCAAAGTGCATGAGTAATTCTCCGGGCTATTTTGGCACGGGCTGGGGCAGCACCGGCGCCACCAGTTCGGGCGGCCAGCCTGGCTGGGAGAACATCTACAATCCGCGTCTGGATTGGGGACCGTGCTATTACGATCAGACCCACATTCTGACGAGCTACGTCACATATCAACTGCCTCTGGGCCGCGGCAAGCAATTTGGCCACGACATGAACTCGGCTCTGAATGCGGTGCTGGGGAACTGGGAGATCGGCGGAATTATTACCCTGCACAGCGGAAACGCTCTGACTCTGAATAACTTTGGCGGTTGGGGGGTGGGTGGCAATTCGGATAACACCAACGGCGTCGGGCCCCAGACGCTCGCAAACTTGCCGGACTGCAACGGTCCAGTCAACGTTCTGAACCAAAGAGTGCCTGCTTCGAATGGAGCGGCCGGGTTCATCCAGTACATCGAAAACACTCACACCGGTGCTGTTCAGCCAGCGGCGCAAAATACATTTGGAACGTGCGGCGTTGGCAACGTTCGTGGTCCAGGTTATGCCAACGTCGATCTGAGCCTGCACAAGGATTTCTTGATCACCGAATCAAAGCGATTGGAGTTCCGCTTTGAGGCGTTGAATGCCTTCAACCATCCTGTATGGGACTTCAGTGGTGGACCGGCCGGAGGTTCGTTCGATCCGGGCACGTGGACGCAGGATCCGAAGACTCTGCAGTGGACGACTACCAATGCGACGTTCGGCAAAATCACTGGTTCCCAGGGAGCCCGCGAACTGCAACTCGCTTTGAAGTTCTACTTCTAACTCACGACTGCCTTCGCAGAAGGATGGCGGTCACAGCTAAGGCAGGCGCTCCCCCGGCGCCTGCCTTTTTCTTGTGGACTATGACAGCGCAGGCTGTCAGATTTGGACGACTGTGATTTCGGAATATAATCAGGCAATGCGTGAACTCTTCCGGCGAGCCGGATTCTCTTCCCTGCTCATCCCATCTCTGCTGCTGTTGGCCGCACTTTCGGCAGGACAGGCCGCCAAGAAGGCCCCGGCATCCGCGCCTGCTACTGGAGACGCGGAGCGTGCTACGAATCTGGCGGAGAGTGGACATTGCGCCGAAGCGCTCCCTCTGCTCAAACGCGCCATCCGGCAAACATCGGATCAAAATTTGAAGAAGAGGATTGCCCTGGATGGCTTGCATTGCGCGATGACGCATGACACTCCATATGAGTCTTTCGAATTTCTCGTCGTGCTCAGCCGCGAGTTTCCGCACGATCCCGAGGCACTGTATGCGGCCACTCATGCCTACTCCGATCTTTCTTTGCGCTCTTCCCAGGATCTGGCGCGGGACGCTCCGTTTTCCTACCAGGTCCACAAACTGAACGCCGAAGCGCTGGAACTGCAGGGCAAATGGGACGAGGCGGCGGCGGAGTACCGCAAGATTCTGGAGATCAACCCAACCTTGCAAGGGATCCACGCACAGTTGGGTCGCGCTCTGCTGTCGAAGCCACAGCCTTCGCCCAGCGACGTAGAACAGGCGAAAAAGAATTTCGAGGAAGAACTCGAGATCGACCCGCGGAATGCAGTGGCGGAGTATGTCCTGGGCCAATTAGCAGCCGATGCGAAAGATTCCTCGACGGCGATCCAGCACTTTACGAAAGCGACCAAACTGGATTCCGGATTCTCCGAGGCCTTCCTGGGATTGGGGATGTCCTTGAACTCGGCCAAGCGCTACACCGAGGCGGTTCCTGCGCTCGAGACCTACGAAAAGATGGAGCCCGACAGCCCGACGGGACACTATCAGTTGGCGCTCGCCTACGCCGGCGTGGGGCGCAGAGAGGACGCGAACCGCGAGGCAGCTTTGCAGCGCCAGACTGCCGAAGCCTTGGAGGCGGTGAAGCGCCGGGCAGCCACGGCCATGGAGAAACAGCAACCGAACTCCCCCGCTCCGGAGCCGAAGTAGGATGTCGCGCTTTCCCGGAAACCTGGGAACTCGAAGAGACTTTCTCCGACTTCTGGCGAGCAGTCTAGCAATCCCCACGCTTGGCCGTTTCGCGTTTTCCGCCGACCCGACGTATCCATTCTCCGAGGTTCCCTCTTCTGCCAGCGGCATTACCTGGAAGCACACAGCCGGACTCTCGCCTGAAAAATATCTGCCCCAGTCCACCGGGGCCGGTTGCGCGTTTCTTGACTACGACAATGACGGTTGGATGGACCTCTATTTCGTGAACAGCGGTCCATGCGACATCTTCACGCCGACACAGCCATTGCGAAACGCTCTTTACCGGAATAACCGTGACGGCACCTTCACCGACGTCACCGAAAAGGCAGGCGTAGCCGGCGGCGGCTACGGCATGGGCGTTGCGGTCGGCGACTACAACGGCGATGGCTTCCCTGACCTTTACGTGACCCAGTACGGACGCAGCATTTTGTATCGCAACAATGGCGATGGCACGTTTACTGATGTCACAGAACATGCCGGCGTCGCGGCGCCGGGATGGGCTTCCAGCGCGGTGTGGTTCGACTACGACAACGACGGGCGGCTCGATCTTTTCGTCTGCCGCTTCGTGGATTTCGACAAGTCCAAGCATCACAATTGCGGCGCGCCGAATATTCCGGCGATCAAGGGACTCAACGAGTACTGCTATCCGCGAATTTATTCGCCGATGGCGAGCTGGCTGTTTCACAACAACGGCGACGGAACATTTTCCGATGTCAGCCAGAAGATGGGAATCGCCGATAATCCGGGAAAGTCATGGGGCGTCGTGGCTACCGACGTCAACAACGACGGCTGGATGGACCTTTTTGTCGCCAACGACACGGTCGCCAACTTTCTGTTCATCAACCGTGGTGGGAAGCACTTCGAAGAAGTCGGCTTTACCTCAGGCGTGGCCTTTGGCGAAGGAGGAAAGGCGCGATCGGGTATGGGCGTCGATTCTGCCGACCTGAATCAGGACGGCTGGATGGACCTTTTTGTCACCAACCTCAATCACGAACTCGATGGCTTCTACCAGAACAAACACGACGAGACCTTTGACGACATCGCCGCGCCCACGGGCATCGCCAACGCGACGAAGCTAATGAGCGGCTGGGGTCTGAAGTTCCTTGACTACGATAACGACGGCGATATCGATCTGATGATCGCCAACGGGCATCCCGACGACCTGATCGAAAAGATTTACGACAACGTAGCCTATCGCGAGCCCCTTCTGCTGTTTCACAACACGGCCGGGCAGCTAAAAAACGTGACCCATGAAAGCGGGCCTGCGTTCGCCCACCCCATGTCCGCGCGAGGTCTCGCCCTCGGGGATTTCAACAATGACGGCGCAGTCGATGTCTTGATTTCGTGCAACGACGAGGCTCCGGTGCTGCTGCAGAACAATGCCGGACTCCAGAATCACTGGCTGGGATTGAAACTGATTGGCAAGAAGGCGAACATAGACGCGATCGGAGCGATCGTCAGTTACATGGCCGGCGACCTGAAGCGCAGTCGGATGAAAGTGGGTGGCGGGAGCTATCTCTCATCGCACGATCCGCGGATGGTACTGGGCATCGGCAAACGCGCCAAGATGGACTGGATCGAAATCAAATGGCCGCAGCCGAGCGGCGTTGTCCAACGGTTCACGGATCTTCCCATCGACCGCTACATTACTATTCGCGAAGGTCAACCGAAGTGGGAGTAGATGTGGAGCGAGAATCAGCCGATCCGGCGGTCTGATTCAGGGCTCGACTCAACGCGCACACCCAGCCATAGCAAGCCTGCCACGACTGCTAGTCCCGCAGTCAGCGTCAATGCCGATTCCCATCCGATCCGCGCTGCAAGCCATGGTGTGAGAGCGGGCGAAACCATGCCGCCAAGATTGCTGCCGAAGTTCATGGTGCCGCCCGCGATGCCGCTATGCTCGCCGGAGAGCTGCGTCATCGTCGCCCAGAACGGCCCCTCAGTGCACAACACCAGAACCGTACAAGTCGTGAGCGCCGCCACCGCCACCATGGGTTTCGGAGTGCGGGCACCAACGACCAGAAAGATGGCGGCCGCACAGAGAGCGGCAAGCGGAACACTGCGGCGTCCCCAGGTCGCACCCCAGTGAATCACAGCCAAGTCGGAGACGACGCCTCCCAGCGGAATCGCGAACGTGGTCGCGATCCACGGCAGTGCGGTGAAGCTGGCTGCCTTGAGCACCTCGAAGTGGCGTACCTGGACCAGATAAAGATAGAACCAGAAAATGAAGATGTATCCCAGGTAGCCTTGAAGCAGGTAGCTGGCGGAGAGGAACCAGAAACTCGGCAAGCGCAACGGTTGAGCCGAGTTCTTCGGCGATTCGGTTGAGGTGGAATGGACATCGGCCCGTACACTTGAGGTCGCGTGAGTGTGAAGTTCTCGCGGGCCGAATCTCGACCACAGCAACCCGGCAACCGCGCTAAGGAGCGCCGCCACCCACAGAGCCGTGCGCCATCCATAACGACTGGTAATAGGCGCCAACAGCAGGGGCGTGACCGCCGATCCCACACCCACGCTCGCCAACACCAGGCTGTTGGCCCGGGCTTGCAAGCGAGGGGGCATCGTGATGGCGATGGTCCGGCCTGAGGTCGGATAGGTTGGAGCGGCGATAACTCCAAAGATTGCACGGATCGCCCACAGTTGCGGAATGGCCATCGCCAATCCGAATCCCTGCCAGCCCACCAGCGCGGTGAGCACGGTGAGCACAGCCCAGCCGGTGCAAAGAAAAATAAAGATGCGGCGTGCGCTGACCCGGTCCGCGAGCCCTCCCGAGGGTACCTGAAACAAGGTGTATCCCACCAGGAAAGCGCTGAACACCGTGCCCATCTGTGTTTGGGTAAGGCCGAACTCCCGCATCATGTTGGGGGCGACCACGGTTACAGCTACGCGACACACGTATCCCACCGAGGCCGCGGCCATGAGCAGCAGCACGAGTCGTCTATTCAGGGAGGTCGACGCAGTTGCGGTCGCAGCGACTGCGCTCATGGAAGCCTTTTATGCAACATGAGTTCCGATTGGCCCGGCACGATGTAATCCTTGAGTTCGCCAACGAACTCGTATCCGTGCTGGCGATAAAAGTGTTGGGCGCGGTCGTTGAACGATGAAACCAGGAGGAAGAGATGTTCGCGGCCTGAGAAGTGTTCTTCGGCAAAATGTAGAAGTTGTGATCCGACACCCTGTCCACGGCCTTCCGCGGCAACACCCAGGCAGGCGATGTAGGGCGATCCCGCCAAACCACACGGCGCAAGCAGGATGAAAGCTACCGGGAGATCGTGTGCGCGCGCCACGAAAAGTTCAGTGCCGGGACGAACCAGCGTCTTGCGGCATCCGTCGAGATCGCGGCGAAGAGTAATCCAAGGTTCGCTCGATGCCATCACGCGGGCGCACCATTCATAGTCTTCCGGCTTCGCCGCTGCGATCTGGATCGAGGTCCCCATTCTTACTTCGAAGCGAAAGCGATCGTAGCAGTGATCCCTGCCCGTTCGCAATGCTCCTCGCCGCGGACCAGGAGCCGCTGATGGATGACAAGCCTTGCGTGCCGATTCGGGAACATCACGAAAAAGGATTGCTTAGAAAATCGATTTTTTCAGTAACATAATCATCATGGTAGCCCCTCTCCGCTGGAGTCGTACCACCCTAATTGGGTTCAGTTTCGTATCCGCTCTCTTCCTCCCGTCCTGTGGCGGATCGGGTTCATCTGGAGGGGGAGGCGGCCAGCAACCACCGCCTCCGGCGGTGCCGACGGGCCTGACCGCAACCGGAGGAAACCAGCAGGTTGCTCTCACTTGGAACGCGAGTTCCGGCGCGACCAGTTACAAAGTCGGACGCGCGACCACAACCGGTGGGCCGTACACGACCATTTCGTCGCCAACTACGACCAGCTACACCGACTCTGCCGTGACGAATGGCACTCCTTATTACTATGTAGTCTCGGCCGTGAATCCTGCGGGCGAGAGCGCGAACTCAAGCCAAGTGTCGGCGACGCCTTCGGGGCCGGTCACGAGCGTCAGCGTCACCATTGATGTCCTCGCCAATCGGCACACAACCAGCCCGTACGTTTATGGCGGTGCTTTTCCGCAGGATGCGCCGACAATTACGGATAGTGGTCTAAGCGTGGTGCGCTGGGGTGGGAATGCAGCATCCACCTACAACTGGCAACTGGGAACCAACAATGCAGATAACGACTACTACTTCGAGGATTTTGCCTTCGACGGCTTCAGCAGTCCGAAAGGGGTGCCCGGAGTAAGCGATTCAATTCAGTGGATCGGGGACGTCAAAGCTGCGGGCGGTACTCCGCTGATGACGATGGTGATGCTGCCTTGGGTGGCGCAAAGCGCGGAGGTCGCGTCGCCGCCGAACTATCACTGGAGCTTTCCAAATACAAGTTGGTCCGCGCAGTGTGCGTTCGATCCTTACAACAGCAGCGCGGGGAATGGTATCGTGCCCGGAACCTGCAACAGCAACCCGCCGACCTACATCGTGGCAAAACCCAGCGATCTGAACAACACCTACTTTCCACTTCTCGATGACCACAGCCAGACCTGCACGGCTGGAACGTGCGTATACCGCGACGACTGGGCCACCGCACTGGCTACCGCGTTCGGAACTGGGTCTTGCCCGATCCCCTATTCGACCATCACTTCTTGCCACTTCTACGACATGGACAATGAGATCGATATCTGGGGCGGCACCCACCACGACATCCATCCCAACCCGTCTGGATATGACGAACTAAGCACTACCTATCTCACCGAGGCGAACAACCTGAAGACATGGGACCCTCAGGCGGTCCGACTCGGCCCGGTGAGCTGCTGCTGGTGGTTCTATTGGAACGGCGCAAGCAGCAGCGACAAAGGCGCTCATGCGGGCAACGATTTCCTGCCCTGGTGGCTGAACGAGATTTACTGGCACGACCAGATCGCTGGCACCCGTTCGCTTGACATCTTCGATATCCATGCGTACCCGGACGGTCCGGATACCTCGAGCTTCACACAGGCGCAGAAGCAGGCCCTCGGCGTGAGCATCTACCGCGACTACTGGGACCCGACGTTAGTGAGCCCCTCGAGTACTATCAATCAGCCATACACGACAAACATCCAGCCGAACAAGACGATCGCCTTCCGCATCCCGCGGATGCGAGCAATCGTGAACATGATTTATCCGGGAACTCCGCTGGGGATGACCGAGTGGAGTGCAGCCTTCGCGGGCGAATCCGATTTCTCCACTGCTCTAGGCGACGCCGATGCTTACGGCCTCTTGGGACGAGAGCGCGTATCTCTCGCTTCGCGATGGGAAGCGCCCCTTCCATCAAATCCGAATTATCAGGCATTAAAGCTCTACACCAATTATGACGGGGCGCACCACGGCTTCGGGACGACCTCGGTTTCGGCCATTCACAATGCGAATCCGAATCTCTTCAGTACCTACGCTGCGCTGAACTCAAGCGGCACAGCGCTGACTATCATGGTGCTGAATAAAGATCCGGCGAACTCGGCACAGGTCCAGTTCACGACGACCGGGTTCACGCCCGCCAACGAAACCACGTACACTTTGTCGCAGTCTTCCCCCACGAGTATCGTGGCGGCTTCTCAGTCCTGGTCGTCGACCCAGACGTTTGCGCCCTACACCGCTACGTTGGTGGTTGTGAGTGGCAGCATGGCCAGCACTCCCGCCTCAGAGTGGGACCTGAATCCCGACACGACCATGGTCGCGGCCGGCGGCACGGTTACACTGGCGCCAAAGATCACCAGCGGTTCTACAAACGTCACGATGTCGTCAGCCGTTGTAGATGCCTTCGAGGGATCGACCGCGTGTACAGGAGAGACAATCAGCCTGACCACTTCTGCGATTAGTCCCACGCAGCCGGGCGAGATCACCGTAAATGCAGGCAATATGCCAGGTTTCTGCCACTTCACCGTGACGGCAACCGACGGAACGGTAACGCAGACGCAGGGTGGATGGATCGTAGTAGGCAATCCGGCCGCGACGCTGGCCAAGACAATTGGTGATGGGCAGACGGGGACTAAGGGCACAGTCCTCCCACAGGCTCTGACCGTGACCTTGACTCCCGGAACATCCGGCGGCGGCAACTCGGGCGCGAGCATCCTTTTCACTGCCAGAGCCGGCTCGCTTTCGAACGGAACGAGCAGCGGCTCGAAAGTCATCGCGGTCACGAATAGTTCTGGCGTTGCGTCGGTCATGCTGACGTTGCCATCCACCGCGGAAGGTGTCATTGTGACCGCCGAAGCGCCTTACGGATTGGGGCATCCGGTGGCGACGTTTACAGAAACCTCGCAATAGCCGGGGCAGATCTTTTAACTGCCGCCGGTAGAATTGTGTACCACGGCTCACGTTCATGCCTCGAAGAACGTGCTATGCTTCGCGTGCGATTTTGCGTAAACGTTTACGGATATTGTCCAGCGACTCCGTGACCGGGGGAGACTGCATGCATCTTCGACACAATGTTCTTCATTTCGCCCTGATGGTTTTGCCGCTTCCGCTCGGTTTTTCTCAAGAAGCTCAGCCCGCTTATCGCAATCCGAATCTTCCCGCCGAACAGCGCGCCGCAGACCTGGTCAAGCGCATGACCCTGGAGGAGAAAGTCGATCAAATTGCGGGGGGCCGGCGCCGGACGCGCAACTCGGAAAATCCCGAGGAAAAAGAAGCCTTTGAAGCGTTGGGCAAGCTATATCGTGAAGACTCGCAGGCCAGCCCTCATGATGCCGCCGAGGCACGGAACAAGGCGCAGCACTTCCTGGTGGAAAAGACGCGTTTGGGTGTCCCCACAATTTTCATGGGCGAGGCGTTGCATGGCTTCATGGCCTACGGCAGCACCAGCTTTCCCCAAGTTCTAGGATTAGCTAGCACATGGGATCCTGAACTCGTCCAGCAGGCTTTTAACGCGGCTGCGGATGAGATGGCCGCTTCAGGAGTGAGGCAGGCGTTCACTCCGGTGCTTGACCTGGCCCGCGATCCGCGCTGGGGAAGGACTGAAGAGACTTACGGCGAAGATCCTTATCTCGTCGCGCACATGGGCGTGGCCGCCGTTAATGGTCTGCAAGGCGCTTCGTGGATGATTGACCACCACCACGTAATGGCCACGATGAAACACTTTGCCGCGCATGGCCAGCCGGAGAGTGGGACCAACACCGCTCCGGCGAATTTCTCGGAACGCGACCTGCGGGAGACGTTCCTGGTTCCCTTCCGAGCTGCGGTGCAAGAAGCCCATGTGGGAAGCGCAATGGCTTCGTATAACGAAATTGATGCCGTCCCGAACCACATCAACCACTGGCTGCTAGACCGCGTCCTGCGCCAGGAATGGGGCTTCCGCGGTTACGTCACCTCGGACGGCGGTGGCCTGCAAATGCTGGTGGAAACTCACCACGTCGCCGCCGATTTTGCGGAAGCGGCACGCAAGGCTCTGGCGGCAGGCGTTGACTTCGATCTTTCGGATGGCTCGGTCTATGCCACGTTGGTCGATCAAGTGCGCGAAGGCAAGGTTCCAGAAGGCGAACTGGATCAGGCCGTGCAGCGTGTGCTGGAGGCGAAATTCCGCCTCGGCCTCTTCGAGAATCCTTACGTCGACCCCGACTACGCACAGAAGATCACAAATAGCTCTGAGCATCAACAACTGGCGCTGAAAGTAGCGCAGAAATCGATTGTGTTGCTGAAGAATGACAATAAACTTCTCCCCCTCGATCTCAAGAAACTGAAAACGATAGCAGTCATTGGTCCCAACGCGGCCGATGTTCATCTGGGAGGTTACAGCCGCGACCCGGGTCCGGGAAACCAGATCAGCATTCTCGACGGCATTCGCAAGCGGGCCGGCGATAGTGTCAAAGTGCTCTATTCCGAGGGCTGCAAGATCACGACAGGGAAGCAAGGCTGGGCGGCGTGGTACGAGAACAAAGTCGCGCAGCCCGATCCCAAGGCAGAAGTTGAAACCATTCGCGCCGCGGCTGCCATCGCTCGTCAGGCGGACGTTGCCATTGTTGTCGTGGGAGAGAATGAAAGCACAAATCGCGAGGCCTGGTCGGAACAGCACCTGGGCGACCGCGATTCGCTCGATCTGCTGGGATCGCAGGAGGCGCTAGTCCGGGCCGTCGTCGAGACTGGCAAGCCTACGGTCGTGCTCCTCATCAACGGACGGCCCTTGTCGATCAACTACGTTAAGGAAAACGTTCCCGCGATTCTGGAAGGCTGGTATCTGGGCGAACAAGGTGGCACCGCCGCGGCCAATGTCTTATTCGGCGACGTCAACCCCGGCGGCAAACTGCCGATCACCTTCCCGCGCACGGTGGGACAGCTCCCCGATTTCTACAATCACAAGCCCTCGCGCAACCGCAGTTACCTGTTTGACAGCCGCGAACCGTTATTTCCCTTCGGCTACGGTCTTAGCTATACGCAATTCCGATTCGACAACGTCCGGGTTGAGCCGAAAAGCATTCGTCCCGGCGGCTCCGCCAAGGTCTCGGTCGACGTTACAAACACGGGCGAACGCACCGGGGACGAAGTCGCCCAGCTGTACATTCACCAGCGCGTGGCCTCCGTGACTCGTCCCGTGAAGGAATTGCGCGGCTTCAAGCGAGTCAGCCTGGAGCCTGGCCAGAAGGTGACGGTCGACTTTATGCTGACCCCGGAAGACTTGTCGCTAATCGATATCAACATGAATCACGTTGTCGAGCCCGGCATGTTTGATCTCATGGTCGGAGCCAATTCGGCAGACACTACCAGCATTCCGTTCGAAGTTGTTAACCCGTAGCTATAGACATGTGGAGCCTCCGATTACATATGAACATCAGACAGTTGCCGCGGTTCTTGGTTTCGTTCCTGCTTGGCCTTTTCATTTGCCTCTTCTGCGCGGCAGCTGCGCAGGCCCAATGGAAGCCCATGAATCCGGTCCGCGACGTTCAGCAGCAGGCAGACGGCGTTCTCTTTACCATGGGAAGCGGCACATTGAGGGTGCAAGTGTGTTCCGACTCGGTGATTCACATCCTGTATTCCCCCACGGCCACCTTCCCGAAGCGCGCGGACTTCGTCGTCACCAAAGAGACCTGGCCGGCAGCGCAGTGGGCGATGCAATCCACGGACGACGCCGTCACTCTCGCCACCTCGCTTCTGAAAATCAGCGTCACGCGAAAAGACGGTGCCATCAGTTACGCTGAAGTCCATGGCGACCCCCTTGTGCAGGAATCGTCCCGCAGCCTGACTCCCGAGAAAGTGAATGGCGAGGACACCTTCCGCGCTGAATCCATGGTCAGCATCTACGGCTCTCACGAGGGCATCTATGGCCTCGGTCAGCACCAGGCTGGGGTGTGGAACTATCGCGGCGAGTCCGTCGACATTTCACAGGAGAACAGCAATATCTCTGTTCCACTTATGTTATCGAGCAAAGGCTACGGCATTTTCTGGAACAACACTTCCCGCAGCCGTTTTAATAATCGTTTTGCCAATATTCTCTACATCAGTTCCGAAGTTGCAGACGTCATAGATTATTACTTCCTTTACGGCCCGGACTTCGACAAGATCATTGCCGGCTATAGGAACCTCACTGGACAGGCCCCCATGTTCGGCAAGTGGGCATATGGTTTCTGGCAGTGCAAGAACCGCTACAAATCGCAGGCGGAGATTCTCGGCGTTGCCCGCAAGTATCGCGACCTGCACATTCCCGTCGACAACATTGTTCAGGATTGGTTCTGGTGGAACCGCAAAGGGGAATTCGTCTTCAACAAGAATTACCCCGACCCCAAAGCAATGGTCGAACAGTTGCACAGTGAGAACTTTCACTTGATGATTTCGATCTGGCCATTCTTCGAGCCCGGCTCTACGAACTACGAGTACATGCAGGGTAAGGGGTGGTTCGTGGACAAATTCAAGTACGCGAAGCCACCCTACCACACCGACGCAATGGCCGTGTATGACGCGACGAGTCCGGAAGCGCGCAAATATTATTGGGACGAAGTGAACCAGGGATTGTTCAGCATTGGGCTCGATGCCTGGTGGATGGACACGACCGAACCCGAAACCGAGGGGCAGGAAGAGAACATCCTGCTGGGTCACAAACTCGCAGCCGGGAGCGGCGACCGCTACGTCAACGTATTTCCTCTTCTCGATACGCAGGCGGTCTATCAGGGACAGCGAAGCGTATCTGACAAGAAAAGGGTATTCATCCTGTCTCGCTCTGCGTTCGCAGGATCGCAAAGAAATGGTGTCACAGCCTGGTCGGGCGATATCAATTCGGATTGGCTGAGCTTCCGGCGGCAGGTTCCCGCTGGATTGAATTTCGCGCTTTCGGGAATTCCCTACTGGACGACTGACATCGGTGGATTCGTCTTTGGCAACACCCGCGATCCAGCTTTCCGCGAACTCTTCATTCGCTGGTTTGAGTATGGCACGTTCAATCCGATCCTGCGCGTGCACGGCACGCGCAATCCCGACGAAAACGAATTGTGGTCGTACGGGCCAGATGCGCAAACCATCCTGGTAAATTTCGATCGACTGCGTTACCGCATGCTGCCTTACATTTACTCGCTGGCATGGAAGACGACCAGCGAAGCCTACACTCCGATGCGGCCGCTGGTCATGGATTTTCGCGCTGATCAACGCGCTCAGAACACTGGCGACCAGTTTATGTTCGGACCAGCATTCCTGGTAAATCCGGTGACCGATCCAGCCGCGACTACGCGGCAGGTCTACCTGCCGGAGGCAAAGTGGTACAACTTCTGGACGGGTGCCACCGTTGTAGGGGGGCACACGATCAATGCGATTTCCCCTTTGGAACGAATTCCTCTGTACGTCCGCGCCGGTTCCATTCTTCCTCTGGGCCCAGACGAAGAATGGGCTACTGAGAAAGCTGCGGACCCGATTGAACTTCGCATCTATCGTGGCGCTAACGGAGACTTCACGCTGTACGAAGATGAAAACGACAATTACAACTACGAAAAGGGCACATACGCGACGATTCCCATGCGTTGGGACGACGCGAGCCACACCCTCACCATCGGCGATCGCAAAGGACAATTTCCGGGCATGCTAGAAAGCCGCTCGTTCCACGTTGTATTCGTAAGTGAAAACCACGGAGTGGGCGTCAATCCAGCCGACGAGGTGGACAAACTCGTGCAGTACTCGGGAAGACAGGTCACGGTAAACCCCTAATTAGCCGCGGTTAATATTAATCATGACTAAGTAACGGCTACTTCCCGGGACCTTGCGCTTGCTGTTTTGCAGTGAGGCTGTCCACGATCTGACGTTCTTTCGCGCCGTCTTCGGGACGGTGGAGGCGGTAGTAGAGAGTGGCCAATTCGACGTGGGGCTCAAGCCAGTCGGGATCGTCTTTCACCAACAATTCCAGTTCCTCGTGCGGCGGTTGCGTAATCGCCGGACGTGCTCTTCAGCATGGCCGACTTCATAGCGCGCCATCGAGTCGGTCGGCTTGAGCTGCAGCGCACGATCCAGATAACCCTTCGCTTCGGCAAGGTCACGGCGCTTATAAAGAATAGCTCCAAGATAAAGGTTGGCTTCAAAGTCGTCGGGATTTGTCTTCAGCGCCTCGCGAAAGGCAGGCTCGGCATCTCTCACGTCGCCGGTCTTGTCCCTGGCTGTGCCGACCAGAGTGTAGAGTTTTGGAAGTCGCGGGTTCAACCGGAGTGCCTCTTCGAGATCCTGACGGGCCGGTTCGTATTCATTCAGGTCCAGTAGCGTTGCCCCGGCGAGCATATACGCGGCAGCGTCAGAACCGGCTTTAGCAACTTTTTCGATGCGCGCGACGCCCTCGCGTCTCCGACCTTTGGTAGCGATCAGGGCTGATCCCAGCACGTATTCAAAATCCATATTCTGTGAGTACTTACTTTCCAGGGGTTCCAGCAGAGTAAGGGCAGCGTCGGACTTCCCCTCGCGCACGTCACAGTCCCCCAACAGAATCACAACTTGCAGTGCATTCGGCTGTGCATCATGGAGAATCACGAACTGCTGACGCGCATTTTCGAAGTCTCCCTTCTTGTAATAAGCAAGCGCGAGATTCAGCAAAATCGGGTTCTTGTCTTTGGAAGAAGCTAGAGCGGAGCGGTAGATCGCGATTGCTTCATCGAACTGCCCGACGCGCACCAAAGCCGCACCAAGATTAACTTTGGCTTGAACGTCGTTGGGACGGAGCTCAAGCACTCTGCGGTAGTCGCGAATGGCTGCGGTAAAGTCGCCGTGCTGCTGCTCCTCCATAGCACTCTTGAGAAGCAGATCTGGATTCGCTTCCTGAGCCGCGAGTGCGGCCGGAAGCAACGCAAGAAACAATAGCACTAGCCGCATGTTTATTAGGATATCGCAGGACCCGCACGAGCGGGTCAGCATTTTCCGGGAACGCCGCGTCTGCGGCAGCCGTACAATAGTTAGTAATCAATAATGGCGTCAGGGAGGTCTGTCGTGACCGTAAAGTTCTCCCATCTTATTTCTTCATTCTGCTTTCTCTTGGCAATCGTTGGTGTACAAGTTGAGCAGGCCGCAGCTCAAACACACGCTTCTGCCCCTGCTCCTCCTTCCACCCTCACTCGGCCGGACTCGATCCAAGACAGCGGATTCTACAATTACTGGGCGGGGATGTCGGCACAAGGCCGGGCGGGTGGAGTGTTGTTGGGCAAACTCGCGATGGAAGGTGAGCCTCTCCCGTGGGTGCCGATGCTGGTGAACGTCGACTGCAAAGGCTCGATCGTGAACTCGACCCAGGCCGATCTCAAGGGACAGTTCGTAATTACGTTCACAAGTACGCAGGGCGTTGATCGCAAACCGCAGGATGCGCAACGGCAGATGGAAACCAAGTACGAAGGGTGCACGGTGCGGGCCTCGCTGGCTGGATTTCGTTCCAGCGCTGTGACGATAACGGCCCGCAACTTACGCGACGAGCCCAACCTCGGGACCATTACGCTTTCCTCGGAAGCGCGAGGCGGCGGCACTGAACTCAGCGTGACGACCAAGCAAGCGCCGTCCAACGCGATGAAGGCGTTTGAAAAAGCACGAGCCGATTGGCTCGCCCAAGACCCCGATGGTGCACAGCGCAATCTCAAGAAAGCAGTCCAACTATATCCCGAGTTTGCCGAGGCGTGGGTGCAGCTTGGCAAGATCCAGCAAGCTTCGGATCCGAAAGGTGCGCAAGAGTCTTTTTCCAAAGCATTGGCAGCTGATCCGAACTTCGTTCTGCCTTATGAACAGCTCGCTGCGCTAAATGTTCAATCTAAGGAATGGCAGAAAGCAGTGGACAATACCAGCCAAGCTCTGAAGCTGGATCCTATGGGTACACCGCAGCTCTGGTACTACGATGCGCTGGCAAAATTTCAGTTGGGCAAAACTGATGAAGCCTTGGAAAGCGCCGCGAGATCGCTGGCGATCGACCCGCGCCATAGCGTTCTGAATACCGAGCAACTGTTGGCGGTGATCCTGGCGCGCAAGGCCGACTACGTCGGAGCGATCCTGCATCTGAACAATTGCCTATCTTACCTGCCGCCTGGCCCACAAGCAGATCTCGTGAAGCAGCAGATCGCGCAACTGGAACCAAAGGTGACTCCGACAAAGTAAGGCAAACGATCGGCGATGGTCAGTGCGCGGGCTCGATCACTTTCAATATCTGGTCAGCTGGGATGTTTTGCAGCGTTTGAACAATTCCTGATGGCCAATGAATTTCGACCAGGTCGGCACGGGTTTCGGAGGCCACGCCAAAATGTACTGGCCCATCGCTTGAGGACGCATAGCCGACGCTGGTGGTCATGTGGTTGTACTGCGTGCCGCTCTTGGTCACAAGCTTGATGCGAGCACCAATACCGTCGCGATTGCTCTTAGTTCCCTGCAAAGCGATGTCGAGCCAGTGGCCTGACTTCTCGCTGCGGTTCATCCAGATCTCGGCGTCCTGACCCAGAGCGCTGACCACGATATCGACGCGGCCGTCTCCGTCGAGATCGCCGAAAGCGCAGCCACGATGGCGGGCCGGCGGAGCGGTGGCGAAACCTGCCTCCTCCGTCAACGGTGCCCATTTCCCATTGGCGCCCAGATTGCGGAACACGGTGTTTGGCTGATCGACTGGCTGTCCGGGCTGGTTCAGCGATTCCACGTGTCCCCGACTCACGAACAGATCTTTCCATCCGTCATTATCGAAGTCGTAGAGGGCCACGCCGAATCCCGACATCTGGCGACTGGGATCTCGCATGCCGCTTTCTGTTGTCACTTCGCGGAAATCACCTTTACCAGTGTTCTGGAAGAGAGGGAAAGTCTGGTTGTTCAAGGCAACGAACGCTATGTCGGGATAGCCGTCGTTATTAAAATCACGAAAATCCAGGCCCATGCCGGAGATGAAGCTGCCATCTTCGGTAAGCGCCACTCCAGCCTCGAAGGCCACCTCGTCAAACTTGCCTCCTACATTGTGGAAGAGCGAATTGTACGAAGCGTCGTTAGTGACAAATAAGTCCGGACGCCCATCCAGATCGTAATCCGCCATCCCGACGCCCATCCCTTTGCCGACGTGGGCGCGCAGGCCCCATTCCTTCGACACGTCTTGGAATGTGCCATCGCCTTTGTTCAGAAAGAGTTGGTTTGGCTGGCCCTTGTAGAATTTCGGACTGCAGTAGTCAGCGACGCCCCCGATCGCGCAAAGCGGCTTGTCCGAGTATTCCCACTGCATGTAGTTCACGACGAAGAGATCGAGGAGGCCGTCGTTGTTCACGTCGACCCAGACGGCCGTGATCGCCCAGTACAGACCGAATTCGGGGTCGGGCCGATTCAGGCTCGCTTCCAGCCTTGATTTCACAGTGACGTCGGTGAAGGTGCCGTCCCCATTGTTGTGGTAGAGCGTGCTGCGGTGCAGGCCGGCAACGAAGAGGTCTGGATGGCCATCGTTGTCGTAGTCTGCGACCGCAACTCCCACGTCGTAGCCGGAGCCGGCCAGGCCAGCGGCATCGGTCACATCGGTAAAGACGCCCTTGCCATCGTTGCGGAATAGGCGGTTGCGATACTTCGGCGAATCTTTCTTCAGGGTCGCGATATTTGCGCCATTCGTGAAGAAGATATCTGGACGCCCGTCCCCGTTGTAGTCGAAGACGGCCACTCCGCCCGGCATGGTTTCGGGAGCGTTGCGGGCGGGTGTTTCGCTGTTCTCCAAGCGAAAAGGAATCTTGACGAATTCGAAGCGGATGGGACTGGACGGGGAGGCCGCGTGGAGGAGAACAGCACCGATGCTGAACAGCGCGCTGCGATGACTCGTCGAACCGGCCCGTGAAGAAACATTCGCGTCCAGGAGGAAAAAGAAGGGGTGGCTTGCGCCACCCCTCTGGATGATTCTACCTCAAGAACATCCGCCTAGAAGTAGTACTTCACGGCGAAGGTGAGTGTCCGGCTGCCGGTCTTGAACTTCGGTATACCGGTGGCAGGAAGCGTTATTGACCGGCGCGATGCCGACCACTGGAACATTGCATCCGGTACTGGTAGCAGTTGCGTTATTGTTCGCGATGGCGTACGCGCACTCGTTGCCAGCCGATCCTGCGAGAGTGTTACTGATGAAAGTCGTGTAGTTATTCTGGAAGCTGATTTTTTCATCAGTATTTCCACCGGCCAAATTGAACTGGGATAGCGGGTGATTCAAGAAGTTCACAGCGGAGATGCGGAATTGCAGCTTCTGCCGCTCCGTGATCTGGAAGTTCTTGAACAACGCCAAATCACTGTCAAAGTACGCCGGACCGCGCATGTACGGCCATGCTAACGGACCCTGCTGCCCATAGGCTGGCATTCCGAAGCAAGAGGGATTCCAACTTTGCCCCGACTTCAGGCCCTTTGAGGGATTGCACAACAGTGTAGGCATGAGCAGGAAGCCACTGTTGTCTGGCGAAACGCCGAACCAGGTTTGCGGGCTAACATTGGTTGCTTCCAACCCATTGGGTAGTCTGATTGCGTTGTCGGGAAGGCTAGGCAACGCATTGGTAGGCATGGTCAGGCCCCCAGCGTAAGCGGCGTTCAGATTCCCACCGGCGTTCGGCTGCAGTGTGGCTCCGCTTTGGTAGGTCGTGTAGCCCGAGAGTTGCCACCCATTCACCGCTCCACCGAGAATCGCGTTACCGTGGACAAACTTTGGCATATTCCACACATAGGACAAGTTCAGAATATGGGTGTGGTCGTACGCCAGAGGACCATAGTTATTCCGGATGCTGAACGGATCGACCACAGTACCATTCCCCGGCCCGTTGTCGGTCTGTCCATCCGTGATTCCCAGTACCTTGCCGAAGGTGTAATTCGCCAGGAAGGTGACGGGGCCGGACTGTTTTTGCCACGAAACCTGTAGCGAATTGTAGTTGGCGTAGCTACCGTGATAGAGCAGGTAAACGTCCTGGTATACGTTTAAGGGGCGCCAATCGTTCGCGTTGAACGTTAACCTGTAGTTCCCGCCGTATGGGCCGGCGCACGCCAGCGGCTGGTTGGCTGTCGGAGTGCTAGTGGTGCAAGCCGGCGCGTTGGGGGACATGAGCATATGGTAATTGTTGGTGACACCGGGCACGGCATTGGCGCCAGTGGGGCCGGAGGTTGATGAAACTGGGTCCGGCAGGAAGAAACCGCCGGGAAGTACGTTGTTTTGATCCCCGACCTTGCCATTACCGCCGTCGATCCACTCATTCTGGCTCTTGTTGGCGACATACGATACTTCAAGGACCGACCGCCAAGGCAGCGCCTGAGAAATGGTGACGTTCCAGTTCATGGTCAGGGGAGTCTTGTTGTCTCCCGGAAGCAAGCCGTAAACGGTTGCGCCATTCTGAGCTACGGCGGATGGAGGTACGAATCCGGCGCTACCCGAATTGATTTGGGCGTACCCGGTCTGCGTACCAGCGGTTTGGTAGGTAAATGCTCCTTGAGGCCCCGTAGCCGCGTCGGCCACCTGGGTTGAGACCTGATAGTGGAATACGGCAAATCCGGACCGAAGGACAGTCTTTCCGGTTCCGAAAATGTCATACGCTAAGCCCACACGAGGCTCGTAATAAAACAATGGCGAGTTCATGCCAGACAGCGGTACCGCGCTGGTGTTTTGGTGCCACTGCAGGCCGGTGTTGTTCGGAACTGTTCCTTGGATTGCCCCGTTGCCAATGGTCCCGGTGTACACATTGTTGGCGTATACCGCTGGATTCCAGACTTGGAAACCTTGCGGCGTGCCGTACCACTGACCGACGTGGTCAAAGCGCAGTCCGTAATTCAAGGTCAGCTGTCGATTCGCTTTGAACGAATCCTGAGCGTAAATCGACCACTGATGGAACTTGAGGTCGTTGGTGGGGAAAGAACTCACCTGTTGGTAGTTGGCGGTGCGACCGAGCAGGAAGTCGGCCACCACGTTACCGGAACTGTTTGGACCCCAACCTAAGTTGTAGGTACCGTTGTCGCCCGGCCCAAGGCCGCCAGCCGATTGGATGTTCTCGCTGGTATCCCAGTAGAACCCAGCTTTCAGAGTGTGAGATCCGATCACTTTGGTGAAGTTGTCATACAACGCCGGATCCTTCTTGGTGGCACCGAATGCACCTTGCTGGAAGCTTCCGTCAAAAGAGAACTCTTCGATGTTCGGGAAAGCTCCGCCCCAAGGACCTTCGAAGTTCGGTATCTGGGAGGTGGTATGGCCGAACAATCCATTCACGTTGAACCCAACGGCTGTGCGATCGACCGCCTTAGGATTCTGAAGCGAACTGGGATTGATATAGCGCGCCAAGCGTGAACACGAACTCGTTGGTGGTGGTTGGACTGAATACGTGCGTGAAGTTCGCCATGATCTCCTGCGAGGTCGTGGGCGCGACAACATTCGAGGGATACGGCAAGGTCCACGGCGGAGTCCACCAGACGCCGATGGGGTGCTGATCGTTTTCGATCTGGCGAGTGTAGGAGACAGTCAGCTTGGTGTTGTCACTGATCGCATAATCCACTTTGCCGGTGGCTTCCCAACGGTTCTGGGGGACGGTACTGATGTACTGGTAGTTATTCCAGCCGTTGGCGGCCGAAGGAGTGATGTTCGGCGTCGGGATCATGTTCAAGATGCCGGCGACGTTCGGGTCGTAGTTCGCCGACGTCATTTTGTTGTTGCCAGTCGGGAGTCCGTACGCCGACGAGTAGGCGTACTGCCAAATGGAGCCACTGGCGAGGCAAGCCCAAGAGAGTGGAACCGCCGCCGCAACCCGATACAGGAGTGGATCCCGGCACGCCATCGATCGTTGTTTCGCTAAAATCGCCCGCCCTCTGTTCCGTGGTCGGCACGTTGTAGTTGACCGGAGTGGCCGCCGGGTGCTGGTTCATGTATTCGTAGCCAGCCCAGAAAAACAGCTTCTTACGGCTCTTGTTAAAGTCGGTGCCGGGGATGATGATCGGACCGCCAATGTTCCCGCCCGCGTAGTAGTAGTGCTCCGCCGGGTTGGTCAGGCCCTGGCTCTTGCTGTAGGCGTCGACCGAGTTGAGCGCGCTGTTGCGGGCGTACAAGTACGCTTCGCCGTGGAACGCATTGCCGCCGCTCTTGCTGAATGCCTGGAAAATCACCGGCCCTTTGGCGTATTCAGCGCTATAGGACGACATCAGCACTTTCACTTCCGAAACCATGTCCTGATTGATGTTGGCAATCTGCGTGCCAGCGTTGCCAGGATCCACCAGGTTGGCGCCGTCAAGCATGAACGCCATCGCGCCGTAAGGCTGCGTGCCGTTCGAGGAGTACGCGCCGACAGGACCGTTATTCGTGCCAACCACCTTGTCGTTGAACCCGGATCCCTGCGTCAGACCATTGGTCAGCGCCATTCCAGGCATGACCTTCAACAACTCGCCCGCGTCGCGGCCGACGATCGGAACATCTTCAATCAGTTGCTGGTTGATGGTGGTGCTGACCTCGGAGTTGTCCGGGATCACAACGTCGGCTCCCGCCTTGATTTCGACGGTCTCAGTTACCTTGCCAACTTCGAGCTTGATGTTGGGCAAGGTTTTGCTGTCGCCTTGGTTGAAGACGATGCCCGTCTGCGTCCAACTCTTGAAGCCTGGAGCCTCAATGTTCACGGAATACGATCCGGGCTGAACGGCCGTGATGGTGAAGTAGCCCGACCCGTTCGAAACCGTGGTGCGAACGTCGCCAGACGCGTCGTTCTTCATGGTGATTTTTGCATTCGGCACGACAGCGCCAGCCGAGTCAGAAACCGTGGCGCTCAAAGTGCCCGTTAGCTGCTGCGCAAAACAGGTCGACGCCAGCAGGATGACAAGCAGCAGCAGTGCTGCTGTGCCCATGGCCTTTCTCAACACGCGAGTAGACGAGTGGAAATCATTGCCCCTCCCCGAAGTTGCTTCGAATTGCGCTCACCATCTCCGTGCCCCGACACCGCGAGGCATCCTTTTATTAAGGACCGTAAGCGATTACGTAATTGATTCATACTATTGCTTAGGACGACGCAAGTTACCGCCTGTGAATAACCACTGTCAAGAGAAAAATCGATTTTTCAAGGAAAGGGTGCCTATTTGGGCGAACGAGAGTAGCACACCGGTCATGAGAGGCTAGAATCCGGGGCGAAGACCAGCCAATTCGGGGACGAAAACCGGATTGAGGCGAAGGAAAGCGTGCACATTTAGGCAAACGGGGGTAAACTGTCGGTCTTGATCGGGCCAGAATCGTGGGAAAGCCCGCTAACTGGGGCCAGACGGCGGGATTTGTGAGGTGGGGTACATGCCTGCACGTATTCTTCTCGTATTTGCCTTGAACGCCTTGGTTGCCCTCCCTGCCTTGTTCTCCCAGACCGCCGCTCCTCCACCGGAACCGACCCGTCCTGTGATTCACACGACGACGCGGGAAGTGCTGCTGGATATGGTGGTCCGCGACAAGCACCACCATCCGGTCACAGACTTGCGGCCCGAGGAAGTGGAAGTCTACGAGGATGGCGTACGCCAGAATGTTCGGGTTTTTCGCAGCATTCAGGGCACTGAACAACTGCAAACCGAACGCAGCGCGGCGAGCGCCCAGAAAACGCCCTGCACTCACCCAGAGAAGCAACGACGATCCGCGGGCACTGAATTCCATGCGGCAGGTCAACTTCGTTTCGATTGTGTTTGCGGAGATCGCCCCTCTGAACCTGGAATTCGCGCGGCGAGCGGTCCTGGAGTTTCTCAAGAGCGACAATCTTCCGAATACGTATGTGACAATCTACCGGCTCGGTCGCAATATGCAAGTAATGCAGACCTACACGAGCGACAAAGACTCGCTCGCCAAGGCGGTCGACGTCACCACGAAGGGTTTGAGAGGGGGCGGCGACCTGAATGTGAATGCGACGGTCGCGAGCAGCGCACTTGCAACGCTCACCGCAACGACGGAGAACATCCTCGCTGCACCACAGCTGCTGGCCACCACAGCCCAGGCCGTTCAGAACGCACAAGCGAATATGTTAGTGGCGATCGCGCACGATCCGTTATTTCAGGCAAATGCCGCGTCCCAGGATGTTTCCATCCAACTGGGCAATGCCATGCTCGCACAGGCCGGGTTGGTTAAAGGACTGCGGTTCGCGACGAGTTTATCGGATGGCATGGATGCCATGGACTCCCTGCATCAATTGGTGGGCAGTCAGCAGAACCTGCCGGGCCGGAAGGTAATCCTTTATCTCGCCGACGGACTGACATTGCCCATCAATCGCCGCGATGCCGTCGACAATCTCATTAGTTATGCGAACCGATCAGGGGTGGCCTTTTACACCATCGACACGCGCGGCCTGAACGTGGAAGATCCGATGATGGACGCTTTGGCGGCACAGCGCCGTACCGCAGCCGAGAGTGTGGCGCAGGCTGTCGACCCTATCAACGGGCATTTGGAAGACGATGATGTCCAATTGACAGCGGTCGCAAGCCGCCAGCTCGCGATGCGGGAATTGGCCGAGTCCACGGGGGGATTCGCGGTCACGAATACAAACGAGATATCTGTGCCCATGCAGCACATGATGGAGGACATTCGCGACCACTACGAGTTGGCGTATTCTCCGACGTCGACCAATTACGACGGACACTTCCGCAAGATCGACGTGAAGATCAGCCGCCCGAAGGTTACGCTACAGACCCGCAGAGGCTACTACGCGGTTCCTGACTTGAACGGAGAGCCGCTCCAGCCTTACGAACTGCTTGCCTTGAACGCCATGAATACTCAGCCAGCCGCGATGGAATTTCCCTACCAGGTCTCGGCCCTGAAGTTCCGGCCGCGGGAAAACGCGGTCGATTACGAAGTCACGTTCGAGATACCGCTGGCAGGCATCAAAGCCGTCTCCGACAAGAAAACTGGCGAACTGATGGTTCGAGCCGCTCTGGTCGCATTCATTCACGACTCTACCGGAGAGATTGTGAAAAAGGTCAGCCGGGAACTGGTACGAAAAGTGTCCAGTGCAGACGCGGGCCAACTGCAGACCGATCGCATCCTTTATGCCGAACCGGTCGAATTGCAGCCCGGGCACTACGTGATCGATACCGCAGTAACGGATGAGCAGACGGGCAAGACTTCGGCGAAGCGAGTCTCCGTTTTCGTCGATCCGGGCAAGAATCTTTCCTTGAGTTCCCTGGGATTGGTACGCCGCTTTGATGCCCTCACAGGGCCACCCAATCCTCAGAGCCCGTTTGAACTGGAGAATGGCCGAGTCACGCCGACCCTGGTCGATTCGGTGCCACCGGGAAATCCGGTGAGCCTTTACTTCGTTGTTTACCCGACGAGAGCCGCCGCTGGCGAGGAAACCAAGAGTGACGGTGGAACTTTTGCGGGATGGAAAAGAGATCGCTCGCAAACCCGTGAATCTCTCGCAACCCGCGGCCGATGGTTCGATACCAATGATTGTGCAGCTGACTCCCGGCCAAGGTCAGTGCGATGTTCTGGTCACAGCCCGGCAAGGAACTTCAGTGGCAGAATCAAGTTTGTCCGTAAAAGTTGAGTAAGAAAACCGGTTGCCGATTCACAGTTGCGCCCTGCAGCAAAACGTTGGCAACCGGGTGCGGGCCTTGGGGTAGAATCGCTCGGCTGAAACCAATGGCCAGCAGCCGGAGATGTTCGCATGGTCGTATCCTGCTTGCTCCGAATCCGTTTTCTCCTGGCAGCCATCCTGTTTGCGGGGACAGTCGTCGCGCAGAAATCTCCAGCAGTTTCGCAGTTGCCGGAGAACACCGATTCCCAGGAAGTTGAAAACAGCGGGTTGGTGTTTCACTCGAGCGTGCGCCGAGTCGTAGTCGATGTCGTCGTCTCAGACTCGAATGGAAAACCGGTTTCGGGCCTTACAGCCAGTGACTTTTCGATCGCCGAAGATGCAAAGCCTCAACGCGTTCGCTCGTTCGACGTTCACGATTTCGATTCCGCTTCCGGTTCCCTTCCGAAAGCTCCTTCCTATCTTCCGACGAATACTTTCGTGAACCTGCCCTCGGGCCCGGAGCGGGGACCTCTTTATGTATTGCTTCTTGATCTCCTTAATATGGAGGTCGACGACCAGCCTGCCGCGCGACAGCAATTGCTGAAATTCGTCCTGAGCAAGCCCCTGGGCACTCGGTTCGCGGTCTTTGTGTTGAGCGACGGACTGTATCTCATCCAAGGTTTCACCGAAGACCGAAACCGGCTCGCAGACGCGGTGGATCCGAAAAACCCACATTCTCATTTGCCACGGATTTTTCTGTATGCCGATAACTATCGGCCCGCGATTTCAACTCCGCGCGTACTGATGGGTATCGCGAAATTCCTGTCCGGTCTTCCAGGACACAAGAATGTCATCTGGATCTCGGAGGCGTTTCCCTCCGCGATCATGCCTAGCGCTGACCCAGGTTCCGAGGGGCGCAGTATGAGTGACGAGGTGAAGGAAGCCACGGACGCTCTGGCGCGGGGACAGATCGCCGTCTATCCAGTCGACGCTCGCGGCGTGGCGGTGACCGGTGCATCGGCCTCGAACGTTGGAGGAGTCGCTCAGGCATCCTCGGAAAACAGCGCCGACTATGCTCTGAACGCCCGGCACATGACGGAGCAGGAAATCGCGGACGCGACCGGGGGCCATGCCGTCTACGGGACGAACGATTTGGCCAGCGCGCTCGCGGAAGCCACCGAAACCGGCGGCCATTACTATACTCTGACTTATTCTCCCAGCAACGAGAAGTTACAACGGCAAGCTGCGCCACATTCACGTTGAGCTTGCCAAACACGGTTATCATCTGGCATACCGCCGTTCGTATTATGGCAACCCCGGCCCGACGGCGCCCGAAACAATCGGAGGATTCCGTTTGGCGTCGGAACTGGAACCATTCCAACTCAGCCAGGTGGCAGATTCGCTGTATTCCAACATGCAGCATGGCGCTCCCCTGGCGCACCAATTGTTGTTCCGGGCACATATTCACACCGTGGCTCCGCCCGCGAGGGCCACACGCGAGCAGATGGCGAGTTTGGCCGATCAGCCGGCCTTCTTTCGCGAACGCCGCCAGGACAAACCAGCCAAGCCTTTGCGCCCCATCCAATTGCAGACTTACGAAATCGATTACACCGTTGCGGCCCGATATCCCGCATTGGAAGTGGCAGCGGCAGCTTTCGACGCCGAGGGCAGGATGGTGAACGGTGTCGTACAACGAGCTGCGGAAGATACCACGCACGCACGCGGAATGAGACGCGATGGAATCTTTCGCCTGCAACAGAAGTTCGACGTTCCGATGACTGCAGTTTCTGTGCGGGTCGCGGTCCGGGACGTGGCCACCGACAACGTCGGCGCCCTGGAGGTCAACCTGCCCCTTGCGCCGGAGGAAAAAAATACAGAGGCGTTTCTGCATCCTTCGGATCGGTCTTCTGATGTGGCGGACACTGCGGGACAGCATCTCATGCAGTCGTGTCGCTAGCCATCGGGCATGGACTGTTTATCTGGCTCTTCGCACACGCATGGTACGATGGACATGCTGAGGGAAATTGGAGCATTAGAAGCGGCGGTTTGGACGTAGAAGGCCGCAGTGGGTGCGGCGAATACGGGCATGGGGACGAATCGTAAGTGGTACCGCGGGCGCACGGAAACGAAACTCGGTCTCGCCGTATTGATCCTTGTGTTTTGTTCCTCATTTTGTGCTGGGCAGGCGAACCCCGCCAGCTTCTCCGACTTAGCCGCCAAGGCCACGGCTGCCCGCGACGCTAACGACGTTCCTGGCGCAATCGAACTCTACCGGCAGGCGCTGAAACTGAATTCGCAGTGGGCCGACGGATGGTGGTTTCTGGGCTCACTGCATTATGGATCAGGCGAATACACTGCCGCCCGCGACGCGCTCTCCCATTATCTTGGGCTCACTCCGAGCGCAGCTCCAGCTCTGGCCATGCGGGGATTATGTGAATTCGAAATCGGCGACTACCAGCCGTCACTCAAAGACATTCAACGAGCCCTGTCGCTGGGCGCAGCCAATCAGCCGCGTAATGAAAAGATTCTTCGCTACCACGAGGCTCTCCTACTGACGCGCACCGGCAGGTTCGAGGACGCCCTGCGCAGCTACGCCTTCTTCACGCGCGATGAAGACTCCAACCCCGAACTCATGCTGGCCTTGGGCTTGGCTGGGCTCCGTACTCCTCTCCTGCCGCGGGAATTGAAAGCAGATCAGCAGGAGTTGTACATCAGCGCCGGCAAGGCGACGTTCGCCTTCATGAGGAAAGACAGCGACGGCGCGCGTGCGGAGTTCCAGCGACTTTTTGAGCGCGTGCCGCCAGTGCCCAACGCGCACTATCTTTATGGCTACTTGCTCTACGCCACCGATCCGGATCAGGCCGTGGTTGAATTCAAAAAAGAATTGGAAGTGAATCCCACCAATGCAGTGGCCGAAGTAATGCTGGCCTGGATTCCTCTCATGCAGAATGATGGTGCCGCGGCCTTACCGCACGCGCGTAAGGCGGTGGCCGAAGATCCTTCTCTCTCCAGCGCCCAGCTTGTGCTCGGCCGGGCGCTCATCGAGACAGGAGACTCCAAGGATGGCATTGAATATCTGGAGAAAACCGTGCAACTGCAGCCTGATAACCTTGAGGTTCACCTGGCGCTGGCAAAGGCGTACTCAAAGTCCGGCCGCAAAGAAGATGCCCGGCGCGAGCGACTGCTGTGTCTCGAAATGACGAAGAATGATACGACCCCGGCGACACATCCTTAGCCCGCTCGCGGGCCTTGCGATTGCTATCGCGGCTATCTCGATCATCTCTCCATGGGCGGTGGCCCAGGGAAAGACCGAGACGGCATGTGTTTCTTGCCACAGTACGCGCTCCCAGTCGCAGCCACGCACACCCATGGGACGCGCGCTGGCGCTGCCGGGCGCCAATCCCGTGCTCAAAGACAATCCGAAGCTGACCGTTCGCAAAGGCCCCTACACCTACACGGTAGAAACTCATGGAGACGAAAGCACGTACAGCGTGAGCGATGGCACGCGAACAATCTCCGTTCCGATTCACTGGAATTTTGGCGCGGGCGCGCAGACCTGGGTTCTCGAACGCAACGGGCACCAGTATGAGAGCGCGGTCAGCTTCTACCCGTCGATTCCCGGTCTCGATTTCACCACTGGAGACGAGGATCTGAAACCGCGCAATCTCGACGAAGCGATCGGGCGCGAGATCGAACTCCGCGAAACCAAGGTGTGTTTCGGCTGTCACGCCAGCAACGCAGTTACGAATGGCAAGATGACTTACGAAACCCTGCGGCCGGGCGTGACTTGCGAGCACTGCCATGCAGGCACAACCATCCACCTCAGCGACGCATTGAACGGCGATTTCGATACGGCACCGCCGAACCTCCGCCAGCGATCGGCGGAGGACATTTCGAATTTCTGCGGCCAGTGTCATCGCACCTGGGAAACGGTCGTGCGAAATCACTGGCGTGGCGAGCTGACTGTCCGTTTCCAGCCCTACCGTCTCGCCAACAGCAAGTGCTTTGACGGCGCGGATGCCCGCATCAGCTGTATTGCATGCCACGATCCTCACGTGGATATCGTCCGACAGGATTCGTCGTACGATCCGCAATGCCTGGCGTGCCACTCTCCAACGGCCGCTCCTCTTGCGTCCTTCAGGCCCGGATTCGACCAAGGTTCACGCGAAGATATGCCCCACCGCCAAGTCGGACTGCGTGAGTTGTCACATGCCGAAGGTAAAGCTTCCCAACGGACACATGACTTTTACCGATCACCAGATTCGGATCGTGAAGTCTGGCGAACCCTTTCCTAACTGAGCCCCGGGCGCCGAAAAGCAGGCCGAAGGCCGACACCCGTAATCCTCAATTCGAGTGATTGCGCGCACGCAACGGATGTAGAATGGCGGCTACTTCCGAGTCTCAAGACTTGAGGTCTACATAAGTGGATTCCTTCGTAAATAAGTACCTGCTAGCGCTGTTGACCCTCGTGCTCCTCGTCCCCCAGGGTTACGCCCAAACGGCAACGGCACCCGCGCCCCAGACTGATAAAACCACCATTGTTACGAACGCCAACGAAGTCACCGTCGATCTCGTAGTTCACAACAAGAAGAACGAGCCGGTCCTTGATCTCAAGCCGGGAGACATCGCGGTGACCGACAGCGGTTCTGCGGTAAAGATCTCGGATCTTCGCCTGGTGACCGGGCAATCGGGCGCCGAGCACTTGATCACCCTCCTCTTCGATCGTCTCCAGCCTTCGTCTGCAAAGAATGCGCGCGAGATTGCCGGGAAGATTCTCAAAATGGTCCCGGCAAATCAGTTCGCATTCTCCGTGCTCGGTGTTGAGGGACGCCTCAGGTTGTTTCAGGAATTCACGTCCGATCCCGGCGGCAGTGACAAAGGCCGTGACGGCCGCTACGGAGAGAGACGAAACCAGCAGGGAGGACCCAGCCGCGTTACCCGAAAAGAATCTGATTGCGGCGGCTCAGACCGGAACGGACTCTTCCGGAACCCGTGTCAGCGTGCAGCAGCGCAGCGCAGCGCGGACCATGCTGGCGGCCCTGCAGGAGTCTCAGAAGGTTGCGCAAGACGAGCACTGCCGCCCTTGGCTGGCGGGATTGCTGGCGCTGGCACGAACCCAGCACCAGATTCCCGGCCGAAAAGTTGTGATTTATTTCGAACAGGGATCGCAACTTGATTCGAACGCCAAAGACATGCTGCTCTCCATTGCCGGTGCAGCGAATCGTTCCGGCGTCAGCATTTATACCGTCGACACGAACGCGGTTGATGAGCAAGCAGGTCAAGGATTGCTGGCCACCGTTGCCATCGGAGGTCAGATGGCAACAGCCCGCATGAATCCCACATCGTCGACAACCGGAACTGGCGCGGGAACGCAAACAGTTGCCATGGCGCCGGCGGGATCGATCACAGCCGGCAATGACTCGATGAACCGGCTCGAAACCGAGGGTATGACTGGATACAAGAGTCCCATGGCCCAACTCGCGGAGAACACAGGCGGCGCTTACATGACGGCGTCCGACCGTCTCAAGAAGCCTCTGCAGCAGCTGATCGGAGATATGACCACGTATTACGAGGCTTCGTATGTTCCGCCCATCCAGGAATATGACGGAAAATTTCGGCCGGTTGCGGTGACGCCTGTGCGAAAGGGGCTGAAGATTCACTCTCGCGCAGGTTATTTTGCGGTTCCTCCCGACACCGGATCAGGCATCAGACCGTTTGAAGCGCCGCTGTTGAAAATCTTGAGCGAACCGCAACTACCCACCGACCTGAAATTTCAATCGGCCGTTCTCCGTCTCGGAGATTTGCCGACCGGCAACGAGAATGCACTGGTGATTGAGGTGCCCGTTTCCGAACTCGAAACGAGGGACGATCCCAATTCCAATCTCTATTCGCTCCACGTGTCGATCGCCGCGCAAATCAAGAACAAGGCGGGCGAAGTGATCGAGCATTTCAGCGAGGACGTCCCTCGTCACGGTTCACTCGATTCCAAGGGCGGAGCGCAATCGGACCTGATCACCATGCAACGGTCTTTCACCGCCGATCCAGGGCAATATGTCGTCGAGGCCGTCATCCTGGATCGCAACAACGAAAAGGCTGGCGCGCAGCGCCTCGAATTCGAAATCCCGACCGAAGCGAGCGGGCCCAGTCTGAGCGATGTGACTCTGGTCCAGCGTGTGGTTCCCATTCCGCCCGAGGTCGACGCGGTGGAGCCCCTTCGTTACGGAAGCGGCAAGGTGATTCCCAGCATCTCCGGCCGCGTACCTCACGGAGTAAAGGAGATTTCGTTCTTCTTCGTGGTTCACCCCGACGCGAAGTCGGCAGAACAGCCTACCCTTGAGATGGAAGTTCTGAAGAGCAACGAGTCGATCGCGCAGGTGCCTCTCCATCTGATGAAAGCCAGCGGCCCCGGGGCCATCCCCTACCTTGCATCAATCCAGGCCGCATCCCTGCCTGCCGGTGACTACCAGATCGTCGAGAAGCTCACGCAAGGCGAGAGCACGACCGAACGTGCCCTCTCATTCCGCATCGAAGGACCCGTGCTGGCAGTGGCAACCGCACCCGAGGAAACTAAGACACAGAACGATAACGATGATGTCCTGATCGCCGCCACCTCCGGGCCGCACCCTCCCGACGCGCAGGGACAGAGTGGCCATCGTCTCGTGATCACCTCTCTGCCCGCCGGCGCCGTGCCCCCGCCCTCGGCAGACGAACTAGAAGCGGTTGTCTCCGGCGCCAGAAAACGCGCACTGGACTACAGCAAGTCTCTGCCGAATTTCGTCTGCGTCGAAGTCACGAATCGTTCCGTGGACCAATCCGGCAACGGCAACTGGAAGCATCGGGATTCGATCGCCGAATTGCTCAGCTATCACGACAATCTGGAGTCGCGCAGCACGCTCGAAGTAAATGGCAAGCGCAGCAGCCTCACCCGGGCCGAAATGAATTCCACTTGGCCTATGTCGGTTGGGGAGTTCGGGGCCTTGCTGAATCTGGTTTTTGCTCCTACTTCTAAAACGCACTTTGAATGGAAAGAAGCCGGCACGCTCGGCGATGGGTCAGGAACTCTGCAGGTGCTGAGTTATCGTGTGACCCATGAAAATGCTACGCTCGACCTTAATGAGGGCAACAACAACACGATCGGCGTGGGCTTTCACGGCCTCGTATACATCGACGCTACTACCAGCGGGGTCCGGCGGATCACGGTTGAAGCCGACGAATTACCTCGTAATTTTTCCATGCATGCCGCAGCCATGACCGTGGACTATGACTATGTTTCGATCTCCGCGCGCGACTATCTGCTACCAGTGCATTCGACGGTGAGCCTCCAAAGGCATCGCAGACAGATCGAGTTGAACGAAATCTCATTCCGAAATTACCGGCGTTTTGCGTCGCGCGCGAAAATCAAGATGATTCAGTGAGCACTGTCGCCCGGATAGATCCCGATCTGGTGGTTGCGCACCAGAGGCATCAGTTTCTTTCCGTTGGTGTTTGAAAAGAGCACTCGCGATTCCTGCAGTGGCATGTGGCAATCGATGCAGTTGCGGATTCCCTGCTCACCCAGCTTGGCGAACTCACCACATTGCTTGGCCTCATGGCAACTCAGGCAGCGCGGTGAAAACGCGGCGGCGTCCACCTGTGGCTTATGGACGTCGTGGCAGGTGGTACAAGTTAGGGTCGTGGTCGACTGAAAACACTTACTTCTCTTCAGCATTTGTACTTGGCTACCATGAACGTCCACCGCTTCTTCAGCGCTGTAGTATGGAATATCGATGTAGTCCTCGAGCACATCCCCGGGAAGAAACGACAGGGCGGGCTGGAGCGGCGTCCCATTCCCGGAATGGCATAACCCGCATACATCGAGTTGCCGATCCCGCGAGAGCGCGGATGGATTGACGATCGCCTCCGGCGTTCCGGCAGGCAGCGCACTCTTCAAGCGATGCCGGGCCACATGCTGGCGGCCCGGGCCATGGCACTTCTCGCAAGTCACACCCAACACCAAGCTGGTTTTGCGGTAGCGATTCACGGGAGGAGGCATCCATTCGAAATAGCTGGCGTGACATTCGAGGCAGCGCGGGATCACCGCTTTGTCGAAATGGGGCGAGCCATCCGGATAACTCGGGCTGTTCACCCAACTACTCGTATCAGTCCAGTAGGTAACGGGCAGTTGAAAGAGCTGGTCCCCTTTCCAGAACAGATACGTCTGTCCCTTGCGTGCCGATCCGGTAACCACGTCAATGCGCTCGGTCCGGTAAATCTTCTTTGTAGGAGAAACCTTCTCCACTGCACTCTGAAAATATCCCTGCTCAGTGACGGTCATCTCGAACGTCAGATAGGGATTGGCGGTCCTCATTATGTTGGAGTCCGGGGTAAAGCTTCCTTTCATCGTGCGCTGGCTAGGCCAACTCGATGCGAAGTGATGCGCCGTCTCAGCATAGGTTTTGCCTTTTTCCTGATGACAAGAACGGCATACTGAATCTCCGACATAGTCAAGACGAGGAGGGGGCTTCTTCTCCTCCGAGGATGGAGAAGCCGGCAACACCAGAAGAAGCAAAGCAACTACGCAAACTAGCAAATGGTGATGCCCCACACCATCCACTTCTCCTTCCTGACGCCCCATGGCCAATGAGATTGGCTTGCAGGCCTCCCAGTTGCTCAATTATGCTTCAAGTGGCGGGGAAGTTGTTTATCTTACGGGATTCGCCGAGGCGATCTTTGCCATATCAATGCATCCGACGTTTTCGAAGGCGGTTCTAATTCTCGCGGCCATTCTGGCCGCCACCCCGTGCTCACATGGCTGCACCGGGTCCCCAGCACTCGAAGCGAAACTTCGGGCTAATCCCGACGCCGATACTTACACCGAACTCGGTGACTGGTTCGGAGATCGAAAGCAATACCCTTGTGCACTCGAGGCATTTCAGAAAGCTCTTCAGCTGGAACCTGGTTCCGCCAAGCTTTATTACCTCGTCGGTCTCACCATTTTCGCTTCCGGGCATCCTGAGGACGCGATCAAGCCCTTAGGGCAGTCGATCTATCTGATGCCTGAGGTCCTTAAGCCTCGCCTGCTTATGGCTTCCGCGCTGGAACAGGTCCATCGCCCCCAGGAAGCCCGCGTCGAATGGGAGGCGGCATTGCGCATTGATCACCTGTCGATCGAAGCGCTCGACGGAATGAGCAAGTCTTTGATGGCGCAAGGCGACTATCCTGCGGCGATTGAGCTGCTGAAAGATGCCCCCCACAACGAGAACTTGACGCTCGACTTGGCTCTGGCCTACGGCAAGGCCAGAATGCTCGACAAGGCGGTAGATGTTCTCACCCAGGCGCTGAAGCGCAATCCGTCCTCCATGGCGCTGACCACCGCGCTGGTCACTGTTTACGTCAATCAGGTCCACTATGAGAATGCGGTAAATCTCGCGGCAAAATCGGCACGCGCTCATCCGGGAAATTTCGATGCGCAGAAGCTTTACTTGCGCGTTCTTGTGCTCAATGGCGACTTCGTACCGGCGCGGCCCCTGGCACGCAAACTACTCGCCGCGCATCCCCACGATTTTGATTGTCTATATTTAAGCGGCATCCTCGAAAATCAAGGTGGGGAATTTGCGGCGGCTCGCACCCACCTGGAAGCCGCCATCGATCTCGATCCCAACTACTACAACGCCCACTACAACCTGGGCCTGGTCCTCGCCGAACTCAAGGACTTCCCTGGCGCAAAGGAACATTTGGAAAAGGCGATCGCGCTGGGAGCAACGGAGCCGCAAGTCCATTTCAAGCTTTCAACCGTTCTACGTGCATTGGGGGAGAACGAGCAGGCGCAGGAGCAACTCGTCCTTTATCAGCAGTTAAACCAGGCCAAGATTAACCGGACGCTGGCCGCGTCCAAGTCCGCGGAGGCAGCCAAAGAGCAAGCCGCCGGCAATTTGCCGAAGGCGGCTGCGCTCTATCGTGAGGCATCGGATGCCACTCCCGATGATCTCGCGCTCGCTTTCAAGCTGGCGCTCGCTCTTGAAAGCACCGGCGATACCGCAAGCGAGCGCACGGTATTGGAGCGAGTGATCAAAGTTGATCCTACGTTCGCGCTGGCTCAAAATCAGCTTGGCTATCTCGATACCAAAACGGGCGACTCTGCTGCCGCCGAGGAACATTTTCGGCTGGCCGTACAGGCTGCTCCGGGATATACCCAGGCATGGATCAGCCTGGCCGCTACTCTCGGCATAGAAAATCGCTTTCCGGAGGCGCAAGAGGCTGTTGCCAGCGCCCTCAAACTTGAGCCCAACAATAGCGCAGCATTGCAACTCCGCAAGGATCTAAGCGCCGCGCAAGAGCAACGCTGAGGACAATCGCTAAAGGAGCTCAGGAATGAAGTCGCTATGAAAGACCCAAAAAACGGCCGCTGGACGCGTCGTCGCCTGCTACAAACGTTGCCGGCGATGCTGGCGCCCGTGCTGGTCCCGCCGAAACTCCGAGCGCTCGCCGGGCCTACGAAAACTGCTCCGTTTTCTCGGTTCGTTGATGTGAGCGAGAGTGCGGGTCTCACGCAAACTATCTTTTACGGTGATTCCACTCGTAACATTTATATTGTTGAAGTCAATGGCGCCGGTTGCGCGTTTTTCGACTATGACAACGACGGCTGGATGGACGCCTTTATCCTGGGAGGCCGCCGTCTCGAAGGCATTCCGCCCGGCGCCAGCAATCGCCTCTATCACAATAACCGTGACGGCACATTCACCGACGTGACCGCCAAAGCCGGCCTCACGGATGCTGGATGGGCTCAGGGTGTTTGCGTCGGCGACTACAACAACGACGGCTTTGAGGACCTCTTTCTGACCTACTACGGACAGAATCGGCTTTACCGCAATAACGGTGACGGCACGTTCACCGACGTCACTGACAAAGCCGGACTTCATGACCCCCGCAACAATCGCTTCGGCTCGGGCTGCACCTTTGTGGATTACAACCGTGACGGATTGCTCGACCTGTTCGTTTCCAACTACGTTGAGATCGATCTCGCGACCGCTCCCAAGCCGTCCCTGCAAATCCCCAACTGCAACTTCGAGGGCGTACCCACAAACTGCGGTCCGGGCGGCCTTCCTATGCCCTCCCATTCCCTCTATCGCAATAATGGAGATGGAACTTTTACGGATGTGTCCAAAGAATCCGGAGTGGCCGCCATCCGTGGCTCGTACGGATTTACCGCAGTTGGTTTTGACGCTGACGAAGACGGCTGGCAGGACATTCTGGTTGCATGTGACGCCACTCCCAGCTTGCTCCTGATGAACAATCACGACGGCACGTTTCGCGAAGAGGCATTGCTGCGCGGCATCGCTCTCAGCACCGAGGGTCAGCCCATGGCTGGCATGGGAGTCGGGCCTGGCGATTACGATCTCGACGGCCACATCGATATCGTGAAGACTCACTTCGTGAACCAGCCCACGGGCCTTTACCACAACAATGGCAAGGGAGAATTCGAAGATGTCGCCGCTCGCTCTGGCCTAGGAGCCGAACGCCGCTTTACCAGTTGGGGCACCGGCATGGTCGACCTCGACAACGATGGCTATCCCGATATTTTCACTGTCGCGGGAACCGTAGCTCCAGAACTGGAAAAAGTCTATGCCAAGTATCCCGCCCGCAATCCGCGTTTGATATTCCGGAATCAGGGCAATGGAACGTTCGTCGAACTGGGCGATGAGGCTGGCCCTGCCATCGCATCGCGCCACGTGAGCCGAGGATGCGCCTTCGGTGACTTCGACAATGATGGCGACCTCGACATTCTCATCATGAACCGCAATGAGCCGCCAACGCTGCTGCGTAACGATGCTCCCGCGGGAAATCATTGGATCAAAGTCCGTCTGGAGGGAACGAAGAGCAATCGCAGTGCGATCGGGGCACGAGTGCTGGTGCGCTACGGCGGAAAAGTGCAGGCTCAACCCCTCACTAGCCAGTCAAGTTTTCTCTCAGCAAACGACCCGCGACTGCATTTCGGCTTGGGGACAGCTTCCAAAGCGAGTGTCGAAGTTCATTGGCCGGCAGGCACTACCGAAACCTTCGCCGACCTCTCCGCCGATCAACTGATCACTATCCGCGAGGGCCAGGGGATCATCAAAGGACGTCCATTCCGCTAGGGCTCAATCTACGACGAGTTGTGCGCGGAAGGGGCTGGGAATGAATCCCTGGCAAAGATAGTCAGCCAGTCAGTGGCGAAGCTAATTTCAGGCGATCTTTTCCCTGAAACCATCGACCTCGCAGCGTTCGACGATGGCGAGGCGGTCGGGCGCTCCGACTTTTCGAAGAATCCTGTGCACATGGTTCTTCACGGTCTGCTCCGAAAGGTTCAATCGAGCTGCAATCTCCTTATTGGTGAGGCGTTCCCGCAGCAGGCCGACAAGTTCCTCTTCCCTTCGGCTCAGCACCCGATTTGTTTCGGCAGGGATCAGTCGCCGCTTGACCGCATTGAACAGGCTCATCGACAAAGAAGGTGGGCACACGGCCTCACCCGCGAAAACTGCACGGATGGTCGCTGCCACCTCGGTGGCGGACGCATCCTTGAGCACATAGCCGACAACACCCTCGCGGACAGCTCGCAGGAAAGTTTGCTGATCGAGTTCCATGTCGATCATGGCGACACGCACACCGGGAATCGTCGCGTGTAGTCGCGCAACAAGTCTGGCATCAGAGAATACCGGTCCGATGGAATCCAGGAGGACAATACTAGGGTGGGCGCACTTTATCTGTTCCAGCGCGACTGGGGAGTATGGGGCGGCTCCCACGACACGGATATCACTCTTCTTCGCGAGGATGCGGATCAGCGCTTCGCGCAGCAGTCGGTTCTCAGCAAGAAGGAAGACCTCGACGATCTCTTGCAACTCCATTGGCACTCCCGGGTCCGCACGACTGTGCGTGACCATCGAAGACCTGGGTCGAGCCCCCTATCCCTTCCCAGTCCAATTATCGTCGTGGCGACTCGTTGGGACTACGATTCGCTGAAAGAATCCTCGGCTTACTCTCCCGTGTGAGGTGTATCCCCCACTACGCTGCGCCGATCTTCAACAGTCGTTGCTTCGTTCTCTCTCCTAACCCAATCCTGAAAAAAAGTTGCGCCGATTCTTGGATCCTTAAAACCGCGAAGACATTTGCGCTTTCGGCAAAAATCGGTGCAACTTCAGTTTCAGGACTAGGGAATCTAAAGACTATCGGATTGAGGCGTTTTGTCAAGCCATCCTTATAACTTGAAGCAATCGAATTCCCAAATAGAGAAGGGAATTAGCTGTAGGTACTCATTGGTACCAAGGGGAGTACTAGCTTAGTACTTTACTGGCCGATGATATTGGCCCCAGATGTTAACTGCAATGGTTCCGCGTAGACCCTTTTTGAATCTTGCAGATACGAGGTATCACGGCGATACTCTGCGCTTACGTTTAGCGTCGGAGAATCTATGTGAAGCGAGTCCGCGTGCTGGTCGCAAATCGGCCCCGCCTGATGCGGGAACTCGTGATGGCCACTATTTCTGACCAACCCGACATTGAAGTCGTCGGAGAGGTGTCGGACGACGGTGACCTTACGGAAATGGTGGAGCAAGCTCAGCCGGATGTCCTCATCGTCGCGATGGATGAGCCGGAGAAGCGCCTAGGCCAGTGTGGGTTTCTTCTCGGTCGCTATCCACAAATGAGGATCCTCGCGTTAGCCCCGGAGCAGAACACGGGGATTTTTTACTGGGCGATCGTCGATATTCGAACCAAGCCGCTCGAAAGTTCGGAGGCGGGCATCCTGAATGCGGTTCGGGAACGTCCAGTGCTAGTGGGCGCTGCGCGAAACTGAGGCCGTAGGTTCGGTCTAAGTCTTGGAGTCAGATTGCAAGGGCCACGGGCTGCGACGTTCCAAACACAGTCCGAAGTAGGATGATCGGGCCCAGCTGGAAAGGTGATACTTTGCACGTATCACTTTGAAAACAAATATCTTACGTAAGACTCGGACTTGTAACCGAGGGGGCGAAGCTGCATCTGGGGTTCTGCTGCATCTAGGGTGCTAATGAATACTCAATTCAACTCGGCAGCTGTGAACTCGACTAGAACCGAATCTGGCAACTGGTACGCGCTATACACTTACCCGCGCCATGAGAAGCTCGTGGCGCAGCAGATCGAGCGCCGTCACATCTCCTGCTTCCTGCCTTTGTACCGGTCGGTGCGACGGTGGAAAGATCGTCGCAAAGAGTTGGAGCTCGCCTTGTTCCCTGGATATGTGTTCGTCAACATTGAACTCCAGGACCGGCTCCAGGTGTTGAAGGTTCCGGGGGCTGTCCGGCTCGTGACATTCAACGGACAGCCTGCCGCGTTGCCCCAACAGGAAATCGAGAGTTTGAGAAACCGGCAATCCAGTTTTGGCGCCGTCCTGCCCCACCCGTACCTGTGCGTGGGACGCCGCGTGCGCGTCCGTAGTGGTCCGATGCAAGGATTGGAAGGGATTATCCGGCGCAGCAAAGACAAGTGTCGCGTCGTTTTCTCGCTCGATCTGATCATGCGCTCTGTGGCCGTCGAAGTCGACGAGGCCGACGTCGAGTTAGTCGCTTGAGCGAAGGTTCCGCCCCTTCGTCGACAGCTTAGCTCTCCCATAAATCTTGAGTACGCCGGAAACTACAATGCTCACCACCGACAGGAACCATCACAGGTTTTTCCACAACGCATCCTGCTGGATTCTGCTGCTCCTGCTTGGTCATGCGTTGCATGGTCAAGTGAGCGAAGGACCCCGCCCGTATCGAGACGACGCCCGCAGGAATTCCACGGCGGACACGTCCGACCTGGCCAAAGATAACCTTAATCGCGTGGCAGCATCCGCGGTTCAGATTCGCACAGTTCTCGTGAAAGATGCGGGACTCCTGGTGGAACTGAAGCGCTGGATCGCCAAAGAAGCTACCGACAACGGACAAGTGGTCGAGGATTCCAAACTGCTCGACGAAGCAATATTCGACCGTCTTAACCGGGATGTAGCGTTTCGAGCGGTGGCGACTCGACTGCTGCAACGCTACGGCTATCTGATGCCGTCACCGAACCCAGACTCCAGTTACGGCAAAGAAGAAGACATTCTTCTGAAAGAGCGCGCACGGCGCCTCGTACAGATTGAATCGCAGGAAGATACCGAAGCGCTCCAGCCCAGGAAGAACGGCAACAATAACAATCAGGACGTAGAGCGCACTACAACTTGTGATCCACAGCAGGACGAAGATTGCGAGAAGCAGGGTGCTCCAAGACGGAAATCAAATCGCCCGTCGTCGAACGAAGCGCCGACACAGGATGAGAATCCGGGCTCTACACCAAGCGACGGGTTGCCCACGTATACTCCGAATCCTCAGCGAACTCTTCGCACGCAGATGTCGACCGATGGAGAAGACTCCATCCAGCGTGACCGCACCTCGTCGCCGTCAATCGAGTTAGCCTCTGCTTTGCCTAAGTCGGGCGCGGATCTTTCTCCCTATCTGCCAAACATCCCATCGCTGCCGAACGGCGTGTCAGTGCCGCGGGATGCGATCGCAGACGCAGATCGAAACAATTCGCGCGAAACCACTCCCTCTCAGTCGATGCGTCCGAAGCGTCCCAGAACGCAACAATCCGAAGAGGAAGATGTGAACCCGGTAAAGATGGTGCACCGGGCCAATCCATATTCCGACATTCCATCTCTATACGACATGTACGTGCAGGCGGCTGCATGGCAGCGGCCAACAGAACGGTTCGGCGCTGAAATCTTCCGGAACTCCATAAGTCAGCCAGACGTGATTCCCATGGATCTCCCGGTGGGCCCTGACTACGTGGTTGGGACGGGCGATAGCCTGTCCATTGATCTTTGGGGGAGCGTCACGCAGCGACTGGTACGTTTGGTTGATCGGGAAGGAAGAATCGCGCTGCCGGAAACCGGTCCAGTGCTGGTAACCGGCAAGAGTCTCGGCGATGTGCAACTGGAAGTTCAGCACGCGCTCAGAAGCGCGTTCCGCGATGTCTCCGCCGACGTCTCCGTTTCCCGCCTGCGAACCGTGCGTGTCTACGTGGTTGGAGAGGTCGCGCAACCGGGCGCCTATGACATCAGTTCCCTTTCAACGCCACTCAATGCACTCTTTGCCGCAGGCGGTGTTAGCGGCAGGGGGTCGTTGCGTGCGCTCAAACACTATCGCGGCAAGGAACTCATCGAGCAGGTAGACGCCTATGATCTACTCCTCCATGGAATCCGCGGAGATTTGAAGCGACTGGAGAATGGCGACACTTTACTGGTCCCGCCAATTGGGCCTCAAGCCACGGTCGACGGAATGGTTCGCCGCCCGGCGGTATACGAGCTGCTGAATGAGACGTCCTTAGACGAAGTTCTGGAACTGGCAGGCGGAATTCTACCGGCAGCTGCGTTACGACATATTGAAGTGCAACGACTCGAAGCTCACGACAAGCGGACCATGTTGACCCTGGATCTGTCGCCGACAACCGATCCGGATCAACTGAACAAGCAACTGCAGGCCTTCAAGGTCCGCGATGGCGATCAAGTGCATATCTTCCCGATCGCCGCCTACAACGAAGACGCCATTTACCTTCAGGGGCACGTATTACGTCCAGGCCGTTATTCATACAAGGCGGGAATGAAGTTAACCGACCTGATCTCATCCTACGGAGATCTGCTGCCTGAACCGGCGGCTCATTACGCTGAAATCATCCGTTTGAACAAACCGGATTTCCACCCCAGCGTGGAAAGCGTGGACCTCTCCGCTGCCCTTGCAGATCCCGCTTCTGCGCCAGTTCTGAAGCCCCTCGACACGGTGCGGATCTTCAGCCGTTTCGATTTTGAGCCTGCCCCCGATGTTTGGGTAGGCGGAGAAGTTCGTTCCCCGGGGAAATATCACACTTCGGGACAGGCCCACTTGCGAGATGCAATCTATTTGTCGGGTGGTGTGACGCCGGATGCGTCCCTGGACTCGGCACAGCTATTTCGTACCGAGACCGACGGGACTATGCGGATTCTCAGCGTCGATCTGCGTCAGGCGCTCGATGGGAATCCAGTCGATAATCTAATTCTGCAGTCGCGCGACCGAATTCTCGTACATAAAAATCAGGCACAGGTGGAAGCTCCGACTGTGTACATCCAGGGCGAAGTCTCAAAGCCCGGACGGTATCCCCTGCCCTCCAACATGCGCGTTGCAGACCTGATCAGAGTTGCCGGGGGGCCTACGCGATCGGCGTTCCTGGATACAGCTGACCTGACCCGATTCGCCGCGAGTACCGCTCCTGGTCACTCAAGCGAGCGTCTCGAAGTCAAACTGGCGGCTGTCATGTCAGGCGATTCAAGCGAAGACGTGCCGCTGCGAAACGGGGATGTCCTCACGGTTCGACAGATCGCACAGTGGAATGATCTCGGATCTTCCGTCATAGTGCGAGGCGAGGTCCAACATCCGGCCAGCTACGGGATTGAGCCGGGAGAGCGGCTGAGCTCCGTGCTCAAACGTTGCGGTGGCTTTACGCCGCAAGCCTATCCCTACGGTGCGGTATTGATCCGCCGCGAAGTTCGGGACCTGGAAATGACAGCCCATCTCGAATTGGTAAACCGCCTCAAGAACGAACAAGGCTATTTGAAGACCTTGCCCGAGGCTGACACAGACCAGAAGAATGCGAAACTCACCGCGGTCGCGCAGGTTGAAACTACTCTGCAACAATTGGAAGCCACGCCGCCGATTGGACGAGTCGTGATTCACCTTCCGTCGAACATTAAGAGCCCAGACGCGTTGACAGGCACTACCGCCGACATCGCGCTTCGGGACGGGGACGAACTCGTCATCCCGAAGAAGGCCAACTACGTCCTCGTGAGCGGGCAGGTTTTCAATCCGACGGCCGTTAGTTATCTCCCTGGGAGGAGCGCAAAGTGGTACTTGAGCCAGTCGGGAGGAGTAACACAAGTTGCGGACAAGAGTGCGGTCTTTGTGGTTCGAGCCGACGGCTCGGTCCTTTCGGCGAAAAATAACTCCGGATTCTGGTCCGGTGACCCGATGAGTGCCGTGTTGAAGCCGGGGGATTCGATCGTCGTGCCGGAAAAGGCGCCTAAGATCGGCACTCGCAACTGGACTGCGATTTTGCAAGCGGCGCAGGTCGCATCGTCGGCTGCTCTCACCGTGGCGTACATCCACCCGTAAAAGTGGAACCTAAGAGTTGAGAGCGAATACCCAAGTTTTAGCGGGCTTCCTGATTGCTGCCATGATTCTTTGCCTCGCTGCCGACGCACATTCCCAGGATTCCGGAAAAGACTTACCTGCAGCACCGAGTGCCTCTGGCGACTCGCAGAAATCCACAATGGATTCGGTACCGCCAGAGAGTAACGGCGCGAGTGGGGCAAAGAAATTCTTCGGCGGGGCGATCACCGACTTCGCGCAGGACCAAAAGTATATGTGGACCAGCCCAGCCCGCGTTCGCTTGGCTGACGCAACCTGGCTGATACCTTTGGCGGGAGTCACGGCTGGCCTCTTCGTGACGGATCAGCAATACAGCGCTTCTCTCTCCACGAACCCAAGCACGATCAGTCACTACAAGACCGTGTCGAACGTTGGAATCGCCAGCCTGGCCGGAGCCACTGCAGGCATGTATCTGATGAGTTTTCCCACACACAACGAACACTGGCGCGAAACCGGCTTCCTGGCGGGCGAAGCGGCGATCGATAGCCTGATTCCGGTCGAGATCATGAAGTATTCTCTCGGGCGGGAACGTCCGTATCAGGGGACCGGCAGCGGAGCGTTCTTCCAGGGCGGCACTTCGTTTCCCTCGGAACACGCCGCTGCAGCATGGGCAATCGCAGGCGTCATCGCACACGAGTACCCAGGGACACTCCCTAAACTGATTTCGTACAGCCTCGCCTCCGCCGTCAGCTTTGCCCGAGTTCGCAGCCTGCAGCATTTTCCGTCCGACGTGTTCGTAGGCAGCATCCTGGGATATCTAGTCGCCCAAAGCGTCTACAGCCGTCACCATGATGCCGCCCTAAAAGGTAGTTCCTGGGCATCGCCGCGCGAATTTGTGGAAGAAGGCAACAAAATGCATTCCCCGGCGCATATGGGCTCGCCTTATGTTCCTCTTGATAGCTGGATCTATCCGGCAATGGAGCGCCTTGCAGCCATGGGATACATGAAATCCGAAAGCCTGGGCATTCGTCCATGGACTCGCCTGGAATGTGCTCGACTGTTGCTCGAAGCGTCGGAATTGCAGCCTGAAGCAGACGCACCCATGGAAATTCAACAACTCTACGGTGCGCTGTCAGCAGAGTTTGCCCATGATACGGAACTGATGAGCGGCGAGCGTAATCTTGATGCACAGTTGGAGTCCGTTTATTCGCGCGCACTTGGAATTTCGGGAACGCCGCTCACCGACAATTATCACTTCGGCCAGACCTTGCTCAACGACTACGGTCGGCCATACGAGCAAGGTTTTAATGCCGTGGCCGGCACGTCCGGCTGGACTACAGCTGGCCCGTTTGTTGCCTATGCTCGAGGGGAGTATCAGTCGGCGCCGTCGGCCCCCGCGCCGTCGGCCGCAGAGCTCAATTTTTTCCATAGTGTAGATCAGTGGCCGAATGCTCCTGCGCTTCCCGTCGCCAGCATTAGCCGCTTTCAGCTGTTGGATGCTTACGTGGGCATGAACCTCGCGAACTGGGAGCTCTCGTACGGACGGCGCAGCTTGTGGTGGGGACCGAGTGAGGGGGGGACGATGATATTTACGAACAACGCTCCTCCTCTTAACAATATGTTCACCATCGATCGGGTCAGCCCTTTTCGATTGCCTTGGATTTTCGGCTATCTCGGAGATATACACTTTGAGGCTTTTATCGGCCAGCTGTCTGGACAAGAGTTTTTGAGCACTATTTTCGGCGGAAACGCCGGTCTCGTGATCGGACAGTACGGCAAGACGTTGCATCCCCAGCCGTTTCTCAGTGGCGGAAAAATCAGCCTCAAGCTCACCCAAAACTTCGAGTTCGGCATGGCGAAGACGACGATCTATGGAGGTCCGGAATCTCCTCTGACGCTGCAGACGTTCGTGGACTCTACATTCGGCATACATTTCCACGGAGATTCCTTGGGGGATGGCCGGTCGAGTGCGGATTTTTCGTATCGAATTCCGAAGATGCGTGACTGGCTGACTTTTTATGGAGAGGCCATGAGCGAAGACGAGCCTTCTCCGATTCCTTACATGAGACAGTCGATTTTTCAGGGCGGGCTTTACTTCGCCAAGATCCCGAGAATCCCAAAGATCGATTTGAGACTTGAGGGCGGATCAACCAGCGCAGTCGACTACCATGGTTTTCCGGGCGGCTATTTCTACTTTAATGTTCAATACCTTAATGGGTACACGAATGACGGTGGACTCATCGGTACTTGGTTGGGACGCGCCGCGCAAGGTGAGTCCATACGAACGAACTATTGGCTCTCTGCAAAAAGTAAGATTGGTCTGGAGCTTCGGCATCGGAAGGTAGATCAAACGTTCCTACCGCAAGGTGGAACCCAGAACGACGTCGCAATCAACGCGGACATCTTCTCGGGCCCAGGGTTTCGGTTTTCCGGCAACTTGCAGTACGAGCGTTGGCAGATTCCACTGCTGGCAACGAACCGACAGTCCAACGTTGCTGCGTCCTTCGAGTTCGGCTTCTGGCCGACGCCACACCGTCCGTAAGCGACTCTTCCGTCAGATTTCTACTCCGCGAATTGAACTAGGAAATTCATTTGAGTCCGAAATACTTATCGTTGCCCCATCTTCAAAACAGTGTGGGCAGCCCCGACAATTCGGTGGTGAGGACGCGTCGTGGTTTCTTGAAACCCGACTGCCTTTCTCGGCTTAGCTTCAACCGGGGCCTCGGGCTTCCCAGTCCTCAGTTCGCCTCAACCCAGCTCGGGTTCCGTCCACGCTGCACAACGGACAGCGGAAAGCCATGACACGGCGAGATCTCGCAGTTCTTCAGACTCAGGTCGCTCCCACGAGTTCGATGGGCACGGAGTCGAGCAATGGCCATTCCGAAACGGAGACGCACGGTCCCGGAAATGGACTCGTCCCGGCAGACTTGACTGCCGCTGACCATGGGTTAAAGCCGCAACAAACCTGGTTGTGCTATCTGCAACTGTTCTGGACAAATCGACATTTGCTTTTGCGCGCGGCAATTCTTGGTGTCATCGCCAGCACCGCGATCGCATTTCTCGTTCCGGTGCGTTACCAGTCGATGACACGCCTGATGCCGCCTGACGGGCAGTCGGGAGGACTGGGGTTACTGGCGGCGATGGCTGAACGGAGCAGCGTGGGAGCTCTCGGTGGCTTAGCTGGGGGACTATTAGGGGTCAAGAGTACTGGCGCCCTGTTTGTCGGTATGTTGAGCGGAGAAACCATCCAAGATCACTTGATCAATAAATTCCAACTATACAAGGTCTATCACGTCTCTAAGATAGAAGACGCAAGAAAGGAACTGGGGCTGCACACCGACGTTGTCGAGGACCGGAAGAGCGGCATTATCTCGATCGTTGTTTCGGACCATGACCCAGGGCGCGCTGCGGCCATGGCCGAAGAATACGTGACGGAGTTGGATCGACTGGTCGCGCAAGTCAGCACTTCTTCCGCGCGCCGCGAGCGCATCTTCCTTGAGGGGCGGTTGGAAAAAGTCAAGGCAGACCTGGATGCGGCGGCCAAGAGCTTCAGCGTTTTTGCCAGTAAGAACACAGCAATCGATATCCCGGCGCAGGGCAAGGCAATGGTCGAGGCTGCGGCTACGTTGCAGGGCGAATTAATTGCTGTTCAGGCCGAGTTGAGCGGTCTACGGCGAATTTACAGCGACAGCAATGTTCGCGTGCTAGCCACCGAGGCGCGCGCGAATGAACTACAAAAGAAGCTCAATGAGATTGGTGGCATCGGAACCCAGAGTGAGCTGAATAGCGATAACTCGCTTTATCCGTCGATCAGGAAACTGCCTTTACTGGGCGTTACCTACGCAGATTTATATCGACAAACAAAAATCCAGGAAACCGTCTATGAACTGCTGACCCAGCAGTACGAATTGGCAAAGGTGCAGGAAGCGAAGGAGATCCCCACGGTCAAAGTTCTGGACAACGCTGTTGTGCCAACGAAAAAATCGTTCCCTCCGCGCGCGGGGATGGTGTTAGTTGGAACCGTTCTGGGAGTCTCGCTCGCGATGACGTGGCTGATCGGGAAAACACGCTGGGATACAGTAGATGTGAGCGATCCACGGAAAGTCTTTGCCACCGAGGTGCTGACCACCGTGCAAGCCCGGATTCATAAGTTTTCACGAAATGGGAATAGTGCGAGCGCGAACGAATATCAATTGCGGACGGCTGCGCCCGCAGATAAAACGACCCACGGCGAGGACCAGGAGCGCGGTGAGCGCTAGCCGAATCTGCAAGTATGCTCCCCAGGAGCACGACGGCGAAGGATGCTAACTAACACTGCAGCTATTCCGTTGTCCACAGCAAGTGGAACATCGGAAGCACAGAGGTCGGCACCAGCAACGGTTGCACGCGATATCGCGACCGTTGGCGCGGGCAGTATTCTCGCCACGATTTTCAACACTCTGCTCGTCTTCTTGATACCCCGCTTGGTAAGCGTCGAGGACTATGGCTATTGGCGACTGTTCTTGCTTTACGCGGGTTATGTCGGTCTTTTGCACCTTGGCTTTGTTGACGGGGCTTTACTGCGTTGGGCGGGGAGTTCGTTGGACGAATTCCGTCATGAACTTTCTGCATCAATGAAGTTTCTATTCTGTCAGCAAATCGCGGTAATCGTCCCTTGTGCGGTCATTCTCGTATTCGTTCTGCCAGCCAACCTCCGTTTTGTCGGCGTCGCTGTAGTTGGATTCGCACTAATTTACAATTTGAGTTTCTTGCTGCAATACGGGCTCCAGAGCGCCAGAATCTTCAAGCCCGTTGCTTTCGCCATGGCGGCCCCATATGGGTTAGTTCTCGGGTTTGTCGCGCTGAAGGAACTATCGAAAGCAGCCAACTACCGTGAGTTTGTTTTTCTTTACATTCTGTCGTGGCTAGTTGTGCTTGGCATTCTGTTTGTTTATGCGAAGCCGTGGCGAAGCGCTGGCCGTGCAGATGCCCTCCAGTTAGGCCAAACGCTTATCTGGGCGGGATTTCCTATTTTGCTAGCAAACTCAGGAGTGGTTCTGATTCTGTGTTTAGACCGGCTTGCCATAAGTTGGACCATGAGCATCCAGAATTTTGCTCAGTACAGCCTTGCCGCGAGCACGATGGCGGTTCCAGTGGCGGCGATACAGGCGGTCTACAGGGTTTTTTTTTCACATGTCGCCACCCTTGATCAACAACAACGAAGAAAGATCTACCGCTCTGCATCTCGCTTTCTTCTGTTGTTTTGGAGTCTACTGCTCCCATACTACTTCGGACTCGACGCGTTCGTTCGATACTACCTACCGCAATACATCGCTAGCCTCGCGATCGCGAGGATGCTTCTATTGGGAATACTTTTTGTCGGCTGTATCCAAGTCTTGCATATGAGCTTTTCATACCTGCATGGAAGGCAAGGACAGTTTCTGCTGGGTACGCTGCTGATGCTTGCCGTCGGCTTGGGCCTTACACTTTTCGCTGTCGTTCGCCTTCGATCTCTGTTAGACGTTGCGGTCGCCCAGGTGATCACTCTGGGGCTCTGGTGGCTGCTCAATGAGTTTACCCTCCGCGATTTGACTGGCCTGACTGTTACAGATTGGGGGAAGTTTTTGGCGGCCTTCGGTGGCGCTGGGTTTTGCTATTGGATTGCGTCGCGGTATGGTCACGGGGTGTTGTCTTCGATGCTCCTTTACTACGCTTCCTTAGCCGTTATTCTGGGTACCACATTCCGTGCGGAACTGCGCCTGGTTCCGAAGCTTCTGGCCCAACCCCAGCACTGAACGGCGAGCAGGGATTTTTCGAATTCTTCGCGAGTTCTGGCTCCGATGACCGTAGAAAATGAGCGCGAGCAAGCTACGTCGCGTAGTTGCAAAGTTTGCGGCAACTCTGATGGGAACAAGGTCCATCTTGCCAGGGAAATGATGCTTGGGCTCAGGACGGAGTTCCATTACGCAGAGTGCGCGGCTTGCGAATCAGTGTGGCTGATTGATCCTCCCGCCGACCTCAGCCGGTACTACCCTCAGGGTTACTACAGCCTCGACAAGCCGAAACAGCCGAACCGATTTGCGGAGCCCTTCGTCGCTCGGTTGCGGGAACAGAGGGACCGAAGCTACCTCGGGGAGGGCAACTGGGTAGGGCGTGTCTTGGCTCGCTGGTACGACAATAATCCAGTCCTCCGGGCCACGTTGAGACTTAAGGTAGATCGTAATTCTAGAATTCTTGATGTCGGGTGCGGCTCCGGCGAACTGCTGCTGCGTCTCCATGACCTCGGGTTCAAAAGCCTGACCGGAATAGACCCGTTCATCTCCAAGGACATCCATTATGGAAACGGTGTGTGGGTCAGAAAAGATTTTCTCGAGGAAGTGAAAAATGAAAGCTGGGATGTCATCATGTTTCATCACTCCCTCGAGCATGTCCCAAATCCCCTGGCTGCATTACAGGCCACGAGTAGGCTCCTGACAGCGGGTGGACAGTGCCTGGTGAGGCTTCCTGTCGTGTCGTGGGCCTGGGAACATTATGGAACATCATGGGTTCAGCTCGACCCGCCACGGCACTTCTGGCTGCCGACGCATCAAGGGATGCGGATTCTGGCACAATCGGTAGGCTTGGAGATTGTGAAGGTCGAGTATGACTCTGACGCTCTCCAGTTCTGGGGTAGTGAATTGTACTCACAAGATCACGCGCAAATCGAGGTTGGTCTGCGCGAACCCAGACTGAAGAAATTCTTCACGAGGAAACAGCTCTCAGAATTCCAGCAGAATGCCAAAGCGCTCAACAACAAGGGCCTCGGCGACTCCGCTGCTTTTTTCATGCAGAAAACGCACATGGGATGCGTTGCCAATCAAAGTTCGCAGACCGTCGACGCTGTCTGTTTTGGCCAGACGCTGTAGTCAAACTCAAGGACGCCCGAACACCAGGTACCAGACATTTAACTAAGAACAGATGATGGAGAACACGGTAAACTTCGTCGAAGACTCTGGGACGGGATTTCTGTGCCTTGTTGTCAGTGGTTTCTTGGCAAGCCAGATTTTCTCGTACTTCGGAGTGGAGATCGTCCTCTATGGGCTGGCAGTTCTGGTTGGAATCGTCTATGTTTTTCGTCATCCCGGAGAGGGTATTTGGGTCACTTTCTACCTCCTGGCGATTACCTGTCTTTTGTACCCCATTACGGTGAGTGAACTCGGTGAGCCCGGTGTGGGAGATTTTCGCCCTTACAATTTCGTCATCGCGAGCATAACTGGGGCGCTGGTATTCAGCGCATGGCGGCGTCGTCGGCTTCTCTCTTCTCTACCCCCGCAAAGGCGGTCGGGAACCCTAAAACTAGCTCTCGCGCTCGCTGGAGTGTTCTGCCTCGCGACGATCTATGGGGATTTGAGTCCTTGGAGGACGGAAGCGCTCTATGTCCTGCAACAGTGCAGTTCTTGGATTTCTTTTTTCCTATTTCTCTGGATAGGCTATAAGTTGGCGTTGTCTCCAGCCGAGATACAGCCAGCGTTCCGACGCTTTCATTCGATTTCCCTGATTTATTCCATGGTATTCCTAGTTAAGTTTGTGTATCTGAATTATTACGCGGGCCTCATAGCAGCCACCGACTTCGCCTATGCGCAGCGTATAGTGTTGCTGTTCGCTGGTTGCTCTTTGGCTCTCTCGGTTGCAAGCATGCTGGCACCGGAGGGTAGATCGCTTAGGAAAAGTGTCTGGCTCTCGGTTCTGATCCCGCTGCCCGCGGTCGTTCTCTCCGGCTCGCGCGGGATAACGGGGGCGGTGATCGTCACGGTCTTTGTCCTTGTGGCCACATGGCGGTCGCGGTCCTTGCTGCGTTTAGCCCCTCTGTTTCTGGCGACCCTTTTGGTCGGCGTGGTAATCCTGCAAAGTCACTTTGAAGTTGTCGAAGAATATGTAGTCAACCGGTTCCTCATAACGCCAGATCAAGACCCTTCGCTTGGTGGCCGTGTTGCTGAGATGGAAGCGGTGATCGAGGCCGTTCAAAGAAATCCCCTTCTGGGTAGCGGGACGTTGGCTTCCTATGCATTCTTTGACCCTTTCTTCGGGTGGAGAGAATCGTCTTTCGTAGACAGCGGCGTTGGATACCTATTGTTGAAAACCGGGCTGCTAGGCGCGAGCGTATTCGTCCTGCTCGTCGTGAGTTATCTCAAGGTGTTGCGGCACTTGCGACGGTCCGTCGCCGCGGATGTTTTGATTCCGTTGGTGGTCTTTGTCTTCTACTTGGCTTTCCTGCCCTTTGGGCCTGCCTTTTTTGATCCTCGATCCTCCTGGCTGGTCGGCATCCTGTGTGGCTACAGCCTTTACCTCAACAAGCTCCATAACGAGAAAACTAGTCCATGCGCCGCGGAGATGGCAGCCGATGGAAATCGAAGCTCTCGTAGTCACGCATAACAGCGCAGAGCATCTCGTACCCTGCCTGGATTCCCTCCGAGCGAACGGCACCACGGCGATTGTGGTGGATACCGCTTCAACCGATTCCACCCTTCAGCTCGTGGAGAAGCGTAGTCCCCATGTCCGATTGATTCAGGCCGGGGCCAATGTTGGCTATGGGAAAGCGCTGAACATGGGATTCGGCCAAACTGTCGGCGATTACGTGCTATTGTCGAACTCGGACGTTGTCTATCGGCCCTCATCAGTCGGGCGGTTGGTTGAGTTTCTCGAAAAAAATCCTGATGTGGGGCTTGTCGGGCCACAACAAGTGTTTCCTGACGGCAGTTGGCAGTGGAGCTACGGAGATCTGCCCGGAATATGGCCGGGGTTGAAAGACGCAATCGGCGTGACAACCCTTCGGAACGCATGCCGGTACTGGCTATGGCCCCGGAAGATCGACCGAAAGCCAAGCGATGTCCCGTACGTAGTTGGAGCCGTTTTGCTTGTGCGGCGTAAGGCTTTCGAAGCGATTGGCGGGTTTGACGAAAGCTTTTTCCTCTATAGTGAGGAATGTGATCTCTGCGCCCGCATGCGAGCCCTCGGCTGGCGGACCGTCTTTTATCCGCAGGCGGAAGTAATCCACATTCGCGGGGGTTGTGGCACGCAAATCCCTTCGTCCGAACACTTCGGCGGCATGGTTGAGAGCCAGATCAAACTCGCGCGAAAATATCTGTCCCCATGGCAGGCGAGCCTGTATTTTCGGCTGGAACAGATGCAATTTGAACGGCTAGCCTTTACGTATCAGGTCATGCGCGGACTGGTCCCGCAGCGGATGAGCACTTTGATACAGAAGAAGAGCGCCGCTACCAGGGTTCTCGCGTACATTTGGCGAGATAAACGTCGGTTGGAATCGTGAAGCAATAATGGGTGAGATCTGGCAATCGGCACGGCTGAAGGAGGGTCTTTACGACTTCGCGGCTGAAAGGCTTAATCTGGACGTCGAACTGCGGTATAGGGCTGTACGTCGTGCTCTGGCGCCCTTCGTAGCAGAGGGGACATCTGTTTTGGAGATCGGCGCCGGCGCGGTTTCGATTGGGAGGTACCTGCGTTGTCGGGTAACAGCTGTGGATGCTTCCTTTGACCTGCGGCGCAGCCCAAGCACTTCTAGGGTCCAGGCCTCAGCGTGCTCCCTTCCATTTCGCGACCAAGCGTGGGAGATCGTCTGTTCGATAGATATGTTAGAGCATATCCCTCCGGCGCTCCGCGCTGTGGCGATTGCAGAAATGGTACGCGTTGGGAGAAGGGTGGTGGTCGTTGCGGTTCCAGCCGGTGAGTCAGCGTATCGAGAGGACGTATGGACGCATGAATACTATATTCAGCATCATGGGAGCCCCCATCGGTTCGCAAAGGAGCATGTGGAATATGGTTTGCCCACCCGGGAGGGAATCATTGCGGCCTTCGACGACGCAGCTACCCGATACGGTAGAACTCTGAGCGTCAAGACAATTTCCCACTTGAATCTTTCATTTCGGCGTTTCTATATGAAGTCTGCGCTTCGCTCCTCGCTTATTCCTCGTGCCCTTTACGTAGGGATGTTTCCGCTCGCATACGTGGGGCGAATGTTTGACTTAGGCGAGTGCTATCGGGATATTTTTGTGGCGCAGTTGATGCCATAGCGTTGTAGCAGCGCCTCGGGGGCATGAATTTTTCAAGAAATTCTTTGGACCGGTTGTATCTGGAGCTCAGAATGCGAATTGGAATAGTTACACAGTGGCCTTTTCCGGACACTGTCGATTATCGGTGCAGGAAGATGATCGAATCATTGGTTGCAGCTGGCCACGAAGTGACAGTCTTCACGGCAGAAGCGACCGGCAGTGCGCTGGTCACTAATGGTCAAACGGTGTTTGCGAAGAGCCCCTGGCCAAGTAGCACACGTGCCCTACCCAGATGGGACAAATCTCCTTCTCCGCTTCCATGCAATCCTTACTGGACGATATGGCTATGGGGCGAGGCCCGACGGCTACGTCTCGACTGGCTGATGAGCAAGGACTTGCGGTTAGGACTCTCCACCTATTGGGCGGCAAGAGCTGCAGGTGCCAAGTTCTGGACTGACCTCGCCGAGCCTTACGCGGCAATGGTTAGGATCGAGCGCGGCGAACAACTGCTCATGCCCTTATACGCAGCAGTCGCGGCCTTCCTCGAGAGGCGATCTGCGCGAGCCGCAGATCTTGTAACTGTCGTAACAGAATCCAACCGTCAACGTTTGACAGAGCTCGGAGTATCGAAGACGCGTGTCGTGGTTGTCTCCAATACCCCGGAGCTTCAACCGATGCCCCCGCGAAGGGGTCCCGCTGAACAGCGGGAGCTGAACTTGGTTTATGCCGGCATGTTGTCAAGAATCCGGCGGCTAGGCTTGGAACGGCTTTTCAGGGCGCTAGAGCGGCTTGGACCCAAACGCGAATCGTTCCGCTTGCACATTGCAGGTGACGGCAGCGAGGCGGGGCCGCTGCGAGCCCTCAGTGAGTCGCTTGGGCTTGCTAATTGCGTGCAATTTCACGGGCGGCTTCCTGAATTCTCCTCGCTCTTTGTCCGGTGTGACGTGGGAGTCATCCCGTATGTCTTAACGGAGTTCGCCCAAACCACAATTCCCAACAAATTGTTCGACTACATGGCAAGCGGGCTCCCAGTGTGGACAACGAGTATGCGGCCGTGCACGGAGATTATTGACTCGGTCGGTTGTGGCTGGGTATCAGGTGATTCTGTGGACGGAATGGCGGCGGTCTTGAAGCAACTTTTGAGCACGTCCCAGGAAGAGCGCCGCCAAAAAGGCGAACGGGGTCGTCAGGCTGTGCTAAGTTCTTACAACTGGAATACGGACGGCCGCAGGATGCTAGATGCCCTGGCAAGTGTGGCCTGACAATGTGAGGTACGGGGAGCCCAAGGCCCCTCATCTAGATTGTCCGCCAAACCTTGAAAGGCAACAAGTGATTCCATGACCATTTGGAAGAGACTCTCTCTTAACAGAATGGGACTCGTCGCGGGCGTCTCTGCCATCCTCGTAATCGCCGTCGGGGCGAGCGGACTCGGATCGGTGAGCTATTATTTCCTTCGGAACAAGGTAGCTGCGCACCTGCATTTGTGCGCGCCTGACGATGACATCCGCGTGGCGGGGTTTAGTTGGTGGCCGCGAGCTACTGCACTCGGCCTCTACCTTGCCAATCCCGGAGGAACCGTCCATCTTCCACCGAATTATTCCGAAACCATATCATCCACCTTAGTTGTGAAAGGCAACGAAGTATTAGTGTTCGACGGTCCTGCCCACCTCACTCTTGCGGGATCGGCACAAATCGTTGTCGTTCCTCCTGGTTCGGTGATCGGATGGGCTTCTGCCTTGGTGCAAATCACATGTGCCCCCGCCGCCGTGGACTGCATGACCTATCGCATGACGCCGTATAATTGGCGGATTCAGGTGGCCACACTAAAAGGCTTCACGCTAGAAGGTAACAGCGCTGCCGCCAGTGGCCTGCACTACGGTGACCTTCTCGGGCTGCATATCGATGATGTGATGATTAAGGACTTCACCTCCGGCCCTGGACTGTGGGCCGATAACATCACAGGATTCACCGAGCGATACATCCTGGAACGCGTGTCTCTCGAGAACAATCTGGCGGGTTGGAAGCTCACGAACTCTGCGCCCGGATGTGCTCGGTACAACAGTTCCCACAGCTACGGTCGCGCCATTTCCGTGACTATGCGGATTTTTCAGGGGCAAACTGGAATCGAGGTAGGTCCAGGCGCTTATCCCGCTCATTACGACTGGTATGTCGTGATCAACGGGGGAGATACCGACAAAACATTTCTGCGGCTCGATGGACCATCAGGATCATGTCCAAACGGAGCAGCTATGAACAATGGCAGGTTAACTCTCGTCGGTGACGACGACGGTAATGGCGGGACCTTTGTGAACATCGCTGCGGGAGCCGTGCTCGGTGGAGAGTGTTTCCTCCACGCCTACAATCCCAACGGGGCGCAGATGGCCAACAAGATAGACGGCACATTGGCGTGCCAGACCTATCTGGGGCCCACGGGAAACCAGATCATCCTCGATCAGCGCACTTGGCCGCCATCGGATGTAGTGCTTCATTTTCCGACAATGACTACCGATGATACGTTGGCCACGCGGGGGGCAAGTCAAAGTTTCGCAGGACAAAACATGTTCGGTGGGCCGACGTTGTTCTACAACCAACTGTATAGCCTGAACGGTCAATCGCTGACGTTTTACAACGATAATTTCGTGACCCCGACAGTCTCGATCAATGGCTCGGGCAGTATTTATGGGAAGAGTTTCAATATCTACGGAGGGAGCAATGGGTGGACGGGAACCTGTCCAAGTGGGCATAGTCTGTTGGTTTCCGGTGGCATCGTGACGGGCTGTAATTAGACAAATAGCAAATCGGGCGGGCAGCAGAGTGATCGAAAGGGTCTTGGCAAGCGCCATAAGCCCCCATGGAGAGATGGCAACCCTTCACAGCGAAATCGTCGATATCATGAAAAAGCTGCTTTCGGCAGGAAATGGTCTGAAGTTACCCGCATGCTTACCGGTAGATGGAGGGATCGACTGATGGTTCAAGCGTCAATCCTGTTGCTGACGAAGAATGAGGCGCGGAACATTGGGGCGTGCCTCGATGCGATTTATGGGCAGAAGGACGCGCGTGAGTTCGAAGTCATCCTCGTAGACTCGGGCTCAACCGACGAGACAACAGAAATTGCCAGGCGATATCCGGTCCGACTGGAGAAGATTCGGCCCGAGGAGTTCCATCACGCACGCACGAGGAACTTCGCTGCAGAGTTGGCGTTGGGTCAATATTTGGTTTATTTGGCAGCGGACGCACTCCCGGCGTCAAGTGACTGGCTAGAAGCGCTGCTGGGAAATTTTTCAGATTCGGGGGTAGCGGCAGTGTACGGTAGGCATCTTCCCAAGGCGGGCTCGACACTCGAGCGGGAAGACACCCTCGATGCGGTGTACGGAGAAGAAAAACTTGTGAAAGACCCATTTCGCGGGCAAGAGATGGGATATCGCTATTTCCATTTTTCGACAGTGAATGCGGCGATCAGAAAGGATGTTTGGGAAAAGACACATTTTCCTGAAGATCTGAAATGTTTTGAAGATTTGGGAATCGCGAAGCGCATCCTCGACGGTGGTGCAAAGATCGTGTATGAACCGAGAGCGGCCGTGTTTCACTCACACGATCATACGCAGCGGGGTTTGTTTAAGCGATACTTTGACGCCGGAGTGATTTGGAGACAACTCGGGATTTGGAATGAGCAAACAAGGAAGTCGATGCTGGGGGATATGGGCGGGCTTCTGCGTAAAAAGCTGAGGAGGGTACGAGAGAGCAATAACGCGCGTCCTGTGGGTGTGTCAATGCGCCAGGATGTGGCAAAGGCATTTGGCCTGTTGCTGGGCTTGAACGAAAGGTACATTCCGGTGTCGGTGAAGCGACATTTCAGCGCGATCGGGTTGTACGAATGAATTCAAATTCGGGAACAGTAGTCTATGACCGAAATATGGCCAGGGATCATTTGGTCCACCGATTGGGCAAAGGTTGCCTGGATTATGTGGGTGCGGCGTTGCTGATCGTTGCACTGGCTCCATTGTTTGTGGCCGTGGGGACGCTAGTAGCACTACAAGACGGATGGCCGATCATTTATCGGAGGCGTGTCGTAGGGCGAAAAGGTGAGTTCGACGCCCTCAAGTTTCGCAGTATGAGGAAGGATGCAGATGCGATTCTGGCGGCCGACCCGATTCTGCAGGCCGAATTTGAGCAGAACTACAAACTGAAGGATGACCCTCGGCTGACACGGCTTGGTCCCCTCCTCAGGAGGTCAAGCCTGGACGAATTACCGCAACTGTTCAACGTGCTGAAAGGAGATATGAGCCTGGTAGGTCCTCGGATGAAAACACCGGCAGAAGTGGAAAGGTATGGGAGCTATAAAGAACTTCTCCTGACTGTTAAACCAGGAATTACGGGCTATTGGCAGGTACACGGTCGGCAAACTGTTGATTACGACGAGCGCATAAGAATGGACATGCATTACATCCAGAACTGGAGCTTGGCGATGGACTTGAAGATTTTGCTCGGGACTCCGTTGAAAGTACTGAAAAGGGAAGGCGCATATTGATGGCGCGGATTCTTGTCACTGGCGGCGCAGGATACGTGGGATCGGTTTGCTGTGCGCAACTCATAGCTCGAGGACATCATGTCGAAGTCGTCGATGATCTCTCGACCGGGTTTGCTGACGCAGTCCCTCAAGGAGCGGTGCTGCATCGGGTTTCTATCGCGGACGAGGACGCGTTGTCAGCGATACTGGCGTCCCACAGATTTGAGGCCGTGTTTCATTTTGCGGCAAAAGCCCTGATCCCGGAGTCAGTTGCAAATCCTGGACCGTTTTTTGACGCGAATGTGGCGAGCGGGATCTCGTTGCTCGAAACACTTCGAAAACACGGAATTTGCAACTTTGTCTTTTCATCGAGTGCAGCTGTCTATGGGACACCACATTTCACACCGATCCCAGAAGACCACCCTAAGGAGCCAGTAAATGCCTACGGCGAGAGCAAGTTAGTACTCGAACGGATTTTAAAGTGGTATGCCGAAGCATACGGATGGAGCGTCGTGGCGTTCCGATATTTCAACGCATGTGGAGGCGAACATACCTGGGGCGAACGCCACGAACCCGAGACGCACGTGATCCCCTTGCTGCTCCAAGCTGCGTCTGCACGACGTGCCTACTTCGAGATATTCGGAAACGACTACGCGACCCGCGATGGCACCTGCTTGCGAGACTATGTGCATGTACTTGATATCGCTGAGGCGCATTTGCTCGCACTGAAGACAGCTGACAAGCCAGGATTTCGAGCCTACAACATCGGCACTGGAAAAAGCTATTCGGTGATGGAAATCTGCCGTGCTGCTGAGAGGATGATTGGCAAGCGAATTGAAATACGAACGGCGCCGCGCAGATCCGGCGACCCTGCAGAACTGTGCGCCAGCCCGAAGCGCCTTAAGGACGAATTCGGATGGAGCCCTAAGCATTCCGACCTGGAAAACATCCTGGTTGGAGCATGGGGATGGGAAGAACAGCAGTGCAAAGCGGTAAATGTCGAGGATCTGACAAACGCCAACGACTGACGCAGTTCTCTAAAGGATAAATCCTTGCAATGCAAGTCAAAAAAGAATCTACCCATCTGGGCGAAATCATTATTGTCGCTCCTGACGTATTTGAAGACGAGCGCGGTTTCTTTATGGAGACCTATCGCTCCGATCAGTTCAAGGCATTGGGACTACCCACCGAGTATCTTCAGGACAATCATTCACGGTCGAAACAAGGCGTCTTACGAGGGCTCCATTTCCAATACGACCCTCCCATGGGAAAAATTATGAGGGTCACGGTTGGGCGGGCGTTTTTTGTAGCGGTTGATCTGCGAAAGGGATCTCCTACGTTTAGCAAATGGTGGGGTACTGAGCTCTCCGCTGAGAACAAGAAGCAGATGTGGGCGCCTGCGAGTTTTGCTCGTGGATTCTGCGTGCTGTCGGAGTGGGCCGAGATTCAGTACAAGGTAACTGGTCTCTATAACCAACGTACTGACGTTGCGGTCCGGTTCGACGACCCGGATATCGGCATTCAGTGGCCAATTGCAAATCCGCAAATCTCGGAGCGCGATCGAAACGCCATTCCTTTGGTCCAATGGTTGAAGTTGCCAGAATCAGACACATTCCGTTACTAATTGGCGCAAGTCAGTCTCACAATTTCCATCCAAAATAAGGGTTCCAGGAGAAAAGCGAATGACGAACAATGGCTCGCAGGCACTGGTGTTGGTAACTGGCGGCGCTGGTTATGTGGGCAGTGAATTGGTGCCGGTCCTTCTCGACGCGGGCTATCGCGTACGCGTGTACGACGTAATGTTCTACGGCGACGCCGGCCTGGAGAGAGTTCGGGATCGAGTGGAAGTAATCGAGGGCGACATTCGCCAAGTGAAGCCTGACCTGCTCGACGGTGTGTCGGCCGTTATCAATCTGGCGGGACTTTCCACGGAACCTGCGGCTGAATATCGCCCTGAAGCGAACCACGAGATCAATTTCAAAGCAGCTGTCGCACTCGCCCGACTGGCGAAGCAGAAAGGAGTCGCGCGCTTCGTCCAGGCTTCCTCCGGCTCCATCTACGATGTCGGCGCCGGCCATCCGGAAAAAGACATTATGCACACCGAGGCGTCTCTAGTGCAGCCGTTCCGGATCTACTCCATTACCAAACGGGAAGCGGAAAAGGAGATCCTGGCGCTAGCAGACGACAAATTCACTCCAGTTGTTATTCGCAAAGGATCCATCTATGGATATTCGCCGCGCATGCGCTTCGATCTGGTTGTGAATGCATTTGTCCTCAACGCGCTCAAGACTGGACGGCTAGTCCTGCATAACGGCGGCGAGATGTGGAGGCCCTTACTCAGCCTGCAAGACGCTGCGGCGGCTTACAAGCTAATTCTGGAAGCGCCAGCTGACAAGGTTCGGGGCGAAATATTCAACGTTACCAATGGGAATTACCGCATCTCGGAACTTGCCTTGCGGGTACAAAAAAAGCTCGGAGAGCTCGGCATCCGTTGTGAGATCGATCCGGACTATAACTATCGCAATCTGCGCAGTTGCCAAGCATCCGGAGAGAAAATCACGGAAAAGTTGGGTTTCAAGCCCAAAGTGACCGTGGAGGAGACGGTGGTGGACTTAGTGAACAAGATTCAAGGCGGGGCGTTCCACGACGTATTGGATCCTTCATTTCACAACATTCGCTGGCTCGATTTGCTCGAGGAGGCTAGAACCAAGCTTGGCTTCACTGAGTCGGTACTGGACCTCGACCCGGGAAAGCTCCGAGAAGTCAGAACCTCTGCGCAGGGGAGCGCCGTGCCATGCGAATCGTAATCATCGGGTCAGGCGGACAGCTTGGGTCCGATCTCGCGGAAGTACTCCAACAATCCCGCGAGGACGTCGTTTCTCTCACTCGGCAGGACTTGGACATCACGGATTCGGGTGCCGTGCGGGAGAAACTCACTCAACTCGCTCCGGATTTGATTGTGAATTGCGCGGTCTATCATCCTGTGGACGAGTGCGAAAGCCATCCTGCGAACAGTTTCGCGGTGAATGCGATCGCAGTTCGGGATCTCGGGTTGGTGGCCAATGAGATACATGCGGCAATGGTGCATTTCAGCTCCGACTACGTTTTCGATGGACAACTCGGGCGCCCGTACACAGAAGATGATCCGACGAGTCCTGCAAGTGTTTTCGGAGTCTCGAAAGTCGCGGGCGAACAGTTGCTGCGGCAGGTAGTTCCACAGCATTACATCGTCCGAACTTCGGGGCTGTACGGACTTGTGGGCAGCCGAGTCAAGCGCGGCAACTTTGTGGAGACCATGCTTCGTTTGGGAACCCAGAACGGACGCGTTCGTGTGGTCAACGACCTTCGCATGGCGCAGACTAGTACTCGCAACGTCGCGAAGCAGGTGCTCACGTTGATCCATACGGAACAATATGGGACATATCACGCCAGCGATCACGGTGACCATTCCTGGTACGAGTTCGCCCGGAAGATCTTCGAATTCTCGGGAATGCAGGTAGAAGTAACACCGGTGTCATGGCGCGATATGCCTGCAGTGGCACCACGGCCTCCCTATTCGGTTTTGGAGAACCGTCACCTCATGAATCTTGGCCTCGACCAAATGCAAACCATCGACGCTGCGCTTCTGTCCTACCTAAAGGCTAGAGAGGCCGTGGCGGCTGCATAGAAAACACGATCGAGGAACGGGAAGCGCAAATGCCGATTTTTTGTACTGAGATGAACTCTCTTCCGGTAAGAACAGAGTGATTGCACTCCGACTGTCGCGAACTATCGTGCATACCCCTGGAGTCGCATCGCCGATCGAAAGGAAACTATATATCCCCAACAGCTAAAGAGTGCCCTTCTATTCAATAAAGTGGCTCTTGACCCGAGTCGGCGCTCGTAGGTCCAAGCAAATGGTCCACAGATTGAGCGCAGCGACCACCTGGAGACAGGCAGGTGGGCCTCCTCCAGCAAGAGCAAAGTCAAGTTTCCCGCATTCGAAGGAATCCGGCGTGCTCACGACCGGCCTGTCACTAAGATCCCAGCATCGGTTCACGCAACATCACGTCATCCTAGTCGAGGTCATCTCTCATATGAGCACTCTACCTAAACTGGAAAACACGAGCGCAACTCCCTCATCGCTCCAGCCTCATGAGATCAGTCGGTCGGAGACTTATTTCTTGGGCGTTGGATCGGTTCTTCGGAGTCTACCGTTTACCATGATCGACCGCGTAGCGGACGCATTGTGGCAGGCGTACCTCGAAGGTCGGGCCGTCTACGTGTTTGGCAACGGAGGGAGTGCTGCGTTGGCCTCACATTGCGCTTGCGATCTCGGCAAAGGAACAGTGATCAACGGTAACCGGCGCTTCCGTGTTCTTGCGCTCACCGACAACGTGCCGCTGATGACTGCCTGGGCTAATGACGCATGTTATGATGACGTTTTTGCCGAGCAACTCATACCGCTTATCGACAAAGGCGACATTGCACTCGCCGTCAGCGGAAGCGGTAACTCACCGAACGTCCTTAAGGCTCTCCAGGTAGCTCGGGAAGCTGGTGCTTTCACAATCGGCCTAACCGGCTTTCAAGGCGGCAAAATGAAGCCGCTATGCGACCTGTGTGTGATCGTTCCATCTGATAACATGCAGGTTGTCGAGGATCTGCACGTTTCCATTAACCACTCGATCTTCATTTCCTTGCTATCTCGAATGCGCACCACAGCGAAAGACTTGACCCGTCAACAGGCGTGACCTCGTATCTCAGATTTGGAAGGGTTCGATGACTCCTCGCAATCTGCGTAGCAGCATTTTGACCGCCGACCTTGTTTGGGGAATGCTAGCGATGCCTCTTGCCTACGTGCTGCGCTATGGCTGGGTGTGGCACGGTCCAACCGACAGTACCGCTCTGATCTTCCTCCCGCCGCTCATGGCGGCTCTCCTTTTCTGGAGTGTGATGTCCTCCTGGGTCCGATTGGATGGCTTTCGGGCTGGTTGGAGGTTCCCCGCTGTCATCTCTCAACTTCTCCTCGCCGTGTTGGCTCTGATTTGTGCGCTCTTTACGATCGCCTACTTGGAGCGGCAATTCATTTCTCGTCTCGCCCTCGGATATTTTGGCCTGTTGCTGTTCCTGGGCTTCCTGGCGATCCGGGTGGTTGCGCGATCAATCATGGCTTCACGAAGCGCACGGGGACTGGTTCGCAACGTCGTGATCGTCGGCAACGGTCCGCTGGCTCGCGAAATGGCCAATAAGATCGAATGTCATCCGGAACTGCTGCGCAACGTTGTTGGTTTCTTGGGACCGGGCGAGGACGCCTTCCCAACGGTTTCACCCGATAAGCGCAAGAATGCGATCACCCTCCGAACTCTCGATATCGCTGAATTGCTCAAGTCGCGGGGGGTACACGAGGTCATTTTGACGGTTTCGGCGCCGGGGCATCCGGAGATCTTGGACCTTACGTTACGGTGCGGCAACCAAGGCATCGCAGTCTGCATGGTTCCACAGCCTTATGAGATGTATCTGACCAAGCCCGAACTGACTGACCTCGATGGTCTTCCGTTGCTGGAATTGCAAGCCGGTCCGTTAGTTGATCGTGAGCCGTTCTGGAAACGCAGTTTTGATCTGGCGATGACACTCGCACTGCTTCCAGCGTGCATCCCGCCCATGCTAGCTGGGGCTGCACTGCTAAAAGTGAAGAAAGGGAGGGCCTTCTGTAGCGAGCAACGTTGCGGGAAAGATGCAAAGGAGTTTGGCATATACCGGCTAAATTCACCCCGAAGGGCGACCGAACTGCCCACCTACGAACGCCTGCTGCAAAAGACAAGCATCACCGAGTTGCCTCAGTTGTTCAACGTTCTGCGCGGCGAGATGAGCCTGGTCGGGCCTCGCCCGGAAGGGATCGATCGGGCTCGGCACTATACCGATTGGCACCGTCAACGGCTCAAAGCGAAACCAGGCATTACCGGACTCGCTCAGGTGCACGGCCTGCGGGATCAGCATTCCTCCGAGGACAAAACCCGCTACGATCTGCAATACATTCTCCGTCGTTCTCCGTTCCAGGATATTTCCTTGTTGCTCCAAACCGCATGGACCCTCGCCGTGCGACTGGTTCACAGGCAAAAACCGGAGTCGACGTGGGAAGGAATCCCCGCCGGAACCGCCGTCAGCTTTCAGGAGGATTTAGTTCATGCTCATAGTTCGCAGTCCAGTGCGGATTAGTTTTGGTGGCGGTGGCACCGACCTGCCAGCCTATTATGAGCAGTTCGGTGGGTCGGTATTGAGCGTCGCGATTAACAAATATTTCTACACCATACTTACCGATCGGTCCGACGGACGCATTCAAGTAATTTCCTCCGATCTGCGAGTATTCGAGACGTGGCACGATATCGCCAAAGCGAACCTGCGTGGAAGCTCACTGGAAATCCCTTTAGCAGTGTTGAAAGAGATGAATTGTGATATCGCGGTCGATCTTTTCCTGGCTTCAGAGATCCCGCCAGGCACAGGTCTTGGTTCTTCCGCTAGCGTCTGTGTCAACATTCTTAAGACTCTGAGCACATACCTGCAGCAGCCGATTTCAAAATACGATCTTGCAGAACGGTCTTTCCACATAGCACGGCATCTTCTCGGAAAACACGTTGGAAAACAGGATGAATATGCAGCCGCTTTTGGGGGGTTGAACTTCATCACGTTCCACCCGGATGGCAGCACGTTGGTCGAGCCCATTGATTTGAACCCCGCGGTACTTGCCGAACTGCAGCGGAACCTGATGCTTTTCTTCACCGGTTCAGCCCATTATTCGTGGAGCATATTGCAGGAGCAGGAATCTTCGACCCGCAGCCAGACGGGAGGTGCTCTAGAAGCCCTACACGACGTGAAAGCATTAGGGATTCGGATGCGCACGGCACTTCAACAGGGAGATCTCAGAGAGGTCGGCTCGTTGCTGCACGAAGGTTGGCAGGCGAAACGACGCATTTCGACGAAGATCTCGACACCCCACATTGATGAGCTCTACGCTCTCGCCCGGGAGCACGGGGCCCTAGGGGGCAAGATCACAGGAGCTGGAGGAGGAGGGTTTCTGCTCCTCTATTGCGAATCCGAACTTCAGCCGGCTATACGGGAGGCAATGCGCCAACACGACATCCAGGAAATGAGCTTCGGCTTTGATATGCAGGGTGCTCAGGCGATCGTGAACGATCCTTTCATCAACCGAGACGAACGCACCGGGTGTCGCTGGACCTTCGTCCCGCACGTTACTGGTTCTACGATTGCTTAAAATTCAGACTGAAACTTTGGGAGCTAGATGAAAGCCTTTCTCTTGGCGGCCGGCAACGGAACTCGACTGCGTCCTATCACCGACAAGGTCCCCAAGTGTCTTGTACCAATCCAAGGCATACCGATGCTGTCGATCTGGATGAAAGTGTGTAAGAAGCTGGGAATCACTGAGGTTCTAATCAATCTTCACGCTCACGCTGATGTTGTCCGCGCTTTCTTGGAGCAGGACGAAGAAGAAGGCGTGCGAGTTCACGTATCAGAAGAAAAGCAGCTGTTGGGAAGCGCCGGGACCTTGCGTGCAAATCGCGATTGGGTCAAAACAGAGGATCTGTTCTGGGTGTTCTATGCGGATGTTCTTCACCGCGCTGATCTCTCGGCGATGTTGCGTCTGCATCGCCAGCGCGGACTCGCAGCCACGCTTGGGGTCTACGAGGTCCCAGACCCGTCTCGCTGCGGCATTGTTACGACCAATCCCGAAGGAGTGATCGAGGACTTTGTCGAGAAACCGGCGCGTCCCTACAGCAACTTGGCTTTTTCGGGATTGATGATCGGCACGCGAGAAGTCTTGGACGTGATCCCGGACAGCGTTCCGGCGGACATTGGGTTCCACGTATTACCCAAGCTTGCGGGTAAAATGGTGGCGTTCCCGATACAGGATTATCTGATCGATGTCGGAACCTTGGACAACTACCATCAGGCGCAAGCGACTTGGCCTGGTCTACGAGCTGATCATCCGGGGAGTAAGTGATCCTATGTTTTCTGGATTTGTTTTCGACTTGGACGGTGTGATCGTCGATAGCCACCCCCTGCACAAGCAGGCGTGGCGCGCGTTTCTTGGCAGCGTAGGCAAGAAGGTTTCAGAATCAGACCTCGACTTCATTCTAGAGGGCCGCAGACGGCAAGACATCCTGATTCACTTTCTCGGAGAACTTTCGGATACCGAGATTCAGGAGTACGGCAATAAGAAGGATGAATATTTTCGTCAGGCTTCTTCCGAGCTCGAACCGGTGCCGGGTACAGTAGAATTTATCAGGAAAATTAGGAAGGCGGGACTTCGCATTGCGGTAGCCACCTCGGCTAGCCGACGACGGGCTCAGTGGACACTTCAACAACTCAAGATCGCCGACCATTTTGATGTCGTGATCACCGGGGATGACGTGCTCCAAAGCAAACCGGACCCAACCATCTACCGTTTGGCTGCGGAGGGGCTCTTAATTTCTCCAGATTGCCTCTGCGCCGTTGAAGACTCCGTATGTGGGGTTCGGTCGGCCAAGGCGGCTGGCCTACGCTGTCTTGGACTCTCGCTCGAACAGAACGCAGAACCACTGGTCCTAGCTGGGGCTGACCTGGTCTTCCCGAACCTCGTGAAGCTGTCGCTCAAAGACTTGGAAGAAGTCTTCAGGACCGACCCGCCGTGCGGGACCAGCGAAGCGCAACCAACGGATCCAGGATTAGCGTGCTAGCGGATCATTCCAAAAAGATCAGCCACGGACTTCGAAAGACGCGTAGCCGCGAGTGAGCCTTCAACGGGATTGGCAAGGGGTTTCCGCGCCGCAGAACGTGCAGTGTTGTACCACACAGCAGCACGAACGAACTTCTGCCTTCCGACCATTGCGGTGAGCACGTGGACCAACGAGACAGATTTTCCCAAACTGCCTTCCAACCAACTTTAAGAACAGCGCTGCTGGCTGTGCTAGCGATATCAGCTTCAGTGCGGGCGCAGTCTTCCCAGAGCACGTCCCAGTTCCCTCAAGAACGCAGCGCAAGAGCGGAACCGCGGGACGAGGATGTTCTTCGCGCTCCCAACGTGGGATTCAGTTTCGAAGACCATGGCTCGTCGAAGGCCGGGTTGGTGGAGGTAATCGCCCCAGCAACCGCGGTTCCCAACCAGACCTCGCCTTGGGACCTTTCTGCCGTTCCTATGGAGTCCTGCGCCACCACGACTCCTTGTCCCGACTGCCCCCCCCTCTCCGTACGATTGCCCCAGTCCGTCGCCTTTCGGCCAGGACCGGACGTAGAGGGCGATAAACCTGACGAAAATTCGAAACCACCGTCCATCGAGATAGTACGCCCCGCGAAGCGGCCTGATTTTAATCAAAACATCTACTACAAGAATAAGTTCGAGTTCGGCCTCGACGTCGGATACCTTCCCATTAATATCCCTTTTGTCTTCGACGTTTTCTTAGGGGATGGCTATACCATGACTCCCCTCAGTTACACGTTGGTGCCCATTTTTGCTTCAGTGCGATGGCATGTGGACGACGTAGGAGGGTGGTCGTTTCTGCGGGGCAATTGGGACATGAGCTTTACCGCGTCGGTGACTGCGATAGCCCGGGGGCCGGAAACACGCTACTTTTCTTACATCATGGGTATTCGACGGAATTTCGTCCAGCGCAACTGGAAGATCGCACCCTACTTTGATGGGCGCTTGGGGCTCGGAAATATTGACGCCAAGGGGCCTCTAGGGGTTCTCTTCGCGCAGGGGCAGGATTTTACGTTTACCGTGAACATGGGTAGTGGAATTCGATACAACTTCAATCCTCGGTACTCGATCTCGGCTGGCTTGAATTGGATGCATATATCAAATCTTTACTTATCTCAACCGCAGTTCGCGAATTACGGCATTAATGTTTACGGCCCCATGTTTGGAATCGATGTGCGCATCAGCAAGCTTCACCAACACTCCTCCGAGTAAGCACCCACCTCAAGCTCTGTAATTAAAACTGTCCGGATCTCGGTGGCCGTTGCTGGGGTAAGAGTGAGAATAGAGTGTCTAGCGCACATATACGGCTCGGATCCTTCGACATGAGATCTCTTGGCGAATCTCACAAGTTAGGAACAGAGCAAGCGCCGTCCGCTCTCTGGCTCTGCGCGTTGACCGCAGCGACCGCAATATTGATGACATTCAGCTGCGCCACGCCGCATGCCATTCTTAACTTCACAGCTCCATCCACCGCAACTGCGGGTTCCGCATTCACGGTGACTGTGACCGTGACCATCGAAGGAAGGCGGGACACCATTATCAACAGCCAAATACACTTCACTAGTTCCGATCCAGCGGCGGTCCTTCCCAGTGACTACACCTTCACTCCGGCGGATGCGGGTTCCCACAGATGGACCGACGGCTTCATCCTGATGACTCCGGGCAATCAGACTATATCTGCGACGATTTTTGATGCGACTGGGATCAACGGAAGCGCTGAGATAGCAGTCTCTCCGTGAGGGGGGAAAAAGTGGATCTGACGAGCAGAGACTTGAAGGGAATCTTCTTAGTATTCATTCAATGAATACATCCAGGTCGACAAGCCTCCCCTCCTTTCTGACGTGTAGTATTCTTTCTTCTGAATATTTTTCGCTTGGACGGACCTGCTGGAGCGAGCGTCACTTCCGGTCCGCGTCTTACGTTCAGGTCCCAGGTCGAGACTTTTCGCTTTGCTTCATGTATCAGATGTCCCTGAGTAGATTTGTCTACTAGTTGACGGAGCTTGAACCAAAGGAGCGATGCCTGGATGAAGATCTCACAAGTTGTGGCGTGCTTACCTGCTTGCATTCTGCTAACACTTGCGTCGGTCGGCTGTGGGTCCGGTAATTATACGCCGTCATCGACGGCAGTCGCGCCCACTGCAAATCCGCTAGTGGCGCAATACAGCATTCGGGATGTTCATGCGGGAGCGAGTGCCTGGGTCGAGTTCGGAACCAATACCAACTACGGCCGACAAACGTCAACCATGACCAACTCGGTTGCGACAGATCTCGGCGTTCAGCTGAATATTTTGGTGGCCGGCATGATACCGCAGACGACATACCATATGCGAGCGCACGTGGACTGGGCGGGCGGTTCATGGGTGGATCAGGACCAGACCTTCACGACTGGCGCGATACCGACGTCACTGGCGCCGACGTCCACGTCTCAAGCGGCGCCCGGAATCACAGTGACACGCCCAACGCCGAGCGTAGCCCCCGCGCCCGGCGTAGAGTTGCTCAGCCTTACTTCAATCACTGGTGCAAACGTCATGAGCGAACTGGTGACGGATCTTCAGGGTAATATTATTTGGTACTGCCCCGGTTCAGCGACGCCTACCAAGCTTCTGCAAAATGGACACTTCCTCGTCAATCACGCTATTGATTTGCAGGAGATTGACTTAGCATGTACTGTCATACGCGATGTTTCTGTGGTCCAAGTGAATCAATCCCTGCAAGCCAACGGCTATGATTTTACGATCGCCACGGGCGATCTAGTGGTGGGCTCGAACCCATTCCACCATGACATGCTAGTCCTGCCCAATGGCCACTGGATCGCGCTGTGTCAGGTAGCGAAAAACTTCACCGATTTGACCGGTTACCCTGGAACCACGCAGGTTGTGGGCGACGCCCTGGTCGACATCGATCTGAACGGGAACGTGGTATGGGCGTGGAATTCCTTCGATCATCTGGATGTCAATCGGCACCCTTATTTTGGATTGCCCGATTGGACTCACAGTAACGCGATTGTATACACGCCCGACGACAACCTGCTGCTTTCGATGCGCGACCAAAGCTGGGTTCTGAAGATCGATTACGAGAACGGGACGGGCTCGGGAAATATCTTGTGGAAGCTGGGAGAAGATGGAGACTTCACTCTGTTGGGAGGTGATCCAAGCCAGTGGTTCTATGCCCAACACTATCCAAATCTCTTGAGTACCAACGGTTCCCAGATGACCCTGGCCATCTATGACGATGGAAACTCTCGGCCCGATTCCGATGCCGTAGCCTGCGGGTCCACATCGTCTGCACCGGCCTGCTACACTCGTGCCACAATTTTCCAGATCGATGAAAGCACGAATAATGCAAACTTGCTATGGCAATATCTCCCAGGTTTCTATTCCTTTTGGGGAGGGAGCATTGGAGTGTTAAGTAACGGAGATGTCGAGTTCGACAGTAGTGAGCCGTTCACTGCAACCCCGACCGCGTCCCAAATCAACGAAGTCACTCAGACCGACAGTCCGCAGATCGTCTGGCAAATGACTCTCACGGGTGCGAATGCCTACCGCGGCTACCGCATACCGAGCCTCTACCCGGGAGTCACTTGGCAGCAGTAACTTCGGCGGTCACAGTGTCCTAACTGATCGCTTCCTTCACGCAGCAAGGCATGGCCAAGGAGCGAGTGGTCCCCGCGTTACCTCGTGTATGCTGCGAGCACATCTTGAACCTTAATACCGTTGTTGCCGTGGGACGTGACGTCCGGGCCAATCCGGGACTGAGGTGAAGTTGGAAGTCTAGGCACATTCTCGATGTGCGGCCCGTCAGTCCCGTGTCCGTGTCCTCTACCAGAGGGCGTCAATTTCGGTGCGTTAGAGCTATTCCATGGAATGGAGTTATCGTAAAGCAGGACTGCATTGCTTAGAGTCAATCGTCCGGTGCCACGGGATTCATATTTAGGTGTCCATCTCTGTATGACCAGATCCATGGGGGCTGGCATGACAGACTCTGCAAAGCGTGATCAGGTTTTCCTGGGGTCGGGACCGGAGTGGCTGCGAAACTGCTGATGGTGAACTTCCAAGTTTGTCGTTGCGCTGCACGATTGACATCGCCAACCATCGCGACGCAGCACCCGCTGCCGTAAAACGTCGTATGCCTCCGGATCCATCCGTAAGCGAGGGAGTTTCGGGCCAATCGAGCTCATGAGGCCTTCTCGCTCAAGCCTTCGATGAATTCCTGCTTCTGCCTCTCCGGGCAGAAACTTGAAGAATCTGGTCATCGAGAACAGCAGAGTCTCCGGATCTCCGTGGTCCAAGTTGGCGCCGGCTAGAAAGTCCGCACAGATCATCTCCAGACAGTAGCCTCGAGACCGCTCACTTCCCAGCATCAGTGCTGCGGTTTCGATCGCCTTTTCTATGACCGGCGTAGATGATCTCCCACGGTTCCGTTTCCCGCCCCGTCAGTTCCTTCTCTACCGCCTTCTTGAAGTCCTCCTTCGGCATATGACGGGCTCAGTGCAACGTGCAACCAGGTTGCACAATCGAAATTCTGCTGGTCCCTCCGTGCCAGCTTGACCAGTTCGATCCCCTTTGCCCACCCCACTTCCTTCAATTCCTTCCTCGCCTGCGGTGGCAGGTGTTCGTGGATCGACATCAAGTAGTACGCCTTCCTCCGCGATTCCGGAAAACGCCTCTCTAGGAACTCGTCGAAACACTTCAAACTCTCCAGCCTCCAGTACTGTCCCGCCCGGACCTCGCATAAGTAGCGCCCCAGTTCGACGAACTTGGTATCGCGCTCCGCCTCCTTCCGCTGCTCCCAAGCCAAAATCTCGTCGATCTTGCCTAGGACAAATACGGCTCGGCGACGATTGAACTTCGGCGACTAGGCGGATACTCAGTAATTAAGCTCGTCAAGCCAATCAAGACTCTCGGCTCCTGGACGCCGCACGACTGCAGCATCGATCATCTCCTGCCTTCCAAGACACAGACCTACATATGGGCAGGTGCTGCAAGGGTTCTGGGGAAAGCGGATACCGCTGTGGGCCGGAAAGTCGGCCGATTCGATTCGACGGATTGTGCCTTCCACCAAACGGCCAAACTCCTGGCGCTGTTACTCTGTGATGGTTGTGCGCAGGTACTGGACCTCAACCAAACTCTTGCGGACGAAGACCACCTGAGCTACGTCCGCAATTCCGGTGATCCACGAGTAGCAGACCAGCTGCGGATCGAGAGACAGCAGTCCGTGTTCTTCCGGGTATCGGCTGGAACTGGTCTTCCACTGGAGCAGAGAGCGCCTGCCGTCGAGTTCTCCGATGGCGTCGATATAGGCAACGAAGTCGTTGCTGCCGGCAACCGGCCGGGTGAACTTGATCTGCAGATTGCGTTGAGGCTGGAGGACCCGAATACGATCGTCCTGACAGAACCGCGTCAAGAGCATCAGTCCCTGGCGGAGCATGCGATCCCAGCAGTCTCGGTTGGAATAGTGCAAGTCCTGGCTCTGGCAGGCAGACCACTCGGTGAACAAGACTGCTCCTGGATCTTCCCGTCGAAAGAGGGCCCCGAGAGCTGTTTCGAAGGTTCGACCGAACAGCATGGCTGCCCGAGTGTCCTTCTCCTTCCAGCCATCGAGATAGCGGTGCCGGTAATTCTGGTAATTCTGGGTTCCATCCAGAAGATTCCCCAGTATTTTTCCCTGTTAGGCAGGACAAATTCCTCGCGGGGGAACGGCGGAGATGGGGAGCACACTTGGGGGGCTGAGGGATACGGGGTACACGAGAATCGGGCAAAAGGCCCCGTCGACGCGGAAATCGAACTATGCGCGACAGTGCTTCAACTCGAAAATATTTCGCGCCCAAACAGTCGCGACCGCCAGACACTTCAGTCTGATCGATACAGCGATTGTCGACACTTCAACCGCCGCATGTCAT
>CAVVXZ010000019.1:0-133696 GCA_963752175.1 uncultured Acidobacteriaceae bacterium
AGTCCTGCACGGACACGTTCCTGAATTAGCGCACGCTCGAACTCGGCCATCGCGCCGATGACATGGAACATCAGTCGTCCGCTAGGTGTGGTCAGGTCGAGGTTGTCACGCAGGGAGACAAACTGTACACCCAACGCTTCAAACTCAGCGATGGCAGTCACAAGATGCTTCAGCGAACGCGCAAAGCGATCCAGCTTCCAGACCAACAAGATGTCGAATGCACGGCACCGCGCTCCTGCCATCAACAGATCGAGTTCGGGCCTGCGATCCTTGGAGCCAGAGACGCCGCGATCCACGTACTCGTCAGCGATGGTCCAGCCACGGGCCTGCGCGAAGGCGCGGAGTTCACGCAGTTGCACCTCAGGGTCCTGATGCCCGTTGTGGGTGCTGACGCGAGCGTACAACGCAACCCGCTTGGTTGATGTGATCGGTCCAGAAACCCCAGCGGCTGGCTGCTCGGTAGTAGTTGATTCAATGGGTGCTAAAGTGGCGGTTTTCATGGGTCCAAATATATATGATTATGGACCGACGGGCAATGGCCTAATCGGGGGATCGCGCAGGAGGTGAAGGGCGTTTGGAAACCGCTCAGCGGGTTTTGAGCCTAAATGGGGATGTACGCCAGTTACGGCCAATGCACTCCGGGCAAAGCTACGCTAGCTGCTTTTCGTGCCGTCTGGGTGGTAGCGAGGTATCCGCTGCTGTCTGTTGAAGACGAATGCCAATGACTCTTTCAGCCCTTGCAAAATAGTGGGCCTACTCCGCGCCCACTCTTCTTCGGCATCGGAGAAATATCTCCGAAGCCTTTCTAGCTCTTCGTCATTCATGGGGTATCGAGTGAAAGGTTAACAACCGTGAAGGGCCTAGCTTAGAGGCGTGCTGACGAATCAGGCAACTGTCAAAACTTACAGTTCCTATTGCGTGTAGCGGACGAGGACAGGACTTAGCCCTCAATAATCGTCAATGCGTAATAGAGATTTTTCGCCAATCGTCCGCCGCCTCGTTGTACAACCGTGCGGGCTGGACTAATATTCCGGGCTATGAACGTGCAAGAACTCGGAGAGGAATATCGGAACAAGGCCGACAAGGAACTGCTCCGACTCGCACTGACTCCAGAGGATTTAACGCCAGAAGCAAACGTCGCGCTCAAGAGCGAATTAGCGAGACGACGGATCGATAGCAAGATGTATCTGGATACTGCGCGTCAAGAGGAGAAAGAGCGCAAAGCCGAGAATGACAGGAGTCTTAGTACGCTCGGCTTCATTCCGCATTTTGGCGTTGGACGCATGCGATTTGGCAAGGGCAACCGCTTCTACGATCCCGAAAGTGGTCTGGAAAGGTTCAAGACAACCGTGTTCGTCGTACTGTTCTGGTTTCCGCTCTTACCAAGGGGAACATATCTCGTCGAACGGAAGCGCACACTGCCAGATGAAGTCTCCGGGCTAGAGAGACTCCCTCTCGACTGGGAACAAGTGCTGAAAGTCTGGGTCGTTGCGGCAGGTTCGATTCTGGGGTTCATCTGGTTGATCAAGCTCATCTCTTCTGACGTTGTCTGGAGACTTGTCCATCGTTAACTGGCGAAACCAGTCCTCAAGTGCCCGGCGCAAGGCCATGACGAGTGTAATCGCGATTTTACGACAATGATCCGGCCGGCCGGACGTGCGGAAGAACTTCTCGCCACGTTTTACAACCAGCCAGAGACCATAGGCAGTGAAGGTTCACATCGAAAGTCCGGTTTACAAGTTCCTCAGGTGCATTAGGCGTGAGTGCGATACCGACGCTCTTGTCAGGCCACCCGCTAGAAGTTGTGATCTTGTATGCAGTGCCTTCGCTGCGGCCCATTAATTTTTGTTGCGATGTTAGCCTTACGACTATCGCATCGGCTCCGAAGTCAAAATGCGATGTGGAGAGCATTAATTCGTAACTGAAAAAAGACACTTTGTTAGATGTGAAGCGCACATCGGCGGACAGGGTCGAAAAATGAAATCCCCATCGCGTTAGCACCGAATAGAGAACAGGGCTCTCCGTCCGTACAGCAGGAATAAACACCGCATCGGAAAGATGGGAGTTTGGCATGACCGCTGAAATGCATTCCTCATTGAAGCAAACTGGCGGACCGTATTCTCGCGTTCTTAGTCCAAGTGTTTGCATCCGAGCCACGGCTTCTGTTTTTGAAGTAACGCCTACTTGCAGCGTCGAAAGGGCGCGTGCTGTTGCTATTGCTCTTTTTTCAAACAGTGCAGCCTCGACCCGCAGCATGATGGCGAGAACGATGACGATCACCAACCCACACGCGTAGATGTATCGTGCGGGGCGCGAACAAAGTTTTCGCAGACACCAAGTGATAGCCGGAAAGCGTTCGCGGAGAACCATAAAGAAGCTAGACTCCGCGACAAGTGTAGTGGTTCCAGAGTCCGATGGATCGTGACTGTCGTAATCAGGCCTTTACGCTCAAATTTCGATTCCTTTCGATTCAGTTCACATTAGTCCGTTCGGAAGATGAGTGTAATGGGTATTCCGCCAACCACGACCTCATTGTCGTTTGGTCTCGACCCACCTTCGGAATACGCCGATGATGTCCGAGAGGTTCGACGCGCCACCATGCCCCGTAAATCGGCGATAGACCTCCCCGTCGTCCCGTTCTGCCACTCGACACTGAACCCAGTCCGTTTCGCTCACCTGAGTTTTTAGCGGTTCAAACGGAATAGAAGCCATCTCAGTTTCTTCGATATAAATCGTTACGCTCCAGCCGGGGTTGTCGATTGTTTCAATGGTGATTCCGGCAGCGTGTTCCCACTCACCATTGCATTGCGACCAATACCACTGCTGGAGCCAAGTCAGTTCGTCCGTCATGGAACCATATTGTGCGTCATGCCGCCCCGCGAAACAACAAACCCATTCATAACTGTTGTTAGCAGGCCGTTACACTCAGAACCCCCTGAGGGCATCCGATCCGGCGCACCCGCACGGCCAGTCCCTTGGCGTTCTGCCCGCGTCGCTAACCAGACCAATGCACAGCGGATCGCCCGGATGGCCCGTGGGATGCCCTAGGACGCGCTGGGCAGGCCGGGGCAGAGCAAAGTGTCTTCGTCATGTCTTCGCCCACGTAGCGGCTCGCAATCGCTGGCAATGGGCATCTGGCGCGGGTTCTGCCGTGGAAAGTCAAGCTCGTCCGTTCAAGCGTTCGGAGCATGCGGATGAACCGGACCGCCCGTGTTGAGGCTTTGCATTGGCCCTTCGCGGAGGGACTGCCAAGGGGACGGCACCGCGTGCGCTCAGGGATCGCGGAGCTAGGCACGGACGATGACAAGGAGCACAAGCAATCGCCGGGCAACGTCGATGCGGATGCCACGGTACGCGCCATGGGAACATCAGAATGCATGGAACGTGGCGCACCATTCGCTGCTGGCAAGCGTACGCAAGAGCCTGCGATCCAGCTGGCGGGGATGTTGGTAGTTGACATCTTCGATCACGGCGCGTTGTTTCAACTTGGCACAGCGCAGCCGGCGCCCCAGGGCCCGATTCTCTTTCCACAGCCATTGTTGATCGACCAACAGGGCAAAACGTTCTTCGAAACTGAGTTGGTGCGATTCGGTCGTTTCCAGTTGAGCGCGGAAGGCATCGGCCATCCCGTGCATTTTCATGGTGTGTAGTTTTTCGATCGTGGGTTGATTCAACATGTTCGTTGCCTCCTAAATTGGCGTTTATTGCACCAGCTTGGTGGGGGATTGGTAGTAGTGGCCGCCGCGGAGATTTTCATGCTGCGGACTGGAGCGCTCCGCTTCCGGCGTAAGACTGGGTTGTCGGTCCAAGCCTCGCTTGAGGATGGATTCCAAACTGTGATAGGAACAGGCCTGTGCTTGGAGAGCGCGTCGGCAAGCCGCTTCCAGCCGAGGATTGGAATAGGTCTTGGCCAGCCGGAGAATGCCCAGACAGGCGCGATAACCCATCTCCGGATGTGGTTTGTTGTTCAGGATCGTGCGAATGACTTGGGCCGTAGTCTCGCCCACGCTCTCTCCCCAATGAATCAACCGGGAGGGGGTCCACTCCAGATGAGCCTGATGGCTCTTGGGCATGTGCTCGCGCACCGTGCTGTGGTGATAGGCCGTGAAGTTGCGCACGTGCGAGACCACGCGTTTTCCACGATGGAAGATCTCCACGGTGTGGGCGGTGAAACGTGCTTCGAGCTGTTCGCCGACCAGCGCATAGGGAACGCTGTAATAGTGGCGATCGACCTCGACGTGGTAGTCGATGTTCACGCGCACCGTCTTCCACTCGGCCATGACATAGCGCTCGGCCGGAAGCGGCTGCAACGCAGGTCGATCCAGGGCGGATTCATGCGCTAGGAGTCTCGAGATGGTTGGTCGGCGAGAGAGCAGAACTTATCGAGCGTTCGAAGACCAGCAGCACTTTGGCTTTGTCCGGCTGCCGCGCCGGCATAATGCAACAGGTGCGATTCAGGTCTGGGCTCATGCGGCAGGCACGATGACGCCGGATGCGGGGATTGTCCGGGACGATTAACTTACTGGTGCCTGGCTCGAAGGCCAGGACGTGACACGCAGTTGGATAAGGTCCTGATACGCGTTGAGGGTGCTGACGCGAGCATAGAGTGCTACTGATTTGGCCGATGTGATCGGTCCAGGGAGGTGGGTTCACAATTCCGCCTTGGCCACGTTTTCCGAGGCCCCCCTATAATGCCGGACGGCCGAATTTCCCAGGTCCGGTTTGAAGCCTTGGCATTTCGTCCGTGAGCCTTCCCATTCGCCACGAGGTTTAAGCGCTGGTGCACATACGCCCCGACTTCGATTGGTTTGCTCATAGCTTAGTTCCACCTCAGGCGTCGGCTTATGTCGGCACTGTGTCCGACCACCGCGCTGAAAATGGAACCACCAAGTGCCCAGAGTCCCTTTGCCTGATGTTGGTGTTACCTCCATCAGGGAGGCGTATACCGCCTCCTGCGAGGACATTACTCCCCGGTCCTAGCTCGTACGGACTCATTCGTCAATCCCGTTCGGCTCTCCCCTACTTCGGCCTAAGCCTCGTTCGTGGAGTCTCTGCAGGTTGCTACCAGCCCCTGCTGCCGACGGCACCTTCCCGACGTTATTTCTGTGAATCCTTCCCTGCGTGCCTGGGCCCCTGTCACGGCGGTCCCGTGGAGTGCATCTGCCTGTTTCTTCCTCCACGTCATCGGCCTTCCCCCGTACACTATCGAGGTCGGCTTCCCGCTTGTCCCCGTCAAAACGATTTCATGACGGATCGCCTTTTCGAGACTGCAGCCATTTCGTTATGTTCAGGCCCTCAGGTTGCTCGCCTCCCAGATCGTCCCTACCGCTGCGACTTATCGCCGCAGGGCAGCCGAGGTTTTTACGTCCGAGCAGAACATGCTTCGTTGCCTCCGCATGCATCGGATATGCTTACCACCCGCCCAGGCAATTGGTGGTGTGGGGACTTACACCCCACTAGATTCACAGCCTTGGACGGAATCGGCCCGCACTCACACATTTTCGGTTGGGCGCCCGCTGAGAAGTCGGCGGAACGCCAGTCCGAGTCCTAGACCGACTGCCGTAACCACAAAACTGAAGCCCCCGAGCTTCAGAATCGAAGCATAAGTGTTAGGGTGAATTGTGTCTGGCAGACGCATCATGTGTTTCAGCAGGTGCGCCATTGGCAACCAGACCCAAGCGATTGCAGTTGCCACTGCCGCGTGAACTCCCCAGATCATTCCGGCAGCAGCGCCAAAAACGAGAAGCATTCCTACGATCACGATTGGACTGACCTCTCCCCCGAACGCGAAGTTATCTACAGCAACGATTCCAGCGCCCACAACCACTCCGATTCCTGCTCGTATCGAAATGCCACTTGGTGTTTTCATGCGAACTACTTTGCACTACAAAGTACCCTGAGTCAAGCACGGTGGCACACTCAAGTTGTCTGTCACCTCCATCATTCTCTGCCCGGCTCACACTTCTCAACCGCTGTTATTAGGTCGTTACACTCAGAATCCCCCTGAGGGATCCGAACCGGGTGCACTTTGCACGGCGACTCCCTTGGCATCCGCCACGTCGATACCAGAGCCAACGCACAGCCGGATTGCCCGCAATAACCCCGTGGGATGCCGCAGGACGCGCTGGACGGGCCGGGCAGAGCAAAGTGTCTTCGTCATGTCTTCGCCCACGTAGCGGCTCGCAATCGCTGCCAATGGGCATCTGGCGCGGGTTCTGCCGTGGAGAGTCAAGTTCGTCCATGCAGGAGTTGAGATGCGACTGCCAAGGGGACGGCTACCGCGTACGCTCAGGGATCGCGGAGCCATGGAGGCGACGGACGATGACAAGGAGCACAAGCAATCGCCGGGCAACGTCGATGCGGATGCCACGGACGCGCCATGGGAACATCAGAATGCATGGAACCGGGGAAGAACCCGGCATCTGCTTGGGGTGTTGCTTGGTTGTAAGCTGTGGGAAAGCAAGGCGTTAGTGCATGTTTATGCAGCGCAGTGCATGAGTATTCACCGTCTCCATCGGGCATGACGGTGCTTGGCACACAGGGGATCACCACTATGTCTATGAGAATCAACAGCCTGAACACGGTAGGACGCATGGAAAACCGTTGAATTGAAAACACGGTAAGAAGAACGGGTTGGGAACGCTTGGGAACACGTTTGGGGAGACGGTTTAGTGCCCCTGCTTGTCACTCTCTGTCCCAGCGAACAGGTGGCGCGGGGAATGATGCGTACTACGTACACTGACAGGCAATCCCATGGGCCGACGCTTGGCAGATGGGAAGAACCGGACGCCGGGGAAATGAATGGTCAGCGCGTGGCGAGATGCGGAGGAAACGGAAGGAGCCATTCATGGGGACGTAGCGTTGCTTGGAAGTCAGTGTGTCTGTGTGGCGTGCTACATCATGGTCCACTTCACGTCGCAGACATTCGCCTCTTTTCCAAACAAAAGGCCCGAGCCTTGGAGACTCGGACCTTGACGCTCGATTCTTCGGTTTACTTGCAGACGATGCTCGGATTGTTCTTTGCCAAATCCATGCAAGCCTTGAGTTGTTTCTGCCGCTTCGCCGCATCACCCAAGCTCTCGCTACCGTTATCAACCATTGTTGCAGGTGCAGTCGCTTCCGTTGATTGGACCTGAACGGCTGATACCGTTTGGATTTTTGCCCCGCCTAACGAAGACTCGGTGGCAGGAGCAACCGAAACGACAGGAACGACCGGAACGGCTGGAGCAACCGGAGCGGCGGCGGGAGCAGGAGCCGGGGCGTCTGGAGCAGCTAGCCTACCGTGCTGACTCCAGTCAGCTAAGATGAGCTGACAAGCATCTTTCGAAGCGTTGCCCACTGTTCTTGTCGCGTTGGTGCCGAGCACATCCCCAAGGCGATTGGCAACTTGGATTTGGCTGTTGGTGCGTAGCAGCCCTCTATTGTGCTTGGATTCGCGGTTCAGCATGACCGTGTAATCAGCAGCCGACTGATTCAGAGTGACGGTCACACCGGAGCATTCCTTCTGCAAATCTTTGCTGACCTCCATGCTCTCGTCATGCGAATCAATGGTCGAGTTTGCTCCCCACGCTCCCCAATGATGTCCTCCACTCGCTGCGCCGGTGGACGTTACATCTTGCGATCCTTTGCCTTGCACGAACACCCTTGGCTTGTCCTGCCCCAGTGCCACGCCAGTCAGTAAGATCAAGACCAGAACCGAGTTTTTCATTATTTCCTCCAGCTTCAGTTTCATATAGCGGGATGTCATGCCAAAGTGACCGAAGTACCTCGAAACGAAGGACAGCCGGGAGCAATCTCCCAACAAGCAGCGTACAGCGTACGCTCAGGGCCGCGCCACGATCCATGGAGGTGACACCAGAAGGCCAGCCACGGAAGAGACTTCGGGATAGCAGTCGATTGGATGTAAGAAAGGAGGAGGCTCAGCCTTCGCTTGGCGGCCATCGCATTGGCAATGCTTGGCTAAGCAGAGCACCCATGGGCTTCCCAAGGGTTAGCAGGTTCATGCACTAATAGAGAATAGAAACAAGCCTTGCCCAGCGATTGGAACAGCGATTACCCAAAGGGATTTCTAAGCGTTTGCTAGGCGATCCCTATACCCATATCGCCAAGGGGCCTCCTCACAATGCTTAAGGGTCGCTAAGTGATTGAGTGCAAGGTGGTTAACATGATTGCCCCCGCTAGAATGACGCAGACGATAGTCCGAGAAGTGACCGTTTGGTGTCAACAACTTAGGAATTTACCTACTTAGACTCGGTAGGTTTATTCCCCCGAGAACTATGGCGGATCAAGCCAAGCGACGATTTACGGACGAAACCGGAAAGAGACATGGCACGCTAACGGTCCTGCGCTTCGACGAAATGCGGAAAGGCCAACCGTTCTTTGTTTGTCGATGTGACTGTGGGCAAGAAGTGTCTATTCGAGGGGCAAATCTCCGCAGCGGAAACACGACGAGTTGTGGATGCTCTCGACGCAAAAGTCCGCCGACGGCTGCCGGGACCGGGAGTATCAGGATGCAGACATTATGTGGTCGGCTCGTCTGGGGAACAGTGAATGACTCGGAGTCCAAAGAGATTTTGTGGCTTACGAGTTGCAGGTCCTGCGGAGATATGAAGTGCTACAAAGAAGAAAGGTTACGCAAGCGTAGAGGGCTCCGCTGCAAGTGTTACCAGCCAACTTACAACAGTTGGCGGAACATGATCGAGCGATGCACGTGCAAGGGCCATAAGCACTTCGCTAGGTACGGCGGACGCGGGATTACGGTTTCACCGAGATGGCGCAGAAATTTCTGGAACTTCGTGGGGGACATCGGGACAAGGCCGAAGGGGAAGACTCTAGACAGGATCAACAACGACGAAGGATATTACCCTCAAAACTGCCGATGGGCCACTAAAAGCGAGCAAGCGAAGAACCGCGAAAGGAAATCGCCAAACAACTCAAGTCAAACCGTCTGACCTACGCGGCAGCGGGTCGCAGGAGAATCGCAGCAGCGCAACGCAAACGCTCGCTGATCTGGCGTGCCAATGGTGCGTGTTAGACTGCCAGCGGAGGAAACCACATGGACCTGTTCGCAGGTGTGAAGAAGTTGATGCAAAAGGAGCGTGCGTCTCACGTTCGGGAAATCGCCAAGCTCGATGCCGCGCTCGCGGCTCTGGGTTCTGGAGCAGGAACCGCGAAGCGCACGATGAGCGCAGCCGCACGTAAACGCATCTCCGCAGCGCAAAAGGCGCGATGGGCCAAGGTTAGGAAGTCCTCGTGATGCCTGAGGAACGCAAGACGGGTGAGCCGGAATATTCACCCACGCATGATCGACTGTTCTCGGAATTACCCGTTGCAGATCGTTGGCGACTAGTCAAAGAAGCACTGAACGATCTTCGCCCAGATTATCCCCCTTCTCGGTTGCGTTCGCTGCGTTTCGTTGTAAGTATTTGCGGCGTATCTGCCGCCAACGTACTGGTTATGCTGCGCAGCAAGCATGTGCCCGTCTCAGGTTCCTTTAGGTTATGGCTTGTCTCTCACTTCTTCGCAATCAGTGTGCTCCTCCTAGCAGCGTGGTGGTTTGATCAAAGGTCTGAGGGCTGTGCAGGAAAGATGGCTCTCTCCTTAGGGCAGATTGAGGACGACATGCTAAAGCCAAAAGTGCGCAAATGATCAGCTCAGAACAAAACCGTCTTGCAAGGTCTACTTCGGTTCTATCGCAACTTGAAAAGAAGACGAAGCAGCTCACCACAACAGCAACGGCTCTTTCATGGGGTTTGCTGGGCTCAACGCTTGGGTATGTGTGTAGGCTATTTCGTCTTTATCGCTGGCTACGCGATTTTCACAAGGTCGCATTCTGCTACTCACCGATGCTTGAGTAGAGCAAAGTTGCTGTTCATCGCTGAGCAAGTTACGGAGAAAGAGTACAATCGCATGCGTGACAAGTGCCTGAAGAAGGGCGAACTGATCTAAGCCCGAAGCGAGTGAAGGTGAAACGTGGCTGATTCTTGTCAACACTCGGGTCAACACTACGAGCAAAACTCAGTTCCGTGTTTCACAGGTTATCGCCTGAAATGGCCGTGTTTGCTGGGCATTCGGCTCAGCTTGTTGCTCCAGCGCGTACCAAGTATCCAAGTTCCCAAGCTGGATGTCGCCGGTTCGATCCCGGTCTCCCGCTCCATTCTTCCCAGCTTGCTGGGCTGGAGATTCCGGCTTATGTCACTTTACCGATGGCTGAAATCTTCCCCGCTAATCTCTGCGATCGTCTTTTTTTGCCTTGCGCAAGTCTCTCTCGCGCAGGATTCCTCCAACCCGTCTTGGTCTGCCACCAGCCAGCAATCCGACCCTGATGGACGCGTCAATCCCACTCGCACCACGGAAACCCATAGCGAGGCCAACGGCCGAGTCGTCGATAAAACATCGATTCAAACTCTAGGTCCTGATGGGCGTTATGTGCCCTACTCCGAAACCGAAAAGGAGTCCGTCCGCGTCAACGACACGACGGTGCGCAACATTGAGCGGACCTTCGCCCCAGGCCCCAATGGTGAGAGAACTCTGATTCAGGAAAAGCAGGAGGAGTCGCGTAGCCTTCCTGGCGGCGAACAGAAAATTGTCAGGACGACTTCCAGCCCTGACGCTAACGGCGCGCTCCAGGTGATGCGCCGCGAGTTAGAAGATACCAAGCAGCCTAGTCCCGGCGTGCGCGAATCTCACACCACCGTGCTCACTCCTGATGTGAACGGAGGTCTTACTCCGGCGGTACAGATTGATCAGCGAGAGACCAAGACCAGTGACGGCACCATCGAAACCAGGAAATCCACCATGCTTTCCGACGGTTCTGGGCGGTGGCAGCTTAGCGAGGTTCGCGAAAGTACCAGCAAACAGGAGAACGGCCAGCTCCGCAACAAGGACGAGCGCGTCCTGCGGCCGAATGCGAACGGCACTCTCGCAGTCGTCGAGCGCACCGTCACCAGGCAGACCGACGCCGGTTCGGGGGAGACACACAACACAAGTGAAACCTATTCGACCAACGTCCCGGGACAGGCGGGTGACGATAACCTGCAACTTGTCCAGCGCGAGAGCACGGTTCGCCGCACTACTGCCACGGGGGCGCAGAGCACCTCCCGGCAAGTCCAGCAGACAAACCCCGGCAATTCCAGCGACAGTCTGCACGTCACGACGGAAACAATCGATATCGTGCGGCCGGGCTCGAGCGGCAATGCCGACCAGACCCAAACGATCCTCGCCCCGGATTCTGACGGCCAGCTGCATGAAGTCTGGGTTGACACCGGCAAGACTGGCAACCCTGCCGCAATCCAGGTTGACACCCGTACATCCGCAAAGCCAAAGTAAGCTTCTTGCCAGTGAACTAATGTCCTCAGGCGCGGCGCAACCGTCACCATGATCCGGTCAACGAGTGCGATCACGATTACTCAACGGCGAAGAAGTCTCCCGCCGTCTCAAGACCCGCCATTAGCGGATGAATGTGTGTATAGAGGTTTTTGGGACAATGAAGATTAGAGAGCGTATGCTTTGAGGCCAGAGTCAGCTGGTTGGAGCGCACATGTCATCACTTGATCCTTCCTCTCAACGATTCACCGACGAGCTTGTCGTTTTCAGGGACTATCTTGTTGTTGTGCTTCTCATTCTGCCGGCAACCGTGATTGTTGCCTCGCCCTGGATCCTCTTTTTTGCGGGCGGCTGGCGTTTGTTTCTTCGTTGGTATCTACTCCCGTATCCGTTCGCCTTGGCTGGCTTCGCGATAATCATGGCGTTCTTCAATCGACGAGAACTGAAGGTTAGATTCGGAAGCTGGAAAGCATCCCAAAAGTCAAGACAGGTGAGGGACGTCGCTTAGCTGTCGCGCCTCTCACGGAGACAGTCTACGTATAGAAATGGGCGTTCCCGCCGTAACTGTTTAACTCAGCGATATTGCTCATTTCGGGTTCTGAGCGTAATCGAGATTCTTAAACTGCGATCCTGAAAGTCGCAGGAATCACTACAAAGACACCAACCGAGGCCATGTAACACCCGGCCACGAGCTCACTGGATGTGATGAAAGGATCGCACCGAGAATTGACAAGGCAACGACACGAGCCCTTGTTGCAAGCGAATTTCGCGAAAATCTCGCCAACATTTGTGAGGGATATGTCATCTACAATCGGATTCGTTGAAGCCATGGAGGCGATATGAAACGATCTCTCTGGGCCATTCTGTTCTGCGTTGTGCTCCTGTCAAGCGGCATGTTTGCCGACTCCATCAACACCATGATATTTTTCACTCCGAATGACGGTACTGGTGACAACTTTGCATTTCGACAAAGCCTGAACGGAACGAACCTCGCGATGAACATATCGATCTTTGGCGGCACTTCCTATTTCTTCTTCAACACCAATGGCTACGCGCCTGGGTCAATACTGGGAGGATCAACCGATGTGTTTTTTTCCGACTTCAACAGCGTCACGATCAACGGAACGCAACACGAACTGGACTTTCGATAGTCTGGGCACGCTGTTTATGAGCAGTATTTTCCTTCCCACGAACGGCAACAGCTTCACGGCAACAGTGGCCCTTGACTTTATGGCTTTGGGGACAATCGCTGATACGGGTCAACTGCTCAATATCAGCGGATCCCAAGTTGGGAAAATTACTTTCACATTCGAGGATGGTGCGTATTACGCCGGTAACTTTACGCCGGTTCCCGAGCCAAGCGCACTGGTCCTGATGGGCTCTGGGCTGATTGGCATCTTGGGACTGGCCCGAAGAAGACTCAGAGTCTGAAGTACTTTCTTACACCTTGCTCATCGCAGTCCCAACGAAGTTGAACATCAAGTTCTCTGAGGGCTCAGAGGTCCTTCACCGATTACGCTATCTGCATGAGATCACGAGGCCGCTCGGTAGGGCGCAATCAGAAGTCAAACATGGATGCCAGGACCTCTCCTTGTCCTTCAGATCGCATTCGGGTCGCTTACTCAGAACTCTGGAACTCCATGTTCTCGTCCACCGAAAGCTGCTTGGGCGTGCCTGCCAGATTCTCTCCGGAGCGGGTAGCCACCACATGGAACCCCGCTGAACTGAGTTCAACCGCGTAGCTATACGGCGGCCTCTGCCGCGCGACCACAATGTAGTTCGTCGAAATCAGATCGTCGAGCGATGCATACTTTCCTTCCGTCGCGAAATACCGTCGCTCGGCCGAGGCGATGGTCATCAAATCGGTCTTCACGCCCGTGATGTTGATGGCTCCCTGTGGTGTGCTGGCTCCGGCTTCCGCAGACGTGCTCTGCATCTGCTTGGAATAGATATACATGCCGATCGCCATCACAATGATGACGCTGAGAAAGCCGAACATGCGACCCATAAATCCCTCCGCAGAGGCGATTTCACCGCCAAACCGCGCCCCTGACAAGTAACCGGAGGGCAGTGACCTGCCTTATACGGCAGCAATTGGAATGAGTTCAGACCCGCACCATCCAGCACCAACAAACTTTGGGTACGTTACTACAGTGCCACCCACAGTCGAGCCATTTTCAAAGCCTGCTTCCTGTCGCAAACTACTCAGCATGGCAGCCGAACCCAACCAACGCAAAGACAGCCTCAGGGTCGAGAAGTTGTCATACCTGGTGCTGACTCTCTGCGTCGTCGCGCTGGTCTATGTTCTGGTCGCCAAGCCGTTCTAGCTAGACTCTTCTACTACCTGAACCCTCGAACTTGAAATCACGGCCGCTCCATGTGGCTGCCAAAAACCCGTGTCCCGCGGTTTCGCTATTTTCTTTCCAAGTTCCAAATCATCGTGCGCGCAGCGGTCGTCGGAGGCGGAAAGCGGCTCTTCCCCAATGGTGTGCGACTGTCCCTCGAGCTAGTCTAGGAACAAGGCTTCCATGAGGGCGTGATCTTTTTGCGGTAAACTCCCAACAACCAGAGCAAGGATGAACGATGGCAGACCGGAGCTTTGTCGATGAAAACGATGCGGCGCGCCTGGAACTGGGCGAATTCATCGCCGGCCTCGACGAGCGCTCCTTCAAGTGTCCGGTCGGTTCTGGCTGGACGATCTCAACCTGTCTCTGTCATCTAGCATTTTGGGACCATCGAGTGCTCTTCTTGTTGAACGAATGGGAAAGGACTGGGCAGCTTGAGAGATCTCGGTTTAGCTCTCAGTCCGTCAACTCCATAAATCAAGCTGTGAACGCAATTTCTCAGGCTGTGCCAGGTGCTGCGGCGGCCAAGCTGGCGTTGGATGCCGCATTGGCAGTGGACTCGCTATTGGCTTCAATCAGTGACGAACTGATCGGTCAACTCGTTTCCGCCGGCTTTGAGCGATACCTAAAGCGTTCGCTCCACCGTCGTGAACATCTTCAGAAAATCAAGGAAGCACTGCACGGGCAGGCTGCAGAATAGCGATTGCTCCCAGTCACGAACGGTCAAAGCGTGCTCTGGCCTGATAGCAGCAGTTACCGTCGTAAGCCGCAGGTTCGCCCCTGAAATGCTCTAATTTACATGTTCTGGATACGATATGGGCCAATGCTCATCTTGCGGTCTTGATCTGCCGGGGTCCGAACAGCTGTGCCGCCAGTGCTATCTCGCAGAGTACTCGACCTTAACGGCCCCTAAAAGCAATTCCAGCTACCGTGGGTCCGCGTACATGGATTTGCTGCTCTGGATATTTGTCTCTTATGCGTTTCTTACGTACACCCCAGGTTTTGCAAAAGTAGTCGTTCTTGGGGTAGGCCTTTTCGTTATTTGGGGTCTTCACTTTTGGGCTTTGTCGCAAAGACCGAGGAAGAACTACGGAACACCGCCCGAACGGCTTTCCTTCATTCTTGGCCTCTGTTGCGGTGTCGTGTGGAAAATAACTGGCGCGGATGTCTGGTTCAGACTCTGTGGAGCATGCGTGTTGGTGAGCGCTGGCTATAGAGTTGTCTATAGAGCGACTGATCTGGCCAAAGCCGCACATCGCTGACCGCGCCCGACGGTAGCCTCAGCCTGACCTGCTTTCCTCTTTCCGAACAGAACCGACTATGATTTCGGACGAAGGAAAGGGGAGCGCTTTAAGGTATACCCCTGCATTGGCGATAAATCCGATTGCGCTCAAAGCTCCTCAATGAGCGCGGGGCCTGTTAGCGACAGTTGTTCGCGTAAGATGTCCCCGGGGGAACGAATATGACGCTGAAAACTCTGACGATGACCTTCCGTTCTTCAGTCATGGCCTTCGCGTTGTTTGCGTTAACCAGTCTGGCATCCGCGGCAACTTGCGACCGTGCTTGCCTTCTTGAGCAAGCGAAGGAATTCAACGCAAACATGCTTGCACACACTGTGGAAAAGATCCCGCTCGCGGCCAGTGCAAACATACGCGAGAACACCAAAGTCATCGCGCTCCGAGATAGTAAATGGATTGGGGTGACGAAAATTCTGTCAGATGGGGTGTACGCTGACCCAATTTTAGGTAATGTGATTGAGCATGTAGCAGCGGAGACGGCGATCGGAAAGACTGTCTACATCGGCACACGGCTCAAGGTCGTGGACAGCAAGATCAAGGAAGTCGAAATAAACTTTGACGACGGCCCCCGAGTCAACGTTAAGAACCTGGTGCCATACGATCCAATCTTCAACACCATTGTGCCGCCGGAAGAGCGTTCCACACGCGAAGAGTTGACGCGAATCACCATTTCCTATTTCAAAGGATTGACCGACCATAATCCCATTCAAGCCGACTACGACCCGCGATGCGACCGCTATCACAGCGGTAACCGCGTTACCCACAACCCCCGGAATGGTGTTGAGGAGAGCGGCGACGACGGCTGCTATGAGAGCAATCTCGGACCGAAGCCCTGGGGTCCAGCGACCGAGGTGCGCATTGGTTTGGTCGATTCGGAACGTGGAATCGTCATCGGCTATGCGATCCTCTACTACGGCAACAGCGACCGCAGGATGCAGATAAACGAGGTGTTCAAGATTCTGGATGGTCGGCTTCGAATGGTGGACAACATTGGCTTGATGGAAGAAGGAATCACGACATCGGGATTCACGGAGTAGCTAACGATTAGGCGCAGTTCCATCTCTCCATCGATGAAAAATCCCCTTATCACTCATCTGCCCAGAGTAAAAATAGCTTCCTCAGGCTCACACTTATTGCCTGTCGTACACCGAAGTGCTCGTAACCTTCTTGCCCGTAGAATCGACTCCACTGATTGTGACCGTGCGGCTCTTGCCGTCGATAGACACTTCAATGCGACCGCTGGCTATTCGCTTGCCGCCTTTCTTAAAGTTGAATCCCAGTGTGCGGTCGTCGATCTTCGTGTAGGAACGCTGATCTGAATTCGGATCGCCGGTGACAGGATAGTCTTTACCGTCGAACTTGCCAGTCCACTCGCTATGCGTCGGGTTACCGTCTTTGTCGGTGCCATCGATCGTGACTCTCACGTTGTCTCCTGCGGCCTCGTAGACAACGGTTTCGTTCTTTGGCGATCCTCGGCTGAACTCCGACTTGGCCGTGTGTAACTTCCAAGTGCCTAGATTCGCGTCGGCGGCGAAGCACAGTTCTGCTGCGACGAAACACAGTGCCACAGTGAGTATGATCGCTTGCGCCTTCATGCACGCCCCGTGCAACTACCTGATCCAGCGTAGAGAGCGATTGGCACGAGGGGATACTGGCAGAAATTACAGGGACATCGATCTTCGCCCACAACCTGGGACGAGCTAATGCGACGGCTTAGCCTCGTGCCTCAGTCAGGTCTCCGTGCGGGCTGTTATTTCTGCCAGTTATTGGGTTGCAAGGCGCTCATAAACTCGTAAGGCCCACGACCTTGATCTGAATTCAAGCGCTTTCGTTTGTAGGATTCCGCTCTGACACCCCATAACATGAGTTTGCGCTTCTCTCTCACTTGTCTGGCGAAACGATCTGGTGTGCTAGTGCGCGAAGTGGCGGCGACGGGAAGCGTTCGCGGGGATGATCCCGGCCTCTAGGCTGTCGGGAATGAGATTCCCCAGAAATTCAGTGCCTGCTCATCCTTTTCGACAAATTCGATTCCGTACGTACGGCTTCCTGCCACTGCACGGGTGTGCGAAACTACGCGGGCGGAAACCTGCGCTCCGCGTTGATTCTTCACGACGATGACCGATCCTACCGGCAGATCCCGATTCAACTGAACGGAGGCTCCGTGCTTGTTCAAGTTGGTGGCTTTGGCGGGCATCGTGAAGTCGGCTTTGTGACGATCCTGACCCGTCAGGCCCACCGATGCATGCAAGGCGATCCGGTTGCTGCGGCGCTTGGAGATTGAATTCCGAACCACCGGTGCGGTGTGCGCTACTCTCGCAGAGTGTGGCATGATCGTGACCCCTGGACTTGATTTGCCCGAGACTAAGGGATCGATCTCGTGGGTGCAACGTACGGCAGTTACCACCTGCTGGTGACCGTCGATTGTTGCTCTCAAACCTATGATTTCGCGAATCTTAGTCAGGCCTTTGAGTTAGTCCCTGGCAACGCAGGGCCTACACTAACGATATAATTCCCGCACCCATGCCTCTGGCTCAGACCGAGCGGTCCTCTCTCCTATCCTCACGCGCACTCCGGCTGGTGGTGACGGCCGCCGCGCTCGTCATCTGGTTCTGGACGCAATCCCTGATCGGCGCGCGGGCCGCGCCCGCTTCCGGCATCGGAGACCGCATCCATGCCCTGACAACTCCAGCAAATCTTTATTTGCACGCTCACCCCGTCGCCGCGAATGCGCTCCTGGTCGTCAGTTCGGGCATCATTGATCTACTGGGAATCTCCTTGCTGGCGATGTGGATCTTCCGCGGAGAAGTGCGGCCGTTCCTGGCACTCGTGATCGTGCTCGGCCTGCGCCAGATGATGCAGGCCTGCGTCGCCCTACCGATTCCGCCGGATGCGATCTGGCACTCGCCAGGAATTCCGTCGTTGCTCGTCACGTACGGCGTGGCCAACGATTACTTCTTCTCCGGGCACACTGCCATCGCTGTCCTCGGCGCCACCGAACTGGCACGCGCCGGCAGGCGCTGGTTGACTATTTTCGGAATCGGAATCGTGCTTTTTGAAGCGGCAACCGTGCTGATCCTGCGCGCGCACTACACCATGGACGTCTTCACTGGCTTGGTCACCGGACTCTACGCCGCCTATCTGGCGGATCGGATTGCACCTTCTGTGCGACAAACGGCCTGAGGGCGGCGATCTGCCGCTTCTGATCCTGCGTTTTTATGTTTAGCTTCTTCACGCCGCCTCTGGTGGCGCGAAAACCACACCGCAGGCACCTACCCCTCGTCCTCATCTGCCGTGATTACTTTGGTTTAGCCCAGAATGCAAAAACCGTGATTTGGATCACGAAGAACCGTGATGAGCGCCATTTGCCCTGCCGATAGCTTAGAAGAAGATGTCCGTGGAGAAAGCGGAGATGTGACCGCTCATGGCACATCCTCTGGACACGACCTGCTGGAAAGAAGTCGCGCCAGGGTAAGGCACGGAGGTTCCGATGAGCACAATCGAGGTCCACGAACCAGAAGTACAGGAAATCAAGGAAGTTAATGCAGTCCGCGGGACGGCGGTGGTCCTGCAAGGCAAAGATCTCGTACTCGGACCCGCGCTGCCGCCGCGTCCTATGTTTGCCGACAGCCTGCTGGAGTTTGGGGTGCAGCGCAAGCGCAAGTTCTTTGCCACCAGCACTTCATTTCTTATCAATTGTCTGGTGATCATGCTCATGCTGGCGGTCCCGCTGATGTTCACCGAGGAACTGCCCAAGGCGCAGTTGCTGACGTTCCTGGTGGCGCCCCCGCCTCCGCCTCCTCCACCTCCTCCAGCGGCCGCCGAAGTGCACGTGGTCAAGCAGATCCAGACCGATCTGCTCAACAATGGCACGCTGCGTACCCCCACAAAGATTCCCCAGAAGATTCAGATGATTAAGGAAGAAGAGGCGCCGCCGCCGATGGCTTCCAACGGTGGAGTCGTGGGAGGCGTCCCCGGAGGTATCCCCGGTGGACAACTGGGAGGCGTGATTGGCAGCGTCATCAGTTCCTCGAACAGCCTGGCGGCCGTTCCAAAGTTCGTTCCGGCCACCCCGACGCGCGTCCGCATCTCGGGTGGCGTGACCAAGGGCATGCTGATTCATCGCGAAGAGCCGACGTATCCGACCCTGGCTCGCGCAGCGCGAGTCCAGGGCGACGTCGTCCTAAGCGCGATCATCGACACCAACGGACAAATCACGAACCTGCAACTGGTCAGCGGTCACCCCATGCTGGTGCCGGCGGCCCTCGCGGCCGTCAAGCAGTGGCGTTACAAGCCGTACCTTTTGAATGGGCAACCGGTAGAGGTCGAGACCACGATCACCGTGATCTTCACTCTCTCCTCTTGAAGTGGGGACGGCGCCCTCTGGGAGCGCCAGGAGTCTAAATATGGCGGCAGAATATACCTATCGCGTTTCGGCCTGGTGGACTTCAGGCCGCACCGGACTGGCGAAATGCGAGTCCTCCCCCAATACCATCCATTTCTCCGAGGCCGCCGAGTTGGGTGGCCTGCAGGGCCGGTGGACTCCCGAACAACTGCTGCTCTGCTCCCTGGCCGGGTGCTTCACGACCACTTTCCATGAGATGGCGCGCGCCTCCAAGTTTGAATTCACGGATCTCGAAGTCGAGATCGAAGGCAGCGTCCGCCGCAATCGCAGCGCGGGGTGCAATTTTAACGAGATTCTGATTCGTCCCCGGTTAACCGTGCAGTCCGAAGAGCAACGCGAGGCGGGATTCAACCTGCTGCGCAAGACCAAAGCCGTGTGCATGATTTCGCGCGCCATCACCGTCCCCCAGACTATGGAACCCAGCGTCGAAACCGGCAAGGTTCCCGTCGAGGGCTGGAATAACCAGGATGCGGGTGTAAAAGTCGGAGTGTAACGAATTCGTTGTAATCGGGCGCCGTGCAATGGGGGAGGGGATGCGTATGATGTTCTCGTACAGACTGGTGCGTTTGATCGAAACCCACGCCGATGAGCTCGCGGCAGGACTGGAAAAGCGAGTCGCCGGAAGCCGCCAGGTCACGCATTTCAGCGACATTTCCGCCCAGGAATTGAGAGAGCGCGTCTACGAAATCTACCGCCACCTGGGCGAGTGGCTTCTGGGCAAGAACGAACTGGATGTCGAGCAGCGCTACCGCGAGATCGGCTCGCGGCGGGCGCAGCAGAAGGTTCCGCTCAGCGAAGTCGTCCAGGCCATCGTGCTGGTCAAGGAGAATCTCTGGGACTTTCTCAAGAGCGAAGCGGTGACGGACCGCGCCATCGAGATCATGGGCGAACTGGAACTGCTGCAAATGCTTGAGATGTTCTTCGATCGCGCCATTTACTATGGCGTTGTGGGGTACGAAGAAGAAGTTGCCCGGGCCGCGCACGAAACTGCTGCGCTGCGGGCTTAGCTAGGGGAGCTAAACGATGTCGATGTCTTGGGAGATGGAATACAAGAAGCGGCTAAGAATGGCCGACGACGCGCTGCAGTGCGTGCAGTCGGGGATGCGCGTCTACATCCAGCCCGGCTGTGCCGAGCCCGAAACTCTGGTCGAGGCGCTCATGCGCCGCGGACCAGAAGTACATAACGTCGAAATCGTTCACATGATGACCATGGGGTGCGCCCCCTACGTCGCCCCCGAAATGGCGGGACATTTCCGGCACAATGCCGTGTTTATCGGCGCCAACGTGCGCGATGCCATCAACGACGGCCGCGCCGACTACACTCCGATTTACTTATCCGAAATTGAAGGGCTGTTTGAGAGCGGCGCCATGCCGATCGATGTGGCGCTGATCGAGGTCTCTCCGCCCGATTCCCACGGATTCTGCAGCTTTGGCGTCGGCGTCGACACAACCCTGACCGCCGCGAAATGCGCCAAGCATGTGGTCGCGCAAATCAACGACAACGTGCCGCGCACCTACGGCGACAGCTTCATTCACGTCAACGACATCGACGTCTTCGTCGAGTCGTCGCGTCCTTTGTGCGCCCTGAAACGGCCGGTAGTGACCGACCTGCAGATTGCCATTGCGCGCAATGTCGCCGGCCTGATCGAAGATGGAGCGGTGCTGCAGACTGGCATCGGCGGAATTCCGGATGCGGTGTTGCCCTTGCTCATGGACCGCAAAGATCTCGCCGTGCACAGCGAATTGGTGTCCGACGGCGTCATTCCGCTGATTGAAGCTGGAGTGCTCACCGGGGCGCGCAAGAACTTCAAGCCCCGCAAGATCATCCTGGGATTTGCCCTGGGCACCAAGCGCCTGTTCGAGTTCGTCGACAACAATCCCATCTTCGAGTTCCATCCGACGTCGTATACCAACGATCCCGGCCTGATCGCGCGCAACGACAACATGGTGGCCATCAATTCCGCGGTGCAGATCGATCTGACCGGGCAAGTTTGCTCGGACTCGATCGGCAACCAGTTCTACAGCGGCATCGGCGGGCAGGTGGACTTTCTGCGCGGAGCCACGCGGTCCAAGGGCGGCAAGCCGATCATCGCGATCTCATCGACCGCGAAGCAGGGAACTATTTCACGGATCGTGCCTATGCTCGATCCTGGGGCGGGAGTTGTTACTTCGCGGGGATTAGTCCGCTACGTCGTGACCGAGTATGGCGTCGCATATCTGCACGGCAAATCGATTCGCGAACGGGCCAAGTCGCTGATCGAGATCGCGCATCCACACTTCCGTGCCGAGCTTTACGAGTATTGCGAAAAGACCAAGTGGGCGCAGAATCCGCAGCAGGCACAAACAGCCGTACCGAGGTGACGACCTATGGCAGGTCCAGCACGCGGCAATATCACGATCGATGTCGAGGAGTGCAAAGGATGCGGGCTCTGTGTGGAATCCTGCCCGCCGAAATGTCTGGAGCTGGCTCCTGAATTGAGTTCCTACGGAGTGCACCCGGCGCGTTATACCGGTCACGACTGCACCGGATGCGGCATCTGCTTCTACTGCTGCCCGGAGCCGGGAGCGATCGTGGTTTACCGGCTCATCCCGCCTCCCAAAGAGGCTGCCTCGCAAGTCCTCCCAGGAGGCGAACATGCGGCAACTGTGTAAAGGAAACGTTGCGGTGATCAAGGGCGCAGTGTTGGCCGGTTGCCGCGCGTACTACGGCTACCCCATCACGCCGGCCAGCGAAGTCGCTGAAGCTGCCGCGCTCTATTTTCCCGAGGTTGGCGGAACCTTCGTCCAGGCTGAAAGCGAGACTGCTTCCATCAACATGGTGTATGGCTCGGCCTCCGCTGGCGAGCGTGTGATGACTGCATCCTCTGGCCCCGGCCTCAGCTTGATGCAGGAAGGCATCTCCTACCTCGCCGGCGCGGAGCTGCCCTGCGTGATCGTTGACGTCATGCGCGGCGGTCCCGGCCTCGGCAACATCGCTCCCGAGCAGAGCGACTATTTCGCCATGGTCAAGGGCGGAGGTCACGGCAACTATCGCAACCTAGTCGTTGCTCCAGCGTCGGTGCAGGAGATGGCCGACCTGACCATCCTCGCCTTCGACCTCGCCGACCGCTACCGCAACCCCGCGATCGTGCTGACCGACGGGTTCGTGGGCCAGATGATGGAGCCGCTCGACCTCGCGTATCGCGAGATCGTTGCTCCCGAGAAACCCTGGGCGGTGAAGGGAACTGCGGAAACGCGCAAGAACATGGTCAGCTCGATCTTCCTCGAGTCCGACGACCTCGAAGAGCACCAGCGCCACATGGAAGCGAAATACAAGCGGGCGCAGCAAGTCGAAACACGCTGCGAAGAGTACCGCACCGAAGGTGCCGAACTCATCGTTGTGGGCTACGGCATCGTCTCGCGCGTGTTGCGCTCCGCGGTAGACGAAGCGCGCAAGCAGGGACTCAAAGTCGGATTGTTCCGGCCAATCACGTTATGGCCGTTCCCCTCGACGCAACTGCGGGCAACGGCGCTGCGTGCGGAAAAACTTCTGGTGGTGGAACTGAGCAACGGCCAGATGGTGGAAGACGTCCGCCTTACGCTCGAAGGCAAGCGGCCCATCGAGTTCTATGGACGCGTGGGTGGCAACGTGCCCTCGGTCGAAGAATTGTTGACGAAGATGGAAGAGCAGGTGCCAGCGGCAGTGTAAACACGTAGCCCCGGACGCATTCGTCCGGGGGCTAGCAGCAAATGCTCGGCAAGCGGACGAATGCGTCCGCCGCTACGTGGGACGGGAAGCAATCATGGCGGAAAACAACATCCACATTACCTTAAAACAACCGGAACAACCGAAGGTGAGCAACGACAAGTACGAAGTCGTCCACCAGAAGTCGGACGCGTTCTATCCGCTGTACGAACGCAAGAGCGACCTGCAGCATCAGACCCACTACTGTCCCGGATGCGGCCATGGCGTAGCGCATAAATTGATCGCCGAAGCTCTCGAAGATTTGGGCGTGCAGAACGACACCATCCTGGTGAGCCCCGTGGGCTGCTCGGTCTTCGCTTACTACTACTTTGACGTGGGCAACGTGCAGGTCGCCCACGGCCGCGCTCCGGCCGCCGCGACTGGGCTGAAGCGCGCCTGCCCGGACAAGATCGTCATCGCCTATCAGGGAGACGGAGACCTGGCCGCGATCGGCACTGCCGAAATCGTGCATGCGGCGAATCGTGGAGAAAAGATCAGCGTCTTCTTCGTCAACAACGCAATCTACGGCATGACTGGCGGGCAGATGGCGCCTACAACGCTGGTTGGCCAGCGCAGCACCACGTCCCCCTGGGGCCGGCGGCCGGTAAATGAGGGCTTCCCGCTGCACATGGCCGAGATGCTCTCGTCGCTCGAAGCTCCGGTCTACATTGAGCGCGTTGCGCTGTCGGACAACAAGAACATCATGAAAGCGCGCCGGGCTGTGCGGAAAGCGCTCGAGTTGCAGCGCGCTGGCGCGGGCTTCACCTTCGTCGAGATTCTTTCTCCCTGTCCTACGATCTGGGGCAAGGATCCCGTGGAAGCGCGGAAGTGGATTGCCGAGAAGATGATTCCGAACTTCCCGCTGAACGTGTTTCGCGACCGCTCCATCGAAATTCCGAACAACAACATTCCGCCTCACAAAACCGTGGCCGAACTGGTGGAAGGCGAGTGCAAGGCGGCGGGTGATGGGCCGACACCTAAGAAGCAACATCACTTCCGTGACCTCGGCATCAAGATTGCGGGTTTCGGAGGGCAGGGAGTGCTGCTGCTCGGACAGCTTCTGGCGGAGATGGGCATGCGCGAAGGCCTCGAAGTCAGCTGGCTGCCTTCCTACGGTCCAGAGATGCGCTCGGGAAGCGCACACTGTCATATCTGTCTTTCGAAAGATCGCATCGGCTCTCCGGTGATTTCGCGTCCCGACGTTCTGGTTGCGATGAACGAAATCTCGCTGCGCAAGTTCTACGCTCAGGTCGCGCCCGGCGGGACGATCATTTATGGCCGCGAGCGACTGCCCGAAGATCTCAGCATCCCGCAGGCACAAGTGGTCTGCATTCCGGCGTCCGAGATTGCCGACAAGCTCGGCTCGGCCAAAGTCGCAAACGTTGTCATGATGGGCGCGCTGCTCGAAGAAACCGAATGCCTGTCTCCAGTGACGGCGATGCAAGTACTGGAAAAGAAAGTCAAGAATCCCGCGCTGCTCGAGCTCGATCGCAAGGCGCTCGATGCCGGGAGAATCTACATCGACCACACGGTTGCGATCGGAGCAGTCACGCAGGCCGACGGTTTTGCGCAGTAACTGCTCCTAAGTCGTTGATATTATCTGCAAGTTATTAACGATGGGTGTAAGTCGTTGAAATGTCGTGGAACCCATGTGCGACGCCGCAGGACATCTCGCGTCCCTGCGCTTGAGTATTTCTTCGTCCCGGCCTTCGATTGTCAAAATTAGGCCTGTCTCTGCCTCCGGAAATAGCATCCTGGATGACGAGCTGATCTTGTTTTGGCAGCGTCCGAAGTTTGTTTCCAACTCTGTATGACGCTAACTCATTGTAATTATCTCTAAGTTATTGAAGTTCTCTGTACGTGATTGAAACAATGATGAGGGTGCCCCACCTTGTCGCGGTTTGTGCGACAGGGTGGGGATTTTGACTTTGTCGCCGAGAGTCAACACCCCCACCCTGTCCCGCCCAAACCCGGCGCGACAAGGGTGGGGCACCCAACGTGATTCAAATCACAAAAACGGGTGACAGCGGGCATACCGGAGCAGAGGTCAAGGGTGTGATCTTGAAAGTAGCTCTGGGAGGTGTTCTATGACCCCTGTCGAAGAACTTCGCGGCACCGCGCTCCAACCACGGACATCCAGCGCCATCGCGGTCAAGAATGTATTGTTTGCCACCGACTTTTCCGCCACTTCGGAAGCCGCCTTCCCCTACGCCGTGGCGATCTGCCGTCGTTTCGGCGCCACGCTGCATGCTACGCACGTCCTTTCCGACGCCGGCCTGCTGATGATGACCGGCGGCGTAGATTATGTCAGCATGAGCACGATCTACGAGGACGCGTACAGCGAGGCCAGAGTCAAACTCGACCAGCTCTGCGCCCGAGTCGAAGGAATTGAGCACCACAACTATGTCCGTCATGGCCAGGTATGGAAAAGCCTGGCTGGAATTATCGACGAGAACAAGATCGACCTGATTGTAGTGGGAACTCATGGCCGCTCAGGTTTGGGCAAGTTGCTGCTGGGTTCGGTGGCGGAAGACATTCTGCGCCACGCATCCTGCCCCGTGCTGACGGTGGGGCCGAAAGTTGCAGGGCGCGCCAAACTGCCGGCAGTGCCGGCCCACGGGCGCGATCTGGCTCCGATTGAGTTGGAGCTGCAGCAGATTTTGTTCGCGACCGATTTCGCCCAGTACTCGCTGTACGCGGCGCAGGAAGCGATTGCGCTGGCGGAGGAATTTCGCTCGCGGCTCACACTGCTGCACGTGATCGAGGACTATTCGCATTTGGGTACGCGTCCCGATCTGGTGGACGACAGCAGTTGCCGGCTGAAATCGCTGATCCCAAACCACCACGCTCTGCAATACGCACCCGAGACCGTGCTGGAATTTGGCGGGGCTGCAGATCGTATCCTGAAGGTCGCGTCCGATCGTGAAGCGGACATGATCGTGCTGGGAGCTCGGGCATCCGCACAGAGCCGTACCACACATATGCCCTGGTCGACGGCACACCACGTGATTGCGCAGGCTCATTGTCCGGTTCTGACGCTTCGGTCGTGAGCCGCAAGGCAGGCGAGACCACAGAACCATTTTTCAAAATGAAAGTGATTCCAATGACGCTTTTCGATTCTGCATCGTCGAAGAGCAGGTCGAGGTGTGTGCAGCGGAGCCTTTTTGGGATTCGAACCGAAATGAAACAGCTGCACGAAATATTTATGGAGCGAGTTGGTTGCACATCCCGTGCCGGGACTAGAATCAGTTTTTGTTTCACGGTCGCGGTGATCCACGTTCCGTTTGACTGCGATTGAGAATTCATATGCATTCCTATGTTGCCAAGCCCACTCCGCCCAATCAGGACAAGCGCTGGAAACTGGTCGATGCCACCATCCGTCGGCAGGGCCAGCAGCAGCGTGGACTGATTGAGACCCTGCACACGGTACAAGAGGCGTTCGGATACCTCGACGAGCAAGCGCTGCGTTATGTCGCCATGTCGTTGCGCGTGCCGCTTAGCCGTGCCTATGGCGTCGCCACCTTCTACCATTTCTTTACGCTGAAGCCCGCAGGCGAGCATACCTGCGTCATCTGCATGGGAACGGCGTGCTACATCAAAGGATCGCAGCAGTTGCTCGATACGGTGCAACACGACCTGGGGATTAGTCCCGGAGAAACCACGGCCGACAAGAGAGTGTCGTTGCTCACCGCACGCTGCCTGGGATCCTGCGGACTCGCTCCCGCCGTTGTCTACGACCAGGAAGTTGCCGGTAAGGTCGGGAGCGCAGCCGTCCGCGAGCACTTAAAGAAATGGACACACGCATGACGCCCGAGGAACTCGATCAAATCGCCGAAACCGAACGCGAGGCGCAGAGCCAGTTCACCCAGCGCGTGAACGTGTGCGTCGCCGCCGGATGTCTGTCCTGCCAAAGCCAGTCGGTGAAAGATGCGCTCGTCCAGGAGGTCACGCGCCGCGGCACCAAGGGGCACTGCCAGGTGAAAGGCGTGGGCTGCATGGGGCTGTGTTCGGAAGGTCCGCTGGTGTCGACGAGCAATGGCGTGCTCTATAAAAAAGTCGAGGCGACGGACGGCGCGGCCATTCTCGATGGTCTCGACGCTCAACCCGTCGCGCGTTTGGTGTGCCGCACCGATGTTCCGTTCTTCCAGCGGCAGCAGAAGATTGTGCTGGAGAATTCCGGTGTCATCGATCCCGATCGCGTGGAAGACTACGTGGCCGCGAACGGCTACACCGCGCTCATCAAAGCGCTGACCGAAATGACGTCGCGCGAAGTCATCGAGCAGGTGACCAAAAGCGGACTGCGCGGCCGCGGCGGCGCGGGATATCCCACGGGTCTGAAGTGGAGCACAGTCTCGAAATCCGTGGGTACGCAGAAGTACGTCATCTGCAATGCCGACGAAGGCGATCCGGGAGCGTTCATGGATCGCAGCGTACTCGAAAGCGATCCGCACCGCGTGCTCGAAGGCATGTTGATTGCCGCCTACGCCGTGGGGGCTTCCGAAGGCTACATCTATGTGCGGGCGGAGTATCCGCTGGCCATCAAACGGCTGCGCAATGCCATTCGGCAGGCGGAACGAATGGGATTGCTCGGCTCGAATATCTGCGGCACGCGATTCAGTTTTGGCATGGATCTGCGGCTGGGCGCTGGCGCTTTCGTCTGCGGCGAAGAGACCGCGTTGATCGCCTCGGTGGAAGGGAAGCGGGGCACGCCTCGGCCGCGGCCGCCGTATCCCGCGATGGAAGGGCTGTTCGGGAAGCCGACCCTTATCAATAACGTGGAGACATTCGCCAATATCGCTCCCATCATCCGCAACGGCGGGGAGTGGTATGCCGGCATCGGTACCGAGAAGAGCAAAGGCACGAAGGTCTTTGCCCTGGCTGGGCGGGTGGAGAACACTGGCCTGGTCGAGGTTCCGATGGGGATTTCGCTCCGTGAGATGGTGTTTGAAATCGGCGGCGGGATTCCCGAGGGACGCAAGTTCAAGGCGGTGCAGACGGGCGGGCCCTCTGGCGGTTGCCTGCCGTCCGATTGTCTCGACATGCTGGTGGATTACGAATCGCTGGCAAAAGCCGGGTCGATCATGGGATCCGGCGGCATGATCGTGATGGACGAAAGTTCCTGCATGGTCGACGTGGCCAAATACTTCATGGATTTCTGCATGACCGAGTCGTGCGGCAAGTGCATCCCGTGCCGGGTCGGAACGTACCAGATGCACCGCATTCTCTCTGCCATCGCGAGCATGAGCGCTACGCTGCAGGACATGAAAATGCTGGAAGAGCTGTGCGATCTGCTAAAGCACACTAGCCTGTGCGGGTTGGGACAGTCGGCGCCGAATCCGGTGGTCAGCACCCTGCGCTCGTTTGCCGAGGAGTACCGGGCCCACATTGAAGATCACAAGTGCCCGGCCGGAGTGTGCGGGGCACAGGCTGCGGCAGCGGCAGAAAGGGAAACGGCATGAGCCCCGTCGCCCCCGTCAAAACCTTGAGAATCGACGGCCGCGATCTGAGCGGACGCCAGGAAGAAACCATTCTCGACGTAGCCCGGCAGAATGGCATTTTCATCCCACGCTTGTGCGAGATGGATGGCCTGTCCGATGTGGGCGCGTGTCGCCTGTGCCTGGTGGAGATAAAAGGACAGAACAAGCTGCTGCCCGCCTGCGTCACCGTGGTCGAGGAAGGCATGGAAGTCACCACTGACTCGGAGCGGCTGCAGGGCTACCGGCGGATGATTCTGGAGTTGCTCTTTACCGAACGCAACCACGTGTGCTCGGTGTGTGTCTCCAATGGCCACTGCGAGATGCAGATGCTGGCGCAGCGGTTGGGCATCACGCATGTGCATTTTCCTTATCGCTATCCCAAGGAAGAGGTTGACGCGTCGCACGATCGTTTCGTCATCGACCACAACCGCTGCATCCTGTGTACCCGTTGCGTACGCGTATGCGACGAGATTGAGGGCGCGCATACCTGGGACATTATGGGGCGAGGCATCGACGCCAAGGTGATCACGGATTTGAATGAACCATGGGGATCGTCGGAAACCTGCACCAGTTGCGGCAAGTGTGTGCATGTGTGTCCCACTGGAGCCCTGTTTGAAAAGGGACGCTCGGTCGCCGAGATGCTGAAGCGGCGGCAGTTCCTGCCCTACCTGACCATGATGCGGGAAGAAAACGAATGAAGAGAAAAATCTTGAACCACGAAGGGCACGAAGGTTCACGAAGGACTGCATGTGCGGATTTTGGCTTCGTGCTCCTTCGTGTCTTTAGTGGTGATGATGGGTCCCATGAGTAAGAAGAAACTCGCTACTGTGTGGCTCGATGGCTGCTCTGGCTGCCATATGTCGTTTCTCGATATGGACGAGCGGCTGCTGACCGTGGTCGGCCTGGCCGATCTGGTGTACAGCCCGCTGGTTGATGCCAAGGAATTTCCCGCGGACGTGGATGTGACCCTGGTCGAGGGCGCGGTGAGCAGCGAGTCCGACCTGCACAAGATCAAGATCGTGCGCGAGCGGACCAAGATATTAGTCTCGCTGGGAGACTGCGCGGTTACGGCGAACGTGCCGGGAATGCGCAACCCATTCGGCGTGAAGGCGGTTTGTGATCGGGCGTATCGCGAGAATGTGACCTTCGATCCCGGCATTCCTGATCAGGTGGTTCCGGCGCTGCTGGAGAATTCGCGTCCAGTGCACGAATTCGTCACCGTGGATGTGTTTGTTCCGGGCTGTCCGCCCTCGGCCGACACGATTTATTACGTTGTGTCGGAGTTGCTCGAAGGGCGCACGCCGGACGTCAGATTGAAGACTCGGTTCGGGTCGTGAGTGAGCTTCGAGTTATGAGCTAGGAGCTAGGAGCAGAGAACATCTCATAATGAAACCAAGGGAGGAAGAGTCGCGTTCCCTCGGGGGCTAAAGCCCGCGTCCCTTCTTGGCTCGAGCGGCGCGGTTGAAAGCCGCGCCCTTTCAAACCGATTTATGAGATGGCTTCTGAGAGCTGAGAACTGAGAGCTAAGAACTGAGAGCTCGCGACTCGTAGCTCGCAGCTAAAGAGGAGAATTCGTGAAGCAGGGCAGCAGCATCGTCATCGATCCGGTTACACGCATCGAAGGCCATTCCAAGATCACGCTCCACCTGAACGAAGACGGACGGGTCGAGGAAGCCCGTTTTCACGTCACCCAGTTCCGCGGCTTCGAGAAACTGTGTGAAGGGCGTCCGTTTTACGAGATGCCTTCGCTGATGGCGCGCATTTGCGGCATCTGCCCAGTCAGCCATCTGATCGCTTCGGCCAAGGCCTGCGATCAGTTGCTCGCGGTACGAATTCCGCCGACGGCTGACAAGTTGCGTCGAATTTTTGGGCTTGCGCAGGTCACGCAGTCGCATGCGCTCAGCCTGTTTCATTTGTCATCGCCCGACTTGTTGATGGGAATGGACGCGGATCCGACAACCAGCAACATCTTCGGTGTAGCCGAGAAGAATCCCGAACTGGCGCTGGACGGGATTCGTTTGCGGCAGTTTGGTCAGAAGATCATCGAACGGCTGGGAGGGAAACGCATTCATCCCGCATGGGTGGTCCCGGGGGGGGTGAGTGAGCCGCTGACGGAAGCGAATCGCGACGCCATTCTGTTCGCGCTGCCGGATGCTCTCGCGATTGCGGAACGTACCCTGGAATGGTTCAAGAGCGTGACGGAGCGTTTTCGCGAAGAGATTTCGGTGTTTGGAAACTTTCCCACGCTGTTTATGGGGATCGTCAAGAAGGACAACGGGCTCACCTTCTACGACGGCAAGCTCCGGGTGGTGGATGCGTCGGGCCATATCGTCGCGCAGCAAGTGGACCCGGCGGAGTACGAAAGCTACATCGGCGAGAAGGTTGAGCCTTGGAGCTATCTCAAGTCTTCTTATTACAAGCCCAAGGGATTTCCGGACGGCATCTACCGCGTAGGGCCGCTGGCGCGGCTGAACGTGGCTGATCGCTGCGGCACTCCGCGGGCCGATCAGGAGCTGGCGGAGTTTCACGAACTGCAGCGCACCGCGGTGCTCAGCTCGTTCCACTATCACCATGCGCGGCTGATCGAAATCCTGTATTGCATCGAGCGGCTGGAGCAGCTGCTGAACGATCCCGAGATTCTGTCGAAGCATGTGCGAGCGGTGGCCCGGCCCAATGCGCTCGAAGGCGTGGGCGCGGCGGAGGCTCCGCGCGGCACGTTATTCCATCATTACAAGATCGATGAACAGGGATTGATCCGCTGGGTGAACCTGATCATCGCGACCGGGCAGAACAATCTGGCGATGAACCGCAGCGTGCTGCAAGTCGCGAAGCATTATGTGCATGGCAACCGGCTGACGCCGGGGATGCTCAATCGGGTGGAGGCCGTGATCCGCTGCTACGACCCGTGCCTGAGCTGTTCGACGCACGCGTTCGGCGAGATGATGCTGGGGATCCAGTTGATGAGTCCCGATGGCGAGGTGCTGGACGAGGTGGCGCGGCCGTAGCGGGCTGGAGTTGTGGTGGCGCCCCGCCTCGCTGCGCTTGGCGGGACGGGCGAAGGCGCCCGTCCCCACACGAGCCCTTACACGGACAGCTGTTCTTTCGGTCCTACGCGACTGGGGACCTTTGGCGCACGATAAAATCCACACCATGGCCCGCGTCCTCATCATCGCGTATGGGAATCCGCTACGCGGCGATGACGGGCTGGCGTGGCGCGCAGCGAATCAACTGGAAGAGAAGTTATCCACTTCGGAAATCGAGATCCTGCGCGTGCACCAGCTCACGCCGGAGTTGGCCGAGGCGGTCTGCCGATGCGACGCCGTAATTTTTGTCGATGCCGCCGCTGCCGCCGCTGCCGATGGTGGTAACGGGCAGCCGGGACGGGTACGCTCCGGGGAGATTGAACTGACTCGGGAGCCTCCCCCGTTTTCCCACCAACTCTCTCCGGGAGCTGTGGTGACGCTGGCTCGCCAAGTTTATGGTGCCGCGCCGCGTGCGTTTTCGGCGACCCTCACGGGTCAGTGCTTTGATCACGGGGATTCGCTCTCGGATGTGGTCGAGGGTGCCATTCCCTTGCTGGTGGCGCGGATCGTGGAGTTGGTGCAGTTCGAGCAATCGAGAGAGCCCCTTCCTCCCCTCTCCAACAAGGCTTAGAATCAGGGCAGCAGCTTCGCTCGTATGATGACAGTTGCGGCACAACCCGCGACGCAACGGCTCCGGATCACGCTGCGCGGGGCCGTGCAGGGCGTGGGCTTTCGTCCTTTTGTTTACCGGCTGGCCACCGAGATGTCACTCACGGGATGGGTGCTGAATTCTTCTGCGGGCCTCGTCGTGGAAGTCGAAGGACCCACCGAGCAGCTCAACCTGTTTGAACAGAGACTTGAGCAGGAACGGCCAAAAGCTTCCGTCGTGAACGTGCGTGAATTTGCCTGGCTGGCCTCCGAGGGCTCGACGCGGTTCGAGATTCTGGCGAGCGACCACGACTCCGGCAAGACGGTCAACGTGCTGCCGGACCTGGCCACCTGCACGCACTGCCGTGAGGAGTTGTTCGATCCCGGAAATCGGCGCTTTGAATATCCCTTCACCAACTGCACGAACTGCGGACCGCGGTACACCATCGTGGTCGACATCCCGTATGACCGGCCCAACACGACGATGCGCGATTTTGTGCTGTGTCCGCGGTGCCGCGAGGAGTATGAGAGTCCGGCAAACCGGCGCTTTCACGCGCAGCCGAACGCCTGTCCGGTGTGCGGACCGAAGCTCGACGGCACAATCGAGGATGCGGTCGAGGCTCTTCGACTGGGCGAGATTGTAGCGCTCAAGGGCATTGGAGGCTTCCAGCTTCTGGTCGATGCGCGCAATGCCGAGGCAGTGGCGCGTTTGCGGCAACGCAAGCATCGCGAGGAGAAACCGTTTGCGCTGATGATGCCGTCGCTCGAAGTGGCGCGAACCTACTGCGAGATCTCGCCCGCGGAAGTGGAACTGCTCGAATCGCAGTCCGCGCCCATCGTGCTGCTGACGCCGAAGGCCGCAACCAACATTGCCGCGAACGTGGCCCACTGCTCGCCTTATCTTGGCGTCATGTTACCGTACTCGCCGCTGCATCATTTGCTGATGGAAGAGTGCCGGTTTCCATTGATTGCGACCAGCGGCAACCACAGCGATGAGCCCATCGCGACCGCGAACGAGGAAGCAACTGTTCGACTCAAGGACATTGCGGACCATTTTCTGATGCACAACCGGCCAATCGTGCGGGCGTGTGACGATTCGGTGGTGCGGCTGACACGCGGGCGCGCGGGAATCCTGCGCCGTGCTCGAGGCTACGCTCCGTTGGGAGTTCGTGTCGCGCACGAACTTCCTCCGGTGCTTGCTGTGGGCGGCCATCTTAAGAACACGGTGGCCATCGCCGTGGGGCAGGATGTCTTTCTCAGCCAGCATATCGGCGATCTCGAAACCCTTGAAGCCCGTGGTGCGTTCGAGAGAGCGATTGACGATCTATGCCGCTTGTACAGTTTCAAGCCGGAAGCCGTGGCCTGCGATCTGCATCCTGACTATGCTTCGACACACTGGGCGGAGAAGTCTGGACTGCCGTTGATCCGGGTACAGCATCATCAGGCGCACGTGGCGGCCTGCGCTGCGGAGAACAATGTCGCCGGACCGTACCTCGGAATTTCGTGGGACGGCACCGGATATGGCCTCGATGGCGCCATCTGGGGTGGCGAGTTCTTCCTCGTCGAAGGCGACCATTACGAGAGGATCGCGCACCTGCGCTCGTTTGGACTGCCAGGCGGCGATGCCGCGGTCCGTGAGGGCTGGCGTTCGGCCGTGAGTCTGCTGTTTGAGGTGTTCGGCTCCGAGCCAACGGCACCTGATGTCGGTCCGGAAGCGCAGGGGAAAGCCCGATTGGCTGAGGCCCAGGTCCGCTATATGCTCGAGCACGGGATCAATGTCGTTCCTACGACAAGCGTGGGCCGATTGTTCGACGCCGTCGCCTGCATCACTGGTGTGGCAAGGCAGAACCGATTTGAGGGCCAGGCCGCGATGCTCCTCGAAAATGAAATCGGCGCTTTGCGGACGCAAGAGGCGTATGCTCTAGCGGGTGGGGACTGGGGTCCGCTGATTTCGGCTGCGATGGCCGACAAGATCGCGGGCGTGCCGGTGGCCCGCATCGCAGCGCGCTTCCACAACGCGCTGGTGCAATGGATTCTGGATGTCGCTGCCTCGGCGACGCTCAAGCAGATCGTGTTGAGCGGTGGAGTTTTTCAAAACCGGTATCTGACAGAACACGCAGCGGTTGCGTTGGAGTCGCGAGGATTTGAAGTGTACACGCACCAGCGGGTTCCGCCGAATGATGGTGGGATTGCACTGGGGCAGGCGGTCATGAGTAGGTTGTCATGAGCACGCGGGGATGATTTCGGGTGGCGCAGCGATTTTAGCGCTGCGATCGGCGGTGGGTGAGAACAGGACTGTTTAGAAGTTGCTGAGAAACTGGGTGAAAGTACTTAAGGGGCTGAAGCCCTTTAATGAAGAGGGAGAGCTTGATCGCAGCGCTGAAGCGCTGTGCCACCCAAAAGCACGACGGTGCGTGGGCGAGGCGCCCACGCGACAGCCGGCGGGACGCCGGCGCTACGAGATTGGGGAGGCCACGACATGTGTCTTGCGGTTCCAGGACGAGTGGTTGAAATCATGGACGGAGGCGACGTCGCTTTCCGCGTGGGCAAGGTTGACTTCGGCGGCATCCGCAAGGAGATCAACCTCGCCTACGTCCCCGAAGCGGAGGTCGGAAAATATGTGCTCGTCCACGTGGGCTTCGCCATCAGCGTGATTGACGAAGAGGAAGCGAAGCGCGTCTTCCAGTACCTCGAAGAACTCGGTGGACTGAAGGAGGAACTCGGTGAAATTCCTCAGTGAATATCGCGATCAGAAGGCCGCCGAACAGCTGTCGCAGCAGATCTGGAAAAAAGTAACCCGCCCCTGGACGATCATGGAGATCTGCGGCGGGCAGACTCATACTATCGTCAAGAGCGGGCTGGAAGACTTGCTGCCGCGTGATATCACTCTTGTGCACGGGCCGGGTTGTCCGGTGTGTGTGACACCGATTGAATTGATCGATAAGGCGGTGGCCATTGCACACCGGCCGGAAGTGATCTTCTGTTCCTTCGGAGACATGCTTCGGGTGCCTGGTTCCACGAAGAGCCTGTTCGATGCCAAGGCGGAGGGCGCCGACGTGCGGATCGTGTATTCGCCGCTCGATGCAGTAAAACTGGCGAGAACGAATCCCGAGCGTCAGGTGGTCTTCTTTGCCGTGGGCTTTGAAACCACCGCGCCCGCCAATGCGATGGCAGCGTGGCAGGCGGATCACGACCACATTGAAAACTTTTCACTGCTGGTGTCGCACGTGCTGGTTCCTCCTGCGATGGAAGCGCTGCTCTCGTCGTCGAATTGCGTCGTGCAGGGATTCCTGGCGGCGGGCCACGTCTGCACCGTCATGGGATACGAAGAATATTTTCCGATTGCGGAGAAGTACAAAGTTCCCATCGTCGTGACGGGTTTCGAGCCGCTCGATATTATCGACGGCATTCTGATGACGGTGAGCCAACTCGAAGAAGGCCGCCACGACGTGGAGAACCAATACGCGCGGGCCACGCGGCGGGAAGGAAACCGTCCGGCGCAGGAGCGCATCATCGAAGTCTTCGAAGTTGTGAACCGGCAGTGGCGCGGTCTGGGCGAGATTCCGGCGAGCGGCTTTCAGTTGCGCGGACGTTTCCAGAAATATGACGCCAATCGCCGCTTCCCGTTCACGGGCACACCCGCGCAAGAGTCGCCGGAGTGCATCAGCGGGCTGATTCTGCAGGGCATCAAGAAGCCGCACGAGTGTCCAGCGTTTGCGGTGAAGTGCACGCCGGAGAATCCGCTGGGGGCGCCGATGGTGTCGTCGGAAGGTGCATGCGCGGCTTATTATCACTATGGCAGACGCCAAAGTCATGACCGAGTTCAACCTGAGTTGTCCGGTACCCCGAGTCGCTGACGATCGCATCGTCCTGGCGCACGGCGGCGGCGGACGACTGACCCATCAACTCATCGAGAAGGTTTTTATGCCCGCGTTCGGCAATCCCATGCTCGAACAGAGGCACGACGGCGCGGTGCTGGCGGTTAACGGCTCGCGGCTGGCGTTTACGACCGATTCGTTTGTAGTGCGCCCGCTGATTTTTCCCGGCGGGACGATCGGCGATCTCGCGGTCTACGGCACGGTGAACGATCTCGCCATGTGCGGCGCGCGGCCACTTTATCTTAGCGCGGGATTCATTCTGGAAGAGGGCCTTGCGATGGACACGCTGCGCACCGTGGTCGCCTCGATGCAAGAGGCAGCGGCTAAGGCGGGCGTGCAGCTCGTGACCGGTGACACGAAGGTCGTCGACAAGGGCAAGGGCGACGGGATCTTCGTCAACACCTCTGGGATTGGGCTGATCGAAGCGAATGTGAAGGGGACGATTGGCCCTGCCTCGGTTCAAGTCGGCGACGCAGTCATCGTCAGCGGCGATCTTGGACGTCATGGCGTCGCGATCCTGTCTGTGCGCGAGGGTTTGGAATTCGAATCGCCGATCCTGAGCGACACAGCGGCTGTCTGGCCCGCAGTTCAGGCGCTGTTGAATTCCGGCATCGAGGTACATTGCCTGCGGGACCTGACGCGCGGCGGGTTGGCAACCACGCTGAACGAGATCGCTTCTGACCGGAATGTCTGCATCAAGCTGGAAGAGAGTCGTATTCCTGTGCAAGAGACGGTGCAGAGCGCATGCGAGATTCTGGGTCTCGATCCTTTGTACGTCGCGAATGAGGGTCGGTTCGCGGTGTTTGTTCCGGGTAAGCAGGCGGATGCTGCGCTCGAAGTTCTGAAAAGGATACCGGTATCAGAAGGCTCGATTCGGGTCGGGAAAGTGGAGCAGACTCCCGGCGGCACGGTGGTGCTGCAAAGCCGCATCGGCGGCAATCGCGTCGTCGACATGCTGAGCGGCGAGCAGTTGCCGAGAATTTGCTAAAGCGTCCGCGGCCACAACCGCGCTGTCATCCTGAACGGTGTCTTTTGCCGCGAAGGATCCGTGCATTTCGGCGCCGCCGGCAAGTTGCATAGGTTCTTCGCTGCGCTCAGAATGACAAAGCGTTTTGACTGTGGCACGGCTTTTTGATTGACGCCGTGTTCGCGGCTCATCAGTGGGAGGTATCCGTGGAATCAATACCATATCGATTCCGGATCCACCGTAAGTCATTGATTCATAACCACAATCCTCCACGTGACCCAAATCACCCCCGCCCGTGAGAATTATCACTGCGGCGTTCTATTAGAGGCTGACAATGAGGAACGGAATTATGTTTATGTTGTACCTACGGAGGTAGGACTATGTCTGTGTTGACACGCCCCGGAGTGAAAACTCATGGGGATTACATCGAATCCGTGATGATCAGTGTGAAGGCCAAGAATCCAGCGGAGCCTGAGTTCCATCAGGCGGTGGCCGAGGTGTTCGATTCTCTCCGGTTAGTGCTCGCGAAGCATCCTGAGTATCAGTCCGCGCGTTTGCTCGAAAGAATTGTCGAACCAGAGCGCGTCATTATGTTCCGCGTGCCGTGGTTCGATGATCTGGGCAACATTCAAGTCAACCGTGGTTTCCGCATCGAGATGAACAGCGCCATCGGCCCCTACAAGGGCGGACTCCGCTTCCATCCCAGCGTAAACCTCGGCATCCTGAAGTTCCTGGCGTTTGAACAGGTCTTCAAGAATTCGCTCACCACGCTCCCCATGGGCGGCGGCAAGGGCGGATCGGATTTCGATCCCAAGGGCAAGAGTGACAACGAAGTCATGCGTTTCTGCCAGAGCTTCATGACCGAACTGCAGCGGCACATTGGACCGGATACTGACGTCCCGGCCGGCGACATCGGCGTGGGCGGTCGCGAAATCGGCTTCCTGTTTGGACAGTACAAGCGCCTGCGCAACGAATTCACCGGCGTGCTGACGGGCAAGGGCCTGGGCTGGGGTGGATCGCTGATTCGTCCCGAAGCCACCGGCTACGGCTGCGTGTACTTCGCCGCCGAAATGCTGAAGAGCCAGAAGGACTCGTTCGACGGCAAGCTCTGCCTGGTTTCGGGCAGCGGTAACGTCTCGCAATACACCATCGAGAAACTGCTTGATCTCGGCGCCAAGCCGGTGACCGTGTCAGATTCGAACGGCGTGATCTACGATCCGGACGGAATCGACCGCGAGAAGCTGGCGTTCGTCATCGAACTGAAGAACGTGAAGCGTGGACGCATCCGGGACTATGCCGATCACTACAAGAAAGCGATCTTCATGCCCACGGACATCAAGCTGGAGCACAACCCGCTCTGGAACATCAAAGCGCACTGCGCCTTCCCCAGCGCCACGCAGAACGAAATCACCGCGAAAGATGCGGCGAACCTTATTAAGAATGGTGTCAAGCTGGTGGCCGAAGGCGCGAACATGCCAAGCACGCTCGAAGCGACCAAGATGTTCCTCGATGCCAAGATCCTGTACGGACCGGCCAAGGCTGCCAATGCGGGCGGCGTGGCGACGTCTGGCCTCGAAATGGCCCAGAACAGTGCACGTCTGAGCTGGACCCGCGAGGAAGTGGACGACCGTCTGCACAAGATCATGATCGCCATCCACCGGAACTGCTTCGAAACGGCCGAGAAATACGGCACGCCCGGCAACCTGGTCAACGGCGCCAACATCGGGGGCTTCCTGAAAGTAGCCAACGCGATGCTAGATCAAGGCCTGGTGTAAGGACACGTAGCGACGGACGCATTCGTCCGTCCGCGATGAATCGGGTTGTTGGAAGTAACGATGAAACGGATGCCCCACTCTGTCCCTGCGCTCTTGGCAGGGACAGGTGGGGATTTTGAGTTCTGCGACATAAATTAAGAGAAATGAAACTCTCCGCTGCGCTTTTCCGCGAACCGTATCTCGCCTATCAAGTCGAGCAGCATTTGTTCCTAGACAACGAAGAGGACTTCGCGAATTGGGAGCTGCTGCCGATCCGCGGCCACACCCTTGCTGGGGAATGTGTCCAAGGGCCATTCGAAGGACTATTCATTATCGCGGCTCAGCTCGTCTCGGCCGAATCCGAACCCGAGCCGTGCTATCTGGACCTGGTCCTGCCAGCAACGAATCGCCGAGCAGCATTTCCTCGAGATTAACGGCCACATCTCGAAACATCGCGGACGCAGAGCATCTCGCGGGACCGTCATACCCGCAATCGGAATCGAAAAGCGCGGAGTCTATACGCTGTATCACGCGCCGGACAATCCGCTAGCAGGAATTGAAATCTTAAAGCAAAAAGCCGGAAGGGCGTGCCGAAAGGGCTTTTTGGAGTGGGATCTGGCATACCTTCTTTGGGACCAGAAGATGTATCGCGAAGCAATCAATGCATTTTCTGAATGTCTGGCATCCTTCGGAGAAGCGGAAACGGGCTTGGCTGCCTACGCATATTAAGAACGATCTGAGCTATATGCCACGATAGGAGAGATGCAAAAAGCAGAAGAGGACAGAAGATTATCCGCTCTCGTACTCGCGCGACGCAGTACGTAAGTTTCGCGAACTCGATTAGCGTCGTATTGCACGTCAAACGTTTTGCATGCCTAATTTGATACATGGCCATCGGTTGTTGTTGTTCGCTGTTGTCGCGATATTCGCCACTCTCTGCACTTTTTACCTCCACCGCTCCACTCACCCCATCCTCTACTACTACGGGGCGCCGCCGGAAGAAGCGCCCCAGGGTACAGCGATCGCATTTCTGAATCCCCTTCGCAACAGAAAAGACGAGACGAATGCCGAGTGGCTCATCCGCGATCTCAGAACGAACCACTGCGAACAGATTGCGCGCGAGAGGCTCGGCACGGATCCAAATGGTATTTGCGAAGTGATGCGGGGCAACACCAAAGCGTCTTTGATCTGGCTCGATCCCGAGAGCGACACGACAAGGGGTGGTACTCGCAAACTTGTCTACAATCTACCGGACAAGAAGGCGAGACTCATAGTTTATTTCGGTGGAGATGAGCCCGGCTGGGGAGTAAAGACCGCATCGGTTTCGCGATGAATCATCGGTGTCGAAATTCATAAAATCGGGTTTGGGTGGCCCATCCTAAAGTCGCGCATTTTGCGACTTTAGGGTGGGGATTTTGACTTCTGCAGACTCTCATCGGACCGTTTCAAATCGAGAGAAAGCTACACTCCGGCCTTCTCCCCACCTCCGAGCCCGTAGCCCTCATCCATCGCCCGCCGGAACTTCTCCCGCTCTTCCGAGCTCATGTTCCGGCACCTCCCGCGGAATCCGCGCCCAGCATGCCGTCCCGGCCCGCCATGGTGCAATCCGCCGAACAGGATCCGGCACAGCGCAAGCAATCCCAGTGCCTGCCAGAAGCCGAGCGTCCGCCAGCCGAACAACGGCGGCAGCAACCAGTTCCACAAGTGCATCACAACCTCGCCGCCCACGAAAAGAAACAACGGAATCGCTACAATCGCCAGCGGCGCAATCCAATACCATCGCTTTCTCATAATTGTCACTCCTTCTTCAAAACTCGTCGTCCACTACCCGCGAGATCCCGCGCTCCGCCTGAAACACGGCTACGCTCGGGATGACGCCACGATGGGAATTCACTCGCACCACAAACTCATTCCGTAAATTCGTCATACACTTGCTGCAACCGCGCTCGCAGATGCAGCACTGCATAGCGTTTGCGCGAGAGGAGAGTATTCACGCTCACTCCGGTCGCGGCCGAGAGCTCTTTGAAACTGCGCCCGTCCAACTCGTGGGCCACAAATACCTCGCGCTGCTCCTTCGGAAGTTCAGCCACAGCCCACTGCAGTTCACCGAGCAGCACAGCGCGCGCGTAAAGCGCCTCCGGCCCAGCATCCGGCGATGGCAGCAGGTCTTCGAACTGCAGCGACTCGTCGCCCTCGTCCGCGGAATCGATCTCGCTGAAGTTCTCCGGTTCCTTCTTGCGAAAAAGATCCGTAATGCGGTTCCGCGCCACGCGAAACAGCCAGCCGGTCACGTGCTCGATGGGCATCAGCAGCCGGTTCGCCTCCACCAGTCGGTAGAAGACGTCCTGCAGAATGTCCTCCGCATCCAAGGGATCGGGCACGCGCCGGCGAATGAAGTTGCGCAGCCGCGACTGCTCGCGCTTGACCACCTCGGAGATGCGCTGGTCCTGCTCGAGTGCCATACGCTCGATCACCATGTACTTCGCGCTCGCCGCCTCATTCATCCACTTCTGTAGACGAATGAGGGGTGCGGATATTGTAGGGTGCGCATAGGTTTGGTTTTCAACGGCTTTCCGAGGAACTCAAAACCCCCATCCTGTCGCAAAGAACGCGACAAGGATGGGGCACCCGGCGCTATGATTAACTGTCAAGCGTCTCGCCATGATCGTCCGCCCCACCGCCGAACCCATTCTCGACGCGGAAGAGCGTTTTGAAGGCTTCGAGAACCTGATGCCGTTCCGCGTCCAGAACATTCTTCTGGTCTCGAGCCTCTACGACTCATTCATTCTGCGCGAAGATGGACGGCTCAATGAACTGCTCATCGACGAGTCTCTCGAACTCAACCTGCGGCAGATTCCCGGGATCACGCACGTTTCCAGCTGCGCCGAGGCGCTCGACCTGGCGAGTTCCAACCCGCAGTTCAATCTGATCGTCACCAACCTCGCCGTCGGTGACATGGACGCCGCACAACTCGCTCGCGAAGTCCGCCGCAAAGGACTCGACGTTCCCGTCGTCGTGCTCGGCTACGACTATCGCGAGATCAAGAACTTCGTCGCACGCAATCCGGTCACCGATATCGACCGCGTCTTCTTGTGGCAGGGAACTGCCCGCATCCTGATCGCGATTGTGAAGTACGTCGAAGACAAGCGCAACGTGCTGCACGATACGCGTGCCATGGGCGTTCCAGTGTTGCTGGTGGTGGAAGACAACATCCGCTACTACTCGTCGTTCTTGCCGGTGATTTATACGGAGATCATCAAACAATCGCGGCGCGTCATCCAAGAAGGAATCAACGTCGCGCACAAGTTAGTGCGGATGCAGGCGCGGCCGAAGATCTTACTCGCGTCCAATTTTGAGGAGGCGGCGCAACTCGTGCAGCAGTATCGGGACTATATTTTCGGCCTCGTGTCTGACGTGGAATTCCCTTGGGAAGGCAAGCTCAGCCCTGAAGCAGGATTCGAGTTGGCGCGCATAGTGAAGAACCTGACGCCCGACGTGCCAGTGGTTCTGCAGACCAGCCGCACCGAGTTCCGTCCGCGCGCCCATGCCGAAGGGTATTCGTTCCTGCGGAAACGCTCGCCCACGCTCCTCAAAGACCTTCGCCGAATTCTTACGGACAACTTCGGCTTTGGGGATTTCGTCTTCCGCATGCCCGACCAGCGGGAAGTGGGACGTGCCAAAGACTTAAACGAACTGGAAGAGGCCCTGCAAACGCTGCCCGCCGACAGCCTGATGTATCACGCGCAACGCAATCACTTCTCGCACTGGCTGATGGCGCGCACCGAGTTCGCCCTGGCTGCCAAGCTCAGGCCGCGCAAGGTCTCGGACTTCAACGGCCCCGAGCACCTGCGGCGCGATCTGATCGAATCGATCAACGACTATCGCCGGGAACAGAACGAAGTCCTGATCGGGGACTTCAAGCCCGATACATTCAAGCCTTCGGACTCCAGTTTCCTTAGGATTGGTTCCGGTTCGCTCGGCGGCAAGGCGCGAGGTCTGGCTTTCGTGCGGCACCTGCTGCGCACCCGCCGTATCATGCGGCGCTTTCCGGGCGTGCGCATTTCCGTTCCGCCGGCAGTCGTGATCGCCACGGACATGTTTGACCTGTTCCTGGCCGAAAATAATCTGAGCGATTTTGCGCTGCATTGCGACGACGACAGCGAGATCCAGCAACGCTTCCTGGATGCTTCGCTGCCCGTCCCGCTGCAGGAGAACCTGAAGGCGTTTCTCGCGGAAGTCGATTACCCGCTGGCGGTGCGCTCTTCCAGTCTGCTCGAAGACTCGCAATACCAACCCTTCACCGGCGTCTACGAGACGTTCATGCTGGGGAACCGGCAGGCTACGCTGCAAGCCCGGCTCGATGACATTTCCGAAGCGATCAAGCGCGTCTACGCATCAACGTTCAGCCAGCACGCGAAGGCTTATGTGCGGGCTACGCCCTATCGTCTGGAAGAAGAAAAGATGGCGGTGATACTGCAGCAGGTCGTGGGAACCGCGCATGGAACGCGTTTTTATCCGGACTTTTCAGGCGTCGTGCGATCGCACAATTTTTATCCCGTTGAACCGATGACCTATGCCGACGGGATCGCGGCGGTCGCGCTTGGACTCGGGCGCACGGTGGTCGATGGCGGCAAGTGCCTGAGTTTCTGTCCGCGCTATCCGCGCAACCTGCTGCAGTTCTCGTCGGTGGAAGACATTCTGGCGAACACGCAGACCGAGTTCTGCGCCCTCGAGTTGGATGGTATTCCCCACGGTGGCGGAGGTGCCGGCCATTTGCGGGAAGCGCGCTTCGGCCTTGACGTGGCTGAGAAGGACGGCACTCTACACTCGGTCGCCTCGACTTATTCTGCCGACAATCATGCGGTGTATGACGGGCTGAGCCGTCCCGGCGCGCGGGTTGTGACCTTCGCTCCCATGCTCAAGCACGGCATCTTCCCGCTGGCGACGATTCTGGGGCTGTTGGTGCGGGCCGGGGAAGACGCGCTGGGCAATCCTGTCGAGATTGAATTCGCTGTTCGCCTGCCTAAAGCGGAAGAACCAGCGGAGTTTGGATTCCTGCAGATTCGCCCGCTGACTTTAGCTCGGGATCATCAGGATCTGACCATCGACGATGTGGAACCGTTGCAACTGGTTTGCAGCAGCTCGAAAGTTTTAGGCAACGGACGTATCGAAAATCTGCACGACATTGTCGTCGTCGACTCGCATCGCTTCGAGCGAGGCAGGAGCCAGGAAGTCGCGCGCGCGGTCGCGCACTTTAACGCCAAATTGAGCGCTGAGAATCGTCCGTACCTGCTGATCGGTGTCGGCCGCTGGGGATCGAACGATCCGTGGCTTGGCATTCCGGTGGAGTGGGACGAGATCTCGGGCGCGCGCGTCATCGTCGAAGCCGGATTCCACGACTTTCGTGTGACTCCTTCGCAGGGTAGCCACTTCTTTCAAAACCTCACTGCGTTCCAAGTCGGATATTTCACCGTGAACCCCGATGCCGGCGAGGGTTCGATCGATTGGCAGTGGCTATCAGAGCAGGCTGCAATCGAGGAACAAGGCTGCGTGCGGCACCTGCAATTCGTCCAGCCTCTTCGTGTGGTGATGAACAGCAGAAGCAGCCAGGGCGTGATCTTCAAGCCGGAAAGGGTTTAGAGAGCGCCGCGATTTCCGGATCGCTAACGGATCACGTGGATTCGTACGCCGAGCTTCAGGTTCTTCCATGATCGATCCGCCGTGTAGACAGGCGCTTTCAATGCCAACCCGAGCGCCAGGCAGGCCCGGTCTCCCAACGACAGCCCAAACGCACGAGTCTCTGTAATCAGGCTGCCTGCTGCCTTGGCCTGCTCGACGGTGAACGGCACGATCTCGCCCACCGATCCTGTGGCATCGGCCCATGCTTCTTCCAGCCGCCAACCCTGACTCAAGAGTTTGCCTTGAACCTCCGCGAGATTAACGGTACTGATCATTGCCTGCGTGAGCAGTTCAGGGGTGACTTTCTCGGATCCCTGCTCCTGATGAATTACAGCGAGGAGGACGGAGGAATCCACCACAACCCTATTCACGCTTGGCAGCCTCGCGCCGCTCGGCAATCAACTCGTCCACCAGTGACACGCCGGGCTTCACGTACTGCCGCGCGCGACGCTGTGCGCGCTCGATGCGGCGTTTCATGGTCGTGATTCGCAGTTCGTCCTCTTCCAGGCTCAAAATAATCTCGTCCCCGGGATTGATTCCGAGCGCCTTACGAAAAGCTGCGGGGATGACAACACGGCCATTCTCGTTGACTCGCAATCTGGCTTCTGCATTCATGATCCACCACACTTCCTGTGACACAATCCCACAATGTGTCACATCATATCATATATGACAAACTGTTAAAGGAATGACAGAGCTGCCGCACGTCCTCCTGTGATCCAAATCACAGCCTGCTTCGAGCTCTCCGAACACAATTATCTAGGTCGGGAAGACCGTTATTTCGTATATCTGGGGGCCATGTGTTCAAAATCGTCCACGCAGAATTCCTTGCGCCCGGTGTCAAACGCTTTGTGATTGAAGCGCCTCGCATTGCTCGGAAACAGAGGCCGGGGCAGTTCGTCATCCTTCGCATCTACGAAGAGGGCGAGCGGATCCCGGTAACGATTGAGAACTCCGATCCCAAGCGCGGCACGGTCAACATCGTCGTGCAATCTGCGGGGAAAACGACCCAGTTGTTGAATTCGCTGAACACCGGCGATCACATTCTCGATGTGGTCGGTCCGCTCGGGAAGCCTTCCGAGATTGCGAAGTACGGGACGGTCGTGGTGGTGGGCGGCGGAGTTGGGACGGCGATGGCGTATCCCACAGCGTCTGCGCTCAAGCGGGCGGGGAATCGCGTGATTTCCATCGTGGGTGCGCGCAACAAGGAGTTGGTGATCCTCGAGGCGGAAATGCGCGCGGTGAGTGATGCTTTGATGATCACTACCGACGACGGGAGCTACGCCGACAAGGGATTCGTCACCGACAAACTGCGCCAGTTGATCGAGAACGGAACGCGCATCGATCTGGTCGTGGCAGTGGGGCCGATCGTCATGATGAGGGCGATCGCGGAGATGACGCGCAAGGAAAACATCCACACGGTGGTGAGCCTGAACCCGATCATGATCGATGGCACGGGAATGTGCGGTGGTTGCCGTGTGTTGATTGACGGTAAGAGCGAATTTGCCTGTGTCGACGGCCCCGAGTTCGACGCGCACAAGGTGGACTTTGCGGTGCTGGTGCAGCGTAACTCGATGTATCGCGACGCCGAGCAGCGCTCGCTGGCGGAATTCCACCGCTGCCGGACGGAATCGGCGACGCGAGAAGCAGAGCCCGTGGTTGCCGCAGTTCCGACTGGACGGCAAGGAGAACAACGATGAGCCCCACCGTGAAGAAGTCCGTCAATCCTCTGCCGTTGAAAGAGCGCATGAAGGTTCCGCGCCAACTGATGCCGGAACAGGCTGCCGAGGAGCGTGCTCACAACTTCAGCGAGGTGAATCTGGGTTACAGTCCGGAACTGGCTCAGCAAGAGGCGCTGCGCTGCCTGGAATGCGCCAAGCCGACCTGCACCGATAACTGCCCGGTTGGCGTGAAGGTCAAAGAATTCGTCGAGTTGATTGTAGTTGGCGACTTTCTTGGGGCTGCCGCCAAGATTCGTGAGGACAATGTTCTGCCTGCTGTCACAGGGCGCGTATGTCCGCAGGAAGATCACTGTGAAGGCAAGTGCCTGCTGTCGAAAAAGGTGAAGCCGCTGGGGATCGGCTATCTGGAGCGCTTCGTCGCCGACTATGAAAAGCGCATGGGGACACACGTGGTGCCGAACGTGTCTTTGACAGGGAAAAAGGTTGCCGTGGTCGGCAGTGGGCCCTCGGGGCTTACGGTGGCTGGCGATCTCATCCAGAAGGGCCATGAGGTGCGCGTATTTGAGGCGCTGCACGAATTGGGTGGCGTGCTGGTGTACGGCATTCCTGAATTCCGTTTGCCGAAACAGATTATCCGAGAGCAGCTTGATTACATGCGCGAGATGGGCGTGGAATTCGAGACCGATGTAGTCGTGGGGCGTACCGTGACCATCGATGAACTGATTGAGGAAGAAGGTTACGACGCGGTTTACATCGGCACGGGCGCCGGGTTGCCGCAGTTCATGAACATTCCAGGTGAGCATTTCAACGGGGTGTATTCGGCCAATGAGTTTCTCACGCGCATCAACTTGATGAAGGCATACAAGTTCCCGACCTACGACGAGCCGATGCTTGATCTGCAGGGAAGAGACGTAGCCGTGATCGGTGGCGGCAACACGGCGCTGGATGCGATCCGGTCTGCGCTGCGCCTTGGTGCGCGCAAGGCGTATGTGATCTATCGCCGCAGCGATGCGGAGATGCCGGCCCGTGCGGAAGAAGTTCACCACGCGCGCCAGGAAGGAATTGACTTCCAGATGCTGACGGCTCCGGTCGAGTTTGTTTCTGACGGCAAGGGCTGGCTTACGGCCGCGCGCTGCGTTCGCATGGAATTGGGCGAGCCGGATGCTTCTGGCCGGCGACGTCCTGTGCCGATGCAGGGGTCGGAGTTCGATCTGCCGTTGTCGGTGGCCATCATCGCGATTGGCACCAGCGCGAATCCGATTGTGCAAAGCACTACGCCGGGGCTGGGTACCAACAAGCGTGGATACATTCAGGCCAGCGAGGAAACGCAGCGCACGACGCGCAAGGGAGTGTTCGCTGGAGGAGATATCGTGACCGGCAGCGCTACCGTGATTCTAGCTATGGGAGCTGGTCGCCGCGCCGCGAAATCTATTCACGATTATCTGACGAACGGCGAGTGGTGAGAAAGACAGGTTTCAAGGTTTCGGAGTTTCAAGTTTCAAGTCAACAAGAAACCCGTGAACCTTGAGACTTTGAGACCTTGCATTATTCAAAACTGATTTCGATGTAGGTATCCGTTCGCGACCAGATCAGCGGAAGGCGGGCCATCCAGTATTTGCGGTTGATCGCCTGGCGCGCCCGAGATTCCTCTTCTGGCGGGAGAATCCGCGCCTTTGCGGGAAACTCCTCTCCAGTGACCTTTCCACGAATCGTGCAGGGTGCCACGCGCACTTTCGGATTATTGCGGATCCGCTTCGTTTTTCCCATGTCGCTGCGCGTCATCACGTATACCTTGCCGTTATCCTCGCCAAACCAGACCGGGGTCGCGATTGCCGCGCCGGACTTGCGAAATGTTGTGAGCGAGATGTATTTCTGAGCTTGAATGGGTGCGGGAATCAGGCTGGGCATAAAACCATTCTAGACTCGCCACGCTCGATTGGCGCGGGATCGTAGTGCTCGCGCGTGCGAAGGCATCATGCCGGCGCTATGAGAAGACCGCCGATGAGTTTAAATGCGCCAACTCCTGTCGTCTCTGGTACAAACCGGGCTGCTGCGATTGCTCCGATCATGTCTAATGTGTTACAAGCCTGAACATGCGTAAATGGATGAAAGATCGATTACAGCGCCGAAAAAAGAAAGCTCCGGAGCAGGGAAGTCAGGCGGTGCCTCCGCCCTTACAGCCAGCATATTTTGATGCGGAGCAAGCCCCGAGCACACCGGCAGAGCCAATTCAGGTTGAATCTGGGTATTCTGAGCCGAGTTCGCATGAGCCCGAGGCTCCAGCGGTCTCTGCATCCGAGTTTGAAGCACAACCCCCGCGTGAAGAGGCGGTGAGCGCCGCCGGGCAGTCGCGGCCGCCCGCAAGTGGGGATGGCCAGCGCAGTCGCGGACGCCGCCGTCGTGGTGGGCGGGGGCGCGGTGGTCGCGGGCGCGAGCAAGCTGTGGCGCAGGCGTTCACTCCTGCCGCCGCGAAGGGCATCGTCCCCGACTTGCCGGGGCCTGAAGAAATCACGCCAGAAGAAGGCGCGCTGGAAGCGGCTGAACCCGAGGCTGAGGCCGCACCGCAAGCGCCCCGAGTACCGGCCGCCGTTCCCGCGGCATTAGCGCGTCCGCCGAAGGGTATCGTCGTTCTGGCGATCGGGCTGCCCGGTTCGGGCAAGAGTTCCTGGTTCAAGCGGCACAATGTGGTCCCGCTCTCCAGCGACATGGTCCGATCACTTCTGTTTGACGACGTGCGCGAACAGCGCTTTCAGGATCTGGTGTTTTCCAATCTGCGATCCATGCTCAAGGCACGCCTGATCGCCAAGCGCCCCATGAACTATGTGGATGCGACGAACCTTACGCCGCAGGAGCGCCAGCACTGGATCAAACTGGCTAAGGATTACAACTACGAAGTGCACGCCGTATTCTTCGATGTTCCGCTGGAAGTCTGCATCGACCGCCATCAGCGCCGCGATCGTGTCGTACCCGAGGACATTATGCGCCGCATGGCTGCCAAGCTGAAGGCGCCGGCGTTCGATGAAGGATTCGCGAAGATCACGGTCGTGCGGGTAAAGAAAAAAGAATGAGCCACTAGGACTTTTCTTCGGTCAATTTCCGGATCGTCTCATCTGGGGTCTCTTCATCTTCTGGGATCGTGTAGGTGATTGTCTGTTGATTTGCGCTGTGCATCAATTCCTCAATTTCTTCAGGACGCATCGGCATCCCGAAACCTGCTCCCATCAGAAGAGGCAGACATAACAGCACCATGCGCATCCGGCGCTTGATAGACATGACGCCCTCCCAGCGGACACCTGGCCGCAGCGCAAAGAACGCATTCTGCGGCCGGGGACCAGCCTTTGCTTGTGAATTGGGTTTTGCCTGGGCGACTTCAGATCAGCGGATAAGCGACCGGAGGCGGTCGCGAGGCAATAACGGGTAAGCACGCGAGGGTAGGGATTCCGCGTTCGTCCGGTTGCGGCTCGGACCAAGCGATAGAGACCGCGCCGACGACGAATAAGAGTGGAACTAGAATGGCCCAGAACAGGCTGGCAGAAACTGGCGTGACTGCGGCCAGCAAAACAGCCACGAGACAGAGGCACGTGAACAGTTTGCGCAAGGAGATCATCGAGATCAGTTGAACGCTTCCATCTTATACCCGATGTGGGCTTTTTACCCCTTCAAGTGCGGTAGCAACTCTTTGAACGCAGCCGACGAAGAAGATCGCATCAATTCATAAATCATCATCTCGGTAGAGGAGATGACCGCACCCGCCGCGCGCATGCGTCCTAGGCCGATCTTCCAGTTCCACTCGGTGCGCGAACTGACCGCGTCGGATGCTACGTGCACCAGGTAGCCGTCACGCAGCGCCCCCAAGGCGGTCTGCGTGACGCAGATGTGGCTCTCCATCCCGCACAGCAAGAGAGTGTTGCGCTTGCCGGGAAGTCGCTTCAGCACACTGCAAAACACGTCGCTGCCGAAACAGGAGAATAATGTCTTGTCGATCGCTTCCGTTCCCGCCAGAAGGGAAGCGACCTCGGGCACGGTTCCTCCGAGTCCCTTCGCATATTGCGTGCTGACCAGCGCGGGGATCTTCAAAATGGTGGCAGCGCGGATCAAGAGTTGAGAGTTCCGTACGAGCTGCTCTTTCTGAAAAATCGGCGGCAGCAGTTTTTCCTGGATGTCGATCACAACCAACGCGCATTGCTCGGCCTCCAGAGGACGGCGGGCCATCTCGGCATACTCGGCGGCGGGGTGAATGGAATCGAGGGTAGTAGCCATGGCTGCTCCTGGCAGGAAAATAACGTCATCCGATTCTACCGCTTCAAGAGAATCGTTCATGCTAAAGGAAACGGGCTCGCCCGTGATGTCGGCGTGGCACCCGGAATCATCGTTTCGGTTGACCCCGGTTCGCTCTGAACCATAAAATGAAAGTGCGCTTGCGAGCTTTGGCCGCGAGCAAGAAGTTGCCCCCTCGTTCAACGGCTAGGACACCTGCCTCTGGAGCAGGTTATCGGGGTTCGAATCCCTGGGGGGCAGCCAAATTCACTTTTGCCCTGCTACCAGAACACCTTTCAAAAACTGATTCCCAGCGCTAGAACCTCAGTTGGAGTGGTCCACCCGAAATTGAATACGTTGGCTGTGAAGGTCACTTTCTTGTAGGTGACGCCCGCCAGTACCCCGCGCTGGACGTCGAGGCCCGTCTGATAAACGCGGGTTCTTTGCGATACGAGGCCAACCTGCAGCCACTTCAGGGGTGAGTAGGTGAGTTGATTCCAAGTGTAAAAGAAATTGCTGTTGCGATTCTGGAAAGCGAAGACATATTCGTTTGCTGCGTAAAGTTGGACTCGCTTATAGGTCAGTGTGAACAAGCAGCCTGGTGCGATGCCGTTCAGATCGCCAAAGACAGCACCTACCATTGGGGTAGCTTGCAGCGCTAACTTCTTCCCGACGCTGAAGTTGTAGCCTGCCCACAGGGACGCGGTCTCCAGAGCCTCATAGTTGTAGCGAGCTTCCAAGTGGAGCCAGTTGCGGTCAGCAGTGAAATCAGGCGATACGTAAGATTGGCCCTTGGGCACAACGTACCCGCTGGTGGTGAGCGCGTATGCCCAGGGATCCGGAGCAACTTTCGAGGCATCTGAAGGCGCACTGGTGGGTGGTCCCTGTGCCATGACGCGGGCCGTGAGCAGGCCAACCATAGCAAGAGCGCCGAGATGTTGTGTGAAAGTCATTCGCACATCGTGATTCCGCCAACGGTTGCGACGGGTGAGGGCGCTGGCATCGAGCAGGACTACTGCTCGCCAACGGCGGACTGAGGGGCGCTTTCGGCGGAATCGGTGGTGCTGGCCAATCGGCTCGGCTGCAAGGCGAGCAGTTGCTGCAGAAGGGCAAGATCGCTCTCAACGTCGGCGCGCGCCGTTTTTCGGACGGCAGCGGATTTTAATTCCTCACGCAGGCGCGCTTTCACAAGACCCGCGGCAAATTCGGAACTGGCAGGAACATCCAGAATGTTGGATCGCGCAATCCCCACGGACGTGACTTCACTTCCATCGCTCACTTGCAGGATTAGGCCTACGGAGGCGTTGAGGGCGGGCTGAGCTGTTGCGTTTAAAGATGTCCATTGGTGCTCATCGGCGTCGGCGTCGGCCGAGGACGAGGCGCGGAGAAGTTCATCCATTTGATCCTGAAAAATGCGACGGTCTGCGCTAGTCAGGGGAGCACTCAACTGACGTTGAGAATCGAGGATTGGGGAGTTCTTCCCAGGGTTGAAATGCCAGTGTTGCACGTATATCGCAACCGCGGTGCCCGCGGCGTACGGGTGGACCAGGAAGATCGGCCACATGTATTTCTTCGCGGTCAGCATGACCTCGAAAACACCTTTGATCCGCTTGGAGCGCGGAATGCTCCCCGGGACCTGTGGAATGACAAACTTGGATGGCTGCAACTCAGGATGCCGGCTGGTGTACTTGGAAAACGTTCTGGCCAGCTGTTTGGGCGTGGTTACTCCCAAGTCGCCGACAATGCTGCGATGCACGGAATGCGGATAGTAGATACTAATCACATTGCGCGCGAAGTCGGCACAGTTCGCGGTGACCAGGTTCCAGTGCTGACGGTTTGACCGGTCGTTGAGCAGGGCGATCAGCTTCGCATCCTGCTCGGGGCTGGCCTCGATCTCGAAAGTGTAAATGGTGCGTAGATAGGACGCCCCGATCAACTCGTACCAGTCGCCACCGGGTGTGCCGCCGCTGGGAAGATCAGGAATGATCGACTCCAGGTGATTTCGCCGGTAACGGTCGCGTAGGAACGCAACCAGTTTCCTGTCGGACAAGAGCGGAATATCTTCCGGCCTCTCTACGGCGTAAAGGTATGGGAGGAGCGGAATGGCAATCCAGTCGTAGCCGCCGATCCCGCGATAGCGACTGAGGACGACTCCGGTTTCGCCTGGGGCACAAGGGCGCAGGAGAACTGGTGTGCTTGCGCAGACGCCGCTGAGGTAGACCGCAGCATGACCTGTTCCCGCCCACTTGCCATCCTGACCGTAAGGCTCTCCCACGAGGAGGGTTGCCCCGGTTCGCGCCCGTGCCAAGGGGCACAGGCAGAAAAGGAGAATGGCACTCAGAATCCTTAGTCTCACGACAACCTCTGGTTTGCCTGCACCCCTGCTCCTAGAGGGAGTGTCCTTGTGGGGATTTTCCCTCTTGTAACACGAGGATAGGCAACCCGGTACAGATAGTTAACTGTCAAAACATACAGGTTGCAATACCAGTGTACCCAAGGAACACACGGTCTGTTAAAACAACTTCATAGATAATTTGACTGAAGCGCAGTGAATTCGTCACTCGGTTCAGAAATCAACAACCTGGTTCGCGGCCGGACATCTTAAAACACCGTCCGTGGATTAGACGAGCTGGCAGCTGTCATAAGTGACAGGTGCTCATAAGAGCTGCTCGTAGTGAAATCGTATGCTGGAAAGGTTAGGCTCAGGAGTGTCGCATGCTGGACAAGGAGGATCATTTAAGATGTCATTGCGCCGAAGCGTCGGCGAGTTGCTGCTTCGGCCCCGAGCTTTGATCTGGCTGAGCCTCATTGTGCTGTCCTGCGGGTTTCCGATCGGCGTGGTGGCCCAATCTCCCCCCCTCCCGACCGTCAATGCAAGAGGGCCTAGTCAACCTGAAGCGCAGAAAACAACCACGGCGGACGACGCGCAGCCAGATCGGCAATCTCTGGGGTATATCCACGGTACTGTGCTGGATCAAGTTGGCGGGATATCCCCCGACGCTAGGGTACGACTGACGCGGGAAGACCAGTCCCCAGTGCGAGAGGTATTGTCAGGGAATAACGGGCAATTCGTCTTTGCCGATCTCCCGGCTGGACCGTTTGAGATCACCATTTCGGCAGAAGGTTTCGAGACCCAAAAGGTTTCGGGAGTCCTGCTGCCGGGACAGGCTTACCTTGTGCCGGCAATCAGGTTGCCGGTGTCCGGGGGTGTCACCGAAGTGCGAGTAGCCGTGGCACTGACGCAGGTCGAAGTGGCGCAGGATCAAATTAAGGAGCAAGAGAAGCAACGGGTGCTCGGTTTCATTCCAAACTACTTTGTCAGCTATGTCCCTGATGCCGCGCCCTTGGTGGCGAAACAGAAGTTCGAGCTTGCCTGGAAGTCGACGATAGACCCCTTCACGTTTGTGGGAGTAGCGGCGCTGGCTGGAGTGCAGCAGGCGACAGACGACTTCAACGGATACGGGCAAGGCGTGGAAGGCTATGCGAAACGCTTCGGAGCGGACTACGCCGACGTTCTTACCGGCACCTACATCGGAAGTGCGATCTTACCCTCTCTCTTGAAGCAGGATCCTCGCTACTTTTATAAGGGAACCGGCAGTCCTCGATCGCGGTTTTTCTACGCGGTTGCCAATACCGTGATTTGCAAGGGCGACAACAAGCGCTGGCAGGCGAATTACTCCGGAATTGGGGGAAGTTTTGCAACCGGTGCGATATCGTATCTGTACTATCCGGCCGACGATCGCGATGCGATGAACCTGGTCCTGCAGAACTCGCTGATCAGACTTGGTGAAACCGCCCTGGCCAATGTATTGCAGGAGTTTGTCGTGAGGAAATTTACGCCGCGCCTTCAAAAGCACCCTCCCGAGAGTCCGCCTCCCGCTCAACCCTGAAAGGTGCTGTTCGCGAAGTTTGGCGTTTTCCGTTCTGCCCCATATACTTCCTCGACCTGAGCCTTTGTTGTCGTTACCGAGGGCCCCGGAATACGGATGAATCATTCCCACAGAGAGAACGATCAGCATCTTCATCGGGGACTGACGCTCGGACCCACGATTTCTCTCGTCGTGGGAGCCGTGATTGGTACCGGAGTCTTTCTCAAAGCCACGGTGATGGCGCAAACTGTGGGATCGCCAAGCCTGGTGCTTTGGGCCTGGGGACTGGCTGGACTGCTCTCGATGGCGGGTGCACTCACCTATGCGGAGCTGGGCGCTCTTCTGCCGCACGCGGGTGGCGAATATGTTTACTTGCTGGAAGCCTACGGTGAGGGTCCCGCGTTTCTCTTTGGCTGGATGAGATTCGTGATGGGATCCGCGGGATCGATTGCCAGCCTGGCTGTAGGATTTGCCACATTCCTCGCCGCCATCCTGCCGATCAATCACGTTTGGGCCGAATATCCTTACCATGCGTTCGGGCAGTTGCTGGTATGGCGATTTGGAACACAACAGGCTTTAGCGCTGGGCGTAATTATTCTGCTCTCGGCGTTGAACTGCGGACGGGTTGTGCTGGGCGGGCAGGTTCAACTGTGGTTAACGATCTTGAAAGTTGCCGGAATCGCGATTCTCGTGGGGGGCATCCTGTTCCTTTCACGGGCCGGGGGACTGGCGAATCTGGCGCGTCCGGCGGGAGCGAGGCCGTGGTCCGGGTTCGCGGCGTTCGGCACCGCCATGCTCGCGGCTCTATGGGCCTATGAAGGTTGGAATCAGATGCCGATGTGCGCCGGGGAAGTGCAGAACCCGACGCGCAATGTGCCGCGCGGCTTGATCATTGGCACAGGGTTGGTGGTGCTGATTTACTGCCTGGCCAACTTTTCATATTTCTATGCGCTGCCGTTTTCGGAAGTGTTGGCCTCGAATTCGACGACCTATCAAGACGCACTGCCCGTCGCCGCTAAGGCCGCGGCGACTTTTCTCGCCCGCCGTGGCGCGACGTTCATCTCGCTGGTGTTCGTGCTTTCGACCCTAGGCGCGCTGAACGGAACCATCCTGTCTTCAGCTCGCGTGCCTTATGCGATGGCGCGCGACAAGTTGTTCTTCGCCGCCTTCGGTCGTGTCAGCGGCGCAACTCACGTCCCGGTATTCTCAATTGTCTTGCAGGGGATATGGGCGAGTTTGCTGGCGATCTCGGGAACCTATGATCAGTTGACCGACTGCGTGGTTTTTGCTTCGTGGATCTTTTACGCACTGGTCACGACTTCGGTATTCGCGCTCCGGCGGAAAATGCCCGGCGTCGAACGCCCGTACAAGACGTTGGCGTATCCATTTCTTCCGTTGTTGTTCGTAGTGGTCGCCTGCTGGCTGGTGTGGAACACGATCCACACGCGACCGTTGGAATCGACGGTCGGCCTAGGTCTGATTGCCACGGGCCTTCCGCTTTATTTCTACTTTCGGAAGATGCGCGAGCGAACGGAGAGGAATTCCAGCTCCAAGGGCTGATTACTTCCCGCGGCGTGGTTTGCTATTCCTTTTCTGTTTCTGAAGGCTCGAGTTTCTAGAGCTGGATTTCTTTTGCGGAGCATAGGCGATGCAATCCGCTTCAATCAACATTCCCGGCAACTGGCGCAGATCGCTTCCCACGGTGGTGCGTACTGGATAAGGAGCAGAAAAACGGCGGGCATAGACCGAGTTGTAGCGCGCAAACAGGGCAGTATCGCTCAGATGAACCGTCACCTTGATGACGTCGGCCAGAGAGACGTGGTCAGCGGCGAGAACGGACTCCATATTGGTGATGACTTGGTCCGTCTGCGCTTCGATCGTATCGCCTGCCAGCTTGCCGGTGGCCGCATCGACTGGGCCAGTTCCGGTCACGAAAATAAAGTCTCCGGCGCGCCAGCCTTGTGAGTAGGCTCCCTGCGGCGCCGCTCCCTTGGTGGTCTGGATTACATATTTCGCCATTGTGCCTCCCGATCGGCAAAACCTTATGTCCGCAGTCCTCGCGCCCGCACTGGCCAAACCACCTCGACGCGCTCGCCACGGAAGCCAACGATCTCGTCATTCAGATTGGCGCAAGTGCAGGCGTGGTAGGGGAAGAAACGAATTTTGTCCCCCAGTTTCACGACTTCCTCCGTGCGCGCCATGCCGTGTTCTTCGTTGAGCCGCTCCACGAATATTTTTCGGTCGACGGCCCGTGCGATGGTTGCCGGAGCAGCGCGCCCAGTGCCGACTCCGCCTGCATCTCCGCTGAAAGTCTTCGTTCCGCCGTCGATTGTGAGACGACCGCTTCCGTTCGCGCTCGCCACGGTGCACAACACTGACAGCGCCAGTTGATCTTCGCTGGCGATGCCGTTATCCAATTGCATGAGGTCATTGAAAACGTAGTTGCCCGCGCGTGTCTCCGTGACTCCGGATACTTCGGCGACCCATTTGCCGGTGGGCGTGCTCCCGGCACTGACCTCACCGACTTCGATTCCGCTAGCCCTCAGCTGGTTCGCGACCTCAACCACCAATTGCCCTTCACCATGCCCGGCATCTTTCGGGTTCGGTGCTCCAGGAAAACTGCCGGAGCGATATGTGGTGATTCCTGCGAAATACAGTCCTGGCAGGGAGTTGATTTCGGCGGCCAGACGTGTGATGGAAGGTTGATCGTCCGAGGGAATTCCGCCACGGTGAAGCCCGCTATCGATATCGATGTGCACCCGGATCGTAGCGCCCGCGTCGGACGCGGCCTTCGACAAACCACGAGCGGCTAGCTCGGAATCGCAGTTCACGGTAAGGCTGCGAATGCCTGACGCTAGCGCGGCGAGGCGCTGCCACTTCACCTCTCCAACGACGGGATACGCAATGCAAATATCTTCGATCCCCGCCTCGGCAAAGGGCTCCGCTTCGCCCACCTTGGCACAGACGATGCCTCGAGCGCCGGCAGCAATCTGCAGGCGCGCGATTTCGGGGATCTTGTGGGTCTTGATGTGCGCTCGAAACTGGACCTTGCATTTGTCCGCGTGAGCCTGCCACTCGCGAATGTTTTTTTCCAAGCGGTCGAGATCGATCAGCGTTGTGGGGGTGTCCAGTTCGTAGATGGAGGACCCTTGCTTGAGGTGAGATGAAGCCAACTTGGTTCTCCGTAGTCCGATTTAACTTTCCTAGGATACAGTCTTATCCGATTGCGGGGAATCCTCTCGGGCGGCGTCGCCGCTTTGGCTTCCACTAGCGGGCGGCCTTCGATATCCGTTACCATCTCACTCCGGGGATCACACTCCGCGATCGGCCTCATGCCCACGAACTGCAAACGTAATGCTCTCGGTACTCTCGCCCTTCTCGTCACCCTGTGTGTTTCGAGCGCGCTCGCCAACAGCACTCAGATTGTCGTAGTCCCGGTTGCCAACATGTATTCCGGGCCGAGCGACCAGACCGATGTCGTGTCTCAGGCGATTTACGGAAGCAACGTGACTCTACTAACCGCTCAGGGTGAATGGTGCAGGATTCAAACGGCCGATCATTACAAAGGATGGGTCCCGAGCCGGCATCTGCGTCTCGTGCAGAGTGGAGTGGGGTATGCCACGGCAGGGGCGGTGGTTCAAGTCGATAGTCTGTTCGCCAATGTCTATCGCGAGCCGGACGTTACCCGCCATAAGCCGGTCATCACCATTCCTTTCGAATCGCGCCTGGAAGTGATTGCCGATGACGCGAGCGACGAGAAAAAGACTGCCGGGAAGGGAAGCCACGAGGGATGGTTGCAGGTCCGGCTCCCCGACAAGCGCAGTGCGTGGATCCAGTCGAGCGACGTCGTCACGGACCCGAAGCCATTGTCGATTCCCGACTCCATCGCACTCGCCAAACGCTTCCTCGGTATTCCGTATCTATGGGGTGGCACGTCGAGCTTCGGATTCGACTGCTCCGGCTTCACACAAATGGTGGTCCGGGCTCGGGGCTTCAACATGCCCCGCGATGCCGATAAACAAGCAGCGTGGACGGGCCTGGTTACCGTGGACCGCAAGGATCTGCAGCCCGGGGACCTGCTTTTTTTTGGCGCGTCGGCTCGCAAGATTGATCATACCGGGATGTATATCGGCGACGGGCAATTCATTCAGGACACAACCAATGGGCATCCGGTGGTTCAGATCAGTCGCCTTAACGACGAGCCCTGGACTCATCTTCTGGTTGCCAGCCGTAGATTGAAGTAATTTTCATCTCCCTCGGGGGGTCGTGTCGTTGCTTCTCTGTTTGGCGCATAAACGGCGGACATTCGGACCCAGTGCGGTAGACTTGCCAGCGGAATCCAGATGCCTTCAACTCTCGACGCGCTCCTGACCAGCCTCGAAGCCGCGAAAAGCCGTTTTGGGCGGGGCGCAAGTTCCCGCGCGCAGAATCTGCTCGATCAACTGGGGCGTCGTAAGTTTCGCGACTCCAAAGCGCTCATCCGCTTTCATGAGAGCTTGCTGTTTCTGCGCGCGTTCCCGCAATCGCGGATGGTCGTTGCGAAGATCGAAAGCTTACTGGATAGATTCTACGTGAGGGTCGAGAGACTCCGTGACCTTGGCGTCGGCATGTCGGCGTTCGATGACTTCGACACTTCCGGCATCGCAGGCACGACGATGCAGGATTCACTCAATTTCGATGCCGCGCGCTGGCTGGCGCACCGTATTGCGCGCAATGTTGAGATCGCGTGGGATGACTACGAAGAAGAACGCGCGATGGGCTCAACCTGGCCGCGCTTCATTCCGTTGCTTGCGGAAGATGCTGACGTGGAAGCGAACATCCCGTGGTGCAGTTGGCTCACTACAGCCCGGGGGCGTGAGCGGGACCTTGCATGGTTGATCCGCCGATTCGAACAGTTGCCGATCTCGAATCGCGAACGCGCGGAGCTATATGACTCGCTGCGCCTGCCGCTGCGCTGGCGTCTTGAGAATCTGAAACTTTCGCGCAGCCGCAACTGGACACAGCCGAAGGAGTTCTACTATCACCGCGAGCCACTGCTGGTGCGGAGCCAGGTTTCGCTGGCGCACGAACTCACGCAGCCGACGCCGCAACTAGTCAAGCTCTCTCGCCGTGATGGCGTGGCGGTGATGGACTCCATCCGAGGAGTGATGGTTGTGCGCTATCGCGAACTCTATGGCACCACGCTGGGCGATCCCAATTCCGTTGTGCGTGCTAGTCTGGGTCGCGGCGTCGTCATGTATTTCTGGAATCTGCCGGCTGATCGACGACTGCCACTGCGCGCCTACGTCGCGGGATTCACTCTGAAGAATGGCGTGCCGATCAACTATATCGAGGCCATCGGTTTGTGCGAATGGATTGAGGTGGGGTTCAATACCTTCTATACATACCGACAGGGCGAAACCGCTTGGATCTATGCGCAGGCCCTGCGTTGCTTGTGTGCGGTCACGGGCGCGACCACGATCTCCGTCTACCCCTACCAGATCGGACAGAACAACGACGAAGCTCTCGACTCGGGCGCTTTCTGGTTCTATCGCAAGTTAGGTTTCCGTTCGGGCAGTAGCGATCTGGAACAACTCGCCAGACGGGAAGAGCAGAAGATCGCCGCGAACCCGCATTACCGCACGCCGAAGAAAACGCTGAAGGAGTTGGCGGAAGCGCATGTGTTCTACGAACTGAAGCGAATCGATGCGTCATCGGCCTCCGCGTCAGGGACATGGGACACGTTCTCGACGCGTAATCTGGGCTTGCTCGTGAACCGGCGCATGGCGCGCGACTTCAGGGGAGACAGCGGAAGCATCCGGCGCGCGTCGGTCGTGGCGGTGAGTCGTGCCCTGGAGATCAATCTGTCCCGATGGAGTGTGGCGGAGCGGAAGGCATTCGAGAACTGGTCGCTGGTGCTGGTACTGATTCCGAATCTGAGCCGCTGGACGCCGCAACAGAAGACGGACGCGGCCAAGGTCATCCGCGCGCAGGCCGGGCGCAATGAGATGAGCTATCTGCACCTCACCCAACGGCACCCACGGCTGCGCGAAGAACTTCTCCGGCTGGGATCGAAGCGGTAAGTCTGCGGCCGCTTTCCAAACTACTCTATTTCGTGCCGAACCTTCTTGGAGAGTTTCTCCAGTTTCTTCAAGTTTTCGTGCAGGTCTTTGACCAGCATTCCTTGCTGAAGTTTCTGCAAGTCGGATTGGACGTTTGTACTCAACGCTGACAACTCGTTGGCGTCGTTGTGAAGGGCCTGAACCCGGGCCGCTCTAAGGTCGGGCCCAGGCGATGCAGATACTCGCGAAATCTGTTCTTCTCGCCGCTCGACTCTCTGGCTGATGCGAGTCTGAATGCTGGATTGCTGGCTGATGGCCGGGACCGAGAGAAGAAACAACAGGAGAGAAACGGAGCGGGAAGGCATAGGGACCTCCGTCAGACGACTACCATGAGACGAAATTGTACTCCAGTCCCGGAGCATGGTGAAAAGCAAAGTTAGACAACAAAGTTAGACTAAGAGGTTGCCACATCGTTGCGTGGCCTAGGTTCGCGAAATAGCCAAGAACGATCCGAGGTGTGGTGCGTGACAGAAGATGCTCGGCGAGTCAAATCCGCGGCGGAATTGTCGGCGCACCCTGTCTTGCTCTATGACGGCGTTTGCGGGCTGTGCAACCGTCTGGTGCAATTCATCTTGCGGCGGGATCCGGCAGGCGTTTTTCGATTCGCGTCGCTGCAGAGTGGCCTCGCTGAGGCTATTCTGATGGTGCATGGCGCGGATGCTCGGGATCTCGATACTGTTTACGTCGTGGTGAATTACGAACTGGCGGACGAGAAGTTGTTGTCTCGGTCGGATGCTGTCGTGTTTATCCTCCAGCACCTGGGAGCAGGTGAGCTTCGCTCGGCCGGGCAGCCGGGGGCAGCTGTCCCCCCACAGGCTCTTCCTGCACCAGTCGCTCCCACACAAGCGACATCAACAGGTGGCATTTCATTCTGGCGGCTGGCCGGGCGTGCCCTGCGCGTGATTCCCCGGTCGCTTCGCGATTGGGGGTACAGACTGGTCGCGCGCAACCGTTACCGCATCTTCGGGCGGTACGAGGCGTGCCCAATACCCACCGAAGGTACCCGCTCTCGTTTTCTCGCCTAGGTCTGGCGATCGGCTGTCGACTCGATGGCCATCCCCTGATTCACGATCAGACGGATGAGTTCGTCCATCTGAACTTCTGTCACCGTGGGATTCATGCAGGTGAACTTGAGGGCCTGGCGGCTGTGGACTCGCGTGTGGCCGATGACTGCGACTCCAGAATCAAAAAGGCGCTGACGGAGAGCGGCGTTGATCGCATCGGAATCACTTGAAGCATGGGACCCGACGTAGCGAAAAACGACTGTGCTCAGTTGCGGTTCGCATAACAGTTCGAGCGGTGGCGTCTCCCGAATCTCTCTGGCTGCGTGCCGGGCCAGTTCGATGGTTCGGTCGATCATGGCAGCGAGCTGGGTGCGGCCAAGGGTCTGAAATGAAATCCATAATTTCAGAGCGTCGAAGCGGCGGGTGGTGAGCAGGGAAGTCGTCACGAGGTTGGGGATGCCGTCGTCTGCGTGAGCTTCGGGGTTGAGGTAATCAGCGTGCAACTTGATCGAGTCGAAGTGGCGGGCGTCGCGCAGCAGAAATGCGCTGCACGGAATGGGCTGCCAGAACAGTTTGTGAAAGTCGATGCCGAGGGAATCAGCGGCCTCGATGCCGTTCAGCTTGCTGCGATGCTGGGCGGAGAAGAGCAGAGCGCCGCCGTAAGCCGCGTCCACATGAAGCCACGCGCCCTCGGTTTGCGCCAGGGAGGCTAACTCGGACAAGGGATCGACGGAGCCAAAATCGGTTGTGCTTGCCGTAGCAACTATCGCCAAGGGAAGCAGGCCTGCGGCGTAAGTGGAATCCAGAGAATCCCGCAGCGCTGCGGGGCTCATGCAGAAGTGCTTATCCACGGCAACGCGCACAACGGCATCGGTTCCCAGGCCCAACTGCGATGCGGCCTTCTCAACGGTGAAATGCGCAACCTCGGAGCAGAAGATGCGCAGCCGTCGAGCCTCCGGGGGAAGGCCAAATTTCCGCGCAGACCAGTTCCAATGCTTCTGAAGAAACGCGTCGCGCGCCAGCAGGAGTCCCATGTAATTCGACTGCGAGCCTCCAGTGGTGAACGTCCCATCGGAAGTAGCGGGCAACCCAACCTGCGCGTTCAACCAGCGAATCATCTTCTGCTCGACGACGGTAGCGGTGGGCGCCTGGTCGAAGGAATCCATCGACTGGTTGAGTGCACTAATCACAACCTCGGCAGCCAACGCGGCTAGCAGCGGCGGGCAGTGCAGATGGGCTGCAGTATGAGGATGGTTCACTGCGACCGAGTTTGAGGCGACCGTGCGCAACGTGGCGGCTATCTGTTCGGAAGTCGCTCCAGTGTCGGGAAGAAAATCGGTGCTGATGAGGTCCGCTAGCGCAGTGGCGTTCTTTCCGGAATAGGGAGTTTCTGGCAAAGACTCGCAGACAATCTGAGCGGCTTCGGAGACAAGCCTCAGGTAGCGGTCTTTGCCATCCTGCGTGGGAGTCAAGAACTCAGATTCGAACAAGCGCGTCTACCCTGGGGTTGGCTTACGTTTTGCGCAATCCGAGAATGAGGGCAACTACGCCGCCGGCGAGAAGAACAATGCCGGCCGCAGGAGGCAGTTTATCGCTGCTTTCGGTTTGGACGCTGATTTTGGCGTCGCCGATCTTTACGCCATGATTCTCGCGGTGAGGAACGGGCACCACGAGCGACAACACTCCTAGTACCAGCAGCAAGACTCCGACGAGGGGAAGCGCTTTCATGTTGAAGCTCCAATCAGTCGAGTTGCGCTCGATGCCCGCGCTCCTGCGAACCCGTCACGCGCGAACAGCCGCACGCCAGTGATCCTATCATCTCGCGGCAAGCCGGGCGGGCTTCACTCCCAACGAATTGGCCGGCCACTTGTCCCCGGCGCTTTCATTGCGGGGCTGCGGGGGCTATGATTGCGACCATGATGAACGCGAGTAAATTGCAGAGCTTTCCTAGCGCAGCAATCTTTTTATTCTGTGCCAGCGTTTGCTTCGCGCAATACAACGAATCGTCGGCTCCGTTGGGGGACAAGCTCAAGAAGGCGCTGGAGCAGTCCTCGCTCACCGGGACGCGGGCCAAGCCCTTTCACGTGAAAGTGCACTTGTCCGAGTCAAGCAATCCGGCCTCCCCGTATCGTGCCGAGATTGAGGAATCCTGGGCTTCGCCCCGGCAGTGGACTCGCGTGATTGAAACTCCCGACTTCAAGCAAACATTGATCGTCAATGGGGATAAGAGCAGCGAGCAGATTACCGGCGACTATTATCCGCTATGGCTGAGAGCTTTTGTGAATGGCCTCTTTGATCCTGTCCCGAACGCGGACGTCTGGAAGAAGCAGGACTCCAAGGTCACGCAGATGACGCTTCTGAACAGTCAACGCTCGGATGCATGCGCTCGAATGAAGTTCAAGCTTGGATCAGAGAAGGTCAACAACGATGCATTTGCGAGTATCTGCTTCGACGAGGCCGGGCATCTGAAGATGGTCGCATCGCCCGGCTACGGCATGGAATTTCACGACTACCAGAAATTCGGTGAGATGACGATCGCCCGGCGGTACCAGTTCGATCCCGAGCCGGGGACCAATCTCGTCGCGAACGTAGTTCTGTTAGAGGAACTGAAGCCGGATGCTGGGCTTTTTATGGTTGAACACGCAACTTCAGCGGAACAGAAGCTGCAGTCCATTCACGTGACGCAATCGACCATCGAGCAAGTCTCCGATAGCGAGCCCGCGATGGTTTGGCCTGCCGTGAAGAGTGGGAAAACGTCGGGCCTGCTCAGTATGTACATTTCTGTGGACCGGCAAGGGCGAGTGCGTGAGGCGTATCCCCTGAATGCGGACAATGCGGGATTGCAGGATGCCGCCCGCGACCAGCTCTTGAAGTGGAAGCTCAAGGCCATGGTGGTAAAGGGCGTGCCGGTGCAGGCGGAATCTGGCATGACGTTCCGCTTCAACACCAAGCTGGCTGAAAATATAGGAATTCCCTCGCAAACAGTGGCTGATGGAGCGGGTCCCGACGCCACTTGCTTTGCTGGCCACTAGGTCTACAATCACGGCTCTCTTAAGGTTATTTCTTCAGGAATAGCTCACAAATGAAGACGGACAAATTAGCGGAGACCTATCGTGTAGAAAGCGGCAAGCATTTCCGGCTGAAAGACTTCGATCCGGCGGATACGGGACACTGGCAATCCAAGGAAAGCGCTAGCGAGGCCTTGCAGGAGGGCATCGACCGTACGGCGGATCTGCAGGTCAAGCTGTACGCACAGGACAGCTGGGCTTTATTGCTGATATTTCAGGCGATGGATGCGGCTGGCAAGGACGGCATCATCAAACATGTGATGTCTGGAGTCAATCCGCAGGGCTGTCAGGTGTATTCCTTCAAGGCGCCGTCCGATCTCGAGCTGCAACACGATTTTCTGTGGCGCACGACGCGCGATTTGCCGGAGCGTGGGCATATCGGCATCTTCAACCGATCTTATTACGAAGAGGTACTGGTGGTACGGGTTCACCCTGAAATCCTGAAGAGCCAGAAGTCGCCGCCTTCACTGGTGGGCAAGAATATTTGGGAGGAGCGTTTCGAGGACATCCGGTGCTTCGAGCGGCACATGGCGCGGAGCGGGACCGTCATCCGCAAGTTCTTCCTGAACGTTTCGAAGAAGGAGCAGAAGCGTCGCTTCTTGGAGCGCCTGGATGAGCCTGAAAAGAATTGGAAGTTCTCGGCGGCCGACATTCGCGAACGCAAATTCTGGGACGACTATCAAAAGGTCTACGAAGAGATGATCGCCAATACGGCGACCGAACACGCTCCGTGGTACGTCGTGCCCGCGGATAACAAATGGTTTACGCGGCTGGTCGTCTCGACAGTGGTGGTGGAGACACTGGAGTCTCTCGACCTTGCGTATCCCAAGGTGGATGGGGCGAAGCGAAAAGAGTTGGAAGCCGCGAAGAAAATCATGATCTCGAAAAAGTGATTACGCGCCTGCGCGGCGTGACTCGCAGTCAGGCGGGGCTGGTGGGAAACGCCTGGTGCCCTTTGCAGCCAGCCTGGGTTCAATTACCATAACCCGATTGTCGAATTCTTCCCGGAGATAACCTGAACATGGGCCCATCCAGATTTCGCGTGAACGTGTCGATCTTTTCTTTGTTGGCCATCGCGGTGATATTCGCGATCGGGATTGCAGTTCCCGCACACTCACAAGCCAAACCGGAGCGGCAATCCAAGGCCGTGAAGCCGTCACCCACGACGCAAACTGCACAACCGCCAGCTCCGGCTGCGAGCGTTGCCGACGCCGCCGAAAGCTCCAAGCCCGAGGAGAAGGCTTTCAAAGGGATGAAGTACCGCATGATCGGGCCGTTCCGCGGCGGGCGATCGTTAACAGCGGCCGGAATTCCGGGGGATCCGACGACTTATTATTTCGGCGCGACAGGCGGCGGAGTCTGGAAGTCGACCGATGGCGCAATGACGTGGTCGCCGGTCTTTGACAAAGAGGGGACATCCGCGATCGGGAGCATCGCAGTGGCGAGCTCCAATCACAATGTCCTGTATGTAGGGACGGGTGAGGCCTGCATTCGCGGCAACATCTCGCACGGGGATGGTGTCTACAAGTCACTGGACGGCGGCAAAACCTGGAAGAACGTCGGCTTGAAAGATTCGCGCGCGATTGGCAAGGTCATTATTAATCCTACGAATCCGGATGTCGCCTTTGTGGCGGCGCTCGGGCATCCCTACGGGCCGAACACCGAACGTGGCATCTTCCGAACAACCGACGGCGGCAAGACATGGGAGAAGGTTCTCTACAAAGACGAAAACACCGGCGGCATTGACGTAGCATTTGATCCACACAATCCCAACATTCTTTTTGCGGCGCTATGGCAGGCGCGGCGCACTTCTTGGAGCATGTCGAGTGGAGGCCCGGGCAGTGGACTCTATCGTTCCAGCGACGGGGGCACCACGTGGAAGCACATCGAGGAACACGGCCTGCCCAAGGGGCCATACGGAAAGATCGGTGTGGCTGTGGGGGCGAACTCAGACCGCGTGTACGCGCTGATCGAGGCACACAATCCGGATGGCGGACTTTATCGTTCGGATGACGGTGGCGAATCGTGGCAGTTGGTAAATCCCGACCACAGCCTGTGGCAGCGTCCGTGGTACTACATGCACGTGATCGCCGATCCACGCGACGAGAACGTCCTCTACATCATGAATGTCGAGTCCTACAAATCGACCGACGGTGGGCATCTGTTCAACAAGATTCGAGTGCCGCACGGCGATAACCACGGTCTCTGGATCGATCCCCAGAATACGCGCCGGATGATCGCTTCCAACGACGGCGGCGTGACGATAACGCTGGATGGCGGCAAGACATGGAGTCTCCAGGACAACCAGCCGACCGCGCAGTTCTATCACGTCATCACAGACTCGGCGACGCCATATCGCGTGTATGGTCCGCAACAAGATAGCGGTACAGTGGCCATCGTCAGCCGCAGCGACGACGGATCGATCAGCCACAGCGACTGGTATGACGTGGGCGGCGGCGAGGCCGGCTATATTGCTCCGGATCCCCGCGATCCAAATATTGTTTACGCAGCCGATTATCAGGGAAACATCACGCGCTACGACCGGCACATCGGACAGGTAAAGGCGATCACCGAGCAGCCGGAACTTTCCGATGCGCACGGGGCCGCGAATCTGGAGCATCGCTTCCAGTGGACCGCGCCGGTGATGCTCTCCCTGCACGATCCCAACACGCTGTACCATGCCGGGGAGCAGTTGTTTAAGACCACCGACGGGGGCGTGCACTGGCAGGCCATTAGTCCCGACCTGACGCGGAATGACAAGGAGAAGCAGAAAGTCTCGGGCGGCGACATTACGCTCGACGACTCGGGAACAGAGTATTACGACACGATTTTCGCGCTAGCGGAGTCGCCGCTCAAGAAAGGATTGCTCTGGGTCGGCACCGACGACGGCGTAATTCAGTTGACGCAGGATGAAGGCAAGACCTGGAGCAACGTCACTCCGAAGGATATGCCGGAGTGGGCGCGCATCAGCTTGATCGATGCTTCCGCGCATGATGCGGGAACTGCCTATGTGGCCGTCGATCGCCATCAGTTCGACGATCTGCGTCCCTACATCTACAAGACCAGCGACTACGGCAAGAGTTGGACGAATCTGACTCGGGGGATTCCAGACACGGCGTTTGTACGCGCGGTGCGGGAAGATCCGAAGAAGCGCGGTCTGCTTTACGCGGGAACGGAAACGGGAGTGTATGTTTCGTTCAACGACGGCGCCAATTGGCGGCCCCTGAAGCTGAATCTGCCGACGACGCCGGTGCACGATCTGGTGATCAAGGACAACGATCTGGTCGTTGCTACCCACGGTCGAGCATTCTGGATTCTCGACGACATCTCTCCGCTGCGGCAGTACAGCGATGACATCGCGCAGAAAGATGCGTTCCTGTATACGCCGGGGACGGCGTACCGGATTCAGGCGGGAGCCGGCGGCGAACGTCATCCTTCCAAGCGGACGGGGCAGAATCCGCCAGCCGGCGCGGTTATTTACTACTTCTTGAAGGACGCGCCGAAGGCTGACACCGAAGCGAAGATCGAGATTTTGGATGCTTCCGGCAAAGTCATTCGCAAGTATTCCAGTGCCGAGTACAACACACTGGAAGAGCCACCCGACCCAGATGACAAAAAGCCGGAGAAGCAACTCAAACCGGATGCCGGATTGAATCGATTCGTCTGGGATTTGCGCTACGAAGAAGCGCGTCACGTCCCTGGCTACTACCTGTGGGAATATGGCAGCGGAGCCCGAGGCCCGGTCGCTGTACCGGGTCACTACCAGGTTCGGTTGACAGTGGGAGCACAAACGCAGACGGCGCCTTTCGATCTGAAACTGGATCCGCGGGTGCAGGTCAGCCAGGCCGATCTGGAACAGCAATTCAACCTGCTGCTGCAGACGCGTGACGAATTGAGCCGAGTCTACGATGCGGTGAACCAAATCCAGGACGTTCGCGCTCAGTTGTCTGGGCTGAAACGCCGTTTGCCGGAAAACACCAGCACAAAGACAATCGTCAGTGCAGCGGACGACCTGGAGAAGAAGCTCGTGGCTGTCCGCGAGGAACTCGTCAACCTGACCATCAGCGCGAACGAAGACTCGCTGGCGTATCCTCCGCAGCTGGACGCGAAGCTTGCCTACCTTGCGATGGATATGGGCACCGCGGATTCTGCTCCAACCGACGCCGAGCAAAAGCAGTTTGAGAAGCTGAAGCGGCAGAGCGGCGAGCTGATTGGGCGTTGGGAGGATTTGCAGCGCCGCGATCTGGCCGCATTTCAGAAGCTCACGGCGGAAGGTAGCCTGTCGACCGTAGTGGTGCCGCCGCCAGGACGCGCTACGGACGAGGCGATTCCGGCGCACTGATTGACCTCGCAACTCGCACAGGCTGGGGAACGGCAAGGAATAACGGCCGTGTTTCCAGCCTGTTGTCTTTGAATGTTACTTCTATTACTTCCGTGCCACGTCGATGGCACTGTTGTGCCTTGTTCGCGCTGAGCCCTGTTGCTATTGTGCCGATAGAGGTTGTAGTTGCTTCCTCCCCTTAAGAATCACCGAGGTCGGTTCGGATTGGGAGGTGTCCTATGCGAAAGATGCATCTGTTCTATGCGGCACTTGGCTTCGCGGTGGCCCGCTGGATTTTTAAGCGGCAAGCGGTAGTCGACCCAGTCACACGGTTTCGTTCGCAGGGACTTCTGTAGAACGGTTTTCTCCGGGCTTGGGCGTGCGCCCCGTTGCGCCTCCATTTCGTCAAGCGCGCGCCCACTGCTTTCTTGCTCCTCCCTGAAGTAACTGTTACTAAGGTTTGCCCGTATCGTCCCGGTTTCTTCGATTCTCCATACAATTAGCTCAGGGCCTCTCTCGCGAGCGCTCTGAGCTTCATGTTCTGGCCGCGAAAAACACGTCTGATCCTCGCACTGCCCATGCTTCTTGCGGCGCTGATCCCCGCGCGGCTGGCTGCACAGGATGATCCGAGCGGCGATCCGAACGACACTCCCCTGGGAGACGTGGCCCGTACCTTGCGCAAGAAGACTCCATCGGCGCAGAGCGTCATTGATGACGACAACTTAACCAAGGTGATGGATCAGGCGGAAAGCCGCCACGCGCCGGGCTCAGCGCTCAGGTTCCTGATGGCGGGAGAAAGCAAAGGATTCCGAGTCAGCGCGCCGGATGTCACCTGTAGTCTCGCCTTCACGGCCAATGTGAAGTCGCTGCTCTCCAATCAATACGCGCAGATGGAGTTGCCTTCTGGCGAACTGGCGAAGCTCGATGGACCAGCCACGATCGAAGGCGATGCGCTGATCGTTGCCGTTTATAACCGGACGGACTGGCACGTCAGCGAAGTTGCGGTGGCTCTGACTGTCATCAAAAAGAACGTTGTTCTCGGTGGCGTGTCGATCGGCGACGCAGAGACTGAGGTTCGACCGGAGAAAAAGCCCGATTTGACGACGATTTATCGAATGCGTGCGGCCGCCCCGCCATGGGAAACGGCGGTCTTCAGTACTTCGCTCAAGACGCAGCTGGCTGCCGATGAGGAATGGCATTGGGCGATCGTGCAAGCTAGAGGTTATCCTCCGCAGACGTATTCGGGGAATGTGCCGCAGGCAGCGGCAGAAACCAATGAGCCCGCGGCGGTGCAGGCGATATCAGATCAGCCGATCTCGACTAGGCCGACGTTGTCTCCGGCAGTGGCCGAGCAGCAGAACACGCCCAAGGTTTCACCCGCGGAAAATCCACAGTAGGATTAAAACCGACCCAGCTCGAAGCTCTTACTTTACGAATTGTCCATTCTGCACTTCGTATTCGATGCGGAAAGGCTTCTGCGTCTTTCGATCCTGCCAGCCTTCCTGCGCGATCAGGCTGTTGGCCTGCGCGAGGCGTTCGGAGGGCAGGGGATGGGAGCGGAAATATCCTTGCAGGCTTTGAATCGCAAGTTGCGTGAGTTCTTCCTCCGGACTCCGCGCGTGAACAACATACTCGCTGTGCAGTTTGCTGAAACGCTCGAACATCGTGACCGCCCCGTAGGCTGAGTAACCGCCGAGAACAGCCAGACGCATGCCTTCGCGGTCGGCTTCGAGTTCCTCATCTTTGTTGTAACCGGCTTCCCAGACCTGAACCGGGATTTGCAGGAGGGCACCCACGATGCCAAGTTGCAGATCGCGCAGGCGGGCTTCGATCTGCACCCGTTCGGCGCAGTGGTAGTGGTCGATGTGTTCGACTTCGTGTCCAATCACGGCGGCAAGTTCGTCTTCGCTGGTCATCAGGTCAAGCATTCCCTCGCCGACATAAACCGGTCCTCCGGGAAGGGAGAAGGCGTTGATCATGCTCCGGTCGGGTACGAGGTGAAATGAATACGGCAGACGCCGGTGGGCGTTCGCGCTAACGGCGTTCCCCACCTGTTGCACGTAGCTGTCGAGCGCCTGCTGTTCCGGGCTGAGCTTTTCTGTGGAGATGGAGTATCCGGTAGCCAGTTGTTTGCCGACGGCGATCTCCTCGGCATCGGAGAGGCGGGTCAGCCGCATGGGCGCGCGGCTCAAGTCGCGCTGGGCATCAGCCGCCATTGCCACGATCGCGTTTGCCGACACTGGCGTGGGGTCGTGGCGGCGCTGGCTGAAATAGAGGCCCGCGACTCCGACGAGCAGCACAACCATAAACGCCGCAGTACGTTTCATAGGAATTGCCGGATCTTCTCGCTGTACTTGTTGTACAGGAAAGAGGCCGAGACCATTGCGACACCCACAATCACGAACGTGATGTAGCGATCACGCCAGGTCCAGGCCCCCGACCACATATCCAGCAGCAACATCTTTCCAAAGCTTGCGATCAGAAGCAGGAATCCAGTCAGGCGGAAACTACGCTCTTTAATGACGAAGGCGAAGACCATGATCGACAGCGCTTCAATGCCCCACGCGACGGTGACCATGCCGAGGCGCATCTTGATGGCGAGCATGAGCGTGAGAAGCGCGATAGGCGCAAAAAACATGAATTGCTCAGGATGCCTCATCAACGCGCCGTACCAGTTGTCCGAAAGCTTGTTCCGGTAGCGATCGCGCCACTGGAACGCGAAGGGCAGGCATGCCAGCAACAAAGCAATGGCGGAGCCTAGAACGAAATAACGTCCGGTCCAGTCGCCACCGGTAAAATAGCTTGCGCCAAAAAGATTGTGCATCACGCCGCGCGTGCAGACTCCCACAGTAAGCAGCAAGGACTGAATGAGGAACAGGGGACGGTCCAACCATAGCGCCAGTCCGAACAGGACGAAGACCACCGCGGCCCACGCCGTGACCAGCCACTCGTTGGCAAACTGGAAGTAAAGGAGAGCAACCACGGTGCCGGTGCCGAGGTGGGCGAGCAGCATATCGAAGTGGAAGCCGCGATCGTCTGGCGCCGATTGTTCGTCCAACTGGAAGTAGACGAAGAACAAGATGAGGGTGATCGGCAGCACGGTGTAGATCCGTGGTCCCCAGAATTCTCCGGGATTTCCGGCGGTCAGGTTTGCGAAGAATATTCGTCCGAATGAAGCAGCCAGCGCCACATAGGCCTGGAACCTAAACTGCCGGACTTTTCGCCAGAGCCCGTACTCGAAGAGAACCAGGCCGAAGACAGCCCAGCCCACGGCAATACTCAGCGACTCCAACTCGTACCACAGCAACAACGAAACCAACGCTGATGCGGCCCACGAATAGATGTGATGGAATTCGCGCTCACGGAATTGTTCCGGCATGCGTATGAGCCGTGACATCGCATAAAAGATGACCGCGACGATGGCCAGAGAGAGCAGTCGGACACTAATGCCATGCCAATAGTCGGTGACGTACAGATTCACAACGACGCTGCGAGCCATGGTGAGAGCGGAGAGCGCGTGCGCTTGCCAGCGAAGATCCTCAAGCTCAAATCGACGATCGACGAGCGCGAGCACGAGAGCAAACGCAGCCCAGATCACTGCAAGCCATGCATTGGGCGCTTCATGCCACGCCAGGAACGCAAGCAGAGCCGTCGCAGCGAAGGTGTGCAGGTAAGCGACCGCCTGCCGGCCTTCGGAATCGGGCGTTGTCGATTGGCGTGATAGGAAGTAAAGTCCCGCGGCCACAATCGTAATAGTGACCAGTCGCAGTGAAACACCCGGCCAGACCGATTGCTCCAGTTCAAGATTGAACGAGTAAGCGCGGACCAGTGCACACGCCGCCACCACATTGGCTTGCCACCCGAGCGGCCGGTAACTGATCCGGCGCATCACGAGTGCGAGGATAACTGCGAACGCTATCCAGGAGACGGCGATCCAAGGCGCGGGCACAGCTTCATTGAGCACCCAAACCATCAACCCAGTGGCCGCCGAACTGTACCCGATACGACCGAACCGCACGTGGTCCTGATGCGGAACGTTGATTCGCCGGGCGATCCAATAAGCTCCCACGACGACGGGCAGCGCGGCCAAGGCGTGCAGCGGAATGTTGTGCCAGCGCTGGATGCCCGATGGGTCGGCACTCACAGCGGCGAGGGCTGCCAAAACGCCCAACAGATGCGCATGCCACGCCAGCACGGGGTATTCGATCTGTTGGCCCACCTCCAAGAGCAGCACTGCGAAGGCTATTGCCGCGAACGGCTGCCAGAGTTCGGGTACTTCGAAGTAGATGAGGGCTGTGATCAGCGCCGTGCCCGCAAAGGCGAACATCCCGCGGAAGAAACGTTGATTGGAATCATCCTCCCGAGTTGCCGCCCATTTTGCTGTGAGATAGAAGGCTGCAGAGAGAATCGGCAACGTGATCAACCGGTTCTGAACGTGGGTATACTGTGCAACTTCGCTGTGCAGGTTGACCACGCCCACGCGATACAAAGTCAGCACGCCGAGGACGGTGTATTGCACTTGCAGGTGGATCGATCGTAGCTTCCGGCCAAGTACGGCTAAGGTCAACATCACGCCGGCGAAGGCGAGAGCCGTCCAGTCAGCTGAGAACAATGCCCAGGCGGCGGACGCAGCCGCGAAGCATCCCACATAGGAATGAGCGGTAAGCATGGGCGCGTCCGGAGGATCCGTGAAAAACTGACGCCAGCGTTGCCCCGCGAGCAGAGTGTTCAAGTAGAAGACGAAGGCGCAGAGTGCGAATATGACTCCGGCGCCCAGCACAACATTGTCGCCGACTCGCCGGGCGACCATGAGCTGCTGAAAATCGATTCCGACCAGATGCAAGCCGACCAGCAAGCCTGCAAACAACCCCAGCCTGCGGAACACGACTTCACCGACCATCACGCCGGCGGCGAGAAATGCTTCGGCGCCGATCAGCCAGAGGATAGCGACGTTGTTGCCGGAATAGCGGAACGGAACCGCGCTGATCATCAGCGCAGTGCCCAGAACGCTTAGAACGATGAATGCCTCCCGACGGCGTTTAGTGATCGAAAGCTGTCCCAGGCTGAACTCGATGGCTCCGATGATGAGCAGTGCCCAGAACGCGAGCTTAGGCTGCACCGATTGGAACTTCATGCTCCCCAGCAGCAGCAGCGTGTTGAGCAGCGCAGCCGCAGTTGAAATATGCTCTTCGAAGGGGGACTTTGTTTTGCGGACGATGTACGAAAGACGATAGGTGATCCAATAAAACAAGAGGATCGCAGTGCTGGCGTGGTAGTCGGGGAACGCGTGCCCCTCGGCCCCGTTGGCTCCAAGCAGCCGGTACAACCAGTACAGATGATTTCCGTAACTCGACAGAATGCCGAAGACTTCGAGCTCGAACCATCCCATCTTGATGACGATGGCGACGAGTCCAACTGCGAGAATCACGCCGGCAGAGAGACTGTAGACGTCATCATTGCTGAGTGCGACGGTGCCATAGGCCAGCAGAAACGCGATCCCTGTGACCACCTGCGAGCGGTAGCGCAGCGTGTGCACGACCATGGCTAACGCCACGGCCAGCATGAGGATGAGATCTACACTGAGAGAATCCAGCACCTGCATTGCCGGGACGTGGTTCAGCGCATAGGTCGTCCAGAACAGGAGCGACCATCCGCCGCCGATGGCGGGATAAGAGAAGACACGGTAGCGCTCGCGTTTCTCCAGAAAAATCCCGCCGCCGAGAAGGGCAAGGGAGATCAAGTAACAGAGCGCGACTTTTCCCCAAGGACCCAGTTGGCCGAGTTCCTTGATGCCGAAGTATGCGACGCCAAGCACAATCAGAACGATGCCGATCTTGTTCAGCCAATTCCTGCCTAGGATCTCCTCCAGAGCAAACACAGACTTCATGCGCTCCTGGGAACTCATCTTGGGAACAGAAGTATCTGGCGCATGCGCGGCCGGTGCGGAAGCGCGAAACGCGGCATGCTGCGGGGGCGCGCCAACGCGAGCCGCCGGCGGAGGCGGGGGCGTTGGAGGTGGCGGCGTCGTCGAAGTTGCAGGCGCTGTCATGGGCGGCACCGGCGTTCGCGAAAGCGGTGGCGGAGTTACTGCTGCCGGAGGTCGAAGCGGAGTAACTGGGACCGACGCAACGGGCGCCGGTGTTTTGGATTCGGACGGAGTCCGTACCGCAACGGGTGGCGCGGCGATCGGCGCCTGAACGATCGGAGGCGGAACCGGCTGACGCTTCGGCTGCTCTACAATCTCAGGGACTGTCGGCCTTGCTTCTTCTTTCTGCTTCGCGGTAATAGACTCCGCGACCTTCTCAACCGCAGGAGTGGGCGGGAGACCGCTCGGCGCAGGAGCGACGACCGGTTCCACCCGCTTCTGCACAGCTGGAGCCGATACCTTGACGGGCTCGGTCTGAACCGCCGAACGCACGGACTGCGGCGTTTCGTGGACGGGTTCTGCAGTCGTGGGCGGCGCTGCTATCTGGCGCTTCAGCTCCAACAGTTCACGATGCAGGGCATCGCTCTGCTTGGTGTTCAGTTCGGCCAGATCCTGCACTTGCAGACGAAGTTTATTTTGCTTCCAGGCGCTGAGCCCAACTGCGGCCAGAGCGAACACGATACTAACCGTAGGCTCGCTCAAGGCTAATACCGCGATCACTACGAGAACGAGTTCCAGCATTGGCACTCCCCCGTATGTTCGTGATTTCGTAGCCTAAATACTAGAACGCGCGGAAGGCTCGGTCTTGCATTTCTTTCATTCTGCAAACTCCAAAGTTACTAACGTTCTGATCTGTGGTGACTGGATTTGAGCTCCCCTTCGTGACAAGATGGGCAAAACTCCAAGCACAACAGCAGCTTGTGAGAACACCTCTATGAGCCAAAGTACGGTTGTGCCTGAACTTGAGACCACTGCAAACCCGCCCACTGAAAGCGCGCTCGGTAGAGTGGAGAACGCTGCTCGGCCGTGGCGGCGCGGCTTCTGGTCTCTGGTCATCACCCAGTTTCAAGGTGCATTCAACGAAAATGGCCTGAAGAACCTGGTGGTTTTCCTCATCCTTGGGATGGCCATGCAGAAGGCCGATCGCGACCGGTTGGTGCTGGTCGTCGGCACGCTGTTCTCAGTTCCATTCATTTTGTTCTCGATGACGGGCGGCTTTCTCGCGGATCGCTTCAGCAAGCGCACCGTTACCATCGGCACCAAGTTATTGGAGATGGCCGTGATGGTGTTGGCTATCGCGGGACTGGGTTGGCAGAACCTGAACCTTGAAATGGCGGCAGTGTTTCTGGCGAGCACACAGGCAGCGCTCTTCGGTCCCTCGAAGTATGGATTGCTCCCGGAATTGTTGCCAGAGCCGCTGCTCTCCTGGGGCAATGGCGTACTCGAACTCGGGACCTTTCTGGCGGTGATTGCGGGAGGAGTATCAGGCGCATTCCTGGCGGACTTCTTTCAGTCACATCGAGGTTGGTCGGGGCTTATCTTTCTGGGGCTGTCTTGTGTGGGCTTGCTCTTCAGTCTGGGAATCACGAAGGTTCCTCCTGCGGATCCCACGAAGAAGTTTCGCGCCAACCCAATTGGCGATCTTTGGGTGCAGGGCAGTCTGATCCGTAAGGATCGCGTTCTCTGGCTGGCCGTGCTCGGCAATACATACTTCTGGTTTCTGGGCGCGCTGCTGACGGCCAACATTGTGTTCTATGGCAGCGATGTGTTGCACATCAGCCCCACGCGCACGGGGATTCTTCAAGCCGCAGTTGCAATCGGGATCGGTCTTGGGAGTCTGGCTGCTGGGTATCTCTCCAGCGGGAAGGTCGAATACGGATTGATTCCGCTGGGCTCGGTGGGCATGACCGTGTTCGGCATCCTGCTTTCCCGGCAGAATCTTTCGTTCACGCATGTGCTCGGACTGCTCGCTGCACTGGGCTTCTCGGCTGGATTCTTTGCCGTTCCAGTCAATGCGCTGATTCAGCACCGTCCGGACGAGAAAGATAAGGGCGGCGTGATCGCGGCGGCGAACCTGCTCTCATTTGTCGGCATTGGCGGTGCGGCGGGAATCTACTACGTCTTCCAGCACTACACACACCTCAGCCCACCCCACATTTTTCTCGCCGCTTCGCTGATGACTGTCGCGGCGACGGTTTACGTTCTGTACCTGCTGCCCGACGCGTTGCTTCGGCTGCTCTTGTGGATAGCGACCCACACGCTCTACCGAATTCGTCTGCAAGGCCGCGACAATGTCCCGGCCAAGGGCGGCGCGCTGCTGGTGCCGAATCACGTCTCGATGGTGGACGCGGTGCTGCTCATCGCCTCCATCGATCGTCCCATTCGCTTTCTCATGTTCAAGGGTTCGTATGATCACCCGCTGGTGAAGCCGTTTGCCAAGATCATGGGCGTGATTCCGATCTCATCCCAGCTGCGTCCCCGCGAAATGATTCAGTCGCTGCGCACCGCTACCCAGGCCCTCAAGGATGGGGAAGTGGTCTGTATTTTCCCCGAAGGTCAGATGACGCGCATCGGCCAGATGCTGCCGTTCCGCCGCGGGATGGAGAGAATCGTGAAGGGTGTCGATGTACCGATCATCCCGGTGAATCTCGGGGGCGTCTGGGGATCGATCTTCAGCTTCGAACGCGGAAAGTTTCTATGGAAGATGCCGCGGCGGATTCCGTATCCGGTGACCGTGACGTTTGGAAAGCCGATGCCCGCAACTACAAGCGCGCAGGAGGTGCGGCAGGCGGTGCAGGAACTTGGAGCAGAGGCGTATCACTTCCGCAAGCGCTATATGCGGACGCTGCATCGTTCGTTCGTGCAGACCGCGCGACGTCATCCGTTGCGCTTCGCCATGGCCGACGGCCGCACACCGAAAGTCACGTTTGGCAAGGCTCTTACGAGTACTGTATTCCTCGCACGGCGACTCCGTTCCGTCTGGCTCGATCAAAAGATGGTAGGCATCTTGCTGCCACCGTCGGTTCCGGGCGCGCTTATCAACATGGCAGCGCTGCTGACGGGGAAGGTTCCCGTCAATTTGAACTACACGGCATCGAGCGAAGTGTTGGCCTCGTGTGCCAAGCAATGCGACCTGAAGACGGTGATCACGTCGAAGGCCTTTCTGGAACGCGTCCATCTTCAGGTGCCGGCGCAAGCGATCATGCTGGAGGATCTGGCCGATAAGCCGGGCTTCCTCGAACGATTGAGTGCTGCCCTGATTTCCTGGCTGCTGCCCGTGCGACTCATCGAGAAGGCTGTCGGAACAACCCGCAAGACAACCCTCGATGACGTCGCCACGATCATCTTCTCCAGTGGTAGCACCGGCGATCCCAAGGGCGTCATACTCACGCACTACAACGTTGCCTCCAACGTCGAGCAACTGAATCAGGTCTTTATGCTCGGAAGGAACGACAAGATCCTTGGCATTCTGCCGTTCTTCCATTCCTTCGGCTTTACTGGAACGCTTTGTTTGCCCACGACGATCGGGATGAGCGTCGTGTTCCATCCCAGCCCACTCGAATCACGCGCGATTGGTGCCCTGGTCAGTCAATATGGCGTTACGTTCCTGCTGGCGACGCCGACCTTCTTGCAGGCCTATATCCGTCGCTGCGAACCCGAAGACTTTGGCAGCCTGCAGTATGTAATGGCTGGTGCCGAGAAACTTCCGGAGCGAACTTCGATTGCTTTTGAAGACCGCTTCGGAGTCCGTCCCCTGGAAGGCTACGGCTGCACCGAGTGTTCCCCGGCGGTAACCGTGAACACGCGCGACTTCCGGGCCGCGCAGTTCCGCCAAGTGGGAGCCAAGCGTGCCAGCATCGGGCATCCACTGCCGGGCATCAGCGTGAGAATCGTGAATCCTGAAACCTTCGAACCGCTTGCTCTGGGCGAAACAGGTTTGCTGCTGGTGCGCGGGCCCAACGTGATGCAGGGATACTTGAATCGTCCGGAAAAAACCGCTGAGGTCTTGCGCGACGGATGGTACAACACAGGCGACATTGCTGCGGTCGATGAGGACGGTTTCATTCGCATTACCGACCGTATGAGCCGCTTCAGCAAGATCGGCGGAGAGATGGTGCCTCACATCAAAGTCGAAGACAAGCTGCACGAACTCAGCGGCTCGACCGAGCAAACCTTCGCGGTAACCGCAGTTCCCGACGAGAGGAAAGGCGAGCGCCTGATCGCGCTGCACACTCTGGCCCCGGACAAACTGGAAGCATGCCTTGCGCTACTCGCCAAGTCGGACCTGCCCGCGTTGTGGAAGCCGCGCCCCGATCAGTTTGTGCATGTCGATGTTCTGCCCTACCTCGGGACAGGTAAGCTCGACCTGCGGCGCCTGAAGGAAATCGCGATGGAGTCATCGGTGTGAGCGAAGTTCGTTCGAGTATCCGCGCTCGAGAGCATGTTAGACTAGCCACAAATTCCTGCAACTGAGGACATCCATGAAATTCGGCGTCATCATTTTTCCCGGTTCGAATTGCGATCACGATGCTTACTGGACGATTCAACATGTCGCCAAGCAGTCGGTCACTTTCTTGTGGCATGAATCGCACGAACTGGAGAATTGTGATGCGATCATTGTGCCTGGTGGTTTCGCCTACGGCGATTACCTGCGGACGGGCGCAATTGCCAAGTTTTCGCCAGTCATGGAGTCGGTTCGAAAGTTCGCCGACGGTGGTGGGTTGGTGCTTGGCATTTGTAATGGCTTTCAGATCCTCTGCGAGTCGGGCCTGCTCCCCGGCGCTCTGATGCGCAACGTCGGCCTCAAATACGTTTGCAAGCCTGTACAAGTGCGGGTGGAGAATGTTGAGACCCCATTCACCAATGCCTGCTCCACCGGGGAAGTGTTGACCATTCCCATCGGCCACATGGAGGGCAACTATTTCTGTGATCCCACAACGTTGGAAGAGTTGCATCGCGGCAACCGTGTTGTGTTCCGCTATTCCTCTCCAGGGGGCGAGATCACGACAGCCGCGAATCCGAACGGTTCGTTGGATAACATCGCCGGTATCTGCAGCCCCGGGGGAAATGTCGTTGGCATGATGCCTCATCCCGAGCGCTCCGCCGAACCGGAACTGGGTTGCACCGACGGGATGAAGGTGTTCCAGTCGATGGTCGGCGCCATGGCTCAGCGCTAGTCGACTCAAGCTGCCCCCTGTTCGAAGAATTTTCTTGGCTATCAACAGGCTTCCGTTATATTGTCGTCCTTCTTCCCCTGCAGTACGGGTCCCTAAAACCTGGTTGTGTTCTCGAAGATCACACGCGGGGAGGCGTGTCTCTCATGACACCGAAGCAGATTCTGGATTCCTTTTCGGAAACCTTGATGCGGGATGAGCGAATTCTGAGCACACGAGAGCGCTCTCTGCTAGCGACGCTGCTGCGGCATGCTAAGGCTGCCACCAGCGAAAATCCCGAAACGCAGGATGCAGTCCGGGCGGTCATTGCCTCAGCTCTTGGCGAAACCGTTGCCCAGCGGGCTTTTGCAGTGCTGGGCGGCAGCATTGTCGAGCGTATCCTGGAGGACAGCGCTGTGCCGCTGAGCGACTTAGCCGGAATAAGGGCAGCCGACTTTTACACCGGACCGAGACCACCCGCTGGCCCGCAAACCCCAGACGAGCCGCTGCTCACCATGACGGACCCGCAGACGCCGTCGCACTCGCCGGGGACGCCACCACCGCCAAGCGTGCGAGCACCCCATAAAGAACCCCACAAGCCGATGCGCGACACTCCGGTTGTTCCACCCCCAAAAGATCCACAGACGCCCAGCGTCCGCGCTCCGCAGAAACCACCAACCGGTCCGCTGCGCGATACTCCCTTGATTCCGACACCCAGAGATCCACAAACCCCAAGCGCCGTCCGAACCACGGTCGTCTCGGAAACGAGTGCTGCCGTTGCCGAGCGCCCGCTAACTTTGCCGGCACAGTGTGTCGTTCTTGATGAGTTCCTGGCACCGCAAGAACTGGAAGACCTAATCCGCTTCACTTTGGAGCACGAAGTCGACTTCAGCGCCAGCGAGGTGATTTCTCCCAGTGCGGATGACGGCGTCGTGAACTATGAACACCGCCGCTCCCTCGTTCTGATGGACCTGGCTCACCATCAGGACTTGATACTGGAACGCATCAACACCGCGTTGCCGCAAGTGCTGGACCAACTCGGCATGGAGGAGTTCTCCATCGCCGGTGCGGAAGCCCAGATCACCGCGAGCAACGACGGAGACTTCTTCCACTTCCATAGCGATAACGCCAGCGATCGGGTGGCGTCGCGCTATCTGACCTTCGTCTACTTCTTCCACCGCGAGCCCCGGCAGTTCGGGGGAGGCGAACTGCGAATTCACGACGCGCGCCTTGAGCAAGGAGCGTACGTCTGCGCGGGAAGTTACCAGACAATCGTCCCGCAACAGAATCAGATTGTTTTCTTTCCATGCCAATTGCTGCACGAGATTACCCCGGTGGATTGCGCTTCGCAGCTCTTCGCCGACAGCCGCTTCACCTTGAACGGATGGCTTCGTCGCTAGACAACTCGGCGTGGCTGGAGTGGATGGCGAACCTCATGGGAGGAGTGTCGCGGCAAAACTATGCCGCGACATTCCCGCCCGATCGCTTCTATTGCCTTCTGGATGAACTGCCGTTGCACCTGATCCCGCAGCGCACTCTTAGATCCTTGCGCTTTCAGGAGGATCAGCTTCAAGACCTTTACCTAAACCCTGAGTGCACCGTGTGCGGCGATGGTGAACTGCCCGAAGAGGTCGCGTCGCAGAAGCCACTGTCCTCGGCCTTTGCCTTGCAGGGAACGATCGCTTGGGTGCGAAACCCGGCTACGCAAAACCTACTTCCGTTTTGGCTCGGCCCAAAGCTCGAGTATGTGGTGCGAAATCTGGGTCCGAATGAACCAGTACCATCCTCTTTCCCGACGAGCGCACGCAGGCTTCTGGCACAAGCGGGAATCCTGATGTCCGAAGACCAAAAGTCGCGCAAACGGCACTCAGAGGAAGTGCTCAGGAACGCGTCCCTGTTGTTGCGCGAGAAGGGATATGCACCAATCGGAAACTTGATCCATCCCTTTCACGTAGCAGCGTTGCGGCGCTATTACCGTTATCTAATTCGTGCCGGAGCGATCCGTCTGGGCGACAAGCAAAGTCCTCGCCGTTACGTAGCTTATAACGAGCCAGTGGCCCGCTTCTTCCACCGGGATATCGTTGCTGTTCTGAGCGCCGTCGCCGGCGAGGCCCTCAAGCCGTCCTACGTCTATATGGCTTCATACCTGAGTGGAGCGGAACTCAAGAAACACACGGACCGCGAACAATGCGAGTTTACTATCACTCTTTGCCTGGATTTCTCTCCCGAGCCGCACCTCGAAACTCCATGGCCCATTCAACTGGACACGCCCGCGGGTACTCTGACTGTTTACCAGGCCCTCGGGGACGGGCTCGCATACCGGGGGACGCGCTTGCCGCACTCTCGCAGCACGTTGACCGAGCGGCAAACCTCCACTTCGATCTTCTTCCACTACGTTGCAGATGATTTCGCAGGATCTCTCGATTGATCGAGTGAGCGGTCTTTCGTACAGGTTAGTGCAACCCAGAGATGAGACAGAGCATGGAAAGAGTCTGGTTGTAACTGTAGGCGAAATGTGTACCATCGCGGCTCACGACAATCGGAGCCACCATAACAATTCCCGCAGGTACTCCCGGTCTCAACTCTTGAAGTACCGTCTCTTTGCCGGTAGCGACTTTCATCGTGTAAACCTTGCTCGGAAACTCACCCAGGTGGTAGCCGTAGAGCACAGCACCATTGTCTGACCATTGCACTGGATGAAACTCCGATGCGACGTGGGCCAGGGGTTTGGGGGTGCCACCGTCGAAAGGATAAATCGCCATCGATCGGTCCGGAGCGATCCCCAGTATGTACCGGCTATCAGGCGATAACGGTCCGCACGGTATTCCCTCCGGAGTTGCGGCTTTGGCACTTCCACTGGCTACGTTTACTAGGTAACACCGTGGTGCGTGGCCCGTCTCGTCGCCGTTCACGGCAATCGCCTGCCCGTCGGGCAGAAAGCGCGCCCATCCATTGTGAATGTGCGCCAGCCCACTGACATCGATCTGGCGAGGCTGGCCAGCGCCGATGGGCAGAAGCGTCAATTGCGCGGCCTGGCTCGTCGACATCGAGATTGCCCACTTTCCATCCGGTGACATGCCTCCAGAGCTGCCTTCGCCGAGACGTATAGGTAAGGCGCCATCGACTTTACGAATCACAACTGCATAGCCCGGACCGGCAGCCTCGCTGGCGTCTTCGAAGAGCAAATACTGACCGTCGCGTGAAATATCCCGGGCTGAGTTCAAGTCGTGCCACGACAGGTCTACGTCCTGTTTCTTGTTCCCTAACGCGCTAAAGGCCATCGCCAGACGCTTGGAGTTCAGCGTGACGAGGACTCGTCCATCCGACGCGATGTCCTGCAGAGTGATTGCTGTGGGCAAGTCGAGAAGGGTCCGAACTTTTCCTGAAAGATCCACCGCCATCAGATTTAGATTGTTTCCTTTCCCAACAGCCGAGAACCATATCTCTTTACCGTCCGGGCGCCATGCGACGCCATGCTCCGAGGCCCACTCTGGGGTAAGAGTCTTTACGTGCCGGGCGAGATCAACCACGCACACCGTGCCGCGATTGTCCCAGATTGCGGGGTGGTCCATGAAGGCGATCTTGTCATGCTGCGGCGAAAAGCGAATGTTGCTGATCCAACCGCTGCTCTGGTACAGCACATTCCCGCTTGGGTATTCCAATCGGCTGTGGCCATCGACATAATGCACAACCGCTAGATTGCCCACTGTGTCCCAGTCGGCCCAGCGGACATCCGACTGCAGTTCCTTCGGAGATCCTCCGGCTAAAGGCGCGCGAGCCAGCATTCCGTCGACCGTTTCGAGTTGACCATTGTGGCCACCGTGGAGAACGACCGCCAGTTCGTTGCTGGGGGAGACAGCTAGTAGATTGGCGTCACTTAGATCGAGCGGCTGTGCCAGAAGAGAATTTCCGACCGTGGTAAACAGCTGCACGGGCTTTCCGTCCCATGCGGCACTGTAGAGGATGGACTCACCGTTGGGTGCGAAACGGGCCGAATAGACAGTGCCGGATTCGAACGTCAAGCGACGATAGGTCGGAGGGGGAACCGTAGTGTGCAGCAGTTGAGCAGTCCCGAGGATTAGCGTCGCAGCGGCCATGGCCGCTGCGATTGCCCAGGGCAATTTAGAGCCAGTCGAAACTGGCTTGGGGAAGGGAACTACTCTAAGTGGCGAACTTGCCGAGAGAGTCTGCAGCGCGAAGACTAGATCTTTTGCCGACTGAAATCGGTTCTCAGGGTCCTTTTCCAGGCAGTGCTTGACTATGTCCTGGTATCCCGGCGGGACCGCAGCCTCGTCCAGTTGGGCGCTTGCCGGTTCTTCGCGCAGGACCGCCGTCATCGTGTCGACTTCGGTCTCGCCACAAAACGCGCGGCATCCGGCCATCATTTCGTAGAGAATCGCACCGAAGCTGAAGATGTCGCTGCGATGATCCACGGGCTTGCCGCGCAGCTGCTCCGGCGACATGTATGCGACCGTGCCAATGACAGCACCGTGCTTTGTGACCGTTGTCAGGTTTTCAATCGGACGATCGCCTTCGGTGGGTGTCTGCAGCTTGGCCACGCCGAAATCCAAAATTTTGACGCGTCCGTCGTTGGTCAAAAAAAGATTTTCCGGCTTCAGGTCGCGGTGGACTATCAGCCGCTCATGTGCGGCGGTTAGCCCCTGTGTAATCTGCAGAGCGTAGTCTGCAGCCTCGCGCACCGGAATCGGACCTTCAGAGAGCCGCTGGCGCAGGGTCTTTCCCTCCAGCAGTTCCGAGACGATGTAGGGCGTGGTGCCCTCGAAACCGACGTCATATATGGCAAGAATGTTGGGATGGTTCAGGGCGGCAGCCGCCCGAGCTTCTTGCTCGAAGCGGCGCAGGTGATCGGGATTGTCGCTGGAAGCCGGCCGGATCAGCTTCAGGGCAACATCACGCCCGAGCCTCTCGTCGCGCGCGCGAAAGACTTCACCCATCCCTCCCGCGCCGATTTTTTCGAGGACCCGGTAATGCCCGACCAACCTGCCATCCATGATTGAAACACCCAAGCGCTCTAAGCGACCCTGCTGTGACATGGCATGTTAGGTGTGCCAGGCGGAGGCAGTCAAGACCACAAGAGGGAACTGGAGGGAACTGGCGACGCGAACCCCGAGGAACGCTAGAACGCTAGGGGGAACCAAATCCACCACAGTCCGGTCCAATGCCCGTGCTATAATTCAAGCTCGCCTGCATACCGTACCGAGGCAAGCGTTGTTGAGGTAATCTTGATCTCCTCTGAAGGCGAATCCTGCGCCATCCATAGCTCTTTAAAGAAGATATTTAGACGCGAGGTCTAACCATGTCCGGCCACTCAAAATGGGCCACAATCAAGCACAAGAAGGGCGCGCTCGACGCCAAGCGCGGCAAGATCTTCACCCGTCTTATTAAGGAAATCAGTATCGCCGCGAAGAACGGCGGCGGCGATCCTGACTCCAACCCGCGCCTGCGGGGAGCAATCCTCGCGGCCAAGGCCGAGAACATGCCCGCCGACAACATCAAGCGGGCCATCCAGCGCGGCACAGGCGAATTGCCTGGCGCTACCTATGAAGAATTCTCGCTCGAGGGCTACGGTCCAGGCGGCGCGGCGGTGTTGCTCGACATCAATACCGACAATCGCAACCGCACCGTGAGCGAAATCCGTCACGTTTTCGGCAAGAACGGCGGCAACATGGCCGAAGCCGGTGCCGTTTCCTGGATGTTCCATAAGAAGGGTGACATCCTCGTTCCCAAGACTGCTGCGAAAGAAGACGATTTGATGAACATCGTTCTCGAATTCGGCGGCGAAGACTTGAATGATGACGGCGACAACTGGGAAATCTTGACTGAGACCTCTGCCTATGAAGCCGTGCTGGAAGCAGTGAAGAAAGCCGGCATCGAGCCTGTATCCGCCAGCGTTGCCATGATTCCGCAGAACTACATCAAGCTGGAAGGCGCTGCGGCCAACACCATGATCCGCCTGATGGAAGCGTTCGAAGAACACGATGACGTGCAGAACGTGCATTCGAACTTCGACATCGATCAGAAAACCTTGGAAGAAGTTGCCGGATAGTCTTCGCGGCAAAGTGAAAATCGTAGAGCCGCCCTGGTTTCGGGCGGCTTTTATTCTTGTGTAGTCCATTCTTGTCTCGTGCACTCGGTGGACCGAAGTTTTCAACACCTTCGTGGAAAACACTGTGGAAAAGAACCAAAGTACCTTTGTAAGTGATACACCAAACGGATGCTTCAACACTTTGCACTACTGCAAGTGCTGGCACTTTCGTGTTACAACTCGCGAGCAATTATTTCTTGAAAGTTAGACTCGACAAACTTCTCGTGGACCGCGCCCTGGCCGCATCGCGCGAGCGGGCCCAGGCTCTCGTTCTCGCAGGCAAGGTGCTGGTCGACGATCAGAAAGTTGAGAAAGCCGGGGCGCAAGTTTCTCCGGAGTGCGTTATCCGACTGCTTGGCGATGATCTCAAGTACGTCGGCCGCGGCGGACTCAAACTGGAGCGCGCCCTCGATCATTGGAATATTGCCGTCACGGGGAAAGTTTGTCTAGACGTTGGTGCTTCGACTGGCGGGTTTACGGATTGCCTGCTGCAGCGCGGTGCTGCCCAAGTCATTGCCGTCGACACCGGCTACGGCCAGATGGAATTCAAACTACGCCAAGATGCGCGTGTCCGGCTTCTCGAGAAGACCAACGCCCGCTACCTGAAACGCGAAGACCTCCGCGTAACGGTGGATTTCGTCGCTATGGACGTGTCGTTCATCTCGGCGACCCTGGTGCTTCCGGCCGTCATCGCAGCTGCATTTCCGGAATCGCCCGGCGAACGCCACGGACGGCAAATCGTTGTTCTGGTGAAACCTCAGTTCGAAGCCGGCAGGGCACACGTGGGCAAAGGTGGCATCGTGCGCGACGAAGTCGCACAACTCGCGTCCGTCGAAAAAGTCAAAACGGCAGTGAAAAACCAAGGTGCCGTGCAGACCGAAACCATCGAATCGCCCATCCTCGGCGCCGAAGGGAACCGCGAGTTCCTGCTCTATGGTTTGTTCTAACCCTCCGTGTCCCCAGTGTCCGCTGTGGTGAACTCCCAGAATTTCTGTACAATCTCCTTTTCCCTATGGCCAGTCCGCAAGCGCCTTCCCAGAAAACCGCAGCCATTATTGCCCGGCCCGATCGGCCAGAAGTGGCGCGGATTCTTCCCGGCCTGTTCACTTGGCTCACCGAGCATGGCTATAAAGTCATCGTGGACGAGGAAACAGCGGAATATACCAAGGGTCAAGAAATCGTTCCACGGGTGCGGATGTCTTCGAAGTCGCTCGATCTCGTGGTGGTGCTCGGCGGCGATGGAACGCTGCTGTCAGCTGCGAGGGTCACGGCTGCGGTCGACGTTCCTCTACTGGGCGTGAACCTCGGATCGCTCGGGTTCCTCACAGAAGTTCCCCTGCCATCGCTTTACACCATGCTGGAAGCGATCGCCCAGGGACGCGCTGCTGTCGAACATCGCTCGCTGATGCAGGTCCAGTTGCTGCGAGGCGATTCGGTGCGCGGCAGATATCTGGTCTTCAATGATGCGGTGGTCAACAAGACCGCTCTCGCGCGCCTCAATACGTACGAGCTACACATCGATAAGGTGTTCGTCGCCAGTTACCGCGCTGACGGCATGATCGTGGCCACGCCGACCGGCTCCACGGCGTATTCCCTATCGGCCGGCGGACCTGTGCTCATGCCGACCGTCAACGCTATCGTGATTACGCCGGTCGCGCCGCATTCCCTGACGCACCGTCCTCTGGTAGTACCGGATTCGGTAGAAATTGAGATCTTGCTGCGCAGTGAAGAGGAAGTTGCCTACTTGAGCCTTGACGGACAACCGGGCCTCGACCTGCGCGATGGAGACCGTGTCCGCTGCCGTCGCTCCGAGCATCATGTGAACCTGTTCCGCACCGGGGCGGATTTCTTCCACGTACTTCGTACCAAACTGAAGTGGGGAGAACGGCAGGAATGAGCAGCTGGTGAAAACGCTAGCGGGAGGAACTTATAACTCTGCGCGTAGCAGGTCCGACACTTTTTCCTTTCGCCGAATGATCTTCGCCGAAGTGCCATTCACCAATACTTCTGCCGGATGTGGGCGTGTGTTGTAGTTCGACGCCAGCACCATCCCGTAGGCGCCGGCATCCAGAATGGCAAGCAACTCGCCCTGTTCGACTACTGGCAACTCGCGGTCTCGCGCGAAGAAGTCCCCGGTCTCGCAAACCGGGCCGACGATATCGGTCACTTCGGAATGGGCCGCCTGGTTCACAGTCCGCGTCACAGGAATGATTTCGTGATAGGCGCCGTAAAGTGCGGGCCGGATCAAGTCGTTCATCGCGGCGTCCACCACCAGAAATCGCTTGCCATCATTCTGCTTGCGGTAAATTACCGAGGTCAGCAGAATGCCCGCCGGACCGATGATCGATCGCCCCGGCTCCAGCAGCAGGCGCACGTCCAGGCGGCGCAGAGGAGTTGCCAGCGCCCGCGCATATGCCGCCACATCTGCGGAGAATCCTAGGGCGCTGGGCTTTTCGTAGGCAATTCCAAACCCACCGCCCGCGTCGACGTAGTCGATGCTGTGACCATCCGAGCGCAGTTCGCGAACCAGGTCCGCCACCCGCGCCATTGCTTCGCCGAAGGGCGCAGTATCCGTAATCTGCGAGCCGATGTGTACACTGACCCCGCGAACCTTGAGATACCGAGCCCCTGAAGCTTTGGCATAAAGAGCCCGGGCCTCCCGGATGGGCACTCCAAATTTGTGCTTGCGCAGACCGGTGGAAATATAAGGATGCGTTTCTGCTGCAACGTCAGGATTCACTCTCAGCGCCAGGGGAGCCATCTTGCGCAGTCGTCCGGCGCACTCCGCCAGTGCCCATAACTCCGACTCGCTTTCGACATTGAAAAGCATGATTCCAGCCTTCAACGCCGCGGTCAGCTCTTCACGCGTCTTCCCTACGCCTGAGAACACGACCTTCTTCGTTGACTTGCGGTCTGCGACGAGCACGCGTTCCAGTTCTCCGCCAGAGACCACGTCGAACGCGCAGCCCTTCCTGGCCAACATTCGCAGAATGCTCAGGTTCGAGTTGGCTTTGACGGAATAACAAATCGTGTGCAACTGCTCCCGAAAGGCCGCGTCAAACGCCGTGTAGCGCTCGCGGATCATCGCCGCTGAGTAGACATACAGTGGCGAACCGTGTTGCATGGCTAGCTTTTGCAGAGAAACATCTTCGCAGTGCAGGACACACGAGCCGCCGCGGCACAGCATCCCGCGTTTGGTTTCGCGATAAACAAATCCCGGGGGCCGCACTGCTGGGTTCGGACGGCGCGAGCTCATTTCTTTTTTGGGGAGGCGTGCGCGCTGCCGTGCACCCGGATAGCGACGACCGTCTGGTCATCGAAGGTTTCTACGCCAGCGGAGTGCTCGGCCGCGGCCTTGAAGAGCGAATCCACCACACAGTTCGCCGACTTTGAGGAACACTCGGCCACGATCTTTTCAACCCGGCCACGCCCGAAGAGTTCACCTTTGCGGTTGCGGGCGTCAAGAATGCCGTCGCTGAAGAACACGAACATATCGCCGGGCTTCATGCGGAACTTGAACTCGTCATAGTCCGCTTCATCGAACAGGCCGAGGGGCAACCCAGTCGCCTCGATCACTTCATTCTTCCCCCCGTGCACAAAAATCGGACGGGGAAGTCCGGAGTTCGCCACCGTCAGCGTGCGTTGCTCGTCGTCCCATACGGCGTAGATGATGGAGACAAACTGCGCCTCGATTCGTCGCTCAGCCAACGACAGGTTCACCGCCGAGAGCATTTCTGCCGACCCAGGTTCGATCGGAGCATGCGAGCGGATAATTCCGCTCACCAGTGCGGCGTAGATCGCCGCAGGCGCCCCCTTACCGCTGACGTCGCCAATCGCGATGCCAAGCCGCGACATGGAATACGGTATGAAGTCGTACAAGTCGCCACCGATGGCGCGGGCAGGAACGAACTTCGCAGCCACATCCAGATGCGCCATCTTCGGACTGCTCTGCGGCAGCAGGCGCCCCTGCAATTCCCGAGCCAGAGCCAGATCGCGCTCCAACCGGCGCTCCTGCCGTTCGATCTCTTCATACAGCCGCGCATTCTCAACGGCAATCGCAATCTGCGCCGCCAGAGTCGTCATCGTGCGCTGATGCTCCTCCGTAAAGAACCCCCGGCGCGTGTGCTCCAGGTCGAGTACGCCAATGGCTTTGCCTTTATAAACGAGCGGTACCGCCAGTTCAGACCGCGTTTCAGGATTTGCCTCAACGTAGCGCGGATCCTTGGTAACATCGGGCACGAGGACAGCTTGTTGGCTCGCCGCCGCCAGGCCTACCAGCCCACGTCCCAGTGGGATTTCGTGCTTCAGATGAATGTTCTCGTTGAAGCGTAGGGAAAACCGGTGCTGCAGTTTCTCTCCGGCAGCATCGAGCAGAAGGATGCTGAACATCTGGTAGTCGATTAGCCGCCGCACCAGTTCCGCGATCCGGCCAAGCAACTCATCCAGGTTCAGAATCGACGTAAGTTCGCGCGCAATCTCGTTGAGCAACAGCAGAATCCGCGCCTGCTTGGTGGTGCGTGTATAGAGTTGTGCGTTTTCGATGCCCGCCGCCATGCGCGACGCCACCAACGTCAGCACGCGGACGTGTTCTTCGTTGAAGTAGCCCGGCTCGCGCGCTTCGATGTCGATGACCCCAATCACCCGGTTCTTGGTGATGAGCGGTATAGCGAGCTCCGAGTGCACGTTCGGAACCGCTTCAATGTACCGCGGATCTTTGGTCACGTCGTCAATCAGAACGGCCTGTCGCAGTTGCGCCGCCTGACCGGTCACGCCCTCGCCGACTTTGATCCGGCTGCGCTCCGCGAACTCTGGCGGGTATCCAACTTGAAAGCGAAAGCGCAGTTCCTGGGTCTTCTCGTTCAGCAGCAGAATAGCGAAAATCTCGTAGTCGATGACCTTGCGCACGACTTCGGCGACGCGCCGTACGGTCGTATCCAGATCGAGCGACGTAGCTAAAACATCGGCAACATCGAGCAACAGCGACTCGACCGGCAGGCGATCCGGTTTGGAAAGGACTGAACTCATTCGTTCGTATGATAGCAGCCGCGTTCCGTGTTGCCCTTGAGAACGAAGGAACGTCGGCGTGAACTGCGGCATTGTGACTGCACTTGGGCGCTCTGCTCGGGCGAGCCTATCCCCTAGGCACCACGCAAATGTCAGGGAGATTGCGGTATTTCTCGGCGTAGTCAAGCCCGTACCCGACTACGAATTCATCGGGAATCTTGAATCCGACGTAGTCGCCCTCCAGCGGAAGTTTGCGTCGCGATGGCTTGTCGAGCAACGCCGCGACTTTCAGTGACCGTGGTTGGCGTGCCAGCAGCATCTTTTTCAAATAGGTCATCGTAAGGCCCGTGTCGAGAATGTCTTCCACCAGGATGATGTTCTTGTCCTTGATGGATTGATCCACGTCTTTCAGCAGCCGGACTTCACCGGTTGAATCCCATCCGCTCTTCAATTCGTTGGCGGGACTGGGCCGGTTCCCATAGCTCGAGACGCCAATAAAATCGAAGGTCGAATCGAGCTCTACCTGTCTTGCCAGATCGGCCAGGAAAATCGCCGCGCCTTTGAGCACGCCAACAAAGATCACGGCCTGACCCGCGAAATCCTTCGTGATTTCCACGCCCAACTCGGCTACGCGTTTAGCGATGTCCTGCCGCGAAATCAGCACCTTGAGTTCTGCCATGGCGTTTCATATTAAACTAGGGGAGCGAATTATTGAAAAAGCGAACGCTCCTTGTGCTATGCCTGTGCGAATAGCCAGAAGCTAGGAGCTAGCAACTAGGAGCTACAAGCACTCATGAATCTGAACGGTATCAAACTCACGTGGTTGGGCCACTCGACGTTCCGCATCGAAACTCCTGGCGGAAAGACAATTTTCATCGATCCCTGGATCATGGGAAATCCTATGTGTCCCGAGGCCGACAAGAAAGTGAAGAAGGCCGACGTTCTGCTTTGCACCCACGGCCATGGTGACCATATCGGCGATGCCGTCGAAGTCGTCAAGCACCACAATCCGATCGTAGTGGGAATTTACGAACTCTGTGTCTGGATGGCGAAAAAGGGCGCCAAGCAGATCTCCCCCATGAACAAAGGGGGATCGCAGACGGTAGGCGATATCAAAGTAACCATGGTCCACGCCGATCACTCCTGCGGCATCCAGGACGGCGACGAGATCGTCTATGGCGGCGAGGCTTGTGGTTACGTGATCGAGTTTGCTAACGGAGTGAAGATTTACCACGCCGGCGACACGAACGTATTCGGCGACATAGCGATCATCCGCGAGTTGCACGCTCCCGAAATCGCCATGATCCCGATAGGCGATCTCTTCACCATGGGACCGCGCGAGGCAGCGTATGCCATCAATCTGCTGAGGCCGAAGACCGTCATCCCCATGCACTTCGGAACTTTCCCCGCGCTCACCGGAACTCCGAACGCCTTGCAGAAACTGGTTCCAAACGTTGAAGTGTACGAGATGAAGCCGGGCATCACCATCGGCGGTTGAACCGTCATCGGTTGAACGATCAACGCTTAACCATTAGGGCTATCGCACTGGAAAGGGAATCACGTGACTAAGGCGATTGTAGCTCGAGCTAAGAACAAAGACTCCGCCGCAAGCTGGCGCCACTACAACTTCACTACCGCCGGACCGGTCGATGACTACCTCTACTCCATGCTGCCCAAGCGAGAGGAAGTGCTGGCAGAGATGGAAGACTACGCCACCGCTCATAACGTCCCCATCGTGGGTCCAGCCGTCGCTCGAGTCCTGCAGCAACTAGCCTTGATGATCAATGCACGCACGGTATTCGAACTCGGGTCCGCCATTGGCTATTCGACCATCTGGTGGGCTCAGGCGGTGGGCGATGAGGGACGAGTGATCTACACCGACGGCGATTCGAAGAATGCAGAACGTGCTCGCGGCTACTTCCATCGTGCCGGAGTTTCCAACCGCATCACGCTGCATACCGGAGACGCGCTGGAGTTCCTCTCGGAGCAGAAGCAGGAGTTCGACATCATTTTCAATGATGTGGACAAGGAAGATTACCCCCGTGTCCTGCGCCTGGTGACGCCACGCTTGCGGAAGGGCGGCTTGTTCATTACCGACAACGTGCTGTGGAGCGGCCGCGTCGCCGAAGAGAATCCCACGGATCCCCGCACCAAGGCCATCCTAGAATTCAATCGCAAACTCTACGACACGAAGGAGTTCTACACGACGCTGCTGCCGATCCGGGACGGTCTTGCGGTCGCACTCAAGAAATAGAGCTGCTCCAAACCTCAGGCATCGTGATTCTCGTCTTTTGAACTGGCGACGGACGTGTTTTCCCCGCGGATTCGTCTTAAGCGTGCCTTTTAACACTACCGTAACATCCCTTCACTATAGTGTCGCAATTCCACCGGGTTTCAATTCTGCTCACTAGAGCTGTCACAAAGGACCGCCATGGCCACAGCATCCACTGTTCTTGATGCCAAAATCCGCCGCTCCCCCGGCAAGATCGGCATGCTGGTTTTCGGGATTGTCCTGATTGTTGGCTTTGCCTATGCGGGATCGCATCTTTTGGGCGATCTTTCCACGATTCACAACGAATCGGTGTTGCCCTACGTGCTGCTTGGGGTCGCGCTGCTCGTGGCCCTCGGTTTTGAATTCGTGAACGGTTTCCACGACACCGCCAATGCAGTGGCGACGGTCATCTATACCCACTCATTGGAGCCTCACGTGGCGGTGGTGTGGTCGGGTTTCTGGAATTTTCTCGGAGTGATGGTTTCCTCCGGCCTGGTTGCATTCAGCATCATCTCGCTCTTGCCCGTCGAGCTGATTCTGCAGGTAGGCAGCAAGGCTGGATTTGCTATGGTCTTCGCACTGCTGGTCGCCGCGATCATCTGGAATCTGGGAACTTGGTACTTCGGACTGCCCGCCTCTAGCTCTCATACGCTGATCGGTTCGGTCATCGGCGTCGGCATCGCCAATCAGTTGATGTCCGGCAAGAGCGGCACATCGGGAGTCGACTGGGGACAAGCCGCCAACATCGGCAAGTCGCTCCTGCTCTCGCCCCTGGTTGGGTTCGGCGTGGCGGCGCTCCTTTTATTGGCAGCCAAAGCGCTGATTAAGGATGAGAAACTTTACCGCGCCCCGGAAGGCGAGGCCCCGCCGCCCTTCTCCATTCGCTGCCTGCTTATTCTCACCTGCACCGGCGTCAGCTTCTTCCACGGATCGAACGACGGCCAGAAGGGTATGGGGCTGATCATGCTCATTCTGATCGGAACTGTGCCGACGGCGTATGCCCTGAACCACGCGGTGACCTTTCAGGAATCGCAGGATTTTATCGCGGTCTCGCAACAGGCAAGCGAAGTGCTCGATCACTATGTCGAACCTGGCGCCGTCATCGGAGACGCTCGCGACGACGTGACCGAATACATTCGCACTAAGCAGTTCACTGCCAATACCATGTTGGCTCTGCGGACGCTGGTCAATGACATCGGCAACGAGACGACCCTCTACAAGGAACTGAAGAATGTTCCCAACGACCGGGTTCGTAACTTCCGCAATGATCTTTATCTGGTGAGCGAAGCTCTGCGTCTCATGGCCAAAAGCGGCCAGCCTAAATTCGCCCCAGCCGATGCAGCCGTCCTCGCCAACTACAAGAAACACGTTGATCAATCGACGCGCTTCATCCCTACATGGGTGAAGGTTGCCGTAGCAATGGCCTTGGGGTTGGGAACGATGGTCGGCTGGAAGCGGATCGTCGTGACCGTGGGCGAGAAGATCGGTAAAGAACACCTGACCTACGCTCAGGGAGCCGCCGCGGAAATCACCGCTATGGCGACGATCGGAGCGGCGGACGGGTTCGGCCTGCCGGTCAGCACGACGCATGTGCTTTCCTCGGGTGTGGCGGGCACCATGGCAGCCAATCATTCGGGCATTCAAATGAGCACGGTGCGCAACCTTGCGCTGGCTTGGGTGCTCACGCTCCCGGTCGCCATGTGTTTGTCGGGGTCCCTGTTCTGGCTGTTCCGGCGGATCTTCTAAGATCGGTCTTCGGGTTTACCCGGGTCCCGGTCTTACTTCGCCGGCTGCGGTTGGATCATTTCGACGTCGATCGTGATGGTGATCTCGTCCCCAACGATTCCCGAACCGTAAGTAATCCCGAAGTCCTGCCGCGTAATCTTGGTCGTAGCCGAAGCGCCCATGCGCTGACCGGCCCGGTCGGCGATGGGCCCTGAAGGTCCATCCACGTCAAGCACAACCTCTTTGGTTACGCCGTGAAGAGTCAGGTCACCCGTAATCAGGAGTTTCCCGGCCCCGGCCACTCTTGCAGACTTGGAATGAAACGTAATGGTGGGATATTTCTGCACGTCTAAAAAATGCGGACTCTTAATATCGTTATCGCGCATTTCGACGCGCGTATCCACCGAACTTGCGTCGATTGTGGCCTCGAGAGAATCTTTCGACGGATCCGCCGGATCATGCTTCACCGACCCGCTCACTTTCGTGAACGCGCCTCGCACGGTGGAGACTCCAAGATGTCGCACCGAAAACTGCGCGGCAGTATGATTCGGGTCGATTTGCCAGGTGGCTGCCTGCGCTGCGGCGCTGGCTGTCATCGCCAACGCGGTGATGAGGGTAAGAACAAGACGGCTCATACTTTAAAAGGTCTCCTCGAAGCGAAATTGAGTTTAGTAATGCTAAATGGATTTGACCGGAATCGCCAACAAGTCCTCGACCAGGCCGACTTCTTTTTGCAGGAAGGGTTCCCCGTGGCTCACGCCCCCGAGGGCGCCGTAAAAACGCGCCATGGATTCGACGCGGGCGCGAATCTCGGCCTGAGCAGGGAACAGATCCTTGCCCGCTTCCTGATCGCTGAATTGCGACTTATACGCGAGGATTGAAGCGAACTTTCCCTCAAACTGCTCGCCAATGTCCACCACAAACGAAGGCCGAATGTCGTAATAGAGCGTTGCGTAAATAATCTTGAACGGCCGATGCGGAGCAAGAACAGCATCGCTGGCATCCTGCCGGCTGTCCCGGGGGCGTCCCGCCCGCGGCTCGCTGGAGGAGGCTGACGGTTGAGAGCTGAGAGCTAACTTCGCCAGCCCAGCCAGAAAGCAGGCTTCATATCCCAGTACCGACGCCGTGTAATGATCCGGATGCCGCCCCTTCCAGTAGGGCAGAATGATTACCCGCGGCCGCGTCTTCCGAATCACGGTGGCGACCTTCAACCGGTTCTCGTAAGTGTTCTCTACGCGGCCATCAGGAATGTCGAGCGCCCGCCTCCAACCGACGCCTAGAAGTTTGGCCGCGTCATCGGCTTCGCGCGCGCGATCGTCCGCCGTGCCCCGCGTCCCCATCTCGCCTCGTGTCAGGTCGAGGATGCCCGCGCGCTGCCCGCGCTGCGTGGCCTTCAGTAGAGTTCCGCCGCAAGTTTGCTCTACATCGTCGCGGTGCGCGGCGATGGCCAGAATGTCCAGTGATTGGATGTCGAGGGGGGTCGATGACATGTCAGTCGAGATTGCCTTGCTCCAGCACTACGTTCTCGCGCACGATCAACCGATGCGCCGCCATCTCCTTCAGCGTAGGAAGCACGCGGTTCACATGCTCGTCGGTATCGACGAAAATGATGATCACTGGCAGCTTGCCTCCTGCCTCCACTAGATGTGAGGTCTCCACGCGCTGCCGCCCCAGGAAGCCCGCAACTGCGTGAAGCGCGATCGCCGCGTAGGCGTTCTCTTTGTGCAGGTAGTTAAGAATCTCCATGTGCAGCGGCCGGTGATGCCATTGGTCCGCTTCGTTCAGGTAGATGGTGACTTGCACTGCCATTGCATCTGGCATTCTACTCGTGATCCTTCCTGGAAATCTGCCATTCCTGCCGCAAAATGCCGTATAACTCCGAATCCACGAACTGATCCCACTTCCGCAGATGTTCGCGTTGGCAACCTTCGTGACGCATCCCCAGCTTCACTAGAATCCTGCCCGAGCCGGGGTTTTGCTTGAAATGCGAGGCGAAGATCCGGTGCAAACCAAGTTCTTCAAATCCATAACGAACCATCTCTCCCGCTGCTTCCGTCGCATAGCCCTGGCCCCAGTACGGAAGGCCCAGCCAGTAGCCAAGTTCGGCGTGCTGATGCTGGGCGTCGACGCGCAGGCCGATGCCGCCAATCTGCCTCCCGTCACTGCGCAGCGTGATCGCCAGCCAGATCTTGCCCGGTTCCCGCCCCAGAGCCAGAAAGTCTCTGGCATCCTGCTCGGTATAGGGATGCGCAATGCGCAACGTTGTGGCGGCTACCTCACGAGTGCCAATTAAGGGCAGCAGCTCCGGGAGGTCGTCTTCGCGGTAAGGGCGCAACCTAAGCCGCGTAGTCTCGAGCTTGGGAAGGTCGGTCATATTCAGAGCGCTCTGGCCAGCGCCATTCCAGCCAGCGCACCACCCAGGCACAGCAAGTTATTGCTGAGTACGTTGGCCAGCATCAATCCCCACTGCCCTTGCTCGAAATACGACATGGACTCAAACGCGTAGCTCGAAAAAGTGGTGAACGACCCGCAGAAACCCACGACGACCAGCAGTCGCCAGCGTGGATCCACCAGCACGCGCTCGCTGGTCCAGATCACGAAGAATCCGACGATGAAGCTGCCAACGATGTTTATGGCGAGCGTTCCGTAAGGGAATACTGGGCCAAATTCTCTGGCCGCAAGACGGCTCAGCAAGTAACGCAGGTTGGCGCCGACGATCGCGGCGACAGATATAGCGAGGAAATCCTTCACGATGGAGCTCCCTACAAAAATAGTCAGATTCTGTAGGAGTTATCAGCCTGCAGGCCGCGCAAGCGGTTATGGCGAACTCCATCGCCGTCCTTATTTTCTACCACAGATGACATGCCGCAGCACAGGTCACCGAAGGTCCGAGGTCTGACGCCTGAGGTCCTGGCTGCTTACTTCTTCCGCTCCACCAGAAACCGAGCCAACTCCTTCAATGTCTCCGCCGACTCCCCGAAACTCTCCAGTTCCGCAAACGCGTCATTCACCAAAGCATCCGCCCTGCGCACCGATGCTTCAATCCCAAACAGTGCAGGATACGTAGCTTTCTCCGAGGCCGTGTCTTTTCCGGCAGTCTTCCCCAGTTGTTCCGAAGTCTGCGTCACATCGAGCACGTCGTCCACAATCTGAAACGCCAGGCCAATCGCCAATCCGAAGGCTCGCAGCCTGGCCACCTGATTGTCTTTCGCTCCGGCATAGAGCCCTCCGCTCACCAGACTCGCCGTGATCAGCGCGGCCGTTTTCGAGCGGTGAATGTACTCCAGCATCTCCGCCGTCGGCCGCATGTGTTCCGACTCCAGATCCACCACCTGCCCGCCGATCATGCCGTCGATGGTTCCCGTGTCGTGGGCGATCTCTTCGATAATTTTCACGCGCGCCTCCGCCGGACACTTCAACCGCGCCAGCACCTCATAAGCCTGCGTCTGCAAAGCATCCCCAGCCAGGATCGCGATAGCCTCGCCAAATGCCTTGTGACATGTTGGACGGCCCCGGCGCAAATCATCGTTATCCAGCGCAGGCAGGTCGTCATGGATCAGCGAATAGGTGTGCAGCATCTCCAGCGCGGCGCCCAGTTCCTCGATACGCACGGGCAATGATCCAGCCACCATGCGTCCTGCTTCCATGCAGAGCACGGGCCGCAGGCGCTTGCCGCCGGCAAACACGCTGTGGCGCATGGCCTTGTGAATCGATTCGGGATGCTGCGTCTCCAGCGGAATGAGCCGGTCGAGCGCGGCATCGGCCAGTTGCTGTCCTTGTTCGAGAGTCTCCTTGAGCATAAAGCAGTGAGTATAACAAGGCCGTGCATGTGGGAACTTCGCCGTGCGAAGTTGGAGAATAGCGAAGCGGAGGCAAACAAAAAGGACGCCCGCAGGCGTCCTCGATTCGCAGGATGAATCTACGCTGCCGCGGTCCGCGAGAGCGCCATGCTTCGCAGCACCGAAGTCAGAACGTTCCCCACATCATCCGCAGGGCATACATCGCTGGCGCCGGCCGCCAGCGCAGCCATCCACATTTCTTCATCAGGAATGCGATGAGTGCACACAATGGGTAAGGCAGGAAAATCCCGATGCAGATTCTCCACATCCGTCAGCAGCCAGTGCTCGATGTTGAGCACGACCGCTTCGGGATGGTTCTGGCTAACGTTGTCCCGCAATTCCTCGCGGGAGCGGATTACATGTACCGAGAAGTGAGGGCGGAGCCCCCCAGCCAGAGTCCTGGCCACTTTAGGATCTTTCTCAAGAACGACTACGCTTTGTGCCATAATTCCCCCGAATCTTCAACCGTCGTCAGCGGCGGACGTCGACATTAGACTAGGGCTGCGGTGGCTGGGAAACCACTGCACCACAGACATCTAAAGCTCTCGAATCGCGGCCAGAAAATCTGCACGGCTCACCGGCGTGCGGGCAACTTCTCTGTTAACGCTTCGAATGGTTCAGCTTGAAGCTTCCCGTTGTTCTTCAGCAGGATCTCGACCTTTCCTTCCGCCTGTTCCAGTTCCTTGCGGCAGGAGGACGAAAGCTGCATGCCTTCTTCAAACAGTGTCAGAGATTTTTCCAAAGGGACTTCTCCCTTTTCCAGTTCCTGAACAATCTTCTCCAGTCGCTGAAGGCACTCTTCAAACTTGGCCAACGGGGTTTCGCTCCGTCTCTTATTGTAATGCACCTCTTCGCAACAAGAGTCCAGTCTTTTTAATGACTAGGACCCATAAAAATGATCGATGAAGTTCCAGTGCGGGAAACGGTTCTGAGACCGGAAAATCTGCAATATCGTTTTGCTATTGCACTGAATCGATTCACGAGCTTCCGCGCGTTCGATTCAAGGCTGCACGGAGTTCCAGGGGGACGGTTTACCGCCGCGAGTCCGGCGGCTCTAAATTGTTTGCGCGATAGTAGACCACCAGCTGGCCATAGTTTTCCCGGCTGTGCTCGATCGCCCACATCCAAGTGTAGGAGTTGTGGACAAGCTTGTTTCCCCACGCATACTTCGTCACCTTGTTCAGGCCCGCGTCGCCCTCACGTTCGCCCCGTCCGCAACGGCCTGTTGCATCAGTTTGACCACGTCGGCCTTCGTCTTGTACACGTCTCGCGACGGATTGTGCTTGTTCAGAGGCTTGGGCAGGCTGTGGACTTTCGAGGGATTCCACCCGAAAGCAGTTTGGTATAAGGATGGGCTCTAAGGCGTCGCTTTGGAGCCGGGGTTTTTTTCCAGCGCCTCCAACACGTCAACGGCTGAGCTGTAGCGACCCTGCGGCGCGCTGATTTGCGCTCCTTGTGCCATCTGTTTTGCCGCAATCAGCATTTCCCGAGCAATCGCCACGCCTTCGGCTCGTGCCAGCTCCGGGCTCTGGGCCTTTGCCATGCGATCCAGAATCGCATCCGGCACCGACACCCTCAGCTCATTCTTCATGAACTCCGCGTTGCGTACGCTGACGAGGGGCCAAATTCCGGCCACTACAGGAATGCGGCAGTGCTCGATGCGCTTCAGGAAGTTTTCCAGCAGCCGCAGATCGAATACGGGTTGGGTCACCACATATTCCGCTCCGGCTTCCACCTTGTACTCGAACCGCCGGATCTCCTCATCCATGTCAGTCAGTCCGGGGTTTGCTCCCACGCCGATCACAAAGCCGGTCCCGGTCCCAATGGGATTTCCTCCGAGATCAAGCCCCCGATTCAGGTTGTGCACAATGTTAACCAGGCCGATCGCGTCCACATCAAACACCGCCGTCGCGTCGGGATAGTTCCCCATCTTCGGAGGATCGCCGGTAATGCAGATCAGATTCTTGATGCCGACAGCAGCCGCACCCAGCAGATCGCTCTGGATGCACAGCACATTCCGATCGCGGCACGTGTAATGCAGAATGGCGTCAATGCCGACTTCGCGCTGAATGAGAAGTGACAGCGCCTGATTGCTCATGCGCGCCGAGGCGCGTGGGCTATCGGGGATATTCACCGCGTCCACGCCCACAGACTTCACAAACCGCGCCCCCTCGATTTCCTTGCGAACGTCGATCCCTTTGGGAGGCACGATCTCAACCATGGTTACAAACTCACCGCGAGCCAGCCGCGCTCCCAGTAGCGATCGGTCCTCCAGCGGCACCGCCGGTACGGCGAGTGGCGCAGTCTGGCTACCCACCGCGTGAGCGGCCGCCGTCTTTCCTCTGGCTTCACCTACACGCAGCGCCGACTTCATGACCCGGATGTGTTCGGGCGTCGTTCCGCAGCATCCGCCAACGAGCCGGACTCCGGCCGCAACGAACTTCCGCGCGTAGCTCGCCATATATTCCGGCGAGCACAAATAGATATTCCGCCCGTCCACCGACCGCGGAATGCCTGCGTTCGGTTGCGCCGCCAGCGGCAGGGAAGTGGCTGCCCGCACTCGTTCCATTGCGTCGAGCATGGCAACCGGACCCACGCTGCAGTTGCAGCCGATCACATCTGCACCCCACTCTTCGAGCTTCGAAACGAACGCCTGCGGATCGGAGCCATCAAGGCAGTTACCGTCCTCGTCAATCGTGACCTGCGCCACGATTGGCAGCGATTTGCTTACATCGCGCGCTGCCAGCATCGCCTGGTGGATCTCTTCCAGATATCCGAATGTCTCCAGAATCAGCAGATCGACGCCGCCTTCCACCAGCGCTTCAATCTGCTGGCGAAAGGCCGCTCTCGCCTCCTCGAACGAAGTCTTCCCCAGCGGCTCGATTCTTGTGCCTAGCGGGCCAACCGATGCCCCGACCCACACATCGAAGCTTTTGGCGGCTTCTCGTGCCAGTCGCGCACCGGCATGATTGATGTCGCGAACCTGGTCCGCCAAACTGTGCCGTCCCAAGCGGAAAGAGTTGGCACCGAAAGTATTGGTTTCAATAATCTCGGCTCCGGCCTGCAAGTATTCGTGGTGAATCCCACGAATCAGGTCGGGCTGAGAGAGATTCAGTTCATCGTAAGACCGGTTGATGAAGATGCCTTTGGCGTAGAGCAGGGTCCCCATGGCGCCGTCGCAAAGTACCGGGGACTGCTTGATCCGAGCAAGAAAGTCAGCCGCCATATAGGTTCTGAGAATACAGGATTAGCAACGATTCGTGCATCTCAATGGCTTTTGCAGACAGCGGAGGAGAATCTCGGAGGTTTTGCACGTTGTTCCTGAAAGCTCCGGATGAGGGCCAGTTCCGGGTCTGTTATAATCCAGCATTTCGCAATTAAATCTCCCTTTTTCATGTCGTTAGGAGCCTGTCGTTTGAAGAAACGCATCCTCGTACTGGTCGTCGGATTGTGGGCCATCTTGAACTTCTCTTCCTGTGGGGGCAGCAGCAAACCCAAGGATCCGCCCAGCGGTTTGCCCGACCGCGTCCTGGCCTCGCAAGGGGTAAGTGCGACGTTCAGCAGAGGTGGCCTGGTAATCCTCAATGGCTACAACGACACCATACCGGGACTTGCTCCCATCCAGGCAGGAAACTCGCCCGGCCTAATGGCGATCTCGCCGAGCCGAAACATTGCTGCGACCTTTGACGCCGGCAGCAGCAATGTTTACGCCGTGGACACATTCAAGGAAACAGATATTGGAAACGTGCGCATCCCTGGACCGACTTCAAGCATGGCCTTTCCGACTGCCCAGCCGATCGGATATGCCGCCATCCCAACGGCCACGGTCAACGGCTATACCTTCGTGGGCGCCGTCGATATCTTGGATTTCGTCAGGTCACAGCTCACTACAATTGCGGTCACGAATGCGCAAACGGTGATCGCCAACACCAACGGCACCCAACTTCTCGTCTTCAGCAATGACTCCGACTCAATCACGGTGCTGACTCCCTCAAATGCAGTGTCCCCGGTCGATCTCAGTTGCCAGTCCGCTCCTAATGCGGTTTGCACCCAGGTCCCAGGCTTCGACCGGCCAGTGTGGGCCGTCGTCAGTGGTAACACCGCGTATATCATGAACTGCGGCGCGGAGTGCGGCGGCGTTCAAGCCAGCGTGCAAACCTTGGACTTGGGGTCACTTGCCGTGGGCCCCCCGGTGCTAGTAAATGGCGCCACCATCGGTTTATTGAGCGGTACCCAGTTGTTTGTCGCAGGAAACGGAACGCCCACCGGGCCTCTCTGCAAATCCATCTCGGGCGCTGCCCCAACCTCCGCCACCTACTGCGGGACGCTCGACATCATCGACCTGAACACGATGACCGACCCCTACTTCAACAATCCCAGCACTGAGATCGCGATCTCTGACGGCTTTCATTGGCGCATCGATATGACTACGAACGGCCAGGTCTTCGTCGGATCGCAACATTGCACCAACATCGGCAACGTCGGTAACCCCGTCGGAGAAGTGCGCGGCTGTCTCGCGATCTACCGCACCGCCAACAACTCGGTGGTCTTTCCTCCAGACAATGGCGACGTGAACGGCCTGCAGGGATTCACCACCCGCGACGTGGAGTATGTTGCCGAAGGTGGAAGCCTGCGGGTCTACGACACTCTCACCGATGTGCTGTTGATTAATGACTTCCTGCCCCAGGGGAACATCAACATTGTGGGCTACGTGGGTGACATTAAGGCGATCGATTTCTTCTAGCGGAGATAGCGCTGGCATCCTGCCGGCTGGACCAAAGGCGTTTCGCCCTCGCTGGTCCAACGCTTATTTCGCCGGTTCCAGTAAGAGTCGGTGCGCCTTCGCCACCTCCACTGCCTTCGTTGTGAAGGGAAGACTGAACGTCGTTCCTTCGTACCAAGCCTTCCATTGATCCATGTAGTAAGGGCTCAGAAAATTCCCTCCTTGGCCGGTGACTGTGTTCAGGGTCGACTGATCCAGATCAGCCATGTTCGCCGTGAAACGCTCGGACGGCCCGTGGTACGGCGTCACTGCCTTCACCGTGTATCCGCTGCCGGATTGCTCCTGCACTCCTGGTCCCGACCAGCGTTTGATCACCGGAATCTTGCCCAGGATCGGATGCTGGATGTCGACTGCATTGAAGGCGCCCCAGCGCCACGAAGCCAGATCCTTCGGCGCTTGCGGATGGTTAACCGCAGCCTCGACTGCCGCTGTCAACAGTTCGTCATAATTCGGAAATTGGTCCGGCAGCCAGCGCTTCGGCCGATGGAGCAGGATGTTCTCCATCCACACCGATCGTTGCAGCCACGAATAGGTCTTCCAGTCGATGGCGTTCTTCTCGGTCTCCTTGTACAGCTCGGAGTCGGCCTCCTTGCGCGATTCCGAAGGAGCCATTCCCAACTTTGGTTCGAGAAGCAGTCGGCGCAATTCGCCAAGTGAATTTTCCGCGATGGTGGGTGCGGCCGAGGTCGCCAGCATGCGGCCATCCCAGCTGCGCATCAGGTCGGCGGCCTGCTTGGCGCGCGCGGAGGGCTTCGCGGCGTGATCCACCGCATAAACCAGGCGCTCCGCCGCGAAGAGCACTGCTTCCGATTGAATGTCGGTTTGCAGCGCGAGCATGTCCGCCGCCGAGAACTGCCGTCCCGACTCCAGCACATGATAGATGCGCGCCGTGCGCCACGGAGCTTCCCACTCCATGCTGATGGAATTCGGATACCCGTCCGGCGTGATTCTTCCGTTAGCGGTTGCAATAATTCCTGATGGCGGGTTGTAGATGGTCGGCAGCTTTTCAAACGGAATGTACGAAATCCACTCGTGCGCGTTGTCAGCGCCGCTCACCGGAAGGCTGCCATCTCCCGCGGCGCGGATCGGAACCTTGCCTGTCGTGTGATATCCGATGTTTCCGTCCACATCGGCGTACACCACGTTTTGCCCCGGGGCATCCAGTTGAGAAAACGCGCGCTGGAATTCATTCCAGTTCTGGGCCGTATTCACGTCAAAGAACGGGATGTGCAACCCGTCATAAAGCGTCCAACGCAGCGCCAGCGGCCGGGTCTCTCCGGGAACTAGTTCCGTGATCACCGGTCCGTGACGCGTGATCCTCACATCCACTTTCACATCTGGCTTGCCCTTTACGTGAATGATTTCCGCGCGATGCTCCGGTTGCATCCATCCGCTCGGCGTTTGATACGCGCCTTCCTGGTTGAAATTCTCGATGAACACATCGGTCACAGTCGGACCGACGTTGGTGAATCCCCAGGCAATCCGCTGGTTGTGCCCTACAATCACATACGGCATTCCGGGTAGCGTTACGCCCGCAACATCGAGAGTGCCCGAGTGCAGGTGCGCCTCGTACCAGAGGTTTGGCATCTGGTGGCCAAGGTGCATGTCGTTTGACAGCAGCGGCTTTCCCGTCACCGTGTGTGCCCCAGAGACCACCCAGTTGTTCGAACCGTTCACCGGTACCTCTTCGATCGCCGAGGATTCGATTGTCGAAGAACCGATCGACCATGTTTCAGTTGGCAACCCTTCAGTCGACAAGGATACGGTCGGCCAGGCTTCCGGTCTCTTTGAGGGACCGGGTTTTGGGTGGCGCAGCGCTTTAAGCGTGGCGATCAGGCCGTTCTCTTCCGGAGGGGTTTTAGCCCCTGAGGCCCCAACCAGCAAACCCTTCGGCGCTCTCGCTGGAAACTTGTGCGTAACTGAGTTGTCCGGAGAATCGTCGTCGTCCTCGTCATCGGAATTCCCGGTGTTGTCCGGCTCCGTCAGATCCTCTCGCATCACCGTCGGCGGACGATCGTGCCATGAGCGGTTCACGTACAAGTCCGCCGTCAACTCAGGCCCCAGTTTGGCGAGAATCTTTTCGCGGCTGAGCGCGTCGAAAAAATAGTGATAGTTCAGATCCTTTACCATCGAATTGGCGATGACCGCCGAATCCTCCGGTTGCCACGGCTTCGGAGTGTAATGCAGAATCCGAAACTCAATTGGCAACCTGTCGCCGTGCGTCTCGATGTAGGCATTAACCCCCCGGGCATAGGATTCGTAGAAAGCATGATCCCGGGGACTAGCAAGTTCCATGGCCTTCTTTGCCGCTGCCCGCAGACCCAGAATCCTCTGTTCGCGATCCAGTTTCAACAGGCCATCGCCCAGAATCTCCGAGAGTTCGCCCCCACCGTAGCGGCGCATCACGTCCATCTGCCACAAGCGGTCCTGCGCTGTCACATAGCCCTGTGTGAAAAAAACATCAGCGAGGCTGGCCGCTTCAATCGTGGGAACCCCGTGCCCGTCCCGCGTGACCGTAACCGGCGCCGAGAGACCCCTGATCGGCGCCCGTCCGTCCAGTTGAGGCAGGGCAGCATGCGCGACGTAGTAGCCATATCCAACCAGGCCCGCCACAATCACGACCACGGCCAGCACGAGCCACAGCAATATGCGTAAAACGGGCGAACGTCGCGACTTGGGTGGGCTGATCTGGGCCAGTGTGCTCATGAGGAATCTCTGATTGTATTCCACGCCACCCGGCCCTGCCCGCCGCTGAAAATGAATTTCATTTTCAAGATGCCGGATGGTATCCTGACCATGTTCGACCTGACTCTGTTCCACCCGCCATGCTCCAGAAGCGCATCGATGATCAGCCCACCATCTCCCGACAGATGGTCCGCGAAGCCCAGGAAATCCTTCACAAGCACCTGAAGGGCGTCGGTCTCAAGCAGACTGCTCAGCGGGATGCCATCCTCCGCACCTTCCTCGAAACCCGCGACCATCTTTCCACGGACGAACTGCACCGCCTGGTGCAGAAAAAAGACGCCCGCATCGGCTACACCACCGTCTACCGCACCCTGAAGCTGCTGGCGGAGTGCGGCCTGGCCAGCGAGGTCGCCTTCCACGACGGCATTGCCCGCTACGAGCACCAGTACAACCGCCGCAGCCATCACCACATGGTTTGCACCGACTGCGGCAGTTCCGTCGAATTCTTTTCCCAGGAAGTCGGCCAGCTCGAGCAAGAGATTGGGCGCCGGTACCACTACCTCACCACCCGGCATACGTTCCAGATCTACGGCGTCTGCGAGGACTGCCGTAAGAAGAACCACGCGCCCCGCGCGATCTGAAATCGGTTCTGGGGATTTGCCGCCCGACTCGCCATTTGATATGGTGCCCCACAATGGATCCGACGAGCGTTCCCCCGACCTCTTGCCCCGAATGCTCCGCCCAAATGCCCCAGACCGCTGCTTTTTGCCCGGCTTGCGGCCGCGCCATGCAGGCAGAAACGCGCGCTCAAGGGACCGTCGGCGTCTTTCCCGAAAACATCGCGGGTGCGCTCGCTTATTTCACGTTCATTCCCGCAATTGTGTTCCTGATCCTCGTACCGTACAACAAGAACCGTTTTCTGCGCTTCCATTCTTTCCAGTGCCTGCTGCTCTGGGGAGCGGCCATTCTGATTGGAATCGCCCTGAAGCTCGCCAGCGTAGTGCTCTTCATCGTCCCCGTGCTTGGCCCTCTGCTGGTCTGGGTGGTCGCCGTCGTGGTCGTACTTGCGGCCATTGTGATCTGGCTGGTTCTCGTGGTGAAGGCATTTCAGGGAGAGATGTTCCAACTGCCGATGCTCGGCGAATTTGCCGCGCAGTACGCTGGTCCGATCTAGCCCGCTCGGCGGGCTCACGCGCCCATAAATTGCTTTCTGCCGGTTTTCCTGATACTTTGCCGCCCACGCCACTTGGGGCATGACTTGCGTTCAGTTCTGAGATTGCACCCGCGGTGGCGACGAGGGTAGTCCCATGGCTTTCTGCAATAACTGCGGCGCACAGATCGCCGACGGTGCCACCGTTTGTCCTGCCTGCGCCGGACGGACTGCAGGCGCTTCTCCAATCCCTCCCAGTGTCACAGGCCTGAACGACAACACCGCTGGAATGCTGGCCTATGTGACCTTCATCCCAGCCATCATCTTTCTCGTGATGGAGCCCTACAACAAGAGCCGCTTCGTCCGCTTTCACTCTTTTCAATGCATTTTTCTTTTCGTGGCCGTGGCGATTGTTCACTTCGCACTTGGGGTCGTTTCTGCGGTCCCTTTCATGATTTTCTTAACCCTTCCGCTACACGGCTTGGTCTCCCTCGCGACATTGATTCTTTTGATCTTTTTGGCTTTAAAGGCGGGCCAGGGTCAGACGTACAAGCTGCCCGTGATCGGCGACCTGGCGGAAAAACAGGCGAACGCGATGTAAAACTTCGAACTGCGCCATTCCTCAAAACTCCCACGCTTGACTTTCTTCCTGTAAGCTGTCAATCCTATTAGCTTTTACCCTCGTCCCAACTCCACGCCAGCAGCGTGGTTTTCGGCCGGCGGGAATCCTGTTGGCCGATTGGGGCATTCATTGCGCGTACGGGTCTTCTATCACGACAAATGCTTTGACGGAGCTTCCTCCGCCGCGTTGTTCTCCCGCTTTTACCGCGAACGCATCCGCGGCGACGCCGAGTTCGAATTCACCGGACTGGTTCACCGTGCTGGAGCGCTGTTCGACGAACAGCAGTTCGACGGCGACGAAAACGCCATTGTCGACTTCAAGTACTCCAGCTCGCCCAAAATTACCTGGTGGTTTGACCATCACGAGAGCGCCTTCCTCTCGCCCGCTGACGCCGAACACTTCGAGCAAGATCAGAGCAACCGCAAGTTCTACGATCCAGATTTCAAATCCTGCACCAGTTTCATCGCCATGATCGCGCAGCAGCGGTTCGGCTTTGACCCATCGTCCGTGGCCGATCTCGTGCACTGGACCGACATCATCGACGGCGCCCTCTATCCTGACGCCAAGACCGCCGTCGAGATCGAAGCTCCCGCCATGAAACTGACCATGGTCATCGAATCGGCTCCCGACCACGGCTTCGTTCCCAACTTGATTCCGCTGCTGGCCACGAAATCTTTGGAGGATATTCTCAAAGAGCCATTCGTCGCGCCTCTCCTTCCTCCGCTGCTCAAGCGCCACGAACTATCCATCGGGATTCTCAAGCAGCGCACCGAGTGCAAGGAAGGCACCATTTTCTTCGACGTCACCGATCACGATCTCGAGGGCTACAACAAATTCATCCCCTACTACCTGCACCCGGAATCGGTCTACAGCGTGGGGCTCAGCAAGAGCAGTTTCCGCGTGAAGGTCTCAGTGGGATCGAACCCATGGGCTCCGCAGGAACCCGAAGTGAACCTGGCCCGCATCTGCGAGCGCTACGGCGGTGGCGGCCATGCCCGCGTCGGTGCAATCTCATTCAACGTGAACCAGCACGCCGCCGCCATTCAAGCATCGCAAGAAATCGTAGCCGAACTGCGCGAAGCGATTCGTCAAAAGAAAGCCTGAGAAGGAGAGGGTGCCCCACCCTTGTCCCTGCGTCTTTTGCAGGGACAGGGTGGGGATGTTGACCTTCGGCGTGCATTTCTGTAGCTGTTCCCCCAAAATCAAAATCCCCACCCTGTCGCAAAGAACGCGACAAGGGTGGGGCACTCTCGAATTGATGTATTTAGGAAGAGTGCGTTCTTAGTGTACCGGTGTCCCGCTAGCCACGCACGTCGCCGGATTCCCGTCGCTTGATGACCGAATCACCCCCGACTGATCAGCGCAAAACGCCTTCCGCCCATAGCTGTTTCCGTTGGGCGCAGCCGTGAGATGAAAGCTGGTCGCCGGACTCGCGCCGCATCCCGAGAGTGTAAACATAAAGCCATACTTCTTCCCACTTGCAAGGCCGCTGTTAATCAGCATCGCCTGATGCTCGTTCGGCGTGCCTCCTCCGAAACCGTCGAGATCTGACATCGTGCAGCTGTACCCAACCGCCGGATAGCTGCTGGCATACTTGACCTCGGCCGTAAGAATCGTTCGCATGGCAGCGATCACCATCGCGTCGCCGCCCCCAGCCTGTACGGAAACCTCAGAGCGCGGAACGAACGTCCCCGTTGCGTCGGTCGTCGCAGTCGTACCGGCCCCAGCCCGCTGCGTCACCTTTTCGGTGATCGCCTTCAGGAAATCTGGGTCCGCCAACGGGAGGTGAATCGTGACAGAAATCTCATTCAGCTTCCAGATTTCCGCCTCCTGCTTCATCGAGAAAGTGATCTCCGGCATGAACGGAGTTTTTTGTGCCGCCCCGTTCTTGTAAGTCTGAAACGACACTGCAATGTCGTCCTGATCCCCGCGCAGCGCGTCATTCTCCACCGTGACCTCGACTTTGTCGCCAGTCTTTGGATTCTCGCCCGACAGCAGCACCGAACCAGTTTCGAATGTCTGCACATTTTGCCCTTGCGTTTGCAGTTGGGCCGCCATCGTCGAATACTGTTGCAGCGAGGCCAGCGCTCCCGACTTCTCCAACGCGGCGCGCGTTACAACGGGAAGATGCTTTATCAGCGTTCCCGGTGTCTTGCTGAAGAACATTTCGATCAGTGCCTGGCGCGCAGTTTGCGGCGCCGTCTGCGCCGCGCCCGCAGTCGTTCCAGCCCACGAACTGCCAGCCCACAGCGTCGCAACCACTAGATAAACGACGAATCTTCTCATAATCCATCTCCCGATCTGATCGTTACATTCTTCCGGCCTCCTCTCCAGTTACCGAGGTAAGAAAACACAATCTGCATCGGCGGGGCGGCAGGGAGGCGCTGTATCTGCAGTTCTGCACGTGGTACGCTGCCTTGAGACACTGCTCGCATACATGCGTCAACCCGGAACCAAGCCAGATCCCCACCGCCGCCAACGGCGCGTGCTCCAGGCGGTCGCCACCTTTGAATTCTTTAAGGGCATCTTTGTCGTGCTGATGGGATTGTGCGCCCTTGCCCTCGTCCACAAGGATGTCTGGCTCTACGCGGAGAGTCTCCTCGCCCTGCTGCACATCAGCACGGATCGCCGCTCAGCCCAACTCTTCCTCGACTTTGCTGATAACGTTACCGACGCGCGACTGTGGGCTGCGGCTCGCATCGCCTTTGCCTATGCCGCCTTGCGCTTCACTGAGGCGTACGGCCTATGGAAGGCCCGCCACTGGGCCGAGTGGGTGGCCCTGGTTTCCGGAGCCCTGCTGCTTCCCCTCGAGATCCGCGAACTCATGCGGGGAATCACCTGGCTGCGTAGCGCGATGCTGATAGGCAACCTCGCTGTCGTCATCTACATGCTCTACGTCATCCGCGATAACCGCCGCGAACGCCGAGCGGCTGCCTTGGAGAGGGCAAGCTAAAACCCGCGCCAGAAGCCGGATCTAGAGCAGAATCATCTGGTATTTGTTCCGTTTTCGGTTCATAATCAGGGCCGGAATCAGAGGGATATCCCGGAGGCCGTATGCGTCTCGCCAGCTTGTTCTGCCTATCGGTAGTTCTGGTCGGTATCAGCGCCGCACAAGATACAAATTTTCCAGTCGGCCCGCAGTATCTGATGAACTTTGGTTCGCCCATGTTCGCCACTCCCATCGCGACACCGTCGCTTTCTCTGGAAGCCCCCCTTCCAGGAATTCCAAAGTTGCCTGAAATCGGACCTGCCGTCCAAGATCAGTCCTACGTCGCGAATCCCGAACTTCGACGTCAGGCCGATCTATTTCCTGTCTATTACGGGTACCAGCCCATCAGTGTGGTCGAGATTACTTCGGCCGAACCTCCGCGCGAGTTGCCCGCGAGCATCACCGACGTCGGTGTTATTGGAATGACGGATGCGCAATCCCTCCGCCAACGCGGCTACGGAGCCCCTGTCGGCGACACCGCCGCGTTCTGGAAGCTGCATAAGCCCCACGCTCCCCGCGTCTACACGAACGCCGACGTTCAGCGCCTGCACCCCAGTTAGGCTCGCGCGAGGTTGATGGTCCGGGTGCCCCATTTCTCGCGTTCTTTGCGAGAAGTGGGGTCTTCTGCGCCTACCTCGTTCCGAACTCAGAGCTGCCGCCTAAGCCGTAAATCCCTCTCGGCGCACTATCGTCTTTCGCGTGGTAGCCTGAACGCATCTCAATTCCGCACGGGGAGTTCATGCCAGACGCCAATCCTTCGCATCTCGATCTACAAGCCATCGCCAAACAAGTCATGCAGCGTCACGGTTTCGAGCCCGATTTCCCTCCCCAGGTTCCGCAGCAGCTTGCCGACCTGAAGACCCATCCTCCGCAGATCGTCCCCACAACCGACATTCGCGACCTGCGCAATCTGCTCTGGTCCTCCATCGACAATGACACATCGCGCGACCTCGACCAGATCGAATTCGCCGAGCGCGCCTCGAACGGCGACGTGAAAGTCCTGGTTGGTATTGCAGACGTAGATTCTTTCGTGGCCAAGCAGACCCCAATCGATCAGCATGCAACCAAGGAAACCACCACGGTCTATGCGGGAGTGCGCAACTTCCCCATGCTTCCCGAAGAACTGTCCACCGGCAAGACGTCACTGCTCGAAAATCAGGATTGCCTCGGCGTCGTGATCGAATTCGTTGTCGATTCCACCGGGACCCCGAAGTCGTCGAGCGTCTATCGCGCCGTAGTCCGCAACAAGGCTCAGCTGCAATACAACAGTCTTGGCGCGTGGCTGGAAGAGAAGTCACCTGCTCCCCCGAAGGTCGCGGCGTCCGCCGATTTGCAGGCCCAACTGAAACTGCAGGATGAAGTCGCGCAGAAGCTAAAGAACCAGCGCTTCCAGAACGGTGCGCTCAACCTGCAGACCGACGAAGTCCATCCCCTGGTGCTCAACGATCAGGTCGTCGGCGTCGTGAAGCAGCAGAAGAATCGCGCCACCGATCTGATCGAAGACTTCATGGTCGCCGCCAACGGCGTGGTCGCTCGCTTCCTTGAGAACGTTTCCTCGCTGCGCCGCATCGTGCGCACGCCCGAGCGCTGGGACCGCATCGTCCAACTGGCCGCAACCAAAAACGAAAAACTCCCGGCACAGCCGGATTCCAAGGCGCTCAACGATTTCTTGCTCCGGCGCAAGGCCGCCGATCCCGATCACTTCGCTGACGTGTCGTTGATCGTAATCAAGCTCATCGGCCCCGGAGAGTACGTTCTGGAGCGCCCCGGCGAACCTGCTCCCGGACACTTCGGCCTTGCGGTTCAGGACTACACGCACTCGACTGCGCCCAATCGCCGGTTCGCCGATGTCGTCACCCAGCGCCTGATTAAGGCCCTGCTTGCGGGCCAGAAGAATCCCTACTCCGATGACGAACTCACCACCATCGCCGCCAACTGCACTCAGAAAGAAGACGCCGCCAAGAAAGTCGAGCGCGAAATGTCCAAACGTCTCGCGGCCCTTGCGATGCAGAACCGCATCGGGGAAGTCTTCGACGCCATCGTCACCGGCGTTACCGATCACGGAACCTTCGTTCGCGTCCTGCAGCCGCACATCGAAGGACTGCTCGCGCAAGGCCAGCAGGGACTCGACGTCGGCGACAAGCTTCGTGCCAAACTCATCCGCACCGACGTGCAAAAGGGATTCATAGACTTCGCTCGCGCCTGAATCCAGAAATCACATATCGTGCCAACTCCTTGATGAAGCACCACGAGAGGCAATAGCCGCTCCGAAAGCCGCAGTCTAAGCTGGTAACAGTTGTTCGTGCGGGAATCGCGGTGCGCGTCTTTTTGGTCAAATGGCGACATTTCGTGTGCCTGCCCATGATCGTTTCTGCTCGTGTCTCTGCACGCGCAGGACACTACTGCGGCCATCTTGCGTAGCAATGGAATCGGCGGGCAGGTCAACCGAAATCCGGCTCCAGCCTCTTCCGCCCTGTTTTCCGGCGACGAAATCGAAACGCAAAAAAATTCTGCCGCACGGATCGATGCCAGTGGATCTGCGGCAGACCTCAATCCCGAAACTATGGTGCAGTTCGAAGTCAACGAATTGGTCCTGGAACACGGCAGCTTGTCGGTGAACACTTCTCGCGGCCTGCGAGTGAAAGTAGGCTGCTTGACGGTCACACCCGCGAACGATGCGGAGTGGACTCATTACGACGTAGTCGATCTCGATGGGAAGGTGCGAGTATCGGCGCTTAAGAACGACGTCTACATCAATGCCAGCTCCAACAATCCCAAGCAGGCGAAGCAGTCGGGCCACTCCGACCGCGGTCATTGTGCGCGAAGGCGAGCAAAAGTCGCGCGAAGAAAAGTGTGCGGCCGCCTACCTCAAAAGCCCCATTGCCGGAAGCGGTGCAATCATGAACTCGCCGTGGGTCATAGGCGCCGCCGCGGCAGGCGTCGTCACAGTGGCGTGCTTGGGCCTGTGCCACCAGGACGACCCCATCAGCCCGACAAAACCGTAGTCAACGTGCAATTGCTCTCGCGGTGGATCTCTGGTCACGGAGTCACAAAAACATGGAACCGATAATTGGTTGAAGCTCTCGGTCCCTCGGTGTTTCGGTGAAACTCACTCCCTATTCGGTCACGACCGCCTTGACCAGGTTGCGCGGATGGTCGACGTCGTATCCCTTATTCACCGCGACGTGATACGCGAAGAGTTGCAGCGGGATCACTTCCACAATCGGCAGCAACAGTTCCGGCGCGGCGGGAACATAAAACACCTGGTCCGCAATGCTCCCGACTTCCTTGTCGCCCTCTGTCGCTACCGTAACCAGCGGCCCGCGCCGCGATCGCACTTCCTTCATGACTTCCAGCGTCCGGCGATAACGCAGCAACGAGTCGGGATCATGATGGTCGCAGGTGGCCAGCACCACGACGGGTAGCTTCTCATCCACCAGCGCGTTCGGACCATGCTTGAGTTCTCCCGCGGGATATCCTTCGGCGTGTGCGTAAGAGATTTCCTTCAGCTTGAGCGCGCCCTCGCGGGCGATGGCGTAGTGCACGCCCCGGCCGAGATACAGAAACTTCTCCGCCTTGAAGTGCGCCCCGCCGAACTGTTCGGCGAGCGAATCCCAGGTCGCAAGATTCTTTTCGATCGCCTCGGGAAGCCGCATCAGGCGCTGCAGATACGAGCGCGTCACTTCCGAAGTCATCCGCCCCCGCTTGCGCGCCAGAAATAGCGCCATCAGATAGAGAATCGTAAGTTGCGTAGTAAAACTCTTGGTCGCCGGGATCGACAGCTCCGGCCCCGCCCCGGAGATCAGTGCGGCCCCAGCCTCCCGCACAATCGTCGTGTCGGGAACATTGGAGATCGCAATGGTCTTCACGCCGCGCGTCAGCGCCTCGCGCTGCGCCGCAATCGTATCCGCAGTCTCCCCCGACTGCGTAATCACCATCACGATGGGATCCACCGCAGCGTGAGTTGATCGATAGCAATATTCGCTCGCGTACTCCACGTCGACGGCCACGCCCGAAAGATCTTCGATCATAATCTCGCCCGCCAGGCCAGCATGCCGGCTCGATCCGCTGGCGGCGATGATCAGCTTCTCGAAGGTGAGCAGAGCGCTTTCGATGGCGTCCAGTTCGCCAGGAAAGATGATGTCATCCTTCAAGTGCTTCGCGACTGTCTTCGCAATGGCCGTGGGTTGTTCATAGATCTCACGCAGCATCGCGTGGGAATACTTCGGACTGGTGGCGTTCTTCTTATGTTTAGTAGGAGTCATGTGAACTTGGTGAGACTAAATCATCTTCCGGGCAACGGGCAAACGACCAAGTAGCGCCGGCATCCTGCCAGCTGTCGCAAAGAGGCGTCCCGCCCTCGCAGCCGCGGGCGACTCAATTCCCGACGGTTCGCGGCAAGGTAATCGCTACTTAGCCGGGGCAGCGCCCTCGAAGTGCGCCTCGATCTCTTCCAGCGTCTTGCCCTTCGTTTCCGGCAAGAACCAAGTCGCCGTAACGAAATAGATCACCGTGCAGGCCGCGAACCCGAAAAACATCGTCGAGTACCCATACTTGCCGACGGTCGGCAGAAAAATCGCCGCGATGGCCGTGGACACCGCCTGGTTGAGTAAAAGCGCGATGCTCATTCCGTTGGAGCGAATCCGCGTCGGCATCAATTCCGAAAGCGCCAACCAGACGCAAACGCCAGGGCCAATTGCAAAAAATGCCATGAAAACAAACAGCGTGATCGCTACCATCCAGCCGTTACGCGCTGACGGGACAGGAGTAATGAGGGCGTTCTCGATCTTCAAGGGCGCCGCACGCGCGACATCAAGATTGCCAAACGGGTTCGAGAAAAACGCCACCACCTTATTCGCTGGCACGCAGCCATCACGCGTGATTTCGATTGGCTTTGCCGCCAGATCGTCGGAGCGCACCGCCGCACTCGCCGCCCGGAAGTCCCCACAGGAATAGATCACCACGAGTGATGTTGCCCGTCCCGACACGCGATTGTCGCCGCTCAGCCGATTCGCTGACTCGGAGTCGTAGTGCAGAAACAACCTCTGGTCAGCGGTGATCATGGCTTGGACGGAACCTCTAGCATCCACGCGCTGCTTCTCAGTGCGAAGGAAGATGGCCGCCGTGCAGATGAGCGAAACTATGATTCCTGCCGTGCCTATCCCAAGTAAGAATTTGCGGCCTTTGCGGTCCACCAGCGCAACGCCTATGGCGGTTACCGTGAAATTCACGCACGTAAATATGACGTAGCCCAGGTGGGCGTAGAAATCCGAGAGTCCGCTCTGCAATAAAATGTTGGCATTGTAAGCAATGATTGAGTTAATACCGGTGGCCTGATTGCAGGCGAGGATAATGCAGGCCAGCACGAACGGAATCACGTATTTGCGTCGCAGTAAGGAGTCCCTACTCTTTGTGCCGGTCGCAGATTTCGCCTTTTCCGCTAAGGCCACCTCCTGCATCTCCTTGAGTTCGAGGTCGGCTTGCTCAGTCGTGCGAGAACGCAGAAGCGAAGCATACGCAGCATCTTTCTTGCCCCGGCGGAATAGCCATCGAGGAGACTCCCCCAGCATCAGGCTGCCAATCACGAACAGAATCCCCGGAGGCAATGAAACCCAAAAAATGCCGCGCCAAGCCGAGTCTTTGAAGTTGTAGGCCGCCTGCAAGTCGCCGGTCTTTACAATCTGAGCGAGGCGAAGGCTGAAGAAAAAGCCGACCAATGCAGCAATCGCAATGCCCAGGGTCAACAGCCACTGGAAGATGCCCGTTCCCTTGCCCCGGTTCGCTGCGGTTAGACATTCCGCCAGATACAGCGGAACAACCACGCCGATCAACCCCGCGCTAACCCCCTGTAGCAAACGCCCGAACACGAGAGGTCCATATCCGTGCGCCAGCGCGATCATGGGGATGCTGATCACAAACATCACGCCGCTCAGCGCCATCAGCGATTTGCGCCCCATCCAGTCCGCCAGCAGCCCGGCAAACAACGTAGAGATGACGCTCCCCAGCAGCACCGCGGCGACCACAATAGATAGTTGCCCGGAATTCAGTCCCGAGGTCGCCTCCAGATAAGGCAGGGCGCCGGCAATGATCCCGACGTCCACGCCATAGAGCAGCCCACCGAGGCCCGCCACAATGAGGAGAAAGCGGTTATAGAAAATCTTCTTGTCGTCGAGTGGCGCGCCGATTGCGGTCTCAGCAGTCATAGATTCGTGGTCACCTGGTTGTCGCGGAAAGGGATCAACTGGCTGTTTCTTTAAAGGACTCTGAATTGTAGCGTAGGATTCAGCGCAACCCGGCAATTTTGCTTCCCATCACAGCGACCGAGACGGCGCTACGGCCGAGAACTTTTATCGAGCGGCAGGCTAAACGAAAATACAGACCCACTCCCTAGCTGACTGACGACGCCAATCGTCCCGCCATGAGCTTCCACAATCACCTTCGCGATGGCCAGCCCCATGCCCGTACCCGGCGCGGTGTAACGCTGGTGCTGGCCGCGATAGAACTTCTCGAAGATCAGCGACTGCTCGAACGAATCGATGCCGGGGCCGCGATCAGCGACACTAGTCACGAGACTATCTCCCTTCACCTCGCTGGTCACTTTGATCGGGACTCCTGGGTCAGAATACTTGCCAGCGTTTTCCAACAGGTGCATGAGAACTTCGCGAATCCGCTGGACGTCCATCGGCACCTTGGGCAAGTCCAGTGCCAGGGTGATGTCCACTGGATGTTTTTCCAGGGACGCTTTGGCGTCTTCCATCGCCGGCCGTAGCGCGTCTGAGATGGCATGCGGCTGCAGATCGAGCTTGAACATCCCCGAGTCCAGTTGCGCCATCTCCGAAGCTTCGCCCACCAGTCGATTCAGCCGGTCGCTCTCTTCGTCGATCACGGTGAGTAGTTCGCGTCTGCCTTGATCGTCGAGCGCGGCGCCCGACAGCAAAGTCGTAATGCTGGCCTTGATGGAAGTCAGCGGCGTCCGAAATTCATGGGTCACCGAATCAAGCAGCGCTGTGCGCAAGCGTTCATGTTCTTGCTCGGCGCGGTTCTTGCTCAGGGCCTCTAGCGCGCGGGCGCGCTCGATCGCCAGTCCTGCGAGGCTTCCCAGTGCATCCAGCGTCTCCCGCGATAGTTCGTCCCCGGTAACTCCCAGCGCTCCCACCGTCCGCATTCCGAGGCGCAGAGGCACATACGAGACTCCCCCTTGTGTGATGGGCTCCCCTCGCAGGAGTGTCGATCGCAGCACGCTCTCCTCGAATTTCGCGTCAAGCGATGAACGATAGACCGTAGGGTGGTCAGCCGCCATCACGACCACACTCCCCACTGAAAAAGTTTCCTGCACATATTTTGGCAGCGCATTCAGCAGTTCGAGCACATTCTCCGACGCCAGCAGCCTTTGGCTCAAAGCAAAAAGCCGCTCCACCTCGCGGCGGCGTTGCTTCGCTCCTTCTGCCTCGCTGCGCGCGCGTTCCGCCAGGTTGCTGGCGACGAGGGCGGTCACCAGAAAGGCGAACAACGCTACCCAGTTCTGAGGATCGGCAATGGTGAACGTCCCGACCGGAGGGAGAAAGAAAAAATTGAACGCCGCAGTGGCTCCGACGGCCATCACCACCGCGTAGCGCAAGCCCCAATAGGCCGACGTCAGCAGCACCGTGACCAGAAACATCAGCGCCACGGTGGTGTGATTGACGCGCAACCTAAAATCGACAGCTGTGATGACCGCGATTGCCGCGACCACAAAGAGATAACGTACGGTTTGCGTGCCAGCCCCGATTTTCACATCCGCATTGTACGATGGACGTGACAATTCCGCCGTGTCGAAAGACAATAGCTGCGATGACCAAGACGCCCGAGGAATGGCTGAATGAATGCTCGCCGGAAAAGCCGCGGGGAATCTTTAAGCTGTTTCTCGGCTACGCTCCCGGTGTGGGCAAGACCTACAGCATGTTGAGCGAGGCCATTCGCCGCGCCAGTCGCGGGGAAGACGTGGTCGTTGGCGTCGTCGAGAGTCATGGCCGAAAAGCCACTGCGGAGCTATCCGGAAAACTTGACCGCATTCCTCCTCGCAAACTCGAATACAAAGGCACAACGTTTGAAGAGATGGATGTGGACGCGATTCTGGCGCGCAAGCCCTCGGTCGTTGTCGTCGACGAACTCGCCCACACCAATATCGAGGGCAGCAAGCACGCCAAGCGCTACGAAGACGTCATGGAACTGCTGGAGGCGAAGATCGACGTGCTCTCTACCATGAACGTGCAGCACGTCGAGAGCGTTGGCCCCACGGTGCAGCAAATCACTGGCGTCCAGGTTCGAGAAACCGTTCCCGACTGGGTGATGCAGCGCGTGGATGAAATCGTTCTGGCCGACCTTACGCCTCAGGCCTTGCAGAAGCGCATGGAGCGCGGTGACATTTATCCCGTCGATCGTGCTCAGCGAGCCTTGTCGCATTTCTTCCGTCCCGGCAACCTGATCGCGTTACGCGAACTCGCCCTGCGGCAGGTGACGGGAGTCGTCGACCGCAGCCTCGACGCTTTTCTGGATAAAGACGCAACCCAGCCGGCACACACTGTGCGCGAACGCATTGGCGTCTGCGTGAGCTCGAATCCAGCGGCTCAATACCTGATCGCACGCGGATCGCGCATGGCGGAGGCCATGGGCGGCGAGTTCTATGTTTTCTATATCGATGTCGGCCGCGATACCCGTCCCGAAGATCAGAAGACGCTGGCGGAAAACATTCGCTTCGCCGAGAACCTCGGCGCAAAAGTGGTCCGCGCATCCAGTCGGAGCATTGCCGATGGCGTCGCCCAGTTAGTGCGCGAGCATCACATCACGCAGGTCATCTTCGGCCGCTCCGCTCGCACAGGCTGGCAGAGATATCTTTATTTATCTGCAATCCAACGCTTTCTTCGCGACTCGCCTTCGGTCGATGTACACATCGTTACGCAGGAGGCCCGTTGATGGCCGACCGTCCGCACATTCTCGTAGTGGACGATGAGCCGCAGATCACACGCGTGCTGCGCACCAGTCTCTCGGCCCAGGGCTACGACATTCGCGTCGCCAACAGCGGCGAAATGGCGCTGGAGATCATGAAGGACTGGTCGCCCAACCTGATCATCACCGATCTCTCGATGCCTTCGGTCGACGGCATCCAGTTGTGCCGCACGGTGCGCGCCACTTCTCAGGTTCCGATTGTCGTGCTCTCGGTGCGTGACAAGGAACAACAGAAAGTAGAAGCGCTCGACGCCGGGGCCGATGACTACGTCACCAAACCCTTCGGCATGAACGAACTCCTGGCGCGAGTACGCGCGAATCTCCGCCGTGTTCCCATCGACGGCGATCAGGAAGATCCCGTGATCGAGATCGGCGACTTCCGCATCGACACCGCGGCTCACAAGGTGACGGTCCGACGCCGCGAAGTGCGGCTCACTCCAAAAGAATTTGACTTGCTTGTCTTCCTGGCGCGGCGTCCCGGCAAGGTCGTCAATCATCGCACGCTGCTAGGCGCCATCTGGGGAGGACACAGTACCGAGCAGGTGGAATATCTCCGCGTCTTCGTCGGCCAGTTGCGCAAGAAACTGGAACCCGACACTTCCTCGCCCCGCTACATCGTGACCGAACCCTGGGTAGGATATCGCTTCGAACCCGGAGAGTAAGCCAATCCACCGTAGGACCTGAGCCTGCCGAAGGAGCGACTCGCCCTCGCACCCGCGGATCACAAAGCCGCCGCGCCTCTCTTACGAACATTCTACGAACCGCTTATTCAATCTTTATGCCTTTCATCATCAAATCGTTCGAGGGCAGATGAACCGCACACAGCAGTTCACCGGGCCGGAAGAAAGTTTGAGGAATCTAATGTCGACGATTCAGGAAGTCTCCGCCGAGCAACTTGCGAAACTGTTCCATCACTATCGGGAAGCCTTGACTCATGACTGCGGTGCACATGGCACAAAGGAAGAACGGTCTACCTGGGAGCGCACTCCCCAGAACGAACGCAAACTGATGGTAGCGGCGGCCCGCCTGACGCTGCTCGATCTGTCTACTGCAATCGCGCAACCGGAGCCTGGTCGCAAGTACTATGCCACGCCAGGCGAGGCCGAGTGGGGTTGTTGAGGCTGCCCTGGACTCTCTTTCGAATTCTCAGTCGACAGAGTTCTCCTTACGAATTCTTTACGAACTCTTGACTCCGCTCTTACGCCCGGGGTTGTCCAATGAATGTCAGAAGCTTTGGAGCGAGTGGTAAGCCGGTGTGGTTATGCGAATAGCGCTGGCAATTCTGTGCTTCGCCGCGGTGCTGTTTTGGCTTCGCTTTCTGGTGGCTCTGCTCAACGAGGTAAGGCATGCACCACGCAGGGCGGCTGGAGTGCGGCAGCGCGGGATACTTGTCACGATGAGTTCTAAGGCGCAGAAGCAAAAAGGGGCGCCACCCACGGAGCGGCGGATCGCTCTTTGATTGCGGAAACCGGCACTCAAGGCTGAGGAAATACCCATGCAAGACGTTCTTTGGATTGCTGTAACGATCGCCTTCTTCGCACTGTCCATTGCCTACGTGCAGTTCTGCGATCGCATGAAGTAGGAGAAAGTCATGGACACCCAGTCAATCATCATGCTCATCATCAGCGCGCTGGTCACCATATATCTGTTCTACGCGCTGCTACGCCCGGAGAAATTCTGAAATGACCCTCAACGGATGGCTGCAGATCCTGGTATTCCTGGGACTCATTTTTGCCGTCACCAAACCCCTCGGCGTCTTCATGACGCGCGTATTTTCCCGTGAGCGGACATTTCTTGACCCCGTCCTTCGCCCCATCGAGCGCCTGCTTTATCGCGTGACGGGTGTGGATGAATCGCACGAGATGCGCTGGACGGAGTACGCCACCGCCATGCTTGTGTTCAGCGCGATGTCGATGCTCGTCCTCTACCTGATCCAGCGAGTCCAGGGAATGCTGCCCTTCAACCCGCAGCATTTCGGAGCCGTGACTCCGGAGCATCTGGCTTTCAATACCGCAGCGTCATTCACCACTAACACAAATTGGCAGGCCTACTCAGGCGAGACCACCATGAGCTATTTCACCCAAATGGCGGGCCTCGCGTTTCACAACTTTGCCTCGGCGGCGACTGGCATCGTGCTGGGCATCGCCTTCATCCGCGGCATCGCTCGACGCCAGACGAATACGCTCGGCAATTTCTGGGTTGACTTCGTGCGCTGCTGCCTGTGGGTCCTGTTGCCCATGTGCATCGTGGGATCGCTGTTCCTGGTGTCGCAGGGCGTGGTGCAGAATCTGAAGGCATACGACACCGTGAAACTGGTTGAGCCGCAACAGGTGCAGCGCGTGGGTCCGGACGGCAAAGGTGTCGTCGACGCCAGCGGCAAGCCCGTGATGGACACGGTGACCACGCAAACCATCGCGCAGGGCCCGGTCGCCTCTCAGGAAATCATTAAGGAATGGGGCACGAACGGTGGCGGATTCTTCAGCGCCAACAGCGCACACCCGTTCGAAAATCCCACTCCCATTACGAATTTGTTTGAGATGTTCTGCATCTTCGCGATCGGCGCTGGTCTCACCTATACTCTCGGCCGCATGACGGGGTCTCCCGCACACGGATGGGCGGTCTGGTCGGCGATGGCAATCCTGTTTCTCGCCGGGGTCACCGTCGCCTACTCAGCAGAGGCGAAGGGAAATCCACTGTATCCCGCGACTGTCGCGCAGCACTCCTCGCCCTCGCAGCCCGGCGGCAACATGGAAGGCAAAGAGACGCGCTTTGGCATCGCCAACTCGGCTCTATTCGCCACCGTCACGACCGATGCCAGTTGCGGCGCCATCAACGGCTGGCATGACTCGTTTACCCCGCTGGGTGGCATGGTCCCGCTGGTGAACATCATGCTGAGCGAGGTGATCTTCGGGGGCGTTGGCTCAGGAATGTACGGCATCCTGATCTATGTCGTTTTGGCCGTCTTCATCGCGGGCCTCATGGTCGGCCGCACGCCCGAATATCTGGGTAAGAAGATCGAAGCCTATGACGTCAAGATGGCGATGCTGGTCTCGCTCGTCTTCCCGCTCATCATCCTCACCCTTACGGGACTCTCCGTCGTCAAGGGCTTTGGAACCTCAGGTATCTCGAATCCCGGCCCGCACGGTCTCACCCAGATCCTCTATGCCTTTACTTCGTCGGCCGGAAATAACGGCTCAGCCTTTGGTGGCCTGACGGTCAACACGCTGTGGTACGACGCCGCGACAGGAATCACGACGCTCGTGGGCCGCTTTCTGATGATCATCCCCATGCTCGCGATCGCCGGAAACCTGGCACAGAAGAAATATGTCCCGCCCTCAGTAGGCACGTTCCCCGTCACTACACCGTTGTTCACGCTGCTGCTGATCAGCGTCATCCTGATCCTGGGAGCGCTCACCTTTTTTCCGGCCCTGAGCCTGGGCCCCATTCTCGAACACCTTCTCATGAACGTCGGAAAGACTTTCTAGAAACCTATGGCCAGCCATCACAAATCGATTTGGGATGTGAATCTCGTCCGCAGCGCCACTTGGAGTTCGCTGCTCAAGCTGAGCCCGCGCAACATGATGGGGAACCCTGTCATGTTCGTGGTCGAGATCGGCAGCGTGATCACGACCGCGCTCTTGATTCTGCATCCACACCAGGACTTTCGCTTCAATCTGCAGATCACCTTGTGGCTCTGGTTCACGGTCCTTTTTGCCAACTTCGCCGAAGCCATGGCCGAGGGCCGTGGCAAGGCTCAGGCAGAAACCCTGCGGAAGGCGCGGTCAGAAACCATCGCCAAGCGCCTTACTTCCGACGGCAAAATCGAAGAGATCCCAAGCGCGAAGCTGCGCGCTGGAGATCTGGTATCAGTTACTGCCGGTGAACTGATTCCCGGTGACGGAGAGATCATCGAAGGCGTCGCTTCAGTCGACGAATCGGCCATCACGGGCGAGTCTGCTCCGGTAATTCGCGAAGCGGGTGGCGACCGCTCGGCCGTCACCGGCGGCACGCGCGTTCTCAGTGACTTCATTAAAGTGAAGATCACCTCCAACCCCGGCGAAACTTTTCTCGACCGCATGATCGCGCTGGTAGAAGGCGCTTCGCGGCAGAAGACGCCCAACGAAATTGCATTGAACATTTTGTTGGCTGGACTCACGATCATCTTCTTGCTCGCGGTCGTCACGCTCCAGCCGTTCGCAATTTATTCCGGATCGCCGCAGACCGTCTTCGTACTGGTCTCGTTGCTGGTATGCCTGATTCCCACCACGATTGGCGGCCTTCTCTCTGCCATCGGCATCGCAGGCATGGATCGCCTGGTCCAGCACAACGTCCTCGCCATGTCGGGCCGTGCGGTCGAGGCTGCCGGAGACGTGAACACTCTGCTGCTCGACAAAACCGGCACGATTACTTTCGGCAACCGGCAAGCCACAGAATTCCTACCTGGCCCCGGCGTCACCGAAGCCGAAATGGCCGATGCCGCGCAACTTTCCTCGCTTGCGGACGAGACTCCAGAAGGGCGGTCGATCGTTGTGCTGGCGAAGGAGAAGTACCAACTCCGTGGTCGCGACTTTGCAGCGCACGAAGCACAATTCATCCCGTTCACGGCGCAAACGAGAATGTCTGGCGTCAATCTTGATGGCCGCGAGATCCGCAAAGGTGCCTCCGAATCCATTGCGCGCCATCTCGAACAGAACGGCGGCAACATGCCGCCGGAAGTCCGCGCCTCGGTCGAACGCATCGCATCGTCCGGCGGCACGCCTCTCGTAGTCTCAGAGAACCGCCGCGCCATGGGCGTGATTCACCTGAAAGATGTGGTTAAGGGTGGAATCCGAGACCGCTTCGCTCAGCTGCGTGCCATGGGCATCCGCACCGTCATGATCACGGGCGACAATCCCCTCACCGCCGCGGCGATTGCCCGCGAAGCCGGAGTCGACGACTTTCTTGCCCAGGCTACGCCCGAGGACAAGCTGAAACTCATCCGCAGCGAGCAAGCCGGCGGCAAACTTGTCGCCATGACCGGCGACGGCACCAACGATGCCCCCGCGCTGGCCCAAGCCGACGTCGGTGTTGCCATGAACACAGGCACGCAGGCCGCTAAAGAAGCCGGCAACATGGTCGATCTCGACTCCAATCCCACCAAGCTCATCGAGGTCGTCGAAATCGGAAAACAACTGCTGATGACCCGCGGCGCCCTCACAACCTTTTCTATCGCTAACGATGTCGCCAAGTACTTCGCGATCATCCCAGCCATGTTCGCAGTGACTTTCCCGGTGCTGAACGCGCTGAACATCATGCATCTCAAAACGCCGCAATCGGCGGTGCTCTCGGCGGTCATCTTCAACGCGCTGATCATCATCGCCCTCATTCCACTGGCGCTGCGCGGCGTGAAGTACCGTGCCATGAACGCCGAGGCCCTGCTGCGCCGCAACCTCTTTATCTACGGCGTTGGCGGTCTCATCGCCCCTTTCGTAGGCATCAAGCTCATCGACGTCCTGATTACGATGGCGCACCTGGCCTGAGGACTCTTATGAAGAAGCATCTCGTCACCGCATTTCTGATGACCATCGCCACGACGATCCTGCTGGGTGTGCTCTATCCCCTCGTGATTACTGGCGTGGCACAGGTTCTATTCAAAGACAAGGCGAACGGCCAGATCCGCTATCGCAACGGCCAAGCCATCGGCTCGCGCATCATCGGCCAGCCCTTCACCGCGGCCAAGTATTTCCATCCTCGCCCCTCGAACGCCGGCAACGGATACGACGCCACCAGTTCCGGAGCCCTGAACCTCGGTCCCACCAATCGGAAATTGATCGACCGCATTCAGGCCGACGCCAAGACCCTGCATGAAGAGAACCCCACGCAGCTCGTTCCCGTGGATCTCCTCACCACCTCCGCCTCAGGCTTGGATCCCGAAATCTCCCCGGCCGCTGCCGAGTTTCAAGTTCCGCGTGTCGCTCGCGAGCGCGGCCTCCCGGAATCCACGGTCCGCGACTTGGTTCAGAAGCACACCTATCAGCGTGAGCTGGGGCTCCTCGGGGAACCCCGGGTGAATGTTCTGGACCTCAATCTCGCGCTGGACGATCTTGCCCCAAAGCCCTGACTGGGAGCGCTCTCACCATCTTTGTGCCCGCAAATCGTCACGAGATAATGGAGCCAAATAGCAAGCGGCCCCGGAGCTCAGATGGATAGAGCAGCGGTTTCCTAAAAGCCCCCGCCTTTGGCCTGCCTGTTTGGATCAATCATTTACGTTCGGGTGTGAGCAGCGGTTTGCGGAGGTTTTCACCCTGTTCGGCACAGTTTGTGCAATGGCCGTGCAATGAAAAACCGGCTTAGATTTGATCTCGATCCTTGGTGTTCCCCTGGAAGAGTGTTTGGATCTCCAGCTTGTTCATCCGGCCACTCAGACAGCGCCCGAACCTTCGCTCGAACCAAAGGTCAAGATTGCCGACGCCCCTTCCTAGAAGTTCCAGGAGTTTGGCGCCAGCCGTCATTAAAAGGTCAACGGCAATATGTCCTAGCATTCTCTACTCCTCGCCCCAAACGCCCATGCTTCGCAGCCGAATACTACGTGGTTCGCGATCCTACCATATGTGCGCGCTGTTACCTGGCAGGAACCCCCGCTTCGTACAGCCGCCGCGATCGATGCAGCGTTGCGAGCGGTGCGATTCTCCGGTCTTCTTCCAGCTATCCCAATCGTAAATGGGATGGCACCGATGGGATAGTTGCTTTTAGCAATGCAATGGAAATGGGATAGCAAAACGTGCCCAGGGGAGTGGGAAAACGGCTAGGTAATGGTAATTCCCACTGCATGGGATGGCAGAACGGGAGGTACAGCATGAAAAAAGCGGTTGTAGTACGAATGCCGGATCGATCAGAGGGACAATGGCCCACAACTGGGCAGCTCGAACTCTACATATATTTCTGGTACCACCAACGGATCGCATTGGCGCCGGATCCTGGCAGCGGCGACTGTCAGAAATCATTCTGGCTCGATGCAGAGGATTTGGATCGAGAAGCCCGCAGGGCCGGTTGCCTTCGAAGCAGTCGGCCGGACCGCGCTCTGTTTGTCCGGCGGATCATTGCTACCTATCACAAGCGAATGCTTAGCAGACCCATTCCGTCCCCAGTGCCCGCGGCAACGCGTCCAACCACTGTGATAGCCCCCACTGGGATAGCCTCAGCACCGCGCCAGGTTCTGCAAAGTGTGGCGGCGCCGACATCGAGCCCGGGAAGCGAACTGAATCCGACCCAGGTGAATGAGATTTCACGGCGACAAGGCCTCGGGATTGGCTGGCAGCCCGGGAATGTGTATCGGATCGGGCGTACCGCAACGGCGAAATCTTGCCTCGTGCAATTTGACGTGCAAGGGAGGGAACTAGCTCGGTACGGGTCCTGGTGAAGCCAATAGCGCCGCGAGAAGTGTTTGGTATCAGCCGGGTTGGAGGCTACGATTATCCGGTACACCTGTCATCATGCATACGACATCGGAGCGCGGATGTTCATCGGGTTTGGCCTCGTACGGTTGGAAGATGAGTGTAATGGGGATGTTTCAACAGTCAAGAGGGCCTAGCGGAACTGCTTGCCTTCATCACACTCAATCACCACGCTGATGACATGACGTGAGTCGTCGATGCTGGTCTCCGGCACCATGGTGAAATTCAGATAGTGACGCTCTACGTAGGCGCTACGCATCCGCTCAAGGGCTTGCCGCATCTTCGCCGGGCTAAAGATATCACCCGACTCCACCTTAAACATCGAGTGAAGCTCGTCGGCAGAAAAGACGTGATTGCTCCTGAATGCGATCTGGCCAGTGCGATACATCGGCCCCGCCGCGATGTCGAATGTGATTACAAACTGATGAGTGCTCTCCTTGTCAGGCAGTTGCTCAACTGAGGGCTTAACCGTCGCGTTGAAGTAACCATTGTCTTGGAGACACAGGACTCGTACGCGTTCTACTAGATCATCCTGCCACTCCGAGCCTTCGTAGGTTCGAGACTTAAGGTCGGCAGCGCATTTACTCAGGTCCACGGCGTCCAGCTGAGTATCGCCGCCAAACCGGACATCGGCGAGATGGATTCCGGTTGCCGTCTGAGCGGCGACAGACGCCGTAGCCAACACAAGCATCGTGCCGAACAGGGCAGCCGTTCTCATGCTCGGAATTGTAACGCCATTTGGCTTGCCAAGACATAACTGTCGAAATCAGGCCATAGCGCGTTTTGACCGGGGTCAATGAGCGATATCGCGATTTTTCAACATGCAGGGGCTATGATGAGGGGCGGAGATGCATCATGTTGAATCCAAGGCTGACCCTAACCCTGTCTCTTGCCGCTGGCTTGCTGGGTGGACTCTTCTCGCGTTACCTGTCGCCAACACCTGCTCAAGCACAAACGGCAGCTCCCACAGAAATCCGTGCTCAGAAGTTCACCCTCGTAGATCAGAACGGTGCAGTGCGTGGAGTATTCGCCGTCGATAATCCCGTGCAGAAAGGCGGTCACACCGTTATAAAGCTATTTGATATTGGTGGGCGAGAGGTATGGAGCACCAGTCCCCCTTTGGAGAAACTCGTTGACGGCGGTCAATGAGTGCTATCGCGATTTTTCGCCAGAGGACACGTTTGACAAAGAAGGCTACACAATCCGCCTATTGTTTCGGCGGCACTGCGGGCTTATTCGTCGGTGATTTCGTGGGCTTTGGGGCACTATTGCTGGGAGCAAGTGCAGGCACCCCAGAAACCGAGTTGAAAGCTTCAAGGACTTGTTGCGTGACGTCGGTCGCTGGACTGGACATGACCACCAGTCCCTGCGGCCACTGTTGCGACGTGTCGAGCAAAAGACTGTAATGGTTGTCGTTGAAATACTTCTGGACTACAGGAGCCAAGCTTGTTAGGAGTTTGTTAACCAGTTCGCGGCGCTGGGTCTCGAAATCTTCTTGAGCATCCTGCGTAGCCCGTTCCAGACTTTTTTTCTTCGATTCGATAATCGTTACCAGCTTGCTGCGTGAATCGTCATTCAACATGTTCTGCTGTGCATCGAGCTGCTTCTTAAGGCCATCAATTTCCTCGGAAAGCCTCTTCAGTTCAGCCTCCTTGGGTGCAAACTTGATGTTGAGCGCCTCAAAATCGCGGCGTCCTTCATTCGACGCAAGAATGGTCTGCTGCATGTTGATGGTGGCAACTCTGAAAGTGGTGTCTATAGGCCCATTTGTTTGGGCGTCTTTAACCGCATTTGTTTGGGCGAGAACGGAGAGGGAAAAGCCGAACACTAACACCAGCGTAGTTTGCGCAATCTTCTGACTCATTTCAATCATCCTCCCAGCGTCGAAGTCCGAGCTTCCCCAAAATTCTATACCTCTTGTAAACCGATTGTTAGGAACAGGCCGTTACAGTGCGCCGGGATAAACCGGCATGAAGCAGAGGATGAAAGAGCCTTACGGGAAAGGAGTAGCGATCCGCTCGGCCTCGAGTCTTGCGCGGGGTATCGCGAGGTACTCAGCGAAGCGTAGACAGAGGATAGGCGGGGTGGGTATTCAGCTCCGTAAACTGTCAATCCGGACGCCGACGCCCTTGTAATGTGCGGAAGGCAACATGAGCAGGCGCGATAGCGCGAGCACCCGCTCAGTCCGGCGTAGTCGAAGACCCCAGACACGCCTAGAAACTTCATGCACGAGAACCGGGAGACCTCGGAGGCACCTACGGCTCAACCAGGCCGCAGGTCGGCGGGCGAAGGCAGAGCCACAAGGCCAGCATGTACGTCTCCGAGGAGTCACACGACGGTATAGTGCGTGCTGAGCAGCACGTTGTTCAGGAGGGTTGAAGTCCCTCTGGCGCTCAAATGAGGGGAGCCATATCCAAAAGCGGGGGTAAAACCTCGCTGGCCGGAGAAAGCAGAAGGTATGCAGACGTCCAAACGGGCACGAAGGCGAAAGCTGGATACAGCCAAGGCGGAGCTAGAGCCACTGCTTGCTGTACTCCGGAGGGCAGGGTGTCCATCAAGTGAGTATCGCAAGATGGAATCTGAAGGGCTTGAGGAGAAGTACCGGGCCGTAATCAATGGGGAAGCCCAATGATGAACCGGTCGGCCAAAGGTGGGACAGGTCGAGCCTGCACTATTGAGGCGAAGGCGTTCTCATTCACCCACCCACACCAAGGTGTTTGCGGACGGCACGGTACGGAAGAACAGCGTGTGACCTCAGGAGAACTGGCAGAGTCTTCGGGTGGCACCGGAGTAAGCAGACCTATAAGCGAAAGCGAAGTGGCGAGCGACGCTTTGTCAGTAGTCGGACGGCTGAATATTACCTATGAAGCGTGGTGAAAGCCACGTGACCGGGCAACCGGCGACGGAATTGGGTCGGGGAAGGCAGCCGGCGAAGATGGTCAGGAAGAGAAAGGAAACCAGATGAGTAAAGATGAGGGAGGTTGGAACAGTTCCTTAAGCGAAAAACCCGTACGCTCTCGTCTGAGGAGACTGGTGGACTGGATCAACCTGACAGGTGCTAAGAAGGTCCATTCATTAATCGACAAAGTGTACAAGCGGAAGAACCTGGAGATGGCCTGGGAGAGAGTGAAAGCGAATCGGGGAAGTGGAGGAGTCGATGGGCAGAATCTGGAGGACTTCGAAGCGCAGCTGGACCAGCAGTTGGACCGGCTGCAGCGGGAGCTGAAAGAGGACACCTATCAGCCTCTGCCGGTTCGACAACATCCGATCCCGAAGAGGGACAAACCCGGCGAGTATCGAATGCTCGGCATAGCGGACGTGAACCAAGAGTTGCTTGGGCTGGGGTTTTTCGACGGTGATGTCCTTAATGAGCAGCCGCAACATTCGCTTGCGGTCCTTGGCCTGGGTGGTGGGAGCATGCCATACCCGCGGCAAGTCTCGGGCGAGAGCCAGCACTTTCTCCTTCTGCTCGGGCGTGGCCACGCGAGCTTCTTGGCGCAGAACTTCCGCGACTTGCTTCTTGAGGTCCTGCAACTGAAGGAGGGCATCGTTCCAGCGACGTTCCAATGTGCTGGCCACCAGACGCTGCGAAGGATCGACTTCTTGATATCTGCGCTCGGCGAGTGCGGCTTCGTATTCGGCACGTTCCAGACGCATCTGCCACTGCCGCAGGATCGCCTGATCGCGGGTTTCTAGTTCTTGCAGAGCTGCCAGTGCGAGCTCCAGTTCGGCAGGCTGCAAGGCCTTTAACACTTCCTCCACAATGACGGGATCCAGCACATCACAACGGAAGCTCAGGCAAGCCTTGGTGGCGAGTGTTTGGTGATTCAACCAGTTGCACAGATACAGGGGATAAACGCCACCGTTGCCCGTGTACCGAACGGTCAGAGCCCGGCCGCAGTGACCGCAGAGCAACAACCCTTGCAGTAAAGCCAAGCCTTCGCGCGCCGGCCCGCTGAGTATTGTCTCTTCCCCATTGGTGCGGTTCTTTTCCAAGCGCTCCGTGTTCTTCAAGAACTCTTCCAACGTGATGTATCCTTCGTGATGCTCTGGCAAACGGACCCGCCAGTCGGGCATCGCCACCGCTTGCATCCGTTTCCGAACTTTGCCTTCAGCGTTGATCTGCACGCGATACTGGTAACGGCCGAAAACGTACATCCCAGCATAGGAGGGGTTCTTGAGGATCCCCAGCACCCGGCTGTGGGTAAGCCGACCCCATATTAACTGGCCAGCCCAGGCTCCACCATAGGCCCGCTTGGGAAAGCGCAATCCACGTTCGGCGAAGCGTTGCACCACCGCAAAGGCGCTGCCGGTTTCGCGAAACAGACGAAACACAAGAGCCACCGCACCCCGTACTTCTTCATCGGGATCCACGATGATGCGGTTTTGCTCATCGAAGCGCAAGCCGACCGGCAGAGGGAAGCGCAACTCTCCCTTCTTGGCTTTGTTGAGCTTACCGCCCTGGAGGCGCGTGCGCAAAAAATGCAGCTCGGCCTGGGCCATGGTCCCCTTCAAGCCCAACAAAAGTCCGTCGTTGAAATCGGCCGGATCGTAGCAGCCATCCTCGTCGATCACCAGAGTTTGGGTGAGGGCACACAACTCCAGCAGTCGATGCCAGTCCAAGTCCGAGCGCGAAAGTCGGGAGGCTTCCAAGGCAAACACTGCGCCCACTTGTCCCATCGAGACATCGGCTACCAACGTCTTGAAGTCCTCCCGTCCCGCCGTCTGCGTTCCGGACTTGCCCAGGTCCCCATCGAGAGTGCGGATCACGGCTTGGCTCCAGCCCAGTTCCTCCGCCTTGTCCCGCAAGGCATACTGGCGCTCCGTACTCTCCTGATGATGGAGCACTTGGCCGGGCGTCGACTGGCGCAGGTAAACATAGGCGGATCGGTTGCGGTGATGTTCGGCGATCTTGGGGTTCATGGACAGCCTCCACGGTGGCTTCTCCCGTGGATTCGCCGTCGAGCCAGGCGGAGAGCATATTGGCCAGGAGTAGGCCTCCTTGTTTGGGATCGAAAGGAGCGGAGCGCGAGTCTGGTGCATGGCTCATAGAGATGGCTCAGAGCGCCTCGCGGCGGCATAGCAGTTCGTGATTGATGGCGCAGACCTCGTCCAAGGTCTCGCGGAGACGGTGGTAGTTGGCGAGACACTCGCTGGCCTGGCTTTGATAGTCCTGGGGGAGGTAATCCATTTGCGGTTGGCGGCCATAGTGACTGACCGAGAGGTAGTACTTGGGGCCATGACCGGGGCCGCGGGCGCACTTGCATCCCGGCTTGCCGCAGGGCTTGTAGCGCTCGATGAGGGAGCCCCGCAAAAGACGATCGCCCGCGATCTATGATCGCGTGTGTCAGCAGGCGCTGCTCAATCGGTTGGAGCCTATCTTCGAGCCGCTATTCGATGATGCCAGCTTCGGATATCGGCGAGGGCGATCGACGAAGGATGCGCTGCGCAAAGTGTGGAAAGAGATTCAAGGCGGGTCGGAGTGGATCGTGGATGCGGACCTCCGAGACTTTTTCGGGTCCGTGGCTCATGAAAAACTTCTCACGCTGGTAGCCCAACGGGTAGCGGACGGCCGAGTGCTTCGCCTCATCAAGGCAATGCTTAAGGCGGGAAGCTACGGTAAAGGGCAGCTCTTTCCCAGTGAGCGTGGCACTCCGCAAGGGGGTGTGGTTTCGCCCACGCTCAGTAACATACTTCTGACGCCGTTCGATCGGGAGATGCGACTGAGAGGATATCAGTTGACGAGGTACGCCGATGATTGGGTGATCACCTGTAAATCGGCAGCAGAGGCACGAGCCGCAGTGGAGGCCGCTGGCCGAATCCTGAAGCAACTGGGCGTGGAATTACATCCGCAGAAGACGCGGATTGTTCACGTTCGGGACGGCTTCGAGTTCCTTGGCTACAAAATCAAGCGCGGGCAGAAGAAGCTCAATCTACCCGAGAGCAAGATTCGTAGTCAGGCCCGACAGGGTGCGCTGTACGCGTATCCCAAGGAGAAATCGATCCGTCGCTTCATGGACCAGGTCCGGCAGCGAACCAAACGGAGGATACCTCTGAAAACCAAGGAGCTGATTGCGGCGCTTAACCCACTTTTGCGGGGATGGGGCCAGTACTACAAACGTGCCCACGTCCGAACGCTCTTCCACCGACTCGATGGCTGGATTGTACGACGGATCTGGTCGCATCGGTATAAGCGTTGGAG
>CAVVXZ010000020.1:0-272781 GCA_963752175.1 uncultured Acidobacteriaceae bacterium
CCCCTCCAGACCCAGAATGCAGTAGTTGCTCCATTGGTCTCCCAGATCCACACCCACCGTCAGACGATCGAGATTGGGCCGAAGTTCACCTCGCGGATGCCCATCTCCCGCGCTCGCGCCTGCCGCTTTTTTCGGATCCAGCTTTTCCTTCAGCTTGCCCACCAGTTCTGCCAGCACTTCCTTCGTATCCCGCCGCACTGGGCCCCGCGACTTCGCCCGCTTCGTTGTCGGTTCACTCTTCTTTCCAGAATTGTTATGCTTCTGCACGGTCGATCTCCTTAGCTGTTTTGATTGCACCTTAGAGTGCGTTGATCACTGGTAGCTTAACGCCATCCGTGATCGGGGATCGACCTTCTCATCCCATCTATGGCCTGTTTACTTCAACAATCCGCCAGTCGCTTCGGATTGTGGTAGATTCCGCTCGTATGCTCAGCTTTGATGACGAGCGTTGGAACCATCTGAGGGGTGGCTATAAGACTCCGTTCGACCCCCGTCCCTCCTTGCGAAAACTTGAGAGTCAACAAGGCACCGTAGATGCTTGGCAAGAATTGTGGGAAGAGTTGCACCACCAAGGAGACGTTGGAGAAGCATCATATGCCGCTGTACCGGAACTTGTAAGGATTCATCGCAGCGGGAGTGTGGCTGACTGGAACCTATATGCAATGGTGGCGATCATTGAACTGGCCCGAACTGAATCACAGAACCCAGCAGTGCCGGATTGGTTGCATGACGATTATTTCCGCTCGATACAGGAGCTGGCACAAATGGGGACGAAGGAAATCTTGTCTGCTGAGGAAGCTGAAACAAAACGGGCCGTCCTCGGCGTTATTGCGATTGCAAGAGGCCTTCGGACCCACGGGAAGTTTCTCGTAGAGTACTCCGAGGACGAACTGTCGGAAATGGAACCATGATGAGTGCGGTTCTATAAAAGCAGTTGACTGCGCCAGGGGCGGAGTCACTGGTGCCAAAAACTTGTCTCGAGCTCCCGCTATTTGCGATTCTGATCTGGGATCAGATTCGGCAAGCTAAGGCCGACTTCCTATTGGTGCTTCTTAAGCCCGAATTAAAAGCATGGTCCCGGTACTGGCGATCGCTGGCATGGTGGCAAGGACGGTCATGTCGACTGCCCTTTGACCCCGTTGGAGAGATTCCTCAACCTATCGTCACCGGGCCGAATCGGCTCTTAATTTTCCATTGAGGAGGCCGCCTATGACGGCAGGCAAGAAGTTGTGGCGAAACCGGAAAGAGAGAAAGGAATGGGCGCGACGATTGCAATCGGAGGACCCCGGCCTGGAGGTAGTTCATCCGCACGCCGCGGGGATTGATGTGGGAAACGCTGCGCATTACGTCGCGGTGCGGCCGGACCGCGACCCAGAACCAGTACGCCGGTTTGAGTGTTTTACGGTGGAGCTGCATCGCCTGGCTGACTGGCTACAGAGTTGTGGAGTAAAGACAGTGGCGATGCAGTCAACCGGCGTCTATTGGATTCCGCTCTACGAGATTCTGGAAGAGCGTGGCTTCGAGGTCTATCTGGTCAATGCGCGGCACACCAAGAACCTGCCGGGACGCAAGAGCGACGTGCAGGAGAGCCAATGGTTGCTGAAATTGCACACCTACGGGCTACTGAACAACTCATTCCAACCGGTGTCCGAGATTCGGGTGCTTCGAACCTACTGGCGGCAACGGGGAGAACACGTGCGGGAAGCGGCGACCTGCATTCAGCGCATGCAAAAAGCCTTGACGCAGATGAACGTGCAATTGGCCAACGTGATCAGCGACATAAGCGAGCTGACCGGACAGGCGATTATACGGGCGATCGTGGCCGGCGAGCGCAATCCACGGAATCTAGCTGCGCTCAGTGATCCGCGGGTTCGCGCCAGCCGGGAAGAAATCGCCAAAAGCCTGGAGGGCAACTGGCGTCCGGAACTGCTGTTCGTGCTGCAACAGGAAGTAGACGAAGTGGACTTCCAAACCTACACGGGCGAGGCCGAGGCACGCGGGAACGTCAGAATTAAGGCGTTGCCAGTCAGCGCAGCCGACACACAGCGACCGTAGCAGATTCGCTGAATGGCGAAATATCCCGATAGCACTCACCGACCCGGATGGACCGTGAATCTCAGTGAGCGTTATTGATTCCATAACAATGCCGGCTCCCCGACCCGAGTAAGCTTGGTGGTGCCAAACCAACCATGAAGGCTCGGGTAGAAAGGAGCCGGACCATGATCATTATAGGATGCGATTATCACCCGGGCTTCCAGCAAATAGCGCTTGTGGATACCGAGACGGGAGATTACGGAGAGCCCCGATTAGAGCACAGTGAGGGAGCAGAAAAGTTTTATCGTGACCTCGCTGCCCAGGGGAAGAAGGTACGAGTGGGCATGGAAGCGAGTGGGCATGCCCGCTGGTTTGAGCGACTCCTGGGGGAACTGAACCTGGAGTTGTGGATTGGGGACGCCAGCGAGATCGCCCGGAAGCGGGAACGCAAGCAGAAGACGGATCGGGAGGATGCGCGGCATATTCTGCAGTTGCTGATGGAGAATCGTTTTCCCAAGATTTGGGTACCGAGTGGGGAGAATCGGGATCTGCGGCAACTGTTGTGGCATCGGCATCGCATGGTGCAGATGCGGACTCGGATCATGAATCAACTGCAAGCGGTGGCTCTGAACGAGGGGCTACGCTGCAAAAAGAGGTTGTGGCGGCAGCATGGACGAGAGCAACTGGAGTCGTTTCGCTTAGCCCCCTGGGCGAGCCGGCGACGGGAAGATCTGCTGCAACTGCTGGATCGGCTGAACCCGACGATTGCCGATCTGACGCAAGCGATCGAGCAGGAAGTAGAGAAATGTCCAGAGGCAGGGCGCTTGCGGACGCATCCTGGAGTGGGTGCACTGACGGCCTTAGCCTTCGTATTGATCATCGGAAGGCCGGAGCGATTTCAGTGCGGGAAACAGATCGCGGCGTATTTGGGGTTAGTGCCCTTGGAGGACTCCAGCGGAAGTCGGCGACGACTGGGCCATATCACGAAGCAAGGGAGTTCGATGTTGCGCTTCTTGCTGGTGGAAGCGGCCCAAGTTACAGCGCGCAGCATTCCGGAATGGCGCAGCAAGTACATTCACTTGACGATGCGGCGTGGGCGAAAGATCGCCAAGGTGGCGATGGCGCGGAGACTGGCTATCGCTCTCTATTGGATGTGGCGCAAGGGATGGGATTACGGTCGAGTAGGCCGGCGGAGTTGCACCGCCAGCCTCTCACAGAACCGAGCGTGAGGCTCTCGCCTCACTCGGCTCCCATCAGGCAAACACACCAGTCATCCCGATCTGCCAATGTACAAAGATATCCACGCATTCCGTCGCCAGCCGTTCTAGGAACTGACTAGCTTGGACTTTGTGGCGTTTGAAGCGCTTGAACTTACGCATCGCCCATGCCACAAGCCTCTGATTGACGTATCGCAGCAAGGGATACAGCGCCGAGGGGGCATAACGCCCATAGTACGCAATCCACCCTCGAAGGAGAGGGTTGAGTTTCTGGGCAATGTCCTGCAGGGACAGCTGCGTTTGACGCCGTATGTTCAAGTCCCGGACCGCCTGGCGCATGACCTTCATTGCCGAGGGGCTGACTGCTGGATTGAATCCTCCAAACAGGGAGTTGTCTCGGAAATTTCGCACCAAACGAGGCCGAAAGCAGTATCCGAGGAAATCAAACTTGACGTTCGGATATTTGCCTTTTCGCTTCCCGTCTTTGCAGTAGACGACCTTGGTCTTCGTCGGATGCATTTCCAGGTGGCACTCCGCCAATCGGACCTGTAGCTCCGCCTTGAGGGCTTCTGCTTCGTGCCCAGTACGGCAATGCACCAGCCCATCATCCGCATACCGACACCATCGGAGATCCGGATGGGTCCTTGCCATCCAGAGGTCAAACGTGTAGTGCATGAAGAGATTGGCCAGGATTGGGCTAACCACTCCGCCTTGAGGCGTACCGCGGCTTCGCTCAATCATGGTTCCATCTTCCTGCACCATGGGTGCCTTGAGCCATCTTTCGATGTACAACAGCGCCCACTTACACGTTATGTGTTTCCGAACAGCCCGTAGCAAAAGTTCGTGGTCGATGTTGTCAAACAGACCCTTGATGTCGAACTCGAGAACCCAGTCATACTTCCAGCACCGCTCGCGCGTGGCTCCTACGGCGTCTAGGGCCGATTTCTTCGGCCTGTAACCGTATGAGTCTGCCAGAAAGATCGGGTCGAGAATCGGCTCAATCACCATTTTGACAACCGTCTGTGCCACGCGGTCTGCCACGGTGGGCACACCCAAAATCCTCTCTCCGCCACTCTTTTTAGGAATGGCGACGGCGCGCACTGGCGGTGGAAAGTAGGTTCCCGAGCTCATCCGATTCCAAATCTTGTACAGGTTTCCTGACAAGTCGGCCTCGAACTGCTCGATCGTCTGCTCGTCCACTCCAGCCGACCCTCGATTGGATTTGACTGCTTTATACGCTTCGTACACCCAGCGTTTATCGATGTTGAACGGTTTGTTTGTCGCATGCATCGAGGTCATCCTGTTACCAGTTGTTTCGCTAAATGCGACCGCCTGACCCGACCCCTTTGCTCCAGCCCCATTACAGGGCCTTCTTCGCTCATACGAGTCGGCCCGTCCCAGTGCTCCGCCTCGGTACTCTCGCCTCGCGGTTTTGGCCGCTTGGGCTTTCTCCCTTCACATCGGAGCGACTGGTTCCTGCAGTTCCGTGCAATCGCCTGCATCCGCTTCACGCCCTCTCCACGCCGGCCACCACCTGCTCAGTCATCAGGCATCCAGCAGGTTTATCCCAGAAGAACTACTCGCCTCTGGTTTTGACGGCACTTGATTTCTTAACGACGCGTCCTCAAGGGTTCACTTTCGTTCGTCTCTCGGATTCTCACCTGCACGAGTTTTCCTCGCGCTTTTCCTCCAACGCTCACTACCAACGGCTCTTGACCGCAGCAGCTTGGAGGTGCTTTGAGACCTGCTCCTGAAAGCCGATCTCAAGGGGCCCACCCTCATCGATTGCACAGCTCGTCCACGAATTGATTAGGTCATCATGACCTCCTTATCCGTGTACTTCTGCAGCACACAGCAGTCAAGAAAGTTCGGTTCGCACGCGGGCCAGCTCGGACCAGGTCATGGTGTGCAGTAGAACACCGAGAAATTGATTGAGCAGCCCGCTCCTCTTTACGGAGGAGTTCGAAGTAGTAATCATGATCGAAAGTGTGACCGAAGAGATGCATGGGTCGGACCGAGATTCTGACCTGAACTGATTACGAGCGAGCCTTGGTTGGTATGGCACTTGTTTCTAGGAGAGCGAAATGGCGCTCATCTCTGAGTGGATGGAGTAGTGTGGAAAAAAAGTACTTGACAACGCCGGCATTGTAAGAGAGGCCTGGTTTCGCCAACTGACAAATGGACTACTCGCATACGCGGCGATATACTGCGCGGCAGAATGGACAACGCTCTGACATCACGCGCAGTTATCGTGGGGCATCTTACTCTCACCGGGCCCGCCATCGCGGCGCTTTTGGTACTGCCATTCCTTGGCTTACGAATGTTCGGCCCGGGGATGTTTGTCTACTACGTCCTCGCGGGGATTGCGCTCGGCTGGCAGTGGTATTCCATCTTTCTTCCAAGCTGGAAGAAATGGTTGTTGGACAAGCATATTCAGCTAGAGGACGTCGAGCACCTTGCACGCCGCGCTGGTTTCGCATGGCCAGTAGAGTCTGCAATTGGCCCGTTTGCTCTTCATACCACAGCGGCCGTAGTGTGTGGAGTTCACCTTGGCCCGTGGCTGCTCAGTCGCTGGTACGCGTGGATAAAGCCACTATCTGGATTGTCAAGCCACGCACCTACTGGCAACGACTGGCTTCAGAATTTTGAACTAACGAGCATTGTGCCAGCGTTGGTTGTCGGTTATCTCCTATCTCGATATTCGGCGAGATTGGCGTCGTATGCTTGGATTCTGCCCACAGCAGTTCTTGCTTATAAGCTGCTGACGTTTACCGAGCCTCAGGCTTCGGTCCTTGCATCCCAGCCCTCGATGCGATGGGAGTATTTTTTCGTCATCCAACGAACTATGCCGACTTTTTTTGCTGTTGGTGACCCTATCCGTGTCGCGGAGCAGATAAGTGTGGTCGCACCTTTTTATGCGGGTCTGGCATACAGCGCAGGGGCAATCGCAGAAACGCATAATTTAGTGAAGAGATTCTTCGGCAATTCCCGCATGCAGCCTGAAACAGAGACAACTGAAATGGAAGAAAACGCTGAAAGGCGCGTTGTGAGTGAACACGAAAAGCCCGTCCACGAACTGGACTAACAACAGCTTGACCATTCCAACTGGGTGAAGTCCGCCCGGTCCGCTTTCGGGGTCGATGAGTGTAATGGTTACGACAGTTGCCAGTAGAAACTGAATGCTCGATTGCAGGAAGACTCGCGCCGGAATCACTCCTGGATTGTTGCCGTAGCCATCTTCGACTGAAGAAAAGCTATAAGAGCCGCGTCGTCCGCACCGCGCATCGCTGGGAACTTTTGACCCAGCCACCGCGCCATCTCATCTCGATAAAACGGACGCTGTCTGATGACATCGAGAAAGAACTCCCATCCGGCTCGGTCGTTCATCTCGACTAGCCCCTGGGCTGCCGTCGCTCGGACAAAGGGCTGCTTCGAGGACGCGAGTATGTCGCGCAAGTAGGGTCGCGCAAGGCTTCCGTAATTCGTCTGCATATCCCCTACGACGCTGGCGTGGGAGTCGTAGCCAGATGGGTCAGACGACCATCAATCGCGAATTGGCCCTGCTCAAACGCGCATTCAACTTAGCTCGTGAATGCTCGCCGCCAAAAGTGCAACTGGTGCCTCACATTCCCATGCTGAAAGAGTCCAACGTTCGCAAAGGCTTCCTGCCCTCTGAAGGCTACGCGAGGCTGGCGGAACGGTGCAGTCGAATCGGGCTGTGGATGCGGGCGCTTTTCGAGTGCGGATATACATACGGGTGGCGGCATGAAGAATTGGTCAACCTGCGCGTGCGACAGGTTGAACTGCTGACCGGCGCGATCCGACTCGATCCCGGAGCTACCAAAAATGATGACGGTCGCGAAGTTGCGATGACTCAGACCGTGCGCGAGTTGCTCACTGAATGTGTTCATGCGAAGCAGCCTGAGGATCACGTGTTTTCTCGCGAGGACGGTAAACCCGTTCTCGATTTCCGCAGTGCCTGGGCTAATGTGACAACAGCGGCAGGACTCGGTGAGCTTTTGTGTCCGCTATGCGAGTTGGCGGTCGATCAAGAAAAGTTCTGTACCACTTGCAAACGTGATTGGCCCCGCAACGAACTCACATACCGAGGCCTGCTGTTTCACGATTTGCGAAGAACAGCTGTCCGTAACATGGTGCGGGCGGGCGTCAGCGAGCGAGTTGCTATGACGATCAGTGGTCACAAAACGCGCAGCGTCTTCGATCGTTACCACATCGTAGCACCAAGCGACCTGCGCGATGCCGCGCGTAAACTTGAAACCAACCAGAGAGAGGAACGCGAGGCGCTCGAAAAGTCCGGTGCGCCAGAGTTTGGGCAGACTTCGGGCAGAGTCGCACAAGAACTAGGCCATGCTATGGAGCGACCCTCTTCCGTACCTTTGCCTAACTAACTGTACATGAATGGGTTGGGCTTGGTGCCGGGAGGGGGAGTCGAACCCCCAAGACCCGAAGGTCGGCGGATTTTGAGTCCGCTGCGTCTGCCAGTTCCGCCATCCCGGCTTCTGGTTAACTGCTTGATTTCACAGTCTAGTTGATCTGCTTGCCTTTGTCATCAGCACCAGTTTCGGTGCTCACTATGGCTGTTCTATGGTTGTTCTCGGCTTGGACGATCTCGCGTTGATGCTCTTCGATTTTGGCAGTCGCGGCCTTGAGGACTTCCATATCCACGATGTTGTAGCGGCGGTACACGCTATCCGTCCGGTGCCCGCTGATGAGCATGCCAACTTTCTCGGGGATTCCTTTTCTCGACATGTTGCGAATACCAGTTCGGCGCAGGTCGTGAAACTTCAGCCCAATGTACTTTGCTTTTTTCTTCGATTGGCACGTTGAGCATCTACGCCCTTCGGAGACGTTCGAGTCGCAATCTCGACATTCAAACCGACCTAGCCCTGCTCGAATGCACGCATTCCACCATGCCTGCCTGAAATCCTTCACTCGACTCCCATCGTCGCGTGTGAACACGAAGTCGTCCGGCTTCTTGCCAGCGACATAGCGCACGAGGCATTGAAAAACGTGCTCCGTCATGTGAATCATTCGTTGATCGCCGTTCTTTGTTTCGCCGAGATCAATGATCTTTCCCAGTAGGTCAAGCTGTCCAACGCGAAGCGCCAGCAACTCATCTTCACGCCAGCCATACGCAAAGGCGGTTTCAAATAGGCCCGCGAGCCAGACACCTTCGACTGCACATTCACGGGAAAGCCGGAGGTACTGCTCATCCTGAAGAAAACCACGGCGAACATTATTCTCCTCCAGCATGTTGAAGTGCGGGACAAAGCGCACCTTCGGCGGGGTCTGCTCTGTACCGTGATTAAACGCGGACTTGACTAGCGCCAAGCGGCGTCGTATCTGATGAGTGCGGTCACAGCGAAAGTCTGCGCCAATGCGGGGCCAACACCAAGTTAAGTTACGGAGGTCATGGGATGTGTTCCCGGCTATTCTGGGCTGACGTGTGCAAAATCTTTCTGCCATAATCTCGTGTGCAGATGTGGAGGGTACACGAGAAGGAGACCAATGAATGGCGGGGCCTCAACCGTTCGTGCAAATTTCTCAACAGCACCTCGATGAGATGCAATACTATGTCGCCAAAGTGGGCACGACTGCATCCGCGTTAAGGAATCAGGGCGGCTCGGGTCTGGTAAGCACAGCCATAGGTTTTCTCAGCAGTATTGACCTCAAGCAACTCGCTGGTCACACGACGGCAACATATCGACAATGGCTAGACACCCAGACCATTGCGGTGATGGGGCAATTTCCGGTCAAGAATCTCTGGGGGCCTGCGCGGAAGGTTGTCAATATCTTCATGGTCATGGCTTCCTTGAACATCTTTCTGAGGACAGCCTACGGTCTGGATCGATTCGAGAATGTCCTTGAGGTGCCATTGGACATCACTGTGGTGAAGAAGTTGAGGAAGTTTGGGCGTGCCCAGAAAATCTTTCCACGAGGAGCATTTCCCAAGTGGAACGGCATCAAGTGGCTGACCCAACCAGACAGCGACAAGCACCAACAAATTGCCGACGCAATGTCGAATCATCTGGGGGTTCCACGCGGTCGGCTTGATGTCGTGTTGTTCTGACAGACGGTAATGATTGTCGGGTGGATACGGCTGATGCGCTGCTGTGTCAATGACACGGGCAATGACGACAAAGAATGCTGCTGCCCTGCGTAGCTTGCAGGGAATCAGCATCGCATTTTCGATAGGAGGGACGTCGGGTCTTTGTGAGTGTCGTTGCCACATCGTCCACGGTTCTGGATCGCGAGGCTGAGGAACAGAAGAAGCCCACCTTGGAGCCGCCGCGCATCCGCTGCCCGCTGTGCGGTTGGTCGCCCCGCAAGGATGATCGCTGGTTCTGTGAGTGCGGTCATTCGTGGAATACCTTTGATACGGGAGGAGTTTGCCCCGGATGCCTCCACCAGTGGACTGAAACCCAGTGCCTCTCTTGCAGCCGATGGTCGCTGCATTCGCTCTGGTATGCTCATTGACTTAATCAGAGTCAATCCGTGATCTTGAAGGCTCCAAAATTCGTAATTCCTCTGCTTACAGTGTTGACAATGACGCTCATGCAGAGTTCCGACGCTGAGCGGAGCGTCCCAAAGCCGGGGATCAAAGAAGTTCAGGTTCCCTATCCGTCGATAAGACCGTCCGTCACGATCAAGATCGGAGGTACAGCCGACTGGGTTCTGGTAACTGAAAACGCTGTGTGGGTCGCCAGCACGAAACCGTATGACATCGTCCGAATTGATCCCGCGACCAACAAGACCCTTGCCAAAGTAAGAATCCCCGGCGAGGCTTGCTCCGGTCTGGCTTTCGGCTTTGACACTGTGTGGGTTCCGATCTGCGGGAGTAACCCTGCTCTTGTTCGGATCGACGCCACGAAGAACGCGCTCAGCGCGACACTTCGGATTGCACCAGCGGGTGCGGAGGGCGGGATCGCGGCAAGTGAAGATAGCATCTGGATGGTGACAGACCCACATGGGACTCTAGTCCGAGTCGATCCGTCCACAAATAAAGTGCGACAGCGAATTCTCATTCCACCCGGTTCCTTTAATCCGGTGTTTAATGGCGGCATCATTTGGGTCACCGGAATCGAAAGCAATGTTCTGACTGCTGTGGATGCCGATTCAGGCAAGGTACTGGAGTCGATACCTGTCGGATCGAAGCCTCGCTTTCTCACGGCTGGTGGAGGTTCGATTTGGACGCTGAACCAAGGCGACGGAAGCGTCAGCCGGGTTGATGAAAAGAGCCGCAAGCTAGTGGCTACGATTCAACTGGGCACGCCCGGCACAGGCGGCGACATAGGCTATGGAGCCGATTCTGTTTGGTCATCGGTCTTTGAGGTTCCCCTTACTCGCATTGATGCAACAACGAACCGAGTTGCGAGACAGTGGGTTGGCAAAGGGGGAGACTCCTTACGCTTCGGTTTCCATTCACTTTGGATAACGGACTACAAGAGGGGCTTGCTTTCGCGAATTCCTATTGAACAAGTGCGGTAGATAAATGAAACATCGGATCGTTCACACGCTTCAGAAATACGTGCTGAACCCGCCAATCAAGCTCGCGCTTGCGATGGGTCTGCCGCTGCCCGGATATGCGTTGCTGGAAACGAAAGGACGGAAGACAGGGAAACCACGGCGCACGCCAGTGGGCGATGGACGAATCGGAAACGAGTTCTGGCTGGTAGCAGAGCATGGGATGAAGGCGGGATACGTCCGCAACATTGAGCGTGATTCGCATGTACGACTGAAGCTGCGTGAGGGGCTGAGGTATCACTGGCACACGGGCACTGCACATCTGCTCCCCGACGATGATCCCCGTGAGCGTCAACGCTGGCTGGCGAGCCATCTGCCGAGTAGTGCCGGAAATGCGAGAGCAGTGCGCCTTTTCGGGACGGAACTCCTCAGCATTCGAGTTGATCTGGACAGTGGACCCTCAGGCTTCGCGGTTGCAGTGAATTCTTAAGCAGCCTTCTCCACAGGAAGCCCAGCTTCCATCCAACCCTGTTTGCCTTCGGGGTAGTGCGCCACGTTCGTGTAACCCATCGCCGCCAATTCACGGGCAGCGTATTCGCTGGCGTGTCAATGCGTGTTCGTACAGTAGGTGACGATCTCAGCATCTTTGTTGGGCAGCAATTGGGGTGCGAGTTCCTTGATCCGTTCGGGTGGAATGTTCAAAGCGCTGGGGATGTGGGCTTCGCGGTAGCGTTCAGGCGCGAGCGTTTCGACCACCGTGATGTCTTCCTTGCGGTCGAGCTTGGCTTTCAGGTCTTTGGTCGAAATTGTGCTGTCCATCTTGATCTCCTCGAAAGAAAAACACTCAAGTTCGATGCGCGAATAGGTCTCCCCGATTCGAAATTCCTGCGGGAGTTTAGCTCTCGATTTCGCCCAGTCGCAGCAACGGAGCCTCGGTTCGGCAACAAACGCCATACCGCTGCCAGAGCCGAAACCACGGGCTATGCGCGAGCGCATCGTCATGCCTTCGATTCGCAGCCGACAGGTCGCTTGCGCTGAGCGGTCTAGTGTCCGGCGCTTCGAACATCTCCTGTAGCTGCTCGATGTCGTCAATGATGCGTTCAACGTCCATTCCGTCTCAATATCCAACATAGGCACGGCAACGGTCAAACGGAAGCTACAGTGGGTTCAGTATACTTTCGCCGCTGGCGAGACTAAACTGGTGCCCTCGCGGATGGTGGACTGGAGGGGAACCCCATGAGCAATCATGACAACAAAGCGATTTTCATCACTGGTGCTTCCTCAGGCTTGGGTCGAGCGACAGCGAAACTGTTTGCATCGAAGGACTGGAAAGTCATCGCCTCCATGCGTGACCCAAAGAAGGAAAAAGAATTAGGTAACATTTCTGGCGTCACATTGATGGCGCTGGATGTCACCGATCCCCGCGCAATCGAGAGAGTAGCAGAACAAGTCGTGGCATCAGGCGGCGTCGATGTGGTGTTCAACAATGCTGGCTATGGTCTCGCTGGTGCGCTTGAAGCGCTCACCGACGAGCAAATTGTACGCTTGGTGAATACCAACATGTTGGGGGCGATCCGCACAACGAAAGCCTTCATCCCACACTTCAGGGAGAAAAGGGCAGGACTTTTCATCAACACGACTTCGCTCGGCGGGTTGGTGGCATTTCCGTTCAACTCCATCTACCACGCCACGAAGTGGGCGATTGAAGGGTGGAGCGAAAGCATGGCTTTCGAGTTGAATCAATTTGGAATCGGAATCAAGACCATAGAACCCGGTGGGGTTAGAACAGATTTCTTCAGTCGGTCGCTCGACACTGGTCAGCACCCTGCCTATGACGCGCTTGTGAACAAATTCATGGGAACGATCACCGATCCCAAGCAGATGGAAACTTACTCCTCTCCTGAACAGATCGCCGAGGTTGTCTACGAAGCTGCCACGGACGGAAAAGATCAGCTACGTTACGTGGCTGGTGCAGATGCCAAAGCGATGTATGCAATGCGCTTGCAGCTTGGGGAAGAAGCATTCCGCAAGGCGATGGCACAGCAGTTTTTTGGCAATGCACAAAAAGCGGCTTAGCCTTCGAAGTGATTCGTCAAGCAGGCTTCTCCACGGCAAGCCCACGGTTACGCTGGTGTACTTTCGAATTTCAGGGGACTAGACTTGTGCCCATCTGCCAATCGAAGGAGGGATAGTATGGCAACCGCAAGAGTTCCCCAACCAACTGCCGACGACCCCGTGAAAGTCGATCCCAAGCATTACACGGTCGAGTTCGAGAATGATCGAGTCCGAGTGGTTCGGATCAAGTACAAGCCGGGTGAAAAATCAGTGATGCACAGCCACCCTGAGTCCGTCGCGGTGTTCCTGACGGATGCTCACTCCAAGTTCACCTACCCCGATGGAAAGAGTGAGGACATCAAGGCGAAGGCTGGGTCGGTGCAACACATGGACGCCTTTACTCACCTGCCGGAAAACACCAGCAAGAAGCCGTTCGAAGTCATCCAAGTCGAGTTGAAGCGGTAGGTTCGGACAGTTTCGTGACGTATGTGAGGGCGGGCTTGCTCCCGCTCTCTTTTTCTGGTGCCGCATGACAACTCCGAGGAAGAATGACCTCAACGACCGCCTCTTCCGCTACCGCCAGATCACTCTAGGCATGATCTGGATGACCCTCTTCGTTGCTAGTATGCTCGCTCAGACCCCTGTTCCGCACCCGCTTTTGGGACAAGGATGGGGCGTCGATCATGTGGGCGTGGGAGTTCGAGACCTCACGAAAGCACAACGCGATTACCAACAGCTTGGGTTCAAAGTCAGCGAAGGCGGACACTTCCCCGGTGGTCTTTTCAATAGCATCATTGATTTTGAAAACAAAACCTATCTTGAACTGCTTTCCGTCAAACAAGCCCAAGGCAATACCGCTTCCCAAGGCGATGCCGCCGAGATTGCCGATTTCGTGAAGAAGCATGAGGGTGCAATGTTCCTTGGCTTGAACGTTTCCTCAGCCAAGGACGCGGCTGGCTATCTCAAGGCGCAGAACTTCGATGTTGAAGGCCCCGACCCCGGCAGCCTCATGAAGGAAGGTGAGACGAAGCCGCCGCCGCCGCAGTGGTACTCCGTGGGCACTGCCGACAAGCCAGCTCCTAACAAGCTGGGATTCAGCGTGCCGATTTTCCTCATCGAATACCTCTCCAGCGATTGGTACGAAAAGGCACGCAAAGAGGGTCGCACGGAACATCCCAACACGGCGATTGGCATTCATACTGTGTGGTTTGCTGTACACGATCTAAAGTCGCAGCTACGCACGCTACGAGATGCGGGCTTCGAAGCCGATGAGTCCCGCGACCTACAACTCTTGGGTGCTCGTGGACGTGAGCTAAAAGCTGGTTCTGGAACGATGATCTTGCTGGAATCTAGTGTAGTGTCGCCTAAACGACTGGAGTTATTTTTTCCTCCTTTTTCGTGAACGCGGCAGGGTGCATCCCGGCTGGATGTTTTCGAGGGTTTGCCGGCACCGTTGCAGTTTCTCCACGATCGAATCCACGGTAGCTGTCCAGACAAATGGTTTTGGATTCCGATTCCAGGTGTCCATAAACTCTTCAATAGCCGTGATGAGTTCAGGCACATTGAGAAACGTTCCACGTCGTATGCGCTTGCTCGTCAGTTCGCTAAACCACCGCTCCACCAGATTTAACCAACTGGAGCTGGTCGGAACAAAATGAGGTAGGAAACGCGGATGCGTCTTCAACCAAGCCTGAACCTTGGGATGTTTGTGAGTACCGTAATTGTCCATCACCAGATGCAGCGGTATATCGCCGGGAAACTCTTGATCCAAACGTCGCAGAAATTTCAAAAACTCCCGATTGCGATGCCGGGCGAAGCACTGTCCGACCACTTTGCCTTGAGCCACTTCCAAGGCGGCAAATAGCGTCGTAGTCCCATTGCGTTTGTAATCATGCGTCATCGTTCCGCAGCGGCCTTTTTTTAGCGGCAATCCTGGCTGGGTTCGATCCAGAGCTTGAATCTGGCTCTTTTCATCCACGCACAACACCAGGGCTTTTTCGGGCGGATTAAGGTACAGCCCCACTACATCGCTCAGCTTCTCCAAAAACTTCGCATCACGAGACAGTTTGAAAGTTTTCTGAAGGTGGGGTTTGAGCTGATGACTCTGCCACACTCGATTAATCGTGTCCTTGCTGACACCTTGTTGCTCGGCCAAGGTTCGGCAACTCCAGTGCGTGGCTCCTGCGGGGCGAGTTTGTAGTGTGGCGTTAATAATAGCTTTGATCTTTTCGTCCGAATAGTGCGGCTTACGTCCCCGCCCCGCTGCCACCTCCCACAAACAATCGGTGCCTTCGCTGCGAAAACGGGCCCGCCACAATGCCACGGTTTTAAAGTTGATCTGCAAGCCTGCAGCAATCGTTTTGTCCTGTTGGCCTTCGGCCGCCGACAGGATGATTTGACAGCGCTGCGCCACTTGTTGCGGCGTGCCATGCGCCGCAACCCAGCGCTGCAATTCCAGTCGTTCTGCCGGCCTCAGGGCAATGGGCTGAGCTTGGCGCGACATGCACCCAAGGGTATTCCATTTTCATTAATAACTCCAGCTATTTATGAGACACTACACTAGCGACAAGAGCAGCGTGCTCCAGAAATATCTGTCCGACCATGACGAGGGGATTATCGCGGTCAGTGTCGAGGTGTCCGATCTCTCGAAATCTCACAGGATGGCTGAATCTGCTACGAATAGCAAAATCGGCATCTACAAAGGAACCTACGGTCAGAGCTTCCTGCTATCCCCAGACGTAACGCACGGAGTGTGGCTGGAAATGTTCCAGAGATGAGCGGAACAGATCGGGAGAACGGTGATCTCGTGCCCAGCCATTGCAGGGAATAATGAGCCACATGGGACTCTTACCCGGCAGCACGCATCGAATCGCGTGGCGAACCCAGAGGAACACGAGCATGGATCGTGGTGCCACGCTGGGGTTGCGATTCGATTGAAAGTGATCCGTCCAGCAGTTTCAGTCGCTCCTCCATGCTGGTGAGACCAAGCCCTCGGCTTTGCTTTGCCGCTTCGGCATCGAATCCAGCGCCGGAATCCCTGACCGTAAGGTGAATCTCATCCGATGTTCCCCACAATCGCACTTCGAACAGCCGTACCCCACTATGTTTCACCGAATTGTGCAGGGCTTCTTGCAAGACCCGGAAAAGTGCAAGAGAAATATCTGCCGACAAAGGGCTGGGCATGTCGTGGGTTTCGAAGTCAATCTCGACTTTCTGCTGCTGAGCGAACTCTTGGCAGAAGCTTTTCATCGCGGCAGCAAGTCCTAGATATTGCAGTTTTGCTGAGTGCAACTCGTGTGACAAGGATTGAATATCGGCAGCTATCTCGGAGGTCAGCTGTTTTAGTTCGTTGATACGGCTACGAACTTGAGCAGGCAAATCAAAAGGACTCTGTTGGAGTTCTTCGATCTCGATTGTCAGCATGGCTAGACGTTGACCGATGTCGTCATGAAGCTCTCTGCCGATCCGCATACGTTCCTGCTCTTGTGCGTTAATCAACTTACGGCTCACGTTCGCGAGCGCCAGTTCCGCCTGTTTCCGCTCCGTGACGTCCTGCAAGACACTAGCGATCCGAGTGACGCCCGTGGGTCCCTCGATGGGAAAGTACGACACGAACAGGTCTCTCTCGCCCAGATTGGTATAGCTGTACTTCAACTCGTACTGGACGACTTTGCCTTGGAAACACTCGTCCATTTTCCCCTTGATAACCCTCTCAAAGAGTTCTTTGCCCACCACTTCTGGGACGAGACGCCCTACGACCTGTTCTCTCTCCATACCCCGATATTGCAGGAACGCACGATTGGCGATCACGTAGCGGTATTCCCGGTCCACCACGACGATCCTTTCTTCCAAACCTTGGATGACTCTTTCGTACTCTCGCAGCCTTTCCTCGGTCTGTTTTCGGTCGGTCACATCGACGCCAATCCCGATATAACCGACAAAAGAGCCATCCTGATTAAACCTCGGCACTCCAATGTCGAGAACCCATCGATATTCTCCGTCGTGTCGTCGGAGTCGATACTCCATCCCAAATTTCGCTCGCCGATCAAACGATTGCGTGTAGGTATCGAGGCATCTTTGCAAATCCTCCGAGTGGACACCTTCCGCCCAGCCGTTTCCAAGCTCCTCTTCAATTGTTCGCCCTGTGAACTCCAGCCAAGGCTTGTTGAAGTAATTGCAATGGCTATCAATACCCGACGCCCAGATCAGCACCGGAGCAGTGTCCGCCACCAAGCGAAAATGCTCTTCGCTTCGACGCAGAATGACTTCTGTCGTCTTTAGTTCCTCTGCTCGTCGCCGCTCCGTGGCGTCACGAACTGCGCTGATCGCGAAGGTCTCGGTACCGATGGTTAATAGGCTGAGGCTAACATCTACAGGAATCTCGCTGGCATCGCCACGTACAGCGAAGATTTCAATTACTTGCATGGTTTGCATTTCTGGATTGGCGAAGAAGTTTTCGCGATGCTGCCGATGGCGGTCGCGAAGCCTAGCCGGGATCAGCGATTCGACCACCCTCCCGATCAAGTGCTCACGACTGTATCCGTAGAGTTTCTGCGCTTGCAGATTGGCAGCAACAATTTCTCCCGTCCGATTGACCACTAGCATGGCATCGGGGGCAGCTTCGAGCACGGCTCGACAGTTGGCATCAGCCCATCCGGGCGGGCGCGCTGTTGCATCAGGCTCGGTCTCAGGACTTTTCGATGGCGGTGACTTCTTACCTCGACGGGGTGGGCTGGTACTCATAGACTTCTTACATCAACTGGCTCAATCCGTCCGCGTACAAAGCTGATTCGCGTTAACCCTAGAAAAGCTATCGGCTTCCCTAAAAGCACAAGACGTTGTCACGGAATCTTATACAGGAATCTTATGGGGAATGCGACGATTAGCTCGTGGATGAACAAATTGTCATCTTGCGAAAAGGGGACGGTAGTGTTCTGATAGCGCCCTTTCTCTTTGAGGCAACTGGAGCTACAGGTCAGTGGCTCGAAAGGTATACCGGGCGGACTAGTGAATTCGAAAATTTCGCATCACTAGAATCATCTGTTTGCGGCTGCTCCGCGAAACCCCTTTTTGACCAGCAGTTGATTCGCTTGCGTTTAGCCAAGTGACGCTGGTTCGGGCTTTCCCGCTCCCGCTCGTTGACTTCACCTTCTGCTCACCCCTACCATTTCAGCCTGAGCGCCATGATCGGACAAACCATCTCGCACTACCGCATCGTCGAGAAACTGGGAGGCGGTGGGATGGGTGTCGTTTACAAAGCCGAGGACACGGAGCTTGGTCGCTTCGTCGCTCTCAAGTTCCTGCCCGAACACCTAGCCAGTGACCCGCAGGCTTTGGAGCGGTTTCGCCGTGAGGCTCGCGCAGCGTCGGCATTGAACCATTCGAACATCTGCACTATCTACGAAGTCGGGCAGCAAGATGGTCAGCCGTTCATTGCGATGGAGTATCTGGACGGCATGACACTTAAGCATCGGATCGGCGGCAAGCCTTTGGAGATCGAGGAGGTACTGTCGCTTGGAATCGAAGTCGCGGACGCACTGGATACCGCTCACTCCGCTGGCATCGTGCATCGGGACATTAAGCCCGCCAATATCTTCGTCACCAAGCGCGGACACGCGAAGGTTCTGGATTTCGGGTTGGCTAAGGTCAGTACACCCAAAAGCGCGACTGGCAACGAGCGAACCCTTGCCACTGCGGAGGTTGACCCTGACCATCTGACGAGTTCCGGCAGCGTCGTGGGCACGGTCGCCTACATGTCTCCCGAGCAGGTTCGAGGAAAGGAACTGGATGCTCGCACTGACCTGTTCTCGTTCGGGGCGGTGCTGTACGAGATGGCTACCGGGGCGTTGCCATTTCGCGGCGACACGTCCGGGGTTATTTTCGACTCGATCCTCAATAGAGCGCCAACTCCAGCATTGAGATTGAACCCAGACACGCCTTCGAAGCTGGACGAGGTCATCAGCAAGTGTCTGGAGAAAGATTGCAGCCTTCGCTACCAACACGCCTCCGACATCCGCGCCGATTTGCAAAGGCTAAAGCGGGATATGGAATCCAGCAAATCGGTCACGCTGGGAGGTGAGAAAGCTGCTCCCAGAGGCAGCCAGTGGAAAGTCGTGTCCGCAATCATAGTCCTTTCAGCGCTTGCAGTGGGCGGCTACTTTGCTCTCCATCGCCAGTCTCATAAACTCACCGATAAAGATACGCTGTTGCTGACGGATTTCGTTAACACCACAGGCGATCCTGTTTTCGACCAGACTTTGAAGCAGGCGTTGACAGTGCAATTGGAACAGTCTCCATTCTTGACCCTATTTTCAGAGCAGCATGTCCGCGAGACGATGAAGTACATGGGACTTGCAGAAGATGAGCGCGTGACGAAGAGCCGAGGTCTGGAAATTTGTCAGAGAGAGAATCTCAAAGCGATTCTCGTCGGCTCCATCGCCAACTTGGGAAGCCAATACGTGATTGGTCTCGAAGCGCTCAATTGCCAAAACGGGGACTTGCTTGTCAGCGAGCAGGTGCAAGCGGCAAGTAAGGAGCAAGTTTTGGATGCAGTTGGAAAAGCCGCTTCTCGCATTCGAGAGAAACTGGGAGAGTCACTCGCCTCCATTCAAAAGTACGACAAGCCTTTGGATCAAGTAACAACTTCCTCGCTGGAGGCTCTGAAGGCTTACAGCGCGGGCAAGGAAGCTCGTTTGACGGGCAAAGAATTGGATAGCATCCCTCTCTTAGAACGCGCCACGGTGCTTGACCCGCAGTTCGCTGCTGCCTATTACGAGCTTGCTCAAATCTATTCCAACTTCGGCGAGACTGAACGGGCAGCCGAGTATGAGAGCAAGGCTTACGATCTGCGAGATCGCGTGAGCGAGAGAGAAAGGTTCGCCATTACCAGAGGATATGACTGGATGGTGACAGGAGCACTCGATAAGGAGATGGAGACAGAGGAATTCTGGAGGCGGGAATATCCGCGTGACTTAGGAGCAACAAATGACCTCGCCTTCAATTATTGCTTTTACTTTGGAGATTTTGAAAGAGCCGTCGAACTAGCCAGCGGTGCGTTGCGGGATGACCCTAAATTGCCTTACATTTCGCAAATCCTCGCAGTGGCTTATCTCGGGCTGAATCGGATGGATGAGGCGAAGTTAGTGCTTGATCAGGCGCTTGCTCGCAAAGTGGATAATTCCGCTGAGCGTGGCGTTCTTTATCAAGTCGCGGTGTTGCAGGGGGACAGCGCGGCAATGCAAAGCTTGAGGCAATGGAACGCTCACCAGCCTGCGGAAAACAACATTGCGGATACCATCATTTTGAGCATCATGCAACAGGGGCGTTTGAAGGAGGCAAAAAAGTTAGCGGATAGTCAACTACAGGCTTTGCAGCCGGGCGGCTTCAAGGAAACGGCAGCGTCGTACATTGCGATGATCGCGCAGACCGAGGCAGAACTGGGAGGTTACGCTGAAGCACGTAGATTTGCAGTCTCCAGCGCCAAGCTGTCCCCGAGTCGCACTACTCTTCCTCTGCTTGCGATTGCTCTCGCCCTCGGGGGCGACTCCAAGAACGTGCAGGTTGTGATAGACGAGCTAAATCGTCATTACCCCTCCGACACTGGAATACAAAATGTTTACATTCCCATTGCGCAAGCTGTTCTCGAATTAAAGCGCGGCGGCTCAGAGAAAGCCATCAAGCTGCTTGAACCGACGAGACGTTATGAATTGGGGACGAGCTGGCAATTCTTACCGATGTATATTCGTGGGCTTGCCTACCTTGGTGATCATCAAGGCAAAGAAGCTGCCGAGGAGTTTCAAAAGATCATCGTCCATCGTGGCGTTTCGCCAGTCGCACCGGAGTGGGTGCTAGCCCACGTCCAACTCGGTCGAGCCTATGCCCTCACTGGCGACACCAGCAAGGCAAAGTCCGCTTACCAAGACTTTCTCACCCTCTGGAAAGACGCCGACCCTGACATCCCCATCCTGAAGGAAGCCAAAACGGAGTGCGCGAAGCTGCAATGACAGCATGAGCGATCTTTTCCTTGCTTTTATTGAAGGATTCGAGTGCCGTTCGCTTCGTCTCTAGGCTGAGATGAGTCGAAACATTTTCCGGCGTCTGTGCGCTTCCCATTCCTCGCGGGTGAGTTCAATCAAGTTCGAATTGTTGTTGGAGCTTCGGCTATGCGAATATCGTCCCACGTTTCCCATAGTCCAGGATGGGCTGCCTTTGGACAAAGTGCCCGCAGCCTTTCGATTCTCCACTTCTTCCCAGAACTCGGCTGAGCACTCCTCCCGGTGATGAAGGAGCAGCGACCACAGGTCTCCATTGCTCATGATTCTCAGCTTCAGGCGAAGACGGTCTGCTCCAAAACCTCTGATCTTCATTGCCAAGCTCCGAAAGGCGCACAGTTTACCATGCCAATCTGCTGATCTGTGGTCATTGAATGGAACTGGCTGCGTTCGAAAACACGATGTTCGCATTGCTTCCGATCAAGCGGATCGTCCCAACCACGAGCACCAAAATTGTCGCGAGCATCACCGCGTACTCCGCGATGTCCTGTCCGTTGTCCTCCAACCAGAGTTCACGCAAGAGCGCGACCATGGCCGCTTTTGAAGCGATCACTGAGGCAATGCACCACCTCCTAGTCTTCGAGTGCAAAAAAGAACAAAGAAGAACGCCGGATCAATAAGGGTGGGTGACAGCTTCAATGTGGAGCACTGCGTAGCCGTGAGCGAATGGCTGGCGCTCACCCTGAATGCAGGCGATTCTGCGCTCAGTGGAGCAGCTTGTCAAGCGAGGGCTATGCTCTAAGCTTTCGTTGACTTAGCCTTCGCAGCACTCCTAACATTGCGTCCTGAGTTCCGCCTGCATTGGGTGAACATCCCGCATGCAGGAGAGAGTACAGAAGGAGGTCGTGGTCATGGCAGCACAGCCGCAGTCGGGGATCGCCGAAAATCAAGCTCTTGTCATTCGCCGCGCCACTCCAGCCGACGCCGAGGTGTGCGGAAGAATCTGCTTCGACGCCTTCGCAATGCTCGCGAACAAGCACAATTTCCCTAACGATTTCCCAGCCCCGGAGATTCCCGCGCATGTACTCTCGACCATGTTTTCGCACCCATCGTTCTTCTGCGTGGTGGCGGAACAGGACGGAAAAACCATCGGGAGCAACTGCTTGGATGAGAGAACGCCCATTGCTGGTGTGGGACCCATTACGATTGACCCCGGCACACAAAACCGCAGCGTGGGACGCCAACTGATGCAAGCCGTGATGGCACGTGCGGCAGAGAGGAAGTTCGCAGGAGTCCGTCTGGTGCAGGCGGCGTACCACAATCGCTCGCTCTCACTCTACGCGAAGCTCAGTTTCGTCGTGCGCGAACCACTTGCATGTATGCAGGGGACACCGATTCAGAAGACGCCGCTCGGCTATCGCGTCCGCCCAGCCGAACCGAGCGACCTCGCGACCTGCAACGACCTCTGTATGCAAGTCCACGGGCACGACCGTGGGGGCGAACTCAATGACGCGATTCAGCAAGGGACAGCCGTGGTCGCCGAATCGGAGGGGCGAATCAGAGCTTACGCATCGTCCGTCGCTTTTTTCGGTCATGCCGTTGGCGAAACCAATCGGGACTTGCAAGCACTGATCTCAGCAGCCACGGAGTTTCAGGGTCCGGGAATCCTTGTGCCAACTCGCAACGCAGGGCTGTTCCGGTGGTGTCTTGAGAGCGGGCTTCGAGTCGTTCAGCCGATGACACTAATGACCACCGGGCTTTACAACGAACCCGCTGGCGGGTACTTGGCTTCCATTCTCTTTTAGTGCAGACGCAAGAGAAATGATCGGTCAGACCATCTCGCACTACCGCATCGTCGAGAAGCTCGGCGGTGGCGGGATGGGTGTGGTGTACAAGGCTGAGGATGTCAAACTCCGTCGCTTTGTGGCTCTCAAGTTCCTGCCTGACGATGTAGCCAAAGACCCGCAGGCTCTTAGCCGCTTCCAGCGGGAGGCCAAAGCTGCCTCTGCACTGAATCACGCCAACATCTGCACGATCTATGAAATAGACGACCAGCACGGCGAAGCGTTCATCGCCATGGAGTTTCTGGATGGGCTGACTCTGAAGCACCGCATCGCAGGGCGTCCGATGGAAACCGAGTTGATTCTGTCGCTGGCCATCGAGATCGTGGACGCGCTTGACGCGGCACACGCAGAAGGCATCGTCCACCGCGACATCAAGCCTGCCAATATCTTTGTCACCAAGCGTGGACACGCCAAGGTTCTCGATTTTGGATTGGCGAAAGTTGTTCCGGTGGCGGGCGAGGGCGTAGGAGCAGCAAGCGGAATGTCGCAGGCGACTGTCGAATCGAGTGCCGAGCACTTGACGAGTCCGGGAACGGCGCTTGGAAACGGTCGCCTACATGTCTCCCGAGCAAGTCCGTGCTAAGGAATTGGACGCACGCACGGATTTGTTCTCGTTCGGCGCGGTGCTGTACGAGATGGCGACAGGAGCCTTGCCTTTCCGTGGCGAAAGCACAGGAGTAGTTTTCGAAGCCATCCTGAACCGTGCTCCAGTAGCTCCTGTGCGCCTGAACCCCGATCTGCCAGCCAAGCTGGAAGACATCATCAACCGTGCGCTGGAAAAGGATCGCAACCTGCGCTACCAGCACGCCTCTGACATGCGTGCGGAATTGCAGCGGCTGAAGCGCGATACGGAGTCTGGTCGTCAAGTCGAAAGCGCCCCAGCAGCCGTGACGACGGCCATGCAGTCAACGGCACAGCCCTCGCAGACCAGCAGTTCCGCCGTCATCGCCGCCGCAAAGGAGCACAAATGGGGGATCGTGGCAGGAGTGTTCGCAATATTGATCCTACTCGGCGCGGCAGGTTTTGGCGTTTACTCTCTCCTGCATCGTCCTGCCCCAACGCCATTCCAGAAATTCACTATCACGCAAGTAACGAACACGGGCAAAGCGGCACGGGCGGCGATTTCGCCAGACGGCAAGTATGTGCTTAGCGTCATGGACGACAATGGGCTGCAAAGCCTCTGGCTGCGCAACGTGCCCACGGGCAGCGATACGCAGGTCATCCCGCCCTCGGCTTCGGAATATAGCAGTCTCGCTTTTTCCCCTGATGGGAACTACATCTATTTCCAGAAGGCCCAAACCCCAATTGCGGCCGGCGACTACAATCTCTACCGATCTCCGGTATTGGGGGGCACTCCGCAAACAGTTGTGCGAAGCATCGACAGTGACATTGCATTCTCTCCTGACGGGCAGCGCATCGCGTACGTTCGGGACAACGACCCGGAAGTCGACAAGTACCGCATCCTCACTGCATCCTTGGAAGGCACCGAAGAGAAAGTTTTGCTGATCGGAACTGTTGCCTCAGAGGTGCCTTACTCCTTGGCGTGGCCTCGAAGTGATGAAATCTCCTTCTCACTTTATTCAGTTGAACGAGGGATCGGTGCGATTGACACCCTCGATGTTCATACGGGCAAATCGCATCGCTCGGGTACGTTCAACGGCAAGTTTCCTGTTGAGATTCGCTGGTCGCCCGATGGTCGTACGCTATTTGCCAATTACTGGCAAACAGGAGCAAATTTCAGAAAGGGGCAGATCGGGTTTTTAAGCGGCACAGCAGGAGACATCGAGCCGATCACTCGGGACACAAACAACTATACGACTCTTACACTTTCTGCGGATGGAAAAACCCTCGCCACAGTTCTGGCGAGAAGTTATGCCATCATTTCTATCCTCTCGGGCGCGGGCGGCAAGTTTGTGGAGCCTCGACCACTCCTTTCGCAATCAAATGAATTTGATGAATGGAGTGCGTTTAGTTGGGGCGCTGATGGCAATCTACTTGTCAGCAACACTGGCCGCCTCTCAAGACTGGGAGCCGACGGGAAGAATAAAACTCAGCTCTTGGCGGATTCCAGCGCGTTAATGTTTTTCCCCTCTCCTTGCGGTACGAACTACCTCGTTCTGGCTTGGCTACTTCACGGCGGCACGCACACGCAAAATATCTGGCGTACCAATGCGGACGGTTCCAGTCCCCTGAAACTGACGGATGGAAAGTCTGATTACTCGCCAGTTTGCTCGCTTGATCAGAAATGGGTGTACTACATCGCGTCTGGGCACGTCTCCCGTGTGCCGCTGGACGGTTCCGGCAAAGCCGAGGCAATCCTTAGTTTTCCTCAAGATTACGAGGCTGTGGGAGCGCTAAGTATTTCGCCCGACGGCAAAACCTTAGCGACCGTCGTTGCGCCGCCAAATTCGGCAAAGATTGTAGTGCTTGGACTCGGATCATCGAGTCCGCCGCGAATGCTTGATGCCAGCCATTATTCGGGAAGCAATTTGCAATTCAGTCTCGACGGCAAGTCGCTGGCTTATGCGATTCGGGAGAACGGGGTGGACAACGTATGGATGCAGCCGCTGGATGGTTCTGCAGGGCATGCGATCACAGATTTCAAGTCCGAGCAAATCTGGTCATTCAGTCTTTCGCCGGATGGGAAGAGTCTCGCTGTTTTGCGCGGCCACTATGATTCTGACGTTGTTCTTCTGCAAGAAGCGAAGTAGTGACACACTTTCATCGAGAAGCATTCTGGAACGACCCCGACATCCCCATCCTGAACGAAGCCAAAGCCGAGTACGCGAAGCTGCAATAGCGCCCTCTTGTTTTGGGTCGAGTTCTTGGGTGTAAACTTCCAGCCGTTGTGCGGGCGAGGCTTGAGGTGCATGGGTATGACTAAGAGAAAACACGTCTCTCCAGAAGCTCTGGATGCGAGCTTGCTGCCCAAACAGCGCAAGCCTATTTCACACGCATTTGTGCTTGATGCGATTTCCACACTATCGCCGTACACGCGTCCGATGTTTGGCTGCCTTGCAATCTATATAAAAGACAAAATCGTGTTGATCCTACGGGACAAGCCTAAAAGCACTGCGGATAATGGAGTGTGGCTCGCCACTACCCAAGCACACCACCAGAGCTTGCGGCACGAGTTCCCGAACATGCGATCCATTCAAGTATTGGGCAAACGGGTAACGGGTTGGCAGGTCTTACCAGTCGATGCGCCTGACTTTGAATCAGCGGCACTGCGGGCATGCGAGCTTGTGCTGGCTGGAGACCCTCGGATCGGCAAAATTCCGGGCGCACGAACGTCGAAGTCTGGATCAAAAGCGACGGGAAGATCGTCGAAGCAGATCAAAACCTCGAAGAAGCACGGGAGCACAATTAACTTCGATAGTGTACGGAAGATCGGCTTGGCGTTGCCCGGCGTGGAGGAGAGCACAGCATACGGAGCACCCGCGCTCAAGGTTCGCGGAAAACTCTTGGCATATGTGCCTGCTCATCGTTCGGCTGAGCCGGGTTCGCTTGTGGTTCGCGTTGACTTCGACGACCGCGCCGAACTGCTCGCAGCAGACCCGGATGTTTACTACGTGACCGACCACTATCTCAATTACACCTCCGTGTTGGTTCGCCTGTCCCGCGTCACACCTGATGTCCTGCGGGACTTGCTTGGCATGGCTCACAAGTTTGTGACTGCGAGGAGGGCATGATGCGTCGAGAACGAGTGCTGAAGGTTGTGCTAGTCGTGGTGGGATTGCTCTTTTCGGCTGGCATTTATCCGTTGATAGGCTCTCTATTGCATCCGGCTGGCTCGGATACGTGGGAATGTCAGTGCGCGGTGTCACAGGGTTGACGGACGGAGACTAAAGGCGGATGGCGGGAGCAGCCCATTCATGGGGAGAATGAGCCTAGCAAATCTGGCAAAATCTCACCCGCCTTCCCCAAATGACACTCGGTGAAGGCTGATGCGTTCGCAGGCTCCTCTGCTCCCACGTAGATCGTCCGCGCACGACCGCCTACATGGGCGACAAAGCTCGCGGCTGGCTCAACCACGCCCGATGTGCCCACAGCGATGAAAACGGTGCAGTGATCTAGCGCAGCATAGATTCGATCAAGTTCGAACGGCACTTCGCCGAACCAGCAGATGTACGGGCGAATCCGTCCGCCGCACTCGCAGCGGGGAAGCTCGGATGGGGGATCGTAGGTGTTGGCGTCGCGAAAGGGCGGCCGGCTGCACCTGTCGCAACGGCTCTTGAAGAGTTCCCCGTGCATGTGGACGACGCGCTTCGACCCTGCCTGCTCGTGAAGATCGTCCACATTCTGGGTGCAGAGGAACAGACGATCTTCCAACTGCTGTTCAAGTTTAGCCAGCGCGAAGTGCGCCGGGTTGGGCTTCGCCGATGCCGCGACACGACGACGCATCGAGTAGAACTCCCAGACCAGCCGTGGATCGCGACGCCACGCATGCGGAGACGCGACCTCCTCGATTCGGTAGTTACGCCAAAGCCCGCCCGCGCCACGGAACGTCGGTATCCCGCTTTCGGCGCTTACGCCTGCCCCGGTGAGGACGAAGACTCTATCAGTCGGAGAAATGGAGAGCATTGAGTCACAAATGGCTGCTGCTGGCGATGTGCAACGGAATAAACTGAAGCTCAACGATGGTTGCCCGTAGGTATCAGCTTTACGTTCCGCTTTTCGTGTTGACCGCTTTCGTCGCTCTTCTGCAAGTCGCCGCACAGGAGCATCGGGTCACAGCCCCCGATCTTGATCGTTTGGTTCGGGATAAACGGTACCCGCAACTGGAGCGACAACTGCAAGCGGCGAGCTTGAGTTCCACCGAGCGCACCTACTTCACGGGGATGTTGGCTGACCGAAGCAATCATACAACCGAGGCGATTGCCAGTCTGGAAAGGATTCTCCCAGAACTGAGGAGAACCAGCCGTAAACGCACCGCCATTGCCCTCCGCGCTCTGGCGAGTGACTATTTCAGAATCGGGCAGTACGGGAATGCCAGCAATACCTATTCAGAGTTGATGAAGGACTTTGGGGCTGAATTTACTAATGTAGAAAGGCAAACCATAACGGACAACAGGAACATGTTTGAACTGCTTCGCGGTGCCCCACCTCAGACCGTGTCGGGTGGACGCGAGTTCTCCGTACCGATACGCCGTAATGCCCTCGGAAATACCGAACTTCCCCTTCAGATCGGAGGGAAGACCGAGTGGTGGATTCTGGACACAGGAGCCAATGAGTCAACAATCGCTCTGAGCACCGCTCGGCGACTTGGTCTGACGCTTTCGAAAGCTAACGCGAGCACCCAAAGCGGAGCAACTGGCGTGGAAGTCCCTTCTTGGATGTCGGTAATTCCCAAAGTGGCTTTAGGTGACGCGGTCATAAGCAATGTCATCGTACTCGTCTCGGACGATAGCGCTCTGAACGTCAACCTCGGTGAGAACGGTCACTACCAGATTCAGGGTGTCCTTGGATACCCCGTGCTCGTCGCACTGGGCAGTTGGAAGGTTTCCAGCGACAAGCTGGAGGTCAGCGCGGAAAGTCAGCAATCTTCTCGTTCTACCCGATTGTATGTGGAGGAGTTGACGCCGTTACTAGAAGCGAAGGTTGATGGTCGTGATCTTTTGTTTGGTCTGGATATCAGAGGCAGAATTGGCAACAGTCTTCAACGCAGAAATCACTCGTGCCGTTCGCTATGAACCAAAGCGAAGCGAAGCTGCCGAAAAGATAATATCCATGCACAAGCGACACGGAGAAGTGGTGACCCGTGTCTTGCAGGAGAAAGTTGCAGAACAGGCGGCAAGAGTAGTTGAGGGAACCATCGACGCCTCATCTTTAGTGGCGCTTGTTATTGGGGGAAGCACCTCGAACCGATTTGGAAGCGCTACTGCGAGCGTATCGTGAGTATTCTGAAGAAGGGACTACCTGTGGTTTGTTCGACGCATAAACCGGAGAACGAACCCCATCTTCAGGAACTCTGTGACGGCATTCTGAAATCGAGCGGGCACGATCTTGTGCGAGAGTTTCCTTTCATGCGATGGTCTTCATCACTTGCCAAACCAGACTGGTTTGTCGAATCTCTCAATGTAGTCGTCGAAGCTAAATACGTTCGGAAGAAGGAAGACCTCAGACCGATTTCGGAGGCGATTTCGTCCGACATCACGAAGTACGGAGATAACCAGTTTAGAGTTCTATTCGTCGTTTACGACCCACACCACCTCATCACTGATGAAACGGCTTTTGGTGCGCCGATCCTCGCTAGACGAAACATGCTTGTGGGCTTCATTAGGCGATCGCAACTCAACTGCTGAGGCGCGATGATATAAAATCGATAGCTCTTCCGGGGAGAATGTCTGCGAGGAAACTTAGCGATGCTGCGGAACGTGTGCTGCGGAAGATCGGTCAGCCCATGCATTCTGGGGAGATTGTTGAGTACGCCGCGAAACATGGGTGGATTGTCCCTCAAGGGAAGACACCAGATCACAGCTTGCAGGCTGCTTTGTGGACAGAAATCCGCAAACGTGGTGTTCAATCGCGCTTCCGAATGGTTGGAGAAGGGAGAGTCAACCGCCGCTTTTGGCTACGGGAACCCGACCGAGCTCCAAAGTCCAAGGCTTAAGAGCCAACGACGTTCTGTTCGTTACCTAACGTGCCACTAATCGTGGACTTTTTCTCCGCAAGCGAGAGTCGGTCTATTTCAGTAATACTGCGGCGATGCTAGCTCGCTACGTCCGATAGATGTTTTCGTTGTGCCACCTCAGGAACTCGGCAGAGGGCTTTCGATTGCCGTATTCGGGCAAGCGCATATTTTGTCCGTGCAGCGCGTAGTATTCCTTCCCATTGTGAAATTCTTCCTTGATGCGTGAACTGACCTCGATCCGGCCACCAACTTCGCCACGCCTCAGTTGGTTATTTCCGTCCTAACTCTTCTTTTCGGTCACGGCATAAAAAGCAGTCACTTCTTGCTCAACATTCTTGCTGCCGCACTTGGGGCATTTCGCGTCTACTTCGTGTTCCTTGAGTGTGAGAATCAATTCGAAGGTTTTGTGACAATCGTTGCAAACGTAGTCGTATACGGGCATGGGGGCCTCCCGCTCGATTGTGATCCGAGCTATTGTTAGAATTGTAGCGCTAACACCCGCCCCTCGTCCGTGAGCCTGAAATACAAAAAGTGCTGCGGCGGAGCGACGGTGAACTGAACCGCACTCCTGATTCCTCCAATGGAAGCTCCCCCAACCCGAAGTGCAATAATTGAAGGCGAAGAGGTCGCAGTCATGAAGAGCAGGCTGGGGTACAAGGGCTACGTTATAACGCGTTATCAATCTTCCGCATGATCGGCTCAGCCCACTGGACGGCAGCGGTCGATTTGTGGTGTCGGTTCAGGGCTGCGCTGCGGACCGCCCGGATAGGTCGACAGCGTCTTCAGGTGACACGCCGCGAGGGTTGGCAATCTCCGCGTATCGAGATGCAACAAGATGCAACAATTGTCTTGAACGACACCCGCATCGTGTGCATAATACATCCGCCTCTCCGAAGAGCCGTTCCCGCCAGTTGAGACGCAACACCCCCTGAGGCGCATAGGCTGAATCCTGCGAGGTGCGTCGTGAAGTTAAGATGCTACCTGTTGTCCCTCCTGAGAATCCACCGTCCTGACTGTGAACATTGCAAAGCTCGTGAAAAGTCCGGGCTTGAGATGCGAGTACGGCTGGATGAGTTGAATTGGCGGACGCAGCCGTATTCGCCAAACAATGGCGATCATGGAGAGGTTGTGGAGGTCTTCGATTCCAAGCCCGGCGAAGTTGTAGCGAGGACGCCTATTTCGTTGGCGCACCAAGGGAAGAAGGCTGGTTAGAGCCAAACGGAGCCTGCCGCGAGCAAAGACCATGTTCGGATTGCCCGCTAGGCTGGTCACAAAGGCTGCCCGCACCTCTGAAACGCCTCAGCCGACCCGAACCCCGTCCGGGCGGGCAAATCGCCGCAGAATAGGCTTTCTAAGGGGCATCCGACCCAGCCGGGTTAGGCGCACAGTGGCGGTTCAGCCCTTGATCGTCTTTTTCCTTGGGGCACCCCAGAGGCGGATTTCAACTTCTTACTGCCCCAGATGGCATCCACTTTCGCCCGGACCTCATGACTCCTCGCCTTCGCCAGATACCGCATGGTTGACTCAAGGGGTCTCGAAAAATTGAGGTTGCTTTTAAGGGCAGGTGGCTGAGATATGTTTCATCGCGGTCACCTGCATGTAGTGAGGGGCCTTCGGCACGTCCTTGTTTTCCTTCATCGCTTCTTCCTCGGAAACTGCCGTGCCGGTGAGTTCCACCTTATGGCCGACGTGTGGTGCTAGATTCGCAGTCGAGGACACAATTCCCACCGTCTTCGGTCCCTTTGCCAGATCGGTGAGCATGTAAGAACCGGGTGTGGTTCCAGCCTTCAAACAGCCGGTCATGCTGTGAACTTTAGGAGCTTCTTGGGCCTTAACACCCTGAGCAAGCAAAAGCAGGCTACAGAGCATCAAACCCGCAACGACTGAACGTCTCATAACCACCTCCTAAGCCGGAATTTCTGATTTAGACCCTGTCCCGGATCGTACGCTTCTCCTGCCCTCTAAACAACGAATGTGCGACCAGAGCGCTGGTTCCTTCCATCTCGGCTTCGACAAGGAACTCGTCGCCCTCTCTCTTGACAGAGCCTTTCGCGGCGAGTTGGTCGAGAGCCTGCCGGATCGTTCGGGCGTCGGAACGGTTGATCCGTGCTTGAAGCTTGAGTTTCATCTGGGACAGTCAATCCTGCTTCGGAGATTTCGGCAGGACTGCCGGGAGTTTGGCAGTAGATCGGATCGCTATCGACCGAGTCACCGCTCGAAGGACTCTTCGCACTGAATGCAAAACGGCGTCCACGGTACGGCTGCTAGTCGCCTTAATTCAATTTGTTTGCCACAAGACAGGCACTTCCCGTAAGTCCCGTCTTGAATGCGACCAAGCGCCGAATCGATTGCCCGAAGCAACTGCCGCTCTTGCTTGCTTCTTTGGAGCAAGGACCCCTTCTCATACCCGCTGGCAGCTTGATCCACGGTGTCAGGCTCTGGCTCCACTCTTCGTCGTGCGTATTGCAGATGATGCTCGATACTCAGGCGCAGTTCATGCTGGCGGACTTCTAATAGCGTCTTGAATTGCCGCATCCGCTGCCCGTCCATGCGATAAATTCTATGCCCACTTGGGCGGGCACCTGCTGTCAATCATATCCGTGATACGCAAGGCAGACCGTCCGTGGGAAAATGAATCCCCGACGAACGCTGCAATCCCAGAGCGCAGACCCGCGACCGAGGAAATCTCCGGTCTGATCGAGCGCGTTACCTTCCACAACGAGGAAAGCCGCTTCTGCGTCCTGCGGGTGAAATCACGCGGGCAGAGGGAGGAGACGACGGTCGTGGGGTCGCTGCCTTCCGTGACGGCGGGGGAATGGCTGAGCGCGGCGGGCTGGTGGGTCAGGGACAAAGAACACGGGTTGCAATTCAAGGCGACGACCATGAAGACCGTGCCGCCGACCACCGCCGAGGGCAGATGCCCGATGTGCGTGGAGCCGACCCGAATTCCGACTTCCACTTCGTCGAGCGGGATGACCCAGAGAAGATCGTCGCGACGCTGGTCAAGCTGGTGCAAGAGAGAATTCCCGAGCGGTTTCGTTTAGACCCGATCCGCGACGTGCAGGTTCTTTGCCCGATGAACCGGGGATCGCTCGGCGTGCGCGAACTGAACACAGCGTTGCAGAAAGTATTGAACCCAGCCCGACCGGGTCAGCCTGCCGTTGAGCGGTTCGGATGGCGATTCCAGATAGGCGACAAGGTCATCCAGACGGAGAACGACTACGACAAGGACGCGTTCAACGGCGACGTGGGGATCGTCGAGGGGGTTGATATGGTCGAGCAGCAGGTCGCAGTGCGCTTCGACGAGCGGCTCGTGAAGTACGACTTCGGGGAACTGGACGAGATTTCGCTGGCTTACGCGATCACGATCCACAAGTCGCAGGGATCGGAGTTCCCGGCAGTTGTGATCCCGCTCGCCACCCAGCACTACATGCTCCTGCAACGGAATCTGATCTACACGGGAGTCACGCGGGGCAAGCGGCTGCTGGTGCTGATCGGTCAGAAGAAGGCACTGGGCATCGCGGTCCGCAACGACCGACCGCAGAGGCGGTATTCCGGGCTGCTGGCTAGTCTGAGGGTCGATGGACGAGACTCTCCGGCTGCTGCGAAAAAGAAGTCAACTGTACCAGACTGATCCGTGGCTTGATCGTTGCTTTGCTTTTTCGACAAGCGTTCTAAGTTCTTCACGGATCGCAAGGACTCGAAACTCCCGCTTTTCATGCTCTGCATTCTGAGATAGTGAATGGCTTCTGTTATTGCGGTAGAGTCGCTCTTCTTGCCGGATCAGTTCAATCTCTCGACGGAGTTTTTCAGTCCGTCCCGCGATTGAACAGTCGTCCATGTGAGAACTCTACGCCTGTGCTGAGAAAACAAAAAGGTGCAACTAGAGGTGTGTTTGAGAGCGATTCTTAGAGCCTGAGAACTGGGCGCTAGTGCTGGCTCGGGATTCTCTCACGGAGTTGCTGCAAGCTCTGGACGATTGGCGTCCGGTGCACGTCGAGAAATGGCTGGATCGGGGGACGCGGTGAGGACGTCATGCACCGACTTGATACAATCCCCCGCGAGGAGAATTCAATGAACTTGGCTGGTGTTGTCCAGCAGTTGAGGAAAGAGCGGGATCACGCTGCGAGGACAGTGGAACAACTGGATGCGGCTCTCGCCGCTCTCACCGGGGTCTCTGGGAAAGGGACAGGAACTCGGAGGCGTCTGTCGGCAGCAGCAAGGGCAAGGATCGCGGCTGCGCAGAGGGCGCGTTGGGCGAAGGTACGCGGGACAGGCAAGCAGAAGCAGAACGTTGTCACCATGCCCAAGAAGAAGACGATGTCTGCTGCGGCCCGCAGGAAGATCGCCGCTGCTCAGCGAGCGCGGTGGGCGAGAGTAAAGGCTGCTCAAAAGAAGTCTGCCTAAAAGCTGCCCGTGGTTCATGGGGAAGTTCTCACCAAAGAAGCAACACCGCGACTGCGAGGAGATCGAGAACCCGTCCACCGCATACGGGCGTCGTCGGCGCAACTGGATCGACGCCCACGGCTCCGTTCCTCCCGGTCAGGTTGTGGATGCGTCGTGCGGCAACAAGGTATCCGTGCGGCCAAGTACACGGTTGACGGCGGTGCGAGAGGGATGAGAGAAGTTTTCAGGAGTGCGTCTTGGCCGCCCATGCTTTGGGCGTGAGTCCGGTGACGTTCTGTATGGATGTGTCGGCGAGACCGGGCAGGATGTCGGCCAGATATTGGCGCACCGGGATGGCGAGCCGGCGGCAGCTTTCGATAACGGAGAGAATGGCGGCCACGCGCGGGCCGGCTTGAGGGCTGCCGATATGGATCCAGTTCTTGCGTCCAGTCGCCACTGGACGCATGGAGTTCTCGGCCACGTTATTGCTGAGCTCCAGTTGCGGGTGGTCGAGGAAGCAGGTCAGCTTTTTCCATAATGCCAGCGTGTAGTTGCACGCCTGGCCCGCCTTGCTGCGGGGCAGTAAGGTTTTGCTCGTGGCCAGGATGTGTTCCCGGATTTTGGCGAGCAGTGGAGGAGCTTTCTCCTGGCGCAGAAGATGACGTGCGGCCTGATCCATCTTCTCCTCGCGCGCCTGGGCGTCGATCAGAAACAACTGGTCTATCAGTTCGACCGCGCAAATCGAGCCGGCGTCCTGCGGGTTGAGTTTGACCGCATCCACAAAGTTCCTTCGCGCATGGCTCCAGCAGCAGGCGTGCACCATCCCAGGCCCGCCGAGGCCGCGCTCGTAGGCTATGTAATCGTCGGTTTGGAGAATGCCCGCGAAGGCGCCGAGGAACTGCTTCGGCCCTTCGCGTCCGCGGCTCATGCGAAAATCGAAGACCGCCCCAGCCCCCGGCGTTCCGTACTGCCAGAGGTAGGCTTGATGGTTCTTACCTCGTTGGTCGTGCGTCTGCACATCGATCGGGGTTTCGTCGGCTTGGATGTAACCGCTGGCCAGCAACTCCCTGCGCATGGCCCCGACCACCGGGGAGAGCATCTCGCCGACCGTCATCACCCAGCCGCACATCGTGGCCCGCGTGATCTCGATGCCCGCATCGCGCAGCAGGATGGCGCTCTGACGATAGAGTGGGCAGTGATTGGCATACTTGTTGACGATGGTGTCGATAATCACCTCGTCGGCCACCAGGCTCTTATCGATGATGCGCGGGGGAAGCGGCGCCATGGCGACGCCCTGCTCCTCGCACTGCTTGCAGGCGCGCTTCTCGCGCTTGGTCACTTCCACGTAGTACTCGGCCGGCTTGACCTTCAGCACTTCGCTCTCGTCGTAGCCGATCACTTTCGTTTCCGCGCCGCACTTTCCGCACACGCACTGCTCGGCCGTGCAAGCGACGATCTTCTCCACGCGCGGCAGATCTGCGGAGAAGGTCTGCCGGCCGGGATGCGCGCGCCGCTTCCCCTGCTTCTCGCCCTCCGGTGCCGGCAACGCCTCGCGCTCGCTCTCCGCCTGAACTTCCTGGTTCGAGACCCCGGGCTCTTCCTCCAGTAACTGCAGTTGGAGATTACTCAGCTTTTCACTGCCTGGTCCGTACTTGGCGATCCGCCGCAGACGCAGATGTTCTTCCAGCACCTGGATCTGCAGTCGCGCATACTGTAACTCGCTCCTGGTTGTATCTAACTGCTTCGACGCTGCGCCCAACTGCTCTTCATAAGTCGCAACCTTCGCAACCCTGTCGCTCAGGGTGGCAAACAAAGCCTGGGGAAGCTGCTCCTTCAGTTGTTCGAGAAGTTCGGCGGGAAAACAAGGCCCAGCGTCAGCAGTGGGCATCGCGGCAGCCGGTGGAGTCGCACTCACGATGCTTCTTTGATAACAGATCTGGCTGTGGATAAGGGAACGAAATCGCCAGTGTTTATGCTGGCATTCGTAACTTATCGGATTCTTCCATGAGCGGCTTGCGATACCATTTCCGCCGCCGCGTCTCCGCCAAATCAATGCCCCCCAACAACAACGCCAGTTCCTCGTGGCTCAGTACGATCTTCGTGACCGAAGTGTCTGCTCCCGGCCAGCCAAACCTTCCTCCGTCCAATTTTTTCGAGCATATCCATAACCCGCTATGGTCATATACCAACAGCTTCAGACGATTGCGCCGCGCATTGGTGAACAAGAAAACGTGGCCGCTCTCCGGATCGCAGCCCAGATGGTCGCGCACCAAACCGTACAAACCATTAAATCCCTTCCTCATGTCCGTGGCTCCGGTGGCCACGTAGATCCGCGTCGCTGGCCCAAATCCGAACATCGCCCTATACCTTGTCCAACACCGTCAGCAGGCGCTCCAGTGTGGCCCCATCGAAGCCCCGGTTCACTTCGATCCTGCGTCCGCTGGTCAACCCCACCACCAACCCGCTGCTGGTGCTCGCCGAGCTCCCGCGCGCTGTCCTTATCTCTACCGCCAACAATCGATTGCCTGCCCTGCTTGCTTGATCCTGGGCACGTTGTTTTCTCAGATGACGATCGAGAGTACTTCGCGAGATTCCTCGACTGCCGCAGAACTCACCCTGTTGCATGCCACTCCTTGCAAACTCCGCCACAATCTCCCGAATCTCTTCCCGCGTCCGTCGTTTTGCCGTGACTACGTTCGTCTGATGATCCATAACCGCATTTCAACACCGGCTCTGCGCCTTGACTAGGTGGGTTGCTCACACGCTTACGCAACAAGCGCGCATCGCAGTCCGGCACGCCTATCTCCGTCTTCGTATCGAGCAACCGGGCAAGCACCGCAAGATCGCCGACCGCGTCCACAGGCTGAAGGTCGGTCAGCACTTCGATGTTCGGGGCGTGGGTACTGACGAACGGAGCCGCAACCGATTTCGCTCCGGCTTGTACGCAAGCGGCGGCGAGGGCATGGTGATAAAGCCGTTGGAGTTTGTGACGAAGGGACGGAAAGGGCTCGCGCAACCTGCCGTTAAGGTTCGAGGACGAGAATACCTCCGGATCATCTACGGGCCGGAATACACGTTGCCCGAAAATTTAGAGCGCCTCAAGAGCCGGGGCCTCGGCACAAAACGATCGCTTGCCCTTCGTGAGTTCGCCCTAGGACTGGAAGCGCTGGAGCGATTCGTACACAAAGAACCCCTCCGCCGAGTTCACGAGTGCGTTTTTGGTGTCCTAGCTTTGGAGAGTGAGCCGGTGGACCCAAGGTTGTAAGATTGCGCTTGAATGGATAGAGTCATGATTCTTAACAACAGAATCTGAGGCAGCGGAGCGATCCTCAGCCAATTGGGACAACAGCCGAAGCCTCCGATGCAGTTGCGAGCGTGTCCCGCGCCATGAAGGCGCCCGAGCAGAGTTGACTTAGAAGAGCAGGCGCTTTGCTCAGGCCGCCTTAAGCGAAAGCGCGACACCTTCCGCCCATTGCTGGAGCATGCGATTGCCTATCTCCATGAACTCCGCGTGCGCTTTAATGTAGGCTTGCAGATCCTTTGAGGTGTCCGCAATTGCAGCTTCTATGCGTTCAAGTATCTGCCGGACGCGAGAAGGAGTCCCTCCCATCCGCGTCTCGCCTAGTCGCTGCAATTCCTTCGTGCTCGCCCATTTCGTCGTGCCATTAAGGGTCAGTGCCATGCTGTCCTTCGGCAGATAGGTGGACGTAGTCACAAGATCATAGACAGGTGCGAGTCTCGCTTCTCCCTGAACATCGTCATAAACAATCCCAAAGTTCTTCAGATGCGCGTCGCCATTGCGAAGCGCGCAATTCAGAACAATCAGGACGAACAGCTTTTCCATGTCCTCGCCCACATGCGTCGAGTTTGCAAACTGCCCGAATCGCTTCATGACCGAGGTCTCGTAACTGCCGCGATATTTCTCGTCGGTCCTGCGGCCGTTCAGCACGCAGAAATCCTCGAATCCGCGATAGGTCCCGTCCATGCGCAGGTCGAACCGGTCAATGACCAGCGCCATCCCGTCCTCGGCCAGGCGGTAAGGGGGCACGTCGAGTCCGCATTTGCGAGCCACGGTGAGGCAGAAATACTCGTTAGCCGCCAGTTGCGGATATTCGTTGGCCTCCCACATCTTCACGATGTGAGTCGCGCCTTTGTAGCTTTGCGAGAGGCGGTGTCCCGTATGCTCCATCTCGGCGAAAGCTCTTTCGTCGCGCACCAGGATTTTGGGCTGCACTCCGCTGATCCCGGAGAACGACGCGAATTTCTCCAGTAGATACCGGAACAGGTCGCCGCCGCGTCTACGTTCCAGAATCTCGTCCACCGACTGGAAAGGCACGTCCTCGTGCAGGTATTCTTTGTCGCCGGTGTAGCGGATGCGTCCGACCTGTGAGCGGCCGACAATGGACAACAGGTCGAATTCGTCGAAGGTGCCGGTGGCTTTCGCAAACGCAAGGCGGAGCCGCTCACGCAGTACGCCTTCGGGCAGGTTCATCTCGAAAACCGGAAGTAGGCCAAAGGGCATGCTCCACGACTCAAGCCTCAGCGGCATCGTCACCGAGACTGCGCGCGTGGGCGGAGCGCCGGGAAGATAAGCAAACGTGCTGCCGCGCTCGCCGTGACGATCGAGCAGTCCCGCCTCAGCGGCGTCGGTCCAGACCTTGATCATCCCGTCCCTCTTCCATGAGTTCTTCCAGCGTCGGCCGGCCCGCGCTTGCCTCTTGGAGCTTCAACTCCAAGCCCAGCGCCGTGAGAATATTTGTGATCTTGGAATATCCGAGTTCGCCCAGCCGCCCGTTCTCCAGGGCGTCGAGCGTGGAGAGTCCAACCCTGGCCTTTTTCGCAAGCATGGGCTGCGTCAGGCCGAGTGTTTTGCGCTTGGTGGCGATCTGCTCGCCTAATAAGGACATGGGCAACACACGCCTAATATACAAGGTTTTATTATCAATTACAACAAAATAACCTTATATACTAGGTGCTAAGGACTACCGCGGAGAGAGGGCCGGACTGGGCCAGATGCAGGTAAGGCAAGTACATTTATTTTCTTACATCTTTCCGGCTGGTGTCGTAACCGGAGGCGGCTCCAGAGTTGCAATTTCAGAGTCAACCGAAATTTGTGTAGTGAGGCATCGCCAGTCTTCACAAGGACTTAAGCCTTAAAAATCCGCTGCGTCTGCTGCCATGCATCTATCTTGTTTATTTACTTATACTTAAAAGACAATAGCATCCGCTTTTGAGTCCGCTGCGTCTGCCAGTTCCGCCATCCCGGCGTTAGGAAGGCCTCTGCATTGTACGGCAGAGTTGGAAATCTTGAATACAATCACGCGGGCTGCGGGTTCTGCACGGGCGCGGCGGCCATGGGTAATTCCACGCGGAACGTGGCGCCTTGTCCGGGCTGGCTTTCGACCTGAATCGAGCCGCCATGTTGTGTGACGATCCACTGCGCGATCGCCAGGCCCAAGCCCGCGCCACCATGAGCGCGGCTGCGCGCTTTGTCGACGCGATAGAAGCGCTCGAAAATCTTGCCCTGCTCTTCTTCGGGGATTCCAACGCCAGAATCCTGCACGCGAATCACTGCGCTCTCGCCTTGCAATTCGAGCGACAGGTGGACCGAGCCCGGCGAGGGCGTGTATTTCAATGCATTGTCGAGCAGGATATCGGCTAGCCTTCGCAATAACGTTTCGTCGCCCATGACAGACAAATCCGGTGCGTCAAGGTTCGCGGAAAACTGCAAGTTGCGAATGGTCGCCACCTGCTGCCAGCCGTCGACAACGCTGCGCAGGGTCTGACGCAAGTCCACGGGATCGAAATGGAGCGTCTCGCGGCCCGAGTCGGCGCGGGCCATCGACAACAATTGTTCAATGAGGGCGGTTGTACGTTCCGCTTCCAGCAGAATGTGGCGCAGGGACTCCTTGTATTCGGCTTCGCCACGGGAACGGCGGAGCGCCAGTTCGGCCTCGGTCCGGATCAGCGAGACCGGCGTCCTCAGTTCATGAGAGGCGTCGGCAGTGAACTGGGTGATCCGCTGAAACGCGACTTCGATGCGGTCGAGCATTTCGTTCAACGTGTCTGACAGGCGCTGCAGTTCGTCCCCGGTCTCCAGTTTCTGCAGGCGGCTGCCGAGATTCGTTCCGCTCACCTCGCGGGCGGTACGCACTAGGGCATCGACAGGAGACAGGGCTCGCCGGCTGAGCCAGTAACCCCCGCCAGCCGCCACCAGCAACAGCAAGGGAGCGAACATCAACAGATATGAACGGAAATCGTGGAGAGTCTCGACTGCATCGTCGGCGGGAAGTCCCATCTCCACGGTATAGATGTGGCCGTTGACTTCCAACTTCTGAAAGAGAAAGCGGAAGGGCCGGTGATCGATCCTACGGCTTCTCACGATCGGACGCTTGACTTGATCCGGTGGCACGAGCACCGACGGGTGCGCTTGCATGAAAGCGGACCGATAGATCAGTTGGTTGTTGTCTGCGTAGACGGCAAGGTAATCGCCGGGATGTTCAATGGTGTACGTCTCGTTCACTTCCTCCTGCACTTTGGCGATGGTGCGATCCTTGGGCTGAGACTGCAGAAAGTTCTTTAAGTCGTCGACCTGCGCTTCAAGTCCATCGTCGACCAGGTCAAATAGATTGTTTCGCAGGATGAGCCACATGCCTGCGCCGAACAGGATCTGGGCGAGAGCGAAAATCGCCAGGTACCAGAGCGTGAGGCGCACGCCGATGGAGAGTCTTTTCATACTTGTCGAATCAAACCTATCCAGTCAAACCTGCCCACTCAAGCTTGTCTTCTCAACCTTGCTCTTCCGGACGAATCATATAGCCCACGCCCCGCACCGTATGAATGAGACGGGGGCGGCCGGGCGAATCGATCTTGCCGCGCAACAAGTGCATGAAAGCATCCAGGGTATTTTCTTCGATGTCGCGGTCGAATCCCCAGACGGATTCGATCAGAGAACGGCGCGACACGACTTTGCCAGCACGGTACATGAGGCGTTCGAGCAGATTGTATTCCGTACGAGTCAGAGAGACGCGCTCGTCGCCGCGCAACACTTCCCGGCTAGCGGGATCGAGAACCAGGTCGGAGACCTGCAGATGGTTGTCCTGCGCCACCAGGGCGCGGCGCTTGACTGCACGCAAGCGCGCCACCAGTTCGTCGAACGAAAACGGCTTGGTCATGTAATCGTCAGCACCCAAATCGAGCCCACGGACGATGTCGGGCACCGAGTCGCGGGCGGTGAGCATCAAGATCGGCGTCCGAACCTTCTCTGCACGCAAGCGCTTGGCAAGTTCGTATCCGCTGAGCTTGGGCATCATGACGTCGAGAATGATGACGTCGAACTCGTAGGACCTTGCCATGGCCAGGCCTTCGGCGCCATCGGACGCGCAGGTCGCGATGTGGCCTTCCTCCGTCAATCCCTTGCGGAGAAGGTCAGCCATGCGTGCTTCGTCTTCCACGATCAGCAACTTCATTCGGGTTCGTCGCCTGAATTTCCGACAACCTCAACAGTTTAGAGCCGAAGCCGGGAAGGCGCTCAGCAACCTGAAGAAATATTAACTTGACGTTCATCCCTGCGTCACACGTCGACTCTAGGATTCCGGGTCATCAAGTCCACTGCATCGTCAGGCGCGTACGGAGGGAAACCTATCTGTTCCTGTGTGCGGCCTTTTCTTGACCCTAAGGAGCTGAATCATGAACCTGCACCGCCTTCCCACTAATTCCCTTTTCCTGAGATTCGCGCCGGCCATGATTCTAACTACCTTGTTTCTGCTGGGCGGAATGCCAGCCGCATACGCCCAGGTCGATCGCGCCGAACTCGAAGGTACGGTCAGTGATACCTCCGGAAGCGTGATTGTTGGCGCTACTGTGAAGGTGGTCGCGGTCGAAACCGGCCTGAGCGTCGTGCAGCCGACAAATTCCAAGGGCTATTACCGCTTCCCTGGTTTGGCGGTGGGTAGCTACACAGTGACTGTCGCTCAGAGTGGTTTCAAGACGAAGGCGATCCAGGATGTAGTCCTGCGAGTCGGACAGACCCGCACTTTGGACGTAGCGCTTGCGGTGGGGGCCATTGAGGAGAAGGTCGAGGTCAAGGCAGCGAATGAACCGTCAGACCGTACGACGGCCGAAGCTGCGACTGTCATCGACTCGGATCAGATCGCCGAGTTGCCCAACAACGGACGCGACTGGGCAAGCTTCACGCTGCTCGCTCCGTTCGCTCAGGATGACGGTGGCGGCGACCAGCGCACTATTCGTTTCGCGGGCCGGGCCCGCGACGATAACAATTTTTCGATTGATGGCGTGGACGCGGGCGGCATCCAGGAGCAGGCCCAGAAATCGCAGACTCGCCTGCAGATCTCGCAGGATGCGATCGAGGAATATCGCGTCAACAGCGCGGTCTACGACGTGGAGTACGGCACGCAAGCTGGAGGTCAGATTGACGTCGAAACCAAGTCTGGGAGCAACGCCTTCCACGGCACGGCCTTCGGCTATCTCAGAAACTCGGTGTTTGACGCCCGCAACTTCAACGATTACAACCTCGCCGGCAACCCTCAGGTTCCGCCGTTTCGGCTGGGGCAATACGGAATGGCCCTCGGCGGCCCGATCCAAAAGAACAAGCTGTTTTTCTTCATCAACTATGAGGGGTTGCGCCAGCTGCAGTCGACCACGGAACAAGTCAACGTACCCGCCGGGGTCTGCTGCGCCTCGTTCCCCTCAAGCTCGGGCGAGCCGCAAAATATCACGGTCCCCTACCAGAAGTACGTCTTAGATCAGGCGACGAGCCTGGGTTACGGACCACAGATGTGCCAAATCATGCAGGCGTTCTCATGGCGGGCCTCGGTGGGATCGATTGACGGCTGTGCGCCGCGATTCGTTTACCCCGATAGCGCTTTCACCTACCAAGGGGGCAATCAAGACCTGATTACGTTCCCGGCCCCCACGACCGTGCATGAAGACACCTGGTTAGTGCGGATTGACTACAAGATTGGCGAGAACACTCTCCTCTACGGCCGAGCCGGGCGCGACATTAGCCTGGTGGATGCTCCGAACGGGAGCGGCAGTCTTGCGACCGATAAACTGCAGACCATCAATCATCCAGCGAACTATACGGTGGCGCTGGAGCATACCTTCCGTCCGACTCTCTTTAACGAAATCAAGGGATATATCAATCGCGCTCCCTTCCACAATCCCCAGGCCAGCGCGCTGCCTTACGCGGTGAGTACCAACGATTTCGTAGGCCTCAATAACGACAGCGCCGACATCGAGATCGGAACCACCTATGGCGCGATCGACAACCTCATCTGGTCGCGCGGACGCCACACCTTCAAGGCAGGCATGGAGTACCGGCGGGTGCGGCTGAATCAGGGACAAACGTCCAACAACGTGTTGACGTTCAGCGACGACTACTCGTTGTCGCAGGCTTCGCTGTCCAACATCAACTACATTGCGCCGTGGTGCTGCCACGGACTGCGCCGCAACTTCTTCATGCCCTACTTCCAGGACGAATGGAAGGCCACTCCGACCTTGACCCTGACGGCTGGACTGCGCTGGGATTACTATGGGGTTGCTCACGAGGCAACCAATCGCACGACCGTATTCGATTTGTATCAGTTTCACGGCGTGTGTCTGGGAACAGGGTCGTTCAACGTAGCGCCGACCCCTGGTCCCATCAACACTCCGGGGTGTCCGGCGAACCCGGCCTTGTACAACCCCAGTTATGTGAACTTTGACCCGCGATTGGCTGTGGCGTGGGCACCCAGTGCGTTGCATGGCAAGACGGTCGTCCACGCCGGCTTTGGTATCTATCACGGCGCCGCGCAGAATGACGACTTGAACGCCGGACTGGAGAGCGATACGTTCCGCGTCCTGGTGAATAACTTCGGGGCTTGCACCGCCCCCATTTATTGCCCGAATTTGCAGCCCGAATTTCAGCAACAGGATCCCACTTTTACGGGGCTGAGCAGCCTTAGCAAACAAGCCAACCATCCGCGGGCGCTGCAAAGGGAAGGGCGGCGGGACCTCTACGTCGAAACGTGGACGTTGAGCGTGGAACATCAACTGCCCGCCAATTTTCTGGCTTCCGCGCAGTATCTGGGCAGCCATGGTGTGCGGTTGTTCTCGCGGGGCGGCGTCAACCTGTGCACCGAGCCGGTTACCTTCAACCCTGTCGACGGCGATTGCGTGCGCACGCTCGACCAGTACTATCCCGGCGGGAACCCGTTTGGGTCCGTCGACAGCAAGAAGGATATCGGTTCCAGTACATATAACGGTCTCGGGCTGTCGATGGAACGCCGCTTCAGCGCAGGGCTGGAGTTACAAGCGCGTTACACGTGGTCGCACTCCATTAATGACGGCTCGGTAGGCGGCGGCGAATCTTCGGGACCGGAAAATGTGAACTGTCTCCCTTGCGACAAAGGACCGAGCATTTTTGACGTTCGCAACAACGTCACCTTCAACGCCGTGTACGATCTCCCGTTTGGACCCGGAAAGCCGTTCATGAACGCTCCTGGAGTTATTGGGACAGTGTTCGGAGGTTGGCAGATCAGTAGTATTGGCCTTTGGCACACGGGTCATCCGTTGACGGTATCCATGGACCTGAGTAACAGCATCAGCAATGCGAGTTCCCCGTTCACTGGACTCCCCTACACGTACCTTCTTCCGGATGGGAATGACCAGACGAATCAACGTCCCGACGTCATTCCGGGAGTGCCGTTGATATTGCATGGCCAGCATCCCGCGACACCGAATAATCCGGGCGCTCCGTACATTAACGCCGCGGCATTTCAGGCTCCGCCAGTCGATGCCAACGGAAACTTCACCCGCTTTGGCGATGAGTCAAACGGAATGATTCGCGCCCTGAACTACTGGCAAATCGATTTCGCTCTTACCAAGGAAACAAAACTCACGGAGCGCGTCGCGATGTTGTTTACCGTGCAGGCGTTCAATATCTTTAACCATGTGCAGTTCGGCGATCCGGGCGCGCTGAATCTTGTTTACGATCCCACTGCAGCGGGCACAGGCTTCCTAACACCGCAGGGAGGCTACGGAGTCATCAGCACCACTGTCAATTTCAACAACAACAATGACAACGCGGCTTCGCCGAATACCGGAACCGGCTTGCCGCGACAGCTACAATTTATGCTGCGCTTCAGGTTCTGAGTCGAGGGTTTGCTTTCAGACAAATCTCAGGCGTGTCGACCGGGGTTGGGTTGAGGATCAAGTGATGCTCAAGCATGTTTATGCTCTGAATCCGAAGACACTCCGTCTGTACTCTCCACGGCAGAGAACGGGCAATTCGAAGTGCTGGTCGTGGGACAATAGACTCTGAATCCGGAGTGGAGCCTTCCCTTATGAAATCGAGACGCGCGGTGTTTTTGTTGCAATCGTTAACGCTTCTGGCGCTGGGCTTCTGCGCATTGGTTGGGTGCACCAGCAAGTCCAATGCGCAGACGTCCACCGTGGATTTGCATCTCGACGTGAAGGCTCCGTTTCGCTTCATAGCCTACGGAGACACTCGCTTCCATGATCCCAAGGACACAGACGCGGCGAATCCTGCGGTGCGGGTTGCGCTGGTGCAGGCGATCGCCGACGTAAATCCGGCATTCATTTGCTTCACGGGCGACATTGTCTACAACGGCAACGACGCCGACGACTGGAAGGTTTGGGACAGCGAGACCAGCGTCTTCCGCGAGAAGAAAATTCCGGTCTATCCGGCACTGGGTAACCACGATCTGCACGGGAAACCGGAAGTCGCGCTGGGAAATTACTTTCAGCGCTTCCCCGATCTGAAGAGCAGCCGGTATTACTCGGCGCGCGCGGCTAACACGCTGGTTCTCGTGCTCGACAGCTCTTTGGCAGAGGCCGACGGACCACAGGGTCTGTGGCTCACCGACATACTGGATCATGTTCCTGCCGACGTGGACTTTGTGTTTCTGATGTTCCACCATCCGCCGTACACCAGTTCGTCCGACGACAAGAAATATGGCGGCGGGCACTCGGCCCGCATGCCTGAACAGGCCTTAGCGAAGGAACTGGAGGCGCGGCAGGCTCACGCTCCTTACCGCATCGTGGTGTTTTCCGGACACGTGCACAACTATGAGCGCCACGAGCATGGCGGCGTGACTTATTTTGTTTCCGGCGGAGGAGCGGCGCACGCCTATCCCATTGAGCGCGCGGCGGACGATCCGTTTCAGAGTAAAGAAATAAATTATCACTACCTGCTGGTTGAGGTGGCACAGAAGCAACTGAAGGTCACGATGAACCGCCTCGACCTGAGCACTGGCAAAGCCATGTGGACGCAGCCCGACTCGGTGAAGATCGGTTTGCCGGCGGCAACGGCCTCGCAGGCAGCGGGCGGGCACTAGACCTGCGAAGTCTTGCAAGCCTTCTGACACTGATTCGTTGCCCACGAGACTCCGAGCGCGTGCAGGATCAAGCGGTCGCGAAGCGTCAACTTCTCGGCATCGAGTACGACTCCCTAGGCGTACTGAACAAGCGGGTCGCAGGTAATGCACCCGCGCTCATGGCGAATGACGCCGCCGCAATGCTCACACTCGGACGCTGCGTTGTATTGGTTGCTGTGGTGCCAGTTGGCTGCGGAATTGGCGAACATCTGAGGCCTCCAGTCCTAATCTCAACAAATTCCTCGAAGCCAGCCGTACAGCCCGGCGGAACTGCGATGAGTGGAGCCTATTGGGAGAGGGAGAGGGCTCCTATTTGGCGCCTCAGGTTTGAGTGTGATTAGGATCACATACAGTGCCAAAATGGGCGCCGGAGAGGCTTGCACAGGCGGCCTTCCATCGCGGCCCAGAGGCGTTTGGGCAATTCCTGCCTTATCGTTTATCCTGAAAGGTTGTCTGACGCTGGCTGAAAGCTCCGTCAAACCCGTCCTCAATTCAACGAAGCCAGCTCATAGCTAAGAGCCCTCTATGAAAACCGGCATTATTGGCCTGCCCCAGGTAGGCAAGACATCGCTGTTCCGCATCCTGACCAAGGCGCATCTTTCCGCGCAGGCCAGCAACCCGCGCGAGGCCCATATCGGCGTGGCCAAGGTGCCCGATGACCGCCTCGACCGTCTGGCCTTGCTGTATAACCCCAAGAAGCTGACGCATACCTCGGTCGAATACGTGGACGTCGGCGCGATCGGCCAGGACGCGCTGAAGGAAACGGCCTACATCGGCCACCTGCGCCAGGTGGACGCACTTGCCCATGTTGTCCGGGTGTTTGAAGACCCCGCGGTTCCGCTGGTGGCGGAGATCGATCCCCTGCGCGACATTAAGAATGTCGAATTCGATTTGATGGTTAGCGATCTGGGACAGATCGAAAAGCGTATCGAGCGTCTGGAAAAAGATCTCAAGAAGATGAAGACGCCGGAACTCGAGAAAGAATTCGAGTTGCTCAAGCGCGCCAACGCACATCTGGGGGCTGAAAAGCCCCTGCGCGAAATGGAGATGACGCCTGAGGACAAGAAACGCCTGCGGGGCTTTATGTTCCTGAGTGAGAAGCCGATCTTCTACGTGCTCAACATTGGCGAATCAACCGAACTCGGCAAGGAACTCGACGAAGCAGTGAGCAAGTACAACCTAACGGAGATCGCGGCCCGTCCTAATGCAGCGGCCACGGCCATCTGCGGGAAAGTCGAAGCCGAACTGGCGGAGATGAGCGACGCCGATGCCGCAGACTTTCTCTCCAGCTATGGGCTGAAGGAGAGCGGGCTGGTCCGCCTCATTCGCACGACTTATAAACTGCTGGGCCTGATCTCATTTTTCACCGCCGGAGAAGACGAGTGCCGTGCGTGGCAGGTTCCGGCAAAGAGTCGTGCCCAGGAAGCGGCTGGTGCCATACACTCTGATCTGGAAAAACATTTCATCCGCGCAGAGACCATCCGTTGGGATCAACTGCTCGAGGCCGGTTCGGAAGCGAATGCCCGCGCCAAGGGCACGTTGCGGCTGGAAGGCAAAGACTACATCGTGCAGGATGGCGACGTGATGCACATTCGGCACAGCGGATAGTTGCGTCGTACCGCCGTATACTCTTCCCCATATGCTCTCTCGACTGATGTTGCTGGGTTCGACTTTGGCCCTCGCGGGCTGCCTGTTTGGGCAATCGAACGCCGCGCCGGCCAACGCAGCACCAGCTGCCGCAGCACCCGGCTCCCCAGAATGGAGTGAGCCCTTCCCTCCGCATCGCATGATTGGCAACGTCTACTATGTGGGCAGCCGCGGGCTGGCATCCTATCTGATTACGACACCCGCCGGGCACATTCTGATCAATAGCAATCTGAAAACTTCCGTTCCGCTGATTCGCGCGAGCATCGAGAAGTTAGGATTCCATTTCACTGATGTGAAGGTCCTTCTGATCAGCCATGCGCATTTCGACCATGATGCCGGCAGCGCCGAGATCAAAAAGCTGACTGGCGCAAAGTACATGGTCATGGATGGTGATGTGGGCGTCGTCGAGTCGGGCGGCAAAAGCGACTTTCAGTATGGTGACGATGCGACACTCCTCTATCCTGCTGCGAAGGTGGACCGTGTGTTGCATGATGGCGACAAGGTTAGACTCGGAAATACCGCTCTGACGGCCCACAAGACCGCCGGCCACACGCGTGGGTGCACCACGTGGAGTTTGCGAGTCACCGAAGCGGGCAAGTCGTATGACGTTGTGATCGTGGGCAGCCCCAACGTCAATTCTGGATACAAGCTGGTCAACAATACGCGCTATCCCGGGATCGCCAACGATTACGCGCGCGGCTTTCAGGTGCTCAAGTCGCTGCCTTGCGATGTTTTTCTGGGTGCTCACGGAAGCTACTTCGGGATGGAAGCGAAGTACCCGAGATTGAACGCCGGCGGGCCGAATCCATACATTGATTCGGCGGGCTATAAGAATTACGTCGCGGACCGGGAAAAAGCATTCCTCGCCGAATTGCAGAAACAAACAGCGGCTGCGAAGAAGCACTAGTCAGTGCTCCGTACGATCACAATATGGGTGCCATTGCCACCAGCGTGCTTCTCGGATTAACCGCAGCCGCGGCCAACGTCTTTGGCGGCGCGATCATTGTGCAGCGGCATTGGGAGCGGCGCTATCTCCGCTATTTTGTCGCGCTGGGCGCGGGATTCATGCTGGCCACCGCTCTGGTCGAGATGGTTCCGGAAAGCCTGGAACTACGCGGTAAGCCGGCGGCATTTCTGGTTCTGCTCGGCTATCTGATCATCCACTTTTTTGAACACACGGTGACGCCGCATTTTCACTTCGGCGAAGAAACCCACCGCGACGAGTTCATCCACTCGCACAAGGGGTATTCGGTGCTGCTCGGACTCATCATTCACACATTCTTCGATGGCATCGCGATCGCCTCCGGATTTCTCGTGTCGAAATGGCTGGGCTGGCTGATCTTCCTGGCGATTTTTCTGCACAAGATTCCTGAAGGCTTCACCGTCAGTTCCGTCATGCTGGCCAGCGGCCGCAGCCGACGGACGGCCTGGGGCGCCTCGGTCCTGCTGGGCGCGTCTACCCTGGCGGGTGTGCTAACGATGGCGCTGTTCCGCCACCACGTGGGCGCCGGACTCCCGCTGGCCGCCGGAGTCACGATCTACGTCGCGGCCTCCGACCTGATTCCCGAGGTCAACAAAGAACCGGCGATGAAAATGGCTCTGCTGGTCTTCGTGGGAGCCGGCGTGTTCTTCCTGCTCGATCACTTATTCCGCATGCACTAACCCTGCAACGAAAGCCACAGTCATCCTTGCCGCTAATCCACGGTGTGTTTTGCGGTGTATCCGTCGCGGGCCACCACTTCGATTTTCACGTCTTTACCCTTCTGATCTTTCACTTTCAGCGGCCCGCCATCAGGCCCCACCACCTGAACCTTCAGCTTGCGATAGGTTCCATCGAGCTTCGAGTTCGTGGGGGCATAGGACAGCGTGTACTGGCGGCGAATGTCCTCTCCGATCTGCTGGAAGTCCTCACCAAACTCCGCCTGGAAGCGTGGAAAGTAAGCGCGGCCGCCGGTGATTGAAGCGAAAGTTTTCATCTCATTGTCAGCCTGCAGATAGTCGATGGTCTGGATGTGCGGGCTGGCGATTCCATGGGAGATACCGGTACAGTGGTGCACTTCGCAGTATTCGCGCAGGTACCACCCAATGCTGATCGGAAAGATGGTTACGTCCTTTGTGTCTTTGATCTTCTTCGTAATCTTATCGAGCGTGAGCTTGCTGAAGGTGTCAACGCCGGTCGAGATCAGGATGACGTACTTCTTGCCTTCGACGCGCTCCAGGCGGTCGAGCGTGTCGTAAAGCGCGTCAAACTCATTGGTTTCGGCGAAGCCGGGAATGCGCAACTGGTTCAGAGCCCCGTAGACGGCACGCTTGTCCTGCGTAAAGTCCACGAGGATGTGCGGCTGCATATCATAGTAAGCAACTGCAACCCAGTCATTTTTCTTTAGGCTGTTGGCAAAAGCGTAGGACGCATTCAGACTTTCGACGAGGAGCGGCCAAGTCGTCGACGCAAACTCCACCAGCAGGACGGCCGTGATCGGCGCCTCCGAGACCGCGAAGTGCGTGACCTGTTGCGGCACTCCATCTTCGAGAACGCGGAAATTCCCCTCCTTGAGGCCGGGGATGAACTGGCCATCTTTGGTTGTGACCATGACGTCGACGTTGACCAGCGGCACGTTCACCTTCAACGAATAGTCGGGCATGTCGTCGACTTTTTTCGGCGTAACCGGAGGTGGTGGCGGCGGAGCGTCTTCCGCCTTCTTCTTTGGAATCGCGTAAGGACCGACGTTGTCGGTTGGACCACCAGCTTCGGCGGGGACGTCCTGCTTGGGCTTGCCGTTGTCCGGCGTCTGAGCAGGCGTCTGGGAGGACGATTGCCCCTGCTGGTCCTGTGCAGCGACTGGGAACGAAGCGGCAATAAGAACCGCCAGAATGATCAAGGAGATGCCTGTCCGGCACCCCGTCTTACCATCTAAGGTCTTGTGTTTATAACGATTAAACATGGTGAACCCCGAAAAGTCTCTGTGCTAGTATAGACGCAAGGATTCGCAATTGGGATGTTTTGCCCGGTCCCAGATCTTTCCCCTCCGTGCAACGAGTCGCAGTTGGTCTGAGTCTAATCAGTAGTATGGACCTTTAGTTGGCGGGTCCTGTCGGGGCTTTACATGAAAAGAGTTGTCTTCGCGCTACTGGTCCTAGGTCTATCCCTACCCACAATTTACTTGTCTGCTCAAATCTCGCAGCCCACTATTGCTGTGGACCAGATCCACCCCGGCATGCGCGGCTATGCCCTTACAGTGTTCCAGGGCGTAAAACCGGAATCCATGGACGTGGAAGTGCTTGGCGTTCTGCACAATGTGAACGGGCCCAAGGGCGACATTATCCTGATTCGCCTGCACGGAGAGAAGGCTGAATATACCGGCGTCGTCGCGGGCATGAGCGGCAGCCCAGTGTATCTCGATGGCAAACTCGCGGGCGCCCTCGCGTTCCGCATCGGTGAATTTTCGAAGGAACCGATTGCCGGAGTCACGCCGATCGCCGACATGCTCGAGATCAATGCGCTCGACAAATCGCCAGCCGAAGAGGCCGCAGCGACCAAGCCCGGCGTGACCAACGCCGCTGGAAAAACCGCGACGCCCGGTGACGCCGGCGCGCTTCCCGGTTCTACACAGGATTACGCCAGCTACCTGAAGCCCATCGACACTCCCCTGGTTTTCAACGGATTCTCGGAAGACACGGTGCGCCGTTTTGCCGGGCAGTTCGCTTCTGCCGGAGTGGTCCCGGTGATGGGAGCAGGCTCAGTCAGTGAAGAAAAACAGCCGGAGCCGCTTGAAGCTGGTTCTGCCGTCAGCGCGATTCTGGTGCGCGGCGACATGGATATTGCCGCCACCTGCACTGTGACCTACATCGATCCCCAGCGCTTGCTGGCCTGCGGACATCCTCTATTGCAGTTCGGCTCCGTCGATCTGCCCATGAACAAGGCGAACGTGCTGGCAACGCTGGCCTCGCCGCTGAACGCCTTCAAAATCGTCAACACTACCGAGCAAGCGGGCGTCTTTGTGCAGGATCGCCACACCGGCATCATGGGCGTGTTCAACAAACAGCCCGACATGATTCCGGTGACGCTGACCATCCGCGGCGGCAACGGCGCGACGCAAAAAGAGTTCCACTACGAGGTCCTGAACAACGCGCGGCTCAGTCCAGTGGCCATCATGGCTACCGTCTTCAACGCGCTGCACGGCGTGAATGAGTACGGCGAAGAGATCACTTACCGCCTGAACGGCAGCATCAACGTGAAGGGCTTTCCCGAGGTCGGACTCAAGAACATGTTCGTGCCCGCAGAGAATGGTCAGCCTGCAGCGATGGCCGCTGCACTTTCGCTGGGCGAGCGTTTCGGACGCATCTACGACAATCCTTACAACGCGCCCGCAGTGCAGGGTGTGAAGCTCGATTTTGACCTGGTCCGCGAACGCCGCTGGGCTCGGTTGGAAAGCGCCCGCACCGACGTGAGTGAAGCGCGTCCCGGAGACCAGATCATCGTCGAGACCGTGCTCGCTCCGTATCGAGGCGAGCGCGTCGTGCGCCAGATTCCAGTAAAGATTCCCACCTCGGCCAGCAAAGGAACCCTGCGCATTCTGGTGAGTGATGGCGACACTCTCGACCGCGTGGGCCGCACCAACCCCGCATTCGGCCGCAAACTTGACTTGGCATCAACGATTGCTCTGCTCAATAAAGAGCACGCCAACAATCGCCTCTACGTTTCGCTGCTCGAGGCTGATCCGGAAGCGCGCGTCGCCGACAAGGTCATGCCCACGTTGCCCATCTCGGTGATGAATGTCATGGACGGCATGCGCGGCAACCAGGAGATGATCGTCAGCGGAGAGTCCAATGTGGATGAAACCGCCACGCCGCCGCTCGATTATGTGGTGAGCGGCGCCCAGTTGCTCACGGTAACGGTGAAGTAGTTGCTTCGCGCGGATTAAACGAGTGGGCGCCCCATTTCTCGCGCTTTTGCGAGAAGTGGGGCTTTTGATTTTCGACTCTACTCTTCCTCGTTCTCGCCCATCTGCTGCGTCAAATATCGCTCGTAGCCGAGTTCCTTGATCAGGTGCACCTGGGCTTCGAGAAAGTCGACATGACTTTCTTCATCTTTGAGCAACTGCACCAGCAAGTCGCGTGATCCGTTGTCGCCTTCTTTCGTGGCCAGCGCGACGGCGTCGTTGTACTGCTTCACCGCCCCGATCTCGAGCGCCAGATCGCTTTCGATCATCGCTTTGACCGTACCGCCGACCGTCAACTCCAGGGGTTGCATCGACGGGCTACCATCCAGAAACAGAATCCTCTCAATCAGCACCTCGGCGTGCTTCATTTCGCCGATGGATTGTTTCTTGATGAAATCGGAGAGCTTCTTGTATCCCCAGTTCTCGCACATTTCGGCATGCAGAAAATACTGGTTGATCGCGGTCAGCTCTTCCCGCAGTGCCTTATTTAGTTCAGCAATAACTTTTGAATTACCTTTCATGGCGCCCCGAGTATTGCAGACTCCAACTCGGAGGGCAATGAGAAATGTCGCATACCGCACAGAGCGGAGTACGATCGGGAAATAGTAGTCAGGCAACTCGCGGTCGGACGAGACGGGTAAAGCTCCGCGGCCCAATCCGGGAAAGATAATGTGTCCGGAGGACGAACGACACTACCCCAACACTTCATCGATGGTCTTCAGCAGATCGGCGCGCGTGAACGGTTTTTCCAGCAGTCGAATCCCACTCTCTAAACCGTGGTTCGCGACTAGTTCTCCGGTATATCCCGACATGTACACAACTTTCATCTCGGGGTGCGACTCCATGAGACGCAGAACAAGTTCCGGGCCGTTCATGCCCCTCATCACCACATCGGTGAGGATCAGTGCAATCGACCCGGCGTGCGAACCGATCACCTGCAGCGCGGACTTCCCATCTTCGGCTTCCAGCACTCGATATCCATGCGCTTCGAGCATCTTTCGCGTCAGACGGCGCATGATGGGATCATCTTCAGTCAGCAGAAGCGTGACGCCTTCCCGCCTCGAGGGCAGAGCCTCCGTCGCGGGCTCTGCCGGACCCCCTACCTTGTGTTCCGCGCTGGGCAGATAGATCTTAAAGGTGGTTCCGTGTCCCGGTTCGCTGTACACCCAGACATGTCCTCCGAATTGCTTAACGATGCCGTAGACGGTCGCTAGCCCAAGACCGCTTCCCTTCCCCATTTCTTTTGTCGTGAAGAAAGGCTCAAAAATGTGGGTTCGTGTTGCCTCATCCATGCCGGTTCCGTTATCGCTGACGGCCAGCATGACGTAACGCCCTACCTGAATCGAAGGATGCTCGCGGGCAAACGATTCATCGAAATCGAATATTGCGGTTTCGATCACCAGCTTTCCACCATTCGGCATGGCATCGCGCGCGTTCACGGCCAGGTTCACGACAATCTGATCCAACTGGCCGGGATCGGCTTCCACAACCGCGGTAGCCGGCCGGGGAAGAAGCACGATCTCGACATCATCGCCCATCAATGGCCGCAAGAGTTTCATCACGTCCTTGAGACGTTCGTTCAGATCGAGCAGTTGGGTCTGCACCGGCTGCCGGCGGCTGAACGCAAGCAACTGGCGGGTTAGGGACGCGCCGCGCTTTGACGCTTCGCGAATGTTGTCGATGTATTCCTGACTCTCCTGGTCAACCCGGCTTCGCAGTAGCTCGGAACACGCCGTCACAATTCCCAGCAAATTATTGAAGTCGTGCGCAACCCCTCCGGCCAACCGTCCCACAGCTTCCATTTTTTGCGAATGCCGCAGCTGATCCTCAGTCTTCTTCTGCGTGGTGATATTGCGGGCGATGGTCGAGGCCCCAACCACCTTGCCTTCGGCGTCGTAGATGGGAGACACCGAAATCGAGACGTTCAGGGTCCGCCTGTCTTTGGTGATGCGCACCGACTCAAAGTACTCGACTCGCTGCCCGTTGCGGATCTTCTGGAGGATTGCCGGAATCTCGTCCTCCCGATCCTTGGGAGCCAGCAACGAGATCGGCCGGCCGATCATCTCCTGAGCGGTGTAGCCGTAAATTTGTTCCGCACCTTTATTCCAGTGCGTGACAATGCCGTCGAGATTCTTGCCGATGATGGCGTCCTGCGAGGAATCGACGATCAGCGCCAGCCGGTTCTGAGAATCGCGCAGCTCTCGCGTTTTGCGGCGGTCGAGCTCCTCGTTGACACGCCGCAGTTCTTCCTCAATGTGCTTGCGATCGCTGATATCGCGGATGACACTCAGCACCATCATCCCGTCGGGGGTGGAGACCGGACTCAGGCTGATCTCGACTGGAAATTCGGACCCATCGCGCCGCCTGCCGTAGAGATCGAGCCCCGATCCCATGCGCCGGATCTTGGGCTTGGAGTAAAACTGTTCCCGATGACGGTCGTGCTCCGGCCGCTGTCTTTCCGGCACCAGCATTTCGATCTTCTGACCTACGAGCTCTTCACGGGTGTAGGAGAAGAGAGTTTCCGCCTGAGAATTCGCCTGGATGATCACGCCCTGCCGGTTCACGGCAAGCACAGCATCGGGAACGGCTTCCAGAATGCTCGGCGACAAAAGAGTTTCGGCCACGCTCCTTGAAGACGAAGGTTCATGGCTTGGGTTGGGGACTGCTGGTTGGCTCATGCCTCATCCAAACTTTGGGTCTGGATACTATACGTCAAACGTCAGAAATTTTGCCGCAAGGAACGGTGAATTTACAAAGGATGAACTTCGGGCGCTTACTGCGCCCCGGACGCGATCTGGCCAGAATGATTTACCACCAACAGAATATCCCCTTCTCCATGTGCCGGAACCCATGCGTGTATACCAAGGCGATGATCATCTGGGTACCGTTGTATCCCACATGCACCAGAAAGCTCGCGCCGACAGAGCCAGTCACCGCCCGCACGACACCACACACTACGCCGACCATAACAATGACCAGCGCCGCTCCCCACGCCCACCCGTATTGTGGCAAATGAATTAACCCAAAGGGCAACGCCGTGAGCACAATCCCCCAAGCCGCTCCCATGCGCCGCGCCAGCACGGGGTACATGAACCCGCGGAAAAAGATCTCCTCCATTAGGGGACCCAAAGTCACGGCGATAATCGCCAGCAGGTACGCGTCGCGCGGACGGTCGAAAAGATGATCGAAGGGCGTGTCCTTCGGCATGGGCAATAGGCTTTGCAGCAGGCCGAGGGTGAAGAGCATCACTGCGCCCAGACCCAGCAGCTTCCATTGCGATCGCGGCCAATTCCACCGGATCGCCTTCCAGAACGCCACATGGTATTTACCTTCGACGAGCATGACCATGCACGCCGCTACCACGGCGTAGAGCAGAAACTGAGACACCAGCAGGAGAATAGGTTTCTGCACCACTTCGGTCAGATTCGAGTGCCGATAGATAAACCAAAACGCGCCGAAGATTACCAGTGCCTGCAGCACCAGCATGGCAACCAGCGTCAGCCCTGCGATCAAGAGCACGTCCCAGCCGCTCCATACGGGATTCTCCACGGACGACGGCGCGGTTGAAACGGGAGCCCCCATCACCGCCGCACCGGGATTCAGCGCGAAGGGATCGGGCACGCCTGGCGTGGGCGCCGGAGGCTCGGCGTTCATCAGCGGCTGCGGCTCAAACTGCGGATTTTCGGAAGAAGACAGTGGATTCCTTTTCAGTTACGACCAGTCTACCGAACAGACCGCGAATAGTCGGTATGGGCCGGGTTCAGTTCTTAAATCGCAGGAGTCATATCCAGTTCGCCACTCGAGCGAAGGACCTATGCAATCCGCCGCCACCTGCACAGATCCTTCGCGGCAGAGAACGCCGCTGAGGATGACAACTTTTTCTTGATGCCTGTCGACGTGCGTCACGAAGCGTCAAGCACCGCGCTTGCCATTCCCAAAGTACGCGCCCAGCGCCTGCCCCGTGTACGATTTCTTTACTTTAGCAACCTGTTCCGGCGTGCCCTGCGCCACAATGCGGCCGCCTTCTTCCCCGCCTTCGGGTCCAAGGTCGATGATCCAGTCGGCGTTGCGGATCACGTCCAGATTGTGTTCGATGATAATGATCGAGTTTCCTAGGTCGGTCAACCGGTGCAGCACGTCGAGCAATTTCTTGACGTCATCGAAGTGCAGTCCGGTGGTTGGTTCGTCGAGCAGGTACAAAGTCTTGCCAGTTTGCCGCTTGCTCAGTTCGCGCGCCAGCTTGATGCGCTGCGCCTCGCCGCCGGAGAGCGTCACCGCTGACTGTCCCAGATGAATGTATCCCAGCCCGACGTCGACCAGAGTCTGCAGCTTCTGCCTTACTTGCGGAATATTCTCCAGAATCGGCAGCGCGTCGGAGACCGGCATCTCCAGCAGGTCGGCGATCGAATTGCCGTTGTACTTCACCGCCAGCGTCTCGTGGTTGTAGCGCCGCCCGCCACAGACTTCGCACAGCACATACACATCGGGCAGAAAATTCATCTCGATGCGCCGCTGCCCTTCGCCTTGGCAGGCCTCGCAACGCCCGCCGGAAACGTTGAACGAAAACCGTCCCGCCTTGTAGCCGCGCTCGCGCGATTCCGGCAGCATGGCATAGAAATCGCGGATCTGCGTGAACACTCCCGTATAGGTCGCGGGATTCGAGCGCGGCGTCCGCCCAATCGGCGACTGGTCGATGCGGATGACCTTATCTATATGTTCCGCGCCCGAAATCGCTTTATGCTCACCCGACTTTTCGCGGGACCGGTAAAGCTGCCGCGCCAGCGCCCGGTACAGAATGTCATTCACCAGCGTCGACTTGCCCGACCCGGAGACGCCTGTCACGACGGTCATCACGCCCAGCGGAAACGTCACATCCAGATTCTTGAGATTGTTTTCCTTCGCACCCAGAATCGTCAGGGCTGCGCCGTTCGCATGCCGCCGCTCCGGCCGCATCGCAATTGACGTCCGCCCCGAAATGTACGCCCCGGTCAGGGAGTCGGGATCGCTCATGATCTCCGCAGGAGTACCATGCGCCACCAAGTTCCCGCCATGACGCCCCGCGCCCGGCCCGAGATCCACGACGTAATCCGCCCGCCGGATCGTCTCTTCATCGTGCTCCACGACCAGTACCGTATTGCCCAGGTCGCGCAAATTTTCGAGTGCAGTCAGCAGCCGGTCATTGTCGCGGTGGTGCAGTCCAATCGACGGCTCATCCAGCACATACAACACGCCGCGCAGCTTCGATCCAATCTGCGTCGCCAGGCGAATGCGCTGTCCCTCGCCGCCTGACAATGTCGCCGCCGAACGATCGAGCGAGATGTATCCCAGTCCGACTGCATCTAAAAACTGCAACCGCTCCACCACTTCGTGCATGACGCGCCCGGCAATCGCCGCCTCGCGTCCGGCCAGCTTGATGCCCTGCGCCACCGCCAGCGAGCGCGCCACCGGCATGGCGGTGAAGTCGGCAATCGACATACCATTCACTTTGACGGCCAGACTCTCCGGCCGCAGCCGCTTCCCGTGGCACGCCGGACACTCGGTCGCCGACATGTGATCCATCAGCCAGTCGCGGTAGCCCTCTGAAGTCGACTCCTCCAGATTCTGTTTCAGATATCCGAAGATGCCATGAAACCCCGTTCGTCCGCCGCGGCCGGGCTCGCCGTTCAACAGAAATTCCTGCGTCTTCTCGGGCAGTTTTTCAAACGGCGTATTCAAGTCGATGCCATACGCCGCTGCGACGATCTGCAACTGATGAATCAGATTCTGCGAAGCCGATCCCGGGCCCAGCCCGCCGTCGAGCAGCGGCTTCGACCAGTCGCTGATCACCTTTGCGGGATCGAAATCGTACTTGCTGCCAAGGCCATGGCACTCCGGACACGCCCCGTACAAGCTGTTAAATGAAAACGACCGCGGCTCCAACTGCGGCACGTTGATGCCGCAATCCGGACACGCCAGCTTCTCGGAATAAAGCTGCTCCTCGCCGCCCACCACAGCAACCTGCACCAGCCCGCCCGCTAGCTTCATCGCCAGCCCGACCGACATTTCCAGACGATGCTCGATCCCCGGCTTCACCAGCAAGCGGTCAATCACCACTTCGATGGTGTGATTCTTCCGCTTGTCTAGATTGATTAAGGCCTCGTCGTCCAAACTGACGAGCTCGCCGTCGATGCGCGCCCGCGTGTAGCCGTGCTTGACGAGCGTCTCCATCTCTTTCTTGAATTCGCCCTTGCGCCCGCGGACGATCGGCGCCATCACCATGACGCGATCTTCCGGACTCAGCGCCATGACGCGCTGCACAATCTGGTCGGCCGACTGCCGGCTGATCGCCCGTCCGCACTTAGGGCAATGCGGCACTCCGATCGAAGCGAACAGTAAGCGAAGATAGTCGTAGATCTCAGTAATGGTGCCCACGGTCGAGCGCGGGCTGCGGCTGGTGGTTTTCTGCTCGATCGAGATGGACGGGCTAAGTCCATCAATTGCATCGACATCGGGGCGTTCCATCTGGTCCAGAAACTGTCGCGCGTAGGCCGATAGAGTCTCCACGTAACGCCGTTGCCCCTCGGCATAAATGGTGTCGAAGGCGAGCGAAGACTTGCCCGACCCGCTCAGCCCGGTTACTACCGTGAGAGTGTTCCGTGGAATCTCAACGTCGATGTTCTTGAGATTGTGCTGCCGGGCGCCACGGACGGAAATCTTGGTAATCGCCATCATTCGCCGGGGTGCATACCCCTTCCGTAACGTCGACAGGGTTCCAGAATTGTTGGAAAGTGGAATTGCACAGCTCTACACCGTATCTTAGTCGTTAACAGCGCGGAGCGTCAACGCAGGGTAGATTGAAGATTCGCGCTCAGGCAATAAGAACGTGGGAGAGGCGCAACACACTCTGGATTTCTAAGGTTGGTCGACCGTGATCTCGTTCATTATGCCCGTGCTCCTGTTCGTCACCGTCATCGCGTCCGTTAGCCTGGGTGTTCTGGCCGCCTATGTCGCGGTCATCTGTATCCTGAACGCGTTCGGCCGCAACTCGCAGCCGGAAACGAGCCGCCCGCGCCTCGTACTGGTCCCTTCACAGCACCACGCCAGCGGCGACTAAGCTCTGAATATAGGGACAGCATCCCTCGACTTCGCTCAGGGTAGGAGCGCAGCTTCGCTGGTTTTGAATTGAAAGTCGTCGTTCCCCTCTGCCCTTCACTCCACCGGCCCCAACACCTTCATCTTGCTCTCCACGTGTGTGTGCTGAAAACCCGTGTTCTCGAGCGACACGCTCATCTCGCGGTTGATGAAGAACAGCGCGTGGATCCGAAATTCCGTCCCGAAGGTCGAAGGGAACCAGACTCCATCCCCCTGCCGTTTGTACACCACATTGAAACCAATCCCCGGCAGATCGGTTCCGAGGAAGGTACGAACTGCAAACGGAATCCGGCGCGATAGTTTGGTAAACACGCGCACTGGCTGAAACTCCGCCGCATCGATGTAGGCTTCGCCCGCCCAGCTGATGTCATTTTTGTCCTTCGGGCGAAACCCGACGTGGTATACGTTGCGCCCTGCCTGCATCTCCAGCCCCAGAAGTTTGAATGCGTAGTCTTTCTGTCCCTCGGTCGTCAGCGGAAACAGGTTTTTCGCCAACCCATCTTTGGACTTCTCGTTCGACAGATCCTCCCGGAAGTTCTGGATCAGCCCACCATCGAGACTGCCGGACTCAGGAACGGGCTCGCCCTCGAAGACCTCGTACTTGCCCTTATTCCAATAGCGGCCGGTGATCGTTTTGAGTTCTTTCTGCGTGCCATCGGCGGTCGGCACGACGTCATAATCCGCCGTCTCTTCCCGGAGCAACCGCCCATTGGGCTTACGCGTGAGAATGTGGGTGTGCTGGAGGTAGACGTACTGCTTGCGCAAGACTACGCTACGGTCCTGATTGGCTGCCACGCGCGCCATGATCTCGTCAGCCGTGAGTTGCGTGTTGGACTGCCCGGGTTCCTTCGCTTGCTCTGGGAGCGCACTCTGCGCGAATGAGAGCACGGCCGCCAGTACTAGAAATCCCACCAGACGCAGGATCCACATGGGCACACCTCCACTCCTATCACTACGCAACCCGCCAGCGGGAAGTTCCTCTCGCCTGCGACCCGCAAACCTGCTTGACATCGCGTAGTCTGGACCGCAGAATTCCGGCGGAGGAGATCATGAAGCACAGAGTTCTCAGCATTCTGTCTTGGGCTGTTATGTGTCCTATGTTCGCGGCGGCCCAAAGTGCCGGGCCGGCGATGGCCGCGCCTGCCACTCGCCAGGGCGATGTTCAAGAGACTCTGCATAGCGTAGTCGTGGCAGATCCCTACCGCTGGTTGGAAGATCAAGACTCCCCGGAAACGCGGGCATGGATCAACCAGCAGAACGACTACACGCACAAGCTCCTCGACGGTTGGCCCGGGCGGCAGGCGCTGGAGAAGCGCTTGGCCGAGCTAAAGAAAGTGGAACGCATCGGCTCGCCGATCGAGCGCAACGGGCGGCTCTTCTACCGCAAGCGCGGTGCCGACCAGGAACAGTACGTCATCTACACACGGCAAGGTCATGCGGGGAGCGAAGAAGTTTTGATCGACCCCAATCCGATGAGCGCGGATCACTCGACCAACGTAGAAATTATGGATGTCTCCAAGGACGGCGCCCTGCTGGCCTATGTGGTGCGCATCGGCGGCAAAGATGAAACCGAGGTGCATGTGCTCGACGACGCTGCCAAGCACGACTTGCCCGATGTGCTGCCAGCGAGGGTTTACTTCGATGTTTCGTTCTTGCCCGACAAGACTGGCTTCTACTACGCGACCATGCTCGACGACGGCCCGCGGCTTCGATTCCACAAGCTGGGCACAAAGCCGGAAGCGGACACCGACGTCTTCGGCAAAGGCTACGCGAAAGAAGCCATCGTTGTCGGCGATACCTCGGAAGACGGCCGTCACCTCGTCATCCATGTGTTCCACGGAGCAGCCGGAGACAAGGTTGAAATTTGGGTGCAGGATCTGAAGAAAAATGGACCGATCCAGCCGCTGATCAAGGATCTAGACGCGCGGTCTTTCGGCTCCGCAGTCGGCGACGAAATGTTTTTGCAGACCAATTACAAAGCTCCGAAGGGCAAAGTCATGATGCTGGACATGGCCAAGCCCTCGCCTGAGAACTGGCGGGAAGTGGTTCCCGAAGCTGAGAACGCGATCGACAATGTCACGCTGGCTGGGGGCAAAATCTGGGTCACCTACGTGAAGAATGCGGCTTCGATGGTGAAGGTGTTTCAACCGGATGGCAAGCTGGCCTTCGAGCCCAACCTGCCGGCGCTGGGAGCGATTTATGACGTGCAGGGACGGTGGGAGAACTCCGCTGCATATTTCACTTATGCATCGTACGCGATTCCGGCCACGGTCTATCGCACTGACATGGCCACCGGGAAGCAGTCGGTATGGGCGCAAGTAAAGGTTCCGGTCGACGGCTCTAAGTTTGAGGTCAAGCAGATCTGGTATGCATCGAAAGACGGGACCAAGGTACCGATGTTTCTGCTGTACGCCAAGGGAGTCAAGCTGGACGGGGCGAATCCTGCGCTGCTTGAGGGATACGGCGGATTCGCTGTGAACAACACGCCGTTTTTCAACGCGGATGCGATCGTGTGGGCAGAACGAGGCGGCGTCTATGCGCTGGCCAACATTCGAGGTGGCGGCGAATTCGGCGAAGCGTGGCACAAGGCGGGCATGCTCGACAAGAAGCAGAACGTCTTCGACGATTTTATTGCAGCGTCCGAATGGCTGATCCAGAATCAATACACAAGTCCGTCGAAGCTGGCCATTCTTGGCGGCAGCAACGGAGGGCTGCTGGTTGGCGCCGCTCTGACGCAGCGCCCGGAACTCTACCAGGCGGTGATTTGCTGGCATCCCTTGCTCGACATGCTGCGCTATGACCAGTTCATGGAGGCGCAGTTCTGGGTCGCTGAATACGGCGCGGCCAAGGATCCCGAGCAATTCAAGTGGCTGTATGAGTATTCGCCCTACCAGCACGTGAAGAAGGGAGTGAAGTACCCGGCGGTGCTCTTCATGTCCGGCGACGGCGACACGCGCGTGGCGCCGCTGCACGCGCGCAAGATGGCGGCCCTGCTGCAAGCCGACACCGCGTCGGACCGGCCTATCCTGCTACGCTACGAACTGAAAGCGGGACACTCCGGCGGACGATCCCTGACCCAGGATATCGGCGACTCAGTGGATCAGTTGAGCTTTCTGTTCTGGCAACTGGGAGTGGCGCCGTAGGGTTGTGTTGCGTTACGTGCGGGTCTTATCGTCGAGGGCACGGCCCCGTAAGCGCTAACTTAAGGCAGAGTTCCTCCGGGACGAGCCTAAAGACATCCTTCGGTATTATGTTGGGCATGCACAATTGCTGGCAGGCGTCAGCGGACGCTTGGATCGCGGACATGGGTGAATTTGGCGATTTTGGACGACGCTATGTGCTCGACCCGGTCATGCTACCCCGCGCCCTCTCGTGGTCACCCAAGAAAGCCCTTGATGTAGGCTGTGGCGAAGGCCGTTTCTGCCGCATGCTCAAGCCGCATGGTATAGGGGTCACTGGCATTGATCCGACGCCCGCGCTGCTTGCTGCCGCTCGCGCACGCGATCCGGAGTGTACGTATCTCGAAGCAGCAGCTGAACGTCTTCCATTTGAAGACAATACCTTTGACCTCGTCATTAGCTACCTGTCCCTGATCGACATTCCAGACATGCACGGAGCCATCTCGGAGATGGCCCGTGTGCTGAATCCCGGCGGGGCTGTTCTGATCGCGAATCTCAACAGTTTCAACACGGCGTGCAGTGGCTGGGTTAGAGGAGGCGCTGGCGAACACCTCTATTTTCCAATCGACAACTATCTTCAAGAGCGGCCCATTTGGATCGAGTATCGCGGAATCCGCGTGCTGAATCATCACCGTCCGATGAACACCTACATGCGCGTGCTCCTCGCTGCAGGCTTACGCCTCACTTATTTTGATGAACCGGCACCGCGTCCCGACGCGCCGGAGCCGAAAGCAACGGCCTACCGGCGTGTGCCTTGGTTCCACATAATGGAATGGACGAAGCCTGCTTAGGAATTCCTTCTGGTTTACCGGTGATACGACAAAATGCGCAACTGGGGTGTAGCGCGGCGTCGTTCTCAATTGACAACTACTGGCACGGTCGCAGATACTGCGGTCTGCGCATGTAGGATGCAACGGCACGTCGCCGAAGGGCAATGCCCGCCTACGATCTAATCGTGGAGGCCCACATGCCCAATCTAGAGAACTTCAAAAAGCAAGCCAAGCTCATATTGCGCTGGCATCGCGAACGTCACTATCCCGTCGCCGCACAAATCCGCGCGCATTTGCCTCGTTTCCTGAATATGGCCGATTCGGAGATTCTTGCGGCGAGCTTTAAGCTCAGCGATGCACAAGAAATCGTTGCAAGACAACAAGGCTTCGATGGTTGGCAAGCCCTGAAAACTGGACTTTCGACCACATCGCTCAGGGTGAAATCATCGCCATCCAAAGCAACGATTGTCAGTGCAGAGCCGCAACTGTTGGTCACCGATATCCAGAGATCATGCGAATTTTTCCGTGAGAAGCTAGGCTTTTCGCTTGTATTCAGTTACGGCAAGCCTCCCTACTATGCACAGGTGGGTCGCGACGCGGCGCGCCTCAATCTAAGGTGTGTCGAGCGACCGGTAATCGAGCCGATCGTCCGCGATCGGGAGGAACTGTTGTCGGTATCGATGACCGTCGCCACAGCGGACGAGATCAAGCTGCTGTTTCTTGAGTTTCGGTCCGCAGGTGTTGCCTTTCACCAGACGCTGAAAAAGCAGCCTTGGGGCGCCAAGAATTTCGTCGTCAAGGATCCCGATGGAAATCTGCTGCTGTTTGCTGGACTCGCAAACTAAACAGATACCGAGCCGAAGTGTGCTGATCGAGCATGTGTAGTCGACAAACCGGAAGTTGCCGTCGGGAAGCCAGCCACAGGGTCAACCTCTAGCCCGACCTGCTTAAGCCATGACGCCAGAAATCGCATACCCAGAAATCTTGGCGATTGTTGTTAATAGTCGTACACCGTTCGATTCTAGCCTCTCAATAAATCACCTTCAGCGAGAACTGAATCTGCCGCGACGTTCCTGCCGTCTTGCTGATGATGCCGAATCCGCTCCCGCGCACAATGTTTGACGGCAATCCGAAATTCACGATGTTGAAGATGTTGAAGAACTCCGCCCGGAACTCCAACGTCCCCAGCTCCGCGCCACCGCGATGCCCGAACGGAGTGTCTTTGATCATGGCGATGTCAAAGTCAGTGAAGCCGGGCCCGCGGAAGGTGTCGCGCCCCAGCGTTCCGAAACGCCCTTGATTCGGCCCGCTCCCGCCCGGAACGTTGATGGGGATATTGAAGAACGACGCGTTGTTTGCTCCCAGCCCGAAGTAATCGTCGCGCACGGGACGGCTCGTGGAAAAATGCGGCATCGAAACCAGGTCGGGCCGGTCCGTGCCGCCCGCACCCGCACCGGTTTGCTGGATGCCGGAATACACGCTGAACGGCGATCCCGTGGTGAGCGTCGTGAGGTTCAGGAACTGCCAGCCCTTCGTCAGCGTTGTCCCTAAAGGCCGCAGAAAACTAATGCGGTCCAGCGGCAACAACTGAATGATGCTCGCCGAAAATACGTGCGTCACGTCGAACGTTGATGGTCCTTTCTCCGCCGACGGATTCCACGGATCCTGCGGCAGCGTCTGCAGGATCGTGCCCGCGGCTCCGAACAATCCACCCAGCACCGAGCTGGTATCGTCCAGGGCTTTCGAATACGTGTAGCTGGCCTGCACTCCCAAACCGGCGCGCGCCGAGTTTTTGGTGACGCTTGCCTGCAGCGAGTGGTAGCTGGAATGGGAGCCACTGGTCATCAGGACTTCATTTCCATATCCCCCAATCGCCTGCTTCGCCGAGTTGAACTCCGTGAACGGCGCATGCGCCGGGTCAGCCCCGCCGTAACTGTTTGGGGAATAGACCCGCGCTAAGTGGATCCCCGTGGTCGCCACGTACGAAACGTTCATCTTCACATCGTGGAAATCGTGATCCACGCCCGCCGTCCAGCTACCGATGTAGCCATTCCCAAAATTCTTCGCGATGCCGGTGATCGCGAGCAGTTGCACCTGATTGCCGGGGGTCAGCGCAGTCAGATCAGTCTGGAATCGCGGCAAATCGATTTCGGTATTCGCCGGCACATCCTGACTTCTGCCCGTGGCAAAAATCGGCTGCCCTTGGACGTTGTAAGCCGTCGGCAGATTCACCGGGACAAACGTGTCATGAAATGGCACGGAAATTCCAGGCAGCGCCGTGATGTAGGGCGCGAATACAAACGGAATCGCCGCCGTCAGGAAATTGTCCTGCCACAAGTTCGGAAGAAGCGTATTGACCGCCCCTCCCGCATGCAGCACGGTGTGCGGGCTCAGCGCGTAGTCGAGTCCAAGGCGCGGTCCCCAGCCGTTCCAGTCCTGGTTATAAGGAGGTTGCGGGTTGATCAGCAGGATCTGTGTCGCGTTGCGGTCGCCGTAAGGCGCCGATCTGCCATCCGGTCCAAAAAAGAATGGACCCGATGTGCGTTTGGTCGCCTCGTGAATGCGGCTGCTTACCTCGTAGCGCAAGCCGTAGTTAACCGTGAGTTGCGGAGTCGCTTTCCACACGTCCTGAAAGTAAAAGTTGTAAGCCTCGCGCCTCACGCCCGCTTCATCGAACTTGTCGCCGACCGGCGTAATGTCGGCTGCCGCGGTGATGTTGTACGAGAAAGGCGTCGCGGTCAGCAATCCGGTCAGCGAGTCGGGCAGCGGATCGCCCACCTGAATGTCGTGCGTTCCGCTCGCCGACTTGATCAATACCGGGGAATACGCCGTGCCTCCGCCAAAGTCGTAGGCTCCATTCGGATTCGTTCCGAAAATTGTGGAGTCGCGGTTGACCCGGATCTCCCCTCCCCACTTGAAGGCATGTGCCCCGCGTACCCAAGCCATGTCCTCTTTGAACTGATAAACGTTGCCGTACGATCCGAAAATCGAGCCCGCCGGCTGATAGAAGCTCTGGAATATCCCGTCGCCGAAGCCGATCCCCGGTTGCGTGTGGTTGGTGGTCGGGAAGAAGGGCGTGCTGCGGATATAGCCCAACGAAGTCTCGGAAATGAAGTGCGGAGTAATGGCGCGAGTGTACTTCACACCCGCGTTGCGCTGGTGATCGAAGAACTGCACGCCAAAGCTGGGATCGATCGCCGTCTGGTCGGGATTGGTCAGCGGACCCGTCACCTGATTCAAGCTGAATCGTCCCATCAGCGAAGACTTGCTTGAGATCACCTGGTCGATGCGCACCGAGAACTGGTCCGTCCGAGTAACGATCTTCGATGACGCTGCATAGGTGCGATCGCCAAACGCTCCCGATGGCAGATTTGGCAGCGGATATCGATTGAGGATGGGCTCGACCGCAGGGTTCACGGGAACCGTCAGCGTGTCGCCGGGAAATGTCTGCGTGTCGATTCCCTGCCGCTCGTCGGCTGTCGGCACAGGAATCACCTGCGTGGTGCCGAGCACCTGGCGAAATCCCTGGTACTCGCCAAAATAAAACGTGCGACCGCGCCCATCATAGAGGCCGGGAATCACGATTGGGCCGCCGCTGGTGAATCCAAATTCGTTCCGTACAAACGGAGGAATTCGCCGCTTCCCGGTCGGGTCCTTATAGTCGAAATAGTTGCGCGCGTCGAAAGCAGCATTGCGCGCGAATTCGAACAGGCTCCCGTGTATTTGATCCGTTCCGGACTTCGTGACGACATTGGTGAAGCTCGCAGCGCCGTGGCCAATCTCCGCGTTCATCACACCGGAGTTGGCCTGAACCTCTTGAATCGCATCGACGTTGAAATTAGAAAATGTCGCGCCGCCCAATTCTGGATCGGTAGTATCGAATCCGTCGGTGGCAAACACAGTCGCCGAACCGCGCTGACCGTTCACCGCAAACTGCTGCGTGAAGTTGGCGGCGCCATTGGCGTCGGTCATGGTGCCCGCCGCCAGCAGCAGCAACTTGCTGAAGTCGCGTGCATTCAGCGGCAGACTCGAGACCTCTTTACTGGAAAGATGTTCGCCACCGCTGGCCTGCGCAGATGCCCCGACCGAGTTGGCAGACACGGTACGCAGTTCCTGCCCTACTACAGACATCTGCAGCGTCATGGTCAGGACGGCTCCGTCCGTGACGACTAGCGGAAGCGGTGCCTTCCACACCTTGCCTGAAATCGTGGCTGAAAGTTCGTACGTGCCCGTGGCGATTTCGCCCAAGGCGAACTTGCCGTTCGAGTCAGACGTCGCGGTGTAGTCGCGTCCATCGGCGGTCGAGTGAAGTTTAACGACGGCGTCGGCCACAGGCTTGCCCGACGAATCGAGCAAGACGCCGGTCCACGATACCCCCGAAACAGCACTGGCAGCGGGAGATGTCCACAGGATTGCCGACAGAAACAGGGCCCGGAACCGACTTCTCGGGGAGTTTGACATGAACCGAGGAATTATAGCGGCACGTGCCATCGGCCTCCGCTCCGGTGCTAAACTTTCGCTAGGTGACGCTCAGTGTACGCTCCACGACACCGATGACTCGCCCTTCTCACATACTCGCTTTGTCCCTTTGCGCCGCTGTTCTGGCCCTGCCGCTGTGCCCTCGCTCGTTTTCCGCCGAACCCCCTTGGCTCGAGGTCCACTCCACCCACTTCACCGTCGTCACCGACGCTGGCGAAAAGAAGGGCCGTGAAGTTGCCCTCCGCTTCGAGCAGATGCGCGCCGTCTTCGCCCTGCTGTTGGGCAAAGAACGCCTCAACCAATCCGTGCCCCTGACCATTCTCGCCTTCAAGAACGACAAGTCCTATTACCAACTCGCACCCCTGCGCCAAGGCCAGCCCATCGACGTCCCCGGATTCTCTCTCCCCGGCGATGATCAGGACTTCATCGTCCTCAACCTCTTCGAAGAGGAGCCGTGGCGCGCCGTCGCGCATGACTTCGCCGGAATGCTGTTGAACTTCAATTATCCGCCCGCGCAGGGATGGTTCGACGAAGGTCTCGCCGAATATTTCAGCTCGATTCGCGTCGACAACAAAACGGTCGAGATCGGTGGCGATCCCGAGCTCAGTCCGTCTCTCAAAGAAGATTTGCTTGGCAACCAGCGCGAGACGAACCCGCCCAAGTCGCTCACCGAATTACTCGGCGCCCAGGTCTGGCTGCCGCTACCGGACCTCTTCTCGATGAAGCATGACACTTCGACCCGCAACCAAGGCACGCACCACACGCTGTACTATGCCGAGTCGTGGATCGTGATGCACTACCTGCTACACGAGAAGAAGCTGCCCGAAATTGGGACGTACTTCAACCTGGTCCTCAATCAGCATGTGCCCGTGGAAGACGCCGTTCAGCAAGCCTTCGGTATGAGTTCCGCGCAACTGGAACAGGCGGTGAAGGACTATTTCCACTCGCAGACCACGTTGATCACTGCGCTCGCTGCGCGGCAAACCAATCCCAACGCCGCCAGCCTCGCAGATTCCTCTCAGATGTACCGATTTCCGGCTCCCGTGGGGCCGGATGACGCGACCATTACGACTCAGCCTCTGCCCGAAGCCGATGAACGCGCTCTCTACGCCGAGGTGGAAATCCGCATTCCCGAACGCCGCGACGTCGGCTTGCAGGCCTTGCACGCACTGGCCACAGCACCGACAGCGTCCGACAAGAAATTCGAGTCTAAAAAAGAAGAGAGGAGACCGGGCGAGGATCCCGATCTCCTTCCCACCAACGCAATCGGCAGTGCGCTCGCCCACCGCATCCTCGCCTGGGACCACATCCAGCACGGCGAATTCGACGAAGCCACCACTGAACTCGCCGACGCTGGCGCGCTCAACCAGCGCGACATGTGGCTGCGCTATTACGGTTCAGTCCTGAAATACCGGGTTGCGCAGGCGAAGCACGCCGACATTCAGGGTCTGCCCAACATGATGCTCGAACTGCGCGCCGTGCTAGAGTGGTATCCGGAAATGGCCGACGCCTACGACCTGCTCGCCGTCGCCCGCAACGAGGGCGGCAGCACACCCGCCGCCATGCAGGCCGAGCACGCCGCCATCAATCTAAGTCCGCGCAATGAACTGTACACCTACCACCTCGCGCAGATTTATGTGGCCAGCAAAAAGTGGGACGCCGCCCAGGTGCTCCTCGACCGCCTGAACGCCAGCAGTAACCCGCAGACAGTGGCTCTTGCCCACGAGCTCACGGAGCGGGCCAGTGGCGAGCGCAAGTATGGCATTCCGCTCGGCGGCACGCCGCAATCCAAACTTGCGCCGCAGAAATCGCCATTCGATGTGCTTGAGGAAGACGCCGCCAAGCGCGCTGCCGGCGAAAACTCCGCCACCGCGCCCGGGGACCATCGTCCCGCAAAATTCGTCAAAGGCCGTCTCGACTCGGTGGACTGCACGCAGGCCCCCGCCGCGATTTTGACGGTCACGGCTAACGGTACCGTGATGAAACTGCGCGCCCCCGACTTCAAATCGCTGGTTCTGATCGGCGCCGACGATTTCTCCTGCGACTGGCACGACCGCCAAGTCACGGTGAACTACAAGCCGGGCGGATCGACGAACGGCGACGTAGTTTCACTGGAAATGCGCTGAGCACTTTCCGCCGGATCGGCGAGCTAGTTCAGCTGAACTGAACGGTCAGTGAGGGTCTTCTATCGACAAAATGCGGCTCTTTGCCCCGAACTTGTGCCAATTTCTGAACCGCACTACGTTGTGCGCACACTCGGACCCTTCCGACTTTTCGCAGATTTCAATTTCGGACTTGCCCGGCAACACAAAGCTGCTCCCATCGCCCAATGGCACGTCGGCATAATCGATCATGGTTTTGGCACGTGTGATGGGAAACCATTTCGGCATGTCGGTAGTCTCTTTCTCCATCCGCATCAATTGAAAGTTGGACTGGTTCAGCCAGACCTTCCCGCGGTAAGCCGGAAACAGTGTCGTGCCCGATCCGCTCGGGTAAAACGCGTGCAAGTAGTACATCTCGTTATTCGTTTGCTCGACCCGAAACTCAAAAAGCAGCGCCGGGATCGAGTTCAGCCTCACTTCCGTGCTGGAGCGGAACTCTACATCGCTCATGGGTGAGAAAATCATCTGCAGAATCGACGCAAACTCGCCCATCGACCAACTACTGTTCAATGCATCAGAGGAAGCAGTTGCGGGACTCCCGTTAATCTTGATCCGGTCGTAATGCTCCTGCCCGTCCTCGTAAGTCACCGTCGCCGTAACGAGGTCCCTGTGCGCGGCGTTGTACGCACGCCAGTTGCGCTTGGTCTCCAGATCGCTGATCAGATTGGGCATCTTCCGATGCAAGGACAGCGTAAACCGGCAAAGCTCAGCCAGCGCCTGGGAATGTGCGACTCCATTCGTAACCGCGGCACAATAAGGGTTGATCTCGGAGTCTGGATCAGCAGGCGGACGATCCACCTCCGCGCTCGTCGAGCCAGCCGATCCCGCCGGTTGTGGAACGGTGCTGTGTTCAGGGGACGAACTGGAAGGCTCAGGGGCGGCGGGATGATCCGTCTTCGCACTATCTTCTGCGGTGTCGGAGGCAGCAGTGGCGGGTGGCGCCTGATACGGCAGATCGACTGAACCCAAGCGGCCGCTCAGCGAATCACGCACGACCCAGCGCACCAACTTAGTTCCTTCGGCAGGCTGAAACTCGAGCAGGCGCCGGACTCCGTTGCGCTGGACCGTTTTGAACTCCTCAACGCTCATCTCCTGCTGCGTGGGGTATTGCACATGGCGCAGCGGTCTTCCCCGCTCATCGATGGCACACACGCCGAAGTCAAGATGCAAATGTAGCCTCGCTCGATTGTCTTCCAGCGCGTCTGCCGTCAGCAGTTTTCCGTCCACCGTCAGCGCAAATTTCGGCGGATCGAGTGCAGCGGCCTGAAGCTGCGCGGTCAACTCGAGTGAAGTCGCGGTCATCACGTCGTCACAAGCTGCCTGTTTCAGCCCCATGTCCGGACCAGAACGCCGCTCGCCGCGCACATAGTAGTACCGCCTGTACGACAGACTCACATCGCGTCTTGGCGTCCTGATTACGATGCGATGAAACCCTTCGTTCCAATTGTCAGAAGGCGGAGAGTAAGTGATTTCGTAGTCGACCGGCCCATCGTGTAAGACCCGGTCGAAGCAGGTGGCGAGATCCTTGTCGTCGAGACAAGCCATGCCCCCAGTCTGTCCCGCGAATTCCTGCATGGGTACGGTGGCCGCGAAATAATCTGTGTTGGCCTGTACCGGCGTGGCCGCTATGGCAGGTTGGCCGTTAATCCGCGGGGCGCTCGTACTGTCTTGTTGAATCGAACTCAGCCCGGGCCGCGCCGGATACAGCGACACCCGCGCGTTCGCGAGGGCGTTCACCACCGTCGCAGCCTGACCGCGATAGCTCCACGGATCATCGAAAGGGCCGGCGCGAGGATTGGGAGCAATACTGAACGGGAACGCAGTCGATACCCAGATGAGCCTCTTTGGTCCGGGATAGCCCGCCAGATGCCGCGCAATCGCACGTATCGCATCCATCGTCATCTGCAGGTGCCGAACTCGATCATTGCCACTCGTGGGGACGCGATTCCAGGTCTGAATCGCTGGTACCGGCGAAGGTCGATTGGCCGATCCGAGACTCTCATTCGCTGCAACCGCTGCCGGCAAGTCCGCTGGCGCCGTCTTCGAGGACTTGGCTCCAAAGACTTGATCTAAGGTGGCTCGCAAGACGTTTCGGTCGGTGTCGAAGTCCTGCAGCATCTCGAGTCTTTGACCGAGTAGCAGCACTGCAATCGGCACGGTCCTGCAGGTGGGATCAATCGGAACTGCCTGATAACCGGCAGGCCCTTCGATTGCTGCCCTGCTGTCTTCGCAGCCCATATTCGCCATGCCGGCAACTTGTTCCTTCACGGACGGAGCGAATAGATTCGTATTGAGATTGTCGAGCAGCAAAATCGTCAACGGTGCTGAGGATTCGCCTTCCACTCTCAACTCTCCCCGCGCATCAGGGGGAGTGCCTAAGGACTCGCTCGGTTGCGTCATATTCCGTAACCGGGTCGTATCCACTACTCGAAACGATTCAATCTTCTCCGTAATCTGCGTGGCCCATCCGACCTTCTCAACGATCTGGAAGTCGTCTTCAGTCAGGCCTGTAACGGGACGCCCTTGCGCGTCGGTCGCAACCACATCCACGACGACGAACCGATTCGACGCCTCCCCTGTCATTGCCCCCGCACTGGCAGAAGCCTGGCCCGGTGGACCACTCCTGTCCTGGGCCCGCACCGGTGGCACGGCTCCGAAGGCGAGCAGGAAGGACAGACAGCAGATCGCCACACAACGCGACTCGTATGAATCGGGAAGAGTCCGAAGAGGCCAAAAGCTAATGCGAGAACCCGTTCTGCACGGTGTCAAGTGAACATCCTCGCCCGCTAGGAATGAATGAGAACAGTTTATTCTACTCAGGATTAGATTCACCGGGTTTACGGCATGACCTCGATGATCGCGGCCGCAGTTTTGGTCAGGTGATTGAAGGTGGTGAACAGCTCGGCCCTATTCCGTGCGCAATGCCTCCAGCGGGTTGACTGACGCGGCGCGACGGGCTGGCAGGAAGCTGGCGACGACTGCTGACGCGCCCAGCACCACCACTACTGCGGCGAGCGTGAACGCGTCCCAAGCCTGGGTGCCGAACAGCAGGTTGCGCATCAGGCTGGCCGCGGCGATGGATCCTATTAGTCCGGCGACGAGTCCGATTGCGATCAGGCGGGCGGCCTGTTTCAGGATAAGTTGATAAACCGTGCTGCGCTGGGCGCCAAAAGCCATCCTCACGCCGATCTCCCGCGTGCGCTGGCTGACGGAGTAGGCGATGACTCCATACAGTCCGACGACGCTCAACAGAAGCGCGAGCACGGCAAAGCTGCCCACCAGCCAGGCTGAGGCGCGATGCAGGTAAGCGGGCGGCGAGTCGTGAATGCGCTGCTCCATGGTCGCGGCGCCGAAGGTGGCGATGCCGGGATCGATCTGATGCATGGTTGCGGCGAGCAACGGCAACACCGATTGCGCATCGACCGACGTGCGCGCCACTAAAGAAATAAACGCGAGCGGGTGCTGGCCGAACGGAACGTAGAACGCGGCCCGGGCCTCGGTGTCGAGCGGGCCTTCGCGAATGTCGTCGATGATGCCGATGATTTGCATGGCGTCGCTAGGCTTTCCACCGTAGTAGTTGATGGACATTCCGACCGGGTGTTCGCCGGGGAAAAATTGCCGGGCCAGCGCCCGATTGATGAGCACGACGTGAGGCTTGGTGCCGTCCTCGGCGGCGGTGAAGTAGCGGCCTTCGAGCAGGCGCGATTGCAGGGTCTTGAAATAGTCCGTGGAGACGATGCGATAGGCCACTTCGTTGTGCTCGCCGTGATAGGGGCGCCCGACGGCGACAAAGCCGGTGGTGAAATCTCCGTCGCCGACGGGCAGCTTGTTCGTAATGGCGGCCGACGTCACGCCGGGCAGCGCGTGGACGCGGTCGAGAATCTGTCGCTCGAGAGCGAGAACTTGCGGATCCTTGGGATAGCTCCCTCCGGGAATAGACAGCGGAAGCGTGGCCAGATTGTTCGGTTGCAGGCCGGGATCGACCTGCAGCAGACGATAGAGACTTTTGCCCAGCAATCCAGCGCCTACGAGAAGAACGGCCGCGGTGGCCAGTTCGACGACGACCAGGTTCGACCCGAACTTGTGCCAGACGGTTCCGGAAGCGGAGCGGCTGCCTTCAGTCAGGCCCGTGCGCATTTCTTCGCGAGCCGTACTTAGGATGGGCGTCAAGGAAAAGATCACGACGCTGAACAAGAAGATCGATAGCGCGAATGTCAGCACGTGCGGAGTGAGGCCAACTCCCTGCAGGTAGGGCATGCCCGCGAGCGTGTCGGCGGGGATGAGGCGTATCAGCAGGTGCATGGCGCCATCGGCGACGGCGAGGCCGATTACGGTGGCGGACCCGGACAGCACGAGCCCTTCGGTGACGAACTGCCGAAGCAGTCGCCGTCTCGATGCACCCAGCGCGCCCCGAAGAGCGATCTCGCGCTTGCGGCTCTGGGTGCGCACCAGCAACAGGCTTGCGACGTTGACGCTGGCAATCAAGAGGAGAAGACCGGCGCCGCTAAGGAGCATCAGGATGATGGGATGAATGTCGCCAACAATCACGTCGGGCAAAGCTTCCACGTCCGTCCACTGACTGTTGTTCGAGTCGGGATACTGCGCTTCCAGTTGCTTCGCGATCGCCGTCATGTTGGCAGTGGCCATCTGCAGGGTGACGCCATCTTTGAGACGCGCGAGGCCGAAGAGCCAGTGGCAGCCGCGACAGTCGCTCTCATCGTGCTCCGCAGTCCAGAATTCGGCGGGCTCGGCGGGGGCGAAGTGGAAGTCTCGGGGCAGCACTCCGACGATGGTGTTCGGATTCCCGTCGAGCATCACGGTCTGGCCGATCACATCCGCGCGCTTGCCGTAACGCGTCTGCCAGGAGGCGTAACTGAGGATCACGGTGCGCGCGGCGGAGGGCTTGTCTTCCCCGGCAGCAAAGTCGCGCCCCAGGATGGGAGCGACCCCCAGCGTGCGAAAGAATCCGGCACTCACGCGCGCACCCGGAGCCAGTTGCGCTCCCGTGGGCGTGGCCAGCATGAATCCGTTTGAGTCATAGACTTCGAACGAACTGAAGACCTGGTTGAGCCTCTTAAAATCGTAGTAGTCGGGAAAGGAGAGGTGAAAGTGTGGACCGAGGGGAATGCTCCCGAATATGACCGTCAGGCGCGTGGGCTCGCGGTAGGGCAGAGGCTTGATCAGCGCAGCGTCGGCGAAGACGAAGATTCCAACGGTGGCGCCGATTCCGAGCGTGAGCACAAGGATCGCAGTGATGGCGAAGGCGGGATTCTTGCGGAGCTGGCGAAATGTGTAGCGGAGATCTTGCCACAGCGTTTCGACGAAAGGGAGGGTGTGTCCTTCGCGATAGCCCTGCGTGGTCGTTTCGATTCCACCTAACTTGAGAAGAGCATCACGGCGGGCACGTTCTGGATCCATGCCGGCGCGGAGATTGTCGGCAATGTGCATCTGAAGATGCGATTCAATCTCTTCAGCGAATTGCTGATCCTGGAGTTTTTGGTTGGGAAGTCCCCAGAGGCGCAGCAGCCAGGCGCGAAGTTTTCTCATAGCGGCTCCTCGTTGGGCGAGACGAAGCGCGCAAGGATGGCGGTCGCCTTTTCCCACCGTTGGGATTCTTTCTCGACTTGCCGGCGTCCGGCACGCGTGAGTTTGTAAAAGCGGGAGCGGCGGTTGTTGTCAGAGAATCCCCACTCGGAGGAAATGTAGCCCTCCTGCTCCAGACGAAGGAGCGCGGGATAGAGCGTCCCGTACTGCACGATCAATCGATCCCCGCTGATTTGCTCGATGCGACGGGCAATGCCGTATCCATGCAGTTCGCCCATGGATTCCAGGGTCTTGAGAATCATCAGGGCCAGAGTGCCCTGCCAGACGTCGTTGTCGCCCACGCTTCTCTCCTATTTATAAACAATAGGAGCGTACATCATGGTTATATTGGATGACAATAGGAAACGGAAACTACAATAAAAAACCCTCCCGCTGGGACCGGGAGGGTTCTCAAATGGTTCGCAGGTTTTATGCGCGGACGACGTTTGCCGCTTGAAAGCCCTTCGGGCCCTTCAGCAGGTCAAACTCCACGGTCTCGCCCTCATTGAGGGTGCGATAGCCGTTCTCCTGGATTGCGGAGAAGTGCACGAATACATCTTCCCCCGTGGAGCGCTGGATGAATCCATACCCTTTCGCCCCGTTGAACCACTTCACTGTACCTTTCTCTCTCACGGAAAAAACTCCTTTCACCAATCGCTAAGAATCATTCTCCGGCTTTCTCGATCGTCGCCCCGGTCGATTGAAGTCCCCCTCAAAGAAGCCGGTAGAACTTTCTGGTTGCGTCTACGATGTGCAGAAGAAGTACTCCAAAAAAGGAAAAGACTCCTTAGTCCTCCACCGCGGTGTTCCATCCGCTGCGGGAACTTCCGGAGCCCGACAATTTGGCGCGTTTTCCACTACACCCAACAAACGTCAACCACTACTGGTCTCACCACCGGACCAATTCCCGGTGTCGAGCAACAGATAATAAGCACTATTAAAACGATTCGCAAGAAGAATTAGAAAGAAATCGTAATATGACCACTGGTCATATGCCCATCTCCCGATAACTTTAACAAAGGTAAAGAAATAGCTACGTAACCACCTCTGGCACTTCGGTTTATCCCCTCTTCCCGCCCAATCTCAGCCCTCTGATACGATGGATCGTCGCCGTGCCCACCTCTCCCATTCCGACGCTGCCCGAGTCTGGCACGGTTCGCCAGCGCACCGTAAGTCCTGCGCCGCGACGTTCTCCGGGATTGGTTCTTTCCACCGTCAAATATCTGATGCGGACCGAGGTTCACACCTTTGCATTTTCGGTCGCGGCCAATTCGATTCTGTCGTTCTTCCCTTTCGTCGTTCTGCTGATGACGTTGATCCGCCGCGTCTTTCATTCGCGCGTGATGTATGAGGTTGTGCTGGAACTGCTGCGCGACTACCTGCCTGCTGGTCAGGACTTCGTCATCCGCAACCTCAACTCCATGGTCAACTCGCGGCAGCGGGTACAGGCGGTCTCGCTCGTGATTTTGCTGGTCACTTCGTCGGGCGTGTTTCTTCCGCTCGAAGTGGCGCTGAACCGGATTTGGCGCTTCGAGAACAACCGCTCGTATCTTGGCAATCAGGTGATCTCGCTTGGCCTGGCGTTTGGCTGCGGCGTTCTGGCGCTGCTGTCAATCGCGTTGACTGCGGGGCCGGTGGCGTTCATGGAGTTCCTGCTGCGCGGCTATGGCACAGGCTTTGTGAGGGTGGTGGGATTCCTGATGATGAAACTGTTCGCGATTGCCGCCAGCATCGCCATCTTCTTCCTGATCTACTGGCTGCTGCCCAACGGCAAGGTTCCGGCGCGGGCGGTGCTGCCCGCCGCCATCATCATGGGATTGCTATCGGAGGCGTTGAAGTACGCGTATATCCTGGCTCTTCCGTGGCTGAACTTTCAGGAAGTGTATGGCCCGTTCGCGCTCTCGGTGAGCATGATGTTCTGGGCGTTTCTGTCAGGACTCCTGCTTCTGGCGGGCGCCAATCTTTCGGCGGAAGAACATCTGCAACACTCTCTGTAGCAACTCTACTCGTGCAGCGGGATCGTCGAAAAGGCGACGCCGGGCTTGCGGTTGATGCGGCAAATCACGTTCTCCAACGCTTTCGGGAACAGGTTGACTCCCTTGCCGGGCATCAGCGCATTCTTCTCGAGGTATTCTTCGGCACCCGCTTCCAGCAAGCGCTGCCGGTTCTTCTCCGACAGACTGCTCAAGACTACGACCGGGATCTCGGCCGTAGCCGGATCACTCTTCAGCCGCCGCAACACTTCCGGGCCACTCATCTTGGGCAAGATCATGTCGAGCAGAACCAAGTCGGGGTGCTGCTCCTGTGTCAGTCGCACGGCGGTCTCGCCGTCTTCAGCGCTGATCACTTCGTGGCCGGCTTTGTGCAGGACAGTTTCATTCTCCCTTCGGATGGGTTTGCTGTCCTCCACTAAGAGAATCTTCACGTTGTCTCCCTTGTCGCTGCCATCTCTATCGGCAGCGGCAGGAAGCACTTTAGGCCGTGCAGGAAGAAATCGGCATAGGGGGACGGGTCGCCCCGCCTCCCCTGCCACACCACCGTACATGCGGGTCCGCATACGGCGGTTCGGCGGATTAAGCTAAAACCGCACGACCATGGGTGGAAGGCCGAGCTGGGCAAAGTAGACATTGGGCAAAGCCATGGCCAAGGCGGGCGAGTTGGCGATGCGCCACGGGCCGTGAGGACTGCCGGCGGTTTGCGCCGCCAGGTCCTGGCTCACATTCCGTTTGCGAAGTTCGCGAAATCGCGTCCGTCCCCGTTTCCATTGCTTCCACACCACCGACCGAAGTCGACGGCGTAGCCACGATTCAAGGGTTTGCAACACCGAGGGGGTTTGACAATCGTCGAAGTATCCGAGCCATCCCCGCAGGTAGGTCGCGATCTGTGTGACCATCTGCGTCAGACTGATGCCGCGGGTTCGACGTGTCTGTTCCCGGATCCTCTCCTTAAAGCGAGCGATGGCCTTGGGGGCGATCCGCCTCCGAGGTTCTCGTTCGCTCGTGAAGCTAAATCCGAGAAATTTCCTTTGCCTCGGTTGGGCCACGGCGCTCTTCGCCTGATTCACCTTGAGCTTGAGTCGGTGCGTGATGAAGCGCGTAATGCTCTCCATCACTCGCTGTCCCGCTCGTTCGCTGCCCACGTAGATGTTGCAATCGTCGGCATAACGCACGAAGCGATGACCGCGCCGCTCTAACTCCCGGTCCAGTTCGTCCAGCACCAGATTACTGAGCAACGGTGAAAGTGGACCGCCCTGAGGCGTTCCCTCATCCACCGCACTCACCAACCCGTCCTCCATCACTCCGGCCTCCAGGAAGGCTCGAATTAGTTTGAGCATTCGTTTGTCGGCCACGCGCTTGGCTACCGCCGCCATCAGGCGATCGTGATTGACTCGATCGAAAAATTTCTCCAAGTCGAGGTCCACCACCCAGCGGTACCCTTCGGCGATGTACTGCTGCGCCTCGTGCACCGCTTGCCGCGCACTGCGCCCCGGTCGAAAACCGTGGCTGTGTTCGGAGAACGTCGGGTCCCAGCGCTTCTGCAGAACCTGCAACACCGCCTGCTGGACGAACCGATCCAGCACACAAGGAATGCCTAGCTTGCGCGTTCCACTGCCATCCGGCTTCGGGATTTCCACCCGTCTTACCGGCTGCGGTTGATAGGTTCCGTTTCGTAGCTGTTCCCCGATTTCCAGCCCATGCTGCTTCAGGTATTCCGGGAGTTCGTCGACGGTCATCCCGTCTATTCCCGGACTCCCTTTATTCCCCTTGACTCGTTGTAACGCCTGCTTGCAGTTTTCCAGCTCGCAGACTTCTTCCATCAGTCGTTCGGTTCCAGCCAGGCTTTCGTTCCTGTGCTTCGCCATGAGCGTTTCGGTCCCTTGCACGGCGGCCCTCGGAGCATCACTCCTACTTTCCGCCGGAAAGGCCAGCACCCCTTGTTCGGCCTGGTTTTTCTGCCGCTGTCCGCTCATGAGTCGCACCGCTTACTTGCCCTTCCCTTTATTCCCCTTGCGGGGTACCGTTCGGGCCTTCGCTCATCGTTCCCGGCGTGGCCTATCTGTTTCTCCGCCTTTCGGCATTTGGAGTGCCTCAATATCCTCGCCGACTGCATGACCTACTACGCCCTCTGCTGACTTCTGCGACACGGTCAGGGTGAATCGCTTCATCCTCAGTCACGTTGTGTGACATGCCGCAGATCTCCCGAGGTAAGTTCGACCACCTTCGACGCGCAACCGCCGGATTTACCACCAGTGAGCTTGATGGATATGGGCTTCGCAGTCACCTGCCCGCTCGCCCGCCACCGTAGGCCTCGTATCCGGTTCTTGTTCATCGGCTCGCGTCTTTGCTCTGCGCTTCTTTCAGGCCTCGCCTCGCGACGAGTGTTATTTCACCCTTGCGCTTTGCTATGACTTCACCTCCATCAGGCTGTCAAAGGGACTTTCACCCTCAAGTTGTCGAACATGCTCGGCACACAGGAAAAAGCCGTCTGCACAGGCAGACGGCCTGGTTGTTCCTGATCGCTGAGAGTTCCCTTACCGCTTCTGCTCCCCAATTGAGATCAACTCCACTTCAAACACAAGAGTGGCTCCGGGAGGAATGCCCGGGCGGCCCGCATCTCCATAAGCGAGATCGGGAGGGATGACGAGTTGCCACTTCGATCCCACCGGCATCAACTGCAGCGCCTCGGTCCAGCCTTTGATGACTCCGTTCAGCGGAAACGATACGGGCTTTCCGTTCTTGTACGAACTGTCGAACTCCGTGCCATCGACCAGCGTTCCGCGGTAGTTGCAGGTCACCGTGTCGGTCGCCGACGGCTTCGGTCCGTTGCCAGCGGTCAGAATCTTGTATTCCAATCCGCTCGGCAGGGTGACAACTCCTTCTTTCGCCTTGTTGGCAGCGAGGAACGCATCGCCGGCTTGCCGGGAAGAGGCGGCCATCTGGTGCTGCTGGGCTTCCATCTTGCCGCGGACTTCGGTCTGGAGTTGGGTGAGCGCGGCCTTCACCTCATCGTCGGTCATGAGACCCTTGGTGCCGGCCAGTGCATCCTTCAAGCCGCGCGCGGTGAGGGCTGGGTCCAGCGACGTACCGACACCCTGGCGTTTGAGGTCACCGCCAATCTTCGTGCCCAGGGCGTAGCTGGCTTTATCTTTCTGGGTCTTCAGCGTCACAGCGGTTGCGGGTTTCGTGGTCACGGGTGCCTTCTTGGCCGTGGTCGTCGACGGTGTCTTAGCGGGAGCGGCGGATTGAGGAGTCGAAGCGGCCGGAGTCTGCTGCGCCGGGGCATTGCCCAGAAGCATCATCCCGGCGGCCAATAGTTGGAACACAATGGTGAGCGGTTTTTGCATATGGAAGTATTGTCCCATCCGGCGAGAGGGATGAGCAAACCGGGGCTCGCAAGTTGCCATCACAGGAGACCCGCGACCTGTGGACGGCGGATGCGATGCGGGCGAGGCACGGAGACCTGCACCGAGCGTTGCGTTCCTTGGAGAACCTTGCCGAGATGCGATATCCCGCATCAACATTTTTTTTGTCGCTTTCTCTAAAATCCTCATTCTCAAGAATTTGCGGAGTGGGGATCGGGACAAGTCCACGCAAAATCTTGAGCCGCAAGGACTTATAGCTAGAATCTTCTGGAATAAGGAGTTGGCTGCGGACTGAGAGCCGCTCGAGGAAGTCGTGGTGGAGAACTGGGTGGGTGAGCCCTCGCGCAAGTAGCGAGCTTGCGCTGTCTGGAATTCTCGGTCAAGGTTGTTCGTCACAAGAAACGTCTTTCTTGCTGTGGAGGGCTGTGGAAAAGAGCCGATCAGTTGACGTGGAGACGTCCGCCTATGGCCGAGTTTCCAGGCTCGCGGTGGCAGTCACTTCTGGCATCGAGGTCTGTGGTGCCCACCCTTCGAAAATCGCCAAGAACGCAAGGGTGGGCCACCCTCAGTTGTGGTGACTCCGTTTGTCTATTTGTTCGGACTTACCACGGCCACCTTATTTACTCCGCTGCAAGCTAGATAGAGTTGGCCGTCGGGAGTCGCCACCATGTTCCGCACCACGCCTCCTCCGGACGGAATCGTCTTCGTACTGAAGGTCTCCGATTGAGGATCGAAGCGAACCACCACGTTCGGCTTCACACCAGACTCGCTGTACCAGACGTTGCCATCCTTCGTGATCGCGATTCCGTAGGGTTCGGACTCAGCGCCGCCCGGTGAGGGCCACTCCTTCAAAAGCCTACCGCTGGACGGGTCAAAATGTCCCAAATATCCACGGGCGAAATCGGTGTAGTAAATCGTGCCATCCGGCGCCAGTGCGATCCGGCGCGGGCGCGACCCTGGCGCCGGCAATGTGTATTCAGTGATTGTCATCGTGCCTGGGTCAATACCGCCCAATTTGTTCGTGCCGAATTCACAGAAGATGGGAATGTTGTTCGGCAAGATCACGATGCCGTAGGGCACAGCGTGTGGCGTAGGCAGTTTGACCAGCACCATCTTGCCGGTTTTCGGATCCAGACGCCCGATGTAGTTGGTCTCTTCGTTGGTGAACCACAGAATGCCATTGTGATCGAACACTGGCGTGTGGGGATCAATCTTTTCGCCAGCGGCAGGACGATATTCGGCGATCTCGCCATTCATGGGATTGAGCTTGCCGACATAACCAGCGTAGATGGCGGTGAACCAGATATTGCCACCCTGGTCAGCAACTAGACCGTGCGGACCGGAGTTCGGAGTCTTCAACGGATACTCCTTGAATTCCCCAGTCTTCGGATCAAGCCGACCGAGTTTATTGGATCCCTGTCCGGTGTACCAAAGCGAGCCGTCTGGCGCGCGCGCGGGATCATGCGGCCGCGATTTCGGGGTCGGCACCTCGAACTCTTGGATCTGTACGTCGAGCGTTCCCACATTTGTGGAAACCGCAAGGGTCGCAGCTAACGTGAAGAGGGACAGTTTGTGCAGAATCATGAACGCACTCCTTGGCCGAAAATGGGCGATTCGCTGTTCGGAGATACCCAATGAACCCACAAACGTAGATGGAACGATCGCCACAGCGATCGCTCCTCTATTCTGTTTCCCCATTATAGGATCTCTGCTTACCCCTTCTGGAAATTCTGGAACCTGAGAATGTATGTGATTCCTTTCGCTCGCTTGCACATTGAGATTGGGAAAGAAACGGGACGCTCCCCAACTAGTTCCGTCGGATAAACCGGGGAACGTCGCGTCTGTCCCCAGTCTTCCCCCGATTTAGGGAATCACTTCCGAGTCCGCTTCCTAAGCGCGGTCTCATTTCCCACTCGCGGAAAATCCAAGGTTCATTGTCCCAATGACTAGTGCATCCTGCGTTGCGCAGCGCTCTGCGCGCTCTATTATCCAGTTGCAACTCTTACTTAAATTCTTACGAAACGGATGAAGCGCTTCCCCCCTCTTCTGTTCGTCTTCCTCGTCGCGCCGTCGGCCTTTGCACAATCGTGGATCAGTGCCCTCACCGCGACTAAGACAACGACCACCGCTACCATCACCTGGACAACCGCCGTGCCTGCGAATTCGCAAGTCGCGTACGGTACGACGACCAGTTACGGCAGCAGCAGTGCCCTGAACTCGAACCTGGCGACGACGCACTCCGTTACCCTGATGTCGCTGACCGCCGGGACCACCTACCGCTATCGCGTGCTGTCGGCCGACTCCACTGGAGTGCTGGTCACGGGCCTGGACAACGTCTTTACCACTCCGGCCGCTACCATTAGTGTCTCGGTCTCGCCCACCACGGCGACGGTGGCCTCGGGGGGAACACAGCAGTTCTCGGCTCAAGTCACAAACACCAGCAACACGGCGGTTACCTGGTCGGCCACCTCCGGCAGCGTGAGCACCGCCGGACTGTTTACGGCTCCCACCGTGACCGCGACGAAAAGCGTGACCGTAACGGCTACCAGCGTCGCCGACAATACCAAATCCGCCAGCGCCACCGTGACTGTAAGTGTGGCGGCCGGCATTCTGACGCTGAATCCTACGAGCATCAGCTTCGGCAGCGTCGCGGTCGGCCAGACGAGCCCTGTCCTGCTCACCACCTTGACTAACACGGGGAATGCCCCGTTGACGATTACCAGCAACCCAATGTCAGCCGGTGACTTCGGTTGGGGCGGCAAGGGCACCTGCAACTACAGCACGCTGGCTCCGGGATCAAGTTGTACGATGAGCGCAACGTTCACACCAACGGCGACCGGGACTCGGACGGCCACCATCATGATCTACTCGACGGCTTCGGATTCGACCGTAACGCTTCCACTCTCGGGGATTGGAACGACTGCGACCGCTGGCACGCTCGGCGTCAGCCCGGCCACCACGCTCGCTCTGGGTAACGTGGTCGTGGGCACGCGCGGAACCGCATCCGGGACTCTCACCGCGGGCGGATCGAGTGTTACCGTCAGCGCGGTCAGTAGCAACAACTCCGCATTCACTGTCGGAGGACTGTCGCTGCCGGTTACAATTCCAGCAGGGAATAGCGCTCCGTTTACTGTGTCGTTCAGCCCACAGACCAGCGGCGCCGTGGAGGCCGCGCTTACCTTCACGAGCAATGCCCAGTCCTCGACAGCGGTCGAAACCCTCACTGGAACCGGTACGGCTGCGCCCGTACACTCGGTCAACCTGTCGTGGAGTGCAAGCACGTCCTCGAACGTCTCTGGCTATAACGTTTATCGCGCGGCGTATGCGAGTGCGTGCGGATCTTTCTCCAAGATCAACTCATTGCCGAATACAGGCACCCTCTACACGGATTCCGCCGTGGTCGACGGCGCGACCTACTGCTATGCCACAACCGCAGTCAATACCAGCAATGAAGAGAGCGGGTATTCCAAGGTAGTCTCCAACGTGCAGGTGCCTGCTCCTTAGTTGTCCGAGCGCGGAGGGACTCAACGAGCGAGCGCGAGGAAACGATTTTGATTCGGGGAGCCGCCCCGCCTCGTCTCTGATCCTGCTCAGGCATTTATGAGATAGGTGTACTCTGACTTCACAACCAGCACTTTACTCCGAGGTTGGGGGCTGGCCCTCATAGTTGCTGGTGTAAGCCAAAGATCAAAAGCCTGGGCCTCCCACCTCAACAAACGGGGCAGTCGGAGTCCGTTGTGCTCACCTTTTGAAAATCGCGAAAGGTCGGGCAGCCTTTTCGTGGTGACCGAGGGCCCACCCTTCTCATTGTTGTTTTTCCCTATCCCAATTCACTGCGTCAGCTTGAAGGAGTGGAGTTGTTTTGCCGCGGTTCCGAAGTTGCCGAACTGGTAGGCTGACATTCCCACGGCCGAAAACGTGAACGCTGGGAACGGCGCGGCGAGCAATGCATCCAGATAATCTCTTGTGCCCACACCGATGGTGACGTGTGGGTTGTAATGCTCGCCAGTGTGTCCGGAAAGATAGGTTGCAACCGCGTCGATGGTGGGCTGGTTAATCTCGGACTCGTCGGGGGTGGTCGCGAAAGCGGCGGCGGTGCCGGAGCAGGCTGGCGCCAAGAACGGAGCGGTTGCATCGATCAGCGCCTTCTGCAGCCTGATCAGGTCGCCGGTCGGCTCAACCACGATGCCGCCAAGGCCAATCTCTTTCAAAGGCATGTAGTAATACTTGAAAGCCTTCAACTTCCAGCTCGTCACTTTTTCATTGGCCAACACTTTGGCGGCGGCGGTGTAGATCTTTTCGAGGCTGGCCGTGTAAACATACCCTCCCATGACCGAGATGTGCGGCGCATGTTCGTCGCCCAGCGCGTAGCCCTTGGGAAAATTCTTGAGGAGCCCTGCATTGGCAGCCCGGGCGTGCTGGACCATGGTCGCGTCCGGTTCGAGCACGATGTCGAGAGCAGTGATTGTGCCTGGCTGAGTGGTTGATGCTGTGTCGTTGTCGAGGGTAGCCAGTTTCTTATCCGACATGCGGTCTGCCTCTCACAATTCTCCAGGTGCGCTATTTGCTGGTTTCGAACGGGTAAACACACTTCCAGTCCTGCTTCATGTCTACGACAGTCCAACCCTTCGCCTCAGCTTCAGTCAGAGCCTTGTCAAGGGTGCCGAGAGGCGACACATGATACGCGTACTCGCGGACGGAATCGGTGTGGTGGACGAGCAATCCAAAGCGCGAGCCGGGGCCGGCGGCAGTCCACTGCAGCATCTGCAAATCGCCATCCGAATTGCCGAAGGCGGCGATGGGCCTACGTCCAATGTGCAGGTTGATCGCCACAGGCTTGCCGACGTTATCGTCCATGAAATTCAGTTCCGGCAGCCGGGTAAGCACGGGTATGCCTGCGAGCATCTCGAACTTGGTTACGATGCTGCTGCCAATTACCTGCTCGGGCGGAATGCCATAGACCTTGTCTGCCCAAACGCGCATGAATTCAATTCCTCCGCCGGAGACGATGAAGGTTTTGAAGCCGTGGGCGCGCAGGTAAGTGAGCAGCTCTAACATCGGCTGGAAAATCAATTCGGTATAAGGACGGTTGAATTTTGGATGTACGGCGGTTGCAATCCAGTCCTCCACAATCTTTGAGAACTCGTCCGTGGTCATGCCGGCGTGAGTAACTGTCGCAAGCTCGAGCAGGCCGCGCAGGCCTCCGGCAGTGACAGTTTTCATGTCGCCCTTGAGGACCGCCGAATAGAGTGGCCTGTCTTTCCATTCGGGGTGTTGCGGAGCTAACGCTTTCAGGCGATCGAAGACGAATGCGAGCTGAAAATACGCGGGCATCTCGCTCCAGAGAGTCCCATCGTTATCGAAGACAGCGATTCGGGCGTCGGGTTTGACGAAGTGAACGTCGCCAGCCGCGGTCACGCCACCGACGAAGTCTAGGATGCTTTGCTTAGCGGAACCCTCGTTCCAGGAAGGAAGGGGATCCTGACCGGGAGGATATTCTCCCAACTCGAGCGCAGTGGGACTGATGGATGTTGTCATGATGGTTGTCGACTCTTGCGCGGACAAAGAACCCAACGGTGCTCATGATCAATGCGCGGGGACCGGGCGGGGAACTGTAAGTAGTGACAGGGGGAATGAATTCTGCTTCGTCAAGCACGCGATCTCGTACCGCCTCCGGATTTTCGAATTTTGAATCGATGGGATGCGATGGGTGAATCGCGGTAATACTAGAAAAAGACTACAGATGGCCGTCGAGCGCTCCGTATACCATTCGACTCCGACATTGCCCGGCAAGGAGACGAGGGATGCGGTCGTTGGCGACGGACCTCACTGAATTCGATCGCGGTTATTACGGCTGGCGGGTTGTGTTCGCGGCGTGTCTGGGAGTGATGGCGGGATTCGGCTCGCTATTCGTTTACACATTCTCCGTTTTCGTGAAGCCCCTGGCCGCGGAATTCGGTTGGAGCCGCGAAGCCATCTCCACTGGCTTCGCAATCGCCGCCGTAACGTTGGGAGTGAGTTCCCCGCTGCTGGGCCGGTGGATCGATCGGGTTGGACCGCGCCGCATCATTCTTGTGTGCATGACGATATACGGGTGCGCGGTGGCATCGTTGTCACTGTTGCGCTTTGGACTGTGGCAGTTCTACGTGACTTGCTTCGTGCTGGGTGCGGTTGGGAACGGTGCCGCTCATCTGGCATATTCCCGATCGGTTTCCACCTGGTTTCAACGACGGTTGGGGATGGCGTTGGCCTTTGTGATGGTCGGAGCTGGTTTGGGCGCCATGATCTTGCCCGTCATCGGCCAAGCCATCATCAGCCGTTCGGGCTGGCGCGCAGCGTACGGTTCACTCGGCGGTATTGCCTTGTTACTCGGGTTGCCGCTCAGTTGGCGCTACATCCGAGAGCGCGGGACGACGGGGCGGGAGTCCGTGCCGGTCAAGCACTCTGGAATGACATGGCAGCAAGGCCTGCGAACTTCAGCCTTCTGGATTGTGACTGCCATCCTGTTCGTGAGTTCGATTAGCATGAACGGAGCCATCACTCACTTGTCTGCGTTACTGACGGACAGAGGTCTCACGGCCGGAGATGCGGCACTATGCGCGTCGATCCTTGGTGGATCAAGCCTGCTTGGCAGAATTGTAGTGGGATGGCTGCTCGACCGATTTTTCGGGCCACACGTCGCGCTTGTCATCAACCTGATCACCGCACTTGGTGTTTTCCTGCTGGCCGGGACGAACAGCTTTCCGGCGGGCGCGCTTTCTGCTGGGCTCATTGGTGTGGGGGCGGGAGGGGAAGCGGCCATTACACCTTATTTACTAACGCGTTATTTTGGGCTGCGAGCATTCTCTACTCTTTACGGTCTCACCTGGACGTTTTATGCGGCTGCCGGAGCGATCGGGCCAGTAATGCTCGGGCGGGCATTTGATCTGACTGGCTCCTATTCCTCGTTGTTGGTGCTGCTGGCGGCAGGGTTGGGAACGGCGGCTGCGATGAACCTGTTTCTTCCTCGATATTCCGATTCGCTTGCAATTGGAGGTTCATTGAGCGAAGACTCCAGGCTACGGTAGCGGTCAGGCTCGGGAGCACTGCCGGCGCGTCGCAGCGGGACGTTCGGGTAATGAGGGCTGGGAAAGATTTCTATTTCGAGGTCCACCGCGTCAGAAGCCCCACGGTGCAGGCGTCGGGTGATTCCCGCCCTTCGCAAAGTGCGCGAAGGACGGGGCACGCTTATTGTCGCTCGTGCAAGCGAGATCTAAAGACGGGCACCCGCCCCTCCAAGTCATTCCCGAGCGTCGCGAGAACCTCGGCTACTCGCAGCGGAGCGAGATCAAGGGATTGATTCGAGCAGCGCGTTGCGCTGGAATGTAGGTGGCGAGCAGCGCGATCATCGCAAGCAACACGGAAATCCCAGCAAAGGTGATTGGGTCAGTCGTCTCCACGCCGAATAGCAGGCTTCGCATCAGCCGCGTAAGCAGGAAGGCCGCGGCCAAGCCAATCATCACGCCAAAAAACGCGAGCGCCATCCCCTGCCGGACAACCAGACTCAGAATGTTGCGTTGCGAAGCGCCCAGCGCGAGTCGAATTCCCAATTCTCGAGTTCCTTGATTGACCAGGTACGCCATCACGCCGTAGATGCCGATGGTAGCGAGAACCAGGGCGACGCTTGCGAAAACTCCCAGCAGCAACATCGAAAAACGCCGGCGGGCCAGTGATTCGTTCACTCGCTGTTCCATCGTTCGAACGTAGTACATGGGAAGATCCGGATCGAGGTTCCGCAGTTCTTTCTTGGAGGCCGAGAGCAAGGCGGCCGCATCGGTGCGGCCACGGAAGGCTACCGTCATGGCCCGCGTGGGGAATTGGGTATGGGCCAAATAGAAGGCGATCCGGGGATCAGAGTCGAGAGAATCCTGCTTCACGCGTCCGACCACGCCGACAACGGTCTGCCAGGGGTCCTTCGACGGGAGTTCGACAATATGAATGCGCTTGCCAATCGGATCCTGCCCCGGCCAAAGTTGGCCGGCCATGTACTCGTCAACGATGACGGCAATCGGCTTGGTCATGTCGTCCTGCTCGTTGAAGAGTCGTCCATGACGCAATGGTATTTCCATGGCTTCAAAATAGTGTCCGCCAACGATGCGTTCATCCGCATTGAGAAATTTCTCGCCGGGAAGCGGTGTTCGGCCCTCGACGGTGATTGGCGTCCAGGCAAAGGCCTCGCTCAAGGGGAGTGACGTAACTCCGCCTGCAGCGATCGCCCCCGGCGAATGTTCAAGCTGCGCCCAGAGTTGGCGATAGGTATTCAAGATAGTTTGTTTGTCGTTGTATTTCTTACCGGTCATGGTCAGGTCGAAGGTGAGCACGCCGCGCGGGTTGAACCCGGGCGATACGTCCTGCAAGCGAGCGAAACTCCGAATGAGAAGTCCAGCACCGATCAACAGGACTACAGAGAGCGCCAGTTCCGAAACGACGAGCAGCCGCCGAAGATTATTGCCGCGACCCCAGACCGCGCTCGTTCCCGCCGAACCACGGCTCGCATCTTTCAGAATCGAATTCAAGTCCAGCCTTGAAACGCGGAAAGCCGGGACCAGACCGAAGAGAATCCCGGTGGAAACGGAGAGCAGGAGCGTAAACAGAAGGACACGTCCATCAATGCCCACGCCCTGCAACCGCGGGATACTCTTGATTCCGAAAGTGTGGATCCACCGCATGCTGAGAAGGCAAATGAAGATGCCCAGCGCGCCACCGCACAGCGAAAGCAGCAGGCTCTCCGTCAATAACTGACGAACGATGTGCCAGCGGCTCGCTCCCAAGGCGGTGCGCACGGCAATTTCCTGCTGGCGCGCTACGGCGCGCGATAGCATGAGGTTGGCGACATTGGCACACGCGATCAACAGCACAAAACCCACTGACCCAAGCAGCACCCACAAGGAGCGACGCACGTTACCAACAACTTGTTCAATGAGCGGCACGATGCTGAACGTCAGCCCGCCATTCGGAGGGTAGTTCTCCGGAAATTGGCGACGTAATCCGGCCGTGATCGTATCCATCTCGGCCTGGGCTTGCGGCAGGGAGACGCCCGGCTTCAGCTTTCCGACGATGTTGTAGTCTTCGTGGTCCCGCACTTGCGAAGCGGCAACGGGAGCCAGCGGCAACGGCAGAAAAATTTCGGCCTGCTCCGTTCCATCGAGCAAAGGGAGAACTTCCTGCGGCAAAGAAAAGCTCTGCGGAAGGATGCCGACGATCTCATATGGTTGTCCGTTGATGATGACGGACTTACCGGTCATGTGCGGGTCGCGGCCGAAACGTCGTGCCCACATTCCGTCAGTCAGGACGGCCGTAGACGGGTGGCCGGGCGAGTCTTCTTCCGGCGTCAACAGTCGACCGAGGGCCGGACGAGCACCGAGCATTGGAAGAAGATTCGAGGAGACGCGAATTACGCCCACTCGTTCGGGGTCACCCTGCCCAGTCAAGTTGTAGTTGCCGCCAATCGCGATCGCGACCTGCTCGAACCCATGGTGCCCTGTCTTAATGTCGAAATATTGCGCCGTGGAAAACCAATCCTGGGTGATGTCGAGGCCGGGGGAACGATTCCACAGGATGACTAATCGGTCTGGGTTGTCGTAGGGCAGAGGGCGGAACAGTAACGCGTTTGCAACACTGAAGATGGACGTGTTGGCACCAATCCCAATGGCCAGCGACAATACCGCGGCCAGGGTGAACCCTGGATTCTTTGCGAACGAGCGAAGAGCGAATCGAATGTCCTGCATCCACGTGTTCATTGGGGCGTCATCCTAGCACAGCGAACGGTTCGCTAATACGATTGGACGTCTCGCCGAGGAAAATGGTGGGTGCGATATTGCCTGTACGATCTCGTGTGTCCTGCCGCGTAGGAACCTTATGGTGCAGGCCGTGGCCGACTCCCACCCTTCGCAAAGTGCGCGAAGGATGGGGCACCCTCATTGTTGCTGGTGCTTACGAGATCAACAACCTTCGCACTCCGTTCCTTGCCTCAACGCTTCATCTTTTCTCGCTTACGGTCCAAAACGGGGACTTCGTCGGTACAAATTCAACCGGCACGTTGTTCAGGAATCCCTTCAACCAACGCGTGCATTCCTCCATGCCAGACTGCTCGCTCGGAACATGTCCAATTACGATCAATGCCTTATTGCGTCCTTGAGTCACCGCGTCGGCCGCATATTCGACGGTCTCCCATTCGCGCGTTTCTCCCACGAGCAGGACTTGGACATCATCCCGCTCGAGCGCATGCGTCTCTCTCTCGAATCCCGCCGCTCCCGGGCTAAACCCTACCTTGGTTACCTTCATTTCTGGCACGCCAACCACGCGCACTAGGGGCGAGTCGAGTTTGTTGGCGAGTTCCTCCGCCAATTTCTTGACCGTGGTCTCGGGCATAACAAATAGGAACTGGTTTTCAGGAGTCTGGAATTTCTCCCAGCCGAGGGCATGCACCATTCCTGCCTCGATTCCATCTGGCTGGCGCATGTGCCAGTGATCGTGAAATCGCCAGACGACCATTCCATGCTTCTCAATGAACGCGCGTTTCTCCGCCCAGACGGGATCGTTTGCCGGCATGCCTTCAGGCGTGTCCATGTGGGCGTAGAAAGTCGGCTCGTGGGTGATGACGAAGTTCAATCCTTTCGCCGACGCACGTTCGAGCACATCCATCGTCGCCATCATGGTCACTGCAATTCCCGTGACTGGGGTATCGGGGTTCCCCGCCTTGAATGTATCTACGGTTTCCGGTTTCCATTCCACGCCGACCTGCTTCTGTATCTCCACAACGACTTCTCGAGCGGTGATTCGCCGTTGCTGCGCCGTGGTTTGCGCAACAGTGCCGAGCACGGTCGCCAGCAAGATCCAACCATGAACTATTCTCGTGTGCACGGTTCTCCCTCGGACGACCATGTTAGCAGGGTACCTCTGGGGTGATGGAAAGGCGTCAACAACGAAGGCTCACGAAGGAAACTCTGTGCGAGAGGTTATAGACGATGGGTTTAGAGTGCCGCGCTCTCCATCCAGAAAGTGTGAGTCGCAGGCCAGGTTGCGCTCTGAACCGCGAAGAGGGGGGGCTCCGGCAATTTCTTGCCGAGCACCGCAGCGTTGAGACAGGTTGTGCACCCCTCGACCACCACAATCTTTCCGTCGGCGAAATCCCGGAACTGCTAATCAACTGATTACTTACAACGTGATTGTCACGGGCCAGTACGGGTGGGGCAACCGGGGAATAGTAAAGCTCTTCGAGGATGGGTATCCGTTAACCAGCGCGAACCAGGTTTACAAAACCGGAGGCATGCACACAGAGTCGTTCCGATGAATATCGCCCTGAAAGCCCTGCTGATAGCGGAAGGATCACAGCGGGGAAGATCGATACGCACGGCACGTTAGCACTGAATCAACCGGTGGTTCAATAAGGAAGCATACGGAATTTCGTGCAAATTCCTGCAATTGAGTGACTCGGCAGAGCGGCCTTGTCGGACCGTAGGAGCTATCTGGTATCGCGCCAGCCTAGGGGTAATTAAGCGCGGCGGATTCGGGAAGTCGTCTTTAAGATCGTTCGCGCGTTGACTTAGCCCGGTTAGAATTCCGGCGGCCGTTCCGCGACTACTCCAAAGGCGCGCTCCAGGGCCAACCCCGCGTTCACCATTGGACCTTCTTCGAACAGACGTCCGATCAGCGTTACTCCGTGGGGAACGCGGCGCGGCGGGTTAAAGTTCGGCAACGGGTGAGCCGGGTCGGGAGCCCAGTCGCTGCGGGCCTTCGCGACTTCGACGAATCCCGCGCGCAATACTAATGCTGGATGGCCCGTGAAGTTCGTGATGGTCAGCATTTCGTCGCGCACCGAGGGAACTAGCAGCAGGTCCACTTGCGAAAATAGGCGCGCCATTTCTTCGGCGACTTTGCGACGGAAACGGTCGGCCTGCACGAAATCGACGGCTGAGAGGAAACGCGCCTGGCGGAAGATGTTGGGCCAGGCGTCGGGGACCTGGGCTTTGAGTTCTCGCAGTCCGCCGCTTAGAGTCAGTTCTTCGAACGCGGCAGCGCCTTCCGCGAAGAGAATAAGGTTAAGCGAATCGTAGGGCCAGTCGGGGAGGGAGACCTCAACTGGAACCATTCCAACTTTCCTCACTACATCTACGGCAGCGCGGTCGACTTCTGTGGCGGGATTCTCCTGCATCCATTTGGGGAAATATCCCACGCGGAGGCCTGCGACGCTATTGGTAGAGTCGAAATCGAGATGGCTGGGCATGCTGTCGACATCGCCAGCATCTGGTCCCGTGATCGCGTGCAACACGAGCATGGCGTCTTCGACGCTGCGGGTCATGGGGCCCAGTTTGTCGAGGGACCAGCAGAGAGTCATGGCGCCGGTGCGGGCAACGCGTCCGTAGGTGGGCCGCAGTCCGGTGATGCCGCAGCGCATCGACGGACTAATGATGCTGCCGCCGGTTTCGCTGCCGATGCTGAATCCGACCAACCCCGCGGCGGTGGCAGCACCGGGACCGGCGCTCGATCCAGAGGAACCTTCCTCAAGCAGCCACGGATTCATCGTCTGGCCGCCGAACCAGATATCGTTCAGGGCGAGGGCACCAAGGCTGAGCTTCGCCACAAGCACTGCGCCGGCCTCGTGCAGACGCTTCACCACGACGGCGTCTTCGCTGGGGACGCGGTTGCGGAAAGGCTCTGCGCCGTATGTCGTCGGAATGCCTGCGGTGTCGAGGAGGTCTTTGCCGCCCCACGGAATACCATGCAGCGGTCCGCGGTACTTGCCGTCGGCGATTTCTTTGTCGGCTTGCTTGGCTTGGTTCAGCGCCAATTCGCTCGTCAGGGTGATGACGCAGTGCAGCTTGGGATCGAACTGCTGCAGTCGCTTCAGATAAATGTTCGTGAGGCGCTCCGAGGTGAGCTTGCGCGTTTCGATCCAGCGCGAGAGTTGCGTGACTGTCGCGAATGCGATGTCTTCATCGCGCGCGGGGAGCGGGCCGGGATCGATCCAGCTGCGAATGAAGCGGTCGCGCTCTGGACCGGATTTCTGGCCGGGGAGGATCGGATCCCAGCGCGTCGCAGGGGCGATCGTTGTGGGCAACGCGAGTTTGCGCGGTCCGGTGCGCCGTTCATAAAGAGCGGCCATTGTCTTGCGCCAGCTGTCGGCGGCCACGACGCGCTCGGCGGGAGTCATTTCAAACTGGACGAGCTTTTCGGCCTCGGCGAAGGTCGTCGCGGACACTTCGGGGCCCACAGCTGGGCCTGCGCCGAAGGCCGGCGGCGCCCCGGGCGGGAGATCGGCAGGATTTTGTTGCGCCGCATTTTGCCCTTGGCTGCGCAGCACGGCCGCGGCTCCCAAGATTCCCATCGATGTGACCGTCAGAAATTGCCTGCGCGATTTCGCCATGAATCCTCCGCGGGGTATTTTAGCTGCAATCGCTCTAGCAGTTGCCATTGTGCGCGGAGCAAATGGGGAAGGTTACGTCAAGACTTTAACCACTAAGGGCACTAAGGTTCACGAAGGAACACCACTAGCTCTGACGCTTTTTCCCAACGGGGCATTCAGCGTGGATTCCACTTCCGCGGGGTCATAACCCAGGAAGGCGCGGGATTGCGCGATCCGTGCTAGTTTTGCGACGGCCTCTCCACATGATCAATGACGAGGATTTCCATGGGGACTTCGTGCGGCTCCAGTTTCAGACCAAGTTGGTCGGCAACGGCCGCAAGGATCATTTCCCTGGAAGATTCCGCCGCGGAGGAGCTCTTCGTTGCTTGCTGGCCTTCAGCCGACACCGGCCATTGCAGCGTGACGTCGTAGTGATTCGCAAGGCCAGTCTTGTCGATAACGCCACGGCCTAGTTGCTCGGACAAAAGGCTCGCGAGCGTTGCAATCGGAACCTCCCGACCAGAGATGTGCCCGTTGCTGACTTGAATCACGCGCCCTTGAGCCTCGGCGTCGCCGGGCAATGACTGTTGCATCTTCGGGCCATTCTCCGCGAGGACAAGGTCGTACACCGGAACGGCCCTGGTGTCTCGGTGAACTACCAGCTTGAAACGGTCGGCCAGCAGCGCCTGCATCATTTGTCGCTGTTCGAGGTCGGCGTGCTCTCGACCGAGGTTCTTCAAAATTTCCAAGGCAGATTTGTCGACCCTCGCTTGAACATCGTATCGGTCGGTGTTGAGCCAGTCTGGCCCTCCATGAATCTGATCGAGCTCGAGCTGATAAGCGTGTCGAATCATCATCGGCACGGTCTCGTTCTTCACCGTTAACTCACCGGGGCCGACCGTTACGGTCTGCCACTGCAAACCTGATTTATCAGGCTTGATCGAAACAGTCGCGTAGGAAGGCATGCCCGCGGGCGTGTTGTCGGCAGAGGACTGAGCCCAGCTCTGGTTTGCCAAACACAAGAACGCCGCCGCGACGGCCGGTAAAGCTGAACAGCACTTGTGACTGGACGTATGGGACCTCCGACTCTGAGGCGGCTAAGTGGTTCCAGCAGGACGTTGGAACTCTAGTGAGTGAGAATCCGAACGCCTGCCGGAAGTTGCCTTGCTCTAGATGATGATATGCCTTTAGTTTTGCGGGGGCTCCGCAGGCCTTTCAGCATGGTCGATGATGAGGACTTGCATCGGACCTTTTTGTGGTTCCAGCTTCAGGCCCAGCTGCTCCTGAATCGCAGATAAGAGTGAGGCTGCGGAAGCATCGGATACAGATGCGTTGAAGGTGCCACCGCCACTCGCATCTGACGTCCAGTTCAAGTTGAAGTCATAAGTGCCGGCGAGGCCAGTCTTGTCCACGACGACGGTGCCGAGCTGCCGCGAGAAATGCGATGCCATGTCCGAGGTGGACATGCCGCGGGCTTCCAACCCGGCTTGACTGCCGTCGAGCTTGATCCGGAATGATTTATTCATAAGGATCCCGTCCGGACTTTTGACTGGAGCGGGGTAACTGCTGGCGGGTTTCGCGGGCTGAAGCTTGGGGCCATCGTCGCCCACGACGAGAGCATAGGTGGATAGTTCTCTGGTTTCAGGATGTAGTTTCAAGTGGAATCGTTCCACCAAGACGTCCTGCAGGACGCGACGGTTTCGGACACTGCTCTGCTGCAGGCTCTGCTCGATGGTGAGGCCGCTGGGCGCGGATTTGTCGTCGTTGGGTCCGATTTCGAGATCGAACTGCGCGGTCTTGATCCAGTCAGGACCTCCGTCAATCTGATTGGCCTGGACTCCGTAGGCTTGTTGAATGAGCGCCTGCAAAGTCGTGTTCATCGCTTTGAATCCGGTGGGCGAGTACATCATCGCCACCCTGTGGTCTTCGCCGCCGGCGCCCGATTTGACCATGAGTTCAACGTTGGACGTACTCGCGCCCGGAGTCGCAGCCTGTTCTTGAGCGCGCATCTTCGGCGCATTCACCATGCCGAAAATGAGGGGCAGAGCCAGGACGAGAACTCCGGCCGTGCTGAGCAGTAGCTTCTTTCCGAAATTCAGTTTTCGAGCAATTCGTTCCGTCATGATGTACACCATCCTTCTTTTAAGATCGGACCCAGTCACTCCAGAGACGCAAGCCAGCGGAGATCCCACGCAGAATTCACAGACTTTCAAAATGCTCTGGGCATAGATATGCCGCTCGCTGCCCAGCTCGACTACTTCCTCGTCGCAGGCGCGCTCGCGCTCTTCGACCATGCGTGCGCCCAACCACCAGACCAGCGGATGGAACCAGAACAGCGCTTCAACCACCATGTGGATCGCGGCCCCCAGATTGTCGCGGCGGCGCACGTGCCACACTTCGTGCGCAAGAATGGCTTCCAGGTGAGCGTCTTCCAAATGTTTCGAGATGCCTTCGGGCCAGATCAGGACCGGACGGAAGATGCCGAAGATTCCCGGCTCCAGAGACGCGCGAGACTGCACGATATCAATCGGCTTGCGCGTGCCTGCGATGCGCTCTAACCGGCGTAGAGTTACTGCTTCACGTCCTTCGAGCAATGGCGCCGACTCTCGCAGGGCGGTGGAAATCCGTCGCCAGCGGACGCACCATGCAAGGAGAACGATCACGAATCCACAGAGCCACACACCGACGAGCAAGGCCGGAAGCCAGTGAAGCAGACTCGGTGCAGCCACTGCAGGCGCAGCCTGAGCCATGGCCGGAATCGCCAGCGTCGGCTCCGAGAAAGGCTGGCTGATTGTCTCCACCGCCACGTACAACCCGCCCTTCGGAGCCGGCGAAGCGTGGGACCATGCGAGATAGGTTCCGATGCCGGCCAGCAGCGAAAACGGAATCAGGAATTTCACCGATGCCGCCAGCCACAGCCAATAGCGAGCCCGCGCGTGATTCTTGCGCAACATGAACGTCAGCAATCCAGCGGCGGCGGCGAACAGCGTCGACTGCCACAAGTGGTTGCCCATGGCGGGGGCCAAGTCTCTCCACATCGGAGACGTATCAAGCGCGGACAAGTGTGCGAGGGTCATTTTGCTTTGTCCTTTCTCTCCAGCTTGCGGAGCGTCCTCTCGGCTTCCTTGACATCCTCGAGCGTGAGTTGGCCCGATTCGATCAGATGCGCCATGACGGGCTGCGTTCGGCCGCCGAACAGCGCCAACAGGTCATCGATCAATTTGCGCTGCGCGGAGTCGCGAGAGACCGCTGCTTCGAAAATATGAAAATTGCCGACCTTCTTCACGCGGCGCACAGCCTTCTTGACCTCCAGGCGATAGACCGTGGTCTGCACGGTCGTGTAAGCGGGCCGACCTTTTTCAGGGAAGGCGTCCTGGATCTCGCGGATCGAGGCTTCGCCCCGGGTCCAGAGGGTATCCATGATCTGCAGTTCGAGCTTGGCTAATTTCGGTCCGGGCATTTCATCTCCTACCGACGTATGCATTACTACTACATATGTAGTTTTAATGTCAAGGGTTATTTTGAAACCTCGAAAAGACTTCGTCGAAGCTGTCCGCGAGATCCCTCACCCGGCTGAGCTGTGCCCGGGATTCGGAACGACGCCTTCAAAATAAAGCCCCGGTATGCACAGGGAGATTGTGACATCTGTCACAGACTTGGTCGCCCCGGTTGGACTAGGCTGATTCGTTTCTCCGGTACCCCTCCGAGCAGATGTCACATCTTGAGGTCTCCCCATGTATGGGAGAAGTTGCATTTGTCTGCTTCAACAACGCCGGAGGAGCTGCGCCGTCTATCCGACGGCTCTCGGTTCGGATTGCACGACCCATTGAAATTCAGGAGCGTTGAACACCGCGGAGCCAGGTTGAGATCTATATTTGGAGGTCACAAACTGTAGCCAAGAATGAGTCGTGGAACAACTGCATCTCAAGCGGCACCCTCGGGACCACCGCGGAGTCCGTGAACCAGAGCACGCAGGCCGCAGGCCAGCAAAATGATTGCGGCCAGTGGAAAGCAGATCAAACTGCCCAGCAGTCCAATCAATCCCACGATACTGCTCGGCCCGCACGGTCCCCACGAACCGCCGGTGAACAGCGCCAACAGGCAGACTGCCCCGCCGGCTAGAAGCACGAGCGCGGATCGCATCCATTTCGACACGGCGTGAGTCTAGCATCGCTCAGCAAGCCTTCCCACTGCTCAAAAGTAACCGTCTCGGCGCTCACCAAAGGAACGTTGTGTCGGGTGCAAGTTTTTTCTCCTCGCGCGTTCCTGTGATGTACAGACATTCGAGATGCACCATTTGAGATACGGCCGCAAGTGCGCTAACTTGGCCGCGACGATTCATGGCCACTTCCGACCAACTCGAGCAGCAACTCCAGCGGTGGACCGGCGCCGGCATTCTCGATTCTGAGTCGGCCGGACGCATTTGCGAGTTCGAATCCGCTCACGAATCGCCTGGGGTGCGCTGGCCGGTCATCTTTGCCATCGCGTTTGGCTCGATCATGGTGGCCGCGGGTGTGCTGCTGTTTGTGGCCGCTCACTGGGACGACCTCTCGCCCGTGCAGCGCTTTCTGTTGGTGCTGACAATGATCGCGGTCTTTCATCTCGCTGGGGGCGCGCTCATGCCGCGCTTTCGGGCTCTTGGACTCTCGCTGCACGCCATCGGCACAGTGGCGCTGGGCGGTGGCATTTATCTGGCCGGGCAGATCTTCAATCTCCAGGAACATTGGCCGGGCGGCATCCTGCTGTGGGCGATCGGGGCTGTGCTTTCGTGGCTGGTGCTGCGCGACTGGCTCCACGCCACGCTCAGTGCGCTACTCACCCCCGCGTGGATCGCTTCGGAGTGGAGCGTGCGGGCCGGACACCACAAGGATATGGATCGCCTGCTCTTTGAGTTCCTCGTCTTGTTGTCGATTACCTACTTGAGCGCGCATCGTCCAGGAGTGGACTCCTATTTTCGGCGCGCCCTGGTCTGGGTAGGAGGACTGGGCGTGCTTCCCATCTGCGCGGCTCTGGCAATGCTCCGCGAACCCTTCTTCGGTCGCACGTCGCTCCCGCTGCTGTTTTCTCTGAACGCTGCCGGACTGCTGATGGCCTTCGCGCTTCCCTTGCTGGCCGCCTATTTCCTGCGTGGCAAGGCGGCGGTCTGGAACGTCGGCTACGCGGTGTGGGTATATGTGATCGGTCGCCTTTGACGATCGCAATCTGTTCGAGAACCTGAGCCTCCATTTCCTGTGCGCGCTCGCCTCCGTGGGGCTGGTGGTTTGGGGTCTGCAGGAAAACCGCCGCGAGCGCATCAATGTCGGCGTGGCCGGATTTGCCTTCACCATCATGGTCTTTTATTTCTCCGACGTGATGGGCAAACTCGGCCGCTCGGCCGCTCTTATTGCCTTCGGAGTTCTCTTCCTGCTCGGAGGATGGCAACTGGAGCAGCGTCGCCGCAAACTGGTCGCGCGCACCAGAACTGCGCCGACTGCGACAGTTGACGTAGCGTGAGACCCCTTGCCAAGACAGCTGTCGTCGCGCTGATTCAGGTCCTGCTTGTCTCTTCGCTTCGGGGCCAAGCTGCTCTACGATCGGCGCACCTGTCCGCAGGTGTGGTTCCAGGCTGAGAGATACGATCCAAACTTTCCCATTCGAGGCCGCTACGTCAGCATGCAGGTCACGGTGAGTGACCCGCGCTCGCAAGAAGAACTCTCCAAGCAGTGGATGGGCCAAACACCACCCGGCAGCCTGAACGGCTTTGAACAGTGGTGCGGCTCGATCGTGTCGCGCGGCGGAACGCCCACCGCGGAGTTGGACAACAGTCCGGCGTGGGATTGCGCAAACTTGAGTTTCGCCTACTGGCCAGGAAATGGCCCCAGCCGGTTGCGGCTCAACCAGCCGATTTTATTTTTCATCCCCGACACGGCGAAGGATCCGACCGCACTCCCGAGGGGCGATGAGTTGTGGGTGCTGGCGACGATTCCGCGCAAAGGACCGCCACGGCCGATCGAACTTGGCTTAAAGAAGGCGCGCGAGACGGAGATCCGGCGGCTGAATCTGCAGTAGAGGTGGTCCCGCGGGGACCATTGAGTAGCTTCGCGTTTTGAGCGCCGGGTTAACGCCGCGCATGAAGCGCGTCCCTGTTGGGACAAGGAATGTTAGGCTGAACGCGTGCGAACTCGAAAGGCGACACTCCGAATCACCAAGTGGCTGCACAGGGTACCAAGGCCGGGAGCGCGAATGCCTCTGGAGGCAGAATGCACCGCATGTGCCGATGCACAGTTCAAAATCGAGCATGACAAGCGTCTGCCGTGAGGCGCGGTTCATCAGCCCCGCTCGGACTGGTATGCAGAAATGTTGCAGCGTGCATTCGATGAGCACGTCAAGCTCGTGCATCCCGACGAGACCGCGAAGACTTCATTCGAAGAGTAGCGGTGCTATGGAATGCATCCGAGCTACGCTCGGCGGACAGCCGAAGGCGGCTGTCCCCACATGAACTCTTGAGCCCTTCCGGAAGCCGAATGGCGGAAGCCGGAGGCCGGCTCTATTTCGTCCACTGATCTACCCAGTCGTTCACCGTCTTGTACCAGAGCCGCGAGTTTTGCGGCTTCAGCACCCAGTGGCCTTCGTCGGGGAAATACAGCATTTTTGATGGCACGCCCAACATCTGCAGCGTGGTGAAAAGCTGGAAGCCTTCACTCACGTCGAGGCGGTAGTCGCGCTGGCCGTGGATGACCAGCGTCGGCGTCTTGAAATTCTTGGCGTACTGGTGCGGCGACCACTTCTGGTAGCCCGCGCGATTGTCGTAGGGAGTGCCTTTGAATTCCCAATTGTTGAACCAGAGTTCTTCGGTCGTCCCCCAGGCGGACTCGGCGTTGAACATGCCGTCGTGCGACACCAGGCACTTGAAGCGGTCGGTATGGCCGAGGACCCAGTTGATGGCGTACCCGCCGTAGCTGGCGCCCAGCGCGCACTCGCGGGCTTTATCAATAAAACCGTAATGCTCCTCCGCGTAGTCGAGGCCCTTCATCAGGTCTTCAAACGGAGCGCCGCCCCAGTCGCCGTTGATGGCGTCAATGAACTTCTGCCCGTATCCAGTCGAGCCGTGGAAGTTGATCATGATGACGACGTATCCCTGGTTGCCAGAAGTTGGCGCCGCGAACAGCTCGGGATTCCAGCGGTAGCTCCAGTCGTCTCCCCAGGCGCCTTGCGGGCCGCCGTGAATGAGGAACTTCACGGGATATTTCTTCGAGGCGTCGAAGTTCGGCGGCTTGACGAGGAAGCCTTGGACCTTGTCGTTGTGAGCGCCCACGAATTGGAACGACTCGAGAGGAGACATGGAAATCTGAGCCAGAAGTGCGTCGTTGACGTGAGTGAGTTGCTGGTCCGCAGGCCCCGAATCCGAAATATCGCGAAGCAACTCGCTAAAGATCTCGGTGGGCCTACGAATAGACATTCGGGTGAAATAGATCGTCTTGCCGTCCGGGGAAATCGCGAGGTCGTCGTCGAACGGAGTGACTGTCGGCGTCGCGCTGTAGTCGGGGACTCCGCCCTTCACGGAGAATGGGTTCTGCGGAAACTTGCGCGGTCGATCGATGTCCACATAGATGAATGGGGCGTATCCCGTATTTTCGAAAGCGAAATAGATGCGTTTGGAATTGCGAGACCATGTGAACGTCCCGACCCAGGCACCGAAATCTTCTGTCAGATTCACCTTCTCGCCCGTCTTGCGGTCGTAGAGCATGAGGCGGAAGCGGTCGCTCTCGTATCCCGGACGCTGCTGGGCGCGGTAGGCGATGTAGCGACCATCGGGCGAATAGAGCGGCGACGTGTCGCTGGCGGGATTGTCGGCGGTGATGTTCTTGGTCTTGGCTAAAACCTGAGCGGGCGAGTCGCCCGCTCCCACACTGACCGGGACGGTCCACAGATCGTTGTTGGTGGAAGCCGCCGGATTCTTGTCGTGATTTGAGGCGTAGCAAAGCTCCTTCCCGTCCGGCGAGAAGGCGTAATCATCCTGCCCGCCGAGCGAGAAGACGGGAGCTTCGTAGTCGCCGGGCGTGAGGTCATGCGGCGTCACGTCCTGCGCGAGCACGTGGTTGATAACCTTTCCTGCACTATCGGAGGCATGTGCGCCCGAAGGGCGGCCTTCCGGGACGGAAACCACGAAGATGTGACTGCGCTTGCCTTCTTTATAAGCATTCCAGTGCCGGTACAGGAGGTGGGTAAAAATTTGTGCTTTGACCTTCGATTGCTCCGCATCTTTCAGCTTCTTCGCGTTGCACTCAGACTCCGCGGCAGGCTCGCCATCACACTCGGGATAAACATCCGATGTAAAAAGAATATTCTTGCCATCTGGCGACCATAACTCCCCACCCGCTTCGGTTGCGATCTCGGTCAGTCTGGTCACTCTGGTGACTGTGCCTGCTGCAGTGTCGAACTCCGCGATCCAAACCTGCGATCCACCTTCTTTGTTCGAGAGAAATGCGAAGCGCTTGGCGTCCGGCGCCCAGCGCGGGCGGTCGGCGTCCTGATCGGCGATGAGGATTCTTTCTGCCGCGGGAGAGCCTGCGGAGCTTCGCTCCGCCGCACGGCCGGGGACGTCCGTCCCCACTTCACCACTCAGAGGCACGATCCAGATGTGCGGAGTCTTCATGTTGGCTTCCAGATCGACGTCGACCACGCTGAAGATCACCCACTTGCCGTCGGGCGACACCTGCGGATCGCCGACGCGCTTCAGCTTCATCATGTCTTCGAAGGTGAAGGGATGCTTGGCCTGAGCCAGTGCGGGGAGGGTGAAGGAAAGAACGAGAAGGGAGAGAAGAAAACGGCGCATGAGGGCCTCCTGCGGCAAACGGATGAGTGTAGCAGGGGGGAGTGGGCGGCATCTAGCTTCTGGCTTTGAGCGTTCAGTTCCCTCCCACCCCTTGTCATCCTGAGGCCTGCGGGTTTGGCAGGCCGAAGGATCTAAGGCACTCCCGGCCAGTTGCAGAGATCCTTCGGCGGGCAAAAGGCGCCCGCCTCAGGATGACAAGGCTTCTTGGGGAACGACGACGAGTGTGGAAACAATGTTCGCTCGTCACAGACGGTGGGAGGGCAACTCTGCCATTCTTTTCGCGAGGAGACTGTAAATGCGTTCATCCAAGACCTATTTCGTCTACATCATGTCGAACCGGTCGAAGACCCTTTACACTGGCCTGACGAATAGCCTCGTCCGCCGCGTGCGGGAGCACGAGCTCGGGATCGGGTCGTCCTCTCGGCGAAATACAAGCTCGACCGCTTGGTGTATTTCGAACGCTTCGAGGATGTGCACAATGCGATCGAGCGCGAGAAGGAAATCAAGGGGTGGCTGCGGATCAAGAAGATCGCGCTGATCGTGTCGGTCAATCCGGATTGGAGGGACTTGAGAGTGGAGTGGTACGAGCGGCATGCGTTTCAGCCGGACATGGGCATTGCTCTGGCCGCCGCCAAGAACCCCTCGAGATTGTCATCCTGAGCCGCGGGGTTTGGCGGCGAAGGATCAGTGCAATCCGCGCCATTTTCGGCGCTGCTGGCAAGTGCAGAGATCCTTCGGCCCAAACACGGGGTCCCAGGATGACAAGGCTTTGAGGGCTGCGAAGAGGCAAGCGACAAGATCCACAAGCGACAACGTCCGGCAACCTCTTGCACGCCGCGGCATCCAAGTGAGTGGCAGAACTGCAGCACCCTTCCCTCCGGCCTCACTGAGCGGAGAGGGGTTGGAGGGTTGGGTCGCCGCGGTGTGCTTCCGTAGAGTCGTAGCTTACTGCGTCTCTTCTCTGCTCGCTGGGTTTTTAGTAGCTGCCTGGCCTACCCGGACCGGGCAGCCGACGTTGCCAGCGACGCCTCTACGAAGCCTCTCGCAATCCGTTAAACTAGACATATGAAATCGGTATCTGTTCGTTTTCTGCTATGCCTGACTGTACTGGCCTGCGGACTGGCAGGGCTCCCCGCCCGCGCGCAGGAAGGTCCGCTCGACAATGCTCCCCCAGCCGGCAGCACCCCAGAGGAGATCATCAAGCGCTTCGCCGCCAAGGAAACGGAATTTTCTAAGGCGCGCGATCAGTACACCTACCGCCAGGACGTGAAGGTTGAGACGTTGGACGGAAGCACCGTCACTGGGGAGTATCACGAAGTTTACGACGTGATGTTCAACGACCAGGGCAAGCGGATCGAGAATGTCGTCTTCGCGCCGCAATCCTCGCTTGAGCAAGGCGGGCTGTCCATGGACCAGGGCGACTTCGAAGACATCCGGCACCGCATGCCGTTTGTGCTGACCGAGGCCGACCTGCCGGAATACAATATCCTTTATGTGGGCCAGCAGCAGGAAGATGAAGTCCACTGTTATGTCTTCGACATTGCTCCCAAAGAGATCGTGGGCAAGAAGCGATATTTTCAGGGACGCATCTGGGTCGATGACCACGACTTTCAGATTGTGAAAACCTACGGCAAGAGCGTGCCCGACATCCGCAAGAAGCACAGCAACGAAGAGAATCTCTATCCCAAATTTACGACGTGGCGGCAGCAGGTCGACGGACAGTATTGGTTCCCGGTCTACACGCGGGCCGACGATGAACTACACTTCAAGCTGCAAGACATCCACATCCGCGAGATCATCAAGTACGAGGACTACAAGCGGTTTGGCGCGAAGTCCACGATTCTGTTCGAAGGCAAGCAGATTCCGAAGAGCGATCAGAAGCCGGATCAGACGCCACAGCAGCAACTGCCGGACCAGAAGAAGCCGCAGTAGGGCAGGTTTCAAAAGTTTCAAGGTCTCAGAGTTTCAAGGTAGAACTGACTTGCGGCGGACCGCATCGATCAGTCGGTTTGGGAGACCGAGGATTTGGTAGATCTCTTGCGCTAACGTCTGTTGCTGGTTCTGATCTAGATATCCCAAATCGACTGCGATGTCGAGTTGCGTCTCCATCTCGAGCAAAGAACCGCGTGCCATCCCGAGACAGTGTGCGAACTCACCAGGCGTGAGCCTCCCTTGTCCTTCAGCGATGTTCGACGGGACTGAGACCGCCGCCCTTCTGAGCTGAGAAGTTAGTCCGTAAGTCTCGCTTCTGGGAAGCTGTTCAGTGGATCGATAGACGTGACAAGCCAAAACCTTGGCCCTCTGCCAAACGAGCAACTCACGGTAGGTGCGAGCCACAACTAAGTCTAGGTTTCAAGATCGCAAAGCTTCAAGGTTTCAACGCAGAAAGAGCACTCGCCGGGTCCCACTTTGAAACCTTGAAACCCTGAAACTTTGAAACATCAGTAGAAGAGATACTTTCTCCACTTATCATCCGACCGCCCCATCAGCCGCATGATGTGACGACTGGTATGTAGGTTGAAGGCGCGGGGTTCGCGCATCAGCTTCATGTGGGCTTCGATGGGTGTCTGGTTGCCCTTGCGGCGGTTGCAGCCGTGGCAGCAAGCGACCAGATTTTCCCAGGTGGACGAGCCTCCCCGGGAACGCGGGATCACGTGGTCGAGCGTGAGTTCCCCAGACGGCAGAACCGTGGCGCAATACTGGCAAGTGTTGCGGTCGCGCAGCAGGATGTTCTTGCGTGAGAGCGCGCGGCTGTGGTGCGGAATGCGGCGATACTCCAGCAAGCGGATCACCGAGGGCAGGCGCATGGCAACGCGAGCCGAGTGCAGAAAGTGTCCGTTCTCTTCCTCGGTCATGGCGACGCCCTTCAGCACGAGGACTAAGGCACGGCGCGCGGCGCAAACATTGATGGGCTCGTAGGACGCGTTCAGCACCAGAACGGGCGCGAGCAGAGCATGGCCGTCCCCGGGCCGGTGCATGGCCGCCGGCGCAAACAGGCCGGCGGCGTGCCGGGATCCTGCATCGTGATGCTCCATCCTTAAAGACATAAGTTTCAATGTTTCAAGGTTTCAAAAATGCAAAGCTCAGGCTCCGACTTCGAGACCTGGAGACTCTAAAACTTTGAAACCTTCTTCCCCATTTTCAGTCGGCTCATCCGCAACGTACTTAGATGCCAATTTCAGGGTTCGCGCTACCGTCGCAACCCAGACTTGGTGGGCTCCAGCGCGGCGCAGTACACGCGCGCATTCGGTCGCGGTGGTGCCGGTCGTATAGACATCATCCACGAGAAGCACGTCGCGGCCAGTGACTTCTGCGGCACGCGATACGGCAAAGGCTCCGCGCAGGTTCTCGCTACGCTGATGGCTGGTCAATCCGATCTGCGAGTGCGTGTCGCGGGTACGCTGCAGCATGTCCAGAGCAAGCTGCAAACGTTCTGGCGCCGGGTATGACTTCAGCGCCGCCCGCGCGATCAGTTCCGCCTGATTGAATTCCCTCTGGAGACGCTTGGACTTATACAGGGGCACTGGGACGACCAGGATCGGCTGCTGGTCATACATGCCGCGATTCAACCGAGCCTGCTCAAAATCAGGCTCGAGTGCGGTCAAGGCCTCCGCCAGCATGCGTCCCAAGACCTTGGCGGCGGGACGCACACCGTTGTACTTGAGCAAGTGAATCAGTTCGCGCAGTCCGCCCTCATAGCTGCCGTAGGCTACGGCGCGCTCAAATGGACGGTCGATGCGGCGGCAAACGGGGCATCGGCGCAGGCCTTCGGGATCGGTCTCCGCATAGGAAGAAAGCATGCGCTCGCCGCAAATGGAACACATTTTGCCGCGAACCGGGAGAACACTGGTCAAGCAATGGGGGCACACGGGCAGCCGCGAAATATTCGGCAGAGGTTCGCCGCAAAGGCGGCAATCAGAAGGACACAGAACGGAGAAGAGACTCTCGGCGGCTTGGCGAATCCAGCTTGGGTCCGCCCCAACATCGTCAACCCTGACCTGTCCTATATCGGACGAAGTCTTCTGCAACACAATAGGGGGCCCCGACACTGCAGCACTGGCCTGGCTAGCCCGGATTCGGTCCTCACTACTGCTGAAGACGGCCTCCTCGTTAACCCCGCGAACACAAAACCGCCGCGGACCATCGTTCCTAGAACACCAGCGTTCCCACAACACCAGCAGTATAGCGGTGATGGCGCCGCTAGGCAACGTTGCGGTTGGACGTAGGTGCCGGATGCTTTCCCGGCATGATCCGGGGCGCGTCCGACAGCCGTTCGCGCACCTGGGTAAAAATCAGCCGGTAGTCCCGGCGGAAGCATTCTCCGCAGCGCACCGGTTTCAGCAGAAACAGCGGGAGGACGAAGCGCTCCGTCAATGTACGACGACGCGACTTGAACCCTACTTCGCTACCACAATCGCGACAACGGTACGGGGAAATCACAGGCGTATCAGGGGAATCGTTCATTTGGCACCTCTGAATGACGGACAACGAAGGGGCAGATTACAGATTGACCCTATTTTACACCAGGAGGGATGACGGGCTCAATTCGTTCGGCATAGCAACTTTGATGCTGATTTTGTAAGCCTGACGCGAAAAAGGACACTAACAAGACCTTCAATTCGGACAGGGTTACAGATGACCTTGGGCCTCACCCCGCGGCCCACGTATGCTGAATCTCGGGTGGATGCAACAAGGTTTGCATCACCACGCAATACTGCTCCGTCTTCGCCTGTAATGCGCATATCTGGTCTTTCGTTGCCTGGGGAGCGCGGATATCGAAGATGACACGAATACTCTGAAATCCGACCGGCACTTCCTTCGATAGACCCAGAGTGCCTTGCAGGTCGAGATCACCTTCAACCGTGACATCGATGGCCTCGGTCGGAATTCCCATCGCCGCAGCCACCATTTGGCAAGTGATCTGTGCGCAGGCTGCCAGCGCGCCCAACAACAGGTCTCCCGAACAAGCGCCGGTCCCTGCTCCGCCCACTCCCTTGTGCGCCTGTGCGTTGTAGATCGCCCGCCCCAAGTCGATCGAGCAGGAGATGGGCGCATCGGCCTGCTTGCCGTGCGCGGTCAGAGTGATCCGGGAACTTGTTGGGTCTTGGCGGTACTGGTCTTTCAGCGGCCGTTGCACCGATCGAATATCCACGAATCGCCTCCGAAATCTGGGGTATTATAAACGCACCCCGGGGCTTGCCGCCGAGCCGATCGCGGCACAAATCTAGAATTCAAGAAATATTCGGCAGCGTCGGCCAATCACTCCCGGTATGCCGGTCGCCGCGCCAGCAAAGTTGATGAACCTGCCGCTCACGTCAGATTCCGTGCCCTCCACCCTTTCGCCGGGAACGCGCTTCGGGATTTACGAGATCCTTCAGCAACTGGGCGCCGGCGGCATGGGCGAGGTGTACCGCGCCAAGGACACTCGCCTGAACCGCGAGGTCGCCATCAAAACACTTTCTGCAGACCGCTTGACGCAGCCGGACGCTCTGGCGCGCTTAGAAAAGGAAGCCCGTTCCGCCTGCGCTCTCAATCATCCAAACATCGTCACGATTTATGAACTGGGGCAGGTGAACGGCACGCGCTACATTGCGATGGAGTTGGTGGATGGCGAGACAGTGCGACAGATGCTCTGCTCTGGCCCCATCCCCTTTCGCAAGGCGGTCACCATCGCGGTTCAGATTGCTGAAGCTCTTGCCAAAGCGCACCAAATTGGCCTCGTACATCGCGACCTGAAGCCCGAGAACGTAATGGTTTCTGGCGGAGGCACGGTCAAGGTGCTGGACTTCGGTCTTGCAAAACTGGGTGCTGTGAACCGGGCCACGGAGTCGGATGCTTCGACCACGACGATCACCGAAGAAGGAGCAGTGATGGGGACCGTCGGCTACATGTCGCCCGAGCAAGCAACGGGAGGCGAAGTTGATTTTCGTTCCGACCAATTCTCGTTCGGATCCGTCCTGTTCGAAATGGTTACGGGATTTGCCGCGTTCCGCAAACCGAGTCACGCCGAAACTTTGGCGGCGATCCTGCGCGATGAGCCCGAGCGCCTCGGCCCCAGAATGCTGCAAGCGCCTGCGCCCTTCATTTGGATCGTGGAGCGCTGTCTGGCCAAGGATCCGAAAGATCGCTATGCCTCCACTCGGGATTTGGCGCGCGACCTAGCCGCGGTGCGCGACCGGCTGGCCGAATCACCGACCCGCCTCTCGGAACCTCGCCCCAACAACCTGCCGACGCAGCGCACCGCGTTCATCGGACGCGAACGCGAAGAGGCTGCGCTGCGACAACTCTTGAGCCGGTCGGATGCGCGGCTCGTAACTCTCACCGGCCCAGGTGGCATCGGGAAGACGCGCCTCGCCCTGCAGGTAGCGGCGGAAATCGCAGGGGAGTTTCCCGGCGGCGTGTGCTTCGTCCCTCTATCCGCGGTCGCAGAACATGGTTTGATCGCTACCACAATCGCCCAGGCACTGGGAGCGCGCGAGGTTGCCAATCAGTCTCCTCAGGAAAGCCTCAAAGAATGCTTGGGCGGACTGAACCAGCCGGTGATGCTGTTGCTCGACAATTTTGAACATCTCATCGCCGCCGCGCCAGTGATCGCGCAGTTGCTCACGATCGCGCCACAGCTCAAAATCGTGGTCACAAGCCAGGCTCCACTTCACGTTTATGGTGAACATGAATTCCCGGTGCCGCCACTCGCGCTGCCCGATCCCAAGTCCATGCCGCCGCTGGAAGTGCTCTCGCACCTTCCGGCGGTCGCGCTCTTTGTGGAGCGTGCCCGGGCCGTGAAGCACGAGTTTGCGCTGACGAAAGAAAATGCGCCGACGGTGGCGGCGATCTGCGCCCGCCTCGATGGCCTGCCTCTCGCCATCGAACTGGCCGCAGCGCGCATCAAGCTGCTTTCGCCGCCCTCGATGCTGACGCGGCTGGAAAGTCGCCTGAACCTTTTGACTGGCGGTGCGCGGGATCTGCCCAGCCGGCAACAGACGCTTCGCGGCACGGTGGACTGGAGCTACAGCCTGCTCAATCCCGAGGAGCAAACTCTCTTCCGCAGGCTTGCGGTGTTCACCGGCGGCTGCACCCTGGAAGGCGTGGAGGCAGTGTGCGACACCAAGGGCGACCTGGGGATCGACGTACTCGACGGCATGACGTCCATGGTGGACAAGAGCCTGACGCAGCACGTGGAGCAGGCCGATACAGAAACGCGCTTTCGCATGTTATCCACCATTCGGGAGTACGCTCTCGAACGTCTCACCGAGAGCCAGGATGAGGCGGTAACTCGTCGTGCCCATGCGGCCTATTACCTCGTGCTCGCCGAAGAAGGCGCCCAGGATGTAGCCGCGCACTCCGAATGGCTCGACCGCTTTGAAATCGAGCACGACAACTTCCGCATGGCGCTCGATTATCTGATCAAAACTGGGGACGCGGAGTGGGGCCTCCGCCTCGGTGCCGCGCTGTTTCGTTTCTGGGAGACGCGCGAATATCATACGGAGGGCCGCGACACCATTACCCGGCTGCTCGCGCTGGAAGGATCTGCGACACGTCCGAAACTCCAGGCGCGCCTGTTGTTTGCTGCCGCAGTGCTGTCGGGCGAGCAGGGCGATTACGCTCGCGCGCAGCAACTGTTCGAAGAAAGTCTCGACACCTGCGTCGAGTTGAAAGACAATCGCGGCGTTGCCGTCGCATTGAACGCTCTAGCCGTGAATGCTCGCGATCGAGGGGACTTCCCTCTTTCAGCCCTGCTCTTTGAGCGGTGTGTCGCGATCTGGAAAGATCTGGGCGACTCGGCGGACCTCGCCCGCGCCCTCAGCAATCTCGCGAGCGTGATGAAGTTGCAGGGAGAATATGCGCGCGCGTCGTCACTGTATGACGAGTGCCTGGCGATGTTCAGTAAGGCGGGAGACGAAGCTGGGGTGGCATGGACGCTGAACTACCAGGGCGACGTCGCCCGCGAGAAGGCGGACTTCCTTGCCGCGCGCTCATTCTGCGAACAGAGCCTGGCGGCATTTCGCCAACTGCGCGATGGCTGGGGCATTGCGAGCGCCCTCTCCGATCTCGCGTGCCTGAGCTGCGATCAGGGGAACAACGCCGAGTCGCGGCGCCTGTACGGCGAGAGCATCAAAATGTTTCAGGAGTTGGGTCACAAACGCGGCATCGCGAGGGTGCTCGAATATCTTGCCGCCAATGCCGCGGCACAATCGAACGCCGTGGAATCGCTGCACCTGGCGGGAACCGCCGCAGCCCTTCGCCAACGATTGGGAGTGCCGCTCGCGCCCGCCGAGGCTCCCAGGCTGGAGAAGGCTCTGGAATTTGCGCGCCGAACGCTGGGCAACGCTGCAGGCACAACGGCATGGATGGAAGGTTGGTCGATGCCCGTGGAACAGGCCGTACGGGAAGCGCTAAACAGCGACGAAGCGACGAATCCCCCAGCGTGAAACCGAGATACGGCCTTTCGCGATACTTCGCGCCCTTTGTGGTTGGCACCTTTCTCTACTGCGTGGACTGCGGACTAAACCCGTTCATTCCCAAACGCCATCCGAGGAACGTATATTCATCGGCGTGTAGCTTCAATCTCTGCGCCCTGCCCGAGCCTATGCCGTGTCCCGCGTCGAAGTCAACCCGCAGCAGAATCGGGTTTGAGGATGCGTTCGCCGCTTGCAGCCGCGCTGTCATCTTCGTCAACATCCAACTGGTCACGCGCGGATCGTTCGCTCCGGTCTCCAGCATCACGGCGGGATACTTGGTTCCATCCTGCACATGCGCGTACGGACTGATCGCATACATCGCGCGAAACTCGGGCTCCACCTTCACCGTCCCGTACTCCCAGGCATTCATGGCGCCCGTGGAGCGTTGTTCGCTGCGCAAAATATCGGTGATGCCCACGCGATAGAGAACGGCACCCACTAGTGCTGGATGCTGCGTCAGGAAGCCGCCGACCGCGATGCCCCCCGCACTGGTTCCTTCGATTCCGAGGTGAGCGGGCGAGGTGTACTTCTGGTCGATCAGGTAGCGCGCCGCCGCTACGAAGTCGTCGATGGTGTGCTGCTTGGTGGTCTTCGTGCCGGCCTGATGCCAAGCTTCACCGCGCTCTCCTCCGCCGCGGGCGTGCGCGAAGGCATAAATGCCGCCACGATCGAGCCAGGGCAGCAACGATGGATCAAAATACGGCGAGATCGTGATCCCATAGGCCCCGTAAGCGTCCAGCAGCGTCGGGTGCGATCCATCCATTGCAAGATCTTTGCGGTACAGAATCGACAGCGGCACCATGATCCCATCCGCACTCTTCGCCAAAACTTCCTTGGACGTGATCGACGACATGTCGACGGTACTGCGCAGTTGCAGTCCTGTGTCCGCGAACGTCTTGGTCGCAGGCGAATACCCATAAATGGCCTTCGGCACTGTCCACCCTTCCAACAACACCGTGATGCCTGGCCGTCGAACGTCCGCGACCACCTCTCCCACCGACCCGCTAATCGGCAATGCCAGAGACGCGCGTTGTGATTCTTTGTCGTAGGGCACGCGGATTACCCCGCTGATCCCATCCTGAAATCCGTAGACGTATAACGCATCCTGCGCCGCGCTAAGCCCTGTTCCGTCCCTCGCCGAAAGGATGAAGTTGCTCTCGGGCACCACCTCGTGGGCGTTGGCAAACGTTTCGTCCGCCAGGTCGAAGCTCGCCACCCGCCCATTGCTGACCGCCCCATTCGCACCGCCCTTGGTCATCGCGTAGACGCGAGTGCCGTGAACATCCAGCGCGAGCACACCGTCTTCATGCGCCACCACCTTGATCCATGGACCTCCCTCGGCACGCCGGAGCCAGAACGCACGCGTTTCCACTACACCGGACACTTGCGAGGCCAGCAGAAACTTGGTCCCGGTCACGACCTGGACGGCCACATTGCCGTTCTTCGGCAGCATCGGATCCGTTGTGAAATCCGGACCGAAAACCAGCACGTCGCTCGCCTCCTCGGCTCCGAGCCGGTGAAAGTACACGCGCATATTGTCGTACTTCGTCGACGCCGCAGCGCCCTCTGCCATCACCTGCAGCCGCGCAAAGTAGAATCCCTGACTGTCGTCTGTCCATGAAGGGTTCGCCTCTTGCGCTCGCGAGATGGTCTCTCCCATGAGCTTTCCGGTCGCCGTATCCACCACATGCAGCACGGAATTTTCCGAACCACCCAGCGACACTCCCACGGCCACGTACTTCGCATCCGGGGAAGGCACAAAGTAATCGATCGCCGCATGCTTGCCATCCGTCGCCATGGTTGCGGGATCGAGCAGCAGCCGCGCGGTGCCACCCGTGACGGCGCGCACCATCAACTGCGCGTCGCTCTTGCCTTGCGGCGTCACGAGATAGAAATACTGATCCAGAGTGCGCGTGAAGCCGCGAACCTCCGGGACTGTGTCCGCGAGTTTGGTTAGTTCCGTCAGCAGTTCCGCATTCTGTGTCGCGAAAGGCTTGAGCGCTTCCGCTGTGACGGCGTTCTCGGCCTTCATGTAATCAAGCAACTCCGGGCCACCCGCCTCCATCCATCGGTAGAGATCAACAACTGGTGTGCCAAAGTATGTATCCGTTACTGGGCGTGCGGGCGCGACTGGTGCGGCAAGCTGGGCGTGGCCGACCAACAGCAACATTGCAAAGGCAAGGAAGGTATGCCCAGAAAGGTGGCGCATGCGTGACCTCCACGACAAGTGAGAAAACTTGCAGCATATTTTCGCACAGGGACGAAACTTGCGGGGGAGTGCTCGCGCTTCCGCTCGTATAATTCGTTGACTCTTGGCCCTTTGAAAGGAGTGCTCATGTTCCGAAGAATCGCAATCGCGTTCTTGTTGGTGACGATCGGTCTGGCGCAGGACAACGTTTCCCGGATGGAACAGGTCGTGCGCTCCTACGTGGATGGAAAACAATTTATGGGATCTGTCTTGGTTGCGCGCGACGGAAAGGTCATCCTCAGCGAGGGCTACGGGGCGGCGAATCTGGAATGGGATGTTCCGAATTCACCCGCGTCTAAATTCCGCCTGGGCTCAGTCACCAAGCAGTTCACCGCAGCCTCGATTCTGCTGCTCGAGGAGCGCGGCAAGCTGAAGGTCGAGGACCCAGTAAAGAAATACATGCCCGATGCCCCCGCCGCATGGGACAAAATCACCATCTTCCATCTGCTAACGCACACGTCGGGCATTCCGAGCTTCACTGGATTTCCGGACTATCATTCCACGGAAGCGATTGCCACCACTCCGGAACAACTGGTTGCGCGCTTTCGTGAAAAGCCTCTCGAATTTCAGCCGGGAGAAAAGTGGAACTACAGCAACTCCGGATATGTTTTGCTGGGCCATTTGGTCGAGAAGATCAGCCAACAGAGCTACATCCAGTTCGTGCAGGAGAACATCTTCAATCCGCTGGGGATGAAGGACTCGGGTTACGATTCGAACTCGGCAGTCATCCTGCACCGCGCTTCGGGATATGAACCCGGCGACAAAGGGCCCAAGAACGCCGGATACATCGACATGAGCATTCCCTTCTCGGCGGGCGCACTCTACTCCACGACGGAAGACTTGCTGCGCTGGGAGCAGGGATTAATGGGCGGCAAGGTGCTGTCTGCCGCTTCGCTGCAGAAAATGACGACGCCATTCAAAAGCGATTACGCGTTTGGGCTTGCGGTGCACGCCACAAATGGCCATAAAGTGATTGAGCATGGCGGTGGAATTGAAGGTTTCAACACCATGCTGGCTTACTATCCCGAAGACAAGTTGACCGTGGTCGTGCTCGCGAACCTGAACGGGGGTGCGCCCGAGGCTATCGCCGGAAAACTGGCTGCGGTGGCCCGCGGGGAGGCCGTCGTTTTGCCCTCCGAAAGAAAGGAGGTCACGATTCCGCCCGCGGTCCTCGAAAAATATGTTGGCACCTACGAATTGATGCCGAACTTCGATATTGTGATGACCCTCGAAGGCGGCCAATTGATGACGCAGGCGAGCGGACAGCCTAAGTTTCCTCTGTATGCCGAATCAGAAACTAAATTCTTCCTGAAAGTCGTCGACGCGGAAGTGGAGTTCGTCAAGAACGACAAGGGCGATGTAACCCACATCATCCTGCACCAGGGCGGACGAGACACGAAGGGCACCAAGAAATAGAGTCCCGACGAGTTGCCCAAATTCCCCGATGATGCCTGGCATCTGTGCGCTATACTGGCCACCGGCGTACAGGACGCCGCCCGTCCGCGGACAGGACCGAGTCCACCTGAGCGATTCTCGAAATCCAAGGTTCTCACGAACCTCCTTTTCGCCCGCCGCAGCGGACCCCGGGTATGACCACGAAGGAGGTCCGTTATGGCCAAGCAGTTCCACGATCGCCACTTTCCCGTTCGTCCCAACCTCGATCAACTCAAGCATCAAGCCAAGGATCTGTTGCGCGCCGTGAAGCAGAATGATCCGGCTGCAGTCGCGGAGTTGCTCGAACATCATCCCACGCAAGGCATGAAGGCAATCGATCCTGCGTCCGCCAAACTCGCCGACGCGCAAGCGGCGCTGGCGCGAAGCTACGGGCTGCAAAATTGGCCGCGGCTGGTCACGGCCTGTCGCATGACTGACGCGATCTGGCAGGGCGATGTCGAGACCGTCCGCGCGCTGGTGCTGAAGGACCCGCAGCTGCTGCACGAGGCCGCGCGCGGCATAGCGGACAGCAACTGGGGCCCGCCCATGTCCTACGCAGCGAATGTCGGCCAAGATGCAATCATAGCGATGCTGCGCGAGATGGGCGCAGAAGATTTGCAGCACGCCTTCGACCGCGCCTGCCTGCAAGGCCAGGTTGAAACCGCGCGGCGTCTGCATGCGATGGGCGCCCGCGTCCTTCCCGGGATGGTGATGGGGCCGTGCGAAACTCTGAATCCCGAGGGCCTCGCGTTCCTGCTTGAACTGGGAGCGGACCTCACCGACAAAGACGGCGACCGCCTCGCGCCCCTCGCATTGCTGCTGCAAACGTATTGCCGCGGCCCGGAAAACAAACATCGCTGCCTCGAGCTCGTCGCGAAGCGGGGCGTCGCTCTGCCCGACACGCCGCCCGTGGCGATGCATCGCGGACGTATTGATCTGCTCGAAGAGCATCTGCGCCGCGACCCTCAGCTATTGAGCCGCACTTTCTCGCACGAAGAGATCTATCCCCCCGAATTAGGATGCCACTCCGACCATTCCCTGGCGCTGCACGGCACGCCGCTGGCCGGAACCACGCTGCTACATATGTGTGTGGATTTCGACGAAATCGAGATAGCGCGCTGGCTGATCGAACAAGGCGCCGACGTGAACGCGCGCGCGGAAGTGGATGCGGACGGCTTCGGCGGCCACACCCCACTGTTCGGCTGTGTTGTCTCGCAAGCCTACCTCTGCGGACTGCAGCGCGACGCCGCTTTCGCTCGCTTGCTGCTCGATCGCGGCGGCGATCCCAACGCTCGAGCATCGCTGCGTAAGCGCCTGCGCTTCGTTCCCGACGAATCAATGCACGAATACCGCAACGTCACACCCCTGTCGTGGGGCGAACACTTTTACAACCCTGGCTCTCACGGTCACAGCTGGGTCAGCAAGCCGGCGATGCAGCTCATTGCGGAACGAGGAGGGCGTTTGTGATGAAGGACTCCCCGGCGCACTTGTCTTGCAGGCTGGCCGCGTGCTAAGGTGCGCCGTTCCATTGTTTTGTGTCATTGTTGTGTCAGTCTGGCGAGACAAGGCAGTCGATGACGTTTTCATCCCACGCTCTACAAGGATCCCATCTATGAGCAGTTCAGCGCCCGACGTGCCCGGCAAGAAAAAGCACGTGCCCTATGTCCCCGAAACCATGGAGATGAAAGAGTTCACGCTGCGGGCCGTTATGCTTGGACTCTTATTGACGATCGTGCTGGGCGCTGCCAACGCCTACCTCGGTCTGCGAGCCGGCATCACGATCGCCGCCACGTATCCTGCGGCCGTCATCGCGATGGCGGCCATGCGCGCGTGGAAGGGATCCCTGCTGGAAGAAAATATTGCTCGAACCGCGGGCTCCATCGGAGAGTCGGTAGCTGCGGGAGCGATTTTCACGATTCCCGCGTTCCTGATTGCCAAGGCGTGGCCCTCCTTTGAACCGGGCGTCGCGTATTGGAAATCAACGGCACTCATCATGGTGGGCAGCATTCTCGGGGTGTTGTTCATCTCGCTGGTGCGCCGCGGCATGGTGGAAGATCCCGAGCTGCCCTTTCCGGAATCGCTGGCAGCGTCGGAGATTCACAAAGCCGGACAGCGCGGCGCGCAGGCCGCGAAATATCTCTTCTGGAATATCGGTATAGGTGGCTTCGTTTACCTGCTGGGTCGTTTTGGTTTATTTGCCGCCGACAAGGACTTGCACTTTGGAGTTGGCAGCCTGGGCCGCAGCCAGGTGCGACTGGGTTCGGTTGGCAGCACGAACGTACTCGCAGCCGGTGGGGCGAGCATGGTCGCTGCTCCGAGCGTAAGCCCTGCGTACCTAGGCGTGGGCTACATTATCGGACTGAGGCTGGCCGCGCTCCAGTTTTCGGGTGGCGTTCTGGCATGGGGTTTGATGGTGCCGCTACTCATGTATTTTCTCGGCCCGCAACTCAAGCAATACATTCCCGCGGATACGCCGGACGACTGGGCGACCATGGCGGCTGCGGTGTGGCGATTTATCGTACGCCCCATCGCCGTGGGCGGCATGCTCGTGGGCGCGGCTTACACCCTCTACAACATGCGGGCTAGCCTTACCGCGGGGCTGGGGAAGGCCTTCTCCGATCTTCGCCAAACGGCCGATCAGCAAGCCCAGCTCTCTCGCACCGAGCGCTACATGAGTTCGAAGATTGTGTTCGGGCTGATCGCGGTCATGTTTGTGCTGATGTGCTTCCTTTATGTACACATCTCGGGACTACTTTGGCCCGCAATACTTGCGGCTGTGGTGATGCTGGTTGTGGGATTTATCTTCGCGACGGTATCAGGAAACCTGGTCGGATTTATCGGATCTTCCAATAATCCGATTTCCGGTCTGACCTTGTCGACGTTAATTGTCGCTGCCCTGTTGATGGTGGCTCTGGGCGTTCACGGAATTTCTGGCGTGGCCACAGTGCTTGGAGTAGCGGCTGTAGTTTGTGTGTCAGCGGCGGTCGCTGGCGAATTACTACAGGATTTCAAAGTCGGCTACATTCTCGGGGGCACCCCCAGCAAAATTCAGACTGCGGAATTAATCGCTGTTGTAGTGGCGAGTTTGGTGATGTATTGGCCCCTTTACCTGTTACACACAGCCTTCGGTTTTGGAAGCCGGGACCTCTCGGCACCACAAGCGGGGCTGATGGCCACTCTCGCAATCGGCATCGTGGGTGGCGAGATGCCGTGGCCCTTAGTGGTCGTGGGCGTGTGCTTCGGAATCGCGCTGATCATGATGCAGGTGAAGAGTCCCATGCTGGTGGCGGTGGGAATGTATCTGCCATTTGAGACGACGTTCGCCATCTTCCTGGGCGGGGTCTTCCGCTCAATCGGGGATTGGACGGCAAAGCGGCGCGGCTTAAATGCTGCGCAACACGCACGAGCGGAAAATGCCGGCGTATTGACGGCGTCGGGTCTGATAGCCGGCGAAGCCCTATGTGGGCTGATGTGGGCGGGTGTCATTGCACTGTCGTACGCCCAGCAGCCATGGTTGCGCACAGCCTCAGCCTGGGCTGGCAAAATCAAGGCAGCTCAGATCTTCGATCATCCGCTGTACGTCGGAGGAATTATCGTGATGACTCTGCTGGCTGCGTTGATGATCATTCTCCCTCTCACCAGCGCAGGCGACCCGAACGAACCCGCGCCGCCTACGGCGATGATGTGAGCGAGAACCATTCGGCTAAGCGCGCTTTCCTGGCCCGGCGCTTCGTATCTCGATGGCCTCCGGGTTGATGCGGCTTCATACTCGTGACAGATTCAGTGCCTGATGTCGATTCCCGAAAACATAGCGGCCCTTCAAGAAAGAATCGCGGAAGCCGCGCGACGCGCAGGGCGGCGTCCCGAAGAAATTGGGCTGATGGCGGTGAGCAAGACGCATCCGCCAGAGCGCATTCGCGAAGCCCACGCCGCCGGATTGCGCATGTTCGGGGAGAACCGCGTGCAGGAGTTTGCCGGGAAGGCAGCGGCGCTCGCCGATCTGGCCGGAGCCGAGTGGCACATGATCGGGCACCTGCAAGCCAACAAAGCCGGCAAGGCGGCGGAGTTATTCGGCGCCGTGGACTCGGTCGACTCGGTAAAACTCGCCGAAAAACTCGATGCCGCCGCTCGAAGCGTGAGTAAGAAGCTAGCCGTGCTGATCGAGATCAACGTCGGCGGTGAGAGCGCGAAGAGCGGCGTCCCGCCGGATTCGCTGGATCTGGAGGATTTGCTAATAGCTGCCCGGCGGTTCGGGGCCCTCGAGTTCCGGGGGCTGATGACGGTGCCGCCGTTTACAGACGATCCAGAAGGCGCGCGGCCGTACTTCCGCAAGCTGCGGCGATTGCGTGACGCGATCGCGGCGCGCAAACTACCGACGATAGGCATGGACGTCCTTTCTATGGGCATGTCGCATGACTTCGAGGTGGCGATCGAAGAAGGCTCGACTTGCGTACGCGTCGGGACCGCAATTTTCGGATTAAGACCTAAACCTTAACGACAGAAGACGCTGAGGAATAATAATGACGATTCCTCTTGATGAGTCAGGGAGCGGAGTCACCTTCGCCGTCAAGGTTCATCCCCGCGCGAAGAAGAACGCCATCACTGGCGAGTTCGGCGACGCGCTGAAAGTCTCCCTGACCACGCCTCCGGTCGACGGCCGGGCCAATGAGGCATGCATCGAATTTTTCGCGAAACTTTTGAAGGTGCCGCGCTCTTCCGTTACCATTGCCTCCGGCCAGACCAGCCGGAATAAAGTGATACGCGTGGCGGGCATTTCCGCCGCCGAGTTGCGCAATCGAATCGGATAGGAGCGCCGGCATCTCGGCAGCATCTTGCGCTCGCGGTGTACGGCCAGAATGCGTAGCAGAAATTTCCGTCTGACACTACAGGCAGCCGCCGACGGCACATACCTCTAGGAGCCACTTTGTCCTTCTCGCAACGCTTGGAAGAAATCCGCAACGGTTTCGAGCGTCCCTTCTGGATCGCGAACATCACCGAGATTTTCGAGCGCCTCGCCTATTACGGGGCATTCGCGTCGCTGGCCTTGTATCTGCAGGAGCAACTGAATTTCTCGACCGAGCAGACCGGCACGCTGACCGGCATATTCGGCGGCATGGTTTGGTTCCTCGCGATCTTCGGCGGAGCCGCTGCCGATCGACTGGGATTCCGCCGCGCTCTGTCGGTGGCTTATCTCATTTTGGGCGCTTCGTATTTTCTGATCGGTTCGATTGGCGCTTCATGGCTGGCACCGGTGCGCAACGTGGTGCCGCTGGGGCTGTTTGTTGGCTTCATCCTGATCCTTCCCGCGCTCGGCGTGTCGCTAGTCAAGCCGTGCGTGGTCGGCACCACAGCTCGTGCTTCGAAAGAAAATGTTCGCTCGATCGGCTATTCGATCTACTACACCATGGTCAACATCGGCGGCGCTGCGGGACCCTTTTTTGCTTCTTGGGCACATCGCCACCTGGGCGTCGAGAATGTGTACCGCGTGGCCGCCCTTAGCGTGTTCGCGATGTTTTTCGTGGTCTTGCTCTTTTTCCGGGAGCCGCGGAAGGCCGGTGATGCGCCTCCGCCATCCATCGCGACGGTCACCCAGAATTTCTGCATTGTGTTGGGAAATTACCGGCTCGTCTTACCAGTACTCGCCGCGGCACTCGTGTTGCGCGTTGCGCTTTGGACGAAACCTGAGTGGTCCGTCCCGTGGTGGATCTGGATTGGTTTCCTCGTGCTGATGCTGGCGGGAATCAGCCGGTTCATGTGGTTCCTCGTGATCTTCACTGGCTACTGGATCGTTTTCTGGCAGCAGTACATCAGTCTGCCCGGATTCATTCACGGGTACATCAATGCGCATGCAGATGTCGAGATGATCCTAGTGGTCGATGGATTGACCGTCATCTGTCTGACCCTTGCGGTAAATTTCCTGACGCGCAAGATTCCGGCATTCGCCGCTGTCATTCTGGGCACGGTGATCACTTCCCTATCGTGGTTGATCCTCGCCTTTCGGCCCACGATCTGGGGCGCGATCTTCTCGCTGTTCTTCCTCGCCATGGGTGAAATCATCCAGGCCCCGCGCTATTACGAATACATCTCACGCCTCGCGCCTCCAGGGCAGCAGGGAACGTACATGGGATTTGCGTTCGTGCCCATCGGTATAGGATCGCTCATCGGCGGCCCGTTTGGCGGATTCCTGTTGCATCACTTCGGCGAAGTCCAGCACCAGCCGGCGATGATCTGGTTCTGGATCACCGGCATCGGACTTGCGACTGCTGGGGCGCTGTGGGTGTATGACCAGTTCGTGAGAACCTCTGGAGCCTCGCAGGAACCGGCAGCGCGCTCGTGAATTGAACGATCATTATGCCGAATTCGAAGCGCAGTCCGTCTACAGTCGCCGAACAGATACGTAGTGCGCTAAAAGGCGGCGGCTCGGCCGAGCACGCCGCCGGGGTTCAGTGGTTCTTCAAAGAGGAGATCAAATCACACGGCTGGTACACAGCCGCACTGCGACGGGCCGTCCGGCAATGCCGCCGCGAGATTCTGCGCGAGCACGACTTTGATTTCTTAGTGAAAGTAGCCGACAAACTATTCTTCGGCCGTGTGCTCGAAGAAAAGGTCGCCGCCGTGTTTCTTCTCGAGAAGATGGACGCGCAGTTCGGCGATCGTGAATTCCGCTTGTTCGAATCGTGGCTCGACCGCATCAGCAGTTGGGCCGATCACGACGGGCTGGTGCACTACCTGATTGCACCAATGGTGGCCGCGAAGCCCGCGCGAGTAAAGGATGCGTTTCGCTGGGCGAAGTCGCCGAAACGCTGGCACCGGCGAGCGGCTTGCGTGGCGATGATTCGCGGCGCGCGGTCACAAATGTTCTTCCCCGAGATTGTGAAGCTTTCCGATTTCCTCCTCACCGACCAAGATGACATGGTGCAGAAAGGCCTCGGCTGGCTGCTGCGGGAAACGACGAAGTACGATCCGAAGCGCACGCTGCCGTATCTGATGAAGATTCGCGGGCGCGCTCCACGGCTGGTGTTGCGGACGGCGTGCGAAACGCTGCCGAAGCCTGCGCGTGCACGGGTCCTGGGTGCTTAGAGATGCGCCCCTTGTGTTTTCCCTCCGGGACTTATTTCTGATTTTGTTGTGCTGACCCAGCACTGAGCGCTGGGCTAATTTTGTAGCGCCGCTCCGCGGCTGGATTTGTATTGCAACTCGTCAACGTGCCCGCGCCTACATCAGAAATAACTTAGCCAGGCGTCGCCGCGGCTCTGCTTCACTCCGGCAAACCATCGGCACAGCGGATACAGCGTCAACACCACAGCGGCCCATATCAGGTAGACAATCGGCAGCGTGTATCCCCAGCCCGGCGGCTGAGTGATGGGGAACTGGCCCATGGTCGGCGACTCGAACATCCAATGCACCTGCCCGTAGCGCGCGTAGCACACTGCGATGGCCAGGAGATGAATAAGAGGAATGTGCAGCAGGTAGTAGAACATTGGTACCTTGCCGATGATCAGCGCGGGCCGCAGCCAAGGCGGCGTCCCGGCCTCGACCGCGCAAAGAAAAATCATCGCCGGACCAAGCGTCATCAACAAGTACAGCAGAGACGGCGGATATTTCGTCGTATTCAACAATGAAAGCACGCTATAAACCACGGATCTCTGTGTAGACCACCGCTGCGGATCGCCATAGACGTTGATCGCGCGCAAGATGACAAAGCCCGCGCTCAGCCCCAGACCCAACCGCAGCAGAAACGCCCCGCGCCGCTCCGACGGCCAACTGTAGATCTGCCCAAGACCATAGCCCGCCGCGGTCACGCCAATCCAGGGAATGAGTGGATACCCCACGAACACACTGTGGATCGGGGTCTTCAGCAGGAAATTGGGCGAGTGCAGGATGGTCCAAAGCCAGCTGGAAGATTGCACGGAATCGAACAGGTTGTGGCTCGCAATCATCGACACTCCAAACGCCGTCACAACCGACGGCGGCAGATAAACCAGAGCCGAGAGCACGATCATCGCCCAGCCCAGCGCCCACAATACGATGATGAACACCACGTGATAGTCAAAGTTGAACTGCCAACCCAGGCATCGGGAGACGACCAACTCCAGAAAGATCAGCCAGAGGCCGCGCGTGAAGAGGAATCGCGATAGCTCGACTTTCGACTTCTTGCGCAGCGAGAGATAGGCGCCCGTGCCTGTCAGGAGGAAGAAAACGGGCGCGCAGAAATGCGTGATCCAGCGAGTAAAGAAAAGTGGAATGGTCGTCGTGGCCGGGTCTGTGGGATTCAGGCCGGAGGTGCCGAAGAAGTCCCGCGTATGGTCGAGCGCCATCAGAATCATGATGACGCCGCGCACCACGTCGATCGACTCAATGCGCACGCGCTGGGCTGGCTTGATGGGGACGGATTCGGCTATCGCAGCCATCTGGCGGAGTTTATCAAAATCCAGTTCGACGGATTCGCCCAAATCCTTGCTCTTGTTTACAATAGAGGTTTGCTCATGGACCTTGCCGCCATCCAGTCTGCGCTGCGCGAACGCAACATTGACGCGTGGCTTTTCTACGACCACCACCATCGCGATCCTATCGCTTACCGGGTGCTTGGCCTGCCCACGAGCCTGATGGTGACCCGGCGCTGGTTCTACCTGATTCCCTCCGAAGGCGAACCCGTCAAACTGGTCCACAAGATTGAAGCCGGACACCTCGATTCCCTGCCCGGCAAGAAGCATCGGTATTCCGGCTGGCAGGAACTGTTCGACCAGCTCAAGTCCATTCTCGCGAAGCACCGCGACCTCGCCATGCAGTATTCGCCGAATAACAGCGTGTTCACCATCTCGCTGGTCGATGGCGGCACGATCGACCTGCTGCGGGGATTGGGCAAGAACGTGGTTAGCTCCGCGGATCTCGTTGCCCAGTTTGAATCCACTTGGAGCGAAGAGCAGATCCAGTCGCACTTCGCCGCGCGCGACAGCATCGATTCTATTGTGGCGGCAGCGTTCAAAGAAGTCGGGAAGCGCGTGCGCAACGGCGGCACCAAAGAGCACGAAATCCAGCAGTGGTTTATGGAGGCTTTCGCCCGCGAGAATCTTCTCGCCGACGATCCGCCGATCGTGGCAGTCAACGCTAACGCCGGTAATCCGCATTACGAGCCGCATGCCAGTCATCCGGTGCCAATTCGCGAAGGCGACCTGCTGTTGCTCGATGTCTGGGGTAAGAAGAACACGCCCAACGCGGTCTACTACGACATCACTTGGATGGGATTCGTGGGCAATGCGCCATCAGGAAAAATGCAGGAAGTTTTCGAGATCGTGCGCGACGCGCGCGACGCCGGCGTGAAGACCGTCCTCGACGCGATCAACGGTGGACGCCGCATCGCCGGATGGGAAGTGGATCGCGCCACCCGCGGACACATCAAGAAGGCTGGCTACGGCGATTATTTTATTCACCGCACCGGACATTCCATCGGCACCGACGTCCATGCCAATGGAGCTAACATGGACGATCTGGAAATTCACGACGAGCGGCAGATTCTGCCGAACTCCTGCTTCTCCATCGAGCCCGGAATCTATTTGCCCGAGTTCGGCGTGCGCAGCGAAGTGAACGTGCTGGTGCGGCCCAAGTCCGCCGAAGTGACCGGGAAAATTCAACGCGAGATTGTGAACATCTGAATGGCTAATTCCACGACAGACAAAACGAGGCCCGCTCAGCAGGAACAAGTGAACATGATGTCGGTGGTCGCGCCGGCGCTGGGCTGGCTGATTCCTGGCGCCGGACACATGATCCAGAAACGATGGATTCGCGGTTTGCTCCTGTTCGTGTCGATCGTAACCCTATTCGTGCTCGGACTCGCGATGCAGGGGCGCATTTACAAAGCGAACGGCGGCGACATTCTCGACATTCTCGGATTCATTGGCGACGTAGGGGCTGGAGCGCTTTACATCGTGACGATGGCCGCGGACTGGGGCCAGGGCGCGATCGCATTCGCCACGGCGGACTATGGAACGAAATTCATGATTGTCGCGGGACTGCTGAACTTTATCGCCGTCGCCGACGCCTATCACATCGCCATCGGGAAGAAACAATAATGCAGCTATCCGCGATCAGCTCTCCGCTGTCAGTTAACGCCTTCACTCGGAGTTTGGCGCAGTGAACATTACACTCAATCATTTCAGCGCAGCGGCGGTGTTCGCATTGTTCGCCTCCATCGTATTCGGCATCACCCACCGCGAGAACACGCGCGAAATGGTGAAGTACGGGCTCTATTGTTTTGCCATGTTTCTCGGCGGCGTGCTGGTGGCTGGCTGGGCGATGTGGGTGTTGCGCAGATAGCCCTGAGTTGCGAGCGATGAGCTGCGAGCAAGCCCGATTCTACGCGTAGCTCATGGCTCGCCGCTCGAAGCTAACCTTCCCACACGAACGCATCAAAAATTCTCTTCGACTCAAAATCTAATCGCCGGTAGAGGGCAACTGCACGCGCATTCGCTTCGGTCACCGTCAGCGAGAGAAGGGCGAAGTTTCGCCTCCTGAGGTTGCCTTCGGTGGCCGCCAGCAGAGACTCCCCGATTCTGCGAGAGCGATACTCCGGCAGCACACATACCTGCGTGACGTGGCCGACGTTGTTTCGCACGCGCGAGCACAGGATCACGCCGATCAGACTCTTCGCCTTTCGGTCCAAGGCCACGAACGACGACTCGGCGTCGAACACACCACATCCCGGGAACCGCACGATGTTATTGAGAAAGCGCAACGATCCGCTGAGCGTGTGGTATTGATCGTTGATTTGAGCGTCAACGTGGCCGCGATACGCCGCAGTGATGACAGCAGCAGTGGGCTGGTAGTCACCCTCAGTCCACGGCCGAATCTCAACATCGGGATGCGTCGGCACCTTCTCCGCGGCAGCTTTCCCCAAGGTCAACGTCATGAACAAGCGCGGGTGCCGCTGAAATCCCGTCTCGAGAAACGGGCGCGACACCGCGTTGGCCTCGTGCGCCAGCAGTTGCGCTTCCACGCGATGGATCCCCGGAGACTGCTGCAGCGTCTCGATCACGTGGGTGAGCAGCTTTAATTCAACCTCGCGGGCATTCGGAAGCCGGGCGCCATTGATGACGTAGAGATCGCCGATCACTCCCTTGCTGCCTTCATACACAAAAAAGGAGTAGCCGAAGACGCGGCCGCGATCTACGGCAGCATATCCCGGCAGGATTTTCGCGTCGACGTAACGGAGAATCATTTCCGCCGAGCCGGAATAATCCCACGACAGCAGGCGTGACCAGACTTGCGTCTCGTCATCCAGCAAAGGACGCAGGTCCACGGAAGAAAAATGCCTGAGGTCGAGGATCTCCAAAGGGCTCCCGCCGCGGCTCCCGCCAGGGGTCGGCGTAAAATCTCGCGGCAAAATTTCGAGTGTAGTTGGTTCGCCCGGCAGAGGCAAACCAGGCGAACATAGGGCGGCAACAGACGACGGGTTCCCATTGCGGAAGAGGGAGTTACATCGGGGTCGTCGTCTCGCGCTGTTGCGTCCGCTTTAGTTGGCGCTTTCGCTCGAAGCTGCGAGCGGCCATGGCAAGTCCCGTCCGGTCGATCGAAACCAGCGCCGCTGCATCCTCAGCGTTCCGGACATAGCGCTCCGCAAATTCTTCCGGAGCGGCGAGGAAACGAGCGCGCAAGGATTCATCGACGTAGATGCGCGCTAACAGGGCTTCCAGACGCTCAGAACTCCCGCCCGAGGCCGTCTTACCTGGATTGAAGGGGCAGGATGTGGTTCGAGTCAGCCGTTCCCGACCTCGTCGCATCGCAGCCCGCGCCAGTTGCAGTTCCAACAGCAGGTCACTCATCGGCGGATAGGCACCATCCCGCTCAAGCACGACCGTGAGAGGCTGCGGGGCCAGCGCGGCTAACTCTTCGAGCATCGAAAAGACCGCATCCGGCACGGGATGCAAGTGATCATCCAGCAATCGCCGATCGTTGCGCTTGCCGCTTGCAGAAATCCAACGGCCTCCGGCAATATGCACCATCCCGACGCGGTCCAGTGGAACTTGTCTTAAAGCGGCCATCGGCGCTGCAGCTGCATGGTCCGCGAAATTCATGGCATTCGCGTACAGGTTGTGCAGATCGAGCAGGAGCGGCGCGTCGGCAGCAACCGAGACGCGGCCCAGCCAGTCGGATTCGGTCAACGAACTCGCGGGTGGCAAAATCAACGATGCGATGTTCTCCACCATGGGGATCATGCCGACGATTCGCTGCGCTCGCGCCACGTTCGCGGCGGTGTTTTCCACGGTGACCGCATTGCGCGGAACCGCCGCCAGGTGGCCGATCTCCCAGCCTCCGCCGCGCACGAATGCGAGGTGCTCCGACCACGCTTCGGGTCGCACTATCTCCACAAGCCGCGCCATCTTCGCCAGGCGTTTCTCTCCCACCGGCGCGGCCGAAGCAAGACCTGCACTGGTTCCATGTAACTGCACCGGGATCTGCGCCGCCAGCGTTCGCAGAGCCGACGCCTTCGAACGCGAAGCGTCGAACCAGTCCTCGGCGATCACTTCGACCAGATCAATCTGGTCTTGATGGGCTAAGATTCCGGCGGCGAGTTCTGTTCGCCAGCTCAGGCCCACACGATCTTGTGAAAGAGGCGCCATATCAGCTTCCGCAACCTCCACAGCCTCCACCCCCACCGCATCCTCCGCCGCCCCCGCAGCCTCCTCCGCTGCTGCAACTGCTAGCCGCGCCGCAACTGACTCCCGTGTTTCCGAGATTGCCTGCGCTGGTGCTTTGTGGAAACAGGGTCTTCACGTCGGGAAAGCCACCTCCGGGAAGTGCGCCCATTCCGAAGACTCCGACCAGCCACGCAATCTCCTTCGTACCCGCACCCGGCCGCAAGAAAGGACGGCGTCCTTTCAAATCGCTGAACAGAACGCGGAGATCGCGCAGCAGCGCACGTCCTTTCGCGGTGGGGCCGAGGATGGCTATTTGCCAGAGCGCGATTTGAGCAATGGCAGTCAGAACGATCAAGAACAAGATGTTGGTCCGGCCGCGGGACAGCGCGACCGCGATCTTGATGAACGACACGCTGAGTAGTGCGCATGCAGCGATGCTACTCACGGTGTAACGGCGTGCTTTAGCGCGCGCGTCGGGCATCAAGTCGAGGTCAAGCGCGCGCTCGTCATAGGCCGACGCGGCAGCGCTCGCAGAACTACCCTTCAGCGCTTCATACGCAGCGTGAGGTGCGTAGAAAAAGGACAGGATTTCCTGCTCCACCGCCGGTTGCTCAGGGTGGGGTTCGATATCTCCGCGGCGAGACACGATGTCTCCATCTGCGATGAGCCAGCCGCGGTCCAGCAGCACGATGATCGCCGCGCGACGAAGTTCGTTTGCCCCGCCGCGCAGGTAAGCAAAAAAGTAGGGATCGTCGAGCGAAACCTGGGGCGTGGGCCCGCGTTCCATCAGCTCGCGTAGCCAGATGACTCCAAGAATCACGAATCCCGCCAGCAGGAAGTAGAAGAAAAGAAACGCCGGTCCTCGCAGGTCGAAAGGATTCATACGGATACCACTCTTACTCTTTGAGTGCTGCAGCGCGCTGGTGCATGGCGGCCGCAAGCTCCATCATGGCAATCATGACCTCATAGGCATCCGCATCAGACAGCGTTGCGGTCTCACGCAGCTGCGAAAGCTCGGCCAGCGGAGCGGAAAACTTTCCGGGCGCGATCTGCTCGGCCACATTGAGTAGGGCTTGCTTGGGTTTCGGAGCGTCGCAGCCCTCCAGCACCAGCAACAGCACGGCGCTCGACCGTAAGGCTCCCGTCGAATCCGCCAGCATTTGTAATGTGGACCGGCTCGCGCTCTCGTGTCCGGCATGGATTTCTCGCAGGCGCAGCGACAGGTTCAACAATACCTGACGAAGACGTCTCACCTCCGCCGCGCGTGGGATGGAAATACCTTGGAAAGGGTCGGGCCCGAGCAGCACCACGCGGCGGCGGAGAATGTCGCTGAACTTCTGCGCGAACGCCTCGCACGCGGCGGGAATTTCGTCCTGCGCCAGGAACATTACGCGCAAGAGGATGGCCGCCTCTGCCGTGGCAAGATCGTTCCGAAGCCGCTGAGCGCGGTTCGGGTCATACCGGCGCAGGACTAAGATCAGGTTTACGTCCGACGACTTCCGCAAGGATCCATCTGCCGCACTGCCAAACAGAACAGCCGAGAGCAAATCCTCGGCGAACGCCCGCTGCGCGCTGGCCAGGAAACTAGACAGAATCTGCTGCACGTTCGCAGGCAAATTCTCGGGAATTGTTGGACTCGGAGCGATCACGCGGACCGAGCCTCCCCGCTATGTGAGAGCTCTGCTGGAAACGAACTTGCGCTGCGCCACATGCCGCAAAGTGTAACCCGGGAAAGGGAAGTTGGGGTTGTTTCTCTGTGTTCAGCCTCACAGCTACCCGTGATGAAGGTCACCCCAGCATGTCACAGAGCGATTGGCATATTCCGCCGCAAGCCTCTAGAGCCGCAAATCATTCGCCTACAACGTCTTAAGTCGATTTTTTGCGCAAAACCAACTCATGCCCGACCTCACGCCGCTCTGTGATGCTGGTCACACCGCATATCACTGGACTCATCGCATAATCACATCCTGCTTTATTGAATTCCTGGAGTGATTTGTCACTCCTTGGCTGGGGGATCTCGTGGCAAAAGGACGGGTTTCGATCGTCGTGGAGCGCTGCAAGGCCTGTGGCTTCTGCGTGGAGTTTTGCCCTACGCACGTGCTCGCGCTCTCTTCCGCTTTCAATTCGAAGGGCTACCATCCACCGCACGTGGTGCATCCGGAAAAATGCAGCGGCTGCGATCTCTGCGGCATGTACTGCCCGGACTTCGCCATCAATGGAACCAAGATCCAGGACAAAGCCAAGCAGGCCAGCGGAGGTGAGAAATGAAAGCGGATCCACATGGCGTGCTGACCGGCACGCACTTCCTAGACGGCGACCACGCCTGCTGTGAAGGCGCATTGGCCGCCGGTGCGAGATTCGCGGCCGGATATCCCATCACCCCCTCGACCGAAGTGGTCGAGCGCTTCGCGGCTCGCGTGCCTACGGTGGGCGGAACCTTTATTCAGATGGAAGACGAACTCGCGGCATCGATCGCGCTCCAGGGCGGAGTATGGGGCGGAGCAAAAGCGTTCACTGTAACTTCTGGCCCCGGCTTCTCGCTGATGATGGAACATATTGGTTACGCCGCCATGACGGAAACGCCCTGCGTGTTCGTCGACGTGCAGCGCGGCGGGCCGTCAACCGGACTGCCCACGCTTCCTGCCCAGGCCGACATGATGCAAGCGCGCTGGGGATCGCACGGTGACTACGAGATCATCGCGCTCTGTCCTAATTCGCCTCAGGAATGTTTTGACCTGACAATCAAGGCTTTCAACTTCGCGGAGGAATTTCGCGTCCCGGTGATGTTCATGATGGACGAGGTGGTGGGGCACATGACGGAGAAAGTCGTCATTCCTCCCGCCGACCAGATCGAAGTCACACCGCGAAAGCACACCAAGAAATCTGTCGAAGACTACCTGCCCTACGGTACGAACGGCGACATGGTACCGGAGATGGCGCACGCCGGCGACGGCTACAACTTCCACGTCACGGGATTGACACACGACGAGCGTGGCTATCCAAATATGACGCCGCAGGTTCAAGACAAGCTGGTGCGCCGCCTGCAGAACAAGATTCGCTCCGCCGCCGACCGCATCTGCCTCTTCGAAGAAGACCGGCTCGATGATGCGGAGGTGGTCGTGGTTTCGTACGGCATTACGTCGCGCGTGGCACAGCGGGCGATCGATACGGCCCGCGACAAGGGTCTGAAAGTCGGCAAGTTGCGCCTCATCACCGCCTGGCCCTTCCCCGAAAAAAAGATTGCGGACCTGGCCGCGCACGTCAAAGCATTCGTCGTCCCAGAACTCAACCTGGGTCAGATGGTGCGCGAGGTGCAACGCGCCGCCGACGGCAAAGCCAAGACCTACGCCGTCTCGCACGCTGGCGGCGGCGTTCACAATCCCGACGAAATCCTGAACGCCATCGTGGAGGCAAGCCGATGCTGAACATTCTCGACAATGCGCACGACGACACGGTCAATCCCGTAGAACAATTTCTGCGCAGCGACCGCATGCCGCACATCTGGTGCCCCGGCTGCGGCATCGGAACTACGGTAAACTCCTTCGCCCACGCCCTGATCGAATCGAAGATTGACCTGCAGTCGCTGGCCTTGGTCTCCGGCATCGGCTGCACGGGGCGCGTGGCTGGCTACGTGAAGCTCGATTCGTTTCACACGACGCACGGGCGCGCGATCCCGTTTGCCACTGGCCTGAAGCTGGCGAATCCCAAGCTGAATGTCGTGGTCTACTCCGGTGACGGTGACCTGTCGGCTATCGGCGGCAATCATCTGATTCACGCCGCGCGGCGCAATATCGACCTGAAAGTCATCTGCGTGAACAATCTGATCTATGCGATGACGGGCGGCCAGACCGCACCAACGACACCTGGTCACGCAACTACATCGACAAATCCCTACGGAACGTTCGAGCCGGCATTCAACCTGCCGCATCTCGTCGAAGCTGCCGGCGCTGTGTACGTTGCGCGCTGGACAACCTTCCATGTCCGGCAGTTGGCACGATCGATCAGCGAGGCGTTCCAGAAGAAGGGCTTCTCGTTCATCGAAGTGATTTCACCCTGCCCTACGCTCTACCAGCGGCGCAACAAGATGGGCGATGGCCTCGACACCATGAAGTTCTACAAAGAAAAGAGCAAGGTGAAGCACGGCGCGCCGACCAGCGAAGTCGGGCTCACGCTCAACGGAGAGATCGCCGTCGGCAAGTTCGTGGACCGCGACCGTCCCGACTATCAAGCCATGATGCGCGCGCAATACGTCGACACGCTGGGCGAGCGCTACATCGATCTGACACAAGAGGAACCAGAAACGGAGTGCGTATGCGGCTAACCGAGATTCGCGTGGCAGGCTTCGGAGGCCAGGGAGTCATCCTCTCGGCCATTCTATTAGGCAAGGCGGCCTCGATTTACGAAAACGGCTTCGCCACCATGACGCAGAACTTCGGGCCGGAAGCGCGTGGCGGCGCGTGCAGCGCGCAACTCGTTCTGTCGGATTCGCCGGTGCTGTATCCCTACGTGACGCGGCCAGACATCATGGTCGTCATGTCGCAGGAGGCCTACAACCGTTTCGCGCCGGAACTGAAGCCGGAGGGCATCCTGATCATCGAAGAAGATCTGGTGCGAGTCTCCAATGTCAACTCCGACAAAAAGGTCTACAGTATTCCGGCGACGCGCATTGCTGAAGAGCTCGGCAAACGCATGGTGCTGAACTCCGTAATGGTCGGATTCTTCACCGCGGTCACGAAACTTCTGACACCAGATGCCGTCCGCAAAGCTGTGGCCGACTCGGTGCCGCCGAGCTTCCGCGAGTTAAATCTGCAGGCCTTCGAGAAGGGATTCGAATACGGCAACAAAGAACTGGCTGCGGCGCCGCCCAGGCAGGGGTTGGAAGAGCTGGCGTATTCAAGCGAGTAGCATCCTGCCGCCCGCTGATTTGTCATCCTGAGCAATGCGAAGGATCCATGCCCTCCTGGCGGCCGCGATCCGGTCTAAGAGTGCAGAGATCCTTCAGCCCGCCAAGAACGCGTGCCTCAGGATGACAAGGACTTATCTTTCCTGCGCACTCCCCGCGGCTGACACCCAGTAATAGTCCACGTTCTGGGGCGCGTAGTTCCCGAGGAACAGCACGCGCCGCCCGGCAGTCTGCACTGCCACATTCACCTTCCACGTCGCCGGCGCCACCAGCAGATGTGCTCCCTCTGGAACACCTACAGCTTCATAGCGCGCCGTTGTCTGATTCCGATAAAACGTCAGCCCGTACTCTATCTCGCGGGGAACGCCGTAGACCGCAAGCGGAAGCGGATGTATCTCCACGGCTGCCAACTCGATCGCCAACGGCCGCGCCGAAAGTGTCTGATCCACCGAAACCGATCCGAGCTTCAACACCGCCGCCACTGACAGCACGACTGGAATCAATGTCACAAAGCGGAGCATGCGCAAATGCGAGCGACTCGCCAATGTCATCGCGATAGCAGCGCAGAGGGCAAACGCAATGCCAAGAGCGACAAACATGGGTCGCCCTGCCGGCAGCCGGTGCTGCGTGATGACATAAGCGACCAGCACAGAGGGAACGATGGGCGCCGCCGCGACGAGAGCATGCAATATCACCAACGCCTTGGGCACGGATTCGTCTTCCCGCGCAAGATGCCGGCGGAGGTAATCCGCAAGCAGTACGGCTCCTGCGGGAATTGCGGGAAGTATGTAGCCGGGGAGCTTCGATTGCGAAAGCGAGAAGAACGCTATTGGCACGACGAGCCAGCAGCACGTGAATGCTCTGAACTGAAAATCAAAATCGGGCTCGGCGGAAACGGACTTACGCTCGGCCCACCAGATCCGCACTGACTCCACGAACGCCACGATCACGAACACTGTCCACGGTACGAACGCTAACGCCGTGACCGGAAGGTAATACCAGAACGGCTGGCGATGGTGATAGAGATCGCCAGAAAAGCGCGCCAAATTGTGTTGCAGAATGAATTCGCGAAAGAACTGCGGATTTCGCATCTGCACCGCGATGTACCAGGGCAATGCGATCGCGCAGAACAGGAAAATGCCCGGCAACCATAGAGTTCTCAGAACCATGCGGACTTCGCGCGCTGCCAGAGCAAACACTACGATGACAGCTGCTGCCAGGAACGGCGCAACCGGCCCCTTGGCCAGCATCCCAAGAGCCATGCAGATATAGAACAGCGCAAGATAGATTCGCTGCTCACTCTCGCGCCAGGCCCACCACGCGAGCATCCCGATGCTGAAAGTGGCGGCCAGCGCCATGTCCATCGAGGCGGCATGGGCGTAACCAATCACCCCGGCGCAGGAAGCCGTGATCAGTGCCGCATCGACTTCCACCCCGCGCCGGAATCGGCGGAAGAAAAGATAGACAGCGACGACGAGCAGCGTAGCGTCAATCCCGCCGGGGAGCCGCGCGGCCACATCGCTCACGCCGAACACCGAGTACGCCAGCATCGCCTGCCAGTAGTAAAGAGGGGGCTTCTCCAACCACGCACGTCCGCCTAGAACGGGCGTGATCCAGTCGTGACGCTCGGGCATCTCGCGCGCCACCTGCGCGTAGCGTGGCTCATCCGCGCCGATCAGCCCGAACTGCCCCATGCCATAGAAAAACAGGAACGCGCAGAAACCTGCGATCAACAGCACGTCTGTGCGGGTGCGCGTCGTCATTCAGGAGGTTTAGATTTCAGATTGTAGATTTCAGATTGTAGCTTCAAAGCGTCGCAGACGGCTGTTCTTCAATCTGCAATCACAAATCTAAATCTGCAATGGATTTCTATTGTACGGAAGGTCCGCGGCGAAGCTGCAAAAGAACCTGGCGCACGGCCTCGGCGAGCGGCCCGTCGACCGAGCATCCGCTGGCACATTCGTGGCCTCCGCCGCCGAAACTCTCAGCCACGTGCGCGACATCGAGTTTGCCTTTGCTGCGCAGGCTCACGCGGTATCTCCCCTCGGGCATCTCGCGGAAGAACGCCGCCACCTCGACACCGCCGATGGACAGGACGTAATTCACCAATCCTTCGCAATCTTCTTCAATCGCGCCGCAGCGTTCCATCTGCTTTTGGGTCACCCACGCGTAGCCGATATGCGCCTCGAGATTCAGATTGCGAAGAGCCTCGCCTAGCAGCCGAATCTTGCCGACCGAGTGCGCAAAATAAATTCCGCGGGCGCAGTGCGCCGGATCTGCTCCCGCCAGCACCAACTCCCGCGCCAGTGCGAACGTATTCTCATTCGTGCCTTGAAACATGAACGATCCGGTGTCGGTCATCAGCGCCGTATAAAGACAAGTCGCAATCTCTGGAGAAAACTTAACCCCAGCTTCCCGCGCCAGCCGAAACACCATTTCCGCCGTGGCCACGGCGTGTGGATCGATCCAGTTGACATGCGCAAACGGACGCCCGCTGACATGATGGTCAATGCTGATCAGCACCCGGTTTTCCAGCCCCTCTAGCCGAGTGCGGTGAATGCTGTCACATTCCAGAATAATCGCCGCCTCATAGTTGCCCGCAATGCGGCTGGACTGGACAACCTGATCGGCGAACGGAAGAGACCGATAGATGCGCGGGACGCCATCGTGCAGCACCACGTCGGCATGCTTGCCCATCGCGCGCAACACCTGGCAGCAGGCCAGCGCCGATCCGACCGCATCGCCGTCTGGACGCGCGTGTGAGGTCAGCACGAATCGCTCGTGCTGTCCGATCTGCCGGAGCACATCTTCGACGCCGCTATGCCTTTTTTCCACTGGACGCCTTGCCTGTCTTGCTCCTCTTCTTCGCCCGCGCCAGCAATTCTTCCACTCGCGCCTTTTCTTGTTCCGCGCGATCCAGCCGGAAATACAACTCCGGAGCGCGCCTCAGATGCAACCGCTCCACAAGTTCATGCCGTACGTATTCCTTCGCAGCTTCCAATCCTTCCAGACTCTGGTCCGCGTCCTCGTCGCTACCCTCGACGTTGACCCAGACCTGCGCTGACCGCCCGTCATCGGCGATGTAAACCGCAGTCACGCTCACCAACCCAATCCGTGGATCGGCTAGCTCGCCTTCAACCAGCGTTTCAATCTCCTCGCGCAGAGCTTCGCCAACCCGCCCGCGATGATATTTGAGCCCGCGCTTCTCCACGATTCCGGCACCTCAGGTAAAACGCATGAGAATATCAGAAAATCGACCCGAAGTGTGTGATCCAGCTGCGCTATTGTGGCCCGATTCGGCAGCAGAGGGTTAAGTACGGAGGTAACAATGTGTTAGGCAGTGCTGTGTTTTGCATCGAATTTCTCTTTCCGCACCTGCCAGACTGTCTTTTGACAACTTGCGAACATTCAGCGGAATAGAATGATCCTCTGTTGGGAGCCGGGAAACTGCGCCAACAACGCGTGCCCAGGCGCTCACAATTGGGTCGCCCATCAGAGTTGTCATGCGTACTGTCATCAGAGAAAACTGGCAGGCGTGCCGATTCAACGTAGTCTTGCTCCTGACGCTTGCCCTGGCCGGCTGCGGCTCAAATCCAGGGCCCCCGCCAGCATTGCATGTACTGAATGCTACTGATCTCGGAACGATCCCTACCGACCCCGACATCCTCGGCCGGGACGGCGCGGTGAGCGCCGTATTTCAAGGCTATTCTGTATGGCTTTACGGGGACACGTTCTTGCAGAATCCGAACGCCGATGGCCGCGGATTGATCAGCGACTCATGGTCGTACACGACAGACCTCAACGCGGAAGATGGCATCACCAGCTTCCAGGAACAGCTCGACTCGTCCGGCGCACCTGAGATGATTCTCGTCGAGACCCCCGCGGAATACGCATTCAATCAAGCTCACAACGGCAGTCCCTGCCGGGTGCAACCATGCGGCGCTCGCTGGGCGCTTTGGCCGTCGGCCATTGTGACGGATTCGGTAAACAACCGTGCCTTGGTTTTCTACATGGTCGTCTACGCTCTGCCGGGGAGCTTTAACTTTCAAGGCAGTGGAAATTCGGTCGCGCTGTGGCAAGACTTCAGTCAGCAGCCGCAGCGCCCCACGTTCAATCCACCGATCGTGCCCGATCATCCTGACCTGATGTTCGACCAGAACGAGGCGAACTTCGGGACGGCCGCTTTCATCAGCGGGGGAATTCTCTACATCTACGGTTGCGGAACACCGAGCAACGGCGCCGACAAAGGATGCCGGCTCGCGAAAGTGGACCCTAGCATCGTACTCGATCGCAGCGCCTGGACCTTCTACGCGGGCAATGGCAACTGGTCGTCACAGCTCAGCAGCGCGGTCTCGGTGATTCCCGACGCGAATATCATGAGCGTCTCCTGGAACGACTACCTGCAACAATATGTCGCCATTTATAGCCAGATTTTTTCCCAGAACGTCATGATTCGGACGTCGCCCAACCCGGAAGGCCCGTGGTCGGGGGAACGAACCGCATTCGTAGCTAGGCAACCGTTGTCGGGGAACGTCTACGACGCGCGTTCTCATCCGGAATACGATCTCAACGCCGGACAAACCATCTTTGTGAGCTATTCGCGCGCGACGGGACCTTTCACGAGCGAAGTGCGTCTGGTGTCCCTTCAACTGCAACGTCCCTGACGCCGAGCTGTGCCTAGTAATATTCCACGAACGAATCCGCGATCTCCGCCCCGTGGTTATTGGCGATGCGCGTGGCGGCTCGCTCCACATTCTTCATGAGCCCGTCGAGATAGTCGCGCGAGTTGGAAATGCTCACTACGCCGATGGTGGCGCGGTTCCATAGCTCGGCGGCGTCGAGTTCAGCGACGGAAACATTGAAGCTTGTGCGCAGCCGGTCTTTCAAGCTGCGCACAACCTGGCGCCTGTCCTTGATCGACTGCGCCGCTTCGATGTGGAGTTCGAGGGTGAGGAAAGCGATCGGCATGCAGATCTCAGTTCCCAGTTCTTGGTTCTCAGAAAAACCTACACTGCATTGACTGAGAACTGAGAACCGGGAACTGAGAACTTGTTTACACCATAGCCTCGGCGGCAATCCGTTCCGTAGCGAACGCCTCGATCACATCGCGCGCCTTAATGTCGCCATAGTTCGCGATCGAGATGCCGCACTCCATGCCGTTGGTGACTTCCTTGGCATCGTCCTTGAAGCGGCGAAGCGATCCTACTTTGCCCTTGAACACGACTACGTTGTCGCGCAGCAGGCGCACTTCGGAGTTGTTCTTGATCACGCCGTCGGTCACGCGGCAACCGGCGATCGTTCCGACTTTCGGGATGCGGAAGGTTTCGAGAACCTCGGCGCGTCCCTGGTAGGTCTCCTTGATCGTCGGCTCGAGCAGGCCGGTCATGGCGCGCTTGATCTCGTCTTGCAGTTCGTAAATGATCGAATGCAGGCGGATGTCGACTTCTTCCTGCTCGGCTAGTTCCTGTGCCTTGCGCTCCGGCCGCACGTTGAAGCCGATGATGATGGCATTGGACGCCGAGGCCAGCAGCACGTCGGTTTCGGTGATGGCGCCCACGCCCGAACGCAGCAACCGCAAACGAACTTTCTCGTTCGAGAGCCGTGAAAGCAGATCGCTGAGCACTTCCACCGAGCCCTGCACATCTCCCTTCAGGATGATATTCAGTTCCTTGGTGCCGGCGGTCTTGATCTGCTCGGCCAGTCCCTCCAGAGATACGCGCGAACTCTTGGCCAGCGCGGCTTCTCGGGCCTTCTGTTCGCGGTATTCGGAAATGCCGCGCGCCTTATCGCGATCCGCAACTACGACGAATTGGTCTCCAGCCTGCGGCAGACCTTCGAGACCCAGAATTTCGACGGGCGTTGACGGAGGCGCGGCCTGCAATGCCGCCCCGCGATCGTCGAACATGGCGCGAACTTTGCCGAACACATTGCCCACGACGAAGTTGTCGCCAGCGACGAGCGTTCCGTTCTGCACCAGCACTGTGGCCACGGGCCCGCGGCCGCGGTCCAGTTTCGCTTCGAGAACCACACCAGTCGCAGCCCGCTCGGGAGTCGCCTTCAGCTCCGCGAGATCGGCGACCAGGCAGATCATTTCCATGAGTAGGTTCAGGTTCGTTTTTTTCTTCGCCGAGACATCGACGAACACGGTCTTGCCGCCCCACTCTTCCGGAACCAGGCCACGGTCCGCGAGTTGCTTCTTCACGCGGTCGGGCATGGCGTCGGGCTTATCGACCTTGTTCACGGCGACGATGATCGGAACTTCAGCCGCGTGCGCGTGATCAATGGCCTCCACGGTCTGCGGCATGACGCCGTCATCCGCCGCCACGACAAGCACCACGATATCGGTCGCCTTCGCGCCGCGCGACCGCATGCGGGTAAACGCCTCGTGACCCGGCGTATCGAGGAACACAATCTCGCGCCCGAACGCTGGAGATTCCTTGTCGGTGATGCGAACCTTGTAGGCACCGATGTGCTGCGTGATGCCTCCCGCTTCGCCTTCCGCAACGCTGGTCAGCCGAATCGAGTCGAGCAGCGTGGTCTTGCCATGGTCGACGTGACCCATAATCGTGACCACCGGCGGACGCGGCGTAACTTCAGCGGCAGATTCTTCCCCGCTCGCGGCGGCGTCAATCTCCTTCGAAGCCTGCTCTTCGAAGGTGATCACGTTCGTCTCAGCGCCGAAGAAGCGCGCCATTTCGCTCGCCAGTTCGGCGTCGAGCGTCTGGTTGATCGTAGCGAAAACGCCGCGACCCAGCAGACGTGAGATCAAATCCTTCGCGCGGATGTCGAGCTTCTCCGCCAGATCCTTAACGCTGATGCCTTCCGTGATCGTGATGTTGCGCGTGATCGGCATCGGCTCATTCGACACCACCAGGCGCGGCGGTGGCGTGTAGCCCTTCATCGGGCCTTCCTTTACGCCACGCGGAACATAGCGCTGGCCAGGCCTGCGCGCGGGAGCACCCGGACGCGCACCGGGACGTGCTGGTCCCGGAGGCGGAAGCCCCGGACCCACACCGAGAGGACGCGCACCCGCCGGCGTCGAACGCGTGGGATGCATGGGACGACGCTCACCCGGACGCAATGGCCGGGGCGGACCTCCGCCCGGAACCGTCGGACGCGGACGCTGAAAAATTGGCTGTCCCGGCACGGGACGCCCGGGCACGGGACGCATCGTTCCCGCAGGCGCACCGGCCTGTGCGACAGGTGCCACCGGACGCGGTGGCGGAGCTTTGTACACCGGACGCGGTCCGGTCTGCGGAACGATCATGCGCGGCGCCGGAGGCTGCGGCGGACCTGTAACCACTGGCGCAGCCGGACGCGGCGGGGCCGCAGGAACTTGAGGCGCGGCTGGCGCCGGCGGCGCAACCACGGCGGCCGGAGCCGGCGGCATCGCGGGACGCGGCGGTGCCACAGCAGGAGGCGCGACTGCAACCATGCTCGGAGTGGCGGCTGGAATCATGGGAGCAGATGGCTTCTCCGCTGGAGGCGCAACCACTTCAGGCCGCGCAGCCGGGGCAGGCGCTTTCGCTGCCGGAATCACAGGCGCAGGGGGAGGCGGTGTCGGTCTTGGCGCTGGAGGCGCAACCACAGGCTTCGCGGCGACAGGAGGCGCTGCCGGACGAGCCGGTGGCGCCACCGCTTCCTTCTGCTGCGTGATAGCTTTCAGCACGTCTCCCGGGCGGGAGATATGCGACAAATCGATCTTGGTCTTGATTTCTTCTTCGCCGCGCAGCGGACGCGCGGACCGGGCAGACGGCGTCTGCGCTTCAGACGAGCCGCGGAGGTGCAGCCGCACCTTTTCCGCTTCATGCTCCTCGAGCGAACTGGAATGCGTTTTCTTCTCAGTCACCCCGACAAGAGGTAGAGCGTCGAGAATGGCTTTGCTTTTAACTTCCAGCTCCCTGGCGAGATCGTTGATTCGAACCTTACTCATCCGGCCTTTCTTGTACTCCGCGTTTGTGCTTAAGTCTTCATCGCATCCTCACGGAGTCAGCGTCCTGCACTCGCACACCATCCAAAATGTCTGCGCGTGCCATCACTATTCAGTTGTTTCGGGAGCAGAGCCATCTTTCGGCTCATGCTCTTCGTTTTCGCCCGAGGCGGTTTCGGCTTCCGCCGTCGCCTCAGGGGCCGCCGCTTGTTCTTCCGGGGCAACTTCGCCCTCTACTGCTTCCGGCGCAGCTTCCTCAGCTACGCCTTCACCCGATACGCCCTCCGCAGGGACTTCCCCTTCGGCGGCGCCCGCTTCCAGGCTCGCAAAGTAATTATTCACCGCGAGACTGATTTTTTCCACCGTCTTCGGCCCGATGCCCTCAATGGCCTCCAGTTGCTCTGGAGTCATGTCGGCGAGCGCTTCGACAGTGGTCACGCCCGCTGCGCTGAGCTTTTCGACCAGCCCTTCGCCCAATCCGGTTACGTTCTCGAGCGGAGTCGACGCCTGCGGGGCCATCGCGGCCATCTGCAGCTCGACTTCCTGCCGCTTCTCTTCTTCGCTCTTGATATCGATCTTCCAGCCGAGCAGCTTCGCGGCCAGACGGACATTCTGCCCCTTCTTGCCGATGGCAAGAGACAGTTGGCTGTCATCGACGACAACTTCGAGATGCTTCTCGGAGCTGTCGACCACGGTCACGCGGCTTACTTTCGCGGGCTGCAGCGCCTTCTCGGCGAAAGTCACGGCATCTTCGTGATACTCGATGATGTCGATCTTCTCCCCGCGCAGCTCGCGGATGATCGACTGCACACGCATTCCTTTCATGCCGACGCAGGCGCCGACCGCGTCCACGTCCTTGTCTTTCGACATGACAGCAATCTTAGTGCGCTCGCCGGCCTCACGCGCAATCGCCCGGATTACGACCGTGCCGTCATAAATCTCCGGAACTTCCGTCTGGAACAAGTGCTGTACCAACTCCGGCGCCGCGCGCGAAACGACAACACCCGGACCCTTGGAAGCTCGTTCGACGCGCGCAATCACCACGCGCACGCGCTCGCCAATCGCAAACGATTCCAGCCGCGACTGCTCCTTGCGCGGCATGCGGGCTTCCGCCTTGCCGATGTCAAAGATCACATCGGGGCCTTCGACGCGCTTCACCGTCGCGTTGACGATCTCAGCCACGCGTCCGATGTACTCGTTGTAAACTGTGTCGCGCTCGGCCTCGCGAACCTTCTGGAAAATCACTTGCTTCGCCAACTGCGCCGCGATGCGCCCCAGAATGCCTTCCGTCACTTTCGGAATCAGCAACTCGCCTCCGACCTCCAGGGCCGGATCGACTTTGCGCGCGTCTTCCACCGTGATCTGCAGGTTGGGATCTTCCACCTGCTCGGGCGTCTCCACCACGGTCTTCACCGCGAAGGCATTGATCTTGCCGGTTTCCTTGTCGAGCTTGGCCCGCAGATTTTCCTGTGACTTGTAGTACTTGCGCGTGGCCATAACGATGGCGTCTTCCACCGCGCTCACTACAATCTGCGGATCAATCCCTTTTTCCCGGCTAAGTGCGTCGATCGTGTTGTAGAGCTCGCTTGCCATAAGTAAAGTTTCAGAGTTTCAAGGTTTCAGAGTTGCAAGGCGTTGCAACCTTGCAACTCTGAAACTTCGAAAACCTTAGATCTCCGGCACCAGGTTCGCCTTCTCCACGTTGGCGAACTCGATCTCAATTTTCTCGCCCGCCGCCGCGCCCATCTTCTTGCGCGACTTGTGGCTGGCGACGCTCAAGTCCAGCGTCAGCCGGCCATCCTTGAAACTCTCCAGCCGTCCTTCAAAATGGCGGTTATTATTGACCCCCACCGGCTGCCGGGTGCTCAACTTCAGACGACTCCCAGTGAAGCGGGTGAAGTCCGCAGCCTTGATCAACTTCCGATCCAAGCCGGGCGACGAAACTTCCAGCGTGTACGAGCCTGGCATGACATCCTCGACATCGAGGATCGTGCCAAACTCGCGGCTGAAGTTCGCACAGTCTTCGTGGGTAACCCCGGCCAGAGGATCCGTCCCGGCCGAGGACTTATCCAGAAACACCCGCAGCATACGCGCCTTGCCTCCACCGAGGAACTCGATCTCCACCACTTCGAGCCCGCTGGAGACTGCTATCCGCTCCGCGATTTCCCGCACACGTTCAACGTCAAGCGCCATGTATCCAATAACTTACAGGCTATGGCGGCACCAACCGAAGGGCCCAAACTAAAAAGTGGGCTTGCGCCCACTGGTGTGCTTCGCCAAATGCCGGTAGTACACAACAGTTCTCAGTTCTCTAATATACGCGCCCGGGTGCTAAAAGACAAACGGCGGGCGACCTGCTCTTCTCGTGAATAAATGCCCTTTCGCGGTTGGTCTGGACGGCGGTAACTTGAGCCGCTCCTTGAGTTGCTCTACGATTTCATTCGATGTCTCCGATCAATCAGGACTCGTTTCTCGCGATCCAACCCGAACTCACTTCCGGTGAGAGCATTCTCTGGGCGGGACAGCCGAACTCCCGAGTCGTTTTTCACAAAGAAGATCTGTTCATGATTCCCTTTTCGCTGATGTGGGGAGGCTTCGCGATCTTCTGGGAGGCGGGAGTCGCCGGACTCTGGGGCTCCGCCACCCACTCCGGGAACCGATGGATATTCGGAATGATATGGGGGATCCCGTTTGTGATCATCGGACAGTATCTGATTTGGGGACGGTTTGTTTACACGGCGTGGAAGAAGAGACGAACCCATTACGCCGTAACCGGTCGACGCGTCATTGCCGTCCAAGACGGGTGGCGCAGGCAGATGGCTTCGGTTTACATCGATTCTCTGCCTACACTGGTTAAGGAGTGCAGTTCTTCGGGACCGGGCACTCTCCGCTTCTCTATGACGGAAGCTCCCACATACGGATACCATCGCTCAGCGGCAACGTGGGACAGTATGGCAGTTGGAGCCGTTCCCAGGTTCGTCGACATCGACGACGCGGATACCGTATACCGGCTGGTCTCCAGCCTGCGCGAGAAAGCACGGACACCCAAAGCCTGATAGTCCTCCCCCTCCCGGTAGAGCTTTGATCGTTTGCCCCAATGTACTTGCCCTGAGGAATGATCGCTTGCCCATCGGCTGGGGAGGTTCCCCTCTCGCGTTCCTTATGCTCCTTACGTTCGACGACAATTCTACGGTTCCCCGCTCTGGTGTCAACGCGCCGGTTGCAAGAAGACGGACACGGCAGCACCGTAGATCTGTGGCAACTTCCACGGAACATCGGGTTAAAATGCTCAGGAATGCTTCGGAGGCTGGAATGATTTCCCAGCGCTTGCCTCTACTCATACTCATCTCTCTTTGTGTTTCCTCGTTCGTCTTCGGCCAAACAAGAGGCGGCAGCGGCCCTCGAGGCGTGGACCCTGCCACAAACGCCCGCAACGCTGCGGTCCTAGGCACCGGCAACAACATCAACCCCTCCATCGTCCATCCGGCTTCGGCAAGCGATGAGCCCAAAGTCGAATTCCACTCGCAGACTGTACTGATCCAGGTTCCGGTCGTCGTCACCGATAAATCCGGCAATCATCTTCACGGGCTCAACAAAGAAGACTTCACTGTTCTTGAAAACGGCAAACCCGTCAGCGTCGCAAACTTCGAGGAACTGACGGCGAGCAACGCCCAATTCACGATTCCGCCAACCCCCTCCGGACAATTTCGCAATCTCACTCTCGACGGTCCGCAGCCTCGCAATGTCGTCGTGATCGCACTCGACACCGTCAACACCCCGTTTCTGGATCAAACCTACGGACGGCGGGAGTTGGTCAAATTCCTCGCACGCAACCTGGACTCTGGACAGGCGTTCGCCCTAATGCTGATCACGAGCCACGGTTTGCGAGTCGTACAGGGGCTCACCGGCGATTCCGCACATCTGATACAAGCTCTGAATAAAGCCGCCGGGGAGATATCCCCGATGGAAACCATGTCCACCGACGCGCAGGAATCCATCACTGCGGGATCGCCTTCGATATTCGGGCAGCAATCTGACGCTGGTGGAGACTCCGTTTTGCAAGGCCTCGACCGGTTCGTACGGTACGGAGATGCCGTCGAAGCACAGTTCATGCAGTCCAATGCGATCGAGACCACGATGAACTCTTTCCTCGGAATCGCATGGTCTCTATCGGGCGTGCCTGGCCGCAAATCGCTCATCTGGGCCACAGGAGGTTTTCCTTTCGCGCTCGACTCGCCGTCGACCGTTCCTGGCGGATACCTGTCCCTGCTCTACGAACGAACCATGCTGGCGCTCAACGACGCCCAAATTTCCATCTATCCCGTCGACATCCGCGGCCTGGCGAACTCTCCTTCATTTGTGAATGGCAAAAGCTCCGGAGCGTTCTCCGGCACGGCCGTCTCTCGGCAAATCTCCAACCGCATGTGGCTCCAGCAGTCCAAGATCGACACGCTCAACGATTTCGCTGACATGACCGGAGGCAAGGCCTTCTACAACACCAATGATCTGGCCGGCAGTTTCAAGCGTGCCGCCGACGACGCCTCCTCTTACTACATGCTCGGCTACTATCTCGACACAAAGAACAACAAACCAGGCTGGCGCAAACTCCAAGTCAAGGTCGGCAAGAAGGACGTGGAAGTCCGCGCGCGCAACGGATTCTTCGTCACTAATGCCGCTATGAATCCCTTACTGAGCCGCGACCGCGACATGGCCAACGCGCTGCATTCTCCCATCGAAGGCACGGGCGTTCCGATGACCGTCCAATGGGTCGGCTTGGCTCCCGACGGCGACAGGAAGAAGGCCGTGTTCTCGGCGCACATGCCGGGCGGGGGATTAACTTTCGAAGGCAACGGGCGTTCCCAGCTCAACTTCGATTTCGCAGCGCTGGCGTATGACAAGGACGGGAAGGAAGCAGGCCAGACCGCGCGGAACTACACGCCGGTTGTTCCTGACGCCCAGATCGCATCGGTGCGCTCCAACGGTATGGATTTTCGAAATGTACTGGAGCTCGCCCCGGGAAAATATACTGTCCGCTTCGTGGTCCGCGACAACGTAACCGGCAAAGTCGGCAGCGTCACGGCACCACTCACGGTCAACTAAAACGCCCACTCATGCCATTCCTCGCAGACGTCGGTTGTTGCCCTGTTCTGACGTGAACTCCGACGCAGAACGCATCATCGACCTATATCAGCGGCATGCCGACGGTTTTGACCGCGAACGAGGGCGCGACCTTTTCGAAAAGCCCTGGCTTGACCGCTTCTTAGCCGTTCTGCAACCCGGAGCTTCCGTCCTCGACCTTGGCTGCGGTTCGGCCGAGCCGATAGCCCGGTACTTTATCGAAAAGGGTTGCCATGTGACGGGCGTGGATTCTTCTCCAGCTCTCATCGAGATCTGCAAATCGTGCTTCCCGGATCAAAACTGGATTGTCCACGATATGCGAACGCTGGCTCTCGGCCAGCGTTTTGACGGCATTCTGGCTTGGGACAGCTTCTTTCACTTATGCCCTGAGGATCAATATCCGATGTTCCCCATCTTCAAAGCTCACGCGGCCTCGAATGCGGCCCTGATGTTCACCAGCGCGCCTTCGCATGGGGAAGCCATCGGAACGTATCAGGGCGAACCGCTTTACCACGGAAGCCTGGATGAAGCCGAATATCGCTCTCTGCTTAACGCAAACGGATTCGAGGTCCTGTCCTACGTAGTAGCAGACCCCACTTGCGGCCTTCATACGATCTGGCTGGCGCACCTCAGGTAGGTCCGCTTCCCATTTGCCTCAATCCCCGCCCCTCTCTAGAATGAAGAATTACCCCATACGGCTGGGAGAGTTCCCGAGAAACTTATGATTCATTTTCCCGTTCCTGAGGCTCTTACTTTCGATGACGTCCTTCTGCTGCCCGCCCGCTCCGACGTCATTCCCGCGCAGGCCGTCACCCAGACGCAGCTCACTCGCAACATCAGCCTGAACATTCCCGTCGTCAGCGCCGCCATGGACACCGTGACTGAGTCGCACATGGCCATCGCGCTCGCGCAGCAGGGCGGACTCGGTATCATTCACCGCAACCTCACCATCGAGCAGCAGGCCAACGAAGTCGACAAGGTGAAGCGTTCCGAGAGCGGCATGATCGTCGACCCCGTCACCATGTCGCCCACCGACCGTGTCAGCGACGCGCTCGAGGTCATGCGCAAGTACAAGATTTCAGGCGTGCCCATCACCGAGCACGGCAAATTGGTTGGCATCCTCACCAACCGCGACCTGCGTTTCGAGACTCGCTTCGACATTCCCATCGATAAAGTGATGACCAAGAAAAACCTCATCACCGTCCCCGTGGGAACCACGCTCGAAGAGGCGGAAAAAATTCTTCACCAGCACCGCGTCGAAAAACTCCTCGTTGTCGATGACAGGTACAACTTGAAGGGATTAATCACCGTTAAAGATATCCAGAAGAAACTGAAATATCCCAGCGCGGCAAAAGACTCGCAGGGACGCCTGCGCGTTGGCGCGGCCATTGGCGCTACCGGAGATTTCCTCGAACGCGCGCAGGAACTCGCGGAAGCCAAAGTCGACGTGCTCGCCATCGATAGCGCGCATGGGCACTCCACCAAAGTTCTCGACGCCGTGAAGCTGGTGAAATCGAAGCTGCCCCACATCGAACTGCTGGCCGGCAACGTGGCCACGTTTGACGGCGCCTGCGAACTGACGCGCGCCGGAGCCGACGGCATTAAAGTTGGCATTGGGCCCGGATCGATTTGCACCACGCGCGTCGTCACCGGCGCCGGCGTTCCGCAGATCACCGCGATCGCCGAAGCGTACCGCGCCACGAAAGACTCGGGCGTCCCCATCATCGCCGACGGTGGCATCAAGTATTCGGGCGACGTCACCAAAGCCCTGGCCGCTGGCGCGAGTGCCGTCATGATAGGATCGCTCTTCGCGGGCACCGACGAAAGTCCTGGCGAACTGATCCTGTATCAAGGCCGCTCCTTCAAATCGTACCGCGGGATGGGCTCGATCGGCGCCATGGCGCAAGGCTCAAGCGAGCGCTACTTCCAGAGCACTGAAGGCGATTCCTCCGCTTCCATCTCGGCCTCCGATGGGGATTCCAATCGCCTCGCCAAACTCGTCCCCGAAGGCATTGAAGGGCGCGTTCCCTACCGCGGCTCCGTCGCGATGATTGTCCACCAAATGGTCGGTGGATTGAAATCTGGCATGGGGTACTGCGGCTGCTCGACGATCCCCGAGTTGCTGCAGAAGACACGCTTCGTCCGCATCAGCGGCGCCGGTCTCCGTGAGAGCCATGTGCACGACGTCATGATCACCCGCGAGGCCCCAAACTATGCGATCGAGTAGCGCAGCGCAGCCGCAGGGCCCATCCTTCGCGTTCCTGGCTAAGGGTGGGGATTCCAAAGCTGCAGGCGCCCCACTCGCTTGACCACGGATCGCCACCAAGCACTCAAGGCCTGGATCGCCGCTATCCTGTGGCTGATCGTTATCGCCATTGAGTCGACGCAATACCTCTCAGCCCACAACACCAGCCGCTTCCTCTTCCCTCTTCTGCATCACCTCTTCGGCTTGACCCGGCAACAGTTCGAGCCCGTGCACTTCTACATGCGCAAGGGAGGCCATGTCTTCGGCTACGGCTTGCTCAGCATCCTGCTTTTCCGCGCGTGGAGAGAAACCCTGCCCGTCCTCGGAAATCCCAAGTGGACCTTACGCTGGGCGAGCGTCGCAGTGCTGGGAACCGCGCTGGTGGCCAGCCTCGACGAGTGGCACCAGAGCCTCCTTCCATCGCGCACCGGCACCCCGCGCGACGTCCTTCTCGACACCTGCGCCGGAATCGCCGCTCAAATTCTTGTATTTCTTTGGATGAGATGGCTCTGAAGTTGTTCGAGCCGTGAGTCGTCGTTTCGTACTCGGCGCGTGCCCCGAAATTCGGAGCACGCGCCGACATCGAACTCACCGAACGAGGAACAAATCGCTCTGGGGGAAGGTGTCTATGAGAGGATAGGCAGCCAAATGATTCCCGTCTTTGCGCGAGAGCAACCAACGAAAATTTGCCTCTCGAATGCCGGCTGGCCACGGTAGGACATCCGCTAGTCAATCATGAGCGCTTCGGGGTCGTGGAGAAGGAGCCGTCCGCGCCCCTTGGAAACCGTTCCCGCCTTGGCCCAATTGCTCATCAGACGGCTGGCGGTAAACGGGCTGATGTCCGCCAGCGCTCCGAGTTCATCGTTGGTCGCGCGGATTTCGATTCCATCAGGATGGACTTCACCAGCTTTGTCGCTAAGCCGCAGCAGCGTCTCGGCCAGCCTTTCCTCCGCATTCTTCGTAACCAGTCCAACATGCCTCTCGATGTAGGTTCTCACGTACCCAAGAGCGATGTTCAAAGCATTCTCCGCCAGCAGAGGATAGCGCGCCGCTAACTTCCGGATGACGGAATGGTCCCAATCCAGCAAGTTGCACTCGGAGGCTGCTTCCGCCGTCGCCATATATGTCGATTGAGTCCTCAGCAGCGCTACTAATCCAATCACGTCTCCCGGCACCAGCCATCCCAGCAGCACCACCTCGCCATGCTTGGTGAGGTGGTAGTAGCGCACCCGGCCGCTCTGCACCAGAAACAGGTGAGTGGCCCCATGGCCACTCGTGATGATGTTGTGCTTCGCGGAAACCCGGCGGACCGGCGTGGCGCAAAGGATGGTCTGCACCGCGGCGGGATCAAGGCCTGCCAAAAAGCTGGAGGATCGCGCGACCGCCAACGCTGATGGAGAATCGAGCATGTTCGATGGACCCTCTGAGTCGAGACGACATCGATGCTCCGAGGTCGTTCCTTCAACAGGAGCCTAGGCTGCCCGCTCGAAACGGAAAACTGTCAGAAGATACAGGTCCGCAACGCCTCAACTCTTGTGGCGAATGGCCGGCTCGCGCCGGATCACGAGCAGTACCGCAGAGACCGCTGCCAGGCCCGCAGAAAAATAGAACGGAATCGGCGCATCGTAGTGCTTCCACAACTCCCCGGTAATCAGGCTCGCCGCTAGCGTGGCCACACTAGTCACAAAGAAATACACTCCGAGCGCGCGCCCCCGCACGTCCTGCCCAACGGTCTCAACCACCAGCGCCTTTAGAACCGGCTGCGTCAACGCGTAGTATAAGCCGTAGACGGCCATCGTGATCCAGATCGCAAGCGTCGATGGCGCCCTCCCGAATACAAAATAAACTGCCGCGAAGATCAAATACCCCGCAGCCGCAATCCAGCGCCGCGAGAAGTGATCGCTGAACCATCCTGCGGGCCACGATCCGAGTGTGTAAGTGATGTTGAAGACCAGCCCCAGAAGAGGCGCCAGGGCCACTCGAATGCCCACATTCTGCGCCCGCATCACCAGAAACATGTCACTCGAATTCCCCAGCGAGAACAGAGTCACTGCGATCAGAACTATGTAAAACGAAGCCGGCAACGCGGTACCGGCTGCACCTGGGAGAGCAGAGGCCTTCTTCGCGACCGCGAAATCGTGATCGGCGGACGCCTTGTGTGTGGTCTCGCGAATACCGAACAGCGCCACCATCACGCACAGTGCCCCGGGAATCGCAGCCGCCCAAAACACACCTCGAATTCCGTATCGCGCCAGCAACACGAGAGCCGCCAGCGGCCCCGCAATCGCGCCTGCCGAATCCATCGATTGAATCAGGCCGTACGCCGATCCCAGTCGCTCCCTCGGCACCGACTCCGCAACCATCACATCGCGCGGGGCCCCGCGCACTCCCTTGGCCAGCCGGTCGCTGAACCGGATCAGCAGAATGTGCCACCACGTGCCCGCCAATGCAAGCAGCGGCTTCACCGCGTTCGCGACGAAATATCCCGCCACGACTAAGGGCTTGCGCCGCTCGATGCGGTCGGTCAAGTATCCAGAGAAAAGTTTCGCGAACGATGCGACGCTCTCGGCGAGTCCTTCGATCAGTCCCAATTGTGCCGGCCCCGCGCCTAGCGAAACCAGAAATGCCGGCAACACCCAATACGCCATCTCGGTCGCGGTGTCGTTTAGAAACGACGTGAGTCCGAAGACGTAGATGTTCCGCGCAGGGTTAGGCTTCGGTTTAGAAGGGGCAGAAGGCATTCGTTACTTTTTATCACGCGGACAGGAAGATTTTGCGGAGCGCCGCGGAGTCTGCCGTTTCGGTGATGCAGTCCAGAGTCGATCACTACTTGTGCTTGTCCGCTGATAATTCTGCTGCGACCTGCTGGCCGCCTCTGGGCCTGGCAAAATAGGTTAGAATTACGCCGGCCACCGCGGCAGGAGCGGTGATGAATACAAGCGGAGCCGCAAAAGCCCGCCAACGGAAAGTGCACCAGATGCAGACCGCAGTGCTGAACAGAATCCAGCCCGCCAACGGTCTGCGCAGTTGGTTGATGTAGGGTTTGTGGCCTATATCGCGCGTCCACGCGTACAGGCCCCCGAATGTCGCAATCACCAGAATTCGGCCCCAGTCTCCGATCGACCCCATGTGCCCGCTCCATGCCTCCGGTGGCAGAGCTCAGTACATGGCGTCGTACTTCGTCACGAGCCAGTCGCCACCCTGGCGCGCGACGGTGACGGTAAACAGATCCTGATCAATTCCGGCCTGACCCGGGCCAGCATTGGTTTCTCGCTTGCCGCGATAGTGCAAAACGATCAGCGGCCCTGCCTCTTCCCAGTCCACTAGTTCCCATGACAGCAGCGGGTGCTGCACCTCAGAGGCACAAATGTACTTCGCGTACTTCTTGTGGTAGTCGTGCTCCCACTTGGACAGCACGTCATCGCAGTGCCCATCGCGGATCTCGCGCAGAAATTTATTCGCGGCCTTCTCCGTCGAGCGGTCGCGCAGCGGATTCATCTTGATGCTCACCGGCAGCCCGGTCAGCGGATCGTGATCCTCCGAACGCGCGAGCACCGGACCCTGATTGCTCAGCCACCACAGATAGCCGACGAACACTCCCACCAGCAAAACCCCGGCGCCGACGGCAATCCCGATTTGTGTGCGGGTGAAGGCCATTAAAAGAAGTCTAAAGAGATCGGGGAAGCGGCGAAAGATTACCAGTGGGAGACGCGGAGGGACATGTACGAGTGCGACAAAGCAGAGAGCACAAAAAAGGCGCGGCCGGTGGCCGCGCCCTTCGCAAAAACACAAGCAAAACTACTCTTTCTTGTCGTCCTCTTTGCCCTCGGCCGGTGCAGCCTCGCGCTCAACCTGAGCCTGCGCCTCCGCCTCTTCCATGGCTTTCTTGGTTTCGGCTGCCTTCTTGGCGCGAGCTTCGGCACGCTTCTCTTTCTTCTCGTCGAGGATCTTCTCGCTGCCCAGCAGTTCGAGGAATGCCTTGTCGGCGCCGTCACCCTTATTCCAGTGCGTACGGATGATGCGCGTGTATCCACCGTTGCGATCGCCGAACCGCGGCCCGACCGTGTCAAACAACTTCACCACGGCCTCATCGGTCATCAGATAAGCCGCAGCCAGACGCCGCGCCGCGAGATCTCCGCGCTTGCCCAGCGTAATCATCTTCTCGACAATCGGCTTCGCCGCCTTGGCTTTGGGAACAGTCGTCTCAATGCGCTCTTCCACAATCACCGAGGTGACCAGGTTGCGCAGCAGCGAGCGCCGATGCGCGGTGTTCCGTCCGAGTTTGTATCCAGCAACTTTGTGACGCATGGGAAACCTCAGCTTCTAGCTACTAGCTCTTAATGCTTCTAGCTTAAAAGTCAACATCCAACCTCGTTGGCGCCCCGGCTTCCGAATACCGGAAGCCGGGCGCCGGAAGCGCCTCTTACAGCTGGTCGTCCGGTCCGTAAGCGGAAGCCGGCAGCACCTGGTTCGAGGTCGGCCCGGGCACGGCATTTCCGTGTTCGTCGATCTTCATACCCAGGCTCAGACCCATCGAGGACAGAATTTCCTTGATCTCGTTCAGCGACTTGCGGCCGAAGTTCTTGGTCTTCAGCATCTCGGCTTCAGTCTTCTGCACGAGTTCTCCGATAGTCTGGATATTCGCGTTCTTCAGGCAGTTATAGCTGCGCACGGAAAGCTCGAGCTCTTCCACGGAACGGTTGAGGTTCTCATTGTGGATCTCGGGCTTGCGGTCATCCGACGACGACGTGCCGGTTTCGATTTCTTCCTCGAAGTTGATGAAGATGTTCATGTGGTCCTTCAGCAGCTTCGCCGCCAGACCGAGCGAATCGGCCGGCGTGATGGAGCCGTTGGTCCACACTTCGAGCGTCAGCTTGTCGTAGTCGGTGATCTGTCCCAGACGAGCAGCTTCGACAGTGTAGTTGCACTTGCGCACTGGCGAATGAACCGAGTCGATCGGAATGAACCCGATGCCCAGATCCTCGTCAAAGTTCTTGTCGGCGGAAGTGTAGCCGCGCCCGCGCTTCAGGCGCATTTCCATGTCGAGCTTGCCGCCCTCGCTGACCGTCGCGATGTAAACGTCTTTGTCCAAAACCTCGACGTCTCCATCGGCTTCGATCATGCCGCTGGTGACCACGCCCGGCTGATCCGCGCGGAGGTAGATCGCCTTGGGCGCATCGCCCGCGAGCTTGAACGGAATCTGCTTCAGGTTGAGGATGATGTCGGTCGCATCCTCGACCACACCGGGGATCGACTGGAACTCGTGCAGAACACCTTCCATCTTCACTGCGGTGACGGCCGCGCCTTCAATCGAGCTCAACAACACGCGCCGCAGAGCGTTGCCCACGGTAGTGCCGAAGCCGCGCTCAAACGGCTGCGCCCAGAACATGCCGTACTTGTCGGTTAGGCTGGAGGTGTCGGTTGCAAGACGTTTCGGTTTCTGAAAACCCTTCCAAAGCATGTGTTTCTCCTTCGGCCGTTTGGCTCAAAGCTGACTCCCTGAATCGGTCCGGACTCAGGTCAAGCGTCAGCCAAGGCGGATCTGGCTCGAATATGGACCTTACAAAACATCACCGCGAAGGACACGAAGTTTCACGAAGGACTTCGTGTACCGTCGTGTCCTTCGTGGTTGAAGCCTTACTTGCTGTACAACTCGACAATCAGCTGCTCATTCACCGGCAACTGAATATCTTCGCGCTTCGGCAGCGACAGCACCTTAGCCTTATAGTTGTCGCGATCAACTTCCAGCCAACTAACCGTCGTGCCATGGCTGGCAAATTCCTTCGCCAGTTCGAGCACCGTGAGCTTCTTGCTCTTCTCGCGGATCGCGATCTCTTCGCCCGCGCTCACTTCATACGATGGAATGTTGACCTTGCGGTTGTCGACGGCAACGTGACCGTGACGCACCAACTGACGCGCCTGGCGCCGCGACTGAGCGAATCCCAGGCGGAACACAACGTTGTCGAGACGCCGCTCGAGTTGCTGCAGCAACTTCTCGCCGGTCACGCCCTGCGAGCGCGCGGCCTTCTCAAAGTAGTTGCGGAACTGGCCTTCCTGCGTGAAGTAAATACGCTTGGCCTTCTGCTTCTCGCGCAACTGCAGGCCGTAGCCAACGATCTTGGCTTTGCGGTCCTTGCCATGTTGTCCGGGAGCGAAGTTGCGCTTCTCGATGGGACACTTGTCGCTGAAGCACTTTGCGCCTTTGAGGAACAGCTTCATGCCCTCGCGGCGGCATAGACGGCAGACTGCATCGGTATAACGTGCCAAGTTTCTTCTCCTTTTAGATGACCGGTTTACGGGTTTGGCTTCACCCTTCCTCCCGGACGAAAATCAATGTTTCAAAATTTCGAGGGTTTCAATGTTTCAAGGTTTTGTCTTTGAAACTTTGCCACCTTGAAACGTCGTCCAAAATGCTAGCAGCTTATACGCGTCGCCTTTTCGGCGGACGGCATCCGTTGTGCGGAATCGGCGTAACGTCACGAATCGAACGTACTTCAATTCCCGACGCAGCCAGCGCACGCACCGCCGACTCGCGGCCCGATCCCGGACCGCTGACGCGCACATCGACGCTGCGCACTCCATGATCCCGCGCCATGTTCGCGGCGTTCGACGCGGCCTGCTGGGCGGCAAAGGGCGTGCCCTTGCGCGATCCGCGGAAGCCGAGCGATCCCGAACTCTTCCACGACAGAACGTTCCCGTTCATATCGGAAATAGTCACGATCGTGTTATTGAAGGACGCCTGCACATAGCACAGTCCGTGTGGAACGTGCTTGCGCTCCTTCTTCTTGAAGGTTTTCTTCTTGCCTTTTTTATCGGGTGTGGCTGCTGCGCCGCCCGCTGCTGCTGGTTTCGCCATAGCACCTCAAGAACCTCAAATTTCCAAGTTTCAAGGTTTCAAAGTTTCAAGGCTCGTACTTTGAAACCTTGAACCTTTGCCACATTGAAACCTGCCTTTATGTCTTCGCCGTCGCCTTCTTCTTCTGCGCGACCGTTCCCTTGCGCGGACCCTTGCGGGTACGGGCATTCGTATGTGTGCGCTGGCCGCGGACCGGCAGGTTGCGGCGGTGGCGGAATCCGCGGTAGGAGCCGATTTCGATGAGTCGCTTGATGTTCATCGAAACCTCCTTGCGCAGATCGCCTTCCACCAGCCCCTCGGCCTCAATGACCGTACGGATGCGGTTGACCTCTTCTTCGCTCAGGTCCTGCACCTTCTTCATGGGCTCAACCTTCGCCTCGTCGCAAATGCGCCGCGAGCGGGGATGTCCAATGCCGTAGATGTACGTCAGCGCGATGTTGATGTGCTTCTGGCGCGGAAGATCGACGCCTGCAATACGTGCCATTGTTCTTAACCTCTCCTGGCCGGGTGACCTATTCTAGCCGCGCTTTTTGCGGGCTAGAGTGGGGATCTTGATCTTAGCCCTGCCGCTGCTTATGTTTCGAGTTGACGCAAATCACCCGCACCACACCCTTGCGGTGGATGACCTTGCACTTGTCACAAATTTTCTTAACCGATGCTCGTACTTTCATAACAGTTCTCAGTTCCCGTCTGGTTCGTGTGGGGACGGGCGCCTTCGTCCGTCCGCCGAGCGCAGCTCGGCGCTTTTCTTACTTATACCGATACACAATTCGTCCGCGATTCAGATCGTACGGTGAAAGCTCCACTGCGACCTTATCCCCCGGCAGAATGCGAATGAAATTCTTGCGCATCTTGCCGGAAACGTGCGCCAGCACCTGGTGTTTGTTTTCCAGTTCCACCCGGAACATGGCGTTGGGCAGGGGTTCCAGAACCACCGCCATCACTTCAATCGCGTCTTCTTTGCTCATCGACTCCTTAAGTGTTTCAAGCGGGAGATCCTTCGCTTCGCTCACGCCCGCTAGACGCCTCAACTTCAATCGCGTCTTCTTTGCTCAAGCACCCCTTTTAGCTTCGAGCTTCGGGCCGTGAGCTTCGAGCGAACGAATCTGAGTCACAACTCGTGGCTCGCTACTCGCAGCTCACTGCGTCAAGATCACCGGACCATCTTTCGTTACCGCCACGCAATGCTCAAAGTGCGCGCTGAAACTGCCGTCGGCGGTCACTGCGGTCCATTTATCGCCCAGCACTCGCGTCTCAGGCTTGCCGTAATTCACCATCGGTTCAATCGCGATGACCATGCCCTCGCGCAACCTTGCACCGTGCCCGCGCGCTCCGAAGTTCGGGACCTGCGGCTCTTCGTGCAACCGCGTCCCAATCCCATGTCCAACAAACTCGCGCACCACGCTGAATCCAGCGGCTTCCACATGCTCTTGCACCGCCGCGCCGACATCACCAATCGAGTTCCCGATCCGCGCCTGCTCAATCCCGCGGTACAGCGAAGCTTCCGTGACTTCCAGCAGCTTCTTCAGCTCCGGCTTCAGCCCGTTCCCCACCGGAACCGTGATCGCCGCGTCTCCGTAGTAGCCGTCGAGCACCACGCCGCAGTCAATCGAAACAATGTCGCCTTCCTGCAGCACCCGCTTTTCCGACGGGATGCCGTGCACAATCTCTTCATTCACCGACGTGCACAACACGCAGGGATAATCGTAGTACCCCTTGAACGCCGGCTTCGCTCCGAGTTCCTTGATCTTCTTCTCGGCGGCGCGCTCGAGATCCATCGTCGACACGCCCGGCGCCACCATGGTTCTAACGTGGTCGAGAACCTGGCGTACGATGCGGCCGCTTTGCCGCATCTTCTCTATTTCCGCCGATGATTTACACACAATCGCCATTCTTACGCGTGGTGATCTTCCAAAATTCTGAAAATCTGTTCCGTGACATCGTCCATGGGCAGATCTCCGTTGATCGAGATCAATCTGCCGGTCCGCTGGTAGTAGTCCGCTACCGGACGAGTCTGCTCCTGGTATGCCGTGAGTCTGGGCTGAATGACTTCCAACCGGTCGTCATTGCGGGTCACCAGCTTTTCCCCGGTTTCGTCGCAGACTTCATCTACGCGGGGCGGCTGGAAGTGGACGTTATAAATCCGCCCACAGGAGGGACAAGAACGGCGTCCAGTGATCCGGAGCAATAGTTGATTATAGTCCACGTCCAGGCGGATCACAATTGGCCAGGCCCGGGTGGGACGCGAGTTGTCAAAGAGCTCATGGTCGAGCAGCGCATCGAGCCACCCGGCCTGAGCTGCCGTCCGGGGAAACCCGTCCAACACATACCCGCGCTTGCAGTCCGGCTGCATCAGCCGTTCGCGGACCATGACGCACACCAGATCGTCAGAAACCAGTTCCCCTCGCGCCATCACCGCCTTGGCAACAAGGCCGAGTTCCGTCCCGCGGACCACGTTCTCCCGCAGGAGGTCGCCGGTCGAGATCTGGGGAATTCCGTAGCGCTCCATGATGCGCTTGGCCTGTGTGCCTTTTCCGGCACCCGGCGGTCCGAGCAGCACCACAGGACCCACTTCACGCGAGGTTTCCTGCGCCATCGGCTTGACCAAAGCCTCCCGAGCTCAGTCTCCCCGGCGCCCCAAAACCAAGCCGAGGTGCAGCCACCCCACAACAACAAATCTCATCTCGCCCGCGACTCACCGGCCACTAGGTCCAGCCACCGCTTCAGTTACCAGGTCCGGCGGCCGCGAATCCTTCCACTGCGCGGCGTAAATCCATCGTAGTGGCGCATGATCAGCTGCGCCTCGATCTGCGTGACCGTATCCATCGCCACGCCCACTACGATCAACAGCGACGTTCCACCAAAGTAGAAGCTCACTCCCAACCCATTCGTCACCCAGTTCGGTAGGATTTCGAACGCTCTTCCAAGCGCGCCCGGAAGATGGTTGAGGTGAATACCTGTAATCATCCACTCTGGGATGAACGAAATCAGAATCAGGTACAGCGCACCCACCAGCGTGATCCGCGTCAGCACTTCATTGATGAAGTCGGCAGTGCGCTTTCCCGGACGAATGCCTGGGATGAACCCGCCGTACTTCCGCATGTTGTCGGCAACTTCGCTGGGATTGAACACGATCGACACATAGAAGTACGCGAAGAAAATGATCCCGACTGCATACAGCAAGGTGTACAGCGGCTCGCCCCAACCGAGCATCCGGATCAGATCTCCAAAATAGCGGCTGTTGCGCAGCCCGTACCCGATGGTTTGCGGCAAAGTCAGAATCGACGACGCAAAGATGACCGGCATCACGCCGCCCGCGTTCACGCGCAGAGGTAAGTGAGTCGATTGCCCGCCCATCACCTTGCGCCCGACCACACGCTTGGCGTACTGCACTGGAATTCGCCGTTCGCTTCGTTCCACCCAGACGATGAATCCCACCACCGCCACCATGAAGACGATCAGGAACACCATCAGCGGGAACGTCATCGCGCCCCACGCGGCGTTCTTGGCCTTCTCAACCAGATCCACCACGCCCCGCGGCAAGCCCACAACGATGCCGGCAAAGATGAGCAGCGACATTCCGTTGCCCACGCCGCGCTCGGTAATCTGCTCGCCCAGCCACATGATGAACGCACTGCCCGTCGTCAGGGTCAGCATGGTCATCAGCCGGAACTTCCAGCCCGGATCCAGCGCGAAGCCGCCTTTTTCCAGCCCGACCGCAATGCCGAACGACTGCACCGAACTCAGAATGACGGTGATGTAGCGCGTCCACTGCGTGATCTTCTTGCGCCCGAGCTCGCCTTCTTTCTGCAGCTTGGCCAGCGGCTCATACACCACCGTCAGCAACTGCAGAATGATCGATGCCGTGATGTACGGCATGATGCCCAGGGCAAAAATCGTCATGCGGCGCAACTGGCCGCCCGAGAACAGATCGACAAATCCCAGCAACGATCCGCTCGTGCTGCCCTGCGTGAAGAAACTCTCGAGCTTGGCTGTATCAATTCCCGGCGTCGGAAGGTGCCCGCCCAACCGGTACACGAACAGCATTCCCAGGGTAAACAGGATGCGTTTGCGCAGATCCGGAATCCGGAAGATATTCGCCAGTTTGTCGAACATTACTTCAACACCTCAATCTTACCGCCCGCCTTGGTGATTTTTTCCTGCGCCGACTTCGAGAACTTGTGCGCGTGCACCGTAATCGCAATCTTCAACTCGCCATCGCCCAGAATCTTCACCGGATGCTTGGTCTTGATCACGCCCGCCTTGCGCAGCACTTCGGGAGTGATGGGGTCTCCGTGAAATGAATCGCCCATCTCCACCAGCCGCTCCAGGCTCACGATATTGAATTCCTTGCGGAAAATGTTAGTGAACCCGCGCTTCGGCATGCGGCGGTGCAGGGGCATCTGGCCGCCTTCAAAGCCGCGGATCATGCGCGAGCCGGTGCGCGAACGCTGCCCCTTGTGTCCACGGGTCGATGTCTTGCCCATGCCGGAGCCCATGCCGCGCCCCACGCGCTTGCGCTTTTCCGTCGCCTTCTTCGGTGCTCGAATATTGGACAAATTCATAAGTACACCCACGTTTCAAAGTTTCAAGGTTTCAATGTTTCAAGGATCGATCAGAGTCCGTATCAAGACGTTGAAACCTTGCAACTCTGAAACCTTGAATTACTCCACTACCTCGACCATATGCGGCACCTTCGCCACCATGCCGCGGATGGCGTTCGTGTCCGGACGCTCAATCACCTGGTTCAGCCGCGTGAATCCCAGACCCTTGATCACTAGCTTCTGCTTCACCGGGGCACAAATCGCGGACCGCACCCACTTCAGGTGAATCTTTCCCGTGCCCGAATTCGTTTTCTTCGCCGTCATTTCATCAACCTCAATGTTATTGGGAAGCGCGACTCGAGTCGGCCGTCCCGAAACCTGTTTTTGTGGAAGGGCACGACTGAAGTCGTGCCGTCCCGCAAACCCCAAATCAAGAGGGCTTTCAGCCCTCGCGGGCCTACAGTTCCTGCGCCGTCTTGCCGCGCATCGCCGCCACGCCTTCGCGGCTCTTCAGCTGCTTCAGCGCGTCGAAGGTCGCTTTGATCACGTTATGCGGGTTGGTCGTGCCAATCGATTTCGTTAGCACGTTCTGCACGCCCGCCGACGTCATCACCGCGCGCACCGCGCCGCCTGCGATTACTCCGGTACCTTCCGGCGCCGGCTTCAGCAGCACTTTGCCCGAACCGTACCGTCCCAGCACGAGATGTGCAATGCTGGTCTGCGTCAGGTTGACCTTCATCAGATTCTTCTTGGCTGACTCGATCCCCTTGCGGATAGCCTGCGGGACTTCCTTGGCCTTCCCGGAACCGTAGCCCACCACTCCAGCCGAGGGATCGCCCACCACCACCAGCGCGGCAAACGACAGGTTCTTGCCGCCCTTGACGACCTTGGTCACGCGGTTAATGGCGACAACCTGGTCTTTCAGCTGGAACGAATTCGCATCAAGCTTCTTAATCACAGTTGGCATAATTTCTCAGATTCTAGCCGTGAGCCGGGAGCTTTGAGCTGAGAGCATCTGACTCATAGCTCGCCGCTCGAAGCTCGCGGCTGTTCTTAAAACTTCAATCCCGCTTCGCGCGCCGCGTCGGCCAAAGCCTTCACGCGCCCGTGATAAATGTAGCCGCCCCGGTCGAACACGACCTTGGTCACGCCCTTGGCCTTGGCGCGCTCGGCAATCGTCTTGCCCACCGCTTTCGCGGAGGCCACGTTGCCGCCCGTGCGCCGGTCTTCCTTCTTGCCTTCGGCCGTGCTGGCGGAAACCAGCGTCTTGCCGTGCAGATCGTCGATCACCTGCACGTAAATGTGATTCAGCGAACGGTACACGTTGAGCCGCGGACGCTCCGCAGTCCCCTGCATCTTTTTCCGGATGCGGTCGTGTACATGTCCGCGCTTCTCGTTCTTCGTAATTCTTGTCAGCATGATTAAGCTCTCAGCTATCAGCCGTCAGCGATCAGCGAATCCCAGCCCCCAGCCCCTCGAATACTCCGAAGTTGCTGAGAGCTGACAGCTGATAGCTGACAACTAGTTCTTATTTCGCTCCGGTCTTCCCGACCTTCTTCTTCAAGCGCTCGCCCGCATAGCGGACGCCCTTGTTCTTGTACGGATCCGGCGGACGCAGCGAGCGCATTTCCGCCGCTACCTGCCCCACCTTCTGCCGGTCGATGCCCGTCAGCGCAATCTTCGTCTGTTTCGGATCCACCGTCGCATCCACTCCGGTCGGCAACGGGTACTCGATCGGATGCGAGTAGCCCAAGTTAAACACAACCATCTGCTTGCCCTTCATTTCAGCGCGATAACCGATGCCGACGATTTCCAGTTCGCGCGTCCAGCCCTTGGTCACGCCCTCAACTGCGTTGTTGACCAATGCTCGCGCGAGTCCATGCAGCGCCGCCTGCGAATCATTCTGGCGAACCGCGACGATGATTCCGTCCTTCTGTTCGATCGTGATGCCGGATGGCAGCTCCGTATCCAGCTTGCCCTTCGGCCCCTGCACCGCGATGGTATTGCCTTCGATTTTGACCGTCACCCCTTTGGGGATCGGGATCGGCTTTTTTCCAATTCGTGACATAAGATCTCAGCTCTCAGTTTTCAGCTCTCAGCTTTTTCCCAACCGCGCCTTGACTGAAGGCTGACGGCTGACAGCTGACAAGCTGCTCTAATAAATCTGGCACAGCAATTCGCCGCCCACGCCCTCTTTGCGGGCCTGGCGGCCGGTCATCACGCCGCGCGGCGTGGTGAGGATGTTGATCCCCATGCCGCCCAGCACGCGTGGAATCTCGCTGCGGCGCACGTACACGCGGCATCCCGGGCGCGACACGCGCTCCACCTTCGAGATGGCCGCTTCGTTGTTGGCGCCGTACTTCAGATAAATCCGGATGACCTTGTGGCCTTCTTCTTCCGTCGGCTTGAAATTCGAGATGTAGCCCTCTTCCTTCAGAATGCGGGCAATCTCCAGCTTCAACCGCGAAGCCGGTATGTCCACCTTCTGGTGCCGGGCCTGGAGTGCGTTCCGCACTCGCGTCAGCATGTCTGCGACCGGATCGGTCAACCTCATCGTTTGCTTCTCCTCTTGCCACCCGTTCGCTCCGCGTTCCGCGGAGAACCTGCGGCAGCGTGTTCCTTCGTCAACTTCTTCAGGGATGTCATCCTGAGCGGCGTTGTCTGCCGCGAAGGATCCCTACCCTCGGCACGATTCTCGCGTTACGCCAGAAATCGCCCCACCTACCACGACGACTTCGAAACCCCTGGAATCTCCCCGCGCAGCGCGAGCTGGCGGAAGCACAAGCGGCAAATGCCGAACTTGCGCAGAAATGCGCGCGGCCGTCCGCACAGCTTGCAGCGGTTGTGCTTGCGCGTGGAGAATTTGGGCTTCTTCGCGTCCTTAACTCTTTTTGCTGTAGTTGCCAAACCTAGCTCCTAGCTTCCTGAAACCTTGAAACTCTGAAACCTTGAAACCCACCCTCACGCCCTGAACGGCATGCCCATGTGCTTCAACAACGTCCGCGCCTGGTTGTCATTCGCGGCCGTGGTCACAATCGTGACGTTCATGCCCTTCTGCTTATCGACCTTCTCGTACGAGATCTCCGGGAAAATCAACTGGTCGTGCAGCCCCAGCGTGAAGTTGCCGCGCCCGTCGAATGACTTAGTCGACACTCCCTTGAAATCGCGCACGCGCGGCAGAACGATGTTCACCAGCCGGTCGAAAAATTCGTACATACGGTCGCCGCGCAACGTCACCATCGCGCCGATCGATTGTCCCTGCCGCACTTTGAACGCTGCGATCGACTTCTTCGCCCGCGTCACCACCGGCTTCTGCCCGGTGATCTGTCCCAGTTCATTCACCGCCGGATCGAGCACCTTCGCGTTCTGCGTCGCTTCGCCCACGCCCATGTTCACGACAATCTTGTGCAGGCGCGGAACCGACATCACGTTCTTCAGTTCCAGTTCCTTCAACAACGCCGGAGCGACTTCCTTCTCGAACTTCGAGCGCAGCCGCGGACGCTCCTTTGCGCTGTGCCTCGCCTGATCGGGCGCCTTCTGCTCCTGCGATTCCTTCTGTCCCTTTTTCTCTTTTGCCATTTTCGTCTCGTCAACTTCCTCTCACGGTTTCGGAGTGGTTACCGGTTCGTGAGATTTACTTGTCTAAAGTCGTCCCGCACTTCTTGCACACACGCACCTTGCGGTCGCCGCGCACTTCGTGCCCGATGCGGACAGGCCCGCAGGTCGCGCACACCAGTTGCACGTTGGAGATTGCAATCCGGCTCTCCTGCTCAGCGATGCCACCCTTGATGTTGCGCTGCGGGTTCGGCCGCACGTGCTTCTTCACCATCATCACGTGCTCCACCAGCAACTTCGCGTCATTCGGAAACACGCGCAGCACGCGCCCTTCCTTGCCCTTGTCCCGTCCGGTAATCACCTTCACGGTGTCGTTCCGCCGGAGATCCACTCGCTTGTTTTCAGTGCTTACGGTTCTCATAAAATTCCTTGGAACTCTGAAACTTTGAAACCTGCGCTAGATGACTTCCGGCGCCAGCGACACAATCTTCAAAAACTTCTTCTCGCGCAGTTCGCGCGCTACTGGACCAAACACGCGCGTCCCGACCGGCTCGCCCGCATCGTTGATCAGCACCGCGGCATTCGAATCGAACTTGATATAGGTTCCATCCCGCCGCCGGGATTCTTTGCGCGTGCGCACGATCACGGCCTTTACCACGCTTCCCTTTTTCGTCTGGCCCTCGGGCGCCGCCTCTTTCACGGCCGCCGTGATTATGTCGCCCAGCCCAGCATTCAATCCGGTAGAGCCGCCGAGCGGCAGAATCATCTGCAGCTTGCGAGCGCCAGAATTGTCGGCGACCTCGAGCATCGATCTCATCATCACAGCCATGGCTTCAATCTCCCTGTTCCTTGGTCATCCTGTGGCAGGCGCTCTTTGCCTGCCGAAGGATCTAGGCGCGCCGCGCGATCAATCTCGCTTTTTTGCGAGATTGCGAAAACGCGCGTTTGGCGCGCGTCCTGATTAGCTCACCACATCGACTACCGCTTCCGGCACCAGCGCAGTCTTGCGCACAATGTCTTTCAGCTTCCAGCGCTTCAGCTTCGACAGCGGACGCGTCTCCTCGATCCGCACCACATCGCCCACGTGCGCTTCGTTCTTCTCGTCGTGCGCGTAGAACTTCTTGTTGCGCGCCACCACGCGCCCGTAGAACGGATGCGCCTTCTTGCGCGTCACCTTCACCACAATCGTCTTCTGCATGCGGTTGGCGACTACTTCTCCCACCACTTCCTTGCGCCGGCCCTGCACCTTCGCTGTCGTTTGGGTCGATGTATTCGTTTCCGCCATTATCGTTTCTCCGTTGCGGCCGAGCGCTCGCGCTCGCCGACGATCGTCTTCACCCGTGCAATATCCTTGCGCAGGCCGCGAATCTTCTTCAGGCTCTCCGTCTGGCCCATGTTCAGCTGAAACTTCAGCTTGAAAAGCTGATCGGCCAGCTCGCGCTCCTGGTTGCCCAGCTCCGCATCCGTCAAATTCCTGATTTTGTCTACCTTCATAAGTTCCTCAACCAAATTCTCGGGCTCTAGCTGAAAGCCAATAGCCGATAGCTGACAGCTTTCTAGTGCGCCGCGCCCTCGCGCTTGACCAGCGTCGTCCGCAGCGCCAGTTTGTGCGACGCCAGCCGCATCGCCTCGGTCGCATCGGTAATGGTCACGCCTTCCATCTCAAACAGAATCTTGCCCGGCTTCACGACCGCGACCCAATGATCCGGCGCGCCTTTGCCCTTACCCATACGGGTTTCGGCCGGCTTCTTCGTGACCGGCTTGTCGGGAAACACGCGGATCCAGATCTTCCCACCGCGCTTCACGAAACGCGTCATGGCCACGCGGCTGGCTTCAATCTGCCGGTCGGTGATCCACCCGGGCTCAAGCACCTTCAGTCCGAAATCCCCAAACGCCAGCGTCGACCCGCGCCAGGCCTTCCCGGTCATGCGCCCGCGCTGCTGCTTGCGATACTTCACCTTCTTTGGCATCAACATAAAATCAGCTCTCTCTTGTCATCCTGAGCGAGACGCCTTTTGTCTCGCGAAGGATCTAGGCGCGCCGCGCAATCAATCTCGCGCTTTTTGCGAGATTGCTCAAATGCGCGTTTGGCGCGCTTCCCTCTTAGAATCCGCCCGCGGTCGTCGCCGCTTCGCGCTTCTTCTGCGGCAGAATCTCGCCCTTGTACACCCAGCACTTCACGCCGATCACGCCGTACGTCGTTCGCGCTTCGGTGAAACCATAGTCGATATCCGCTCGCAGCGTATGCAGCGGCAACCGCCCCTGCAGATACCACTCGGAGCGCGCGATTTCGTTTCCGTTTAATCGTCCGCTCACGCGCACCTTGATTCCCTTGCATCCGAAGCGCAGCGCCGAATCCACCGCCTTGCGCATCGCGCGCCGGAAGCCCACGCGCTTTTCCAGCTGCAGCGCGATCGACTCCGAAACCAGCTGCGCATCAAGCTCGGGCTTGTGCACTTCCTGGATGTCGACAAAAATATCTTTGCCCGCCGTCTTCTTCTGCAGTTCGGCCTTGAGCTTGTCGATTTCCGCGCCCTTGCGCCCGATGATGATCCCTGGCCGCGCCGTCTTGATGATGATGCGCAGCTTATTGCCCGGCCGCTCAATCTCAATGGCGCTGATGCCCGCCGACTTCAGCTTGTCCTTCAGCTCGTTCTTCAGCTTGACGTCTTCGTGCAGCTGCTTGTCGTAATCCCGCTCGGCAAACCAGCGCGACTTCCACGGCTTCGTGAAGCCGAGGCGAAAACCATAAGGATGGACTTTTTGTCCCATTGCTTCTCCTAAATCAAAACCAGAAACTCGAACTCAAACCTACTTCGCAACCGCTTTCTTCTTCCCAGAAGCCTTCGCTGCCGGAGCCCGCCGCTTACCCTTCGCCGGAGCCGCCTCGACTGTCCTGGCATCGCCAGCATGTCTCGGACCAGCATCGCCACTCTTCCCGCGCTCCGCGAGAATAACGGTGATATGCGCGATGCGCCGCTGGTAGCGGTACGCGCGTCCCTGCGGTGCCGGACGGATGCGCTTCATGCGCGGCCCCTCGTTGGCGATCGCATTCTTCACGTACAGGTTGTCGATCTCAACGTCAAGATTCTTCTCGGCGCTCAGAAAGTTCGCGTTGTCCAGCGCCGACTGCAGCAGCTTGCCAACATGCGCCGCTACGCGCTTCTTGGTGAACGCCAGCGTGTTGCGCGCTTCTTCCACGCGCTTGCCCTTGATCAAATCCAGGACCAGCCGTGCCTTCTGCGGCGAAACCCGCAAGTACCGCATTTCCGCTCGAAATTCCATAGTCGTAATCTCAGTTCTTGCTCATGGCTCGTAGCTCGAAGCTCGTAGCTCGTTACGCCTTCGGCGCAGGTGCTGACGAAGCCGCCGGAGTAATCGCTCCCGGACCGCCCGGGATCCCGGCCGGCTTGGCCGCCACTTCCGTCGCCGCCCTCATGGAGTGCCCCTTGAACGTCCGGGTGAAACTGAATTCACCCAGCTTGTGGCCAACCATGTTCTCGGTGACGTACACCGGAATGAACTTCTTGCCGTTATGCACCGCGATCGTGTGTCCGACCATCTCAGGCACAACAGTGGACCGCCGCGACCAGGTGCGCAGCACTTTCTTCTCATTGCGCGCATTCATGCCTTCTACCCTCGTCTGAAGGTAATCATCCACGAACGCGCCTTTCTTGGTTGAACGTGCCATAAATTCTGCTCTCAGCTTTCAGCCGTCAGCTTTCAGCTAACAGCTAACTCAAACTTTGTCATTCCGAGCCGGCGTTCTCTGCCGACGAGGAATCTGCTTCTACTTGCTGCGCCGGCTCACAATAAACTTATCCGTCCGCTTGTTGTTCCGCGTCTTGTACCCGCGCGTCGGCTGTCCCCACGGCGTCACCGGATGCCGCCCGCCCGAGGTCTTGCCTTCTCCACCGCCGTGCGGATGGTCGACCGGGTTCATCGAAACGCCGCGGTTATGCGGACGCTTTCCCAGCCATCGCGACCGCCCGGCCTTGCCGATCGTCACGTTCTCGTGATCCAGATTCCCCACCTGGCCGATCGTGGCCATGCAGTCCTGCGAAATCTTGCGCGTCTCGCCCGAAGGCAACTTCACCAGCGCGTACTCTTCTTCCTTTGCCACCAACTGCGCCGCTCCGCCCGCCGACCGCACCATCTGTCCGCCCTTGCCCGGCTTCAACTCCAGGTTGTGGATCTGCGTGCCTGGCGGAATATTCCGCAGCGGCAGCGCGTTGCCCACGAGAATGTCAGCGTCGGGACCGCTCACCACTTTCTGCCCCACCTTCAGCCCTTCCGGTTGAATGATGTAGCGCTTCTCGCCATCGGCATACGCCAGCAGCGCGATGCGCGAAGAGCGGTTCGGATCGTACTCGATCGTTGTCACGGTCGCCGGAATCCCGGTCTTGTCGCGTTTGAAATCGATGATGCGCAGCTTGCGCTTGTGTCCGCCGCCGATGAACCGCATCGTCATGTCGCCCGAGTTTCGGCGCCCGCCGGTACGCGGCTTGGGCTCGATCAGCGGCTTATGCGGATTCTTGGTCGTAATGTCGTCGTTGACCAGCGTCGTGCGATAGCGCAACGTCTGCGTCGTCGGTCTGTATGTCTTGATTGGCATAATCAGCTCTTCTTTACTTCTACAAACTCTTTGTCATTCCGAACCGGCGCTCTTTGCCGGTGAGGAATCGCTCTTCCCGGAAGCCGGAAACCGTCGTTACAAATTCTGCGCGTACTCCGGCATCTTCTCGCCGGCTCGCAACCGCACGTACGCCTTCTTCCAGTCGGGACGGTATCCCGCGAACTTCCCGCGCCGCCGCTCTTTCCCCACGTAGGTCGCAGTGCGTACGGAATGCACTTTCACTTTGAAAATCGTCTGCACCGCTTGCTTGATTTCCGTCTTGGTCGCCTTGGGTTCCACCTGGAAAACCAGTGTGTTCTGGTTTTCCTTGATGGCCAGGCCCTTCTCGGTAATCACGGGACGGCGAATAATCTGGTATGCGGATTTCATCAGGCCACCTCCGCCGCTTTGTCAGTCCGCGAACGACGGCGCCGCTCGCTGTGCGCCTTCTTCGTGCCTTCATCAGCTTCCGGCTTGTGCTGCCGCTTCGACACCGAAGACTTCAGTGAAACCTGCAGCTTCTCAATCGCTGGCTGCGAGAAAATCGCCCGGTCATACTTCAGCAGATGAAACGGATGCACTTCGTTGCTCAACACCATCTCGAGTCCCGCAATGTTGCGGGCGCTCAAGGCCAGGTTATGGTTCTCATGCTTTGGCTCTTCGATAATCAGAACCGTCGCATCCACTTTCAGCGAATCCAGCGACTTGCGGAACGCCTTAGTCTTGGCTTCCTTCATGTCGAACGAATTCACCACGATCAGCTTGCCGTCCGCCAGCTTCGCGGCCAGCGCCGAGCGCAACGCGCCCATCAGCTTCTTCCTGGGGAAGGAGTAGTCATAAGAGCGCGGCTGCGGTCCATGCACGGTATAGCCATGCCGCCACAGTGGCGACCGGATCGATCCGATGCGGGCCCGGCCCGTGCCCTTCTGCTTCCACAGCTTCTTGCCCGAACCGGAAACTTCCCAGCGGCCCTTGGTTTTGTGCGTACCGGCGCGCTGCCCGGCGCGGTAATGCTTCACCGCTTCCCAGAGCAGATCTTCGTTGACCGCGCCGAAGATTTCATCGGCGAGATCCATCGTCCCAACCTTCTCGCCGCTCAAATTATGTATATCGATAGTTGCCATAAATTCTCGTGTTGGCGCGGGTGACTTGCCCGCGATTCCTCTACGCTTACGCTTTCTTCGCCGCTCTCTTCGCCGCCTTCAACGGATCTACCGTCGCCGACCCTGCGAATCCGCGCCGTTCTCGTGGCGGTTTCTTCGCTTTCGTAATCACGATGTAGCCACCCTCGGGTCCCGGCACGCTACCCTCGACTACCAACAGATTCTCGTCCTTGTCCACACCCAGCACGCGCAGGTTGCGCTGGGTCACGCGGGCATTGCCCATGTGTCCCGACATCCGCATCCCCTTGAACACGCGCGACGGGAACGCCGAACTCCCGATCGAACCTGTTATTTGAAACATGGACCCGTGCGACTTCGGACCACCGCCAAAATGATGCCGCTTCACGACACCCTGAAATCCTTTTCCCTTGCTGATCCCGACGATGTCGACAAACCGCTCACCTTCGAAAATCTCGACCAGCACGCGGTCTCCGACTTTCACCGAACCGTCTCCGTCAGGTGTGCCCTCAACCTCTAGCGGCACTTCGCGCATGAACTTCACCGGAGGAAGATTGTTCTTCGCCAGGTGCCCCTGAGCCGGCTTGGTCAGCCGAGATTCCTTCACAAACTCGACCAATCCAATCTGGGCGGCCTCATAGCCGTCTCGTGTGGCCGACTTATGCTGCGTCACCACGCACGGACCCGCCTGCAGCACTGTGACCGGGCGAACATCGCCCTTCGAGTCAAACAGTTGCGTCATCCCGACCTTTTTGCCCAAAATCCCCGTAACCTTCGTTGGCATTTCCTTCTCCATCCCCAGCATGGCTATCGTGCAGCTATTGGCTGGTGAGCGACTGTGCTCGCGAGCTCTTCTGCTCATGAGCTTCTCTAGCTCATGCGGGAACGGCCGCCCTCGGCCGTTCCGCGCGCGTCAGCGCGCGTTTACTTATGCTCTTTCCCGAACGCCTTGATCTCCACATCCACGCCCGCCGGTAGATCGAGCTTCATCAGCGCGTCCACCGTCTGCTGCGTCGGCTCGAGAATGTCGAGCAAGCGCTTGTGGGTGCGGATCTCAAACTGCTCCCGCGATTTCTTGTCCACGTGCGGCGAACGCAGCACGCAGTACTTGTTCTTCATCGTGGGCAATGGAATCGGCCCCGCAATCTGAGCGCCTGTGCGCCGCGCCGTTTCCACAATCTCGCCCGTCGACTGATCCAGAATGCGATAGTCGTAAGCCTTCAACCGGATGCGAATTCTTTCTTTTCCAATCACTGTGTCATCTCTCTAACCCCTTCCGGCGTCTCCGGAAGGAAAGAACCGGCGGCAAGCCGCAAGCCGCGTTATTTGAATGCGAAAGTACGAATTCAGAATGCAGAATTGATCTTGCTCTTACTTCTGCATTCTTCCTTCTGACTTCTGCCTTGCCTTACTGAATAATCTCCGCAATCGTTCCGGCGCCTACAGTGTGCCCGCCTTCACGAATCGCGAACCGCAAGCCCTTTTCCATGGCCACCGGCGTGATCAACTCAATCACCAGGCTCACGTTGTCCCCCGGCATCACCATCTCGGTGCCCGCCGGCAACTCCGCTACGCCCGTCACGTCCGTCGTTCGCAGATAAAACTGCGGACGATACCCCTTGAAGAACGGCGTATGTCTTCCACCTTCTTCTTTGGTCAGAATGTAGACTTCAGCCTTGAACTTGGTGTGCGGCGTGATCGATCCACCCTTCGCCAGAACCATGCCGCGCTCCACATCTTCCTTGCCAATACCGCGCAGCAAGAGACCGGCGTTGTCGCCCGCCATGCCTTCGTCCAGCTGCTTCTTGAACATCTCGACGCCCGTGACCACCGTCTTGCGCGTCTCGCGGAAACCGACGATTTCTACCTCCTCGCCCACCTTCACCTTGCCGCGCTCGATACGGCCAGTCACCACCGTGCCACGTCCCGAGATCGAGAAGATATCTTCGATCGGCATCAGGAACGGCTTGTCCAGTTCACGCGCCGGCTGCGGCACGCTCTTGTCCACCGCTTCCATCAGCTCGTCAATCTGCTTCTCCCACTTCGCTTCCCCGTTCAGCGCGCCCAGGGCCGACAAACGGATCACCGGAACGTCATCGCCGGGGAACTTGTACGTCTTCAGCAGCTCGCGAACTTCGAGTTCGACCAGATCCAGCAACTCAGGATCATCGACGGCATCGCACTTGTTCAACGCAACGACGATGTACGGCACACCGACCTGGCGGGCGAGCAGCACGTGCTCCCGCGTCTGCGGCATGGGACCATCCGTCGCCGCCACCACCAGAATCGCGCCATCCATCTGCGCCGCGCCCGTGATCATGTTTTTGATGTAGTCGGCGTGGCCCGGGCAATCGACGTGCGCGTAGTGCCGGTTCGCCGTCTCATACTCCACGTGCGCTGTGGCAATCGTGATTCCGCGCGCCTTCTCTTCCGGCGCGTTATCGATCGAATCAAACGAGCGGAACACAATCTTCGGATTGTGCTTCGACAGAACCTTCGTGATCGCCGCCGTCAACGTCGTCTTGCCATGATCGATGTGACCAATCGTACCTACGTTGCAGTGCGGCTTATTGCGATCAAATTTTTCTTTCGCCATAACTCAGCCTCTAGCTCCTAGCTTCTAGCCTAAAACCGTTCCGGCCCAAACCCTTGTCATCCTGAGGCGCCGCTCTTTGGCGCCGAAGGACCTATGCAACCTCTCTCCACGACCAGATCCTTCGCAAAAGGACGCCCAGAATGATCGCTGCCGCGATCACTTCGCCGTCCCCTGCACCTTCGCAATGATTTCCTCCGCCACCGACCGCGGAGCTTCCTCATAGCGCGCAAAGTGCATCGAGTATTCCGCGCGCCCCTGCGTCGACGAACGCATGTGGGTCGCGTAACCAAACATTTCCGCCAGCGGAACGATGGCCTTGATCACCTGCGAACCCGCGCGATGCTCCATGCCTTCGATGCGACCGCGGCGCGAACTCAAGTCGCCCATGATCACGCCTGCATAATCTTCCGGCGTCACCACTTCCACTGCCATCACCGGCTCCAGCAACACCGGAGAAGCTTTGCGGGCCGCCTCTTTGAACGCCATCGATCCGGCAATCTTGAACGCCATTTCGTTCGAATCGACGTCGTGATAGCTGCCGTCGTACAGCGTAGCCTTCACATCGACCATCGGATAGCCAGCCAGGATGCCGCCTTCCAGCGCTTCCTGAATGCCTTGATCGATCGGCTTAATGAATTCCTTCGGCACCGAGCCGCCCACAATGTCGTTCACAAACTCGTAGCCCGTTCCCGCAGGTTGCGGATCGAGATAAATCTTCGCGTGCCCATATTGACCGCGCCCGCCCGTCTGCCGGATGTACTTGCCTTCCGCCTCAGCGTGCCTGCGGATCGTCTCGCGATACGCCACCTGGGGCTTCCCGACATTGGCCTCGACTCTGTACTCGCGCATCATGCGGTCGACGATGATCTCCAGATGCAACTCGCCCATGCCGCTGATGATCGTCTGTCCGCTGTCGGGATCGGTGTGAACCTTAAAGGTGGGATCTTCCTGGGCCAGCCGCTGCAGCGCCATGCCCATCTTTTCCTGGTCGGCCTTGGTCTTGGGTTCGACCGCAACTGAAATGACCGGAACCGCAAATGTGATCGACTCCAGCGCAATCGGATGATCTTCATCGCAGATCGTGTCGCCGGTCGAGACGTTCTTCAAACCAACCGCCGCGCAAATGTCGCCCGCGAGAATCTCGCTGATCTCTTCGCGCTTGTTGGCGTGCATCTTTAGCAATCGCCCAATGCGCTCCGTCTTTCCCGTGCGCACATTCAGCACGGAATCACCGGTCTTCAACTGTCCCGAATATACGCGGATAAATGTCAACTGACCGACGAACGGATCCGCCATGATCTTGAACGCCAGCGCCGCGAAAGGCTCTTTGTCATCCGCTTTGCGGAAGATCTTCTCTCCGTTATCAGGATTCAGGCCGTGTGTCTCCGGCACATCGAGCGGTGACGGCAGATAATCGACAACCGCATCCAACAGCGGCTGCACACCCTTGTTCTTGAACGCCGTTCCCACCACTACCGGAAACACCTTCAATGCAATAGTCGACTTGCGCAGAGACGAACGCAGCTCATCCGCCGTAATCTCTTCGCCTTCCAGAAATTTGTGGAGGATTTCGTCGTCGTTCTCGGCAATGCTCTCGACCAGCTGGGCGTGGAATGCTTCGGCTTTCTTCTTCAGTTCGGCGGGAATTTCTTCGGTGATGTATTCGGCGCCCATCGTGTCGTCGTTCCACACGATCGACTTCATGTTGATCAGGTCGATGACGCCCCTGAACTTATCTTCCTGGCCGATGGGAAATTGAATCGCGACGGGCTTGGCACTGAGGCGCTTGCGGATGGTATCGACAGCATGCTCGAAATCGGCACCCATCTTGTCAATCTTATTAATGAAGCAAATTCGCGGGACGCCGTACTTGTCAGCCTGGCGCCAGACTTTTTCCGACTGCGGCTGCACGCCGTGCACCGCGTCAAACACTGCGACCGCGCCGTCCAGCACGCGCAGCGACCGCTCGACTTCCGCCGTGAAATCGACGTGGCCGGGCGTATCAATAATGTTGATGCGAATGTCGCGCCAGGTGCAGGTCGTCGCCGCGGACGTAATCGTGATGCCGCGCTCCTGCTCCTGCTCCATCCAGTCCATGGTCGCAGTGCCTTCGTGCACCTCTCCGATGCGGTGCGTCCGTCCCGTATAAAACAGGATCCGCTCCGTCGTAGTGGTCTTGCCGGCATCGATGTGGGCCATGATGCCGATGTTTCTGCAGCGCTCTAATGGGACTGTTCTAGGCACGACTCTCTAACTCTTTCTGGGCTCCAAAATCAGCTGCCAGCTCTCAGCCGCCAGCTTTCAGTAAAACCTTGTCATCCAAACTCTTGTCATCCTGAGCGGCGCTCTCTGCCGCGAAGGATCTATGCACTCCCTACCACCGGTAATGCGCGAACGCCTTATTCGCTTCCGCCATCCGGTGCACGTCTTCTTTCTTCTTGATCGCGGCGCCCTTACCGGTAGCGGCGTCCAGCAACTCATTAGTCAACTTCTCGACCATTCCCTTTTCGCCGCGGCCGCGCGCGTAGCTGATCAGCCAGCGGATCGCCAGCGATGTACGGCGGTCGGCATTTACTTCCACCGGCACCTGATAGTTGGCGCCGCCGACACGGCGGGTCTTAACTTCGAGCAGTGGCTTCGCGTTCTCGACGGCCTTCTTGAAGAGCTTCAAGGCTTCGTCTCCACCCTTCTCCTGCACCTTCGCCAACGCCTCATAGAAGATGCCCTCGGCGGTCGAGCGCTTGCCCTGCCACATCATCGAGTTAATAAACTTCGTCACCAGATCCGATTGATAAACAGCATCGGCCGGGACGGTCCGCTTTGCGATATGTCCTTTACGTGGCATAAGACTCCAGGTTTCAAAGTTTCAGAGTTTCAATGTTTCAACGTTTCCGGGATGCCATCACCTTGAAACTTTGAAACCTTCGAAACCTTGAAACTTGCTTTTATCCCTTCTTCGGCCGCTTCGCGCCGTACTTCGAGCGTCCCTGCATGCGGCCGGCTACGCCTACCGCATCCAGCGTTCCGCGAATCACGTGATACCGCACACCCGGCAGATCCTTCACACGGCCCCCGCGGATCAGCACAATCGAGTGCTCCTGCAGGTTGTGGCCGACGCCGGGAATGTACGTCGTCACTTCAATGCCGTTCGTCAAACGCACACGCGCGACCTTGCGCAATGCCGAGTTCGGCTTCTTGGGCGTCTGCGTGTACACGCGGGTGCAAACCCCGCGCTTTTGCGGACATCCCTGCAACGCAGGGCTCGCCGTCTTGTAACGGGGCCGCTTGCGACCCTGAGCCACCAACTGGTTAAACGTAGGCACTCTTCAGACTCCTTAGCCGCGCAACGCCAGTCGCACAACATCCTGCCTTGTCGCGCAGGCGGCACAGCTCAAATCCTGCAATCCTGTTTGACGCGCATCCGTGGGCATGGCCAGCTTTTCGCCAACCATTACTTCTCACCGCAAAATGCCGGAGAGATTCTGGATTCCCTTAGACTTTCGCTGCCGACGGTGGCGCCCGGCCAAACTCCGGGGGCACTCCGTTTCGTCAGCCTTGCCCTGCATATCCTTCCACAATTGGGCGGAAGGCACCGCAGGAACGTTTCAGCGAGGAAAGTTTCCGAACCCGAACTCCATCCGGAAACGCATTTCTCTGTAGCTCAACCACAAGCTCTGCTCACACCGCAGCAAAACTCACAGCACACAGCAAGCCTGGATGTACTCGCGGAACCAAACTACTATAACAAGTCGTTACAAACATCGTCAACTCGTGTTTTTGCATCCCACTCTCGATCGACGAAAAAATCTGGGAGGCAGTCGCCAAGTTGCTTCGCTCGCGCCGCTTGCCGATTCCGCTTCCAGCCTCTACACTACAAGTTTTCCAATTCATTCGATGGCCCTCCTCGCGTAGTTTCGCGCGCGCGACTGGGACAAGGCGTAAAGAGGGGTGCATGGGTAGGTTGCGTTCGAAGGTTTTGGGGCTGGCCGTTGCCATCCTTTCTCTATGGAGCTTTGGCGGTTGTGGCGGCGGCAGCAAGCCCGGTCCACCGATCTTTCCCGGCAGAGTCAATCTTACCCCTTCCGGCAATACCTCCCTCGTGGTGGGCGGAGTCCTTAGCTTTCTGGCATCGGCTCAAACCGCTTCCGGCACCAATATCTCGACTGCTTTCACCTTTTCATCGACCGACACCTCGATCTTGACTCTCGCCCCCAACGGCGTAGCTTGCGCCGGTCATTGGGACGTCAATTACACCGTTTGCACTCCCGGCAACAGTGGCCCTGTCCAGGTCACAGCCAGCGCACTCGGCGCCAGCAGCGTTCCTACCTGGGTATTCGTTCATCCGCCGATCGATAACATTACCGTCACCGGAGTGTTGATCAACGGCGTCCCGGTCCAGGAACCCTGCCTCTCCCAGACCCAGTCCATGACTGTGGAAGCTCACGCTTTCAGCCAGGGTGCTGACATCACCGCATCGGTTGGCCCTTTTACCTGGTCCGCGAATAACGCAGGCGTAGTCAACCTGATCCCCCTCGTGGATTCTTTCTACGAATTCCCCACCAATCAGGCTACCGCCGTCGCTCTCACCCCAGGCATGACCCAGATTTACGCCTCGGCTAGCGGCATAACCAGTTCATCCTTCCTGCAGCCCCAGTACCAGAATTCCCAAGGAAATACCTCGCCAGCTCTCGATTTCTTTGAGACTTGCCCTATCCAGGAGATTTCCCTTGAACTGGGCCACATCGGATCGGGTCAGACAACTTTCGTCAGCGCAAAGGGAGCCGCGACGCAGACGGTGTACGCCACGCTCACCGACGTCATGGGCAATAGCTCTTTGCCCAACACCAACGGCGGCGTCGTCCTCACCAAAGTCCCCCTCACTTGGACCGCGTCGCAGCCCGCCGTAGTCGGCGCTAGCACGGGATGCGTTCAATCCTGCACCCTGACAGTTTCATCGCCCGGGTCCGGAGCCGCGAGCGCCTCCTGCACTCCGCCATCTTGTAACGCAGGCTTTCCGTTGATTCCGACGTCCCTTTCCTCCGCCGCAGCCATCAACGCTTGCACGCAGTATTTTTCCTCCCAGTATCCTCTACTCGTCAGTTGCCAGAAACTCATCCCCGTCCCCGTCTACGCCGACGTCGCCATCACCGGCGTCGTCACTGGCGCGACCGGCCCTGTCGGCGTGCTCGCAACCAGCACGGGATGTGCCCACATCTCCCCCTCAACCTGCAGTTCCTCCATCTACAGCCTCACGACAGCCAAGGCCGTGACGGGCTCCGAGACCCCCTTGCCTGCTTCGCCAAACTCCATGATCTTCGATCTTGCCGGCGACAAGGCTTTTATGGGAAGCGACTTCGGCGCTCAGGTCATCAACCCGACAAATTTCGGGACCAGCAACAGCCCTTACACCGCTCTCGGTACTGTGACCGGGAACGTGTTGGCTGCCTCTAACAACGGTACCGTCGCGGTTTTCTCCGATACCATTCACACTCCCAATCAGGCCTATGTCGTCAATGTGGCCAACATCAATTCACCGACGGCCACCGCCCTGAATATCTCCTCCGCCGTGGCTGCGGCGTTCTCTCCTGACGGATTGAAGACCTTTATCCTCGGCGGCAGCACGTCCAGTTCGCTCTACGTCTACTCCACCCTGCAGGCCTTGCAGGGACCCATTACGCTACTGGGACCGGGTAAGGGCGGCGGCTTCTCGCCCAACGGTGGCTTCGGATTCGTCGCGACGGCGGCCTCCGGCACCGCATCTGCCAACCTTGCCGCTTATGCCACCTGCAACAATCAGCTCGCTAGCGACTCGACTCAAACCATTTCCGCCGTCTTGCCCTTGCCCGCCGACCCCATTGTGGTGAGAGTGTTGCCGCAGGAGCATATCGACGGCAGGGATTCCTTCGGCTATCTAATTCCCGATGGCATTCACGTCGTGATTCTCGACGCGACCGGCTTCGACATCATCACTTCCACCATCTCGGCGCCCGCACCCACAAATCTCTGCCCCCAGTCGTTAAAGTTCATCAGCAACGATCCATTGCACGCTGTACAACGCGTCGAATTGAACCAGGGGACACTCCAGCCCCCGCTCAATTTCTTCGCATCCGCCGACGGCTCCCAGCTCTACGTCGCTTCCGGAAGCAACGCCAGCATCCTGGTCTATGATTTCGGCACCAGCGCCGTAACCGGCATCGAACTCATCGGAAGCGCGACACCACTCAGCGCCGACATGTCTCCCGATGGCGGCACCATCGTAATCGCAGGCAGCGACGGCATGCTGCACGAAATCTCTACTTCCCTCGGCGGTGCCGACCTCGTGCAGTTGCCCTTCCCCAACCTCCCCAACTACTTGAACCCGTTCTGCACCTACAACCCAGCGTCAGGCCCGTGCTCCTTAAACCTGGTCGTGGCGCGACCATAGATGCAGTTGTCAGTTCTCAGTTGTTCGCGCTCATCAAATGGGGAACTGCGAAGGAAGAATTTTATTGAGGCAGGTCAAGGAAAAAAGAAAAAAACCTGCGAGAGGGATTAGAACTGAGAGCTCGGTACTGAGAACTGTCTTCACTGCACGCTGCCCTTTGGCTCGAGTTCTTTCCCCACGCTATCGAGCACCCCATTCACGAAGTGCACTGACTCCGGGCTCGAGAACTTCCGCGCAATCTCTAGCGCCTCATTGATCACCACCGCCCGCGGAGTCTCCGGATACGCCAGCAATTCGGCGACCGCCGCCCGCAGCAGATTCCGATCCACCGCCGCCATGCGCTCCATGCGCCAGTGCTCGGCGTGCTTCTCAATTAGTCCATCGATCTCGGCGTTGCGATCGATTGCCACGCGAAACAGATCGTCGGCAAATCCCCGCACTTCCGCGCTCGCCGTCCCATGCTCGGCCCAGAATGTCCGCCGCACCTGCTCGGCATCCTGCTTGCCCATGTCCGACTGAAACAGCATCTGCAGCGCCAGTTCCCGAGATTTACGCCGAGTCCCCATAATAGTTGTCAGTAGCCAGTGTACTGTACCAGTCGGAAGATTTGCTGCGTACAAACATACTGCCAAGCGAAGAAAGAGCCGCGCCCCAGCGCGGCCCTTTCGCAGTCGCAGCATCCCTACCTCTACAAGCGAGCCCAGCCCAAGTTACATCGTCCAAAAAATCGAAAGCCTTATCGCCCGCGCCGCTTCTTGCTCTTCTCGTTCGCGGATCGAGAACGACCAGTCCGCTTCTGTCCGACGTCCGAGGTCCGAGGTCCGACGCCTTTCTTCCGGACGCCGGAAGCCGGGAGCCCGATAGCGTCCTTCAGCGACGCCATCTCCACCGCCGCCAGCGCCGCCTCAAATCCCTTATTCCCCATCTTGAGCCCGGCCCGATCGATGGCCTGCTGCAAAGTCTCGCAAGTCAAAACGCCAAACGCGTGCGGCACCCCAGTCTCCTGCGCCGACTGCCCAATCCCCCGCGTGACCTCATTCACGATCACGTCATAATGCGCCGTATCCCCGCGCAGCAGACACCCAATACAAATGATCGCATCATACTTCGCAGTCAAAGCCAACGTCCGCGCCGCCGAAGGAATCTCAAACGCCCCCGGCACCCGCACAATGTCGATATCTTTTTTCGCGGCGCCAGTCCTCAGCAGCCCGTCGCAAGCACTCAGCAGCAGCCTCTCCGTGATAAACGCATTAAACCGCGCCACCACAATGGCAAACCGTCGCCCCGCAGAGTCAAGCCTCCCCTCCAAAGCAGGAAATGAAGCCTCAGGCACGCCCTCAACCTCAATCTTAATTTCCTCTGTGATCTCCGTGTCCTCTCCGGTGAATTTGATTTGTGGTGAATCTTCCGACTCAACGCGGTGTCATCCTGAGCGGCGTCCTTTGCCGCGAAGGATCTATGCACTCCATTGAAAGCGGGCAAGGTTTCAAAGTTTCATGTTTCAAAGTCTCAAACCTTGAAACGTGAAACTATGAAACCTTGAAACTTTCTCCCTACTTCCCCTTAAACACCGCCGCCCGCTTCTCCAAAAACGCCTTCGTCCCCTCAGTCTTATCCTCAGTCGCGCAGCACACGCCAAACAAAGTCGCCTCCAGATAAAGCCCCTCAGACAGAGTCATTTCCATCCCCTTGTTGACGGCCTCCATCGCATACTGCACGGCCAGCGGAGCATTCGCAATAATCTTCGCCGCAATCGCCTCCGCCCGTGGAATCAACTCCGCCGGCGCCGTCACTTCATTCACCAGCCCAATGCGATGCGCCTCCTGCGCCGAGATCATCTCCCCCGCCAGCACCATCTGCATCGCCAGCCCCTTGCCCACCAGCCGCGGCAGACGCTGCGAGCCTCCATAGCCCGGGATAATCCCCAGCTTCACCTCCGGCTGCCCCAGCTTCGCATTCTCGCTGGCCAGCCGCATCGTGCAAGCCATGGCAATCTCGCATCCCCCGCCCAGCGCGAATCCATTGAGACATGCAATCACCGGCTTCCCCAGATTCTCAATCAAGTTCAGCACCGACTGCCCGCGATGCGTATACTCCTTGCCGCTAACCGCATCGTGCTTGGATAGTTCTCCAATGTCCGCCCCGGCAATAAACGCCTTCTCGCCCGCCCCAGTAAAAATGACGACGCGAATCGCCTTGTCGTTCTTAATATCGTGAAACGCCCCCCGCAGCTCTTCCATGGTCGCCATGTTGAGCGCATTGAGCACTTTCGGCCGGTTGACGGTAACGTAAGCAATCGCGTTTTTCTTCTGGAGCAGAATGTTTTCGTAGTTCATAAAATCAATCCTCACCACCTGTCATCCTGAGCGTAGCAATTGCTATCGCGAAGCGAAAGCAAGTGCGGAGTCGAAGGATCCCTATCACCCCGACGGAACTCCCGGCTCCGACGAGGAATTCGCCGCTGACCGTCCGCGAAACAAAATCTTTGTCATTCTGAGCGAAGCGAAGAACCTATGCACTTTGCCGGTGCTGGCAGACTGCATTCGTCCTCCGCGGCAAACTGCCCCGCTCAGGATGACAATCAAGAATCCGTGCAGATCCGTGCCAATCCGTGGCTACAACTTCTGCGCCCGCGGCTTCTCCGGGTCCGAGTAATCATAAAACCCCCGCCCCGACTTCCGCCCGTACCATCCCGCCATCACCAGCCTCTTCAGCAGCGGAGGCGAAGCAAACCGCCGCTCCTTGAACTCGTCATACATCACGTGCGTAATGTAGTAAGTCGTATCCAGCCCCACAAAATCCAGCAGCGTAAACGGCCCCATCGGATACCCACATCCCAGCTTCATGGCGTTATCGATATCCTCAATCGACCCCACGCCCTCTTCATACGCACGGATGGCATCCAGCAAATACGGCACCAGCAGCCGGTTCACAATGAATCCCGTTTTGTCCGAAGTCCGCACCGGAACCTTGCCCAGCTTCTTCGCAAACTCGTAAGCCGACTCGTAAACGTCATCAGCCGTGGCGATCGTCCGCACCACTTCGACCAGCTTCATCAGCGGCACCGGATTAAAAAAATGCAGCCCAATAAACCGCTCTGGCCGCTTCACCGCCGTCAACAACTCCGTCACCGAAATCGACGAAGTATTCGAAGCAAAAATCGCATCCGTCTTCACCACGCCATCGAGCGACGCATACATTTTCTTCTTCTCTTCCACGTTCTCAATGATGGCCTCAATGATGATGTCGCAATCGCTGAGGTCGGATTTGGAAGTCGTCCCCTTCAACCGCGACAGCGTCCCTTCCTTCTGCGCCGCCGTGATCCCGCCCTTCTCGACAGGCCTCTCGGCAAACTTCGCCAAAGATTTCTCGATCCCCGCAAACCCCTTGTCGAGAAACCTCTGCTCCACCTCAAGCACCGTGACATCGAATCCAGCCATAGCGCAAACCTGCGCAATCCCAGACCCCATCAACCCACAACCGAGAACTCCAACCTTCTTGATTTCCATAATTGCATCCTTCTTAAAAGCCTTGTCATTCTGACCCTGAGTTGATCGAAGGGGAAGAACCTATGCACTCCCCCGGCGCCGACAAACTGCATAGATCCTTCGCGGCAAACTGCGCCGCTCAGGATGACTGGAGTTGCGCTGATCCGTGCCAATCCGTGGCAAAGAATTCAGTTCATACTCTCCACCACCATCGCAATCCCCTGCCCCCCGCCAATACAAGCCGTAGCCAGCCCATATTTCTTCTTCCGCCGCCGCAGCTCATACAGCAGCGCAATCACCAGCCTCGTCCCCGTCGCGCCCAGCGGATGCCCCAGCGCAATCGCCCCGCCATTCACGTTCACCTTCTCGCGATCTAATCCCAACTCCTTCTCCACCGCCAGATACTGCGCCGCGAACGCCTCATTCACTTCAATCAGATCGATATAATCCAGCGACAGCCCCGCCTTCTGCAGCGCGATCTTCGACGCCGGCACCGGACCCCGCCCCATCAACTTCGGCTCCACGCCCGCAATTCCCCACCCGCAAATCCGTCCCAGCGGCTTCACTCCGCGCTTCAGCGCCTGCTCCAGCGACATCACCACCACCGCCGCCCCGCCATCCACAATCCCGCTAGCGTTTCCCGCGGTGACCGTCCCACTCTTACCGAATGCAGGGCGAAGCTTCGTCAGCCCTTCCATCGTGGTCTGCGGACGCCGGTGATCATCCTCGGTCAGCGACTCTCCTGTCGGCTCGCCCTTATGATTCCGCAGCGGCACAGGAACCAGCTCTTCCTGAATGCGTCCTTCTTTGTAGGCCGCATCCGCCCGCTGCTGCGACCGCAGCGCAAACTCATCCTGCATCTGCCGCGTAATGCCCTGCTCCGACCCGTACAGTTCGGCGGTATTCGCCATATACGATCCGCAGTACGTGTCGAGCAGCGCCACCATCAGCGAATCTTCCAGCTTCCCGCCCGGCGCCAGCGTGAATCCATCCCGCCCGCGGATCACAAACGGAGCTTGCGACATCGCCTCCATCCCGCCCGCCAAGACAATCTTCGCCTCGTCGGTCTGGATCATCTGCGCCGCCGACACGATCGACTGCATCCCCGACCCGCACAGCCGGTTCACCGTCAGCGCCGGAGTCTCAATCGGAATCCCCGCCCGCAACCCCACGTGCCGCGCCCCATACAGCGCGTCCCCCGAAGTCTGCTGCGCGTTGCCGAACACGACGTGATCGAATTCCTTGGCATCGATCCCCGCCCGCTCGATCGCGCCCTTGGCCGCGACGGCACCCAACTCCTGGGCGGTAAAATCCTTCAATTTTCCGCAATAGCGGCCAAAGGGCGTGCGCGCCCCACTAACGATGGCGATGTCACCTGGTTTCAACATGATTTTCCCGGCAGAACTCCGGCCAGACCGATCAGAATCGATTAGCCAAACTCGTTAGTTTAGCAGCGGGCGAGGAGATTTGACCAACGGCAGGACTACCAATCGCAAACACAAAAGACACAGAGTCCCAGAAGGAAACGCTAAAAAAACGAATCCCTTCGTGAACCGAAGCCTGTCCTGAGCGAAGTCGAAGGATGTCCTTCATGGTTGACGCTTTTAGCCCCCGGGATCAAACCGAGCCTCACCACCCCACCACGAATCGCATTTATACTCATTGCACGGAGAAAAAAGAAAAATCATGTCTACCAGCGAACTGCTATTGCTCGAATGGGATGAAGAAGCGAAGAAAACGCGCACCACCCTCGAACGCGTCCCCGCCGACAAGAAAGACTTTGCGCCTCACCCCAAGTCGATGCCCCTGGGCAAACTGGCGCCGCACGTCGCGCAGCTTGCCGGATTCGGACTCACCATCTTAACCACGCCTGAGTACGATTTTTCTAAAGGCAGCATCAAACCCTTGCCTTTCGAATCGCCCGCTCAACTCGTGAAAGCCTTCGATGATGGTGCCGCCCAAGTTCGCTCTGCCGTCCAAAAGACTCCAGATGCCGCCTGGACCGAACCTTGGAAACTCAGCTTTCAAGGCAAGACGATTTTCGAAGGCTCGCGATTTCTGGCCTATCGCGAGATGTTCCTGAATCACCTGGTTCACCACCGCGCACAACTCGGCGTATATCTGCGCTTGAACGAAAAACCGGTGCCCGCCACCTACGGCCCCTCCGCCGACGACACGATGGGCTTCTAAGCAGTCCAGACCTGTGTGGCCGAAATCTGTGGGATGAGTCTGGTCGGAACGACCCAGGTTGGAAAAAGTCAGTTAAGACGAGAGGGAATACAGGCTATTCGTTCCCTGCTTCTCCGTGCCCCGTGGTGAAGTCGCCCTACGCCACGGCCGCCGCGGCCAGCACCGCAGCCTGCGCAACGATCTTCCCCGGCCCTTGCGCCATGCCCTGCGCCAGCGCATGCTCGACGCGATTGATCACTTCCGTCACCACATCGACAGGATCATATTCCGTGCGGATCACCGCCTCCGCCAGCCCCGCGGAGAACTGCGCGGTCGGCCCGGTGCCGCCTTCTTCCTTCGCTGGAAACCGCACCTCCGACACAATCTTGCGCAACTTTTCGACCGCCAGCAGGGCTTCTTTCTCCGCCGTCTCCCCCAGCAGAATCGCAATCGTTGTCGTATCGTAGCGGAACGCCAGATCGTTCGAGCGGATGTTCGCGGCAATCAACTGCCCGGCCTTCTCCATCGCCGCCTGCACTTCCGCCTCGCCGTATTCCTTGATCATCGCCGCACTCTTGCCAAACTGCAGCAGTAACACCGACAGCGCCGACGCATTCTGAATCGCCCGCTTGCTCTCCGCCAGCAGCAAATCGATATACGATGCCCGCTTCAGCAGTCCCGATTTCTCGTCCGTCACCGAAAGATTCTTCACCAGCCGCCGCAACCCTGCGTTATTCAGCGCAATCACCATCTGCTCGGCCAGCGTCTTCAGCACCACCATATCCGCGTGTGCCCAGGCCCGGGGCCGGCTGTGCACCAGCACCAGCATGCCGACAATTTCTTCTCCGTCGCTCAGGGGAATCGCCAACACCGACGACGCCGCCATCTCCACTGTCGCCTTCCGTGCCGCCTGCAATGCAACCGCCTTCGCCGCATCCTCAATCGCCAGCGGATCATGCCCGTCCACTGCCTTATGCAGGCAGGCCACCAACTCCGCAATCGCTCCAGTGCTCGATTTCTTCAATCCCTCGGCACAAAACTCTTCTACCGCCGTCGGCGACGATCCAGCCTTGCCCATCGCCGCAATACAGCGCGACGCTTCCCAGTGCGTGGCAATCTCCCGCACCGCCGTATTCAACACCGCCGGAGCCGTGCCCTGGTGATACAACTTCCGCGAAATTTCCGCGACCCGCGTGAACGCCCGCACATCGGTCGCCGGATCGGGCACAGGCCCTGCAGGAACCGCCGCCACCACAGGCGCCACGGCAGCCGGAGCCGCGGCCGGAGGTAACGGCGCCGCCCCTGCATATCGCGGCGTCACTCCCGCCGACAGATACAACCGCTGCAAGTCCTCGTTTCGCTCTTCTTCGCGGGGAAACAGCTCCTGAATTCTCTGCAGCCGCTCCACCGCCTTGTTGCGCATTCCGTACTGCACCAGGATTTCCGCCTGCAACATCAGATCCTGCAGCGTCGAAGCCCCCAGCGTCCTGCTATCTTCAATCGCCGGTGCTTCTGGAGCTTTGCTGGCCGAAGAAAACCGCGATGCAATCGCCCGGAAACGCCCATCTTCCACTTTGCCCTTGAGCATATCCAGCCGCTTCAGGTGACCCGACTCGTATGGATCCACCTCCGCGGCCCGATCCAAACACTCAGCAGCCTTGGCATACTCTCCCGTGCTGCAGTAAAGATCAAACAACTTCAGCAACGTCTGGCAGTAATCATTCTCGCGATTCGACGCGTTATAAAGTTCGCTGAGGAACTCCAGCATCTGCGGCGATGCCCGCCGCGTCGCTGTAATATCCTCCATGATGGCGATGAACTGCCGCCGTTCACCGCGCCGCCGCTGGAATTGTTCCAGCTTCCGTGCCAGCGCCACCGCCGCCTCTTCATGTTCGCCGTCCAGCAAATTCCCAATGAGCGCGATCACCTGCTGCACCCGCCCCGGATTCTGCTCAAACAGGGACCACACCAGCGGCTCCGCCTCCGCATAGCGGCCCGCTCCCACCAGCGCGTCGGCATACGTCTCGCGCAACGCTGGCGCCACTTCTCCAGAATTCATTTGCGGTTCGAGAATGAAGATCGCCGCCCCAACTTGCCCCTGCGCCAGCAGACTCTTCCCATATGCGAGCGCAATGCTCGGATCCGAAGCGTCCTCTTGGTATGCTCGCTCGTACCACTTCGACGCATCGCCACCCTCACCCGCCACTAACTGCGCGATCTTCTGAAACGAAGACGCCGCCGTCTTGCGATTTCCCAGTTCTGAGGCCAGTTCCGCAACCCGTTGCAGGTTCGCCTGCGTCGGCTCCAGCGCCACCACGCGATCCAAGAGATCTGCCGATTCCTTCTTCTTTCCCAGTTTTCCCAGGTCTAATAGCGCCGCTTCGTACGTGCCCACCGCCAGCTTCTTGTTGGATCCTTCCAGAAGTTGCCCGAAGCGGAATTTCTGCTGCCACGTCGGACTGCCATGCCTCGCCAGCTTCTTATAAGTCAGGCTCGCGCGCGTCGCATCCCCGACTCCCACCTGCCGTTCGAACAAATCACCCAGCAACTTGACCGCATCGGCATTGCGGTTCAATGAAAGGCACAGATCTGCCGCCAGTTGCCGCACGACATCATTTTCCGTATCGTCTTTTAAAACCAGCAGATACTCTTCCAGGGCGTCCGCGGTCTTGCCTTTTTGCAAAAGCTTCTCCGCGCGCTCCACGCGCTTCCCTAACTCGGCTCGGTCCAGTCGTTTTGTGATCTCAGGCATGCGGTAGTAGGCGGAGTAAACCCTGCTCCGATTCTAGGAGCGCCCCTCCCCACCAGCAATGCGGTAACGCCCCGCCCCGATTACGAAGGTCACTGCTCTTTGCGTTGTTCACTCTCGGAAATTCTCTGTCATTCACCCCTTCGCCGCCACTACACCTCCGTAACCTTCGCCCCCTGTGATCACCGCGATACCTTGTTCTCACTCGTATAGCCGATGTCCATCAGACTCAACCCCAAGCCAGACCGGCGTCGTCGCCAACGCCAATTGCTGAACACCTCCGTTCGCGTATTCAGCGGATCTCGTCACCTCGACGCCCTCGGTATCAATCTCAGCGATGTCGGAATGTGCCTGTTCGCCATTGCGCATCTGCCCGTGGGCACCGAAATCGAGATTGAATTTCTTCCCCACCGATGCACCGAACGGGTTCGAATTGCCGGGACAGTCCGCCACCGCGCTCTCTACCTCTACGGAATCGAATTCCTGGCGGACTCAGATCAATCTCGCACGCCAGAGAAAGAATTCCTTCGTGAACCTTCCTGTCCTTAGTGGTTAAGGCACTTGTACGCCACCGAATTTGGGCGATCCTGCAAAACTCTGTTAACGTGCAGCATGCCGTCGGCGCCCGCACCCATCCACGAAGAAGGCCTCCGCCACCAACTCTCCGCCGGGCAAATGGCCATGGTCGCCGTCGGAGGCTCCATCGGCACTGGACTCCTCCTCGGCTCCGGCGCCGCCATGGAAATCGCCGGTCCCGCCGCCATCCTTAGCTTCATCGTCGCCGCCTTCATCAACTGGACCGTCGCCATGGCCCTCGGCGAACTCGCCTGCACTCATCCCGCCGCCGGCAGCTTCGGCGTCTATGGCGACCTCTACCTCAACCCGTTCGCCGGATTCGTCGCCCGCGCCGGATACTGGCTCGGCCTCGCCCTTGCCATCGGCGCAGAAATGATTGCAGCCGCCACCTACATGGCGACGTGGTTCTCTGGCGTGCGGCCCTACCTTTGGATTGTGGTCTTCGCCGCCCTGCTGCTCGCGATCAACCTGCGCAGCGTCGGCTCCTACGGACGCGTCGAGTTCTGGCTCTCCATGATCAAACTGGCCACCATCATCGTCTTCATCGTGATCGGCGCCGCCTTGCTCACCACTGGCCGCGTCACTCCGCAATACAACGCGCAAGGCGGATTCTTTCCCAAAGGCCTCTGGTCCCCATTCATCGCCCTGACCTTCGCCGTCTACAGCTTCGGCGGGGTCGAAATGGTCGCCGTCACCTCCGGCGAATCGCGCTCCTCCAAAGAAACTCCCCGCGCCGTCTGGCTAACGTTCCTCACGCTCACCTTTGTTTATGTCGGCGCAATCGTGATCCTTCTCGGCGTCATGCCATGGAACCATGCCGGCGTCACCGAGAGCCCCTTCGTCACCACCTTCCGCACCGTGAAAATTCCCCACGCCTCCGGTGTGATGAACTTCGTCGTCCTCACCGCCGCCCTCTCTGGAGCCAATGCCACCCTCTACGTCGCCTCCCGCATGCTCTTCTCGCTAGCCCGCACTGGATGGGCCCCCGCCCGTCTCAGCCGCCTCAATCCTGAAGGCTCACCTCAGTTCGCTGTCCTCGCCTCTTCCTTCGGAATCCTTTTCGCGCTGGCCCTCGCGCTCTGGGCTCCGGAAAACGCCTTCCGCTACCTGATCGGCGCAGCCTTCACCGGAATGATCCTCTCCTGGCTAGTCTCCCTAGCCGCACACATCAGCTTCCGCAGTCGCCGCAAGCCGGAAGAATTAGCCGCACTCCCCCTCCGGTCTCCACTCGGAACCTGGGGATCGAGCCTAGGCCTGATCGCCGTCACCATCGCCCTAATCCAAACCTGGCTCTACCCAATCGTGAATCTCTGGAGCGGCCTAGCCTGCCTGGCGACGCTAGTTGTCGCATACTTGGTAGCAAAGTCCCATCGCAATCCATCCCCATAAATAAATTCCCTGTCCATGCTGAGCGCTCCTTTTCTGGTTGTCATGCTGAGCGGAGCAGTGAGGATCGTGAAACGATCCTCATTGCGAAGTCGACAACAGTCCCATTCCGGGAACCACTCAGCCTTCCGTGACACCATCACAGCAAACTCACCCACCTCGTCACACCATAACCCTCATGTCGCAAGACCCCCGCTACTACTGCACCCCGCTACGACGTAGCCCGCCTGCTCTATTGGGAATCCTACGACGATGTCCACAAGGCCCTCGCCAGAGAGACGCAACTCAAAGGATGGACCCGCGCCAAGAAGATCGCTCTGATCCTCCGCAGGAATCCTCACTGGCTCGACCAGGCCTCAGAATGGTATCCGTGGATGGCACCCGACAAAGAAAGAGTCGATGACCGTAGGGATGCTTCGACTCCGAGCGAGCGTCGCCTTCGCGCCACTCGTTCTCCGCTCAGCACAACACCCGAATAAGACAGCGGTTCCAGAGTCTCAATCATGTCATGCTGACTGCGGAGTCGAAGCATCCCTACCCCCATCCAACTCCCACAACATCAGCCCAAACCTCACGGCCTGCACTCCACCGGATCCTCCTTCAAGTGCACCATCAGCGACTTCGCCTTCCCGTAATCCGGATTAAACTCCAGCACCCGCTCCACATACTTCCGCGCCTCTTCCTTCTGCCCCGCCACGCAGAACGCCATCCCCAGATTCACTCCAATCGCGCTCCGCTCCGGCACCCTGGCAAACGCTCCCTGCCACAGCTCCACCGCGCGCCTTAGATTCCCCGCCTTCGCCTCCAGTATCCCCAAATTCGTGGCCGCGTCATTCAGCAGCGGATCGATTTTCAACGCGCGCTCATAAAACTCGCGCGCCTCTTGATCATGCCCGCGCCCCTGCTCCAGAAAGCCCCAAGCCGCCAGCACCGCCGGATCCTCCGGACGTTCCTTCACCGCCTGCTGAAGATACTTCTCCGCTCTCGTCGGAGCCCCTTCCACTCCACGCAGCGCCAACGCCTCCCACGCCAGCCCAAAGTCCCGCGTCGTTGCCAGCGCCGCATCTCTCTCCGGAAACGACACCAGCGGCGCTCCCGGCGTCCCTCGCACCTCCAGTTGCGGCAGAGGTTCCGCATTCGGATACCGCTGAATGCGGTGGTCGGTTCCCTCCGTGTGTGCCACATCCTTGCTCGGCAACGCTGGCATGTGGCACCCCGTGCAACCCGGCTTGTCCGGATGATGCTTCGCCGCAAACGTCTCTCCATGGCAGGCCACGCACTTGCCGCGGTAGTACGCCGCCTTTTCCGTCGGCGCCGGCTCCGCGTGCGGATCGTGGCAACTCCCGCACCACATCTTGTCCCCCGACTTCCGCTTACACCCGCTCAACGATAGCGCTTCGAACTGGCTCAGCGCCTCCGGCTTCTGCGGATCATTTCCGGAGAGCAAGAAATAATGCAGATAATCCGACATTCGTTCCCCCGGCTGAAACTGCTCCACCTGCTTCCCCGGCTGCCGTTCCGCCACCGTTCCCTCGAAGTGACACTCCATGCAAATCGCGTCGCGCCGCTCCGGTGACAACTTCGCCGGATTCACATGTCCATCGCCCCCACCGTGACACCGCTCGCACGTAATCCCGCCATACAGAAACGGTCGCCCGTTGTACTTACTCTCCGTTCCCTTCACCGGCTCCTGCAGCCCGCTGCTGTGGCAATTCACGCAATCCACCACGGCCGGAAGATTCAAGGGAACCTGCCGCGCGTCCGTAAACGCCGGCGCCATATTCCATCGCCCCTCCTGCGAATACCAGTTGATGGGAGCCTCAAACAAAAATCCGTCGACTGAAAACAGATACGTCCGCCCTTTCACTCCCGACCCGATGTAATACAGCAGTTCGCGCTGGCCCCGAAAACCGGCCTCCTTGGGGCGCTCGTAGCTCATCCACGCACGCCCGTCCTGCTCATACACCCGGTAGTGCACGCCGGATGTTTTATGAGTGAACTCTCCCGTGATCAGCCCATCTTTCGCCGCTCCGCTGGCGTTCGCCATCACAGTCTTGCTGTACGACTTGTAGATGTCCGCGTGACACCCCGCGCACGCCTCATTCCCTTTCTCTGGGTTCGCACTCTTGGTCTGTGCGGACACCCCGACGCCCAGTAAAGCCGTGAGCAACAGGCCCGCCGCTAGCGTCTCGGTCCGCATCGTTTGTGATTTTATTCCATCGGATGCATAGGCTTGCACCCCTGGCCATTCATTGTTGTCATCCTGAGCACAGCGACGGATCTATGCACTCTGCCGACACCGGCAAACTCTTTTGGATCCTTCCCGGCAGGCTTCGCAGCGTGACAGAGCTTCTGAATCACCTCGAATTCGGCTGGGTGCCTTTCCCGACGTCATTCATGTTTCGGTTCGAGAAACTTGCGCTGCGGCAACGACGCGCCACCGGTGTTCTCGTTACTCTTCTATGGAATGGTCTGATCTCGATCCCGCGCCTGACGCGGCGTGGCGGTCCCAAACTTGAGTCACCCGTCCCTCGCGCCGCCGTAACCCGGCAACCTTTCATATTACGTGCACATCGTATATATAACGTTGTATAAATAATTACGCAATCGGGCCCCTACTCCATGGAAAATTTCCCCGTCCGCATCCTTCTGGTCGAGGACTTCGAACCCTTTCGGAACTTGATTCGCATCCTTCTCGAAGGCAAACCTCACTTGCAGATCATCGCCGAAGTCGCCGACGGTCAGGAAGCCGTCCGCCAGGCCGCAGAACTCAAGCCCACCCTCATTCTCCTCGACATCGGGCTCCCCTCGCTCAATGGGCTCGACGTCGCCCGCCAGGTTCGCGAACTCTCTCTCGATTCCAAAATCATCTTCGTATCCCAGGAATCTTCTCCCGAATTCGTGCAGGAAGCTCTTTCCCTGGGCGCCTCCGGCTTTGTCACGAAAACCCGCGTCGCCAATGACCTCGTGCCCGCGATTCAAGCCGTTCTGTCGGGTGGAACATTCGTCAGCCGCACCTCCGACCAAAGCACGCCGCCCTAACTGCCACATGCGACCACCGCTCCGCCAGGCCACAGGAATACATACACAGTCGCATTCACCACCACCGAGAACCTCATGCTCCCCTTGGGATGGCACCCCTCCGCCGCGCACAAAACGGACGAATTGCGGGGATCCCTGGTGACATACGAGACCGTCAGTGCGTGATCGGGACTGACTGCGAAGCCCAACGGCGACTTCACGGGAGAGAAAAATTCGTCGCTCTCAAGAAAGCGATTGGCGAAACACCGCATACTTCCAACATCCAAAACCTGTTCGCGCGCTTTCCTGCTGAGACCTTTCTTCGTCGCCACCACCGCGACCGGCAAAGCAGCATGCCCATCCACCGTTACTCCACCTTGCCGTACCGTGATCTTCGACTTCGTGGTGTTCACGATGGTGGTCGTAAAACTCAGCACCTCGCTCGTGCCGACTCTCTCGAATCCCGCACGCGAACTCACCTCGACTCCATCATGCTTGACCTTGTGGATCGGATTCCCGGTGATGGGATCGTCAACGCTCGACGATACCGCGCCTGCCCGACCGTCCTCTCCCCACACAAAAGCATTGGTCGCTTCCGTCTTGTACGTTGGAATATCGTCCTGAGCAGACGCCAACAGCAGGAAGCCCAACACCGCAGCCGTGACTGAAAGAATGTGTCGCATAGTGCCGATCTGTTCCCGAATTACTTTGTAGGCCATCCGGGAAGGCCGCGCGACTGGCAGAAATGCCAGCACTGATGGACCGGACATTCAAGCCGGAGTGCTGCCAAAGTTTGTGTATAGTAAGTGTTTCGTTTTGCCCGAATCTTCCGCCACACCAGCTTTTCAGAAAGGTGAATCGATTGGGACGAACCTTGGGACAGTATGCAATTCTTCTCGCAGCAGCATCTCTTTTCCTTCTTTCCGCTTCTCCCCTCCAAGCCCAGGAGAACTCCTCCGATCGCATCCTGTTTCACGCCAAAATCTTCACCGCCGATCCCGAAGATCCTTACGCGGAAGCGGTCGCCATTCGCGGAGACAAGATCATCGCCGTCGGAAATCTTCCAGAAGTTGCGAAGTCCGTCTCGCCCAACGCCGAGCGCATCGATCTCGAAGGCAAGACTCTCTTCCCCGGATTCATCGATTCGCACACTCACGCCATCGACGGCGGCCTCGGCCTGATCGCTGCGGATGCCAGCGAGAAAGTCTCCACCCTCGGCGAACTCCCTCCCTTCGTTGCGGCCGCGAAAACATCCGGCAAAGGCATGCGTGGCGACATCCTCGAAATCCTCGGCCTTCCGCTCGAATTCTGGTCGCACCCCGATGTCCTCAACGCCGACTTCAGTTCCGGCGCCTACGCGCATCAGGACGTTCTTCTCCGCGGCATGGACGGCCACACCGTCTGGGCCAATCGTGCCCTGTTGCAGCGCGCCGGCATCACCGCGGACTTCGTCAAGAAGCTTTCCCCCGCCGAGCGCAGTTACTACGGCATAGATAAGGACGGCCAGCCCAACGGCTTCCTGGTTGACGCCGGCACCGACAAAATCGACCCCCTGGTCCCTCCATCCACGCCGGCCGAGTTGCTCGCCGGCGCTCGTGCTGCTCTGCAATACAACTACAGCCTCGGCATCACTGCATGGCTTGATCCGCGCGCCAGTGACAATGTCTTGCAGGCCTACAAACTGCTCGCCGACCACGGCGAACTCACATCCGAAGTGAACGCCTTTCCTCAAGTCTTCGCCAAGGATCCCGCGGCCGAACTCGCCGCAGTCCAGAAACGACGCGAACTCTACAAGAGCATCCCCACCCTACATATCGCCGGAATCAAAGTCTTCGCCGACGGCGTAGTCGAATTCCCCTCACAAACCGCCAACCTCACCAAGCCTTACAAAAACACGGGCCGGAATGGCGATCTTCTTTTTGATCCCGCAAAGTTTGCGGAACTATGCATCGCCGCCGACAAGCAGGGACTCATCATCCACGTGCACGCCCTGGGCGATGGCGCCGTCAAGGCTGCCCTCGATGGCATCGCCGCGGCGCGCCAGGCCAATGGCAATTCCGGCCTGCCACACACCCTCACCCACGAGCAGTTCGTCCAGCCTGAAGATTTTCCGCGCTTCCGCGCACTCGGCGTGATCAGCGCCCTCCAACTCTTCTGGGCTGAGGCCAGTAACGACACCATCGAGATCGTCAAGCCCTACCTCGATCCCGAGGTTTACAAGTGGCAATATCCCGCCCGCTCTGTTCTCGACAATGGCGGCATCATCTCCGGCGCTAGCGACTGGCCCGTCTCCACCGCCAACGTCTTTCGCGCCATCTATCAGGCCGAAACCCGCAAAGGCCCCGAAGGCGTTCTCGACCCCTCGCAGGACATGCCCCGCGAAGCCATGTTCTACGCCTATACCCGCAACTCCGCCCGCGCCATGAATCTCGATTCCATCGGATCCATCACGCCCGGCAAGCGCGCCGATCTCGTTCTTCTCGACCGCGACGTCCTCACGGTTTCTCCCGAGCAGATGCGCGACACAAAAGTATTGTGGACGATGGTGGCAGGAAAGACGGTCTATCGCGCTAAGTGAGGGGAGCGCATTCGGCGGGCACCTGAAAAGTAGAGAGTAGAGAGTAGAGAGTAACGAGTTCAGAGCGGCCCCGCCAACCACCTTTACTCGGCAAGGCCGCACTGCTTGGGGGGAACCCAGCGGATTTCGGTTCTCTCTCCGCTAAGTTGGCGACAACCCACAGAACCGGTCCACTGTGGGCAACAATTCCCGGCTTGCTTCGTCTTTCGGGACCACTGCGTCCACCAGTCGGGTCGTCTCCTCTGGAACCACGCCGCCCGAAACCATAACCACCCGTGTTTCCGGCCTCAACCGCCTGATTTCAGAAGCCACATCGTGTCCATTTATTTCAGGCATGTGGTAATCGAGAAGCACCGCGTCAAAGCTGTAGGACGTCGCCAGCCTCAGCCCCCGCCGCGCCGAGTCAACCGCAACCACGATGTGTCCCGATTGTTCGAATAGCCGCCTCTCGAATTCCAGAATCATCAGGCTATCGTCGACACACGGCAACATCTTCTGCGGTCCGCGGTACATTCGACTCATCGAAGACTCCTAACCGGTGGATAGCCCGCCTATGGGTTCGATGGGGGCTCACTAAGTGAGAACTATCTTTCGACTCCCGGCGGGATCCCAGCTCAATGACCCACACTCTCGCTTTAGTGAAACGCAGAACCATTCCCTTGTCTGTTCAATAGTGCACATGCGTTTCTTGGGCGCTGGCACGGCCTCTCGGTGTCCAAAAGCGAGACCTATGTGTGAGAAAAAGACTCAACTTGGGTCGGGGATAAGCACCCAGACAACAGCTAACCTCTTGCTCCTGAGAACATAATTGCGCGTACGCTACCGTACGGTGGCAGAATAGGAAGAGACAAGACAGTCTCCGTTTCCGGATTTCTTATGTTATCCCGTCGCAAATCGCCGCCGAAGCACCGCAGCCTGAAGCTGGCTAAAGATTTTGATCCACAAGCCTTCTTGACGAGCGCCGGCGTCGGCAAAGCTGTCTTTCATTACAAGCCGAAACAGGCCGTCTTTTCCCAGGGTGAGCACGCTGACACTATCTTCTACATTCAAAGCGGCACCGTGCAGCTCAGCGTGCTTTCCAAACAAGGCAAGGAAGCAACCCTGGCGCTGCTCGGACCTGGCGATTTCATCGGCGAGGGATGTCTCGCCGCCGATCAACCCATCCGCCTCGCAACCGCCACCGCCATTGCCGAGTCCTCAATCCTGCGCATAGAAAAGAAACGAATGCTCAAGGCCCTCCACGAGCAGCACGAACTCTCTGACCTCTTCGTCGCCCACGTAATCGGACGCCACAACCGCACCCAAGCCGACTTAGTCGATCAGTTATTCAACTCCAGCGAAAAACGTCTGGCGCGCGCCCTGCTCATTCTGGCCCGCTTCGGAAAAGAAGATTTCCCCGAGACCATTGTCCCCAACGTCAGTCAGGAGACTTTGGCGGAAATGGTCGGCACCACCCGCTCCCGCGTTAATTTCTTCATGAACAAATTCCGCAAACTCGGATTCATCCACTACAACGGCGGTCTGAAGGTCCACAGTTCCCTACTCACCGTTGTCCTCCACGAGTAACCGAGCACGACTGTGGCATCCATCTCACAGGCGTCATCCCGAACGTAGCCGCCTTTCAGGCGGAGTGAGGGATCTCGCGCGCGCACCAACGTCGCCCAGCAGAATCCAATAAAAAAGGCGCCGGAAGGTCCGGCGCCATCTGAGAACGTCTCGCGAGATGCGGTCAAGCGAGGTCCCTACCAACAAACTCGAAGCTCAAGACTCGAAGCTCTACTTACTTTCCGCCACCGACGGACTCGCTCCAAAATCCCCGCGGCGATTGTTCGCTGCTGTCCGTGCTGCCCGCGCCGTCGGCTGATTCGCGGCCGCGGCTCCGTAGCGTTCCAGCAGGACCGGCGCCATTGTGTTCTCGGCTTCCTTCACGAAGATCATCTTGTTCTCCGAAGCCATGTCCACGCGGACAAAATCTCCCAGCTTCACCTGCCCCGTCGCTACCAGATTCGCCAGCGGAAACACAAGGTTGCGTTCGATCGCCCGCTTCAAGTGCCGCGCGCCATACCGCGGATCCGTGCCTTCCTTCAGCAAGTACTCTTTGACTGCCGGCGTGCAGTTAAACACGAACTGGTTCGTGCCCGCAGCCATCAGCACGCGCTGCTGCACCATCCCGAGTTCGATGTCCAGAATCTGTGCCAGGTGCTGATCGCGCAGCGTCTTGAATACCACCGTCTTGTCGATGCGGTTCATGAACTCCGGCGTGAATTTGCGCCGCGCCGCTTCCACCGCCGTCCGCTGGATCTTGTCGTCGAACGACTCATCCACTTCGACCGCTTTCGGCGCGAATCCAAACCCGCCATCCACCAGGCTTGTCATCTCCGACGCACCTAGGTTCGAAGTCATAATAATGATGCACTGCGACAGATCCACGCGCCGGTTGTCGCCCAGCGTCAACGTAGCCTTGTCGAGAATCCCCAACAGCAGCTGCCACAGCGAATCCGACGCCTTCTCGATCTCGTCAAACAACAGAATCGAAAGCTTCAGCTTCTCCGTGAACCACTGGTTCAACGCTTCCTGCGTCAGCAGTGGATGCGTCTCCCGATGTCCCAGGTATCCCGGAGGCGAGCCAATCAGCTTCGCAATCTCGTGCGAATGCTGGAACTCCGCGCAATCAATCTTGATGCACGCTCGCGAATCCCCAAACAGCGACTCCGCCATCGCTTCGACCACCCGCGTCTTGCCCGATCCCGTGGGTCCCAGGAACAGCAGGTTCCCCACCGGACGTCCCGGCGCGTTCAGACCAGCCAGAAACATCTGATAGATTTCAACGACTCTCTCGACGGCAGCGTCCTGCCCTACTATGCGGCGGCGCAGGGCACCATCAAACTCTCCAGCATCGTTGCTGCGACGGTTCGGATCCAGCACGGTTGCGAGGTTCGTTCTCATAAGTCGGTTGCCCGGGCTCCCGGACATTATCCCTTTCGTGAGGCCGTTTTCTTCGGCCTTTCTCTATTTATTTCCGGACTTTGTAGGCCTAACTCCGCGTCCCTTGCCTACATCCTGGAAGCGCCCTACTCGCTTGCCAAGCTTCCCGGATCCTGCCGCATCCGGTTGCCTAGGAAATAAGCAACCCGCTGGCCACGGATCACCTCTTCTCCCCACAATCGCCAACCCTCACATCCACCAAGGCTTAGAGCCCCCTAATCCCAGTTCCGCAACCTATATCCACGCCCCCCACATTCCCAATGGGAAATACTTTGCATCATCAAGGAAGGAACCTTTACCAGTAACCAATCGACTCATGTGGCGACGGCCGCCTCGGCCGTCCAAGCGAAGGCGAAGCCGAGCGCCCCATCACGGAGCGACGGAACGCATTCGTCCGTCCGCACCGGCGAAGCCGAGCCCCCATCGGCAACTGAGTACTGAATGCCGAGTACGAAGTGCCGCGCACACCCGTGTTACTCCCCTCGTAACTAGCGACCCCTGAAACTCGCCTCTACTATCGAATCCAGGTACGTTTTTCGCGGAGGAACGCTTGCGCCTTTCGTCTGTTCGGCTCATTACGGGACTTTCCTGTCTCACTTTCGCCGGCGCCGCATGGCTTGTCGGCTCGCACTCATCCAACTTCACCGCGGAAGCCCAAACATCCAAGCCCGCGCAAGCCTCGCAATTACACAACGCCAAAGCGACGGTCGCCGACGCCAAGCCGCTCCCCGAGCCCAAGCCCATCGCCGCTCCCGGCACCGAAATCTACACCGCCAAGCGCGGAGAAGCCATCCCCACGATCGCCCGCCACTACCTCGGCAAGACCAGCTATCTCACGTCCGCCGAGCTAGCCGATGCCATCCGCGCCGTGAATCACAAGTCCGACACCAGCAACATCCTCAAGGCCAACGAGAACATCGTCATCCCCGGAATCCTCTCCGCGCCCGTCACCGAGAAGACCGTCGTTGTTGCCAAGGATTTCGAAGTCCGCGCCATCTACCTCACCGGCATCATGGCCGGCAGCGATCACGGACTCCGCATCATCAAGCACTGGCGTGAAGTCGGCGGCAACGCCGTCGTCTTCGATATCAAGGACTCCGACGGCAGCGTCACCATCCCCTTCGAGCACCCGCTGCTCGGCGAGCACAAGGTCTACATCCACGATGTACCCAAGCTCGTCCGCTTCCTCCACCAGGAGAACATGCACGCCATCGCCCGCATCGCCATCTTCCGCGACGAGCGCCTGGTGGTCGCGCATCCCGAACTCGCCGTCCAGTCGCGCATGAACAAGCAAGCCTGGCGCGAGAACGGCAAACTCGTCTGGACCGATCCTTCGCAGCCCAAGGTGCAGGACTATAACATTGCTCTGGCGAAATACGTAGCCCAATTAGGCGCCGACGAAATCCAGTTCGACTACGTCCGCTTCCCCGCCGAAGGCGACCAGAAAGACGCCCAGTTCGTCTACCAGAACGGCCAGCCCGTACCGACGCAGGAAGCCCGGCAAGACTCATGTGGGGACGGCCGCCTCGGCCGTCCCGCCGATGCGAAGCAAGGCGGAACGACACCCGAAGCCAAACAAGCCGGAACCACGGCCAATGCCGCTTCCGACCCGACCAGCGCCGCAGCCCCGAAGGGGAAAAAGAACACAGCCCACGGCCCTTCGGCTCCGTTCAGGCTAAACTCCAGCCACGGGGCTATCGCCAAAAATGCGAACCAGTCCCGTAGGGACGACACAACCGCCGCCTGCCACGCCCCCCGGGGCCCGCAGCGCTCCGACGTCATCACCGCATTCCTGAAGAAGGCCTACGCCGAGATCCATCCCACCGGCGCCCTGTTCTCGCTCGACGTCTTCGGCGTGATGGCCTGGCAGCGTCCCGTCGACCTCGCCCATACCGGACAGGACATCGTCGGCATGGCTCAGTACTGCGACGTCCTGAGCCCCATGATCTACCCCTCGCACTTCTTCGGCATGGACAACATCGCCCAACCCGGCGACGAGCCCGCGCACTTCATCGGCGAGTCCATGGACCGCTTCGAACTCATCACTAAAGGCAGTGGCGTGGTCATCCGCCCCTGGCTGCAAGCCTTCCATTGGCGGACCAAGACCTACTCGCCCGAGTACATAAAGGTGCAAGTCGAGACTGCGAAAGAGAAGGGCGGCATCGGCTTCTTGTTCTGGAACGCCGCCAACGACTACTCCAAGCCCTACGAAGCCATGCCCGAGATGAAAGCCGCCGACGCAAAGGAAGGATCGAAAGACAAAGCCAAGTTCTTCCGCGGAGATGAGCTGCCTGTGCCGACGGTGAAGGCCAGCCTCGCGCCGGAGCCGGTGGCTGGCAAGCAGTAGGCGGGTCTCGGTACTTGGCACTCAATTCTCGATATTAGCTATTAGTCATAGCAACTAGAGATCGGTCATCCTGAGCGAAGCACGTCGGTGAGCGGAGCGAGCCGACGTGCGCAGTCGAAGGACCTTGCGTCCTTCAGCCCATCCCCCAGCAGCCTCCGGGAGCCACCCAAGTTTTCTTTCGCCCCTTCGGGGCTTGTTCCTCCGTGTTGGTGTTGGCTACCCACCGGTTGCGCCCGTTCTATACGTCCCCGACCGGGAAGATATTCGAGCCAGCCGGAGACACGAACCCCGCCGAAAAACTCATCAAGGCGCTGGGCGAGTTTATCGAGCCAGTAATCAAAGGCCTTGAAACGATAACCGTGTCAGCCTGACCCGGGCGCTGACCCACCCTTGCACCACCGCGACATCGGCTGCCCCATGCTTCGCGATTCTCGAAGCATGGGCACTACGAACGTAGGCCGGGCGGGACTTTGACTTCCGGGCCCAACGTTTTCCACAGAACTCTGTTTCATTCCTGTGACATCCAACCTTTACTGAGAAATCTCAACAGTCCAAATTGGGAGCATGCCCGAGCGCACTCCCGACCACTCCCCCAACTCACGTAGCGACGGACGCACTCGTCCGTCCGCCATCGACACTGCTTCCATTCCCAAAACGGGAAAACCCTCCACCGCGGCCTCCATTAAGTCCTTTGTCCGCAAGACTTTACTCGCAAGTCCAATGTTTCCAGGATTATACGCGGACGTCGTCCTGAACTACGCCCCTAACTCCCATGAAGCCAGGATCTTAGCCCCACACTACAAAAAAATTATTGCCTATACCGAGAGGACCAAACCGATGATGTCAGCCAAATCCTGCACTCACATCAAAGTCCCCGGAGTCGGTTGCGGATGCCCAGCTCTCCGCGGAGAACAGTTCTGCTACTTCCACCAGCGCATGCTCCGCACCGTCAAAGACCCAGCCTCGCGCGTCCACCACACTGCCCTCCTCGAGGACGAGGAATCCATCCAGGCCTCCCTCATGGAGGTCGTCAACGCCCTGCTGCCCGGCACCATCGAACTCAAGCGCGCCGAACTCATCCTCCGCGCCCTCAACACGGCCGTCCGCAACATCCGCCGCGTCAAGTTCGGCCTCCACCGCCAAGAGGAACGCGCCGCATCCGCCCCCTCCAAGAAAGGAAGATCCCCTGGCGGAATACTTCGGTGGCGCCGACAAAATTCCCGCACATCTCAGGAAACCAGGCCCCGAAACTGCAGTTCCCGCAAGCGCAGCAGCGCCGCAGGTAAGCCCGACGAATGTGGGTACAGCCGCCCCCGGCTGTCCAGACGGCCCAGAAGTATCGGGCCGCAGCGCAGTGCCACAGGCCCCGCCGCGCATTCCGTCAGCTAAAGTCCCCGATCGCAAGCCGCCACTCGGTGTGAAAGAAGCTCCGAAGGAGTGCAAGAATGCAGCCCATAGCCTGCCCTGAGCGAAGCCGAAGGGCACAAGCGGTGGGTAAGCGCAACGATGAATCAACAAGCCCCGAAGAGGGCGAAAGACAAGGGAGAACTCCCGAGGCATCCGAGTGCAGTTGAAGAGTGCAGAGATCCTTCGCAGCGCACGTCGGCTCGCTTTGCTCGCCGACGTGCTCCGCTCAGGATGACAATGCCCGAGGGAAATGCTGTGGGATGACAACACCGATGACAACGCTCGGCCATCACCGTCTTTACACTGACGTTACATGAGCCTACTTCGGGCTCGGCTATAATTATTGGGAAGGCAGCGCCCATCAAGGAGTCCGCATGGCAATCCAGAAGACCGACAAGATCTGGCACAATGGCAAGCTCATCAATTGGGACGACGCGAACATTCATGTGATGTCGCACGTTGTTCACTACGGGTCTTCGGTCTTTGAAGGCATCCGCTGCTACGAACTGCCCAGCGGGCCCGCCATCTTTCGCGCCACTGATCACATGCAGCGGCTGCTCGATTCTGCCAAGGTCTACCGCATGGACCTTCCCTTCTCGCTTGAGGAGATCGTCAAGGGCATGCTCGACACCGTGTCGCATAACGGCGCGTGGCCGTGCTACATCCGCCCGGTGGTGTTTCGCGGATACGGCGACGCCGGCGTGAATCCGCTGAATTGTCCGGTCGAGATGTACATCGTGAACTATCCGTGGGGAAAGTATTTGAGCGGCGATGGCGACGGCGTCGACGTGTGTGTCTCGTCGTGGACGCGGCTGGCGCCCAACACGCTGCCCGCCATGGCCAAGGCCGGCGCGAACTACATGAACTCGCAGCTGATCAAGATGGAAGCGATCGCCAACGGATACGTCGAGGGCATCGCGCTCGACAAGGGCGGATTCGTCAGCGAGGGCTCGGGCGAGAACCTGTTCCTGGTGCATCGCGACAAGCTGATCACGGCGCCGCTGGGCAACTCGGTGCTGCCGGGCATCACGCGCGACTCGGTACTGCAGATCGCGCGCGACCTGAACATTCCGATCGTCGAGCAGATGATTCCGCGCGAGATGCTCTACATTGCCGACGAAGCGTTCTTCACCGGAACGGCGGCGGAGGTTACCGGGATCCGCTCGGTCGACCGGATTAAAGTGGGCAAGGGCGGCGGACTTGGCCCGATCACGAAGGCTCTGCAGAAGGAGTTTTACGCCATCGTGCACGGTGAGAAGAAAGACCGGCACAACTGGTTCACGGCGGTGCCGGTGGGAAGCAAGGCGGGCAGCAAGCAGCCAGTCGGGGTATAATCGGGCCGGTTCGAATTGCAACTCGTTCCCAGTTCGAGGGGCGCACCCAGTGCGCCCTTCAGTCCATTTAGCCCGGAAGAAACAAAACAACAAGGAGAAAACAATGCCCGATATGACTCCTGAATTTGCCCTCGGCCTGCGAGCGGTCATGCTCGACGGCTTCAAGATGGAAGCGGAGATCACGAAGAAAGTGATCGCCGCAGTTCCCGATGCGAAGTCGGATTACCGTCCCGATCCGAACGCGCGCACGGCGAAGGAACTGGCGTGGCACCTGGCGAACAGCGACATCCAGTTTCTGGATGGCATTGCCGACATGAAGTTCAACATGGAGACCCCGGAGCACAAACCCGCAACCACGGCCGAAGTGGTGGCGTGGTATGACGACAACGTGAAGCGCGGGATCGCGCGCGTGGAAGCGATGAGCCCCGAGCAACTGATGACGCCGGTCAACTTCTTCGGCGTGTTCAATATGCCCTCGGTTGCGTATCTGGGATTCCTGAACAACCACAGCATCCATCACCGCGGGGAGCTGGCGACGTATCTGCGTCCGATGGGATCGAAGGTGCCGTCGATTTATGGCGGCAGCTACGATGAGCCGTTCCAGCCGCCGGTGGAGGAAGTGACGGCCGCGTAGTTGTTCGTCATCGGTATTGACACGCCCGAGTATTGAGAAGCCGCCCGCGATGGGCGGCTTTTCTTTTGCGGAAGCGTCAGCACTTTCGTGCTCCCGCGGCGGATCTGGTCCTCCTTTTCTCATCTTCCGAGCCACTCTTGCCGATGGATCCTTGCGGGCATAGCTATGATCCCGAAATCATTGGAAAAAAACTCCGACAGGTTAGACGTTGAACTGAGCGCGATCCTGGATTCCGTCGCAGAGGGCGTCTGCGGTGCGGATGCCTCAGGAAACGCGACGTTCTGCAACGACGCGCTGGCACAGATGACGGGCTATCGGGCAGAGGAAGTCGTGGGAAAGAATCTGCACGAGCTGGTGCATCACAGCAGACCCGACGGAGCCAGATACCCGGCCGAGGAGTGTGCCTTCCGCAAAGCAGTGGCTGCCCATGAGGCGGCCAATATTGTCGGGGAAGTTCTGTGGCGGAAAGATGGGAGCTGCTTTCCCACGGATTACTGGATGCGTCCTCTGAAGCAACCCTCGGGGCGCACCTGCCATGTAGTCACAGTCAAGGATATCAGCGAGATCCAGAATGCGAGAGACGTGCTGCGGCGGAGCGATGAGAAGTTTCGGAGGATTCTGCCACCTGCATAGATTTCCGGCGTCGTATATCCCAGCACCGACTCAGCTCTAGGGCTGATGTACACTGTCCGCCCGTGTCGGTCCGACGTCCAGGCCACGTCCGGTGCGCTTCCCAGTAAGGAAGTGATGGCAAGAACGATTGCAGCGGCGCTGATGCAGTACCGGCTGGTGACGGCCGAGAAGCAACTGCTGGAACAGACTTTAAGCGGCGCGCTGCAGGTGCTGACGGAAGTGTTGAGCCTGGTGAATCCGGCGGCGTTCAGCCGCGCGGAGAGAAAGCGCCGCTACATCCATCACGTGGTAATGGCGATGAACCTGGGAAATCCGTGGCAGTACGAAGTGGCCGCCATGTTGTCGCAGCCCGGTTGCGTGACGCTGGCTCCGGAAACGATTGACGCCGTGTATCGCGGCGAGCCGCTCTCGCCGAATGAGGAGGCGCAGTATGACGCGCATCCCACTGTGGCCTATGCGCTGCTATCGAAGATTCCGCGCCTGGAACCGATCGCATGGATGATCCAGCACCAGAACCAGCCCGTCGAAAAAGAGGATGGGGTGGAGTTGGAAGAGATGCGTCTGGGAGCGGAGATATTGCGGCTCATCCTGGCGTACGAAAAATCCATCCATCAAGGGACGTCGCGAACCGAGGCGGCCCACATGCTGGCGCGGCAGAACACAAACTTCAGCGCAGAATTCTTTCAAGCCTTGGTGACGCTGGATCCGAACTCGGAAGAGAGTGAGCTGCGAAAGTGCCGGATCGCACGATCGGCGGCGAGGCAATGGTCTCGGTGCCCTCGACCTCGCTGGCTTTTGTAAAAGGAGCGCCGTAAGGGGATCGCGTGGGATGAACTGAAGGTGCTGTCCGCCTGGCCGGTTGGAGGGCGTTACCTAGGTCATCTTGGGGAAGGTGACGATTCGGGCGATCATGTCAGAGCATCAGGGTGAGAAGGCCCCAGGGGAAAAGTCCGCATGAATATTGATGACCTGCTTCGGATTGCAACGGAACGGCGAGCCAGCGACTTGCACTTGAAGGTGGGAAACTATCCTCACCTGCGCATAGACGGCGAGTTGGTGCCGTTGACCGATCAGCCCCGCATCAGCGCGGAAGACATGCTGAATATGGCGTTCAGCATGATGTCGGCGCGACAGAAGCAAAAGTTCAAAGAGACCACGGAAATCGATATGGCGTACGGCGTGGCCGGCCTGGGGCGGTTCCGTGTGAACATCTTCCAGCAGCGGGGGAACGTTGGACTGGTACTCCGCGTTATTCCCACGAAGATTCGTGCGCTCGACGAACTGTTTCTGCCGAAGGTGGTGGAACAGATTTGCGACATGCCCCGCGGACTGATTCTGGTGACGGGCGTTACGGGTTCCGGTAAGTCGACGACCCTGGCAGCCATGGTCGATCGCGTGAACTCATCGCGCGCGGAACACATCATCACGATTGAGGATCCGATCGAATTTCTGCATCGCGACAAGAAGGGCTACGTCAACCAGCGCGAGATTGGAGTGGATACGCCGGGATTTGGAGCGGCGCTGCGAGCTTCTCTCCGTCAGGATCCGGACGTGATTCTGGTGGGCGAAATGCGAGATCTGGAAACTATTTCGACGGCGCTGCACGCTGCCGAAACGGGCCACATGGTGTTCTCGACGCTGCATACTTTGGACGCTGTGGAAACCATCAACCGCGTAATCTCGATCTTTCCGCCGCCGGAGCAGAAGCAGATTCGCATGCAGTTGGCCGCCGTGATGCGGGCGATTGTGAGCCAGCGCCTGGTGCGGCGCTGCGACTCCGACGGCCGAGTGCCGGCGGTCGAGGTGATGATCAATACGGCTTATATTCGCGAATGTATTCTGGTGCCGGAAAAGACGCGGTCGATTCGAGACGCGATCGCGGCGGGCACTTCGCAGTATGGCATGCAGACGTTCGACCAGTCGCTGTGGGATCTGTTCCAGGCGGGGCTGGTGAACTACGAAACCGCGCTGGAGAACGCTTCCAACGCTGACGACTTCAAGCTGCGCATGGCGGGTATCGCATCGACAGCGGATATTTCGCGGCAGTCGATGCAGTCGGCGGGGTTTGGGGGAAGATAAGGCAGGTTTCAAAGTTTCGAGGTTTCAAAGTTTCAGGGTTATTGGTTGCCTCCTTAGGGCGCGTGAAGAACGCGCCCTTCTTCTTTCTGCACTCGAGAGGAGAAAACCACAGAGGACACTGAGGACACAGATATCTGGAAAATCGTGCTATCAGCCGTCTAGCAAAAGGTCCGCCACTCGCTCTTCCTCCGTTGTCTCTGTGTCCTCCGCGTCCTCTGTGGTTTTCATTTGTTTTGTGCTGTGCCCGATTTGCGACTATCGTTGTCTCCATGGCGTTCCCGCGTCCTAAGAGGCGAACCTATTCCGAAGATGAGTTGTACGAGTATGCCGTGGGGGCGTTGGCGCGTCGGATGCGGACGGTCGCTGAGTTGAAACGGCTGATGCGGGCGCGGATCGAAGAGGCGGATTCGGAGTATGGGCAAACGCTGGTGGAGTTGGTGATCCGGCGACTGAAAGATCAGGGATATCTGAACGACTCGCAGTATGCCGCGTATTACTCCTCGCTGCGGCGCGACAATCAAAAGCTCGGGCGGATGCGCGTGATTACTGAGTTGAAGACGCGGGGCGTGCATGGGTCGGTGATCGAGAAAGCCGTAGAAGCGGCCTATGACGGAGTCAGTGACGAAAAGCAGGCGCGCGAATTCCTTAGGAAGAAGCGACTGGAGAAACCGAAAGATCAGAAGGAGACGGCGCGCATTTTCCGACAACTGGCGCGCGCGGGATTCGGAATGAAGACGATTTTCACCATCCTGAAGAAGTGGGACGTGGATGACGATACGCTCACTGCGCTGGAGAGCGAGACGGCGTGAACGGTCGATGCCGAATCTGCGTTCGAGGAATAGTGTCGTAGTGGCACGACGCGGAATGCACAAGTGCTAGTGCTGAAGTTCTTGCGCAAGGCCTCTCGAATATTGCATACTCGCTGGCAGAATTTCGGGTTACAAATCGAGGAGGGCGTCTATGAAGTCAATTATGAAAGCATTGCTGGCCGCATTCGTAGTGACTGCGTTGCCGATCGCGATGGCGCAGGACGTTGCGACGGACACTACAAAGGCTGCCAAGGACACCGCCAAAGCCACCGATAAAGCGGCAAAGGCTACCGGGAATGCCACCAAAACTGCGGCGAAGGACACCGCCAAGGGTACGGAAAAGGCCGCCGACAAAACGGGCGATGCGACGAAAGTAGCCGCCAAGGATACGGCGAAGGGCACCGCGAAGGCCGCGGACAAGACCGCCGACGCAACGAAGACCGCAGCCAAGGGCACCGCGAAGGGTACGGCTAAGGCCGCCGATAAAACCGCTGACGCTACCAAAACCGCGACCAAGGACACGGAGAAGGGCGCCAAGGACGTTGGTCACGACGTGAAGAAGGGTACCGAGAAAACCATCGACGCAATCAAGTAAGCGGCACAAATTCAACCACAGAGGGCACAGCGGACACGGAGGAATGTCTACCTTTCCTCGGTGCGACCTGTGCCCTTTAGGTTTGTGTTCGCCTGGCGATGCGGCACGGGCGTTGGATTGGCGGTTCATTTAGAATGACTCTTCCATGCTGACCGGCTCTGAAATCCGCCGCAAATTCCTGGACTTCTTTGTAAGCAAGGGACACAAAGAGGTGCACTCGTCGTCGCTCGTCCCGGCCAATGATCCCACGCTGCTGTTCACCAATGCGGGAATGAACCAGTTCAAGGATGTATTTCTCGGATTGGAGAAGCGCGATTACTTGCGGGCGACGACCTCGCAGAAATGCGTGCGGGCCGGGGGGAAGCACAACGATCTGGAGAATGTGGGATTCACCAACCGGCATCACACGTTTTTTGAGATGCTAGGGAATTTTTCGTTTGGCGACTACTTCAAGAAAGACGCCATTGCTTACGCGTGGGAACTGATTACTTCGCCGGAGTGGTTTGGGATTGCGAAGGACAAGTTGTATGTGACGGTTTTCAAGGGTGAGGGCGGACTACAGCGCGATGCCGAGGCCTATGACTTGTGGGCAGCGCAGGGTGTGCCAAAGGATCGCATCTTTGAGATGGGCCTGAAAGACAATTTCTGGCAGATGGGCGATACCGGGCCGTGTGGGCCGTGCAGCGAGATCTACTACGACATGGGACCGGCGTCGTCCGATCAAGGGCATGCGGACTGCGCATTTCCTTGTGATTGCGGGCGCTATGTCGAGATTTGGAATCTGGTATTCATGCAGTTTGACCGCGATGCAAGCGGGAAACTGAATCCGCTGCCCAAGCCTTCGATCGACACGGGGATGGGACTGGAGCGGACTGCAGCAGCACTGCAGGGCGTGATTTCGAATTACGACACGGATTTGTTTACTCCTCTGATCAAGCGGGCAGCGGAATTAACCGGGACGTCGCTGACGAGAGAGTTGAGCAAGGAAGCGCATACGAAATCGGCGGCTTCATTGCGCGTAATTGCGGATCATTCGCGGGCGGCGACGTTCTTGATTTCCGATGGCGTGGTTCCGGCGAATGACGGGCGTGGGTACGTGCTGCGCAAGATTATCCGCAGAGCGATCACACATGGACGGTTGCTTGGGCAGACGAAGCCGTTTCTGCACGAGATGGTGTTTGCAGTGCGGGATTTGATGCGGGATGCGTATCCGGAATTGAACGAGACGGCGGATCGAGTTTCGAAGGCCGTGCAAATCGAGGAAACTCGATTCGCGCACACCATGGATGTAGGGCTGGAGAAGCTCGAAACGTTGCTCAAGAATTCTGTTGGGACGCTCGCGGGCGAAGATGCGTTCAAGTTGTACGACACGTTCGGCATGCCGCTTGATTTCATGCAGGATGCGGCTCGCGATCAGGGAATTACTTTTGACCGGGCCGGCTTTGATCATGCGATGGAGGAGCAGAAGTCGCGGGCGAGGGCTTCGTGGAAGGGTGCGGCCAAGCAGACGGCGAATCCGGCTTACCAGCAGCTGCCGAAGTCGGAGTTTGAAGGATATCGGCAGACGCGGTCGGATGGGTGTGAGGTGCTGGCGATCATCCACGACGGGCAAGGAGTTCAGGAACTCAAGGCTGGCGAAGCTGGCGAGGTCATTCTGGATCACACGCCCTTTTATGCGGAGGCGGGCGGGCAGGTGGGGGATCGCGGGTGGTTTTATTCGGATGATCACAACACTGTGGTCGCCGATGTGACGGGATGCTATTACCCGATTCAGGGTGTACGGGCGCATCAGGTTGTGATGAAATCCCCACTTCTCGCGCAAAATGCGCGCGAGAAATGGGGCACCCTCAGGGTTGGTGACCGTGTCGATGCCGTCGTGGACACTGACATTCGGCAGGCGACGATGCGGAATCACACGGCTACGCATCTGCTGCATGCGGGACTGCGCGAGGTGCTGGGGAAGCATGTGAAGCAGGCGGGGTCGTTGGTAGCGCCAAGGTATCTGCGGTTTGATTTTTCGCATTTCGCGGCGGTCGAGGACGAAGAGTTGCAGGACATTGAGGACCTAATCAACAAGGAATTGCTGCGCAATCAGAAAGTCGACACCATTGTTGACGTGCCGATCGACGTTGCGGTGAATGAGTATCACGCGATGGCGCTGTTTGGGGAGAAGTATGGGGACAAGGTTCGAGTCGTGAAGATCGGCGATTTCTCGACGGAGCTTTGCGGAGGGACGCACACTGCGGCTACGGGAGAGATTGGGCTGATCAAGATTTTGAAGGAAGGCAGCGTGTCGTCGGGGGTGCGGCGGGTGGAGGCCATCACCGGCGAGGGGTCGTTGCGGCACTTCCGCATGGATCACGAGTTGGAGAACGTGGTGTCGAGTCTTACCTCTCCCACCCTTTCGCACAAACCGCGAAAGGATGGGGCACCCTCGTCCGATTCACTGCACGACAGCGAAACCTCTTTCTCTCCGGCCGCGGCGCTCAAGGCTGAGTTGGAGAAGAAGGATGCGGAGATCAAGCGGCTGACGCGCGAACTGGATCAGGTGCGGATGAAATCGGCATCGACTTCGACGGCCAATGTGGGAGAGAAGATTAAGGAAGTGAAGGGCGTGAAGGTGCTGGCGCATCGCGTGGATAATCTGGAGCGGGCGCAGTTGCGGACGCTGGTCGACCAGTTGCGCGACAAGATTGGATCGGGCGTGGTGATTCTGGGCTCGGCGTCGAATGGGAATGTGGCGTTGATCGTTGGTGTCACCAAGGATCTGACGTCGCGGGTGCAGGCGGGGAAGGTGATTGGTCCGGTGGCGCAGAAAGTTGGGGGCAAGGGCGGGGGGCGTCCCGACCTGGCGGAGGCTGGAGGGAAAGATGCGTCCGCGCTGGATGCCGCGCTGGACGGGGCTTATGGCGTGGTGGAGGAGATGCTGACATGACGACATCCGGGGAACCGCTCGAGGGGCGGCTGCGCTTTGTGAAGCACAAGGGTCAGGCCATTTACGTCATCGACTTGAGCCACTGCAGCGGCAAAGAAATCCTGGTGCTGCTGGACCTGGTGCGCGCGGATATTGCGCGACATGCTCCGGGATCGGTACTGACACTGGCGGATTTCACCGGAGCGCACATTGACAAGCAAGTTTCCGAGAAGGCCAAAGCGGTTCTCGTGTTCGATCGTCCATATGTGAAGAAATCGGCGTGGATTGGGACAGAGAGTCTGCCGAAAGTGTTCTACGAGCACTTCAAGACTTTCTCGCAGCGGGAACTACCTACGTTTAAGAGCCGGGAAGAGGCGATGGATTGGCTGGTGGAGGAGTAACAGCTTCCGGCTTCTAGCTTGCCGATTGCCCGCGCTTGCACTCCAAACGTAACGCGCCCCAAGCGACTCGGGATCTCTCGCAAAAAACGCTCGGGATTTCGGCTGCGGATTCCCGCTTCGCTCACGCCCGCAAGACGCCTCAACTTCTCCACTTTAATGTGACTGGGCCTGACATGGGGTGCTTCAGAGGCTCGCCCGTGCGTTTGGATTCCAGATGGGCGGCTTTCAGCTGGAAATACCATTTGGCGGGGCGGTCGGCGTCGTCGATCAGCATGAGGTGTGGATTGTGCTTCAGGCCTTCGGCTTGGAGTTCCATGGTGCGGCGGTCTTGCTCGACGAATTTTGCGAAAACGAATTTCAGCAGGTCGGGGACGAACGGAACCCATCGGAAGAGATTCCATGCGGCAACTACATCGATGCGGCAATGGCTGCGCGTGATCGGCGTGACGGTGGTGAGACTGGAGAACCAGTATTTTCCGGCGCGAATGGTTTCGGTGCGGATGTTGGGGAGGACGAAATCGATGGTGGTGGTAATGGAATCGGCGTCGGCGTAGAGCCGCAGGAGTTTGTAGGGCGCGGAGTTGGAGCTGGGCGTGTGCGCGCTCATGCGGAAACCGTTCGGAATGGGTTCGAAGTTCTTCTTCTTCTCGTGAATGCTGTGCTGGCTGCGCCACCACCACGCTTGATGAACGAAGGGGCCGTGCGCGGGGTCCATGAGGCCGATGATGCCGTGGTCGATGCTGACGGGCATTTCGGCTTGCAGGTAGGCCAGGTTGTATTTGCTGGTGAACTTTTCGATTTGGGGGGCGGCATCGGGCGCCTCGGATCGTGGGGCGAATCCCGCGCCGGGCGGGGGCGGATCGGGGATGAAGACCCAGATGAAATTGTCCTGCTCCTCGCAGGCGTAGCTGCCGGCGTAGATGCGATCAACTTTCAGATTCTGGTCGGGGGTGAGCGAAGGAATCAGTTCGCACTGGCCATCGTGAACGTCGAACTGCCAGCCGTGGTATCCGCACTCGAGGTTCTCGCCGTCGAAGCGGCCGCAATTGAGGGGCATGCCGCGGTGCGGGCAGGCGTCGCGGAGGGCGAAGGGCTGTCCGATACGGTCGCGGCCGATGACGAGGGGACTTTCCAGGAGCGTCGCTTTATAAAGCTGGTTGCGGTGAACGCGGTCGGCGGGCAGGGCGCGATACCAGAAACCGGTAAGCATGAGCGCGTCGGTAGCCTGGCGTTGCGGGAGGTCGAGGTCGGGCATGAGAGATGATGATTTCTGATTGCTGATTGAAAGCTTATGCTAGCATCCGCTGGGCTTTGGGGCGGGAAGAACCTTAACCACAGAGGACACTGAGGAAGAACCAAGAACCTTCACCACTAAGGGCGCTAAGGTTCACTAAGGAAAGTCAACAAATCGGCGATGGAATTCGTTGGGCATTTTCGGCGGCTTACGCGGGTGCAGCGGAATACTTTTATCGCCTGCTTTCTAGGTTGGTCGCTGGATGCATTTGATTTTTTCATTCTGATTTTCTGCGTCAGCGCGCTGGCCACGCAGTTTCAGACCAAGGTTTCGGTGATCACAGAGGCAATTTTTCTGACGCTGGCCATGCGGCCGGTGGGGGCGGTTCTGTTCGGGCTGATGGCGGACCGCTTCGGGCGCAGGCCAACGTTGATGGTCGACATCATCGCTTATTCAGTTTTTGAGTTGGCGTCGGCATTCGCTCCGTCCCTGAAATTTTTCCTTATCATGCGCGCGTTCTTTGGGATTGCGATGGGCGGCGAATGGGGTGTGGGCGCGGCTTTGGCGTTCGAAACGTTGCCCGCGGAGGGACGCGGCTTTTTCTCGGGATTGCTGCAGGAAGGGTACGTTGTGGGTTATCTGATGGCGGCGCTAGTCTATGGCGCGCTGTTCCCTTTCGTGGGCTGGCGGGGAATGTTTGTAATCGGAGCGCTGCCAGCGTTTCTGGTCATTTACATTCGCACCAAGGTTGACGAATCTCCAGCGTGGCTGCAGGGGCGGGCCTCACGTGCCACGCAAAGCCATCTGGGAAAGGATGTTCTGTCGCACGCCGGGATTTTTGTATTCCTGGTGGTGCTGATGTTCGCGTTCAATTCTTTCAGCCACGGTACGCAGGATCTTTATCCGACGTTTTTGCAGAAGAATTTGCAGTTCACGCCGAAGACGGTGAGTTTGATCGCCATCATTTACAACATTGGGGCGCTACTGGGGGGAATTGTTTTTGGGACGTGGTCGGAGAAGATAGGCCGGAGGAAAGCGATCGTGATCGCGGCGCTGCTGGCGATTCCGGTGATTCCGCTATGGGCATATTCGCACACGGTGCCGATGCTGGCGGCGGGCGGCTTCCTGATGCAGTTTATGGTGCAAGGGGCATGGGGAGTGATTCCGGCGCACTTGAACGAACTCTCGCCACCGGGGGTCCGAGGGACGCTCCCGGGGTTTGCATACCAGATTGGCAACTTCTTCTCTTCCCGCAATTCGGTGATCCAGGCAAAGTTGGCGGAGAGCCGTTACGGCGGCAACTTTGCGCCGGTACTGTCCTGGACGGTACTTCTGGTGGCCAGCCTGGTAACGATCGTCACGTGGAGCGGCAGAGAACGGCGCGGGGCGGACTTGTCGAACACGAATTAGCGGAGAGCAAATCGATATTGTAGAGGGTATGCAAGTTTTGACACAACGGCGGGAATGGCACGAAGGAAGGATTGTCAGAGGCAGTTTCCTGTGTTAGGTTAGGGTAAATTTCACGCCTTCGTTCACTCTCTTAGGGTCCAACGTGCAGTGGTTTGCGCGAATGCGTGTATCCGAGGTAGCGCCACCATGAAGGAAATTATGGATCCCGTACAGAGCGGTGAATCCTCTGAGAAGGAAAATTTTGCCAACCGCAAGCTGATTCGTCCCACGCTGCCGCGCGTGGAGAATTACAATAGCCACAATACAGCTTCGATGCCGCAGGAACGACGCGAGCGGCCGGAGCGGCATGAGCGTGGAGAACGCATGGAACGAGTAGAACGGGGGGAGCGTGGCGAACGTCCCATGGGGGGCGGAGGCGGGGGCAAGAAACCGGCGCCGCCAGAGCAGACGAACGCGGAGAATTTTTATTATCAGAAGCAGATGCAGTCGCGGACGCCGATGGTGATTGTGCTGCGTGACGGCGAAGAAGTGCGCGGCATCATCGAATGGTACGACCGGAATTGCATCAAGGTGAACCGAGAGAACGGCGACGCCAATCTGATGATCTATAAGCCGGCGATTAAGTACATGTTTAAGGAAGGGGAGAACCAGAGGTAGCAAGGTTTCAAGGTTTCAAGGTTTCAAGGTTTCAGAGTTTCAGGGTTTCAAGGCTTTTCATCCCGCAATTCTGTCGTACTCGGCGTAGACTCCCCCATACGGTTCCAATAACATATTGTTGAAGCCGGTGGGATGCATGTCTTCTCTTTCCTCGATCTCCCGCAGAAAATTTCTGCAGTCCGCCTCGCTGGCATCTGCTGCGACCGTAATGCCAGGATTCCGGAAGTCGGGCCTGCTGATTCCCTTTCGTTCAGTTTCATCCGGTCCAATCCAATCTCCACTCGAAGAATTCGGGTATGGCGACGTTGCGCTGCACAGCGCGCTGCATGAACAACAACTACAGCAGACGCACGCCCTGCTGATGGGGTTGAGTGAAGACAGCTTGCTCAAGCCTTTTCGAGAGATGGTGGGGCAACCGGCACCGGGCACAGATTTGGGCGGCTGGTATCAGTACGACGCCAATAACCGGGATCATCTTTTTGATATCGGCTTTGCGCCGGGATGCACCTTCGGCCAGTGGATTTCGGCGCTGTCGCGGTCGTATGCAATCGACCGGTCGCCGGAGACGCGGGAGAAGGTGCTCCGGCTGAATCGGCTGTACGCCAAGACAATTGGGGGCGAGTTTTATGAGAACACCCGCTTCCCTGCCTATACCTACGACAAGCTGGTTTGTGGACTGATCGACTCACATCAGTACGTGGGCGATCTCGACGCGTTCTCGATTTTGGCGGAGACGACCAAGACGGCCCTGCCGCACTTGCCGCCGAAAGCCGTGGAGCATGGGCAAAGCTGGAGGCCGAACCATGCGAATGACGATTCGTATACGTGGGACGAGTCATATACGATTTCTGAAAATTTGTTTCTGGCATACCAGCGCGGCGCTGGAGAGCAATATCGTGCGCTCGGACAGCAGTACCTGGATGATGTTTACTACGACCCGCTGGCGGAGGACCGCAGCGATCTGGAAGGGCGGCACGCCTACAGCCATGTGAATTCGCTGTGCTCGGCGATGCAGGCGTACTTGACGCTGGGCAGCGAGAAGCATCTGCGAGCGGCGAAGAACGGGTTTGACTTCGTGGCGGCGCAGAGTTTCGCTACCGGCGGTTGGGGAGCGGATGAGACGCTGCGAGCGCCCGGCAGCCCCGAAGTCTATAAGAGCCTGACCAGTACCCACTCCAGTTTTGAAACCCCTTGCGGTTCGTATGCGCACTTCAAGCTGACGCGGTACCTGCTGCGAGTGACTCGTGATTCGCGCTACGGCGACAGCATGGAACGGGTAATGTACAACACGGTGCTGGGATCGTTGCCGCTCGAAGCCGATGGGCGGACTTATTATTATTCGGATTACAACTTCAAGGGGCAGAAGGTTTATCACAAGGAGCGGTGGGCGTGCTGCTCAGGGACGCTGCCGCAAGTGGCGGCGGATTATCGGATCAATACGTATTTTCGGGATGAGCGCGGAGTGTACGTGAACCTGTACATCCCGTCGACGGTGCGGTGGACGCAGGGCGGGGCGCAGGTTTCACTGACGCAGAAAAGCGAGTATCCGTACGACGCGCATGTCGAGTTGGAGGTGAGGACCTCGCGGGCGATGGAGTTTGCGGTGAGCTTAAGGATTCCGGCGTGGGCTGAGGGAGCGTCGGTGTCGGTGAATGGGAAGCGCGAAGCGGTGGTGGCCGCGACGTTCGTGAGTGTATGGCGGGAGTGGAAAGATGGAGACCGGATTGAAGTTGAGCTTCCTTTAAAGGCGCGGTTGGAGGCTTTGGATCCGCAGCATTCCGACACCGTGGCACTCCTGGTGGGGCCTATTGTGTTGTTTGCGCTTACCGAGTCAGCACCTACGGTGACGCGGGCGCAGTTGTTGGCGGTGAAAAAGATCGGGCCGCAGAATTGGCAACTCGAGACGGCGGGCGGGGTGGTGAAGATGCTGCCATTTACAGGGATTGGGGATCAGGGGTATACGACGTACTTGCGGGTAACTTAGAGAGCTGAGCAATCTATTGAATCCCCATTAAGTGCAGTCCCTCCGTTTTCAATTCCGGAATTCCGCTTGGCTCCATCGCATTTTTTTGTACAGTTTGCTCCCATCCACAGGCTCTCAAGCGCTATAGTTACTATAGTTAAATGTAACTCCGCAGAGCAAAAACTATCGCACCGCGAATACGCAGGGGCAAAGTCTATGTTGTTCATTCATCAACAATTCCAATCATTCCTAAACCTAGGAGGATGCAAGGAGTATCCCATTATGTCGAAACCTAAACTGCCCAAGAAAACCAACGGCGTGAAAGAAACTGCCGCGACCAACAATTCTCTGTCCTTGACCAACGAGACCCTGGCCACGACTGAGAACGTGGCTGCGCCGATCGTTGAAACGCAAACTTCCGAAGCGCCAAAACCACCGGCGCGAAAAATCGCACGGAAACCGGAGATCGTCAAGACCGAGCCGCGCGGCAACGTTGTTCCCATCAATCTGGAAGATGAGATCCGGCGCCTCGCTTACTTGCTTTCCGAGCGCCGCGGATTTGAACCAGGCCACGACGCCGAAGACTGGCTGGCAGCGGAGCGCGAGGTTCGTCAGCGTTATCACCAGCAATCTGCGTAGCGTCACTTCTTAACCGCGCCTGGCGGCCGAGCCCCGGCCGCCGCGCTTCGCCCTCCCGCGAAAACGTTTACGTCTGACCGGCTATTGCCTCGAATTTCGCATTCCATCCTTATCTCGTTCGACCTGCGTTACGCCAATTCTGGCAAGCCCCTCACAGATCCCTGTGCGAGCCGTCGACTGTGCCTCTGGCACCGAGTTTCTCTGAGGTGGCGGTTGCCTCTACGGTAGGTTTCTGAAAAAATGGCTTGGGGTTCTCCCGACATGGCATTTATTGGTAGTGCCGCCTTGCTCATCGCATTGGCGTTGAGCGTCTATTCGTTCTTCGTGGGATTGTTGGCGTTGTTCTTTCCTGGCGACGCCCTCTGGGAACGGCTGGGCGAGACTGCTCGTCGGGCCGGCGTGGTCGTTTTCGGATTCGTTGTTCTCGCCTCGATCGCGCTTGTGGTCGCCGCTTTCCGCGACGACTTCTCCATCGCCTACATCTTTCATCACAGCAACCGCGATCTCCCCGCTCCTTATAAGTTTGCCACCTTGTGGTCGGGACAGGAAGGTTCCATCCTCTTCTGGGCGCTTCTGTTATCCGGATACGGTTTCGTTCTGCGCCTGCGGTACAAGACCGATCCCCGCCTGTTCGCGTACGCGTCGGTAGTTCTGGCCGGCGTGCAGATCTTTTTTCTTGCTCTCGTAAATTTCGCTGCCAACCCGTTCGGCTTGCTCGATGGCCCGTTGCGCGCCGATGGCAGCGGATTGAATCCCCTTCTTCAATATCCCGAGATGGTGATCCACCCGCCCATGCTGTACCTAGGCTATGTCGGAACCACCGTGCCCTTCGCCTTCGCCTTGGGTGCGCTGATCATGAAGTATCCTGGCGACAAATGGATTCACATCACCCGCCGCTGGACCATGGTCACCTGGGGATTGCTCACCTGCGGCATCTTCCTCGGCGCGCACTGGGCCTATTCCGTGCTGGGATGGGGCGGCTATTGGGGATGGGATCCAGTCGAGAACGCTTCGCTGATGCCCTGGCTCTTCGGCACAGCCTTCCTGCATTCGGTCATGATGCAGGAAAAGCGTGGCATGCTGAAGGTCTGGAACATGTGGCTGGTCTTCGGCTCATTCTGGCTAGCCATCTGGGGAACGTTCCTGACCCGCAGCGGCATCATTGCCTCGGTCCACGCCTTTGCGCAGTCATCCATCGGCAGTTGGTTCGCGTACTTTCTCGCCATCGTCTTCGCAGTGTTCATATTCTTCTATATCCAGAACCATGAGCATTTGCGCAGCGAGCACAAACTGGAATCCTTGATCTCGCGCGAGTCCAGTTTCCTGTTCAATAATCTTCTGTTTGTGCTGCTCTGCTTCACCGTGGCGTGGGGAACCTGGTTCCCGAAGATTTCCGAACTGGTTCAGGGCAACAAAGTCACCGTCGGAGCGCCTTTCTACAACCGGGTTGCGATTCCGGTCGCGCTGCTGCTCTTGATCCTTACCGCCGTCGGGCCGCTGCTTGCGTGGCGCAAGACGTCGTTTGAGAGTCTGAAGCGGAATTTCCTCTGGCCATCCGTCGGCGCGGTCATCGTCGCCATCATCCTGATGGTGACTCCGCCTTCCTGGGGAGGACCGTTCGGTCTTCGCCCCTGGGTTGACATTTCTTACTTTTACTCGCTGATGGCGCTCAGCCTCGCCGTGCTGGTCACGCTGACCATTGCGAGCGAGTTCTATCGCGGCGGCAAGGTCATTTCTGGCCATACCGGCCAGGGGATGTTCGCCTCCATGGTCCAACTCACGCATCGCAATACACGCCGCTACGGAGGCTACATCGTCCACTTTGGCGCGGTGGTCGTCATCCTCGGATTCGCTGGCTCCGCTTTCAACCAGGACAAGGAAGCGAGCAACGGACTGGCATATGGCGACAAGATGACCATCGGAAATTACGAACTCGTTTGCCGCTCCTACACCCAGGACGACGGTCCGAACGTGGCCAGCGAGTGGGCGATCATGGATGTCTACCAGAACGGTAAGAAGGTGGACACGCTGACTCCGCAGCGTCTGTTCTACAAAGCCAGCCAGCAGGCATCCACCAAGCCAAGCATTCGTTCGAATTTCCAGGAAGATCTTTATCTGGTCTATGAGGGCCAGAACGAGAAGGGCCAGCCCATCATCAAGGCGCATCTGAACCCGCTGGTGATCTGGATCTGGATTGGCGTCTGGATCATGCTCGTCGGGACAGGCCTGGCCCTGGTGCCCAACGCACCAGTCGCAGTCCGCGTTCCGGCGCGAAGGCTCGTAGAACAAGCAGCCCCCGTAGCCACAGGAGATTAGGTTCTGAATGGAGGAGACTAGATTCTGAATGTGAGGACAGCCGCCATCGGCTGTCCACCGGGCGCAGCCCGGTTGGGTTTGAATTTGATTGTCGGGCCACAAGAAAATGATGACGAGACTACCCCAAATCCTTCGCCGCCTTATGCACTGCGGCCTTCTCGGTCTCGCCGTCTTCGCCTTCACCGGCGCCGGCGATCCCGCCACGCGCTTCAACGAACTCGGCCATCAGATGATGTGCATCTGCAGCTGCAACCAGATTCTTCTGGAATGCAATCACGTGGGATGCCCTGACTCCGACGGCATGCGCAACGAACTGATGGCGGCCGTCAGCCGCGGCGACAGCGATAGCCTCGTCCAACAAGCCTTCGTACAGAAGTACGGACCCACTGTACTCGCCGCCCCGACCAATGCCGGCTTCGACCGCACCGCGTGGATCGTTCCCTTCGTCGCGCTGGCGCTGGGACTCGCTATCGTCGTCCTGGTGATCCGCTCCTGGAAGAATCGTCCCACGCCCGCGATCGCCGATGGCCTGCGCCCCGTCCGCGGCGCCGAACTTGAAGAATTCCGCGAAAAAGCCCGCGAGGAGACCGACCTATGACCTTCGAACTGGCATGCTGTCTTCTGGCGACCGCTGCTGCGCTCTTCTACATTTTTTCTCCCAGCGCCTTCTCGGTTGGCCCGGAAAAAACTCGGGCGTCGTATCTGCGCGAGCGCAAGGATGCTGTCTACGAAAACCTCCGCGACCTGAACTTCGAATTCAAAGCCGGCAAAATGCCCGAGACCGACTACCAGTCGCTGAAAGCATCCCTGCAAGACGAAGCGGCCACGCTCCTGGCTGAAATCGCCCGTCTCGAAGCCAAAGCCTCCACGTCCCCAAGAAAAGCGAGATCATGAGAATTTCCCACAGTGTGCATCCCCCATCCCCTGTCATCCCGAGCGTTCATGTGGGGACAGCCCCCCTCGGCTGTCCGATCGAGCGCAGCTCGACGGCACTCTCTCATTGCAGGCAACTGCCGGGCTTTGCCCGGCCCGACAGCCGAGGGCGGCTGTCGCCACATTGTTCCCCTTTGACCGCCCTTATCTTTATCTGTCTGACGCTTCTCGCGTCCCTGGCCTCGGCCCAAACTCTGACCGGCACCGTCAAGAACGGCACGACCGGCAAACCCGCTGGCGGCGATGACGTCGTGCTGCTCAGCCTCGGTCAAGGCATGGAAGAAGCCGGCCGCACCAAGGCCGACGCCAAAGGCCATTTCAGTTTTAAGCTCGACGCTCAGGGCCCTCATCTCATCCGCGTGATTCATCAGGATGTCACCTACCACCGGATGGCCCCTCCGGGAACCACGTCGGTCGAGGTCGAAATCTACGATGTGGGAAAGAAGATCGAAGGCATTGAAGTCGTCGCCGACATCATGCGCTTCCAGGCGGGTCAGGGACAGCTTCAGGTCGAGCGCACTTTCGCTGTCACCAACAATTCCAAGCCGCCGCGCACCCAGATGAACGAGCGCAACCTCGAGTTCTACGTGCCCGATGGAGCGCAGATCACCGAAGCCCAGGCCATGACGGCCGGCGGCCAGCCCGTGAAGTCCGCACCCGTTCCGGAAGGCGCCAGTGCGAAAAACAAATATGCCTTCCTCTTCCCTCTGCGCCCCGGCGAGACGCGCTTCAACGTCGTCTATACGGTTCCTTACACCGGCAGCGTGAACATCGATCCCAAGAGCGTGTATCCTCTGGAACATTTCGTAGCGATCGCGCCCAAGTCGATGGAATTTTCCGCCGCGCCGGGCGCCACGTTCCAAATCGCTCCCTATCCCGGTCAGCCCGATGCCAACGTAGAAGTCGCCTCCAACGCGGGATCGGGTCAGACCCTAGCCTTTAAACTCTCCGGAGAAGGCACGCTGGCAGCGCCCACCGAAGACGGAGAGACCAGCCAGGGTGGGGGAGGAGGCGCCGCCGCGCAGAACGAAAGCCGCCCCGGCGGCGGTCTGGGACCGCCGATCGACGCCCCCGATCCCCTGCAGAAATATCGCTGGTGGATTCTCGGCGGCTTCGCTGCAGTGCTCCTTCTCGGCGGAATCTTCGTGGCATCGCGTCAACAAGCCGCTAACCGCGCCGCCGTGTCGAAAGGAAAGGGCCTTCCCGTCCTGGAAGAAGACGAGGATTATGAACCCTCGGAGGCTCCGGCAGCGCGAGCGGTCCGCGTAACCGAACCACGCCCGGGGCCCGCCACTCCGCGCGCATCCTCATCTTCCATGCTGCTCGAAGGCCTGAAAGAGGAGCTTTTTCATCTCGAGGTTGAACGCCAGCAAGGCCGCATCTCGCACCAGGAATACGAAACTGCCAAGTCGGCGTTAGATCAAACGCTGCAACGCGCGCTGAAACGCGAAGCCGCCAGACAATCCTGATGAACAAGACTATTTGATTCTGTCCAACTGCAACCCCATTGTCATCTTGAGCGGAACAGTCGAAAGATCCCGACGCACTATCCTCGGATCGATCGGCCAGATTGATCGGCCTTACTAACTTCGAGTCCCCAGCTCGCAGGCCCAAAGATTTTTCCCCAATTTCCCTAACCCCATGATTCCAATATACCTAGGGACGGGGGCAGCCTCACGATCCTCATTTTTTCCAAAATCGGACCTTTGCATCTCCCCACTCGGCGTAACATCCAATAAGAGAGCCTCACCAAATTTATGGGAAACATGTTTAAGACCGCGTTCCTGCTGACCGCGATGACGCTGCTGCTGATGTTCTTCGGCCGCTACTTCGGCGGCCAGAACGGGATGTTCCTGGCTCTGGCCTTCGCCGCTGTCATGAACTTCGTCTCGTACTTCTATTCCGACAAGATCGCGCTCGCCGCTTATCGAGCTCAGCCCGTCACGCGTGAAGAACTCCCGCGCGCCTACGCCGCCGTCGAACGCCTCACGCAGAAAATCGGCATCCCGATGCCGAAGATCTATGTGATCCCGACGGAGTCTCCCAACGCCTTCGCTACCGGACGCAATCCGAGCCACGCCTCAGTCGCCGTGACCCACGGGATTCTGGGTTTACTGAATGACGAAGAACTCGAAGGCGTGCTCGCGCACGAACTCGGTCACGTCAACAACCGTGACATCCTGATCAGTTCCGTCGCCGCGACCATCGCGGGCGCCATCACCATGCTTGCCAGCATGGGACGCTGGGCCATGCTCTTCGGCGGCTACGGAGGCCGTGATCGCAATGACCGTGGCGGCGGAGGCCTCACGGGACTCTTGATGCTGATCGTCGCCCCGATTGCCGCGACGATGATTCAGCTCGCCGTCTCGCGCTCGCGCGAATATCAAGCCGACGAAACGGGCGCCCATTTCACCGGCAATCCCTACGCTCTCGCCAGCGCCCTGCAGAAGCTCGACGCCTACTCGCGCCGCATCCCGATGCAGGCGACACCATCGACCGCACACCTGTTCATCATCCAGCCCCTCTTGGGAATGAACTTCGGGAGCCTGTTCTCAACGCATCCCCCAATCGCGAAGCGCATCGAGCGGCTGACGGGACGGCCCGCGGAGTTTACGCAATAAGCTGCGAGCTGCGAGCGATGAGTTGCGAGCCAATTCTGTCAGCAGCACAGGGGACTGACGCAACTCAGATAGCCGCAAGCATTCTAATTGCCGACGGTCCTTGCTCGGAGTTCGTAGCTCGCAGCTCGAGGCTCTATGACGTAGGTAACTCCGCCCCACGCAGCGCCGGATAGTAGAATCGAAATAATGCCGCCCGAGACCGCTATCGCTGTTTCTCACAAAGCTGCCGAACTGGAACAAGCCCTTCGCCGCGTGATTCGCGGTAAGGACGACGTCGTCCGCCTTGCGTTGGTCAGCATTTTTGCCCGCGGACACCTTCTGATTGAAGGCGTTCCCGGCGTTGGCAAGACCACGCTCGGACAGGCGCTCGCGCGCGCTATCGATTGCTCCTTTCAGCGCGTGCAGTTCACCAGCGACATGCTGCCTTCCGACGTGGTCGGCATTTCAATCTATTCGGCGGCCGAACAGCAGTTCGAGTTTAAGCGCGGCCCGGTCTTCACCAACGTTCTGCTGGCCGACGAGATCAACCGGACAACGCCCAAGACGCAATCCGCGCTGCTCGAGGCTATGAGTGAGGGCCAGGTCACCGTCGACGCACACTCTCACGAACTGCCGCAGCCGTTTCTGGTGATCGCGACCCAGAATCCGGTGGAGCATCACGGAACGTATCCTCTGCCCGAGTCGCAACTCGACCGCTTCCTGATGCGCGTACGCATGGGATATCCCGATGCCCAAGCCGAACGCCAGATTCTGCGCTCCGAAGCCGGAGCCGCACACTTGGACGATCTCCGCCCCGTTCTCACGGGCGCAGACGTGCTCGAGATGCAGCAGGCGGTGAAGCAGATTCGTGTGGATGACTCTCTGGTTACGTATACGCTGGAAATCGTGCGCCGCACCCGCGAGTCGGAGTTCCTCTCGTTGGGCGTCTCGCCCCGCGGATCACAAGCCCTCTACCGCGCCGCGCAAGCCATGGCCTTCCTCGAAGGCCGCGCCTTCTGCACGCCGGAAGATATCAAGCCGCTCGTCGTCCCCGTCTTCGCCCACCGTATCGTGGTCAGCGGCCTCTACGCCTCGACGCTGAAAAAGTCCGAGCAATCGGATCAGGTCCTGAAAGAGATCATCGAGAACGTGCCGGTGCCGGTGTAATGGTACTCGGTACTCAGTCTCTGTGCCCCCCGTGTCCTCTGTGGTTGGCGCTTTGACTTCGCCTATAATTCTCCCGACATGTCCTTCCTTCGCTTCCTCATGCTGCTCTCGCTCGTTACCTGGATCGGCGGGATTATCTTCTTCTCCTTCATGGCGCCCACGGCGTTTCAGGTGCTGCCCACGCGGCTTCTCGCCGGCACTTTAGTCGGGAACCTGCTGACCAAGCTGCACTGGATTGCGATCGTTTCCGGCGTTGTATATCTGCTGAGTTCGCTGGCCTACAGCCGGCTTACCGAGGGCACAGTGCACCTGTTCGCCCTGCGCCATGTGCTCATCTGCGGGATGCTCGCGCTCACGCTGGTTTCGCAATTCTGGATCACTCCCCGCATGGTCAGGCTGCGCGCGCAGGTGGCAACGTTTGACACCGCCGACACGCTGAACCAGCCTGCGCGCGTCCGGTTCGACGCGCTGCACGCCTGGTCGACGCGTGCGGAAATCACAGTGCTTCTGTGCGGCCTGTTAGCGATTTACATGACTGCCGACGTTTTCGTTCGACGTTGACCAGACTCTCGCGGTCCAGCAGGGGCTAAAACCCGTATTGATCGATGGTTTGCCTCAGCGCGGGGCTGAAGCGCCGCTCTTTCACCGGCTCAACGCGCGATAGCGAAAGCACTCAACAACGTGATCGTTGACCATACCCACCGCCTGCATGAAGGCGTAGCAGATAGTCGATCCGACGAAGTTGAACCCGCGCTTCTTGAGGTCCTTGCTCATCGCATCCGACTCCGCAGTGCTCGCAGGAACTTGCTTCATCGACTTGAGCGAGTTCACTCGCGACTTGCCGCCTACGAATTGCCAGATGTAGTGGTCGAAGCTGCCAAACTCTTCCTGCACGCGAAGAAAGGCCTCAGCGTTGGCAATGGTCGACGCAATCTTCAGCTTATTGCGGACGATTCCGGGATCGCTCAGCAGTCGTCCCACCTTGCGCCGGTCGTAGCGCGCGATGCGTTTCGGATCGAATCCATCGAAAGCCTTGCGATAGTTCTCGCGCTTGTTCAGGATCGTGCTCCAGCTAAGACCAGCCTGCGCGCCTTCCAGGATCAGAAATTCAAAGAGCGTGCGGTCGTCATGCACCGGCACGCCCCACTCTTCATCGTGATAGCGAACCAACAGTTCGCCACTGGCCCATGCGCAGCGAACCGGGTCCACACTCTTTAAAGAGGTCACAAGAGTCTCACAGTCGAAGCCAGCCCCGAGTCTATTCCAGCGACTTCGGGTCTGACTTGTTGATGGGCGATTTCCTGTCGAGGAGCGAGACCAGTTCGTGGGCTGACGCCGGGATACCGACTCTGCCTTCGCGGATGATTTCCTTCGCCGTCAGGCTTCTTCCGTACAGCTTTTCGTTCGCGCTGCCATCGGAGCGCAGGGTGGAACCTTCTAGAGAGACTCCGGCGAACAGGCCCTTGTTGCGCGAATAGGAAAGGATTTCGGCGTTCATCACGATGTCGGTTGCACCTTCCGCGGTGCGCCCTTTGGGACCTGCGGCTGCTGAAGCGTCGGCGCCAAGCTTCACCTTGCTGTAGAGTAGCGACTGCGCGCCTTTTGGGTTCATGACCAACAGGACAAAGTCGGTGGCCTGTCCGCCCAATTGAAACCCGATGCTAATGCCTTCGAGTGCGTAGAGAGCCGGAGCGCCCCACTTGCCCTTGTAGTGCTCACCACTGCGGCACACCATGACGCCACGTCCATAACTGCCGCCAACGCCGAAGGCTCCCTTCTTCACTGAGGGCAGGATGACCACGCATTCGGCTTTGTCGAGAAGGTCCTGCGGGATGTCGTCGGGAATATTTAGAATTTCTCTGAGGACCACTCCCGCATCCTTCACGCGATCCGCCTCGTGCTCGTTGTCAGCGGCGAAGGCTGCGACCGTCGACATTACGGCGACGACGAAACAGACGATGAACTTTTTCATGAAACGCCTCCAAGGAGATTTTAAGGAAAAAGAGGTTGAGTTCGTGTCACTATGTTAAACCCAGAATCCGATTGGCTAACGGGCCGCGTGGTCCCCGGTAGTTCATGGCCAACGCGTAACTGGAAGAAACGGCACGTGTTCTGCCATGACCAAACGTGTGCTCCTTTTGTAACTTGGCACTTCGACGGGGCGCTCCTAAAGTCAATCAGATAGCAGGGTCCCGTGTGGACCCGATTTCGGCCTCTGGCGTGCATCTAATAGCTTGGAAGTGTCACTTTACGCAGTTTAGAGTGAAAAAATTGGATTTTTCAGGCATGAAGTACACAAACCCGACAATCCGCGTTGTGACGCTTTTGCTGGCAACCTTTCTATTCGCGGCTCCCTCGTGGGCACAGTCTTCTTCTTATGTGTCAGGGGCGCCGAATCTGAGCGCTTACAACGCAGGCACTGGCGCAGCGGATAGTCCAGACGATCCGCAGAACGCGATGATCACCCTGCATGCCCGGGTGAACGAAGTGAACGTGCTGTTCATCGCGACTGACAAGCATGGCAAGTTCGTGCGTGACCTGAACCAGAACGATTTCAACATTCTTGACGACCACAAACCGCCGCAGGCGATCCTGAACTTCCGGCGCGAGACGGATCTGCCTCTCCATCTTGGGCTGCTGGTTGACGTCAGCGGTTCTGTGGATGCCCGGTTCGATTTCGAACAGACCGCAGCAACGAGTTTCCTGCAACACACGCTGCGCGCAGGTTTTGACAAGGCCTTTATTATCGGCTTCAACAGTCACAGCCAGATGGCGCAGGATTACACCGACAATGTGCAACTGCTTTCGATCGGAGTGCACAAGTTGCACGATGGCGGCGGAACGGCTCTGTACGACGCTGTGTACCACGCCTGCAAAGAGAAATTCCTGAAAGACCGTCCGGACCATCCGGTGCGGAAAGCGATTGTGATCGTCAGCGATGGCGAAGATAACCAGAGCGAATTTTCGAAGGCACAGGCCATCGAGATGGCGCAGCGCTCGGAAGTGATCATCTACGCGATCTCCACTGACGACAGCGGCCTGGTGATGCGGGGCGACAAGGTGCTCGAGCAACTGGCTGAAGCCACCGGCGGGCGCGCATTCTTCCCATTCAAGATGAAAGACATCACGCATTCCTTCGCCGCGATTGAAGACGAACTGCGTAGTCAGTACGTCGTTTCTTACAAGCCTGCAAATTTCGACGCGGACGGGCGTTACCGTTCGATTGAAATCTCTACGCTGAAGAAGGACCTGCAGGTGCGTGCGCGCAAGGGATACTTCGCGCCGCAGCAGTAAGTCCGGCTTCCGGCTTTCGGCTTTCGCACGTTCTCACTCCTCGCCCTCCGTCCTTCCTCCATCGCTCTCTTGCATTGTCTGTGAAGTGGTTATCGCAGAATGCAAAATGCGACACTTGTCCAGGTTTGCTCCTGCGCTCTCCCTGTGTTACCGTCCCATTGATTTCCAGTTTGCTTTCTGACCATCTACTAGTGAGGAGTCGCTCATGATACTCGCCATCCTGGTCATCCTGATTGTCATCGCTGTGGTATTGATCTCGATGTACAACAGCCTGGTGCAACTGCGGGTGCGTTGCGATTCGGCCTGGTCCGACATCGACGTGCAGCTCAAGCGGCGGCACGACCTGATTCCGAATCTCGTGGAAACGGTCAAGGGATACGCCGCGCACGAGAAAGGGACGTTTGAGAACATCGCCAAGTTTCGTTCGCAAGCGATGCAGGCGACTTCCCCGGCCGACAAGGCTGTAGCTGAGAATCAATTGACCGGCGCGTTGAAGAGCTTGTTTGCGGTCGCAGAAAACTATCCCGAACTCAAGGCGTCAGAGCAGTTCACGCAACTGCAGGGATCGCTGAGCCAGACAGAAGACTCGATCCAGAACGCGCGGCGCTATTACAACGCGGTGGTGCGCGACCTGAATACGAAGATCCAGTCCTTCCCCACAAATATTATCGCGGGCATGTTCAATTTCACGCCCCGGCAGTTCTTCGAGACCACCGAGACCGACCGCGAGCCGGTGCAGGTGAAGTTCTGAGTAATTCTGTGGTTAGGGAATTGTGTAATTTGAAAATTCCTCGGACGATTACTTCTCTCCTCTTAGCGCTGCTCGTCTGCACGTTCCCCGGCGCTGCCCAGGCTAAATCCTGGCGGGTATCTGATTTCCAGGACAACATCACGGTGGCGCAAGATGGCAGCGCCATAGTGATCGAGCGCATCACGCTAGTCTTCGACGGCGAATTCCACGGGATCCATCGCACCATTCCGATTGAATACCCCGGTCCGAATGGAACGAACTACGAACTTTTCCTCCGCGTCACCAACGTCACCGATGGTAGCGGCGGCAAGCTCAAGTACGACTCGTCGACCTCCAACGGGGCGCGCGATCTGAAGATTTACGTTCCGGATGCGGTGGATGCGACCCGCACAGTTGAGATCACCTACCGCGTGCGCAACGGCACGCGCTTCTTCGACGATCACGACGAGTTTTATTGGAACGTCACGGGCAACGACTGGCCAGTGCCGATCGATCATGCGTCCGCGACGGTGCGCTTCCCTATGTTTGCCGCGGGATCGCTGAGGGCGCAGGCATTTACCGGCGTGTACGGCTCGACCCAGCGCGACGCCAGTTCCACGGTCGACGGGGCTGAGGCGCGGTTCGAGACCAATAATCCGCTGCCCATGCGCGGCGGATTGACGATTGACGTCTATCTACCGAAGGACGTTCTCAAAGAGCCCAGCGCGCTGACGAAATTTTTCTGGTTCATCGGCGGCAATCCTATCGTATTTCTGCCGCTCGTCACGTTCGCCGGAATGTTCGCGCTGTGGTGGACCAAGGGCCGAGACCCCGATCCCGGAGTCTCGGTTGCGCCCATGTACGAGCCGCCATCCGGGATTTCTCCTGCAGAAGCAGGCACCATGCTCGACGACTCGATTCATCCGCGCGACATCACGTCGACCATCATCGACCTGGCGGTGCGCGGATACATTAAGATCGAAGAGACATCCGAGAAAGCGCTGCTCTTCACGCACAGGGACTACGTCTTTCACCTGCTCAAGCCGCGCGATCAGTGGGGAACTGATCTGGCTCCGCACGAGCGCGTCATGCTCGAGAACGTATTTGCCGGCGGAGACGAGACTCGCCTTTCCAGCCTGAAGAACCGCTTCTACACGACTGTTCCGATCATTCGGCAAGACATTATGGCGGCACTGAAAACGAAGGGGATTTACCTGCTCGATCCGGAATCGGCTAACGGATACAGCATTGGCGTGGCCGTTGCAATTCTCGCTGTCTTTGCGCTGTTTCAGTTTCTGGGCTGGGCGAATTTCTTCAACTCGGTACTTCTGCTGGTGGTGTGCCTTCCGCTATCGGCGCTGGTGTGGTTTCTGTTTGCGCGAGTCATGACTGCCAAAACGGTGAAAGGAGGGCGGGTGCACGTCGCGGTACTCGGCTTCCAGGAATTCATGAATCGGGTGGATGCGGACCGGCTGAAAGTCATGCCACCGACTACGTTCGAAAAGTTTCTGCCCTACGCGATGGCCCTGGGTGTCGAGCATCACTGGGCGCAGGCGTTTGCCGGGATCGTGAAGGATCCTCCACAGTGGTACGTGGGTCCGGGTCCGTACGTTGGCGGATTCAATCCCATTTTCTTTTCGAGTTCCATGAACAGCATGGCGAGTGACATGCACCAGGTCTTCGTCTCCGCGCCGCGAGCGAGTTCTACCGGCTCCGGCTTTGGTGGAGGAGGATTCGGCGGGGGAGGAGGCGGCTTCTCCGGCGGCGGCTTTGGGGGCGGCGGCGGAAGTGCGTTTTAGAATAGAACAGATATATGAGGTCCGTTTGCATCCGCATCCTTCTGTTCGCTCTCGCGGCGGTGAATATGCGCGCACAACAGAACGAGCCTGCACAGCCCACCTTGACGGTGCGCTCCTCGCTGGTGACGGTCCCAGTCCTGGTAACGACCAAAGCAGGCAAGGTGGTTTTCGAACTCACCGCGGATGACTTTGCGGTCGCCGATAACGGCGTGCCGCAGCATTTCAGTGTCGATCAGGAAACGGGATCGCAGCCGCTGGCGTTGGCAATCGTCGTCGAGACCGGCGGCGCCGGTGCTCGCCATCTCGACGATTATTCTTCTCTGGATTCTGTTCTTGACGCGCTGATTGGAAACGTCGAACACGGCGTCGCGATCGTCACGTTCGACAGCACGCCGCAGTTGCTGATGCCCTTCTCGTCGAGGACGTCCGACGCTTCGAAGCTGCTTGCGAACCTGACGGAAGGCGATCGTGGCGCAGCCATTTTGGATGCGGTGGCATTCGCGGTAGAGCAGTTGCGGACGCAGCCTGCGAGCTACCGGCGCGCGATCCTGCTGCTCGGCGAAACCATCGACCAAGGCAGTAAGACGACGCTCAATGAAGCTCTGCGCCTGATCAGCGACACCAATACGGCCATGTACAGCTTCGGTTTTTCGAGCACACGGGCGGCCGTCTCCCACGAAGCCTCCAAGCTCAACAATGAAACGCCGGGACCGGCGCACGGGTGCTTTAGCCACGAAGGCGCCGATGCCGAATATGAAGGCCACTACAGCAAGCAAGTGCTCGATTGCATCAGCCAGCTTGCTCCTCCCTTGCGGCTCGCGACGATGACATTTCTTACGACACGGAATGCTCTGCGCAATAAAACTGCGGAATCGATCGCGCAACTTGCAGGGGGCGAGTTCTTTCACTTTCACAATGCCAAGGATCTGAAAGCAGGTCTGATCACGCTTTCAAACGACCTGCCGAACTACTACGTGCTGAGCTTCCGGCCCTCGTCCCTTACGCCCGGCCTGCATGCGTTGCAGGTGTCGGCGAGGGACCTTCCACAATTGGTGTTGAAGGCGCGACGCGAGTATTGGATCGACGACGATTCTGCTCGTTGAGTACCAGCCGACTACTACATTCCAACTATTGACCTTGCTCAGCGCCAACCTATAATCGGCGCATTTCTTTTTGGGGTTTGAGTGCTGATCGCATGATCGCAAAATCTAAGGCTGTCAAAAGGACCGTTGTCACGCTGTGCGTCCTCGCCGCGGTCTGGGTGATGTGTTGCGTAGCGCTTTACGGCGTGATGCGACAAACACCAGAGCAATTTGGCCGGGTGATGGCCAAGATCCCGGGACCTGTTCCGTTCCTGATTTTTCCTTTCGAGACGCTCTGGATGCGCGCCCGGGCTGGTACATTGCAGGTGGGCAGCCCTGCGCCGGACTTCGCTCTGGTGAAACTCGAGAAGACCGCGCAGGTGCAACTATCCGCTCTCACCGCGCAGCAGAAGCCAGTGGTGCTCGTGTTCGGAAGCTACACTTGACCTCCCTTCCGGCGGGAGGTTCCTGCCCTCAACAAGCTCTACCAGCAGTACGGCAGCCAGGTTTCATTTCTCGTGGTCTACATCACAGAAGCGCACCCGAGCGACGTCTGGCAGATGCAGAGTAACGTTAAGGACAAGGTCGTGTTCGCGAGCCCCAGAAGTGAAGAAGAACGCGGCTTCGTGGCCGGAGCTTGCGTTCGTAAGCTGGGAATTGAGATTCCCGCGGTGCTCGACGAATTCGGGAACTCGACCGAGAATGCGTACACCGCCTGGCCGGACCGCCTTTACGTGATCGATGCATCGGGCCGTGTAGCCTACAAGAGCCGTCCCGGGCCATTTGGCTTCAAGGCAGACGAGCTGAAGGCCGCGATACAAAAGGCGATTCCCGGTCACTAAGTTGCCGGGTACCCACAAAACAACAAGGGCCGCGAATGGATCGCGGCCCTTTCCTTCAACTGTGAAGGATCTTATTGCTCGCCGACAGAAGCGTTGCTACCCCACATCGCGTTGCTTCCCCACATGGCGTTGCTACCCCACATCGCATTACTGCCCCACATGGCATTGCTACCCCACATGGCGTTGCTACCCCACATCGCATTACTGCCCCACATGGCGTTGCTACCCCACATCGCGTTGCTGGCTGAGGTTCCAATACTGCCGGATGCGCTGACGAACTGAGATGTTCCCCACACGGTGGCGTAGGACCAAGTAGCAGAAGTGTTCCAGACGGACGAAGGGCTGGCGTTCAGATTGACGCTGTTGGTGCTCCCGTTAAACGTGGCCACCGGAGACATCGCAGTCCCCCTGGCGACGTCGGTGCTGTTGAGAGCGGCTTCCACATCGACGTAGCCGGCGCCCACCGTGAAGGCGTCGTACTGATCGGTGTAGGTGATGCCGGTGGTTGGGTCGGTCGTGCTGCTGAACGCCGGTAGCGACTTCCACGCCGTTTTCATGAGCCGAGCCTTCACCTGATCAGGGGTCAGGCTCGGGCTCTTCTGCAGCAGGTCGGCGACGACTCCGCTCACCACGCCGGTGGCCATGCTGGTGCCGCTCAGCGTGAAGTAACTGGAAGAGGAAGCCGTGCTGCCGCCGTTTACGTAAAGGCTGTACGGAACCTGATTGCCGGGATATTCGCTGTAGAGCGTCGAACCCGGAGCTTCGAGCGAAACCAGCAGGTTGCCGGGTGCAACCAGATCAGGCTTGGCGATCGCATCAATCGCACTCGGCCCCTTGGAACTGTAGCTGGCGATCAAGTCGTCCATGCGGGTGGGCGTTCCCATCGGCTTCATCGCGCCCACGGTAATCACGTAAGGATCATTGCCGGGCGAAGTGATGGTGCCATAGCCGTCTGTGGGCTGATAGCGCCCATTGTTCCCCGCCGCCACGACAACGACGATGCCGTTCTTCCAAGCGGCCTCGACTGCCTGGCAGACCGGGTCGAGCGTGTAGCTTTCGTAGACGGGGCGTCCCAGAGAAAGATTGAGCACGCGGATGTTGAACAGAGGCTTCAGGGCGATAGCAGTGTTGATCGCCGAAATCACTGCACTGTCGGTGCCCAAGCCGTTCTGGTCGAGGACGCGCAGGTTGATGAGGTCGGCTTGCGGCGCGATGCCTTCAAACGTCCGCGAATATTCTGCGCCTTTCGAACTGGAGCCATTACCCGCAATTAGCCCGGCGATGTGCGTGCCGTGGCCATATTGGTCGTTCGCGCTGGCGTTGCCCGAAACAAAGCTCTGACTCCACACCACCCGCGACAATCCCAGGAACCCGCCGTTCAAGTCGGGATGGCTGGCAATTCCGCTGTCGACCAGCGCGACTCCAACCCCCGCGCCAGTATAGCCGGACTGCCACGCAGCGAACGCGTTCACCGCCGGAGCCGCGTTGCTGAGCGTCGGAGCCATCGCGCGATCCAGGCTGATGTACTTCACGTTGCTCTGGTTCGAAAGCGAAAGAATGTTCGACAGCGGCAGGTCCGCGACGATTGCATTCACCAGCGGCAGTGAGTTCAGAATCGAGCCCAGCGTCCCAAGAAGATTGAGATCCAGCAGGCTTGGCTGACTGTTGTACTGCACAATGACTCTGGCGCTTGGCGCCGTCGACGTCTGCAGATCCGGCGACAACTTGGCCGGGTTGGCGGCATGCACTGCCGGCACAAGCACCAATAACAGCAAGAGCAGAACCTTCTTCATGTCTCCCCCACTTTTTTGTACGCGCCCACAGGCACGTAACCTCGCCCAAGTGACCAGTATGTTGCAGGTAGGGGACCACAATTTACGGATGATCCGCCTTATTCATCAATAACTTAGGGGCCTGTGTTGCAGAACTCAACGGGCACTTTGTCCCATCCTCGGGCGTGGGACAACTTGTCGCAAAGAGGGAGGGTGGAGCGCCGCCGTCCGCGAACGTCTGCTTGCCGTAAATGACTGATTTGTAAGGAGAAAACCATCGTAACCAGCCGAATTCCTTTTGCAAGGACAGCGACCGGCAATTTGTTGAAAATTTAAGCACTTAACATGTCGTGGGGACGTTCCATTTACGCGCGTGCGTATATCACCGGCATGGCTCTGGCGGGAGCCGTGTGCTTTGCGCTGGCGTTTTCGCACTGGCAGTCGAACGATCCTCTCAAGTTCGTTTGTTACATGCTTGCGGCGTTGCTGGCATCGTCGCTAAAGGTCACGCTCCCGGACCTGGATGCAACGCTCTCGGTCAACTTCCTGTTCACTCTGCTGGGAATTCTGGAACTTGGCTTGCCCGAGACGCTTCTGATCGTGCTCGCCAGCACCCTGGGCCAAGCTTTCTTGCGGCGACGGCACAGCGTGAAACTGGTGCACTTTGTCTTCAACTGGTCGCAGCTGACGGTGTCAAGCACACTGGCCTACGGCGCCTACGCGCTGATGTCGACGCGCGTTCTGCACGGGCCAGGACCGCTGGCCCTTCTGGTCGCCGCCATCACGCACTTCGGTTGCAACACGGCGGCCATGTCGACTGTCATTGGGCTGACCGAAGACAAGCCCATCCGCCAGGTTTGGAATGTCAGCTATCTCTGGTCGTTTCCCTACTTCATGGTGGGAGCCTTTGTCGCGGGGCTGGTGCACTTCTTGAACGGGCATATCGGGTGGCAATCGTCGCTGGTCATTCTGCCGCCGATCTACCTTATGTACCGATCGTATCGTCTCTATCTCGGCAAGCTTGAGACCGAGAAGAAGCACGCGGAGCAAGTCTCAAGCCTCCACCTACGGACGATCGAAGCGCTCGCTCTCGCCATCGAAGCCAAAGACGAGACCACGGGCGAGCACCTGCAGCGAGTGCGCGTTTACGCTATGGAATTGGCGAAGGACCTGGGCCTGAGCGAAGACGAAACCGAAGCGCTGCGGGCAGCATCGGTGCTGCACGACATCGGAAAGCTAGCAGTGCCGGAACACATCATCTCGAAACCGGGGAGGCTCACGCCCGAAGAATTCGAGAAGATGAAAATCCATCCCATTGTTGGGGCGGAGATTCTGGAGCAGGTGCACTTTCCGTATCCGGTGGTGCCGATTGTGCGCGCGCATCACGAGAAGTGGGATGGCAGCGGATATCCCAGTGGACTCGCCGGTGAGGAGATCCCGATTGGCGCCCGCATTCTCGCCGCGGTCGATTGCCTCGACGCGCTGGCTTCGGACCGGCAATATCGCAAGGCCCTGCCGTTGAACGAGGCGATGGCCAAGGTCGTGGACGATGCGGGCAAGAGTTTCGATCCGAAGGTGGTGGCGATTCTTCGGCGGCGCTACATCGAACTGGAAAAGATGGCGAACGAAGAACCACTGCAGGCTCCGCCGAAATTGTCGACCGACATTAAGGTTCAGCGAGGGCTGGCGCCCGATGCGGGCTTTGCGGAATCCGGCGGAACCGTCAGCCCAACCTCAGCACACGCTGCGGCCTGCAACGTGGATCTCAGCACGCGAATCTCGGCCGCTCGTCAGCAGAGCCAGGAGATTGTCGAACTGAACAGCAAGCCCGGCGCGTCTCTGCGCAGCGAAGACATTCATTCTCTGCTGGCCGTGCGTCTCAAACAGTTGGTGCCGCACGATTCCATGGCAGTGTATGTGCCGAAAAATGGAGTGCTCGCGGCGGAGTTTGTGAGCGGCGACAACTTCCGGCTGTTCTCTTCCCTGCGAATTCCCGAGGGCGAAGGGCTCTCGGGATGGGTTGCGCAGAATCATAAGCCGATTTTGAACGGCAATCCATCGGTCGAACCGGGCTATTTGAATGATCCCACCAAGTACAGCACCTTGCGCTCAGCGCTGGCCGTACCTCTTGAGGGAACCTCTGGGATGGCAGCCGTGCTGGCTCTTTATCGTGCAGGGCAGGATGCATTCACGGCGGATGACCTTCGCGTGGTGGAGGCGATGGGCTCCGGGCTGGGTGTTGCAATCGAGAACGCTGGCAAGGCCAAGGCGTGGGCAATCGGCGCGGGATCCGGGCGATAGATACGTAACGTAGCCGTCCACTGTCATCCTGAGCAACGTGAAGGATTCTATGCACACCCGGCTAATTGCATGGGTCCTTCGCTTTGCTCAGGATGACGGCGTTGATTCACGGGCATTACTCCATCTCAAAGCTCACATACTGCAACCCGCCATCGCGCTCAACCTGCAGCACGACGGCATCGCCTGTCTTCAGCACTCGCACGGCGTTGCGGAGCGTGTCCATGGAATCGATCGGCGTAGTATTGAGCCGGTGAATAATGTCGCCGGCTTGCAGGCCGGTGTCGGGCATGATCAGATCAGCGGCGCGTCCCACGACGACGACTCCCGACGGAATTCGCAGCGAGCCCAGCCTCGCGCGCAGATCGGCTGTGAGGTCGATCCCAAGAATTCCCAGGCGGGGGATCAGACTGTTATCGGGATTAACGGCGTCGAGCAGTTCGTCCATGTGATCATGCTGCTCGATCGCGGGCACGTAGAGAATCTTCTTTTCGCTGCCACGCAGGACCTCCAGCTTCACGACTTGGTCAAGACGATGCAGGTACAGAGCGGATGAGAGCGACGGCAGAGTTTCGATGCGCCGATCGTCCGCCGTGAGAATGATGTCCTCCACCTGCAGGCCGGCTGCCGCGGCTGGACCACCCGGCGTGACGTCGTCCACTACGACGCCCCAACGCTGCGGAAGGTGCAGGCCTTCAGCCAGGGTAGGTGTGATCTCCTGCGCGCCGGCGCCGATTTCAACCTTATGCACGTGTCCGTATTTACGCAGGCTGCGATAGACAAAATCGACAACGCGCGCCGGAATAGCGAAGCCCAGGCCCTCGCTGCCTCCACCTTGCGAAAGAATGAAAGTATTGATGCCGAGAACCGCGCCATTCATATCGACGAGCGGGCCGCCGCTGTTGCCGGGATTGATGGGCGCATCCGTCTGCAGGTAAGTAATCGGTTTGGTGGCATCGGGCTGGCGTGCGAGCGCGCTGACCACCCCCATGGTGACCGAGTTCTGCAGGCCTTCGGGACTGCCGATGGCGAACACGAGTTGTCCGACGCGCGGACGTTGGCTCATCAACGCGAGGGTCGGCAAATCGGTCTCGTCAATTTTGAGAAGTGCGAGGTCGGTGTCCTTGTGCTGGCCCACGAGTCGCGCTTCAAGGATGCGGCGCTTCCCGATCGGCACCTGGCTGGGCGATTCACCCATGGGCAGCGGCAGGGCGACGCGAATGCGCTGTGCGCCTTCGACCACATGAGCGTTCGTCATGATGTAACCGCTCGGGTCGACGATCACTCCCGACCCTACCGCTTTTTGGCGCACGATAAACGCCGTCTGCGATCGATCTTCCTCGCGCAGCGGCCCGTATCCGGTAACCAGAATCTGTACCACTGCAGGAGAGACTCTCGCGGCGAGGCCTTCAAGCGCGCTGTTCAGTTGCACCAAGACGTCAGGACTCTCGGACGGCTTGGTCTCGACGGCGCCCGGAACGGCTCTCTTCTGGACGGGCGCCTGGGCAGGGGGCGTCTGAGCGGCTTGCGCTATGGACGCCGGGACCGCGGCGAAGAGGAAAGCAAAGAAAAAAAAGCGGCGAGATCGGGCTAGGGTCCCCCCGTGGATGCGAAGCAAATTCGCCATTAGAATGCTCCTGTTTCGTCAGGATATCTGAAGAAAACACTACCATGCAGGTGCCAATACTGACGTCAGCACGGGTTAAAACCCAGCGCATTCGCAAATGGTCAACGTCTGTCGCGCTGGGGGGGAACCTAGTTGCTACCGTTAACTAACGGGTTATCAGGCTTTTACACGGGTGCCTTTCGTGATATAACCCCTGCTGAGCATAAAAGTGGGCCTGCGCCCGCCAGGAGCTTGGTTTGACGACATTGGCCTCATTCGCAGAGGGACAACACATAACAGGCCAGTCTAGAGGAGGTACCGTGGGCGAAGAAGCACGGACCGGAAAACGGTTCCCGCTGGAACTGCCGATCAAGATACACAAGGGCGAGACCGGCGGAGATGCCGAGGGCGTGACCGGGAATCTCAGCGCGGCGGGAGTTTATATCCGCGCCGATTCCTCAATGGAAATTGGTTCCCCCGTCGAATTTGAAATCACGCTGCCCCCGGAGATGACGGGCGGTCAGGAGAATGTGACCATCCAGTGCAAAGGGCGAGTGGTGCGCGCCGATGAGACCGGTGAAGGTGGAGAAGGCCGCGGCGTGGCCTGTGTGATCGACTCATACGAGTTCGTGAGGAACTCATAATCGTTTTGCAGCGGACTTTTTTTGGAGCGTTGACAACATGCTCAAACTGATTCTGGCCGATAACCAGGCAATCTTCCGGGCGGGCATTGCCAAAGTGCTGGCGGTGGAAGATGAGATGCGCATTGTGGCCCAGGCCCAGACCCCTGAACAGATGTTCATGGCGCTGGACAAGTTCCGTGCCGCGGTGCTGGTGGTGGCTGCGGGATTCCATGGCGACTTTGCCGCCATCGTGGCGGGCGCCAACAAAGCCAAGACGCGCGTGATCGTGCTCGCCGATACCGGCGAGAGCGCGCAGCGGCACATGTCGAACGGCGCGCACGGCGTGGTCTATCGCAACGTGACCAGCGCGGCGCTCGTCGACTGCGTGCGCAAAGTGGCGCGCGGCGAAACCTGGGTGCAGGACGTCGCCGTGCCCAGTGAACTCACCGAAAACGATATGGTCGGATTGCGTGTGCGCGACCGGCTGACCGCCAAGGAACTGCGCATCGTGGCCTTAATTGTTCAGGGGTATAAGAATAAAGAGATCGCCACGCAGCTCGGCACGACAGAGCAAGTCATCAAGAACTACCTGCGCAATGTCTACGACAAGATCGGCGTGTCGGACCGGCTGGAGCTGGCATTGTTCACCATCCACCACCGCATTCTGAATGAGGCTGCGGCCGCGACGACCACTGGCGCAGTGCCACAGCCGCCGGCGGGAGTGGCGCAATAGGGCTTCCAGAAATCTGAATAGAAGAAAGGCCGCCTGCGAGGGCGGCCTTATCTATCAGGCGAGCCTGCGCCTATTCGATCCTCAGAGCTCTCGCCGGATCGATCGATGCGGCGCGCCGCGCGGGAATAAGAGCAGCCACCGACGCGGCCAACGCGAGTGTCAAAATTGATGCTAGTAGTACGGCCGCATCAATTCCCTTCACTTCGTACAGCTGCGCTTGTACGAATCGCACGCAGAGCAAGGCTATGGGAAAGCCAATCGCCAAGCCCAAGGCCGCCTGGATTACCGCACCCCGCATGATCATCGCCGTAACTTCGGCGCGCTCCGCGCCGAGAGCCATGCGAATTCCGATCTCCGAAGTACGTCGCGCCACCGTATAGGCGCTCACACCGTAGAGCCCGAGCGAAGCCAGCAGCAAAGCCAATACGCCGAACAGTATGGTCAAGCGCGCCAACATGCGATCGTCCGTGAATTGGTCGGTGATCTGCTGATCAAACGTCTGGAACTTCACGACCGCCAGGTTGGGATTGATGCTGGAAAGGGTCCGGCGCGAGAGAGCTTCCATATCGTTGATCGGGTGAGCGGTCTGCAGCACGAACGCTCCCACATATAACGACTCGTCCTGATCGATGGGAGTCTTCTGGCTTGCAGGAATCTGCAGCAGCGGCAGGAAGGACATCGAATGGTCCTTCCATCGGACGTCGGAGTAAACCGTGTCCTGGACGACTCCGACGATCTCAAAATCGTGGGGCGAATGTTCCCCACTCCCGAAGTAGTGACCGATGGGATTCTCGCCCGGGTCAAAGTACTTCTTCACGAATGATTCGTTCACCACTGCCACCGTCGCAGAGGTCGCCGTATCCTGCACACCGATGCCGCGACCCATTAGCACGCGCGTCCCCACGGAGTCAAAATATTCGGCGCTCACCCTTATACTCGAAACGGAGCCGGGCTTATATTCCTTTCCCTCTACATGCACATCCCAGCCGTTGTTGTTATCTTCCATGGGTGTATAGCTGCAAATACCGATTTTCTCAATGCCCGGTATCGCATGAAATTGCTCTTCGATGGAGCGGTACAGATCGCCGACCTGCCGCTGCGAATACCCCGCAGCCTGAGGATTGAAGTGCACGATATAGCGATTGGTCGACTCGAGCTTGAGGTCCGTGTGTTGAAGTTTGCTCAGGCTCTGGGAAAACAATCCTGCTCCGACCAGCAGCACGAGAGACAAGGCGGCCTGCAACACGACAAGGCTACGCTGCAGCAGCGTAGCACCACCGGTCGTCCGAGTGCCGCTGCGCAGTGCTTCCACAGGCTGAGCCTGCGCAGCAATCCACGCGGGCGCAACGCCGAATAATATGCCCGTCAGTAACGACAATCCAAAAGCAAACGCGATCACCTGCGGAGACGGGCTCGCATCAATCGGCAGACCGGTCGCATCGGGAAAAGCCAACCCCAGCAACATCTTTGTTCCCGCGTAGGCCACGGCGAGCCCCGCGAGCCCGCCCAAACTCGCAAGCAGCAAGCTTTCTGTAAGTAGCTGGCGAACGATCCTGTAGCGCATCGCGCCGAGCGCGGTCCGCACCGACATCTCCGCCTTGCGGCCCATACCTCGCGCGAGTAAGAGGTTGGCGATGTTCGCGCACGCAATCAACAACACAAGACCAGAACTCCACATCAACAACTTCAGATGTGACGCATACTGCTCCTGCATGCCCTGAATGCCGGCTCCGCCCGGCGTCAGGACAAGATGTGCGCGCGCGAGAGCTGCCTGGCCATCCTTGGATGAGTATGTGTGCGTGGGTGCGAGAGCCTGCCGCAGCAGGCCGCTGAGCTTTGCCTGCAGCTGCACCTTTGACACGCCCGGCTTCAGGCGTCCGATCAGGTAAAGCCAGTTGCCATTGGGGTCATGCACGTACTCGACATTCGCCAGCGGAGGCATCGATTCGATTGGAAGGTAGAAGTCTGGCGGGGTGCTGGATAGCCGGTCCCCGTAGAAACCTTCGGGTGCGATTCCTGCAATCGTCACGGGTTTGGTATTGACGAAGAACGTGCTGCCGACGATGGAGTTATCTTCGGAGTAGTTGTTTTTCCAAGTTTCGTAGCTCATCACAGCAACGGTGGGCGCGCCTTGAACATCGTCCGCATCGAGGAATAGGCGGCCCGCGCGAGCCTGTAGTCCCAACGCTCGAAAATAGTTGCCCGAGACGAATTCTCCCATCACCGAGCGCGCGCTCTCCTGGCTGTCCCCGCGCCTCACTACAACCGGCCGGTACGCGTAGCCTGCCTGCATGGCCGCGAGTTCCTCGAATTCGGGCGCGTTCTTCTTCAAATGCTCATAGGTATCAGTCGAGAAGAGCGCATAGTCCCCATCGTCGCTATAGCCGTATCCCACACAACACATGTTTCGATCGCCCAGCTTCACCAGCCTCTCGGGCTTGGCGACCGGAAGACTCTTCATCATGACAGCGTTCACCAGGGTGAAGATCGCGGCGTTGGCGCCGATTCCTAAGGCAAGAGTAAGCACGGCAGTTGCGGTGAATCCGGGCGTTTTCCGGAGCTGGCGGAGCGCAAAGCGAAGATCCTGCAGGAGTATCGAAGACATGACTTTCCCCCACGCTCCAAAAAAAGGTAGCAGGTAGCCTTCCAATTCACAGTTAATCCAATCCTTTGTCTTTCTTGCACTTGGAGTTTGGACAACAGCCAGAACTGTCCCCTCGTGATTCCCAACGTCCGGAAGCGGACACCTCGCACCGCCCGGGAATCATTCCTCACGGCGCTGCATCTATGGGGTATATGGAGTATCGACAGCTTGGACGTTCCGGTTTGAAAGTACCTGTGTTGAGTTATGGTACCGGCACATTTGGCGGCGGCAACGAGTTCTTTAAGGCTTGGGGTGCGAGCGATGTGGCGGAGGCGACGCGACTCGTCGACATCTGCCTCGATGCGGGTGTGAATCTATTCGACACGGCGGACATTTATTCAGACGGACTTTCTGAGACGATTCTGGGGAAGGTGGTCGCCGGTCGGCGCGACAAAGTCTTGATCTCCACTAAGGCGACTTTCCGGATGGGGGCAGGACCGAACGATTTGGGATCGTCGCGGCATCACCTGATCCAGGCTTGCGAAGCGAGTCTGCAGCGGCTGGGAACCGATTATATCGACATCTATCACATGCACGGCTTTGACGCGTTGACGCCGCAGGAAGAAGTGCTGAGCACGCTCGATCATCTGGTGACAAGCGGGAAGGTGCGCTACATCGCCTGCTCGAACTTCTCCGGATGGCATCTAATGAAGGCGCTCGATGTGTCTGACCGCTTTGGGTGGGCGCGCTATGTAGGCCACCAGGTCTACTACTCGCTGATCAGCCGCGAGTACGAGTGGGAATTGATGCCGCTTGCAGCCGATCAGGGAGTGGGCGCGCTCATCTGGAGTCCGCTGGGGTGGGGACGGTTGACGGGGAAGATCCGGCGCGGCCGACCCTTGCCGAAGGAGAGCCGTCTGCATAAGACAGGTGACATGGGGCCGCAGGTTTCCGACGATCATCTCTACAACGTTGTCGACGCGCTCGATGAAGTTGCCAAGGAGTGCGGAAAGAGCGTGCCGCAGGTCGCATTGAACTGGCTGTTGCAGCGACCCACTGTGTCAACGGTCATCTTCGGTGCGCGCAATGAAGAGCAGTTGCGGCAGAACCTGGGCTCGGCGGGATGGAATCTAGCAGCCGAGCAAGTGGCGAAGCTCGACCGCGACAGTGACGTCACGCCGATCTATCCGTACTGGCATCAGCGGCAGTTTACGGAACGGAATCCCGCGGCGGCTGCACCGTCCGCGAAATAGATTTCACGAGCGGGCGGATTCCCTCAGGGGCTAAGGCCCGGTTCGTAATGCGGGACCCTCGCGGCGCGGCTGGAAGCCGCGCCCTTTCAAGTATACGAAGACGGTGCACTTGAACCAGGGGCGGACGAATGCGTCCGCCCCTGCGTGTTCCTATTAAATCTTCTCTCCAACTGCTTTAGCTTGCGTGAACAGGTAGAGATAGTCTGGGCCGCCGGACTTGGAGTCGGTACCGGACATATTGAAGCCACCGAAGGGGTGCGCGCCGACCATCGCTCCGGTGCACTTGCGGTTGATGTAGAGGTTGCCGACGTGGAACTCCTGGATGGCGCGGTCGATCTTGTCGCGCGACTTGGTGTAGACGGCGCCGGTCAGGCCGAACTCGGTGTCGTTGGCGATTTCGAGTGCGTGGTCGAAACCTTTGGCCTTAATAACCGCGAGGACCGGGCCGAAGATCTCTTCTTGCTCTAACTTCGACTTCGCGGGGATGTCGGCAAACACCGTGGGCTTGATGAAGTAGCCTTCACCGGGAGCGCGTTCGCCGCCGGTGAGGAGGCGTCCGTCTTTCTTGCCTTGCTCGATGTACTCGAGGATCGTCTTCATCGAGCCTTCGTTGATGACCGCGCCCATGGCGGCGTTCTCGGTGACGTCGCCGACCTGAATTTTCTCGACGCGGGCTTTGAGCTGTTCGAGGAACTTGTCGTAGACGCGCTCGTCGACAATGGCGCGCGAGCAGGCGGAGCACTTCTGGCCTTGGAATCCGAAGGCGGCTTGGGCAACGCCTTCGACGGCGGAGTCGATGTCGGCGTCGGCGTCGACGATGATGGCGTCTTTGCCGCCCATCTCGAGGATAGTGCGCTTGATCCAGATCTGGCCCGGCGCTTGCGTGGCCGCCGTCTTATTGATGTGCAGACCGACTTCGCGCGAGCCGGTGAAGGCGATGTAGCGCGTCTTGGGATGCGCGACGACGGCATCGCCGAAGCTGGCTCCGGCGCCCGGGCAGAAGTTCACCACGCCCTCGGGCATGCCGGCTTCTTCCAGCAGTTCGACGAACTTCGCGGCGATGGTGGGCGAATCGCTCGACGGCTTCAGGATGACGGTGTTGCCGCTGACGATGGAGGCGAGAGTCATGCCGGCCATGATGGCGCAGGGAAAGTTCCATGGCGGAATCACGGCGCCGACGCCGAGCGGAATGTAGTGCAGCGTGTCGTGCTCGCCGGGGAGTTGGATCGGGGTTTGCGTCTTGGCGAAACGCAGGGCCTCGCGCGCGTAGAACTCGCAGAAGTCGATGGTCTCGGAAATGTCGGCGTCGGCCTCGGCCCAGTTCTTGCTGACTTCGAAGACGAGCCAGGCCATGAATTCCATCTTGCGCTGGCGCATGAGGTCGCCGACGCGGAAGACGAGGCTGGCGCGCTCTTCGACGGTGGTGCGGCTCCAGGTCCGGAAGGCTTCGAGCGCGCCCTTCATCGCGGGCTCAACGTGTTCCGTGCCGGCCTTCTGGTGGATGCCGACGATCTGCGAGGGCTGCGACGGGTTCAGCGACTTGATTTTGTCCGTGGTCTTGACGCGCTTGCCGCCGATGATGAGGTCATACTCGCGTCCGAGCTGGCCGCGTACTTTGGCGATGGCGGCGCGCATGCGGCGGGCGTTCTCTTCGTTGCGGAAATCGTAAAAGGGCTCGGTGACGAATGGTCCCTGGTGCAGGGTCGTGCGCGGCCGTACGGGGGCTTCAAGCGTTGCCATGGGAGGAATCCTTTCGAAGCTGGGAGATGATGGGTAAGGGATTGCTTGGATATTTTACACCTCGTCGGGCTTCCGGCTTTCGGCTGCCGGCTCGGATCATCTTCGATGTAGCGGCTATCGCAATTTTTTTTGACAGTCGACATCAAAATATTGGTTCTAAAGGACTTGCGGTTTTTGGATTCGGCGTGATCCGGACAAAATCTTGAGGAGAAAGGGCTTACGGGTAAAATCTTGCGGAATAAGGAGGTAGGTACGGCTATTGGGCTGCGAGTCGCTCGGATGATTGCGGAGGCGTTGGTTGGGTCTGCGAGCATGGTTCGATTTTGTTCTTTTCTGATTTCTCAGTAAAGGTCGTTCGTCACAGGGAATGCGATTTGTGCTGTGGAAAGGTTTGCGGGCAGGGTTGAGGAGGTGGACCAGAAATCCCCACTTCTCGCGCAAAGGACGCGCGAGAAATGGGGCACCCGCTCAACGGCAGACGAATCCGTGGCCGTCATTGAAGCAGCGATGATTGGCGTAGAGATATCCCATCTCTGAGAGGGGGTCATAGCAGAAGCCAAGGCAGACATCTTTCGTTTCCGACTGCGACCAAGAGGACTGAGGAAGTTTCTCGAGATCGTTGAACAGACTTGCGATTTCGGGAGGCGGGACAGAGCCGTTCTGTTTCGTATAGGCCTTCAGACCCGCGCCCTCTGCGATGACGTACCAATTATCTGCATTCCAATCTCGAATTGGTTTGACTGGATCCCACGTCGGCTGCGGCTGATTCGAAGACGTAAGGAATGTCCGAACTCGCTCGCTGAGCGCGTCCGAGATTTGTCCAGTGGAAGCTTTCTCCAGAAAACGATAATGCACGAGGCGGCGATCATTTCCAGAAAAATGGACCGACCGGGGAAAATATTCGCTTCTCACACTGCGCCCGCTGACGCTGACGCGCGTTTCGTGAAACTGGAGACCGCGCTTCTCAACGTGCAGTATTTGCAGGATTGGCCACGCGGAGTAGTCGACGGCGCCAGGAATGCGATACGGCATCACCGATTGGCAAAACCAGATCATCATGAACGTCAGGCTTGCCAAAACGGCGGGCCAAGTTCGATCTGAAACAGGAGCTCTTCGGAGATGCCAGCCACTCGGAAGCAGCCGCAGAACAGCCGTGGCCATCGCGAATATGAGAAGCGCGACGAAGCAAATCCCGAACACCGCATACGGAGGGTAGCTGGCGAATCTGTCATCCGGCTGGTTGAACATGACCCAGACGTTACCCAGCCCGGAATCCCGAAGGGCCCAATGGACCGAAGGGACGGCAAGGACGCCGAGCAGGGCGGCTGTGTGCCCGGCCTTGGGCCGAAATACAGCCCCCGCAGCAAAGGCGAAGAAGACCGGAGTGATGAAACAAAGGAAGTGAGCGACCGCATAGATGCGACTGTCCCGGTACCAATACCCTTCGAGAGCCAAGGCGAGGACAACCCAATAAGGCCATATCAGAATCGAGGCCGTCGTTGCGAACCCAGATTTGCTTCCAAACAGCAAGGAAACTGCGGCGACGAGAAAGACGATCAGGACGGCGAGCGGGACAAGCAGGAGGACGATCGATTCGCGGACTGGATTTTTCCAGTATGGCGAGAAAAATGTGAATGCAATCGTGTCCGATACGACGCCGAGGCAGTGGAAGAGGAATTCACAGGTCAGCCGTCGCCTGGAGACAGGCGCAGCAAGCAAGAATCGCGAGTACGCAAACACGAACAGCAACGGAGGGGCGGCAACACATAGCCAGATAATGGAAGTTTCCAACCATCCGCCGGTGGCGTTGCGGCTGAGTACGAAAAGAGAGCCTGCCGCGGCCGTTACTAGATAGATGATCGAAGTTGTGGCCTTACGCTGCATGGGGTGCTGATGCGAAACGACGAGCGTAGTGTTAGGTGAACCTCTAGTGTTCCTCTTGCGGAAGTTGGGCTGCAAGTTACTTCTGTGTGGCTCAGACTCGTCGGCATTTTGGTTTAGACACCGCTGGGGCCGTGCCTGATCAGCGGAGCGAGGTCAAATCCCCACCCTCTCGCGAACAACGCGAGAAGGATGGGGCACCCTCGGGCTTTGGGGACCGCAACGACATACTGTCCCGTTCCCTTCATTGACTTGAGTTGGCTGTGCCCATAGCATGTTGCGCACATGATTGGGCAGACCATTTCGCACTACCGCATCGTCGACAGGATCGGCGGGGGCGGGATGGGTGTGGTTTACAAGGCCGAGGACGTCAAGCTGCACCGGTTTGTGGCGTTGAAATTCCTGCCGGATGAAATCTCAAAAGATGCGCAGGCTTTGGCCCGCTTTCAGCGCGAGGCGCAGGCCGCTTCCGCGCTGAATCATCCGAATATCTGCACGATTTACGAGATTGACGACCAGCATGGACAGACGTTCATCGCGATGGAGTTTCTGGATGGCGTGACGCTTAAGCACCGGATTGCGGGGCGTCCGCTGGAGACGGAGTTGACGCTGTCGCTGGCGATTGAGATTGCCGATGCGCTGGATGCGGCGCATGCAGAGGGCATCATCCACCGGGACATCAAGCCAGCCAATATTTTCGTGACCAAGCGCGGTCACGCCAAGGTGCTGGACTTCGGGCTGGCCAAGGTTACGAGTGCGGCGAGTTCTTCGAGCCAGATTGCCGCGGCCAATACGATGACGGGCACAGTCGAGGATCCGCATTTGACGAGTCCTGGAACGGCTTTGGGGACGGTGGCCTACATGTCTCCGGAGCAGGTGCGGGGGAAAGAGTTGGATGCGCGTACCGACCTATTCTCGTTCGGGGCGGTGCTGTACGAGATGGTGACGGGGGTGCTGCCTTTTCGTGGCGACACGTCTGGAATTATTTTTGACGCGCTGCTCAATCGCGCGCCGGTGTCGGCCACACGACTGAATCCGGATGTGCCGGTGGAATTGGAACGGATTATCAACCGGGCGCTGGAGAAGGACCGCGATTTGCGGTACCAGCACGCTTCGGAAATGCGGGCGGAGCTGCAACGGCTGAGGCGGGACACGGACTCCAGCCGCGCCGTGCCGGTCGTAACAGGAGAATCCGGCGGCGGATCAGTGGGATCGGGGGTTGTTCCATCCGCATCCGGGCAGCGTTCGCAGAGCGGCAGTTCGGCAGTGGCGGCCACGGCGCGGCAGAGCAAGCTGAGCGTTGGCGTGATCAGGGCGATCGTTGTTGCGCTGGTGGTTGCGGCGGCTTATGGCGTGTATGCGTTTTTCCTGCGAAGCCGGCCAGTTGCGTTCCAGAATTTTTCGGTCGACAAAATAACCGACACTGGCAAAGCGGGGCATGTGGCCCTGTCACCGGACGGCAAATACATTTTGAGCGTGATGGATGACAAGGGACAGCAGAGCTTGTGGCTGCGGAATGTCCCGACCAGCAGCAATACGCAGGTCGTGCCTCCCGAGGCGGTGCAATACGCGGGGGTACGGTTTTCGCCCGACGGGAACTATCTCTACTTTCTCCGCGGTGAGCCGGGGCAGGCACTGAAATATTTATACCGAGCGCCGGTGCTGGGAGGAACTCCACAAAAGCTGGTCACCGATGTGGACACGAACATCACGTTTTCTCCGGACGGCCGCAATCTAGCGTACGTCGTATACAACAATCCAGAATTGGGAAAGCTGCGGCTGGTGACTTATTCGCTGCAAACGGGCGAGGGAAAGACGCTGGTCGACGGCAACATGAATCAACGGTTGTCCGACCCGGCGTGGTCGCCGGACGGGAAAACCATTGTGTGCGTGATCCTGCAGCCCGCAAATGCCATCAGCGGGTTGATGGCGGTCGACGTGGCCAGCGGAAAACAAAACCTTATCTATGCATTCCAAGACGGGATTGTGCAGAGTCCAGTGTGGCTGCCCGACGGAAGCAGTCTGCTGGCCCTTTACGCAGGCAGAGATACGAACTTCAGGCGTGACCAAATTGTGCAGATTTCGCCGCGGGACAATACGCATCGGGCGGTGACGCACGATACAAACGACTATTCCGACTTAAGCCTGTCTAGCGATGGCCACATGCTGGCGACCATTCAGAACGAGGGACACTACGACGTTGACGTTTTACCGGCATCGGATCTGGGCAACAGCCAAGTGCAGGCGCTGCTCTCCGGGCCGCGTGCATACACGTTTAGCTGGACGCCGGATGGACAGGTAGTTGTGGAACAGGATTTGAATCGGGATTTGAGCCTGGTTCGTTTTGAAAATGGGAAAAAGATACCGCTGACTTCGCCGCAACAGGATGGCGCGGGGTTCCAGCCTTCTGCCTGCGCCGATGGGCGTTATGTGGTTGCGTCAATAGGCGGCCACGGTGGTGGGACAACGGTGAATATCTGGCGGATGGATGCCGGTGGCGGAAACTTGAAGCAGCTCAGCGAGGGTAAGTTGGACCAATTTCCGATCTGTTCCCCGGACGGAAAATGGGTTTATTACTCGGATCTCTCCAATGGAGCAAAGCCGACCAGGGTGCCGTTGGAAGGCGGCAAGGCGGAACGGCTTTCGGAGCTGCCCGCCTACGGACTCGACTTGTCTCCTGACGGCAAAGTGGTTGCCTTTGCGACTTTTCAGCCCAGCCAGCCCGTCCAACAACTCGCATTGCTGCCAGTGGATTCCCCGCAGAATGTGAAGCTGGTGGATCTGCAACACTCGCGAACCGGGATTGCGCGTTTCACCTATGATGGTAAAGCGATGGTTTATCCGTTTCGAGATCAGCAGGCGGATAACCTCTGGCTGCAGCCACTGGATGGCTCGCCAGGAAAGCAGATTACGAACTTCAAATCGGAGCGAATTACCGAGGTTCACTGGTCGTTTGACGGCAGCAAGCTGGGACTGGTACGCGGCCACACGGATTCTGATGTGGTGCTTCTGCAGGAGACCAAACCGTAAGCTGGCAGGCGGGTCGAAGACTACGCTATCTCATCGCGGCGCTTCCGCAAAAGTCAAAACCCCCACCCTGTCCCGCCAAAATGCGGCGGGACAAGGGTGGGGCACCCGGCACCCCAGCTACAAACGTTGGGCCGTCACCGCGACGGGCACTCCGTTGGTGAGGGAGTCGAAGACTGGCGAATGTGCCGAACCAAGCTTGCAGAGTTCCTGCAACTGTTCGTCGGGAACGTCGGCCTTGATCTTGAAGTTGACGCGGATTCCCTGATAGCCGTTGCGAACATTCTTGTCGAGTTCCAGGAATCCGTGCAGATCAATATCGCCTTCCAAGGAAGACTCTACTTCTTCAATATGAATGCCGCGCGCTGCAGCGTGATAGACCATGGATGAAGTCAGACAACCCGCCAGGGCATGAAGCAGATGTTCGACGGGGTTGGCGGCAGAATCGTTACCGAGCAGAACCGGAGGCTCGTCGGCCTCGAGGACAAAGGCCTTGGGTCGGGAGTGCTCCTGGCCAGCGCCGTAGAAGTTGGCTACGGTCGAGGTATTGCGGCCGCCATCTCCCCATTCATTACGGATGCGAAAGTTGAATTTCGCGAGGGCTGGGGTGGCCTTGATGGCTTCGACTGTCTTCGAGAGGCCGTCAACCGCGACTCCATTAACCGTGTTTTCAAAGACGGGCGTAGTTTGCGTTCTAGTTGTCTTCATGATTTGTTCCTCCTTTTTGCATTGCAATGTTTGCGTGATTTCCGGTTGCCCCGCCCTGTTCGCAAACTGCGCGAAATGGGCGGGGCAGCCAGCAACCCGAGGTGTGAGCGAACCTCGCGCAGTTTCTACTGACCTTCGCAGCTCACATGGTTGTTCCAGTCGACGAAGGCACCGTTGGGGTTGTCGCGCCATGCCCAGACGTGCAGTTCGAAGAAGGAGTTCAGGTTGAACCGATTCGGGGCGGGGACGAACTGGAAGTCCTGGCCTTCGAGTTGGGGGGGAACGCCGTTGTTCGCAGCCAGCCAGGTGGCGGCGTCGACAATGTACTCGACGCCAACGAGCCGCCGGGCGTTTCCTACAGGCTCGTAGATGAGGGCTTCCGGTTGCGATACGTTGATCAGGCCGTCTCCCACGAGAGCACCGTTGACGTAATGAATGCCCATCGCACCGTGGTCGGGTCCGCTGACGCAGCCAAAGGCTGGTCCATAACCGGCGGCCGTGGCATTGTTCACGTCAATAAACTGGCGCGTAGCTTCCCGAACCAAACGCACTAGCTTGGCCGAAGAATCATGGTCGTGACCGGTCTGCCCTGCCGCAAAAAGCGGTGCGGCCAGAGCCAGGCTGGCCATCAACGCGAGGCGCAGGATGTGGGTGGTTGAGGTGTGGATGCGAGTGGTGACTTGTGTCGTCATAGCAGTTCTCCTTGTGAAATCAGTTTTGTAGTCCGTGGTCCCATGCTTACGGGTGGGTCAACACCAGGCACTACTTGAGAGTTCGGTTCAACAATCCCTGGTGTTGAAGAAATACGCCCAGAGGGTCTAAACCTGAGTCTTTGCCTGTGGTCCCTCGGGCGATTTCTTGAACGTCGTCCCCCTGATCGACGTTGCTTCGTCACTGGAGGCATACTGCCGCAAGCACTCAGGGTTGACCATGGCGAACGCCTTAAGCTTGGTGAAGCCGCATGAATTTGTAAGCTGGGCGGAATGCTGCACTTGGCGACGTGTGCCGCAAAGCGATGTAAAATAACGACACTCTGGGGGAGCGTGCCGTGGCGTCCGACCCTGTCCAACAATCAGACTCGATCCAATTCGGCGAAGATTTCGACTTAGATCCGCGCACTTATGAGCTTCGCAGCGGCGGGCGGGTCGTGAAGCTGGAGCGGATTCCGATGGAGTTGCTCATCCTCTTAATCGAAGAGAGAGGGCAGTTGGTGTCGCGCTCCCAGATCATCGAGCGGATTTGGGGCAAGGACGTCTTTCTTGACACGGACAATAGCATTAATGCCGCCATCCGCAAGATCCGCCAGGTCCTGAAGGACGATCCCGAACAGCCGCGCTTTGTGCAGACGATTACGGGACGGGGATATCGATTCATCGGGCCCGTAGTCGAGACCAGGAAAAAGGTGTCGAGTCGAAACCCGACATCTGGACTCAACGCAATCCGTTCAGGTTTCTCGGAGAAGGCGGCCGAGCCGGTAGTCGAAACTCCTTCCTCGAGTCTTCCGGTCCAACGAACCGGATTCTTGGGACGGGAGAAGGAGGTGGCTGCGGCGGAACAACTCCTGCAGCGGCCGGACGTGTCGCTGGTGACGATCACGGGCCCGGGCGGGATCGGCAAAACCCGTCTGGCGGTGCAGTTGGCGAGTCGTCTGGCCGAACAATTCTCTGGAGGAACGTATTTTGTGTCGCTGTCGTCGCTGAGCGATCCGGGCTTGTTGGCTTCGGTGATCGTTCAGGCGTTGGGGATCCGGGAAGCGGGGACGCAGTCTCCGATGGAGGTACTGAAGGCGAACTTGCGGCGTTCCGGGCGCTCTCCGAAGTTGCTGTTGCTGGACAATTTTGAGCATCTGGTCGGGGGCGTGGCCACCGTTGTCGAACTGCTGTCGGTGGCTTCGAAGCTCAAGGTACTGGTGACGAGCCGCTCGGCGTTGCACGTTTACGGGGAGAACGAATTTCCGGTGCCGCCGCTGGCGCTGCCGGAACAGTCGGTGTCGACGGTGGAGGTGCTGTCGCAGTCTCCGGCGGTGGCGCTGTTCGTGCAGCGAGCGGTCGCGGCCAAGCCAGATTTTCAACTGACACCAGAGAATGCGACGGCGGTCGCGGAGATCTGCGCGCGTCTGGATGGCCTGCCGCTAGCGATTGAACTGGCAGCCGCGCGCGTGAAAGTCCTGTCGCCCACCGCCATGCGGACGCGTTTGTCGAGCCGGCTACAACTGTTGACGGGCGGTGCGCGAGACATGCCACAGAGGCACCAGACGCTTCGCGCTGCCATGGATTGGAGCTACGATCTGCTGACACCGACCGAGCAGAAGCTTTTCCGGAGACTGTCGGTATTCGTGGGCGGATGCACTTTGGAGGGAGCAGAAGCTGTCTGCGACGCGAAAGGCGACCTGGGTTTGGACGTGCTCGACGGTATGGAGTCGATGGTCGACAAGAGTCTGGCGCAGCGGGATGAGCAATCCGATGGTGAACCGCGGTTCGTGATGCTCGAAACAATTCGCGAGTATGCTCTGGAAAAATTAGAGGGGAGCGGGGAGAAGGCGTTGACGAAGCGCGCCCATGCCGCTTACTGCCTGGTTCTGGCAGAAGAAAGGGCCACGGAGCAAGTCGGAACGGTAAGCGCGGACTGGCTGTCGCACTATGGGGTCGAACATGACAATTTTCGTGCAGCGGTGGAATGGCTGACAGAAACGGAAGATGCGGAGTGGGGACTTCGTCTCGGCGGCGCTCTGTTTCGTTATTGGGAGATGCGCGAGTATCTCGCCGAAGGCAGGGCCCGGCTGGACAAACTGCTAAAGATCGCGGGAGCACAGGCGCCCACCAAAGCACGCAGTCGAGCTCTGTTTGCGGCCGGCGTCCTCGGGGTCGAGCAAGGAGATTACGCAGCAGCGGAGGCACTGATTCGAGAAAGCATGGAGATCTCGCGTCAACTGGGCAACGCCCAAGGCGCCGCTGTTTGCCTGAATGCTCTGGCGGTCAGTGCGCGGGACCGAGGCGACATTCCGAGCGCGCGATCGTTGTTCGAAGAGAGTCTCACGGGATGGAGAGCAGTGGGCGACCCGAAGGCGGTGGCGAGTGCTGTGAGCAACCTGGCGAATATCGTTAGACTGCAGGGAGACAACACGCGCGCGCGATCGCTATACGCGGAGTGTCTCTCAATCTTCAGTGGACTGGGAGATCGAGCCGGCGTTGCCTGGTCGATGAACTATCAAGGCGATGTGGCACGCGATCAGGGAGACCCAGCAGCGGCCCGAGCATTGTACGAAGAGAGCCTGGAGATTTTCCGTGAGCTTGGCGACCGCTGGGGCATCGCTGGAACGCTCGCGGACTTGGGAAATCTGGCGAGCGATCAGGGAAATTATTCGATGGCGCAGGATCTTTACCGGCAGAGCATCAGAATCTTCCAGGAACTGGAACACAAGCGAGGAATTGCGCGCCTGCTGGAGTGTTTCGCGTGCTCCGCGGCGGTGCAACTGGAAGCCCAACGCTCGCTGCGGCTGGCGGGAGCGGCGGCGGCCTTGCGCCAGAATATCGGCGCGCCTCTTACTCCGGCCGAACACGCCAAACTCGAAGCCAGTTTGCACACCGCACGGCAGGCGTTGGGGAGCACCGGGGGCGGGACGGCCTGGTCAGAAGGCTGGGCTCTGCCGGTCGAGAAAGCAATTGAGGAAGTGCTGATGTTGGGAGATGCTTCGCGCTCGTGTTCGTGAGCGGGGATGGGTTTTTGCGAGAAGTTATTCCGCGCTTGTCGAATCCAGGAGCCGGCGGACAGCAGAAATGCGATTGGCGGGAAGCCCGGTGCGCTTGGCGTGCTCGCGGATGGTTGCCTCGTCAGGGGCGAGATAGACGCAATAGACCTTGTCGCCGGTGACGTAGCTGTGGAGCCATTGGATCCCGACGCCCATTTCCTTCAGAACGGCAACGGACTTTTGCGAGATCTCGCGCAGTTGAGCATCGGATAGGTTTCCGACACCAGGGACATCACGTTCGATAACGAACTTGGGCATAGGCTCCTGAGGAACTTGTTCGATCCTAGCATGGGCAGATTGGGTTGGTTAAGTGCGGCCCGAAATCTGACTTGGTGACAGTGATTTCTGCGATTCCTCTGGTGGGCAACTTGTCAGCGCGGAAATCCCCACTCTAACGTCGCAAAAGGCGCGACGTTAGAATGGGGCACCCTCGAGTTCTTCAACTCTTCTCACGCTCGTGCACAACTTACGACCGCGTGGCTGCTGCCACTTTCGCCGGTTCCAGGTGCGCGGTGAAGTGGCGAAGGAATGGGGCTTCGTAAGTCAGGCGCATGCCGGGGATTTGGGCGCGATGCTTCCAGACTTCCAGGATTACTTCCACGACGTAGTCGATATGGCTTTGGGTGTAGACGCGGCGGGGGATCGCGAGGCGGACCAAGTCCATTTTTGCAGCGGCGGCGAACATCAGAGTGCCGATTTCTACCGAGCGAATTCCGCCTTCGAGATACAGTTCGGCGGCGAGCGCTACGCCGGGAAACTGATCTGTCGGGATGTGCGGAAGGAAGGCTCGGGCGTCTAGATAGATGGCGTGTCCGCCGGGGGGCTGGACGATGGGCACTCCTTGGGACGCGATGTGATTGCCGAGGTAGGCGGTCGAGGCAATGCGGTAACGCAAGTAGTCTTCTTCGAGAGCCTCCTGCACGCCGACAGCGATGGCTTCGAGATCGCGTCCAGCGAGGCCGCCGTAGGTGGGGTATCCCTCGGTGAGGATGAGGAGATCTTTTTCCTGTTGGGCGAGCAGGTCGTCGTTGGTGCAGAGAAAGCCGCCGATGTTGGCCATGCCGTCTTTCTTGGCGGACATGGTGCATCCGTCGCCGAGGCGGAACATCTCCTGGGCGATTTCTTTGGGAGTCTTGTTCTCGTATCCCTTCTCACGAAGCTTGATGAACCAGGCATTTTCGGCGAAGCGGCAGGCGTCGAAGTAGAGCGGGATCTGGTGGTGCTTGCAGACGGCGCTGACCTGGCGGACGTTTTCCATGGAGACGGGCTGGCCTCCGCCGGAATTGTTGGTGACGGTGAGCATGACGAGGGGGACGTGCTCGCGGCCGACGCGCCCGATGAGGGCCTCGAGGGCACCGACGTTCATGTTGCCTTTGAAGGGATGAGTCGATGCGGGGTGCTTGCCTTCTTCGATGACGAGATCGACGGCCTCGGCGCCGACGAATTCGACGTTGGCGCGGGTGGTGTCGAAGTGCGTGTTGTTGGGGACGACGTCGCCTTTCTTGCAGGCCACACCGAAGAGGATGCGCTCGGCGGCGCGTCCCTGATGGGTGGGGATGACGTGGCGGTATCCGAAGATGTCCTGGATGGAATTCTTGAAGCGGTCGAAGCTGCGGCTGCCGGCGTAGCTTTCGTCGCCTTCCATGATGGCGGCCCACTGGTGGGTGGACATGGCTCCGGTGCCGGAGTCGGTGAGGAGATCGATGAGGACATCGTCGGCGGGGAGCAGGAAGAGGTTGTAGTAGGCGGCTTCGAGGAGTTGCTGGCGCTGTTCGCGGGTGGTCCAGTGTAGGGGTTCGACGCTTTTGATGCGGAAGGGTTCGATGATGGTTTTGACGGGCATAGGACGACCGGTGGGGAAAGTTTTCGAGACTCGCTAACTTTTTATGCTATGGGCCGGCGTGCGGGTCGGGTGTGATTCGTCGCACGGGGAGGTGTGCGTTGAGTCGCTGCGGAGCCTCTGGACTTTGTGTCGGAGTCAAAATCCCCACTTCTCGCGCAAAGAGCGCGCGAGAAATGGGGCACCGGCTGAGAGTCGAAACACTCGGCCGAGGTACCTCAGTGGCTAAAGCCTTTGCAAGAAAGCAGGAGCTAATCGCAGCGCTGAAAGCGCTGCGCCACCCAAACTCTCGGTGGTGGGCTGTTAACAGCCCACTACCAAACTCTCTCCCGATTGTTCATCACCTTCGGTGCAGTGGTAGACTCGAACGTTTTGTTAGAGGCGGACTTATGAACATTCAACGGGTGGGCGTGGTGGGCGCGGGGACGATGGGTAATGGGATTGCGCATGTGTTTGCGCGAGGCGGATTCGATGTGATGCTGTGCGACGTAGAGCAGCGGTTTCTGGATCGAGCGCTGGGCACGATCGGGAAGAATCTTGACCGCGAAGTTTCGAAGAACAAGATCACGGCCGGCGACAAGGCTGCGGCGCTGGCGCGCATTCGTCCGGTGACCGATCGCGGGGAGCTGGCTGAGTGTGATTTTGTGATTGAAGCGGCGACCGAGAAATTTGAGATCAAGACAGAGATTTTTCGTGATCTCGACCGCGTGACGCGTCCGGAAATTATTCTCGCTTCGAATACATCTTCGATTTCGATTACGAAGTTGGGGACGCTGACCAAGCGGCCCGAGAAAGTGATCGGGATGCACTTCTTCAACCCTGTGCCGGTGATGAAACTCGTAGAGGCAATTCGCGGGCTGGCCACTTCGCAGGAGACGTTTACGACCGTGCGCGACTTGTCGGTGAAGCTGGAGAAGACGCCGGTCGAGGTGAATGATGCGCCGGGGTTCGTTTCGAACCGCGTGCTGATGCCGCTGCTGAACGAGGCGATGTATGCGGTGATGGAGGGCGTGGCCACGGCAGAGGCGGTGGACGAAGTGTTCAAGCTTGGGATGGCGCATCCAATGGGGCCGCTGACTTTGGCCGATTTCATCGGGCTCGATGTTTGTCTCGACATCATGCGGGTGCTGCAGAACGGGCTGGGAGATCCGAAGTACCGGCCGTGTCCGCTGCTGATCAAGATGGTGGATGCCGGGTGGCTGGGGCGGAAGAGCGGGCGGGGGTTCTATACGTATTGATGATTTTTGATTGCTGATTGCCGAATACACCGCCTCTGGGGGATCGTTCTTGCGCGCCGTGATTGAGAATTTGCGGGAGGGGAAGTAGTCGGCAGCGCGCTTGAAGCAATGCGGTCAACTTGGTTGCGCTGGGCTTCGCCCTCGCTTGGACGGCCGAGGCGGCCGTCCCCACATAGCCATTTTCACAGCCATTTTTTGACACAGGCCGTTCTGCTCTTAGGTATCGGCTAACCAGAAAGTTACTCCCGATTCCACAGGCTGGGCGCGTATGCTGCGATCATGGGTGTAAGTGTGACCATGCTGGCATCGGGGAGCCGCGGGAATTGCGCGGTGGTGGCCAGCTCCTGCACGAAGATTCTTGTCGATGCCGGTATCTCATGCCGTGAGACGTTCAAGCGGCTCAAGACGCTGGGCGAAGATCCGTGCACGCTTTCCGCGATTCTCATTACGCACGAACATTCCGACCATGTTTACGGGTTGGCAACGCTGGCCAAGAAGCTGCGCATCCCAGTGTTCATGACGGGCGGGACGCATCAGGCTTGGGCGCGGGCGATGCGCAATGAGAAAGGCGAGCGTCCGAAGCTGGAGAAGTATGAGGCGTTTGAGGCCGGTCATCGATTTCAGGTGGGCGACATTGAAGTGAAACCGTTCACCATTCCACACGATGCGGCCGACCCCGTAGGGTATACGTTTCGCGCGGAGGGCATCAAAGTTGGAGTCGCGACCGATCTGGGATATTTGCCGGTGAGCGTGCGTGATCATCTTCGTGGGTGCGATGTGCTGGTCATGGAGTCGAATCACGATCTGGAGATGTTACGGGTGGGGCCGTATCCGTGGTCGGTGAAGCAGCGGGTGATGAGCCGGGTGGGACATCTTTCGAACCTGGCGCTCGCTGATTTCTTCACGAACGACTATGATAATAGTGCGTCGTTTGTCGTGCTGGCGCATCTCTCAGAGCAGAACAATCATCCAGAAATTGCTCGGAGAGAGGCTGAAAAAGCTCTGGCCACGCGGGGCGGGTTATTTCAGAACCGCGTGCTGCTGGCGTCGCAGACCGAGGCAATGGAGCCGATTCGCTTGTAGGCGGCTGATTTTGGAGTGATTGTTTGCAGATTTGCGTTTGCATATTTGTATTACCCCATGAGTCAGCAGTGCATTGATCCAATCGTTGGCAAGATTCTGGCGGGCTGGCGGTATGACATATCCGGCCTGGCGCCCGAAATGTGCGGCGACTACGAGAGCCATTTCGCCGAGTGCGAACACTGCCGCAGCCGCCAACAAATTCATCGCATGATCGATGTGGGGCTGATCGCGCTGGCGTCGGTGTCGGCGGGCGTGTTTCTGCTGGCGTTTGGCGTGATCTGGCACCTTGGGCCGCGACATGCATTCTGGCTGGAGATCGCTGCGCTGGCGGGATTCGGACTTTCTGCACTGATCTGGCTGGGAGTCGCGGTGGCTACACCGGCGCCGGTGACGGTTCTTGACGCGGCCAAAGAGGGCGCGCGGCGCGTGCATGACCGGCTGCCGGAGGAAATCCGGCAACGACTGCCCGAAGAACTTCGTATCCGAATCACTGGAACGTAAAGACAAATGCACGGGATTTTGCGCATGGTCGCGGTGGTGCTGCTGATTGCGATGGCGGCCATGCCCGCTGCGCAGGCGATGCCGTTTCCGTCGGTGCAGACGCCTCATCCGGCGGGATGTCATAGCCATGGACCCGCGACTCCGTCGCCTACCCCGGCCAGCTACCAGTGCTGCGTGACTGGGCACGATGCGGCGATTCCGAGCGTAGCGCGAGCTCTGCGGCCACTGGTCGCGCGCTTCGCTGCGTCGGATGGCGGCGAGGATCTCGCATTGGCGTCAACTTTCCCCGCTCATTTTTCTTCGAACGTCGTTATTGCCAGCAGCCCGCCCGGGATTGCTCCGTTACGAATCTAGAGAGACCTCAAACCACAAACCACGAAGGACAGGAAGGTGCACGAAGACCTTAAGAACTAAGGTTCTTTCCATGCGACCTCGCGTCTTTCAGCGGATGCGATTTCAGATTCAGCGGATGCGAAGCGTGTGGTCGAATATCACAATGAGGTTCTGGTGAAGATTGGTTCGTTTGGCAGATCCATTCTGTTCGTGCTGTGGGCGGTCTCGGCTTGTGCCCAGCAGAGCGCTGCTCCTCGCGAGCATCCGGCATCGCCGCAGCAGGACACATCGATGGCGGGCATGCAGATGCCCATGCCGATGGATGAGCCGAACGTATTTCAACTGCCCTCGCCGCACGAAGGATCCGGGACAGCGTGGCAGCCGGCATCTGTGCAAGCACCGGCGTGGATGTGGATGAGCCATGGATGGGAGTTCATGGCACACGGCACTATTTTTGTGGATTACAACCAGCAAGGCGGTCCGCGCGGCGAGGGCAAGGCCGAGTCGGTGAATTGGGGGATGCTGATGGAACAACACAAGCTGGGCGGGGGCTCTCTTCTGTTCCTGGAGATGTTCTCTGCCGAGTCGCTGACGTCTCCGCACCCAGGGTTCCCGGAGCTTTTTCAGACTGGAGAGACGTATCACGGAGAGCCGCTGGTGGATCATCAGCATCCTCACAACGTGTTCGCCGAACTGGCAGCGCTGTACACACTGCCTCTGACGGAGAAGATCTCATGGGAGCTTTATGGAGGGCCGTCGGCGGAGCCGGCGCTCGGGCCGGTGACCTACCTGCACCGGGCGTCGGCCTCTGAGTTGCCATTGGCGCCGCTGGGCCACCACCTGCAGGATTCGACGCACACGAGTTTCGGCGTGGTCACGACGGGATTCGTGATTGATCGCGTGAAGCTGGAGGGCTCGGCGTTTAACGGGCGCGAGCCCAATGAGGAGCGGTGGAGCATCCAATTGGCGCCGCTCGATTCTTGGTCGGGGCGAGTATTTGTGGCGCCGACGCGCAACTGGGCGGTGCAATACAGCATTGGGCGGCTGGAGCATCCGGAGGCGCTGGAGCCCGGAAGCCAGTGGCGGGAGACGGCATCGGCGGAATACAACCGGCCACTGGCTGAAGGCAGTTGGGCGACGACGCTAGTGTGGGGGCGCGTTCACAAGATCGCGACGGACACGACACTGAACAGCTATCTCCTGGAGTCCACGCTGAATTTCCTGCGGCGAGACTACGCTTTCACCCGGCTGGAACTGGTGGACAAGAACGAACTGTTTCCGCAGGAGGCGGTGCAACCGGTCTACCGGATCGGGGCATATACATTTGGCGGCGAGCGAGACTTGATTCACAATCGCGCATGGCAACTGGGGCTGGGAGCGGATGTGACGTTTTACTCGAAGCCGAGTGCGCTCGATTCGAATTATGGAAACAATCCAGTGTCGTTCCAAATATTTTTGCGAATGCGCCCGGGACGAGCGGACCAGCATCATTCGCATTGATTGGCAGAAAAGTGTATTGCTCTAAGGGATTCCGCCGTAAAATGATTTGTAGGGTAAACACCACTTCAAGCGAGAATGTCGATTCGATGAGCGGGGCCCTCAAGACACTGCGGGCGGTGCAGTGGGCGATGCTGGCCAGCATCCTCCTTTACGGGATCGTTGGAGAACTCGCGGGCCCAGTGGCGCGGGCGGTTGACCCGGCTCTTAGTTACCTGTTCTCGACGCTGGCGGTGGCAATCGTAGGAGTGATTTTTGTGGTGCGGCGCACACTGGTGCTGCGCGCCGCGGAGAGTTTGGCGACTCATCCTGAGGACACTGTCAGTCTGAACCACTGGCGAACGGGGTACCTGACGACTTACGCCTTGTGCGAGGCGCTGGCTCTGTCTGGCCTGGTGCAGCGCTTTCTGGGAAGCAACCTGGAACAGAGCGCGCTGTATTATCTGGGGGGATTCGTTTTGCTGTTGTTCTTCCGGCCGCGGCAACCGGTGAGTCTTGTCGGCGTTTCTAATCCCTAGCTCGCTTCTCGCTAAGACTGAGATCCCTCGCTTCCGGCCGAGGAGCGACTCCACGCGGGATGACGCTCCGCTCAAAACTGTGACGCCACAGCCTTTACTACTTGATGTGGCAACTGGCCAGGCCGCGCTTTTCCAGATACTGCTGGTGGTAGTCTTCTGCCGGATAGAACGTTACGGCAGGAACGATCTGTGTGGCGATCGGCTTGGAATAAACGTGCGCCGTCTCCAGTTCTTGCTTGAACTGCTGTGCTTGCCTTTGCTGCTCGGGAGAATGGAAGAAGATCGCGGTGCGATATTGCGAGCCCCAGTCCGGGCCCTGACGGTTAACCTGCGTCGGATCGTGGTTTTCAAAGAACACTTTCAGCAATTGAGCGTAGGTCAATTTGGCGGGGTCGAATTCGACTTCCACGGCTTCAGCGTGGCCGGTGCCGTCGGTACAGACTTCTTTATACGTAGGATTCTCAGTCTTTCCTCCGGTGTAGCCGACGCGGGTTGAGGTTACCCCAGGCATCTGGCGGAAAGTGGCTTCGACTCCCCAGAAACATCCTGCTGCGAATGTGGCCTTTTCCATTGCGATAGGCTCCGTTTCAACGATGGCTATGGTTTTGTATTGTTACTGATTGGATGAGCAAACGCCAGAAAAGTCACATGGTTGTAAAACCGAGGTCAAATGGCCAAGGTGGGAATTGACGATCTTCGCGAATCACGGTAAAGTCCGGGCAGGGTTTTTCCCAGGGGTATCCGTGGTTTCCGCAATCAGCCGCTTCGAATCCGGGCCAAGAACTGTGCGCAAACTTGCACTCTTGCTCGTACTGGCGCTGGCTACGGCGCAGGCGGCTCTGGCGGTCCCGGGGTTTCCACCGCAGATGCGCCTCGGATACCGCACGGGGGACCAGTGGGAACCTGCTATCGCTGCCGACGGGCGAGGGCACCTCTACGTTCTCTATCCGCAGTATGGGGCCGTGCCGGATTGTTCAAGCTGCACCGCACCCACCGTGGCGCTGACCGTGAGCAACGACAATGGGCTGACCTGGCAACCTTCGAAGGCGCTGCTTCCCTACTCGACTGGGCAATTTGATCCGCAGATCGTGGTCGACCCCGTAGACCGGCAAACGGTGTACGCGTCGTGGCTGCAGAATAACAAGCGCGACGTGATGGTGGCCCGATCGCTCGACTTCGGTCATAGCTGGTCCTACTCCCTGGCGGAGCGTGGACTGGAAGACGCTGACAGGCCGGTGCTGACGGTGCGCGGAGCCGACGTTTACGTCGGATTCAATCACGAGGAGAAATTCTTTGTGGCCGCCTCGCACGATGCGGGGCAGACGTTCGATTCGGTGCAAGTGAATCCGACTGCCGTGCCGGGATCGTCTCTGGCGGGTGGGGCGCTATGGTTTTGTATTGTCATTGATTGGATGAGCAAACGCCAGAAAAGTCACACGGTTGTAAAACCGGGGTCAAATGGCCCAAGTGGGAATTGACGGTCTTCGCGAATCACGGTAAAGTCCGGGCAGGGTTTTCCCAGGGGTATCCGTGGTTTCCTCAACCAGCCGCTTCGAATCCGGGCAAAGAACTGTGCGCAAACTTGCACTCTTGCTCGTACTGGCGCTGGCTACGGCGCAGGCGGCTCTGGCGGTCTCCGGGTTTCCGCCGCAGATGCGCCTCGGATACCGCACGGGGGACCAGTGGGAGCCGGCTATCGCCGCCGACGGGCGAGGGCACCTCTACGTTCTCTATCCGCAGTATGGGACCGTGCCGGATTGTTCAAGCTGCACCGCACCCAGCGTTGCTCTGATCGTGAGCAACGACAACGGGCTGACCTGGCAACCTTCGAAGGCGGTGCTTCCCTACTCGACCGGGCAGTTTGATCCGCAGATCGTGGTGGATCCGGTAGACAGGCAAACGGTGTACGCGTCGTGGCTGCAGAATAACAAGCGCGACGTGATAGTGGCCCGATCGCTCGACTTCGGTCACAGCTGGTCTTACTCCCTGGCGGAGCGAGGAGTGGAAGACGCTGACAGGCCGGTGCTGACGGTACGCGGAGCGGACGTGTACGTCGGATTCAATCACGAGGAGAAATTCTTTGTGGCCGCGTCGCACGATGCCGGGCAGACGTTCGATTCGGTGCAGGTAAATCCCAATGCCGTGCCGGGATCGTCTCTGGCGGGTGGGGCGACGGTTGATCCGGCGGGCAACGTTTATTTCGGCTGGACAGCCTATTCCCGTCACCAAGTGGCCAGCCGTCCGGTGGGCGTATATGTCAGCCGCTCGTCGGATGGCGGACGGACGTGGAGCAACCTGCTGCTGGATGTATCGAGCGCGCCGCCGGACTGCGACGCGGAAGCCTGCCAGACTGGCTATCTGGGCGCGCAGATCGCGCTGGCATCCGACGCGGCAGGTGCGCTCTACGCCCTCTGGAATGCCGGCGGGGCAAATGGCGGACCAGAGCGCGTGTACTTCTCGTCGTCGACCACGGGAGGCGCAAGCTGGTCGGAGCGGGCCAGCGTATCGCGAGCTCCGCAGGGCGTGGAGCACGCATTCCCGGCAATTGTGGCTGGGGCGTCGGGCGATGTTCGCATCGCGTGGATGGATGCGAGGGCTAGCGAGTTGGGACACCGCAGTCGTCCTCTATGGAACACGTTTTACCGCAATTCGACGAACGGCGGCGCCACCTGGAACGCTGAGAGTCGGCTGTCGGGGCCGGCCGAGGGCTACGACTACATTCTGCCGGGCGGCTTCCGGTTTCCCTTCGGAGACTACTTCGGGCTTGCAATCGATAGCGATGGTGCCACTCACGCCGTGTGGGGCGAGGGGCGCGACTACAAGTCTCCAGGGTCGATCTGGTACACGCGGGGACGATAGCCACCCCCAAAACCCACTTTGTGAAATGACGGGCAGCGAGTGCTATGGGATTCTTCTCCGAGACACCTTTGACAAAGAAGGCTGCGCAATCCGCCTATTGTTTCGGCGGCACTGCGGGCTTATTCGTCGGTGATTTCGCGGGCTTTGGGCCACTGTTGCTCGGAGCAAGTGCAGGCACCCCAGAAACCGTGTTGAAAGCTTCAAGGACTTGTTGTGTGACGTCGGTCTCCGGACTGGACATGACCACCAGTCCCTGCGGCCACGGTTGCGACGTGTCGAGCAAAAGACTGTAATGGTTGTCGTTGAAATACTTCTGGACTACAGGAGCCAAGCTGGTTAGGAGTTTGTTAACCAGTTCGCGGCGCTGGGTCTCGAAATCTTCTTGAGCGTCCTGCGTGGCCCGTTCCAGACTTTTTTCTTCGATTCGATAAGTGTTACTAGCTTGCCGCGTGAATCGTCATTCAACATGTTCTGCTGCGCATCGAGCTGCTTCTTCAGGCCGTCAATTTCCTCGGAAAGCCTCTTCAGTTCAGGCCTCCTTGGGTGCAAATTTGATGTCGAGCTGCTCAAAATCGCGGCGTCCTTCATTCGACGCGAGGATAGTCTGCTGCATGTTGATGGTGGCAATTCTGAAAGTCGTGTCTATAGGCCCATTTGTTTGGGCGTCTTTAACCGTATTCGTTTGGGCGAGAACAGAGAGGGAAAAGGCGAACACTAGCACCAGCGAAGTTTGCGCAATCTTATGACTCAAATTCAATCATCCTCCCAGCGTCGAAGTTCGAACTTCCCCAAAATTCTATACCTCTCGTACTGATTGTTAAGAACAGGCCGTGGCGCTCACGAGAATCGAGGCGTCCCGTCGCTTCCGCGCCCTTGAGTCGGGGGATTCACTCCAGCAGCATTCCGCCGATGAAGTCAGAGAGCTTCGCGACTTCGTGCTCGCTGCACCATGCCTGCAGTTCATCGACAATCTTTTCGGTAGCGCAGGGATCCCAGTAGCTGGCGGTGCCGATCTGCACAGCGGTGGCGCCGGCCAGCATGAATTCGACGACGTCGGCCGCGGTGGAGATTCCTCCCATGCCAATGACGGGAATCTTTACGGCGTGCGCGGCGTCGTAGACCATGCGCACGGCGATCGGCTTGATGGCTGGACCGGAAAGGCCCGCGGTCACGTTGGCGATGCGCGGCTTGCGCGTCTCGGGATCGATGGCCATCGCCACAAAAGTGTTGATCAGCGACAGGGCGTCGGCGCCGGCCTCCTGCGCTACGTACGCCATTTGCGCGATGCTGGTGACGTTGGGGGAGAGCTTGACGATCAGCGGGCGCTGGGCCACGCGCTTGGCGGTGGTGACGACTTCATCGAGCGAGCGCGGATCACTGCCAAATTGCAGGCCGCCGTGGGCTGTGTTGGGACAGGAAACATTCAACTCGTAGGCGGCAATGCCCTCGCCGTCGTTGAGGATCTCGATAGTCCGTTCGTAGTCTTCGCGGGTGTAGCCGAAGACGTTGGCGATCACCACGGTGTTCTTGATTTCCCGCAGGTGCGGCAATTTCTCCACGAGGAACGCCTGTGCCCCGATGTTTTGCAGGCCGATGGCATTGAGCATGCCGGCGGCGGTCTCCCAGAGACGAGGCGGAGGATTGCCGATCATCGACTCTCTCGACAGGCCTTTCACGACGAAGCCGCCCAGCTTGCCCAGGTGGACTACGTCCTCAAACTCGACGCCGTAGCCGAAGGTACCGCTGGCCGCAATGACAGGATTCTTAAGCGGAATGCCGGCGACGGTGACGCTGAGATCGGGGCTCATGGCTGGCTTTCTCCAGAAGCGGTAGCGCGGTGCACAGGTGCGAGGGCCTCGGTCAGTACGCGCCCGACGGCATGGGTGGGAGCGTTGATGCCTAACAGCGAGGCGAGCGTGGGGGCAAGATCGACGGGCTCGGTGCTCGTACGATAGGTTCCGGGCTGGAACGGCAATCCGTAGAAGGCGAGTGGCACGTGCGTGTCGTAATTGTAAGGCGAAGTATGGTCTGTGCCTTTGCCCGGTCCCACGGTGTAGATGTCGGGAACGCCCATCACGTACCAACTTCCTTCCGGTGAATAACTATTCAAGTATTTTCGTCCCAACGCGGTGTTTGGGGCGGCGCCCGCGGCAAGCTGCGACTTGGTGTAGAAATCGCGCATTCCAGTTTGCTTCATTGCCTCCCCGACCGCTTCTTCGGCATCGTGCTCGCGAACGTGCACAGCAGCGAACGCGTCTTGATCGAGCCAGGCTAAAGGGTAGTCCAGCTTCACGTAGGACGCGGGATGGCCGGGAGAAAATTTTGCCGCAATTGCCTTGTTGATGTCTGTCTCGAGTTTTCCCGCGTTGAGATTGGCCGATGGAATGTGCAGCTTCTTCACGGCGTCGGGCAGCGAGGAAACGCCGTGGTCGGCCGAGAGAGCAATCCACACGTTGGCCAGCCCGATTTGATGTCCGAGGAAGTTGAGGAAGTCGGCCAGTTCGCGGTCGAGGTCGAGGGCCATTTGCTGCATTTCCGGAGAATCAGGGCCGACCTGGTGGCCGAGAATGTCGTTGGGGGAGAGGCTGATCGAGAGCAAATCGGTCGCGGGACCTTGGCCGAGCTTCTCGTAAACCATCAATTCCTTGGCAAACGCGAACTCGTACTCATTGGCGAAGGCCGTGGAGCCGATCACTTCGTAGAAGCCGGCATCTTCGCCGTCTTTCGCCTTGCGATGCGCGGTTGAGCGCAGAACGGCGCCTTGGGCGTCTTTCCATTCGCGATCCCAATATTTGGCGGGGCGGGTAGAGTTGAAATCCTGCACCCACTTTGGAAGGTCATCGCGGTAATAGGTGGACGTGACCCAGGCGCCGCTCTTGGGATCGATCCAGTAGGCGGCGTCGCCGGCGAATCCGGCGGGAAGCACCGCGGCGCGGTCTTTTAAGGACACCCCGAAAACATGCGATTTGCCTTGCGTCGCCAGTTTGAGTTCGTCGCCTAGCGTGTCGGCGAGCAGGTTGTGGGGCGAAGCGCCGGTTTTGTCCCCGGCTACACCTACGATTTTGGTCGAGTCGTCTTCGACGGAGGTTACCATGCGTTTCTTTTTCTGGTCCCACCATTCGTTGGCGGCGATGCCGTGGCCGTTGCTGTACGCGCCGGTGAAGAGCGTGGAGTGTCCGGGCGCCGTGCGGGTGTTGGCGTAGTTGTAATTACAGTTTGGGAAGTAGGCGCCATGGTCGAGGAGGAAGCGGAAGCCGGCGTCGCCGAACTGGTCGCGGTAGCGTTCCAGGTAGTCGCCGCGGAACTGGTCGATCACGATGACAACCACGAGTTTGGGGCGGGCATTGTAGGCGGACGCGTCAGTGGGAAGGGAGACGCCGATGACAGAGGCGAGCAAGGCCAGGGTCAACACTAGCCGTGTGGCGGCAGATCTGCGGGACGATCCCATCGCGAAGGTAGTTTACACAGGGGAGGGGAATCCGCCAAAGGTGGCTGCGGCGCAGGGAGGTACGTGGCTGTTGTCGATTCGGGTGCGGGCGCCCAGCCTAGGTCGAGCAGAGGCCGGGTGTTGCGCGCATCAGCTTCTGACGCCGGTCTTGCTCTTGCGGGACTGGACTCTCCACCTTCTGCTCAGCGGAGAAAATCGAAAGAGGCTTCATTCGCTCGGATCGGCTGTCGCTGGTCAGGTGAAGGAAGATCGCAACCCCAATTCCTAGAGCGGCGCCGAATGCGACGAAAGACCACAGCGCGGGAAGTCCGATCACAAAAATCAGGCTGCAGCCGATTGTAAACAGCAGACCCTCAAATCCCGCCCCAACCGTGAGTTTGTGCATGGTGATACCGGGATGACGTTTTTCGGCCATAGGACACCTCTGCTGCCCTTATCATTCCACCAATCGTTTGAAGACACAAGCCGGTGCTCGAGGGCGTGCATTGCCGGCTACTTTTCCGATACATTAGTTAGTCCCATGCTTGATCTTAATTTTGTACGCGAAAACCTGCCTTTGGTGGAAGAGAAGCTGCGCCAGCGCGGAATGGATCCGGCTGGGGTGCTCAAAAACTTTCGTGAAGTCGACACGCAGCGCCGCCAGGCCATCACCGAGGCGGAGACCAGCAAGGCACAGCGCAACAAAGCGTCGGAAGAGATCGCTAAGCTGAAAAAGAGCGGGCAGGATGCCAGCGCGGCCATGGCCCAGACCAAGGACCTGCGCGAGAAGATCCAGACGCTGGAGAAGACTGCGGCCGACTTAGATGGGCGGCTGCGCGATATTCTGGTGGGAATTCCGAACCTGCCGCACGCCAGCGTGCCGATCGGTCATAGCGCCGATGACAACGTCGAAGTGCGGCGCTGGGGCACGCCTCCGAAGTTTGATTTCGCTCCCAAGGCACATTGGGATCTGGGCGCCGAACTAGGCATTCTCGATCAGGAGCGCGCGGTGAAGCTGACGGGGGCGCGCTTCACCGTTTACTGGGATCTGGGCGCGAAGCTCGAGCGGGCGCTGATGAACTTCATGCTCGATCTGCATACGCGCCAGCACGGGTACACAGAGGTTCTGCCGCCGTATCTGGTGAATTCCGAATCGATGTATGGCACCGGGCAGCTGCCCAAGTTTGCCGCCGATTCTTTCCGCGTGCCGCATGGCGAGACAGATTTGTGGCTGATTCCGACGGCGGAAGTTCCGGTCACGAACTTATATCGCGACGAAGTGCTGGATCAGGCGCGGCTTCCAGTATCGCTCACGGCCTATACGCCGTGCTTCCGCAGCGAGGCGGGATCGTATGGGAAAGACGTGCGGGGCATCATCCGGCAGCACCAGTTCCAGAAAGTGGAACTGGTGAAGTTTACGCGGCCGGAGCAATCCTACGAGGAGCACGAGAAGCTCACGCATGATGCCGAGGAAGTTCTGCAGAAGCTTGGTCTGCACTACCGTGTGGTTGCGCTGTGCACCGGAGACATGGGAGCGTCTTCGGCGAAGACATACGACATTGAAGTGTGGCTGCCGGGGCAGCAGTTGTTCCGCGAGATTTCGTCGTGCTCGAACTTTGAGGCATATCAGGCGCGGCGGGCGAATATCCGTTATCGTCCTGAGGGTAAGAACAAGACGGAGTTCGTGCACACTCTGAACGGCAGCGGACTGGCTGTGGGCCGCACCTGGGTGGCGATTGTGGAGAACTACCAGCAAGCCGATGGCAGCGTGATTATCCCGGAGGCGCTGCGGGCTTATATTGGCGCGGATAGGATTACGCCGAAGAAGTTTTGAGTTGCGAGCTGTGCGAGTTACGAGCCAAGACCTTCTAGCCCATACTCTCGAGCTCGTAGCTCACAACTCGTGGCTCAACGCTGCCAATGCGCCGTTGGCTGCGCAGACATTGCCAAGAGAAGGAACGGTCACTAGACTTGCAGAGAGCAGAGCTGACAACGACCGCGCCCAGTGCGCCCTTGCCCATGAACGCCATCTGGCGAACAATTCGCGGATACATTCTGTGGCAATATGAGCGGGGCACGTTGCACTACGACATCATGGTCACGCTGATTATTATTTTTGTGCTGTTCTCGCCCCGCGTGATCAACTTCAATGACAAACCCATCGCACGCATTCCGCATCCGACTGATGTAGTCGTGAGCGCCGATGCCGAGGGACATCTTTTTTATCAGGTGGCCGCCAGTGCAGTATCGCCGGGTGATGAACAGTCGGTGCGGGAGCAGTTGTTGCGGATTATCGAGCCGATCTCGGGTGCGGTTTCGATTGTGAGTTATGAAACGGTTTCCGACGGCAAGGGAAAGGTACAGGGCTATAAGGTTCTCGCCACGAGGGACTGACGATCGCCCCAGCGGCCAGTTGAATACGGAATGAAAAGTCTCGCGCTAATCCTGCCGATCGTGCTCGCCTGGGGCTTTGTTGATGCTCCGGCCAAACCTCCGCAAGCAGACGCAGGGTCCGGTCCGCTCGACACCGTTCTGAAGAAAATGGACACGGCTGCAGCCGGCTTTCGCAGCACGCAGGCGGAGTTCGAGTGGGACACTTACGAAAAAGTCATCGATGAAGTCGACGATATCCAGAAAGGGACCATTTACTACCGCCGCGCCGGCAAAGAAATTGAGATGATGGCCGACGTGAAGCAGGCGGGCGACGATCCCAACAAGCTGAAGCCGGAGCCAAAATTTGTGCTCTTCAGCAAGGGCAAGGTGCTCATGTACCAGCCCAAGATGGACCAGGTCACCCAATTCGATCTGGGTAAAAACCGTGCCGATCTGGAGACTTACGTCGTTCTCGGCTTTGGTGGTAGCGGACAGGATCTGGCGAAGACATTCGACATCACCTATGTGGGGCCGGAAACCATCAACGGCATCGCCACGGCGAAACTGAAGCTAGTACCCAAGTCGGAGAAGGTTCGCAACACCTACAAAGAGATCGATCTGTGGATCGATCTCGACAAAGGCATCTCAGTCCAGCAGCAGGCCTTTCAACCGAACGGCAACTATCGGCTGGCGAAGTACTCTAACATTCGCGTGAACGAGAAGCTCAATGACGACGTTTTCAAGCTAAAGACGACGAGCAAGACGCAAACGGTTTCACCGAACGGCTAAGTTGTTGAATCGAAAGAGCAAGAAATGTGCTGAGATTTGCATACCGGGGAGCTATACTGACCGCACCTTCAGTTGGGTTCATTCATGGCCAAGGTTTTTACGATTACAGTCCCTCCTAAGCTGGGCAATAAGCGCAGGGAGCGTACCTCGGATCCGCGTTACGTGGACGGGCAACGTCTGCTGGTTGAGGCCATGAAGTATCTGGCGCAAGCCGACCCGGTGCAGAACCGTCCCGCGATCGAGCTGATTTCCGAGCACGTGCGCACCCGATTCCGCATGAGCGACTCGCCGCTGGCGTAGCGTCCAAGTCCGTTCCGTTGAGTTTCCTCCGTCATTCCATCCGCCAATAAAATAAAGGGACGGCTTTCGCCGTCCCCGGTTGAGACCCCTCTGCAAGCTAGAACGCGAATCGCAGTTCGAACTGCATGACGCGCGGGCTGGTCAGCATTTGATTGAACTTTCCGAAGCCGGTGATGTCGACGAGATCCTGATTGATAAGGGATCCGGCGGCATCGAAACGTACCGAGTTCGTCACATTGAAAACTTCCCACCCGAAGCGGACCATCTTGGTTTCGCTAAAGTTCCACGTCTTGGCCAAGCCCATGTCGATTCCGAAGAAGCCGGGGCCGCGGAAGTTGTTGCGCTGGCCGGCCTCGCCGGGCATAGGTGGCGCGGAAGGTGGTGTTTCCCGCCGAGTTCGCATAACACTGGCAGGTGAAAGTAGAGGGATTCTTGAAAACCGTGGGATCGCCCGAGGAGTCGCGGAAGACGCCGGTCTGGGGCTTGGGACCCGTCAGGAACGTCGATCCTTCCAATTCAAAGTCCGTGGACCAACCAGCGTTCGCTTCCACCGAGAACGGGAAGCCGCTGGTCCAGCGCCACAGGCCATTGAGGCCCCATCCGCCGAAAACGGCATTGACGAAGCGGTTCGAGTTGCTGCCGAAGTAGCGGCCTTTGCCAAAGGGAAGGTCCCATACCCAGTTGGCGTTGAACTGGTTTGTGGTATCGAAGTCCGAAACGGCGCGCCAGAGATTTGGCGAGAACGCGTTGATGACCTGGCTGTTGAAGGCGAGGCCGCCGGACTCGAAGCCGTTGACGCGTTCCGCGTTCGATCCTACGTCAATCGATTTCGAGTAGGTATAGTTGATGTCGAACTGCAGGCCCGCCGACATGGCGTGCCGCAGGCTGACCTGCAGGCCGTTGTAGTTGCTGTTGCCGCGCGTCTGCCAGCCATAGAGCGAGGAAAATTGCGGCTGGTAGTACGAGAATTGATTGGCTCCCGTCGGCCCGGCGCAGGCCGGGAAACAGAAAGCGTCCAGGATCTCCAACGCGAGGGTCTCGTTGCCAACGTCGCAGTAGTACGAGTCGTAAATATTTTGGGTTGCGGTCGGCTTGGACCGGGCGCTGTACCTGGCGCAGCATAGTCCCGCTAATTGCCCGAAAGGCCGCTCCGGCCGCCAGCGGGAAACAGGTTCTCCCAGTACGGAATGGGCTGAATGTGTACTTGATCGGCACGTCCGGCTACAGCCGCTTTCGACAGCATCTGCGCGGCTGCGAAATAGTCGGTCTTGCTGACGGGATCGACCAGGTCGAGCGGTTCAGACAGATCGATTTCCTGCAAGTAGATGATGCGCAAAACGCCCCGTGTAAGTAGCTTCCAGTACGAAGTTGTGCGCGAGTTCGCGCGTGATCGAGAAGTCCACCACATGGGAATAGGGAGTCTTCAGGTTGTCGTCGATACCCCATGCAATCGCCAGCCCGTAGGTATTGGGGTCGACGGAGGGCGTGTAGGGGAATCCGTGGGGAAGCGGAACTCCTGGACTTGGAGGAAGATTACTCGCTCCCAGCAAGCCGGTAAACCGCGGTGCCGTATCGACGCCCAGGACACCGGCCGGATTGCTGATGGTGGTCGTCAGGCCCCATGATCCCTGGCGGTCGAAGGTATTGACCACGCCTTCTCCGAAGTGGTCGAAATAGAGGCCGTATCCGGCGCGAATGGAACTCTTGCCCGCATCGCCGAAGAGCGTGTGCATGAATCCGCTGGCGGCGTGCGGCGAATAGGCCACAGCGAAGCGGGGAGCCAGGTTTCGATAGTCCCAGGCCCAGTAGGGCTTCTTGCCGTTGGCTTGACCGGAAAGATCGAAACTCAAGTTGGGCTGGTCGACATTTCCCTGATACATCTGCTGCCAGCGGTTGGTATACCACTGGTTCATGTTGACGGTCGGCGAGACCTGGTTCCCGGAGCTCTCGTAGGGTGGCTGCAGGAGCGAATAGCGCAGGCCATAGGTGAAGACCAGGTTCGGCGTGGCGCTCCATTTGTCCTGCACGTACATTTCGCCTTCGAAGTTTCGGAAATGGCGCGGCACCAAGGCGCCACTGGGGATGACGTTTGCAGTTCTTATCCTGATTCTGAACGGAGTAGACCTGAGCTCATGATGCCCGTCAGTTGCACCGCGGCGAAGTCATACGACGTGCCGAACGAGCCATCGACCGCCGGGAAGCCGGCACCGATCGCGGGATCCAAGCTCGCGCCCGTGCCGGCGATAAAGGACGGGTTCATCCAGAACAGGTTGGCGTAGCCTTCGGAGAGGTTTTGAGCATTGGACTGGCGGTTGTTGTGAATCAGACGCCAGTTGGTTCCGAATTGAAGGGTGTGGTGCCCCTTGATCCAGGAGACATCGTCGATGAAGTTGTTGACGGGAACGTTGGTAAGGATCGTGGAAGTCAATCCGACGACGTCGTCCAAGCCGCGCAAGCGGTTAAATGGCTGACTATTCAGTCCGGCGGTTCCCACGCCCTGGCGGATATAAGCGTAACGGAAATTGTTGATCAGGGTGGGCCGGATGATCCAGGTATAGCCGCCGGCGATTCCCTTGCTGTTGTTGGTGATGACAGTGTTCGGAGGCAGGCCGGGAAATTGAGGCGGCTGGGACTCCTTGTCGTTCTGCAGGTTTCCGCGAACAAACAACGAGTGGTTGCCATCGGCCGAGATCTTGTAGTCCAGCTTGAAGATGTACGTCTTCAGCGTGGTGGGATCGTTTCCGGGGAACGTGTAGGCCGCGGAATTCAAGCCGTCGCCACCGCCGCTGGTGGAGTTGGGAGTGGGATATCCCGCGAACAGCGCACTCGGATTGGCGCCACCGAGATTGGCGATGTTGCCGTTCGGTCCAGGCCCAACTGGATTGCCCGGCGTCGGAGGACATGTGTTGTTCGCCGCACAGCCCTGATCCAGCGAGGCGATACCGGCAGGATAGAGAGTGGTCACCAAATCCGGTGCGTAGGTCGGGTTGCTGGCAACGGAAAAATTATTGGGACTGGCATTACCAGCGAAACAGTGAGGGTCGCTCGTGTTGCAGAGGTACTGCAGATTGCCGGCTGTCAGGCTCGGGGTCGGAATAAC